>CAWDED010000009.1:0-561382 GCA_963801225.1 uncultured Alphaproteobacteria bacterium
CGATGGGGCGTCCACCACCGGCTTCCGCCAGACCGGCATCGTCTATGCCTTCCGGCCGGGGGAGAGCAGTGAAGGCCTGGCGGGCTGGGCGGAGTCCGCGCAGGACCACCAGCTCCCATACGCAGCCTGAGCCGCGACGAGATCGCGGAGCTGCTGCCGGGCATCGCTCCGGGCTTCGATACCGGCTTCCACACCGCCAACGATGGACGCGCCGAGCCTTCGATGGCGGCGCCGGCCCTGGCCGAGGCGGCGCGCCAACGCGGCGCCGTGCTGCTCGAGAACTGCGCGGTGCGCGCCATTGAGACCGAAGCCGGCCGGCTCTCCGGCGTGATCACGGAGAAGGGGACGATCCGCTGTTCCGCCGCGGTGGTCGCCGGTGGCGTCTGGTCGCGTCTCTTCCTCGGCAATCTCGGCGTCACTTTCCCGCAGCTGAAGCTGCTCGGAACGACGATGCGGGTGGAGGCCTCGGGGAACGTTCCGGAGATGCCGGTCGGCGGCAGCGACTTCGCCTTCCGCAGGCGCGAGGACGGCGGCTATACCGTGTCGCGGCGGAACGCCGCCACGGCGCTGATCGTGCCCGACAGCTTCCGGTTCTTCTTCGAGTTCCTCCCGAGCCTGAGGACAAGCTGGCGTGAGCTCCGACTGAGGATCGGCCGCCAGTTCGTCACCGAGCTTGCCATGCCGCGCCGCTGGGCGGCCGACGTGGACCCCGTTCGAGCGCTTCCGCTGCCGACCCCGAGCCGGACGAGCGATTGAACCAGGCGGGGCTGACCAACACGGTCCGCGCCTTCCCGGCGCTCTCCAACGCGCGCGTGACGCATCAATGGGCCGGCCTGATCGACGCCACGCCCGATGCCGTCCCGGTCATCGGGCCGATCGCCTCCGTCCCGGGCCTTTTCCTCTCATCGGGCTATTCCGGGCATGGCTTCGGTATCGGACCGGGGGCGGGGCGGCTGACGGCCGATCTCGTCGCCGGCGACAGCCCGATCGTCGACCCCACGCCCTTCCGCTTCGAGCGGTTCGCCCGCGCCGGATAGCAGGGCAGGGAGGCCGGCCGCCGCTCCTGCCACCGAGCAAGGGCGAGCAAGGGCCGGCCCCGCAGCGGGCAATGGCAATGGCAATGGCAATGGCGGTGCCGTTCGTTGTAACCATCCCGACCGCTTGATTTCAGAGGAGACGCGGCATGGACCAATTCACCGGCGGCTGCCTGTGCGGCAACGTCCGGATCGTGGCGTCGGGACGCCCGTACCGGGTCGGCCTTTGTCACTGTCTCGACTGCCGCAAGCATCATGGGGCGCTCTTCCACGCCTCCGCGGTGTTCCCGCAGGATGCGGTGACGATCGAGGGCGAGACGCGCGACTACGCCGGGCGGTTCTTCTGCCCGCGCTGCGGCTCGTCCGTCTTCGCACGCAGCGCAGACGAGATCGAAGTGAACCTGGGGTCCCTGGATGCCCCGGACCAGCTGACGCCGACCTACGAACTCTGGACCGTCCGTCGCGAGTCCTGGTTGCCGCCGTTTCCGCTCGAGCGACGCTACGACCGCGATCGCGACGCCACGGGTCGCTTCGAGGACTAGGCTGGATTTTGAAGGAAATCTTGGTGAGCGCTGTGGGGATCGAACCCACGGATGACGCAGACCGTGAAGCTCTCTCAGAAGAACACCGTCAGCAACCGGGCACATCCCAAAGGTAGCAGTCCGCGGCCGCCGGCCTGGCCACCGGCCGCCTTTCTCCCCAAAGTGGATGTCACTGAGCTTCGTAGCCGTTCTCAACCAACCACCGCCTGCACTGCTTGTTGAGCTCCGCGGCCAACTCCCTACCCAGACAATCTTTCCATTTGCCAATCTGACCACCGAACAGATGCTTCTTATGCATCAGCGTGTTGGAGAATCGTAGATGCCGTCCGCCCGCGATTCTCCGATTGCCATTAGTTCGCCCAGCATCTGTTCAATCTCTTTATCTGCGCACTCGACCTCAAGACCAGCGCAAACCTTCCGCAGCGCCTCGGGCTCGTGGCCTATCATCCCCTCGTATCGCATTTCCAGCTCGCACCGTTTTGCCCAGAACCTATGCATCCTGATCACATTGCGAGCACGTTTAAGCGCCTCATGTTCGCTTTCCACCAACCCATGTCTTTCATCGAGCACAGGATGTCCCTGACATCTCTTACGGTTGTGAGGGTCTTCCACGCCTCGCGCGCCAGCAAAGGGGCCCGCTCGTGAATCTTGATCACAACGTAGTCCGCTTTTTGAGCCAACCTTTCGTTGAAGTCGCCCACCCATGTGCAGTAGGTATTCTTAAAGTTCTTATCCGCTATTATTCTAACCATATTATAGACGAGAGTACTTCCAGATCTTGGTATTCCGGCGCACAATACTACTCTTGAAGACCGTGTACTCCTCAGGATTTTTCGCTGCTGAGCCAAATTGCCTAGAAGCCTGTAACTTCACAGCGCGTCTCTCCGTGCAAGCAGTCCCATCGGCCCCTGGGCAGGACTTTGCCTTTCCTACACCAAGGTCACAGTCGAAAAATGCGACCTTTTTGCAGCTGCTCGACGGGGGTGATTTGTCGGCTCGCGCGAGGCCTCTCAGATCGGTTCGGGGGGATTGATGGTCGCGCTCCTCCGCTACCACAAGATGCGCGATATTTTGCGCCTCGGCTTTCAAATCCACGAAAACACGCCCCCGGCATTCGGGGTTCGAAACGGGCCAGATCTCGAAAATCCCCCGGGCAGCAGACGATCTCACTGGTAGGTTCGCTCTGAAATGGGAGTTTTCTCGATGCGCGTGATCAGGTCGCCGAGCAACGCTTGTTCGGCGCGGTTCGTCTGCGCGCGTGGGTTCGACACCACGTGCACATCGATGGCCGGTATCTTGTCGTAAGGGGGAAGCTGCCAAAGCAGGCCGTCCTCCACGTCGCGCCGAACCACATGGATCGGCAGTGGTCCCACGCCCAACCCGGCAATGATCATGCGGCGCACCTCTTCCAGGTTGGCCGATGTGCCGACGATGCGATCCTCCAGTTCCGCTTCGGCGCGCATGAGAGCGACCGGGCGCAGCGCGTCGCTAATCTGGTCGGTGACGAAGCTGACGGAGGAATGCCCCGCCAGGTCCGCCTTCGTCAGGCCCGTTCTTCCGAACAGGGGATGGGTCGGTCCGCAGAACAGCCCGAAATACTCCCGGTAGAGGCGCCGATACTCCAGCTTGGGACTGCGGCGGTGGACCAGGCAGACCGCCATGGAGGCGCGCCGGGCGGTCACGGCCGCAATCGCGTCGCGGCTGGCGGAGATGTCGATGGAGAGCGTGGCGCGCGGATAGGCGGAGTGAAAGGCGGTCAGCGCGTCGTCGAAGACCGGGCAGACTACGTGGCTCGCCATGGCGATGCGGACATGTCCGCGCACCTCGTCGGTGACGTCGCGGATAAGGGTGCCGAGCCGCAGGATAGCGCCATGAATGTCGATGGCTTCGCGGTGCAGCAGGCGGCCGGCCTCGGTCAGCCGGAAATGCCCCGGCGAGCGGTCGATCAGCCTCTTGCCCAGCCGCTCCTCCAGGCGCTTCAGCGCGCTGGAGACGCTCGGCTGCTTCAGGCTCAGCCGCTCGGCGGCCTCGGTGATGCTGTGGGATTCCGCCAGAACCACGAAGGTCCTGAGCAGGTTCCAGTCGAGCTGCCGGGCCAACCGTTCGGCAGTGTCGGGGCGCAGCCACGTCGTCCATAGATCAGTACCTATAGTCGGAATTCGCACTATCTATTTGCTGAATGATTGGACTCTTGCGACGCTTCCTTCAAGGCAAAACTTGGCGGGACGACGATGACGGTGGAAGCGCGCGAAGCGCGGCAGCCATGGATCCTGCTCTCACCAGCCCTGATCGCAGTCGTACTGCTCCTGTTCGTTCCGCTCCTTTTTATCGTCGTCTATTCCTTCTGGCTGCGCACGGCGACCGGCGCCGACCAGGTCGGCTTCTACCTCGCCAACTGGCATGAGGCGCTGACCGATCCCTTCTATCGCGACATCCTCTTAGAGACGCTGAAGATCGCGGCGATCACCACATTGGTCTGCGCGCTGATGGGCTACCCGGCGGCCTATTTCATCGCGCGCTCGAAGGGCAACAAGGCGATCCTGCTCTTGCTTCTCATGCTGCCCTTCTGGATCAGCTACATCATCCGGACCATGTCCTGGATCCACATTCTGGGCGTGTCAGGCGCGATCAACTCCGCGCTGATGGCGCTCGGGATCATCTCCGAGCCCATCCAGATGCTCTACAACGAGACGACCGTTATCCTCGGCCTCGTTCACTTCCTGCTGCCGTTCATGGTGCTGAACATCTTCGTCAGCCTGGAGGGCATCGACGTGTCGCTGGAGGATGCGGCCCGCTCGCTCGGCGCGACGCGATGGAAGAGCTTTCTCGAGGTGACGCTGCCACTCTCGCTGCCCGGTCTGGCGGCGGGCGGGCTCCTTTGCTTCGTGCTGGGGGCGGGCACCTACATCACGCCGCTGGTCCTTGGCGGGCCGCGGGACGCGATGTTCGCCAACCTCGTGTTCGAAGCGGTCATCACCCAGCTCGACTGGCCGCTCGGCTCGGCGCTGTCGCTGATGCTTCTGGCGGTGCTTGGCACGCTGGTGCTCGTCTACAACCACTATCTCGGCATGTCGCCAGCTCGCGAAGGGGCTGCGCTGATGGGCTGGGTCGCTGATCCGCGCGTGGGCCTTTCTGGTCTACGTCTTCATGTTCCTGCCCGTGGCCGTCGTGGTCCTGCTCTCCTTCAACGCCAGCCAGTTCGGCAGCTTTCCGATGACGGGGCTTTCCTTCCGCTGGTTCGTGGAGCTTGCCAGCAATGAAGCCATCCTCAGGGCGTTTCGCATCTCGATGATCCTCGGCGGCCTGACGGCCATCGTCTCCACCACGCTCGGGGTTCTGGCGAGCCTGGCGCTGGTCCGCTACGAGGTGCCGGGCCGCAACCTGATCACCACGCTGCTGATTGCGCCGATCCTGGTGCCGGAGGTGGTGCTCGCCGTCGCGCTCCTGCTCTTCCTCAACTTCCTCTCGATCAACAAGAGCTTCGTCCTCCTTCTCTTCGGCCATGTGATCTTCACGCTGCCGTTCGTCATCCTCGTGGTGCAGGCGCGGCTGGTCGGCATCCGCCGAGACGTCGAGGAGGCTGCGATGAGCCTTGGCGCAAGCCCGGTTCAGACCTTCTTCCAGATCACCCTGCCGCTTCTCCTGCCGGCGGTTCTGGCCGGTGGGTTGTTCGCCTTCACCATCAGCTTCGACGACATCACCGGGACGCTCTTCTGGAAGCCCGGTGGCGTCGAGACCGTGCCGACTCAGATCTTCGCGATGCTGCGCAACTCGATCTCGCCGGAGATCAACGCGCTCGGCACCGTGATGATCTTTCTCACCGTCGGGCTTCCGCTGCTCGGGGCGGCGATTGCCCGGCGCACGTCAACGAAGCGCGGCGCTTGAGAACCGCGCGGAACGGCCAATGCCAATCGACAAGGAGAGATGACAGATGGACAACACCACCCGTTATGAGCGACTGCGCGAACGCTATTTGAACGGCGACCTCGATCGCCGAACCTTCCTGGGCCTCATCGGGGCGGCCGGCCTGGCCTATGGCGTGCAGATGCCCTTTGCCCGCCGGGCTCTGGCCGCGACTGAGCAAGTCCGCTTCGACGGCTGGGGCGGAGTGGTCTCCGACGCCTTCCGCAAATACGCCTTCGATCCCTACACGGAAGCCACCGGCATCAAGGTGGTGGACGGCACCTTCGGCGGCGCCGACGAATATATCTCGCGCGTCAAAGCCAGCCAGCCAGGCGAATACAACATCGCCCACCTCTCCGGCGTGTTCGACTATGCGCGCTATCACAATCTCGGTCTCAGCTCGGTGCTGAACGAGGACAACATACCCAACCTCAAGTTCGTGATCCCGAAACTGGTCGAGGTGTTCCGCAAGGTGACGGACGGCACGCTGTCCTGCGTGCCCTACGACTACGGCACGACCGGCCTTGCCTATAACCGCAAGTACATCTCCGACGACGAGATGAAGGAGATGGGCGCCAAGATCCTGATCGACGAGAAATACAAGGGCAAGATCGGCGGCTGGAGCGATTGGCGCACGCGCATCTGGTTCGCCGCGCTGCAGACCGGGCAGGACCCGAACGACGCCACCGACATGGATGCGATCTGGGACGCTATCCGCAAGCACCGCGACCTGGTGCTGAAATACTGGAGCTCGGGCGCCGAGCTGATGAGCCTGCTGGCGGAAGAGGAGATCTACGTCACCGAGGGCTGGTCTGGCCGCATCTATGCGCTGCAGGAGCAGGGCCACGACATCGGCTACATGGACCCGCCGAACGGCTATGGCTGGCAGGAATGCCTGTTCGTCCTCAAGGGCTCGCCGATGGAAGCGTGCGAGGAGCTTCTGAACTTCATGCTGGCGCCCGAAACTTCCATCGCCGTGGCCGAGGGACAGAACTATCCCCCGGCACTCGACCCGACCAAGGTCGACCTGGGCAACAAGATCCCGACGCTGCCGGCATTCGACCCGTCCGGCACGCTCTCCGGCCTGACCTTCGCCAACCCGACCTACTGGAACGGCCACGAGCAGGAATGGTCGAAGAAGTTCGACCGCGTGGAGAAAGGCTACTAGACCTAGCGCCGCGGAGGCTCCCGCCGCGTCGGCGGCGGGAGCCATTCATACGTCTTATGAGCCCGGAGACCGCCCCGTGAGCGCCGTCACACTCAGGGATATCGTAAAGCGCTTCGACACCTTCACTGCTGTCCACCGCTTGTCGATAGACATACCGGAGGGAAGCTTCGTGACGCTGCTCGGCCCCTCCGGCTGCGGCAAGACCACGACGCTGCGCATGGTGGCCGGCCTGCTCGACCCGACAGAGGGGGAGATCGCAATCAAGGGCCGGCGCGTCAACGAGGTGCCGATCCATAAGCGCAATCTCGGGCTGGTCTTTCAGAATTACGCTCTGTTTCCCCACAAGACTGTCGCGGACAACGTTGCCTTCGGCCTGAAATATCGCGATGTCAGCCGGGGCGACGCCGCGAAGCGCGTTAAAGATGCGCTGGAGCTGGTGCGGCTGCCGCATGTCGGCGACCGCTATCCGCAACAGCTTTCCGGCGGCCAGCAGCAACGCATCGCGCTGGCGCGCGCCATCGTGATCGAGCCGGATGTGCTCTTGCTCGACGAGCCGCTCTCGGCGCTCGACGCCAACCTGCGCGAGGACATGCGCGTGGAGCTGAAGCGCATCCAGGACCGCATCGGCGTCACCACCATCTTCGTGACGCACGACCAGTCCGAGGCGCTCGCCATGTCCGACCGGATCGTGGTGATGTCGGAGGGCAGGGTCGAGCAGACCGGGGCGCCGGAAGACGTCTACAACACGCCCGCCAGCGAATTTGTGGCGCGGTTCCTCGGGGCGTCGAACATCCTGCCGGCCAGGAACGTCGGCAGGGACGGGAGCACCATTGCGCTGGAGGCGGAGGGCTTCGGGCGCCTGGTGATCCCCGCCGAGAACGCCCCGCAGTTGAACGGGCAGGGGTCAGCAAAGCTCGTGATCCGCGCCGAGAAGCTGCAGCTGGTGTCACCAGACGCACCGGCCAACGGCACCATCGCGGTCGATGGCGTGGTGGAAACCGTGGACTATCAGGGGCAGGCGGCGCGCTATTTCGTGCGCGTCGGCGATCGGCAGCTCCAGGCCATCAACATGATCGACCAGCATCCGTTCGCCGAAGGTGCGGCGGTGTCCGTTCGTCTTCGCCCGCGCGATTGCGCCGCCTTGCCCGGGGATGCCTGATGTCGAACGAGCGCAAAAGTCATCTCTTCTACCAGACGCGCCGGCGGCGTCCGCTTCTGGATCAGGCGCGCGGCGTCTATATTTGGGACGTGGACGGCAAGCGCTATCTCGACGGCTCTTCCGGAGCGATGGTGTGCAACGTCGGCCACTCCAATCCGCGTGTCCTGGACGCGATGCGCGGGCAGATGGAAAAGGCCACCTTCGGCTACCGGCTTCATTTCGAGAACGAGCCGGCGGAGCGGCTCGCGGCAAAGGTCTCCGAGCTCTCTCCAACAGGAATGGACCGCGTGTTTTTCGTCTCGGGCGGCTCCGAGGCGGTGGAAAGCGCCATCAAGCTTGCGCGCCAGTACGCGCTGGCGATTGGCGAGGCGCAGCGCTGGAAGGTGATCTCGCGCTTTCCCAGCTATCACGGCAGCACGCTCGGTGCGCTCGCCATCACCGGCTACACCCCGATGACCGCGCCCTTCGATCCGATGATGCGGGCCATGTCGAAGGTGCCGGCGCCGCGCGCCTATCTCGATGGGCTCGATCCCGAGGATCCCGAAACCGGCCGCTACTACGCTGACATGCTTGAGGCGAAGATCCTCGAAGAAGGCCCCGAGACGGTGCTCGCCTTCATGGTGGAGCCTATCGGCGGGGCTTCGACCGGCGCGCTGGTGCCGCCGGCAGGCTACATGGCACGGGTGCGCGAGATCTGCAGCCGCTACGGCGTTCTATTGATCCATGACGAGGTGATGTCCGGCGGTGGCCGCACGGGACGCTTCTTCGCGGCAGAACATTGGGACGTGGCGCCCGATATCCTCGTCGTCTCGAAAGGCTTTGCCGCAGGCTATGCGCCGCTCGGTGCGATGCTCGCGCAGGACTGGATCGTCGAGCCGGTGCTCGATGCCGGCGGCTTCATCCACGGTTTCACCTATGCCGGCAATCCGCTTGCCTGTGCCGCCGGCCTCGCCGTGATCGAAGAGATCGAGACCGAGGGTTTGATGGAAAACTCCCGACGCATCGGCGCTCTGTTGAAATCGCGCCTCAAGGGTCTGATGGACCGTTACCCGATCGTCGGCGACGTACGGGGCGAGGGCCTGCTGCTCGCCTTCGAGCTGGTCGCAGATCGCAGGAGCATGTGCCCACTACCGCGAGAGCTTGCCGCCTTCGACCGGGTAGTGGAGATCGCCTACGCGAACAGCCTCATCATCTACTCGCGCCGCACGCGCGGCGGATATGAAGGGGACCACTTCCTGGTCTGTCCGCCGATGATCGCGACCGAGGACCATGTCGACGAGATCATGGAATTGCTCGTCAAGTCGCTCGACACCTTCCTGGCGGCGATCGAGCCGGCACCCGCTCTCAACGCTTAAGATGAGCAAGATCATCATCACCTGCGCCATCACCGGCTCGATCCACACGCCCTCAATGTCGCCCTATCTGCCGGTGACGGGGGAGGATATCGCCGCGCAGGCCGTGGACGCCGCCAAAGCAGGTGCAGCGATCCTGCACGTGCATGCGCGCGACCCGTCGGATGGCCGCCCCTCGGCAAGGCCGGAGCATCTGCTGGCGTTCCTGCCGGCGATCGGAAAGGGCTGCGATGCGATCGTGAACGTGAGCACGGGCGGCAGCGCCGCCATGATGCTCGACGAGCGGCTGGCCGCACCGAAGGCGGCGGAGCCGGAGATGTGCTCGCTCAACATGGGCACGATGAACTTCGCGCTCTATCCGACGGTGTCGCGCGTCAGCGAATGGAAATACGATTGGGAGAAGCCGTTCCTCGAAAACTCCGACGACCTAGTCTTCAAGAACACCCCGCGCGACATCGCGCATGTGATTGAAGAGATGGGCAAGAAGCGCGGTGCCCGGTTCGAGTTCGAGTGCTACGACGTCGGCCATCTCTACATGTTGCGCCACTTCGTCGATCGCGGCCTGGTTGAGCCGCCTTTCTTCATTCAGTTCGTGCTCGGCGTCCTGGGGGGCATTGGCGCCGACCCGGAGAACCTGACCCATTTGAAAGGCATCGCTGACAAGCTGTTCGGCGAAGACTACATCTTCTCGGTTCTGGCGGCGGGCCGGCATCAGGTTCCTTTGGCGAGCATGTCCGCCATCATGGGCGGCCACGTGCGCGTGGGGCTGGAGGACAATCTCAACATCGCCAAAGGCCGGCTTGCCAAGTCCAACGCCGAGCAGGTGGAAAAGATCCGCGGGATCGTCGAGGCGCTCGGCCGCGAAGTCGCCACCTCCGACGAGGCACGGAAGATACTCAGCCTGAAGGGCGCCGACCGGACGGCGTTCTGATCCGTTGACCGATATCTCCATCACGCTCGCAACGGAAGCGGACGCCGGCCGGCTCAACGAGGCGCTGGCGCGCCTCTCCGCCGAGATCGGCGACCGCCATCTGGCGAAGACGGAGGATATCCTCCGCCACGGATTCGGCCCGTGTCCAGCCTTCCGCGGCGCTTCTCGCGGAGCGCGCGGAGGTCTTGATCGGCGCCGCCACCTACTCGCCGGTCTTCTCCACCAAGCGCGCCGCGACGGGCCTCTTTGTCTCGGACCTGTGGGTCGCGGCCGAGGCGCGCGGCCTGGGTCTCGGCCGACGTCTTCTGGCGACGGCGCACAAGCTGGCGGCGCGGGAATGGGGCGCCGCTTATCTGAAGCTTGCCGTCTACGAAGACAACTCCGTCGGCGCGCGCCTTCTACGAGCGGCTCGGTTTCGTCAGCCGACACCCGCGAAACCTACCTGACACTGCAAGGGGCCGATCTTGACGCCCTGAAAGGGGAGCCATGAAAGCCGTATTCGACGAGCGTCAGTGGAAGCACGATCCGAAGCACTTCATGGCGAACGGTGTCGTGCTGCCGAACCCGGAGCAGCCGAAGCGAATCGAAGTGCTCCGCGGCGCGGCAGAGGCCGCAGGCTGCTCGTTCTCCGCGCCGAAGGACAACGGCCTCGGGCCGATCGCGGCTATCCATTCGGCGGAATACCTCGTCTTCCTGGAGACGATCTACGCGCGCTGGAAGCGCATCGAAGGGGCGGCTGACGAGGTGATCCCCAACATCCATCCCGACCGGCGCACCGCGAGCTATCCGCGCTCCGCCGTCGGCCAGGCCGGCTTCCATCAGGCTGATACGGCTTGCCCAATCGTCGGACGGGACTTGGGAAGCGGCCTATTGGTCCGCCCAGACCGCGATCAGCGCCGCCGCCATGGTGGCGGAAGGGGAACGCGTCGCTTACGCGCTCTCCCGGCCGCCGGGGCATCACGCATTCGCCGATCTTGCCGGCGGATTCTGCTTCTTCAACAACTGCGCCATTGCCGCGGAGCGGCTGCTTAGGGCGGGCCGCCGTCCCGGCCATCCTCGACATCGATCTGCATCACGGGAATGGAACGCAGGGCATCTTCTATGAGCGCGCCGACGTGCTGACCGTCTCGCTGCACGCGGACCCGATCCGCTTCTATCCGTTCTTCTGGGGCCACGCCCACGAGCGCGGCGAGGGGGCCGGACGCGGCTCCAACCTCAATCTGCCGCTGCCGCGCGGCACAGGCGATGACGACTATCTCAGCGTGCTGGAGACGGCGTTCGCGCGTATTCGGGCCTTTGGGGCGGATGTGCTCGTGGTCGCGCTCGGCCTTGATCCGCATGAGGACGATCCGTTACGTGGTCTTGCGATCACGACACCGGGCTTCGCGCAGATCGGCGGGGCTATCGCGGCGCTCGGTCTGCCGTCGCTTCTGGTGCAGGAGGGCGGGTATCTCACCGATGCGTTGGCCGACAACCTCACGAGCTTCCTGAACGGGTTCGAGAGTGCATGCCCGAGACGTCCGACGTTGTTGTGATTGGAGGCGGGATCGCAGGCGTCGGCGCGGCGGCGCGGCTCTCCCCGGACGCCTCCGTGACGGTGTTGGAGACTGAGGAAGCCATCGGCTGGCATTCCAGCGGGCGCACGGCGGCGGTCTACATCCGCAACTACGGCAATGCGACGTTGCGGGCGCTGAACGCGGCATCGGAGCCGGTGCTTGCCTTGCCGGAAGGCATATCGGAACAGAGCCTACTTTCACCGCGCGGCGCGATGCAGGTCGCGTCGGAGGAGGAGCTGCCGCTGCTGGAGGCGTATCTCGAAGCATCGAAGGCACGGGCTGGATGGCCGGGCCTTATCTCAGCGCGCGGCTCGGGCGAGACATCTTCTTCGACCTGCGCGGCGCCTGGGGCACATCCAGCAACACGATCGACCCCTTCGGCCTCTACACCGACGGCTTCGACACCAGCCGCTGGCTGACTACGGCGCGGCTGACCGGCAACTGGCAATTCGGCGATTGGCGCATCACGCCGAGCGCCACGGTCAAATACGGCGAGGAGCACCAGAAAAGCTACACCGACAGCCTCGGGGTGTTCATTCCCGACCAGACCGTATCGCTGGGGCGCGTGGAGCTTGGCCCTGAGGTCGCCTATCGCTACGCGGCGGCGAACGGGCTCATCGTCGAGCCCGAGCTGGGGCTCACCGGGCTGTGGGATTTTGCCGGCGACGGGGACATCGCCATTGCCGGGGCCATTGCCGGGGCCACGCCGTCGCGCGACCGGCTGCGCGGCAAGGTGCAAGGGGGCGTGCAGGTGGTGCTGCCGAGCGGCGTGCCCATCCGCGCCAGCGGCTCCTACGACGGCATCGGCTCAACCGCCCACGCTTACGGCGCCGAGGTGCAGGTCGCCCTTCCGCTCAATTGAGCGGGATGTGTCAGGTCGCCGTAAAATGATCGGTAGGCTCTTGAGGCCGGAAGGGAAGATCGTCCGGCAAGGCTCACTCAGCGCTTCTCCGCCGGACGCCTCATGTCGGTTTGTGGCGCTTTTCTGCCGTGCTGGTACGAGCCAGCGATGTCCGGAACAACCCAAGAAGCGGCCGTGGGTAGCTACCAAGGTCGCCGCGACGATTTATGAGTACACGCCCTAAGCTTTTCGGCGCGGGCGATCCAAACGAACGAGGGGAGCCAACGCCGCTCCTGAAAGTGCGGCATGGACAGACCCGGCGATACCATCGGCTGCCTTTCTTACCGGGTCGTCCGCGAGATGGGCATAGCGACTGGTTGTCTTCACGTCGGCGTGCCCAAGGATGGCACCGATTACCGGCAGCGCATCGCCGCGCGCTAGCCCGGTTGACGCAAAGCTGTGCCGAAGGTCGTGCAGCCGAAGATTAGGAAAACCCGCCGCCGCGCGCACCATTTTCCAGACCTTTTCGACACCCTGAAAGAAACCGCCACCACTCGATGCCGGAAACACGAACGGGCTGCCGGCGATCTCATGCAAACCGGCAAGCACTTCGCAGGCCGGCGCACCGATCGGGATGACCTTCGCGCCCGTCTTGGAGTCTCCGAGCCGCAGATAGCCTCTCTCTAGGTCGACTTCGGACCAGCGGAGCCCGGTGATCTCGCTCTTGCGTGCGCCGGTGAAGGCCAGGAGCCGAATGATCGCAATGGCGGCGGGATTGGAACCCTTTGACTCGGCATCGGCCAGAGCTGCGCCAATGCGGCCGAGACCGGCAGCGGACAAAAAGGTCTCGCCCTTCCGGTCGGGGTAGCGCTTCACGCCGCGCACCGGATTGTCGGGGCGTAACTGCCGCGAAACCGCAAACGACATGATGCCACCGAGCAGCCCGACCGTCCGCGTCGCGGTGCCTTTCCCGCCTTCCACGATCGCCCGCCCCCGCGCCCTCGTCCATTCGTCAATTGCCGTCTTCCCCGCAGCCACGTCGCGCATGAAGCGCTCAATGTCGGCGCGGGTGATCTCGCTGACACGCTTGCGACCGAGTAGCGGCTTGATATGCCGCTCGATGCGCCCGCGATCCGTCGCGATCGTGCTCGCCTTTTTGGTGTCGCATCCCTCCGCAAGGTAGAGGTCACAAACTTGGGCCAGCGTCATTTCCACGCGTGCTTTAGCCTTCGCGGCCGCCCGATCCTCACCTAACTCCGCGCCGCGTAGAATCGTCTTGGCTTCGTCACGAGCCTTGCTGGCCTCGATCTTTCCAACGGCACCGATGGTGACGCGTCGAAGGGGTGTGCTCCTGCCACCGGTCCGGTACACGGCCACGAATGATTTGGAACCGCTCGCTCGGACGCGCACGCCGAAGCCTTTCAACTCACCGTCCCAATGCACGTATTCGCGTCCGGTCGCCCTCAGGCTGTCGACAGTCCGCTTGGTAATCCGACCCGCTGCCACCGCCGCCTCCATCCCTGTCAAATCGCCGGGGTAACACCGGGGTAATACGCCGACGGCGATCTGTGGAAATCCCCAGAAACAAGAAATGGTGCAAATCTTGCTGGTTTTCAAGGTACTTGGAGCGTGCAGGCGTCCTCGGTGGCCGGTGGGAAAGCCGAAACCATTGCCCTCCGAAGGCAGAGGTCACAGGTTCGAATCCTGTCGGGTGCGCCAATTTTCCCAAATATATCAGCGAGTTACAGAGTTGGTCTCTATGACCAATCTGTGCGCAGGATTATTTTGGCACATATTTGGCACACCCGGCGCAGCTCGGGAGTGTCAGTAATGGCAAACATCAGGGAGAAGGGCCCCTACCAGTGGGCGGTCCAGATCAGGCGCAATGGCTGGCCTGTGCAGAGTGCGACCTTTCGCACAAGAAAGGACGCGCAGGCCGGGGTACACAAAGTCGAGTAGAAATGGACCGCGCCCAGTTCATCGACCAGGGGGCAGGCCGTGTTGTCACGCTCGGCGATCTCATCTGGGTCTACATGAAGGATGTTACCGACCAGCGGCCCGGCAGAGGAATCGCGCATAGCCGAGCCCGCGCGGCTGGAGCGCTTCATTCGGGAAGAACCGGCCCTGTGCGCCTACGGCGTTGCCAATCTCAAGCCTGCTCCACGCTGCCCGGCCGGTGCTTCTCAACCTCGGTGAGCCCGGCGCCTTCGACATCACGCCATGGGCGGATCGCGTCAAGCTGATTGGCGCCACGTACGATGGTCCGCGGGAGCTTCCGGTACTGGGCGAGGTTCCCGCGCCAGGCAGCGTGTTGATCCGGCCAGACGGATACGTGGCTTGGACAGGAGAGCAGGCGCGCCGGGGACTCAATGACGCGCTGGCCACCTGGTTCGGATCGGCCGACTACGAGAGGTGCACGAAACCAAAAAGCTGATCGTGTGTCGTTACCCCCTTCAATATGTTGAGACAGCGCTGGGATAGAGGTACGCATCACGAGGAACCGAGGAAGCTCGGGGATACACGGGAGGACAACTGATGGCGACGGTTCAGGTCCGCTACATCGTCCACAATGTCGACGCTGCGATCGCGTTTTATACTGAGAAACTGGATTTCAAACTTGAGATGCACCCCGCACCGCCCTTTGCCATGCTGTCGCGTGGCGACCTTCGGCTTGTTCTGAGTGCCCCAAACCCGGCAGGCGGTGGTGGCCAGCAGATGCCCGATGGCACCAAGCCGGAGCCTGGCGGGTGGAATCGCTTCGCGATTGAAGTGACCAACCTCCAAGGGATGGTCGAAACGCTTCGGCGAGCGGGTGTGCACTTTCGAAACGACATCGTCACCGGCGTTGGCGGCAAACAGATCATCCTCGAAGACCCGTCTGGCAATCCGATCGAACTGTTCGAGCCCCTTCGCGCCGAAGCTCGGCTTGGAGCCTGACCGGAGGGGACACTTTCGGTAGACCGTGCGCGGAATGAATGTCCGAGGCACCTCTGAAACGTATGAGCGTCGCTGACTTCCGGTTTCGAGGGTGAAAGCCGACCTTTTCTGATCGGCTACGCCGCGGCGTTCACGGCACGAGCCTACCGTTCAAGCAAGTTAAGCATCGAACCGGATCCGATAGATCGCGACGAAGACGTTTAAATCGCCGGTGCCGGTTCCGACAGGATTGTGTAGCATCGTCGATGTGATGTCAGACAACCATGTGATGTCAGACAACAAGATACTGCAGGCCGCGAGGGACGCTCGCGGACAGGGCCATTGCCTTCGGCGAGACTGCAGACGAGCCCGACTTGATTGCGCTGGCCGGAAGCCTCAAGGGCGGGCTGCTGTTTCGATCCGGACGCAGATGGTCCGCGGCGACGATGGCACGTTCGTCGAATACCCGCTGCGCGTCGTCTCCACCGCCGCCGTCAATTCAAAGCAAAGCCGGCCGATCCAGTTCTGCGATGTGCTGGCGGGGCTCGCGACGCGGCATTTCAGTCCCCGCACGGAAGGGGACGACCGGAAGTTCATGGATGAAGCGATCGAGGCCAGCCTGAAGCACGCCACTTAATAACGGCATACGGCCCGACGCAATATTCCCCGACCAGATTCCGCCCAAGCGCCTGACCGGCCCGGATGTCGTGGACCAGATGACGGGCATTATCCGCGGGGCGAACAACTACAGGCCATAGCGTAATCCCGGTCGCCGAGCGGCGTGCTCCCGGAGGATCACCAGACTTCACGTCATAGGACGGAGGCGGTCCAGCCGCGCCTTCACGGCATTCCTGACCGCGTCGTGGATCTGTGGGGGGAACCCCGCGGGCAGCGCGCTCTCGACCTGCGCGATTGCGCCCTCCGCCGCTCCGGCGATTTCATCGAGCGCATCGCTTATGAGCCGCTTCGGCAAACCTGCTTTTGCACCGGTCTGGACGAAGTGCCGGCCGAGGACCGTTTCGATGCGGTAGTGGTTACTGATACCGACCGCCATGGCAAGTTTCATCTGCTTGCGCTCGATCTGCCGCGCGGCAAGGCTCGGTTCCGCCGTGAGAATGTCGTAGAGCGGTGTCAGCCGGTAGCTGCCGCCGGGCCCGAGGAACAGGCTGAAATTCTTGGCATGCCCGTCGGTCGCGCCGATGAGCCAGAACACGAGCTGTGCTTTCAGCACCGTCGTCTGGTCTTCCGCCGGCGTGTCGCTGCCCTTGAGCAGATCAAGGATATCGACCATGCCCGGCCCGCCCTCGCTCTGGTATTTGCGCGCCGGCGGCACTGAAAGCGCCTGGCAGCAATCCTCCTGTGGCAGGCGGAGCAGGCGGCCGTCCCTTGTCCAGCGGCGGTCAAACCGCTCGATCACGAGCGCGGCCGTCTTGCCGAATGTCTGGATGGTGGCCTCGTTGACCGGAAGGCCGAAGGCGGCGGCGAGCCGGAGGCAGTAATATTCGTTCTCGACGCTATTCGAGAGATCGATGCCGTTGGGCAGCTCGCCGATCTGCGTCTTGAATATATGCGTCGTCGGCGTGGTGCCGGTCGGCTTGAACCAGCGGCCGTCGTGATGGAGCAGGGCGGTCTTTTCCTGCGCGCCGGCCACCGAGATGCGGAATGCATCATCGCGGCTCAGGCCGAGCGGGGCCTGGGCGAGGCTGCGCAGCAGCTTCTCAATCGCTTCCTCATCGACGGCGTCGCCTTCGAGCGCGCCGGTGGCGTCGATGGCTTCATCGTCGCCGGCAATGAATTGCAGCGCGCCGACGCAATCGTGCCCGATGGCGGCGAGCAGGCTGTAGGCGTCGGCGCCTTCGGCCCCGACTCGTTCGGCGACGCGGCGGCGCAGCGCCTCGGAGTCGGGCAGCAGATTTTCGAACACCGCGGCAACCGGCGCGCCACGATAGGCGTCGTCGCGCAGCGGCAGGGAAAGCGAGACCGGGATCGCATTATCCCAATCCAGCCACCCTTCATGGTAGCGGAAGCTGATCGCGCCGCCGGCCTCTTTCAGCAGGTGCCCAATCAGGCGGTTATTCAGATAGACGCGCAGCGGCGCATGCCGGCGGCGGCGCGCCATCAGAACAGGTCCTCGATGGCGGCGTTCCCGCCTTTCGAGCGCGGCTCGATCCTGAATTCGAGGTCGAGCGCCGCGAGAACGGCAAGGATCGTATCCAGCTTCGTCGCCGGATTGCCGGTCTCGATCAGCGATACGGTTTCCTGGCGCAGGCCGGCTTTCTCGCCGAGCTCCGTCTGGCTCCAGCCCCGCCTTTTGCGGGCGCGCCGGATGAGATTGCCGATCTGTTTCGGGTTGCGGGCCAAGTCGGTCATAAATGCAATTATGACCCAATTCCGATAAACTAGCAATATGAGAATTAGCGCATATTTCCGATTTATGCGCCAAAGAAGATAAATCCGGATTATCGGAATGGCCGAATAATGGTCGCCAGGCGATGCGTTACAGCCATCACGGCCTCGCTTGGCGGACCCTCGATCGCCCTGCCGTCACGGCATGCCCAAGCCGAAGGCGGCAACTCGGCTTGGAGTCTGAGATCGAAGATCGCCGTGCCTTTACTACGGCCGTAGACGGCGATGTGGTCAAGCTGGCGCGCGACGATGCGCTCGCCTGCCTCCCGCCAGGTCGCTTCGCCGAGAATGATTGCCGTCCCGTAGATCTTGCCGGCGCTCTCCAGGCGGCTGGCGAGGTTCACCGTGGCGAGCGGGCAGCGCTCCGCTGAGCGGTGATACACGCTTCTACCGGGCCGGCGCGAAGGCGATGCCGGCCCGAGCGTCGATCAGCACAGCCAAATTTCGCGCCGGATCGAAATCCGGCGCTTCGTTTGCCGCGACGGTCGCGGCCTGCGCAAAACTAGCGCCGCCAGCCAGAGCAGAGACAAAGGCGCCTCCGCCCGCGGCGCCGCGAAGCGCGACGATGCGGGCGGAGGCGGGCCTACGGAGGCGGCGGCCGCAAGGCTGGCACGATCTGCCGCATTCCTGTGCGTTGCATTTGCCTGTTGTCTTCGCGGAAGCATGAGTTGAGATATGAACCGGTCGCATATGGACCGGTCGCATTGGGCAAGACCTGCTCGGCTTGCCCGGCGCCCAAGCCAGGGAACATGCCTGTTGGCCACGACGGAAAATGACATTGCCTCAGCTCAAGGTGGGCTGCTGCGCGACGGATTGAGGTTTCCCTATCCGGAGCCACCGGAGAGCGGCAGGTGTATCGAGGTGGCGCCCGGCATACTCTGGTTTCGCCTGCCGCTTCCCTTCCAGCTCGATCACGTCAACGGCTATCTCCTGAAGGATGACGACGGCTGGGTCGTGCTGGACACCGGGATCAGCAGCCGGTCGAGCCGGGAGCATTGGCAGCAAATTCTCGACGGCCCGCTTTCCGGCGACCGCATCACGAAGGTGATCGTCACGCACTTCCACCCCGACCATATCGGGCTGGCGGGCTGGCTGTGCGCAAAATACGACGCGCCTCTGCTGACCAGCCATTCCACCTATCTCAACAGCCTGAACATATCGCTCGACCCCAGATCGCTGGAGTCGAAGCAGAGCTTTGAGTTCTATCGGCGGCACGGCATGTCGGCGGAACCCGCCAAGCTGGTGAGCACCCGGGGCCGCGAATATCTGCAGATGGTTGACCCCCTGCCGACGACGTATCTGCGCATCCTGATGGGGGACCTGCTGACCATCGGCGGGCGGCGTTTCAGGGTGCTGTCCGGCGACGGCCACGCGCAGGAGCAGGTCATGCTCTACTGCGACGAGGAAAGGCTCCTTTTTTCGGCCGACCAGATCATAGCCGGGATCTCGCCGAATATCAGCGTCTGGGCGGTTGAACCGAACGGAGATCCGCTCGGCCATTATCTCCGCTCGCTCAGGTGGCTGAACCAGACGATTCCCTCCGATGCGCTGCTCTTGCCCGGCCACAAGCTTCCCTTCTACGGCGCCGCCGAGCGGACCAAGCAGCTGATCAGGCATCACGAGCACCGCTGCGACCTGATCCTCGACGCCTGTCGCGATCGCCCGATGACGGTGGCGGAGCTGGTTCCCATCCTCTTCCCGCGGCCGCTCGATCCGCACCAGATGAGCTTCGCCTTCACCGAGACGCTCGCCCACGCGAACCGGCTGGCGCGGCGCGACGAGATCGAGTGGATCGACGAGGACGACCACGTTCGCTGCCGTCGCAAGTAGCCGGTCCGGTCGAGGCTTCGGCGATTTGCAGATGCTCGCGCTCAGGCAGCGCGCGCGGGGCCGGCGGGAAACACGCCGGACATGACGACAAAGCCGGGTATGCGCTTGAAGCGGTCGCACCAGCGGCGGATGGCCGGATAGTCCTGACGCGAGACGCCGCCTTCCTCGGAGAGAATGACGTAGGGGAAGCAGGCGACATCGGCGACCGTCGGGCTCGCGGCGGCGCAGATCCAGTCGCGGTCCTGCTGCTCGCCGAACCACAGATGCTCGTCGAGAATGCGGAACAGACGGTGCGCACCCGCGCGCGCCGCCTCTACGTCGAGGTCATAGAAGAAGTCGTCATGCAGACGGGCGGCCGAGGCGGTGGAGGTGATACCGTCGGCGAAAGCGAGCCACTGACCGATCTCGCCGATGAGGGCCGGGTTGTTGCGCGGATACCAGGTCCCCGCCGGATCGTATTTGGAGGCGAGGTAGACCAGGATCGCCTGCGCGTCGCGCAACACCAGGCCGTCGTCCTCGATCACCGGCAGCTGCCCGAGCGGGTTGAGCTTCACGAACCATTCCGATTTGTGCTCGCGGCCCGGATAGAAGTCGACCTGCACGGTCTTGTGCTTCAGGCCGAGGAAGCTCAGCATGAGGCGCAGCTTGTAGCAATTGCCGGAGAGCTCGTAGTCGTAGAGCGTCAGCATGGAGGCGGCCTCAGATGTCGAGCACGAGCCGCGCCGATCTGGCGCGCGACACGCAGGTCATGATCTTCTGCCCGGCGCGGCGCTCCTCCTCGTTCAGGTAGACGTCCTGGTGCAGCGGCTCGCCCTCGATGACTGTGGCGACGCAGGTGCCGCAGGCGCCCTGCTCGCAGGAGGAGGGCATGTCGATGCCGTTCTCGCGCATCACCTCGAGGATGGTCCTGCCGCCCGGGACGTTGAGCGTCACGCAGGAGCGCGCCAGCGCGATGTCGAAGCTCGAGCTGTCATCGATGGCATGGGTGTTCTTGAAATACTCGAAGTGCACGGCGGAGTCCGGCCAGCCCGCCGCCGCGGCGATGCTGCGGCCGGCCTCCAGCATCGGCGCCGGTCCGCAGAGATAGACGTGCAGGCCGTGCCGATACTCGGCAAGGAGGGCGCGCATTCGCTCCATCGTCACGTCCGGCCCAAGCCCGAGATGGGTGACGAGCGTGTCGCCCAGCCCGGCGCGCCTCTCCTCGAAGGCAAGCTGGCGCTGATCGGCGGCGAAATAGTGCAGCTCGTGCACGAGCCCCGAATGATGCAGCGCTTGCGCCATGGCGATGAGCGGGGTGATGCCGATGCCGCCGGCGATGAGGATCGTCCTGGTCGCGTCGCGGCGGAGCGGAAAGTTGTTGCGCGGCTCCGAGATGGCGAGAACGTCGCCTTCGCGCACGCTCTCATGCAGACAGGACGACCCGCCGAGCGAGTCCGGTTCGCGTTTGACGCCGATGACGTAGCGGTCGGTCTCGCCCGGCCCGTTGACGATGGAATATTGGCGCACCAGGCCGTTGGGCAGGTGGACGTCGATATGGGCGCCGGGCTGGAAGGTCGGCAGCAGGCCGGCGACCGGGCGCAGCTCGAAGCCGGCAATTCCCTCCGCGGCCGGCCATTTGCGGGCGACCTGGACCGAGATCGCGGCCTTGCGCCCGCTCGCGGCAGGCTGCGGCATCTCGGCAAGCTCGGGCGCGACGCGCGCGAAGTCCGGCTCGATCGGCGGCGGGGAGGGCGCGGCCGCGGCTTCGCGCTCGGCGCGGTCGCGGATCGCCGTCAGGCGCTCATTGTGATGCCGGAGCACCGCCAGCCGCCGTCCGGCATCCTTGGGGCCGCTGTCGAGCACGCCACGAATAACCGAACGGCTCGAATCGACGGGCTGAACGAAGAAGACCGCGAATGTCTCCGCCATCTCGTCCTTGGCACGGAGCGCCACCGTGTAGGCGTCGAGCGCCTCGGCCTCGACGGCCGCGGCATCCCCATCGAGCCTGTCGCTCGGCCGGAACCGATGTGCCTCCAGGAGGGACGCCACCTTCGCGGCCGGGGCGTTGACGGCCATGCCGCGCAGGACCAGCAGGTCAGGCGTGTCGAGCTCGGCGATGCTCGGCACGTCGCCTCGCGGGCTCGACCGCCGACCAGACGAGCCCGTAGCGCTCGGCTGCCGGGAAGGTGCGGTTGGTGATGGTTCGGGCCGGAGCGTCGGCGGGATGCGCGGGGATATAGGTGCATCCGGCAGTGCGGTTGGAATAGCGCCAGCCGTGGTACTGGCACTTCAGCTCGCGGCCGTCGTTGATGCCAATCGACAGGCGGACGCCACGGTGCAGGCAGCGGTTCTCCCAGACATTGACGTAGCCGTCGTCGGCCCGCCACACCGCTAGCTCGCGGCCCTCGAGCTGGCCGTGAAACACGTGGCGCGACGGCAAATCCGAACCGGCCGCGATCGGGTGCCAGGTCGTGGTGGGCTCCGGCATCGGCTTTCCCTGTCCGAGAGGTCTATATCGCGGCCGGAATGGCGCCGTAGGTGACCGACCGGTCGCGGAGCCAGCGGCGATAATAGACCGAGCTTGCGTCGGCGCGGATCGGTGTCTCGGCGCGCGGATCGAGCGGCAGCCGCTTCGGCACCTGGTTCTCCAGGATCGGCTTGTCCTGGGCGAAGATGAGCTGCATGAACCAGCGCACCGTCGCCGCCTCCATCTCGTCCTTCAGGTAGCAGAGGAAGGAATGCGCGACGCAGCTCTCCTCGTCGACCGGCTGGACGAAGAGGTAGATCGAATCGCGCCGATGCTTCTGGATCGGATTGCTCTTGTAGAGCGATACCGTGTAGGGCCGGATGACGCGGTAGGTGTAGTCGACGATGAAGCCGCCCTCGGCGTTCGGCGAGGCGACCGGCTGGAAGAACTTGCACTCCGTGGCCAGCACTTCCCCGTCGTCGGTTATGTCGACGTTGTAGGGCGTCACCTCGGTGTGCGGCTCGATGCCCAGCCACCCGGTGTGCACGAAGGGGAAGTGGCCCATGTCGAGAAAGTTCTCGACGGCGCGGAGGCCCGACACCTTCACGCCGATGGAGCCGCCGCTCACCAGATGGCGATCGGGCTCGGCGGCCTCGGGGATGTCCAGGATGTCGCGCTCCGGCGTTCCGAGGCAGGCCCACACGAAGCCGTATCTCTCCTTCGAGAGCACGTGCTTCCCGTCGTCGGCGCGCACGACTTCCGTGCCGTCTGCCGTCGCCTGGACCTTCAGGTCGATACCGAGGAGGCGGGTCGGATAAGGGGAGGGGCCGGTCAGCGCGTCGCGGTCGCAGACCACGTGCCAGTCATTGAGGAGGACATCGTCGCGACACGGACTGCTATTGGCCATGCTTCGCTCCTCATCGTGGCGTCGAAACATAGCAAGGGTAGTATTGGATATCAAATTTGTTTCTTTTAGCTGCCAATTCTGCCCTTGTTTGTTGACAGGAAATCCCAGTCGGGTGACGTTACGCGGCGCTGGCGCAGCGTCAAACGCCGTGGAGGGGAAGGCTGTTCGATGAGCGGGCGCTCTCAAGCGATCGCCGATATCCTGACGCGGGCCATCATGGATCATCGTCTGATTCCCGGCTGCAAGCTCGGCGAACGCGAGCTGGCGGAAATCTTTGGCGTCAGCCGCATCGTCGTCCGCCAGGCTCTGATCCGGCTGGCCGATGACGACCTCGTGCAGATCGAGCGGAATCGCGGGGCGTTCGTCGCCAAGCCCAGCATGCGCGACGCCATGGATATCTACGACGCGCTCACCGTCGTGGAGCAGGGCGTCGCGGCCCAGCTCAGCGACCGGCTGGGGCCGGCGGGCTGGGCGGAGTTGCGCCGCCACGTCGAGCGGCAACGCCAGGCGGTGGAGGCCGGCAACA
Organism: uncultured Alphaproteobacteria bacterium; assembly: GCA_963801225.1. GTDB lineage: Bacteria > Pseudomonadota > Alphaproteobacteria > Rhizobiales > Afifellaceae > DASWJZ01. Next base: position 23,518 of record CAWDED010000009.1, read on the forward strand.
CGGCGCTTGCCGATGAGCTCGGCCAGGATTTCCACATGCTCCTCGTGCGCCTCAGCCGCAACAAGGTGATGCAGGACATACACGCTCAGCTGCTTCGCCGCACCACGCTCTTGCGGGCGCTGGTCACGGCCGACTTCGACTATTGCGACCTTCTCGACGATCACTCGCGCATCGTCAATCTTTTGGAGAAGGGCCGCATCAAGCAGGCATTGGAGCTTATCGAGGCACATTATCGTGACGTCGCTCGCGCCTACATTCTCGACCATCCGGTGCTTCCGGAGGTCGGCGTGCGCGAGGCGCTTTCGTCCTATCTGGCGCCGGCGGGCGCCGAACAGCCGTCTGAGGTCGAGGAGAAGAAGGTCGTGCCCCTTAACGCCGCGGGCCGATCGCGAACAACCCGTAAGCGGCGCGGCGGATCGGCGGCAGTTGCGCCGGCCACCGGGCGTCGCTGATGCCGGTGGCCCGTCGAGATGTCGCGCGTCGTTTGGCACGGGTTTTGCGTAGCTCATAGGCTGGTCTGGAGGGGGCATGGATATCGAAACGTATGCCCGGCGCCTGCCTAAGGCGGAGCTGCATCTGCACCTCGAGGGCTCCGTCAAGCCGGAAACCTTCACCGCGCTGGCGATGAAGAACGGTGTTGACCTGCCGATTAAGGCGGATGTCCGCGAGCTCTATGTCTATGAAGATCTCCCGGCTTTCCTCACCATCTACGATCTGGTCTGCCAGTCGATCCGCTCGGCCGAGGATTTCCATCGCGTCACCTATGAGGCCTTGTCGAGCAGCGCCTCCGGCGGCGCCCGCTACGTGGAGTTCTTTTTCAGCCCGCACGCGCATCTCGCCTTCGGAATCCCTTATGCCGTGATGCTCGATGGCATCATCGCGCGCGATGCACGACGCCGAAAAGGACAAGGCGGTGCAGTCACGGCTCATACCGGCGCATTCGCGCGAGCTTGGGCCGGCGCGGGGGCTCGAGTTCCTCGACATGGTCCTCGCCGACCGCCGGCCGGAAGTGATCGGCATCGGCCTCGACTATAACGAGGCGCCCTTTCCCCCGGCCCCCTTCAAGGAGATGTACGAGAAGGCGCGCGCCGCCGGCCTGCACGTGACTGCCCATGCGGGCGAGAGCGGGCCGGCGGAAAATGTGCGCGACAGCCTCGACGTCCTGAAGGTCGAGAGGATCGACCACGGCTATCATGTCGTCGACGACGCGGAGCTGGTGGCGCGCTGCCGGGACGCGGGGGTTCACTTCACCTGTTGCCCGAGCACCTCGGGCATCACCAGCCCCTGGAAGGATCTTGCGGCCGACGACCATGCTATCCGGCAGATGGTCAAGGCGGGCCTCAACGTCTCGATCCATTCGGACGACCCTCCGATGTTCGGCACCGATCTCGCGAACGAATATGTAAGGGTCGCGACCGAGATGCGGCTCTCGCCGGAGGAGCTGAAGGAATGCGCGCTGAACGGCATTCGCGGGTCGTGGCTCGACGAATCCACCAAGCGCGAATGGCTGCCGGCCTGGTCGGCGGAGATCGATGCGCTGGCTGCGTCCCTGCCGGCCGCCTCACAAGACATGCACTGACGACAAAGCAACACGGACTTCAGCAACAACACAGACAGGACAGGAGTGGCATATGATCAACTTCGGGAACCACCCATCGCGGCGCCGCTTCCTCGGCATGACCGGAGCGCTCGGCGCATCGATGATGATGCCGCCGCTCACAGGGCGGGCGCGGGCGGCGACGCCCTTCCCCGCGCGGAAGGAGGAAGACGTCACCGTTGCGTTCAGCTATGTCGGCCCGGTCTCGGACGAAGGTTGGACGTGGAGCCACCACCAGGGCATGCTGGCGGTGAAGGAGGCCTTCCCCAAGATCAAGACGCTGGAGGTCGAGAACGTACCCTACTCGGCCGACGCCACCCGCATCTACCGGCAGTTCGTCTCCGACGGCGCCGACATCGTCTTCGACAGCTCCAATTACGGCGACCTGCTCTACGCGGCGAGCGATTCCGCGCCGGAAGTCGCCTGGTTCGAATGCGACGGGCGGCGCACCGCCGACAATATGGGCTTCTACTACATCGCCCACTGGTACCCGACCTATGTGATCGGCGTCGCGGCGGGAATGCTGAGCAAGTCCGGCAAGCTCGGCTATGTCGGCTCGTTCCCGGTGCCGTCGGTCTATTCCGGCACCAACGCCTTCCTGATGGGGGCCCGCACCGTCAACCCCGACGCGACGCTGCAGGCCGTCATGATCAATTCCTGGTTCGATCCGCAGGGCGCCAACCAGGCCGGCACGGCGCTGGTCGACAATGGCTGCGACTTCCTCTTCGGCATCATGGACGAGGCCGCCTACTTGCAGGTCGCCGAGAAGCGCGGCGTCTGGGCCGCCATGTGGAACACCGACATGCGCCGCTACGGGCCGAAATCCTATGTCAGCTCGCTGATCCTCGACTGGAATCCGTTCTACATCGACCAGGTGAAGAAGCTGCTGGCCGGCGAATGGACCGGCGGACAGGAGGTCATCCTGCCCATGGGCGGTGGCATCGACCGTGACGCCTGGGGCGAGAACGTGCCGAAGGAAGTCCAGGAAGCGGCCGACGCCGTGCAGGACCAAGATCGTGAACGGGTTCACCCCCTTCGTCGGCGAGATGAAGGACGCGACCGGCGCGGTCCGCGTCAAGGAAGGTGAGGTCATGGACGAGATGACGCTCTACAATTGGGACTGGTCGATCGAAGGCGTGTCGGGCGTCGGCTAGGCGCCGCCCGACAGGAGCGATATCTCCCGCCCGATGGATAGCACACCTTCCGAAGGCCACGCATTGCCGCCGGGAACGCCGCCGATCGTCCTGCTCAAGGGGATCACCAAGGCGTTCCCGGGCGTGCTTGCCAACGACCGCATCGACCTCGACGTCCGGCCGGGCGAAATCCACGCGCTGCTTGGCGAGAACGGCGCCGGCAAGTCGACGCTGATGAACATCCTCACCGGCAGCTATCGGCCGGACGAGGGCGAGATCGTCATCGACGGCTACGGCGTCGCCTTCAATTCGCCGATCGACGCGATCGCCGCCGGCATCGGCATGGTGCACCAGCATTTCAAGCTGGTGCGCGCCTTCACGGTCGCGGAGAACATCCATCTCGGCTGGAACGAGACGCCGATGCGCGCCTCCGCCGGCAAGCTCGAAGCGCGTACGCGGGCGCTTGCGGAACGGTTCAACCTCGCCGTCGACCCCGGCGCCCGCGTCAGCGATCTTTCCGCGGGAGAGCAGCAGCGGGTGGAGATCCTGCGCGTGCTGGCAAGGCAGGCGCGGGTTCTCATTCTCGACGAGCCGACGGCCGTGTTGACGCCAGCCGAAGCGAGCCAGCTATTCCGCGCGCTCCGGGCGTTCCGCGAGAGCGGCAACGCCGTCATCTTCATCAGCCACAAGCTCGACGAGGTGCTCGAGATCGCCGACCGCATCAGCGTCCTTCGCGACGGCCGCAAGATCGCCGTCGAGAACGCCGGCGACTGCAATCACGCCATGCTCGCGAGGCTGATGGTCGGTCGCGACATCGTGTTCGGCGACTATCACCAGAAGGGTCCGGCAGAGGCGCGCGCCGAAATCGCCGATCATGTCCTTGAAGGGCGTCTCCAGCGTCGACGACCGCGGCGTCACCGCGTTGAGGGACGTCGATCTCGACCTTTACCCGGGAGAGATTCTCGGCGTTGCCGGCGTCGCCGGGAACGGCCAGCGCGAGCTCAGCGAGATCGTGACCGGCCTTCGCCCGCTGACGGCGGGCGAGATTCGGGTGGACGGCGCGCCGGTGCGTGAGCAAAGCGCCGCCGCCTTCGCCAGGCTGGGCATCGCGCATATCCCGGAAGACCGGCAGCGAAGTGGCCTTGCCGTGTCGCTCAGCGTCACCGACAACGCGGTGCTGCGCGAATACAAGATGCCGCCGATCGCGCGCGGCCCGTTCTACAGCCCGGCGGCGGCGACTTCGGTCGCCCGCGCCATTGCGCAGGCGGCGGAGGTGTCGGTTCCGGATTTCGCCATGCCGTCGCGCAACCTTTCCGGCGGCAATCAGCAGCGGCTCGTCGCGCGGCGCGAGATGCGCATTGCCAGGCGGCTTCTGGTCGCCGCCTATCCGAGCCGGGGCCTCGATATCGGCGCCATCAACACGCTTCTAGGATTCCTCGTCGAGCTGCGCGACGCCGGCGTCGCCGTGGTGCTGTTCTCGGAGGAGCTGGAGGAGCTGTTCACGCTCTCCGACCGCATGATCGTCCTCTACGAGGGTCGCATCATGGGCGACTTCCCGATCGCCGAAGCCGATCTGGAGACCATCGGCCTGCTCATGGGCGGCCAGGTTCGGCAACCCGCCCATGAGGCCGCCTAGTGGCCCGGCGCTTTCAGCGTTTTCCGGTAACGCAGCCGGCGATGGCCTTCGGCGCCCGGGTCGGCGCCATCGTGCTGGCGCTGGCCGTCAGCAGCGTCATCCTCGCGCTTGCCGGCTTCAATCCGTTCCTCCTCGGCAAGCAGGTGATCCGCTCCAGCTTCGGCTCGGCCTTCGGCCTGCAGGATCTCGGCCTGCTGGTGACGCCGCTGATCCTTTGCGGGCTTGCCGTTGTCGTGACCTTGCGGATCGGACTGTGGAACATCGGCGCCGAGGGGCAGTTCAACATCGGCGCGCTGGCGGCCACCGGCGTCGGCGTCTTCGTCAGCGGACCGCCGCCGGTGATGATCGTCGTGCTCTTCATCGCCGGAGCATTGGGCGGCATGATCTGGATCCTGCTGCCCACCCTGGCGCGCGCCTACGCCGACGTGAACGAGCTGATCACCACGCTGCTGCTCAATTTCGTGGCGGCGCTCTGCGTCTACTACGTCTCGACCGGGCCGTGGCACGACAAGGCGAGCCATACCAACGCTTCCACCTTCAAGGTGCCGTATGTGGTCCCCTCGCTTTGGGGCACGCTGCATTACGGCATCGTCCTGGCGGTCGTGCTCACAATCGTCATGGCCGGCGTGCTCGCCTATACCCGCTGGGGCTACGAGGTGCGACTGAGCGGCGCCAACCCCGAAGCCGCGCGCTATGCCGGCATTCCGGTTCGCCGCCGCATCGTGGCGGTCATGCTGGTCTCCGGCGGCATCGCGGGCATTGCCGGCATGCTTGAGCTGGTGGGCACCGTCCACCGCCTGCAGGGCGGCCTCTCCAACAATTTCGGCTATGTCGGGATCATGGTCGCGATCCTGGCACGCGGCTCGTGCCTCGGCGTGATCCCGGCCGCCGCGCTGATGGCCGTCATCCTCAATGCCGGCATCGTGCTGCAGACGAAAGGCATCAATACCGACACGGTGCTGGCCCTGACCGGCCTCATCCTCTTCTTCACTGCGGTGGGCGACGAGCTCGCCCATTACCGGCTGGTGCCGCGCCAGCCCAAGCCGGCGTAGAGCGTATGGACGTTCTTGCAGGCATCGTATCCGTTGCCGTCCTGGCGGGCGGCGTCCTGGCGCTGGGGGCGCTCGGCGAGGTGCTGTGCGAGCGCGTCGGCGTGGTCAATCTCGGGGTCGAGGGGCTGATGGGGCTCGGCGCGGTCGTCGCCATCATCGCCGTGCTGACGACCTCCAACGTCTATCTCGGGCTGGCGGCGGCAATTGCCGTGGGGTTCGTCTTCGGTGCTGTCTTCGCCTTCGCGACGGTCATCGTCAGGGCCAACCAGATTCTGTGCGGGCTGGCCTTGACGCTGATCGGCAGCGGCCTGGCGGCCGTGATCGGCAAGCCCTATTCCAGCACGCCGGCACCGGTCACCTTCGAGCCGCTCATCATTCCCTATCTCAGCGACCTTCCGATCGTCGGGCGCGGCATCTTCTCGCAGAACATTCTCGTCTACGTCGTCTACATCGTCCTGCCCATCGGGCTGCACTATCTGATGTTCAAGACGCGGCACGGGCTGAACCTGCGCGCGGTCGGCGAGAACCCGGCCGCTGCCGACGCTGCGGGCGTTCCGGTTCGCAAGATCCGCTTCTGGTACGTGGCATGCGGCGCGGCGCTGGCTTCGTCCGCCGGCGGATATCTGACGCTGGCCTACATTCCCTCCTGGTCCAACGGCGTTGTCGCCGGACGGGGATGGATCGCCGTGGCGCTGGTCATCTTCGCCGGATATCGCCCCATCACCGTGACGCTTGCCTCGCTCTTCTTTGGGATGATCACCGCGCTCGGCTTCGTCGGCCAGGCCCGCAATTGGCCCATCCCGGCGCCGTTCCTTTCGATGCTGCCCTATCTCGGCACGATCGCGCTGATGATCGTGCCGGTGCTCGCCTGGCGCCGCCTGCGCCAATGGATGGCGGCGCCGAAGGCGCTCGGCCAGCCCTATTTCCGCGACGAGCGATGAGTCTGGCATGGAGACCGTGACCTTCCTGTTCACCGGCCGGTTCGACACGCAAAGCTTCGCGGCCTTTGCGCGCCACCGCGCGGCGCGGCTGTCGCTCGATGCCGGCGCGCCGGACCTCGAGACTGACCGGATTTGCATCACGGTGTCGGGCGAGCCCGACCTCGTCGATGCGTTCGAGATGGCCTGCAGCCTTGGCCCGATCGATTGCCTCGTCGCCGATGTCGTCCGCCGCACGGAGGCGCCTGCGATGAGGAACGGAACCACAGGAGCCCTGTCATGAGTGACGACGGCTGGTATCCGGTTGCGCTTGCAGGCGGCGTCACGGTCGGCACGTCGAACGGAACGCGCCTGCTCGGCGAGGAGATTGTCGTTTGGCGCGACCAGACGGGCGAAGCGCATATCTGGGAGGACCGCTGCCCGCACCGTGGCATGCGCCTCAGCCTCGGCTTCGTCCGCGGCGACCGCATCGCCTGCCTTTACCACGGATGGCAGTACGGCACCGACGGGCATTGCCTCTACATTCCCGCGCATCCCGATCTCAAGGTGCCGCCGTCGATCGTCACCTGGCGGCACGGCTCGGCGGAAGGGGTGGGCATGATCTGGGCGCATCTCGGCGAGACAGCCGAGGCACCGACGATGCCGGCCGAAGCGAACGGGCGCACCCTGGTGCCGGTGCGCAGCATCCATATCGATTGCCCCGCCGCGACGGCCGCCGAGCGTCTGGCCTCCGCCGACATCGTCCCGTTCGGTGCCGCGCTTGCGGCCGGCGGCGAGCGGACATCGCGCTACGAGGGCGCGCTCGTCGTCGTCACGACCACGAAGGGCGACATCGCCGAATCGCTGATCGTCGGCGTGCAGCCCATCGACGACCATCGCTCGGCCCTGCATCTGGTCGTTGCGGCGTCACAGGGCAATTATCGCGGCGCCGGGCAGCGCCATTTCGCAGAGCTCGCCGAAACGCTGCGCACGGAGCTCGAATCGGAACTGGCGGCTTGACGCCGCCAAATGAGGAGCGACCCACGATGACCAGGACCACGGACAAGGCGGCGCTCGACCAATGGTATTGCGTTGACGATCTCGATGACATTGCTTCAACGCCCCGACGGACACGTCTCCTCGGGGAGGAGATCGTGCTCGGCCGCAAGGACGACGGGACCGTCACCTGTCATGTCGTCTCGGGCAGCGGCGCACCGGGAGAGGCGCTGCCGGTGCAGGAGCGCTACGGCTATGCCTGGACCACGCTCGGCACGCCGGAGCGCGACATCCTCGATATCCCCGAGACGGAAGAGCCCGACCGCCGATGGGTGAAGTGCGGAGCCGTGGTCGTCAAGGCGTCCGGATTGCGGATCGTGGAGAACTTCCTCGACATGGCGCATTTCCCGTTCGTCCACACCGACATTCTGGGCTCCGAGCATGATACCGAGGTCCGGCGCTACGTCGCCGAGGTCAGGCCCGACACTGACGAAGTCTGGGCCACCGACTGCAAGTTCTTCCAGCCGCAGGCCGCGCTCTCGGCAGCTGAGGGCGTCATGGAGGACTACATGTACCGGGTCGGCTCGCCCTTCACGGTGATCCTCTACAAAGGCTGCCCGGCCGCCGCCAACCGCTGGGACGTCATCTGCCTCTTCGTGCAGCCGCTGGAAGAGGATCTCTGCCGCGCGCATCCGGTCATGTTCCTCATCGACGATACGTCGACGCAAGCCAGCCTCATCCAGTTCCAGCAGCTCATCTTCCTGCAGGATCGAATCATCCTGGAGAACCAGCGCCCGCGACTGCTACCGCTCGAGCCGCGCGCCGAGATTCCGACACGCGCGGATATCTCGTCGGTGGCCTACCGCCGCTGGCTCAAGGAGAAGGGTCTGACCTACGGGACGGCCGAAGGAGCCCGCGCGCGGTGAGCGAGCGAGAGCCCTCCATCACGCTCTACGACTACGAGCTGTCGGCGAGCTGCTACAAGATCCGGCTGTTCCTGTCGCTTCTGAAGCTCGACTACCAGCGCGTCGCGGTCGACTTCTATCCGGGCTACGAGCATCGCAAGCCGGCATTTCTGAAACTCAATCCGCTCGGTCAGCTGCCGGTGCTCGTCGATGGCGATCTCGTGCTGCGCGACGCGCAGGCGATCCTCGCCTATCTCGCCAGGGCCTATGACGCGAGCGGCCGCTGGCTGCCGCGGGAGCCGGCGGCGTTCGGCGAGGTGATGATGTGGCTCTTCTTCACCGCAAGCGAGCTTTCCGCCGCGACTGTCGCCCGCCTGCACGACCTTCTGGATTTCCCCGCCGACGAAAAGGCCGCCAAGGCCGCGGCGCGAAAGGCCTTCCGGATCATGGACGATCACATGACCCGGCGTGAGTTCGACGGCGCTTCGTGGTTCGTCGGCGATCACCCGACACTGGCCGATCTCGTGCTGTTCCCCTCCATCGCGCTCAGCCGCGACTTCGATCAGGAGCACGACGAGTTCGCGGCGCTGCGCCGCTGGATGCGCCGGCTGCGCGGCATCGACAATTTCATCGTCATGCCGGGCATCCCCGAATACTACTAAGCCTAAGCCGGATTGATCGGGGCTAGGCCTCTCCCGCTCCGGCGACGCGCCGGCCGGCGACCCAGACATCGCGGATATTCGCCCGCGAGGCGCCATAGAGGATTTTTTGGAGCACGCTCTCCGGGTCGTCGATGCCTTCGAAGGTCCGTATCGTCCCGAGCGGCGCCGTCGTGTCGACCAGCATCGCGTCGAACTGACGGCCGGGCTCGATGCTGCCGACCGGCAGGTCGAGCACGTCGGCCCCGCCGGCCGTCACCAGATGGAAGGCGATCTTCCAGTCCACGCGCTGATCCGCCTCGCGCCGCATCTCGCGCGCATGTGAAGGGTTGACGCCATCCTCGAGGATGCGCGAGGCGACCACCGCCGCCCGGACATTGTCGAACAGCGAGGCGCTCGGGCCACCGGAGATATCGGTGCCCAGACCGACGCGCACTCCCTTGGCCAAGGCCTTGCGCAGAGGAAACGCCGCGCCGGCGAAATAGGCGTTGGACAAGGGGCAGTGCGCCACGCCGGAGCCTCGGCCGGCTAAAATGTCCATGTCGGAGGCGGAGAGGAAGTTGCCGTGAGCAAGCACGGTCCTGCGGCCGAGCAGCCCGAAACCGTCCAGCGAGGCGGTGTCCGACCGGCCGTAACGCGCGAAGACCACGTCGTGCTCCCAGTCGCTTTCGGAGCAATGTGTCTGCACGTGGCAGGAGGCGCTCTGCGCCATCGCGCCGAGGCCTTCGAGCAGCGGGTCGGTGCATGCGGGGATAAAGCGGGGCGTGACGACGGGAAGGACGAGGCCGGCATCGTTCGCCGGATGCGTCCTCACATAGTCGATCAGCGCCGCGGTGCCTTCCAGCGCCGCGTCCACGGAGGCGTCGCGGTAATAGTCCGGGCAGCTCTCGGCGTTGTCCATGGCCACCTTGCCCACCAGGGCGCGCAACCCGTGCTTGAGGCAGCTATCCACCATCCGCCGCGTGGCCTCCTGGTGGATAGTGGCGAAGAAGACCCCGGTGGTCGTGCCGAGCGCCAGCAGATCGCCGACAAGCAGGTCGTAGATCCGCTCGGCGAAGGCCGCGTCGGCGTAGCGCGCCTCCAACGGGAAGGTGTGCTCCTGCAACCAGACCTCGAGCGGCACGTGCAGCGCCGTCCCGAGCTGCGGATATTGCGGCGCGTGGATATGCAGGTCGACGAAACCCGGCAGGATGCAGCAGCCGGCCGGCAGCGAAACCAGCCTCCCAGCCCGCGCGGCCTCGGACTTGCGCTCCCCATGACCCGCCTCCGACGGCGTCAGCACTTCGCTGATGGTCCCGCCGCCGTCGATGGCGACCAGAGCGTCGGCGAGAATCTCGATCTCACCGCGCACGGGCGCGTGGAAGAAGGTCCCGGAAATCAGCGCATCGCGCATGTCGGACATGGCAGGGGCCATCAAAGGTGGAGCGGTCACGGACCTTATTAGCGCATGGAGGCAGGCGAACGGAATTGGCGTCTGCCGGAAGATGTTCCGCGCATGTTGATTGCCGGCCTGGCATTGGCGGATTACGACCGCGCCGTGGCCACGATCGGCAAGACTTTCAAGGTCCTCTCGGACAAGCGCGTGTGGGGGCGGCCCCCGCCGCGGTCGCTACCCCTCCTTCAGCGCATGCGCAATCTGATCGGCGATGGGCTTCATGAGGTAGGAGATGACCGTGCGGCTCGTGGTCGTGATGAAGGCTTCGACCGGCATCCCCGGAACCAGCTTCTGGCCGTCGAGCTTGGCAAGCTCGACGGGCGGGATCGTCAGCCGCACCTTGTAGAACTGCGCCTTCGTCGTTTCGTCGAGGGTGACATCCGCGGCGATCGTCTGCACACGAGCCGCCAGCCTCGGCGTCGTGCGGTGATCCAGCCCCGGAAAGCGGATGACGGCATCCTGGCTGAGCGACAGCTGGTCGATATCGGCGGGCGCGACCGCGGCTTCGATCACCAGCTGGTCGCCTTGCGGGACGATCTCCAGGATGGTCTCGCCGGGGTGCACGACGCCGCCGATCGTGTGGACGGCGAGCTGATTCACGTAGCCCGATCGCGGGGCGCGGATCTGCAGACGGCTCAGCTCGTCCGCGACGGCAAGTCTCTGCAGCTCCAGCTCGGCAATGCGCGAGCTGACATCCTGCAGGTCCTGCAGGATGTCGGCGCGGCTCTCCTCGTCGATCTGATGCATCTGCGTGCGCCGCTCGCCGATCCCCTCTTGCAGGCCGGCAATCTGAGACAGCGCCTCGCTCTGCTCGCCTTGCAGCCGCGCTTTGTCGCGCTTCAGCGCCGTCACCCGGTCCTGAGTGACGAGCTTCTTGTCGAACAGCGCCTGCACGCCGGAAAGCTCGTTGTCGAGGAGGTCGATTTCCGCCTGCTTGGCCGACTGCTGGGCGTCCAGTCCATGCATCTGCTTTTCGAGCTGCAGGATCTGCTCCTCCAGCTGCTGCTTGCGCTTGCCGAGGCTGCCGCGTCGCGCCTGCATGAGATCCGTCTGGCCGGCTTCAATGTCCCGGATGGCTTCGGTGTCCTCGATCTCGTAGCGGGTAGGAAACGCAATCGAAGCCCCGCCGTCCCTTTCGGCCACGAGCCGCGCACGCTGAGCGTAGAGCTCGGCGAGCTCATTGAGGATGATGGATTGCTTGGTGCGTTGCTCGGTGTCGTCGAGGCGAAGGAGAAGATCGCCGGCGGCGACCTTGTCACCATCGTCGACCAGGATCTCGCGCACGATGCCGCCGTCTCGATGCTGGACCTGCTTCACCGCGCTTTCGACCGTAACCGTGCCGCGGGCAATCACCGCTCCGGAGATCTCGGTGAAGAAGGCCCAGCCGCCAACGCCGCCGACCAGAACGGCGATGATCGCCGCGGCGGCGAGCATGTGCATGCGTATGCTGTGCGTCAGCGCCGCGTCTTTTTGGAGAGGGCGTTGCGGGAAGATGGACATGCGCCTCAGGCCCGCTGCTTGGCGCGCACCGGCGCTAGCGTCTTGCGCAGGACTTCGTCCCGCTGTCCGGCGGCCACGACGCGTCCCTCGCTCAGGCACAGGACCTTGTTGACGGCCCCTATTGCGCGCGGCCGGTGGGCGACCAGCACAACGATGGAGCCCTGGCTGCGCATCGTCACGATCGCCCTGGCGAGCGCCGCCTCTCCCTCGGCGTCGAGGTTCGAATTCGGCTCGTCGAGGACCACGAGGAAAGGCTTGCCGAAGACCGCCCGGGCCAGCGCGATACGCTGCCGCTGGCCGCCCGAAAGCGCCGTGCCCTCCGACCCGATCAGCGTGTCATAGCCGTCCGGCAACCCGACGATCAGGTCGTGAACGTCGGCCAGCTTCGCCGCCTCGATGATCGCCTCCGAAGACGCGAGCGGGTCGAAACGCGCGATGTTCTGGGCGACGGTTCCGTCGAAAAGCTGCAGCTCCTGGGGCAGATAGCCGATGAAATTGCGGCGCGTGTCGGGGCTCCATTGACCGAGCTCCGCGCCATCGAATCGGACGTCGCCCCGCAGCACGGAAGCAGCGCCGACAATGGCCCTGACAAGCGTGGACTTTCCCGAGCCCGACGGGCCCAGGATGGCAATGCCGTCGCCGGCCTGGAGATCCATGCTGGCGCCGTGGACGACCGGCTCACGCATGCCCGCGGGGCAACAATAGAGCTGCTCGACGACGATCCGGTCCTTGGGGATAGGCAGCTCGACACGCTCCTCGCGCTGCGTGGATATGCGCAGCATTTCGCGCAGCCGAAAGAAGCTCTGGCGCGCCGCCACGAAGCCGCGCCAGTGCGCCACGGCCTGCTCGACGGGGGACAAAGCCCGCGAGGTCATGATCGAGCAGGCGATCATGACGCCCGGCGATATCTCCTGCCGGATGGCCAGCCAGGCTCCGACGGCCAGGATGGTCGACTGCAGGACAAAGCGGATTGTCTTGATGCTGGAGCCGAAGAGTCCGGACCAATCGGCGGCAAGGCGCTGACCGGCAAGGAATGCCGCGTTCTCCCTGTTCCACTGATGCGACAAGGCGCCTGCCATTCCCATTGCCTGAACAGCTTCCGCATTGCGGCGGCCTTCTTCCACGAGCGATCCGCGGCGCCCGCGCATATGCGCCGCGACGGCCGAGGGCTTGCGAGCCGACACTTCGTTGAGCGCAATCAGAATGCAGATCGCCAGGGCGCCGGCGAGAGCGACAAGACCGAGCAGGCTGTGGAACAGGAACACGACAGCCAGATAGAACGGCAGCCACGGAATGTCGTAAATCGCGGCCGGCCCGTGGCTCGACATGAACTGCGTGAGAGTGTCCAGGTCTTGCACGGGGCGCAGCTTGCGTCCTCGCGCTCCCAGTCGGTTGGGAATCGTCGTCGAAAGCGAAAACGCCGCTCCGGACAGCTCCGCATCGACGCGCTGGCCGATTCGGAACAGCACGCGCCCGCGCAGCCCCTCCAGGACACCGAAAAACAGATAGAGCGCCAGGGCCAGCGCTCCGATCGCGACGAGCGTCGGGACGGAGCCGCTGACCAGCACACGGTCATAGACCTGGAGCATGAACATGGGGCCGGTCAGCATCAGCAGGTTGACCACCAGGCTGATGCCCCCAACGCCCCACAGCGATCGGCGCAAGGACGACAGAACTGCCTCTAGTGGCGATGCGTTCTCGACGTCACTCCCGTTCCATGGAAGCCCTGCCGGACCCGCGAGGCTATTGGCATCAGGACGCATACTCTCAACTCACTCACGCGCATGGCCTCGTCTCCGCTTGCATTCACGCATGCAGGGACACGGTGACTTCGCTCCAAATGTTTTTGTCGCAGCAAAATTTTCAAGTTACAAACGCGTCATGCGTCCTAGTAAATTGTCGCAGAATTGTATCATGGCCTATTACGGCCCGATTGTAGTCTCGATTATCCTTAATTCTCTACCGATAGTCTGTGTAATACACATCGGAAGACCAATAGTATAAACATAATTCTGCTCCAATCGAGCTTTTGGATAGCTGGAGATGCCGGCGTTCGGGGGCCATTTGCAACACGGGAAGGCACCGACATGGAAGGCACTTTTGACGATTTCCTCGACGCTCTCTTGGCTTTCGAGTCCGGCTGGGACCGTGAGCGCTACGATGCCGGCATCATAACGGACGCGCAGCTCGACAGCTGGGCGGGAGGTTCGGTCGAGGACTTCTATCCGAGCTACACGAGCTGGAGCGATCTCAGCGACGGCGAATGGGAGACGATGGCCTACCGGTCCATGAACTCCTTCGGATTCGTCGGCTATCAGTTCGGCGAAGCACTGCTCATCGACCTCGGCTATTACGACGACGATGTCTATTACGGCAACGGCGCGGCGACCAATACGTGGGACGGAACCTGGACCGGCAAGAACGGCGTCAATTCACTCGAAGAATTCATGACCAAGGCCGCCCAGGACGTCGCGATCGAGGAAGAGTTCGGGTTCAACCTGGAGCACATCGAGGAAGGACTGGCCGCTGCGGGCAAGAGCCTCGACGACTATCTCGGCACCACGGTGACCTACACGTCCGGCGGCACCCAGCAGACCGTCGAGATCACGCTGACCGGCCTTCTCGCCGCGGCGCATCTGCGCGGCTACCCGGCGACGATCGACCTTCTCCTCAACGGCACATTGAGCGCCGACGAATACGGCACCTCCATCCTTCAGTACATGCAGCAGTTCGGCGGCTACGACTCGCCGAGCGCCGATGAGCTGATCAGCTATTTCGAGGACCGCCTGACCGGAGACGAGGGCGTCGGCACGCCGGACGACCACGGCTCGGCAGGCGTGACCGACACAACGGCGGACGTCGTCATTACCTGGGACTGGGGCTCGCATGACGTCGTGACGGATTTCAATCCCGCCACGGACACGATCTACGTCGACTGGTTCACTTCCGATCAGATCGACGTCTCCGAGAGCAATGGAAGCGTCGTCTTCTCGATTCCCTCGAACGACCAGACCATGACGCTGCAGGGCGTGACGCTTGCCGAGCTGAGTATCGCGAATTTCACCATCCAGGATGACGGCACAGCGCACGAGATTCTCGCGCTCGTCGGCCAGGATGGGAGCGCGAGCGGCGGGACCGGTGACACCGGCGACACGGGAAGCGGCACCGGCGATACGGGGGGCACCGGTGACACGGGGACCGATACCGGCGATACGCGGAACGGGCGCCGGTGCCGGCGCCGACCAGGGGAACGGAACCGCGGAGGTGACCGCGGCAACAGCAAGCGTGGCGATCGACTGGGCCTGGGGCACGCATGACGTTGTGACGGACTTCGATCCAAGTTCCGACACGGTCTATGTCGGCTGGTTCACCTCCGGCCAGATCGACGTCTCCGAGAGCAATGGCAGCGTCGTCTTCTCCGTGCCGTCCAACAACCAGACGGTGACGCTGCAAGGGGTTTCACTCTCGGATCTGAGCGACGCCAACTTCACCATCAAGGACGACGGCGCCGCACAGGAAATCCTCGCCCTCGTCGGCCAGGACGAAAGCACGAGCGGCGGGTCTGGTGACACCGGCGGGACCGGCGACACGCGACACGGACGGACACGGGCGGCACCGGCGCCGACCACGGGAACGGAACCGCGGAGGTGACCGCGGCGACCGCCAGCGTGGCGATCGACTGGGCCTGGGGCACGCACGATGTGGTGACGGACTTCGATCCGTCGCACCGACACGGTCTATGTCGGCTGGTTCACCTCCAGCCAGATCGATGTCTCCGAGAGCAATGGGAGCGTCGTCTTCTCTGTGCCATCCAACAACCAGACGGTGACGCTGCAAGGGGTTTCCCTCTCCGAGCTGAGCGACGCGAACTTCACCATCAAGGACGACAGCGCCGCACAGGAAATCCTGGCGCTCGTCGGCCAGGACAGCGGCGGGGACGCGGCGTCCGGGGGCGGGGCCGGCGACACGCCGTCGGAACCGGCTGACGGCAACGGCGTCCAGGATGTCGTCCATATGACCTGGGCCTGGGGCGCCCAGGAGGTGGTGTCGGACTTCTCGCCTTCCGAGGACGTTCTCGACTTCGGCGGGCTGCCCGCCGGCGGGGTCGCGCTGTCGGAAGTCGATGGCGACCTCCACATCGAGGTGCTCGGCAATGGCGGCCACACCTATGTGATCGAGAACGTCCAGGCGGAAGATCTGTCGCTGGAGAACCTGGCGGCCGCGAGCTGGAACGATGCGGTCCTCGACGGCTCCGATGGCGTGATCGAGCAGCTTGCCATCCTGGGCAACGATCACATCGCCTGAGCGTCCGGTCTGCGATTTTCGCGGGCGCGTCGGACACGCGCCCGCGTCAACGGCCTTCGGCGCGCTCGCGTCTCGGATCGGACGCGACGCCGGACCGGAAGACGAGCCTCTCGACCTCTTCGCTCAACTCCACGAGTCGCGCCCGCAGCAGATCGAGAAAGGCGCTGGTGGCCGGTGTCGGCTTGCGCCGCCGGTGCACCATGAGCCCGACGCGCAGCTCCCGCAACGGCTCCACCTCGAGCGGAATGCCCACCACCTCGCCGCTCTTCAACTCGTCGAGGAAACCGATGGGCGTATAGAAGGATATCCCCAGCCCCTGCCGGATCAGCGGCTTCAGCAGCATCATGTTGTTGGAGACGGCGAGCGGCGCGCGCGTATTGCGCAGCTCCTGCACCTCCAGATCGACGAGCGAGCGGATGGGGTGGATGTCCTCCTGCATGAGCAGCGGATAGGCGGCACAATCCTCCACCGCGACCTTGTATCGCCCGGCGAGGGGGTGGCTCTTCGCCACCATCGCGACGATCGGCATCGGCACGTCGTCGAAATATTCCAGCTCCGGGCCGGCCGGCAGGTTGAACGAGACGCCGACGTCCGCCTGGCCGTCGGTCAAGAGCTTGGCGACGGCGCCATGCGTCGCGCCGACCACGGTGAAGGTCACCGCCGGGTGCAGCGCGTGGAAGCTCGCCAGCGCCTCCGGCATGAAGCGCAGCAGCAGGCTGTCGAGGCAGGCGATGCGGATGCTGCCGCTCTTGATGCCCTTGATGTCGTCGATCTCGCTCTGCAGCCGGTCGAACTCGTGCAGCGTGGTGCGCACGTGCCGCAGCACCAGCTCGCCGGCGGCGGTGATGCGAAGGCCCTTGGGCAGCCGCTCGAACAGCTGCACGCCCAGGCTCTCCTCCAGCTTCAGGATCTGCCGGTCGATGGCCGAGGCCGCCACGTTGAGCCGCTCGGCCGCCTGGCGGATCGAGCCGGCGCGCGCGACGGCCTCCACATATCTCAGGGCGGCGGCATGCATCCATGGAATTTAGCGATGTGCGTGCTCCGCGACCAGCGGATGATCGCTGTCGCTGCGATAGGTGTCGGAAAGCCCGCCGGGCGCCCCCCAGCCGGTCACCGCGTCGCCGAAGAAGCCGCGGTTCGCTTCAAGGTAGTCGGCCCATTGCGGCGGCACGGCATCCTCGCGGAAGATCGCCTCCACCGGACAGACGGAAACGCAGAGCCCGCAATTCACGCATTCGTCCGGCTGGATGTAGTACATCCGCCCGCCCTCGTAGATGCAGTCGACCGGGCAGACCTGCACGCAGGTGCCGTCCTTCACGTCGATGCAGGGCTCCGCAATGACGTAGGTCATCGCTCACCGGCCTTGCCACACGGGCGCCCGCTTCTCCACGAAGGCGCGCACGCCTTCCTCCGCGTCGGCACTGGTGAGCGCTGCGACGAGCGGCTCGGTCCGCAGCCGCTGCGCCTCGTCCGGCTTCATGTGCGTGAGGAACCGCGCCGTATGCTTCACCGCCTTCACCGACAGCGGCGCGCACGAAAGAATCTCCGCCACCCAGCGGTCCACCGCCGCGTCGAGCTCGGCACCCGGCACCACCTCGTTGACGATGCCCCAGCGCGCCAGCTCAGCCGCCGGCACGCGCCGCCCGGTCAGCATCATGCCGAGCGCGATGTTGCGCGGGATGAGTCGCGGCAAGAGCACCATGCCGCCGTCGAGCGGCAGCCGCCCGACCTTCACCTCCGGCAGGCCGAAGCTCGCCTCCTCGGCGGCGATGACGATGTCGCAGCCGAGCACCATCTCGAAGCCGCCGCCCAGCGCGAAGCCGTTGACGCGCGCGATCACCGGCACGTTCAGCGTCTCGCGGAGCGCAATTCCGCCGAAGCCGCCCGGCCGCGACGCGGCCCAGTAGGCGAGGCCGGAGGGACTGTCGCCGGCGGCCTTCATGTCGGCGCCGGCGGAAAAAGCGCGCTCGCCGGTGCCGGTCAGCACCACGCAGCGGATGTCGTCGCGCGTCTCGATCTCGTCCCAGATGGCGTTGAGCCGCGCCTCGGTCGGCATGTCGACGGCATTCAGCCGCTCCGGCCGGTCGATGGTGACGTGCGCGACAAAGTCGGCGACGTCGAAATGCACGCTCATTCAGCCGCCTCTCTGGCGCTCTCGATCTCTGCACGGATTTCCTCCGTGTCGGCGCCGAGCTGCGGCGGTGCATGGCGCACCGTGACGGGCGCCGCTGACATGAGAAGCGGCGAGCCGACCAGCCGCACCGGCCCGGCCTTCGTCGCCGGCGCTTCGAGGATCAGCTGGTTGATGGCGGTCTGCTCGTCCCCTAGCGCCTCGGCCAGCGAGCGGACCGGGGCGCAGAGGATATCGACCTCCTCCAGCCGCGTCAGCCAGTGCGCGGTGGTGTTGGTGGCGAAGCGGTCGCGGAACATCTCCTGAAGCTCCTCGCGGTGCTCCTTCTGCCGCTCGAGATTGGCGAAGCGTTCCAGCTGCGACAGGTCTTCAAGCTCCAGCGCCTTGGAGATATCGGCAAGCGGGTTCTGCTTGAAGGCGCCGACCATGACGAGGGCACCGTCGGTCGTCTCGAACACGCCGGAAAGCGGCATGGCCGCCCAGTTGAGCTCGGTGCCGCGCATCATCCACATGGCGGCCTCCTGCATCTGCGCGGCGATCATCGAGCCGTAGAGCGAGACGGCCACCTGCTGGCCTTCGCCGGTCTTCTCCCGCTGCATCAGCGCCAGGAGGATCGCCTGCACCAGGTGCATGCCGGCGGTGTAGTCGCACACCGCCGTGGCGTAGATGGCGAGCGGGTGCGCCGGATCGGCCTTGCGCGCCATGGCGCCCGACAGCGCCTGCGCCAGCACGTCCTGGCCGCCCTTGTGGAGATAAGGCCCTTCCAGCCCGAAGCCCGTGCCGATCGCATAGACGATGCGCGGGTTGAGCGCCCGGCAGTCCTCGTAGCCAAAGCCGATCCGCTCCATCACGCCGGGGCGGAAATTGCTCACCACGACGTCCGCCGAGCGAATGAGATCGGCGACCAGCGCCTTGTCTTCGCCGGAGCGCAGGTCGAGCGCGGCGCTGCGCTTGTTGCGGTTGAGCGAGCAGAAGACCGGATTGTTGAGCCCGTCGGGATCGTCACCTGTCGACCAGCGCGACAGGTCGCCGACGCCGGGCCGCTCGATCTTGATGACGTCGGCGCCGTAATCGGCCAGCACCTGCGTGCAGCTCGGCCCGAGCATTACCTGGGTGAAGTCGACAACGCGAATGCCGTCAAGCGGAAGCGGCTGCTTGGCGCTCATGCGGCGTTCTCCTCCACGAAGGCGTTGGGCGCGGGCACGTCGCCCGGATCGGCGCCTTGCGCGTGCAACCGCTTCTGGATGGTCGCGACGTCGGCCTCCGCCAGCTTCCGCCCGCTCTCCAGTGCCACGGCCGCGGCGACGCCTGCCGCCTCCCCCATGGCCATGCAGGGCGGGATCTCGCGGCTCATCTTCTGCGCCTGCGGCGTGGCGGAGTAATGCCGGCCGGCGACGATCAGCCCGTCGACCTTGCGCGGCAGCAGCGCGCCGTAAGGCGTGTAATAGTCGCGGCCGCGCGCTACGGAATCGGCGAAGTGGCGGCGCCGCACCACGTCCTCCTTGGTGACGACGTAGCGCCCTGCAGCTGCCGCGTCTGGCGCACGCCGGTCTGCGGCGCGAAATCCACGACATAGGCCTTCTGGAAGCCCGGCATGTTGGCGCGCGCATAGTCGAGCAGCGCATGCATGCGGCGGCGGCCCTCCAGCTCGGCGTTGGTGAGGTCGGCCACCTTGAGGCCGCTGAAGCCGGGCATGTGCGGGCAGTTGCACCACACGATTCCGGGAAGCGGCGTCTTCAGCCACCAGAAATCCCAGGAGCCGCCGATGATGCGCCTCGCCTCGCGGTCGACCTCGGCGAAGCGCTCCGGCTCCTGGTACTGGAAGCGCTCGGCCTCGTCCGTGTCGACGCCGCCGATGCGCGACACCGTGGTGAGGATGTAGGCGCCGTCGACGAAGGGCGCTCCGGCCGACGCGGCGACGTCGAGGTCGCCCGTGGTATCGATGACGATGTCGGCGAGCAGCGCCTGCCGCCCCTCCTTGGTGTCGACCACCACGCCGCACGCCTTGCCGTCCTTCACGATGGTGGAGGAGAACCAGCTGTGCATGCGCAGCGTCACGCCCGCCTCCTTGATCATGTCGTAGGAGGCGCGCTTGAAGCCATCTGGGTCGAAGGCGGCGGCGTAGACGACGGGGTGGGGGAGGGTGTGCGTATGGAAGTCGAACACGCCCCAGCGCGCCCACTTGCGCCACGCCTCCTGCGTGGCATTGGCGGGCGGCGCGGCGCTCCGCTTCCGGCGGGGCCACGGCGAGGCCCCAGCGTTCCATGCGTTCGATGATCTCGATGGCGATGCCGCGCACGGAGATCTCCTCGCCGTTATGCATGTCGTCGAGCACCAGCACCATGCCGCCCGAGGCAAGGCCGCCGAGATAGGGGTAGCGCTCGACGAGAACGGTCTCCATCCCGTTGCGCGCCGCCGATACGGAAGCGGCCAGACCCGCCGGCCCGCCGCCGACGACAAGCACTTGCGTGGTGAGCGCGACGGGGAGGTCGCGCGGGGTCTCGTGAGTGATCGTTTCCTCGGTCATGGAAGCCTCTTGGTCATTCTGGATGTACGCTGGTGCAGCGTCGGCTCAGCCAGTCACCGCCGCGACGTTCCAGCGGATGACGCGCCTTTCCGCGAAGCTGACGATCGCGAACAGCGATACGGCCAGCGCCGCCCCGACGAACACCGTGGCGTAGAGCAGCGGCGAGCGGAAATTGTAGGTCGCCTCGATGATCAGCGCGCCGAGGCCGAAGCTCGAGCCGATCCACTCGCCGACGATGGCGCCGATGACGCAGGTCGTGGACGATATCTTCAGCGCCGCGAACAGGAACGGCAGCGAGCTCTGGATGCGCACGTTCCAGAACACCTCGCGGCGCGTCGCCGACAGGATGCGCATCAGCTCCATCGTCTCCGGTTTCACGGCCCGCAGCCCGCGCACCATGTTCACCAGCATCGGGAAGAAGGAGATCAGCGCGGCGATGATGATTTTTGGCGCGTAGCCGTTGCCGAACAGCAGCACGAGGATCGGCGCGACAGCGATGATCGGAATGGTGTGGAGCACCACGACGAGCGGATAGAAGGCGCGCTCCACCCGGTTGCTGTGCACGAAAAGGACGGCGATCAGGATGGCCGCGAGATTGCCGCAGGCGAAGCCCGACAGCGCTTCCATCAGCGTCGGCCAGAAGTTGGTGAGCAGCAGGCCGCCCTGATTGACATAGACCTGCGCAACCGCCGCCGGACTCGGCGCGATATATTCCGGCACGCCGCCGAGCGTGATGACGAGCTGCCAGGCGATCACCAGGCCGATCGCCGCCGGTATGGCCAGCGGCACGGCGGGGAACTTGAAGCGGCCGGACCTGGCCGCGTCGTCGTCGGTCACGCGATCGGCGCTCTTGGCCGGATCGACGCTTTTTGCCGTGGCGCTCATCAGCAGGTCTCCAGGAGCTGGCGCAGATGCGCCGTCACCTTGATGAACTCCACCGTGTCGCGCATGGCGAGGTGGCGCGGATATGGGAGGTCGGCGGTCATGAACTCGCGTACGCGCCCCGGCTGTGCTGCGAGCACCAGGATGTGGCTGCCGAGGAACGCCGCTTCGGGGATGGAATGCGTGACGAAGATGATCGTCGTGCCGGTCTCTTCCCAGATGCGCAAAAGCTCTTCGTTCAGCTTGTCGCGGGTGATCTCGTCCAGCGCGCCGAAGGGCTCGTCCATCAAGAGCACGCGCGGGCGGCAGACGAGCGCGCGCGCAATGGCGACGCGCTGGCGCATGCCGCCGGAAAGCTCGTGGGGCATGGCGTTCTCGCGGCCCTTGAGACCCACCATCTCCAGGAGGCGCGCGGGATCGTCGAACCGCGCCCGCGCCTCGCTCGTGCGTCCCATCCCGATCTGCAGCGGCAGCGAGACATTATCTATGGCGCTGCGCCAGGGGAGCAGCGTCGCGTCCTGGAAAACGAAGCCGAAGTCGCGGTCGCGCCGCGCCTGCTCCGGCCGCTTGCCAAGCACCGTGACGCCGCCCTCACGCGGCGTCACGAGGTCCGCAATGGCCCGCAACAATGTCGACTTGCCGCAGCCCGAGGGGCCAAGCATCGTGACGATGCTGCCTTGCGGGATGTCGACGGAGACGCGCTCCAGCGCCGTTACGGCACCGGGGCCGTCGCCGAAGCGGACCGTCAGGTCGCGCACGCCGACGGCGATGTCCGGCGCCGCCTCGGCGCCGGATTCGGTCCGCGACACGGCGAGCGCCGGGGGCACCTCAGCCGACCTCTTTGCGCGTTGCCTCGGTCATGTTGAGGATGTCCAGCGTCATGACGTCGTCCACCGTCGGCGTCTCGCCTTTGAACTGGTCGAGCTTCGCGTAGATGTCGATCTGCGCCTGCCAGTTCTCCTTGGTCATCTGACCCCAGCCATTCGCCTTGGTGGTGTCGCCGAAGGAGAACCCGATGACCAAGGGTGCCGCTTCCATCTCGGCGGCCTTGTCGAACACGGGATATTCGGCCACCAGCAGGTCGACGGCCTCGTCCGGGTGTTCCTTAGCGTAGCCCCAGCCGCGCGCCGCCGCGCCGAGGAACTTCGCCAGCGCATCGGCATTGTTGGCGAGCGTGTCGTCGTTGGCATAGTAGACGTTGGCGTAGAGCTGGATGCCGGTGTCCCACAGCATCATGTCGACGCGCTTGTCGCCCAGCACCTTGAGGGCGCTGACATTGGTCTGCCAGCCGGTCACGGCCTGCGCCTGGCCGCTGAGGAGGGGCGTCATGTCGCTGCCCATGTTGATGAGCGTGACCTGATCCTCCGCGATGCCGTTCTTCGCCAGCAGCGCGCGTGCCAGGATGAAGGCGGTGGGCTGCGTGGCGATGGTCTTGCCGATCATGTCCTCAGGCTTGCGGATCGGATTGTCGCTCAGCGAGAAATAGGTGAACGGGTGCTTCTGGTAGCCGGCGGCGAAGGCCTTCACCGGCACGCCGGCGGAGCGCGCCAGCATCAGCGACGGGCTCGACGAGAGCTGGCCGACCTGCGAGCGGCCGGCGGCGACCGAGGCGACACCGTCAACGTTCGGGCCGCCCGGCGTGATGGAGAAATCGACCCCGGCCTCCTCGAAGAAGCCCTTGCGCTTCGCCACGATCTCGCCGAGCAGGCCGTTGGAGGCGAGCCAGCCGAGCTGCATGTCGACCTTGACCATGTCGGCGGCACGCGCCGAGACGCTGATCAGGCTGCTTACGCCACCCACGCCGGCGAAAGCGCCCGCCGCGGCGGTGGTCTTCAGGAAAGCGCGACGATCGATCCCTTTGATGCTGTCATCCATTGCTGACCCCTCCAGCTCCTCCGCAAGGGCATGATGCCCCCGCTGCGCCGGGCCTGGCGCCCGACAAGATGACCGAAGTGTGTCAACTTAACGCGTGCGAATAAAGAAGAGAAATTGGCTTGGACCGTTGCCGGAATTAGAACGCGCGGCAACTACCCCACGATCCGCGACTGGGTGGAAAAGCCGCGCGCCGGATCGAACCGGTGAATGTGATAGACCGGCCGCGCCTGCATGTCGGGCGGGTAGTCGCCCTTGCGCAGCGTCGTCGCCACGCTCGGCATCACCGTCGCCGGTATGCTCCCGACGCGGCCCGCGGTGCCGCGGTGAACGTGCCCGCTGACGATCGCGGCGACGCGCCCGGATTGCCGCAGGGCCCGATGCAGCCGTTCCATGACCTCCGGCGTCTCGAAATTGAGCGGGTCTGGCCCCACCGGAACCTCGAACGGCGGATGGTGCGTGAAGACGACGATGGGCTTGCCGGCCTCCGCATCGATCAGCTCCAGCAGGCGCCGCTCGCGCTCCGAGCAGAAGTCGCCCCTGTTGCTCGCCGCGCTCTTGGTGTCGACCATGACAAGCCGCACCGGAAAGCCCTCGATCGCGTAATCGATAAAGTCGGCATCGGGCGCCAGATATCCGCGTTCCGAAAAGGCGGCACGAAAATTCGCCCGCTCGTCCTTGTTGCCCACCATCGCGTAGACCGGCGCGTGCGCCGCGGCGAGGATGCGCAGCGCCTCGGCGTATTCATCCGCCCGGCCGTTATGAACGACGTCGCCGGTATGGACGATCACATCGGGCGCCGGATCGAGCGCGTTGATGTCGGCGATGGTGCGCTCGAAGTCGCGTATCCGCTGCTCGGCGTCGGGCGTGTCCAGCGCGATATGCGTGTCGGAAATCTGCGCGATGATCATGCGCCCGACGCTCAGCTCGCGGCTTTCAGGCCGGCGTAATACTCCTTGAGGATCGCCACCACTTCCGGCCGGCTGAACTCCGGCGGGATGTCCGCGTCGGTGGAGAGCATCTCGCGCTGTTCCGTGCCGGAAATCTGGATGCGGTCCTTGTCGTCGTGCGGGCAGGTCTTGGCCGTCGCCATGCCGTAGCACTTGCGGCAGTAGAAGGTGATGTCGATCTTCAGCGGCTTACAGAGAAGCGCGCCCTCCCACAGCTCGTCGAAGATGTGATGCGCGTCGAACGGCCCGTAATAGTTCCCGACGCCGGCATGGTCGCGCCCGACGATCAGGTGCGAGCAGCCGAAATTCTGGCGGATCAGCGCGTGCAGCAGCGCCTCGCGCGGGCCGGCATAGCGCATCTCGATCGGATAGCCCGCCTGGATGACGGTGTTGGCGCGAAAATAATTGTCGATCATCGCCTGGATGGCCCGCGTGCGCACGTCGGCGGGGATGTCGCCCGCTTTCAGCTTGCCGAGCACCTGGTGGATGAAGACGCCGTCCGACACTTCCGCGGCGATCTTCACCAGATGCTCGTGGCTGCGGTGCATGGGGTTGCGCGTCTGGAAGGCGGCGACCACCGACCAGCCGCGCTCCAGGAACATCGCGCGCGCTTCGGCCGGGCGGATGTAGAGGTCGGGATATTTGGCGGGATACTCGCCCTCGCTCAGCACCATGACGCGGCCGGCGAGATTCACGTCCCCCTGAGCGAGCAGCTTGGCGACGCCCGGATGCTTCGGGTCGGCGGTGCGATAGACGTGCTCGGCCTCAAGCTGCTTGTCGATGGAATACTTCTCGCGCACTTCCATGAGGGCGAGGATTTCGCCGCTCTCGCCGTCGACAAGCGCCACTTCCTCTTCCGCGTGGATGCTGTCGGCCAGCTCCTTATCGACGGGAAGCGTGATGGGGATCGGCCAGAACACGCCGTTCGTCAGCTTCATGTCGATGCACGATCCGCGCCAGTCGTCATGCCCCATGAAGCCGTCGAGCGGGGTGTAGGCGCCCATCGCCAGCATGAAAACGTCGGAGACCGCGCGCGAATCGAGCGGCACCTGCTTCAGCGTCTCCGCCCGCTTGCGCTCCTCCGTCCGCTCCACGTCGGGCAAAAGCAGCGGCTTGATCTGCTCCGAATGATGCGGCGGGACGAGCTGGGGCATCGCGGTTCTTTCCTGAAATCAGTCGGTAGCCGGCAATACGGCGTCGCAGAGACGCGGCCGGTGGCGTCATGCGCCCATGAAGAAGAAACCCGAACACGGGGCCGGAAAGCATTCGCGATCCGGCTCGAAGCCGCGTCGGCGCCTACGGCTTTTTGGGGGTCTTGTACTCGACTTCCTTCTGGAACGGCTCCCAGACGGTCTCGTATCCGACGAAGCCCTTTTCGTTCGGCTGCATCTGACGCGTCGTCAGAAAGCGCGAACGGCCCTCGGGAACTTTCGGCGTGGGTTTCTTCTCGCTCATGGGTCACCTCTTTCCAGGAAGCCGCGATAGCAAGTGCAAGTGGATCGACATTGTTGCTCAGACGGGTCGCATGAGGGACGGGTCAATATCCGCTCCCGCGCCGATCGCTCCGCCCGCTTTCATCTCTTCGTCGGTCGCCTCGCGCACGGTCAGGATATCCAGCGTGAAGATCACCTCCCTGCCGCAAAGCGGATTGTTGCCGTCGACCGTCAGTCTCTCGTCGTCCATCCAGGTCACGAGAAAGCTGCGGGTCTGGCCCTTGTCGTTCTCCATGAGGATGGAGGTGCCGACCTGCCGATATTCCTCCGGAACGTTCTCGATGCGGTCGGAGAAGACCAGCAACTCGTCGCGCGGACCGAAGATATCGTTGCCGTTGATCGGCACCTCGATGGTCTCCCCCGCGGACCTTCCCTCCAGCTGCATATGGACGGAAGGCGCCAGGATCTCGTTGTGCCCGTGGACATAGCCCAGCGGAAACTCGACCATGGTGAGGACATGGCCGGTCTTCCTGTCGGTCACCTTGTAGGAGAGCTCGACGAACTTGCCGTCCTGAATGGTCTCACTCATGTCGGATCCACTCGCTCGCTCAGAAGTCACGCACTTACTCAAAAGATGGACGCGGCGAAGATTTTGGCCTTTCCGTCCTCGTAGCCGAGGACGAGCCGGCCGAGCCATTCGCCCTCCTTCTTGGTGCTCCGCTGCCGATAGAGCACCGTCACATGCTCGCCCCGGCGGATGATGCCGAGAAAGTCGAAGTCGTCGGAGAGGCTTCTCGCCAGCTCGCTGTTCGCGAACTGGTGGCCGGCCTCGACCTGATTCATGGCGCGCGCGAACGAGCTGGAAAAATTCCGGACGAACTCCCCGTACTTGCCCTCGTTCGAATTCTTCACGAGGTCGCGCCACAGCGGCTCGGCGATGGCACGGATATCCTCGTCGGCTTTTTCGATGATGTTCACGCGCTCTCTCTGTGACGCTTCCTATGACTGAGAGGCCGGATCGGGACGCATCCGAAAATCAGGACGCGACCGGCCGCCTCTTTATGCGTCCGGGCAGAAGCGCGACGCCTCCGCCCGGTGACGCTGCTACTCGTCGGCGCCGACCAGGTGATAGCAAGGCGCCTTTTCCATCGTGTATTCGCCGGTTTCCGGATCGCGACGCGAGACGGTCAGCACGTGCCAGTTCTCGTCGTCCACCTTCATGGCGTCGCCACGATAATAGTAGCCCGGCCAGCGGGTCTCCTTGCGGAACAGGGTGTGTTGCGTCACGCACTCGGCGGCGCGATGGCGATGCTTCAGCTCCCAGGCGCGCAGCAGCTCGTGAATGTCCTTCGCAGCCAGGCTCTCGAGGTCCTCTTCCATGACCTTGAGCTTCTTGAGGCCGATATTCAGGAGCTTCTCGTTGGTCATGTAGCTGACCGTCACCCCGCCGCAATACTCGTCCATCAGCTTCTGCAGACGGTCCAGGCCCTGCCTGGGATTGATGTAGTGCGGGTTGACATCGCCGGCCACGATCTCGTTGCGGTAGACCTTGTAATGTTCCAGTGGCTTGTAGATCTCTTTCCTGCGGCGGTTGATCTGCTCCTCGGACACCACAATGCCCTCGGCCTTGCCGTCGTCGATATATTTGCAGGCGGCCTTGGCGGCGAGACGGCCTTCGGTGAACGAGCCGGATGAGAAGGCGTGCGGCGTGCCGCCGACTGCGTCACCGGCGCCGAACAGACCTTCTATCGTCGTCATGCGGTTGTAGCCCCAGAAATACTCGGGCGGAGAAACGTCCTCGGGACCCGAGCACCAGGCGCCCGAGCAGGTCGCATGCGAGCCCATGACGTAGGGCTCGGATGTGGTCAGTTCGGGGTTCTCGTTCTTGGGGTCCACGTCGGTCGAAGCCCAGAGGACCGCCTGGCCGATGGTCATGCCGAGGAAGTTCTCCCAGCCGACCTCTTCGAGATGAGGATCCTGGAAGGCCTTCATGGTCACCATGTGAATGGGTCCGCGGCCTGCATTCACTTCACTGATTATGCAATGGTTTCGTAGACAGGTCGGGATCGGCCTGTGGGTCAAGTGCGAAGCTTCCGGATCCAGATATTCCTTGCCGACCATTTTCTGCAGTTCAGGGAACCACTTGGATTCGTACTCCTCGCCCAAGCAATTTTGCGTATAGGTCTTCAGGTGGAGGAAGTAGGCGCCGACCGGGCCGTAACCGTCCTTGAAACGCGCCAACACGATGCGGTTTTCCATCTGCGTCATCTTGGCGCCGGCGTCGATCATGAGCCCATAGGCAGACGCGGACGACCAGGGCGCATACCAGGTACGGCCGGAACCTTCGCCCACCGAGCGTGGCTTGAAGATATTGGAAGCCCCGCCCGCGCCGCAGATCACGGTCTTGGATTTGAAGACGTGGTAGTTGCCTGTGCGCACGTTGAAGCCGACGGCACCGGCGATCCGGTTCTCCTTGCTCTCGTCCATCAAGAGATGCGTGACGCAGATGCGGTTGAACACCTTGTCGGCCGATTTCTTGGCGGCCTCGGCCACGATGGGCTTGTAGGACTCGCCGTGGATCATGATCTGCCAGCGCCCTTCGCGGAGATATTTCCCCGTCTTAGGGTCCTTCATGATCGGCAGGCCCCACTCCTCGAACTGATGCACCGTGGAGTCGACGTGGCGCGCCATGTCGAACAGGAGGTCTTCGCGCACCAGGCCCATCAGGTCGATGCGGGCGTAGCGGACATGGTCCTCCGGTTTATTCTCGCCCCACCGGGTGCCCATGTAGCAGTTGATGGCGTACAGGCCCTGGGCGACCGCGCCGGAGCGATCGATATTCGCTTTCTCGGCAATGACGATCTTCTTGTCCTGACCCCAGAACCTGGCCTCCCAGGCGGCACCGCTGCCGCCGAGGCCCGCACCGGCGACCAGAATATCGATGCCGTCTTCGACGATCGTTTTGTAGGCCATCAGTAATACACGCCTTTCTTCAGCTTGAGACCGGATGCCTGAAGGGTATGCAAACCGCCGTCATCCATGCGGATCCACTTCGGCTCATTGTAAAGCAGCTGGCTGTCGCGCATTTCTTTGGTGGGCCCGGGAACATCCGCGAGCTTAGGAATCGCCGTCCCCCAGGGCTTGGTCGTGATCGGCGACAGGAAGTTCTTTTCCGTGCCGTTGCGGTATTTGATCTTCCAGGCGATCGTGCCCTTCTCTTCGTCGCGGTCGACGCGAACGCTGTGACCGAGCGGCGCGAAGTCGGCATAGCCGCGCACGTCGATCGCATGCTGCGGGCAAGCCTTGACGCAGGAATAGCACTCCCAGCACATGTTCGGCTCGATGTTGTAGGCGCGCCGATACGTCTTATCGATGTGCATGATGTCGGATGGGCAAATGTCGACGCAATGTCCGCATCCGTCGCACCTTGTCATGTAGACGAAGGTAGGCATGAGTCGGCTCCCTTATCTGTTCGAATAGAACTTGCGGGCTTCTTAGTAGTGGCGGGGCGCTTCGCGCTTGATGCCGAGGCCCATGCGCATGGGGGCGTCCTGCAGCAGCTCCATGGAGTGCCGCTTCTGCTGCTCCGGATCGTCACGGCTGAGCGTCGGCAGGTTGGCGGCAGAGCCATTGGCCTTGGATACGCGCTTCTCCAGCGCCGCCGCGGGCTTGAAGAACATGTGCGAGAACTTCGACCAGGGGATTCCGCCGAACAACACCGTGGTGGCGATGAGGTAGAGCGCCAGGAAGATCATCGCCAAGGAACCGCTGCCGACCGACTGGAAGAAGGCCCACAGAAGAGCAAGCGTGGCGCTCAGCACCAGCGAGATGATGAACAGGTCGGCGCGCATGAGCCGCAGCGGCGGCTGGCCCTCCGCCGCGACGTCGACGCGGATGAAGAACCAGAACCAGTAGCCGCCGACGCAGATCATCAGCGCCCCCAGCCACCACAGCAGCGGCAGGATTGCCGGCGTCGGCGTGGCCGGCGTCGGATAGGCGAAGACCATGATGGCGGTCGTGACGACGTAGATCACGAAGCCGTACATGCCCAGGAGATGTGCGACGCGGCGGCGCTGGTTGCAGAACTCGCCGGAGGCCGCGACGTCGACGACGGCGGTCTGCACCGCGATCGTCACCATCTTCCCGCCGCCGACCTGCTTCTTCGCGTCGGCCTTGGCGTCGCGCCAGTTCCTGAAGAAGTAGGTGCGCGCTTCTCTTGTGGATCATGTCGAAGAGCGTGCCGCCGACGACCAGCAGCGCCATGACGACGACATAGGTCTGCATGAGGGCAGGCGACACGGACGCCGAAAGCTCGGCGAACGGATTGTTGGTAAACATTGCTCGTCAGTTCCTCCAAATGAGGATTATTTTTTAAGCGTCACGATAGCCGACCAGGGTTTGCGTCCGCAACAAAAGCAATTATTTATTGTTTGGATCATTTTGATTTGTGAAAGCGATTGATTGGCATGACGCTGGAACAGCTGCGCATCTTTGCCGCCGTAGCCGAGCTCGGCCACATGACGCGCGCCGCCGAGGCGCTGGGCCTCAGCCAGTCGGCCGCGTCGGCGGCCATCGCCGCCTTGGAGGGGCGCTACCAGACGAGGCTGTTCGACCGCGTCGGCCGCGGCATCCAGCTCACCGAGACCGGCCGCATATTTCTGCGCGAGGCGCGTGCCGTGCTCGACCGCGCGTCCATGGCGCGCGCGGTTCTGCAGGATCTCGCCGGCTCCCCCACCGGGACGGTCGCCATCGCCGCCAGCCAGACCATCGCCACCTACTGGCTGCCGCGGCGGCTCGCCGCCTTCCACGCCGCCAATTCCGACGTGCGCCTCGATGTGGTGATCCGCAACACCCATGACGTGGAGACCGCCGTGGTGGAAGGCGAGGTGAATATCGGCCTGGTCGAGGGGCCGACCGAGCACCCGGCGCTGACGCGGCAGCCGATCGATCAGGACCATCTGGTGCTGGTTGTGGCAGCCGAGCAGCCACCGCTGCCGCTGAATTCCGCCGGAAAGCCCGACCTGCGCGCCGTCACCTGGGTCATCCGCGAAGCCGGCTCGGGCACGCGCCACGGGCTTGAGGATTTGCTTGCGCATGAAGGCCTGACGCTCGACGACCTCAACATCGCTCTGGTCCTGCCCGGCAACGAGGCGGTGCGCGAAGCGATCGAGGCGGGCGCCGGCGCCACCGTCATCTCCCGCCACGTCGTCGCCCCCGCCATCGCCGCCGGCAAGCTGACCGAGATCCCGATCGACCTGCCGCGCCGCGAATACGCACTCGTCCTCCACCGCGACCGTCATGCAACGCTGGCGCAGCAGGCTCTGGTCCGGCACTTGACCGGAGCAAACGGCGCCACGGCCAGCGGCGCAGCGGAGCGCACCTAGTCGTCCCGTGGCGCCTCGGCGTCGCGCGGCTTGGCAATCCCGTACGTCTCCGAGACGGGGAAGCGCCTTTCGTTCAGGCTGATCTTCTCGTTGGCCGCCGCAACAGGGTCGATGCCGAGGGCGTCGCAGAGAAGCACAAGATAGAGCAGCACGTCCGCTGCTTCGCCTTTGGCCTTTGAGATCGCCTCGACCGCAAGCGGCTCATCCGCGGGGTGCCACTGGAAGACCTCCAGCAGTTCGGCCGCTTCGACGCTCACGGAAATCGCGAGATCTTTCGGGCTGTGAAACTGCTTCCAATTCCGTTGGTCGCGGAACCGAAGCAGGCGCTGCAGCAACTCGTCCATCGTCTTCCCGGGCGCTCAGATCAACGAAGCGCCGGTGTCAGGACCCCCCAGCGCCATTCGAGGATGAGCGTGGGAATAGGGAGCGTTTGTCGGCAAGTCTATGGTCATATCGGCCAGCAGATGTTGCGCTGGCTGTGGGCGTGGTGCCAGAATGCTCGTAATGAAAGGAAACTTCGGCCCGACTGCGCCGGTGAGCCCAGGCTCGAAAGAGACGCTCACAACGCAGGTCTATCTCCAGCTTCGGCGGGACGTTCTGGGCGGCACGCTGGCGCCTGGAAAGAAGCTGCGGATCGAGGAGCTCGCCCGCACCTACGGGAGCGGATCGAGCCCGGTGCGCGAAGCGCTGCACCTGCTTGCCTCGGAAGGCCTGGTGGAGCGGCTGGAGCAGCGCGGCTTCCGCGTGCGCCCGGTCAGTGAGGAGGAGTTCCTCGACCTTCTGCAGATGCGCTGCTGGATGGAGACGCGCGCGCTCAAGGAATCGATCGCGAAAGGCGGCAGCGATTGGGAAGAGGCGATCGTGCTGAGCTTCTACCGCCTGGAGCAGGTCAACCGGACAGCCATCGACGGCATCAATATTTTCGACGCGGAGTGGGAAAGCCGCCACCGGCGCTTTCACATGACGCTCCTTGCGGCGTCCGGATCGCCCACGCTCAATCGCTATTGCGAGCAGCTCTACGACCTCAACATCCGTTACCGCCAGATCGCGCTACTCACTTCGAGCGAAGAGCGGCACCCGCGGTTCGAGCATGAGGCGATCATGCAGGCAACGCTGTCGCGCGACAGCGATGTCGCGGTAGAGCGTCTCGTCTCGCACTACACGCTGACGGCGGACTATCTGCGCGAGGCGCTGTTTCCGGCCTCGGACGCAAAAGCGCCCGTCCGGGATATGTTGGAAGTCCTGCAGACCTCTCCGTGAGGCGCGGCTAGCTCTCTGCCACGACTGGGTTCGACAGCGTGCCGACCCCTTCGACCTCCACGGTGATCTCGTCGCCGGGCTTCAGCCAGAGCGGCGGCTTGCGCGCGTGGCCGACGCCTTCCGGCGTTCCCATGGCGATCAGGTCGCCCGGCTCCAGCGTCATGATCTCGCTCAGGATCGCGATGGTCTTCTTCACGCTGAAGAGCATGTTCTTGGTGTTGGAATCCTGCAGGATGCGGTCGCCGAGCCGCGAATGGATCCTGAGCCCGACGGCGCCGGGCGGCAGCTCGTCCGCCGTTACGATCCACGGCCCCACCGGGCCGGTCCCGTCGAAATTCTTTCCGGCCGTCCACTGCGCCGTCTTGCGCTGGTAATCGCGGACCGACCCGTCATTGAAGACGGTGTAGCCGAAGATCACGTCGAGCGCCTTCTCCTCCGGCACGTGGCGGCAGCGCTTGCCGATGACCACCATCAGCTCCGCCTCGTAGTCGAGCCGCTCGGAGACGCGCGGCAGCACCATCGGCTCGCCGGCGGCGATCAGCGACGTCCGCGTCCGCATGAACAGGGAGGGGTAGTCGGGCACGTCGTGGCCGCCCTCCTTGGCGTGGTCGGCATAGTTCAGCCCGAGGCAGACGATCTTGCCGGGGTTGGGAATGGGGATGGCGAGCTTGCAGTCGGCGAGCGGCAGCTTGCTCTCCGAGGGCGCATCCTTGACCGCGTCTGCGATGCGCTTTTGCATGGCGGCGCCGGCCTCGATGATCTCACAGATCGTGCCCGGTGCGTCGGGCAGAGCCTTTGAAAGATCGACGACCTGATCGCCGGCAAGCACGCCGACATGTGGGCTGCCGTTCGTCGTGAAGGCCAAATAACGCATTCTTCCCCCCGAGCTTCTTTCGACTCCGGCCGGAAGCGCGACGCTCCGCCGCCCGCGAAAGTTCGTCTGCGTTTTTATCGATAAACTTGCCAATGGCAAGATTTTATCGATATTACATTGCGCCGATCCCGGGACCGCTGCTAGGCTCGCCCTCACGGTTGTTGCGAAGAGCGCATGTTCGCTTCGCCGAAATTCACCAATGTCCGCACGTCGAAGTGCGGCACAGAACGGGAGGACATACCACATGCTGAAGCAGATCAACCGCACGGTGGCCGTCGCCGCGGTGATGGTCGGCGCGCTGTTTGCGTCCGCCGCCTCCGCCCAGGACAAGGTCATCATCTCCATGTCCAGCGGCGTCAATCAGGTGCCGTCGCTGGTCGCGCAGGCCGAGGGCTACTTCAAGGACGAGGGTCTCGATGTCGAGCTGAAGCCGGTGGCGCGCGGCGCGGTGGCGATCGAGGCCGTGTCGGGCGGGTCGGTGCAGTTCGCCGAGTCCGCGCATACGACGTTCTTCTCGGCCATCAACAAGGGGCTGCCGCTGGAGGGCGTGGCCGTTGCCGCGCGCGGCTATTACGGCAAGCTGATTGCGACGCCGGAGAACAAGGACCTGAAGACCTTCGCCGACTTCAAGGGCAAGAAGATCGGCACTCAGGTCGGCACCGGCATGCACATGGTGCTGCAGATGCTGCTGGAGAAGGAAGGCCTCACCGAGGAAGATCTCGGGATCAGCAATGTCCGCGTCAACGACATGCCGGCTGCCATGGCCGCCGGCGGGCAGTTCGACGCCGTGCTCGGCTGGGAGCCCGGCATGCAGCGCATCGTGCAGGGCGGATACGGCGTGGAGGTGATCACCGCGCACCAGATCGAAGACATGGCCCAGATCACCTATCCGTTCATCCTCTCCTCCCCGCGCGACTACGTCGCGGCTCATCCGGATGTGGTCCAGGGCGTCGCCAACGCCTACGCCAAGGCGCACAAATTCGTGCGCGATCACCCGGACGAGGCTGTCGCCATCTACAAGGACTATCTCGACTCCACCGGCGGCGGCATGGACACCGAGACCGTCAAGTACATGATGTTCGACACCGACCGGTTCGGCGGCGTCGATTACACGGATCGGGACATGGTCGACCTCGTCTCCACCGTCGACTTCCTCAAGAGGACGCGTGAGGGCTTCGAGAACATGCCCGCGATCGAGGACTCCATCGACAAGTCCTTCGGCGAAAAGGCCGAAGCGTCGGCGATGTAAGAGCGATCGCCGAGAAAGCTTGATCGGGACCCGGTCATCGGCCACGGTTCGGATATGGTCACAACCGAAAGCGCTGACAGCCGGATTGCCAAGCTGCCCTCGCCCGAAACGATCCGTTCGGGCGGGGGACTTCTCTCGTCTCTTAAGAACGTCGCGTCGCTGATCCTGCCGATCGTCGGGGTCATGCTGGCATGGGAGCTGGCTTCGCGTTTCAGCGGACTGCCGCCGGCACTCCTCCCGCCGCTCTCCGATATCGGCGCCGCGCTCTACAAGATGGCCGCGTCCGGCCAGCTCTGGGGCGATATCTGGGGAACGCTCAGCCGCCTCCTGAAAAGCGTTTTCGTCGGCATCATTGTCGGTACCGCCCTCGGCACGCTGATGGGCTACTTCAAGATCTGGGAGCGCGTTCTCGCCGCGCCCCTGAACTTTCTCCTTGCCATCCCCGGCACCGCGCTCTTTCCGCTGTCCATGCTGTGGTTCGGCCTCACCGAACTCGCCATCACCAGCATCCTCATGTACGAGGTGGCGCTGACGGTGATGCTCAACACCTGGACCGGCGTGAAGACCGTCGATCCGGTTCTGATCAAGGCCGGGCGCGCGTTCGGCGCCAACGGCATGTCGCTGTTCTGGCGGGTGCTCGTGCCCTCGGCGCTTCCCTCCATCATCGCCGGATACCGTCTCGCCTTCTCCCGCTGTTGGCGTATTCTGATCGTGGCGGAGATGCTTGTGTCGGTGAGCAGCGGTCTCGGCTATCGCATCTATTGGGGCCGTGAGTTCTTCAACACGGATGTCGTCTACGCCGCGCTCTTCGTCGTCGGCATTGTCGGGCTGCTGATCGAACGGCTGTTCCTGCGCACACTCGAGGTGATGACGGTGGAGCGCTGGGGCACGATGCGGGAGCTTAGCTGATCATGGGTGAGCTTCGCGTCGAAAGTCTCAGCAAGACCTACGAGCGCCGCGAAGGCTGGAATACGACGCGGACGCTGCGCGTCTTCGACGGCATCAGCTTCACCGTGCAGGAAGGCGAGTTCGTCTCGCTGATCGGTGCCTCGGGATGCGGCAAGTCAACGCTTCTCAACATGGCCGCCGGTCTCGTGCCGGTGTCTGCAGGGGCGATCTACGTCGACGACAAGCGCGTCACCGGCCCCGGCCTCGACCGCGGCGTCGTGTTTCAGGAGTTTGCGCTCTTTCCCTGGCTGACGGTGCTCGGCAATGTCGCCTTCGGGCTGCAATCGAAGGGCGTCCGCAAAGCGCGCCAGAAGGATCTTGCCCAGCACTTCGTCGAGCTCGTCGGCCTGGGCGGCTTCGAAACCTACCATCCCTACCGGCTCTCCGGCGGCATGCGTCAGCGTGTCGGCCTTGCGCGCGCCCTGGCGATCGAGCCCTCGGTGCTTCTCATGGACGAGCCCTTCGGCGCGCTCGACGCCCAGACGCGCGAGACGATGCAGGCCGCGCTGGGCGATATCTGGCAGAAGACCAGGAACACCATCCTGTTCATCACGCACGACATCCGCGAGGCGATCTACCTTTCCGATCGCGTGCTGGTGCTCTCCGGCCGCCCTGCGACCCTTTCGCTGGAGCTCAAGGTCGATCTGCCGCGGCCGCGCCACCGCCACGAAGAGAAATTTCAGGAGTACGAGCTCCAGCTCGAACGGGCCATTGCCACCACCTCGTAAGATGCGATCCGCGCCATGACCGTCCCTCGTCCGGCTCTCGAGCCTCCCTTCAACATGACGCGCGCGAGCCACACCGTGCTCACCTCTCGTGACCTTCCGCGGGCACGCGACTTCTATGTCGAGGTGATCGGGCTGGTGGTCAGCGACGAGGACGATCGCGCCGTCTATCTGCGCGGCGTGGAGGAGAGCTGCCACCACAGCCTCGTGCTGGAGAAGGCCGACGAAGACGTGCATTGCCGGCGGATCGGCATGCGCGTCTACACCGAAGACGATCTGGAGAAGGCGAAGCGCTTCTTCGATTCGCGCGGCCTGCCGGCCGAATGGGTCGAGCGCCCCTACCAGGGGAAGACGTTGAACGTAAGCGATCCCCTGGGCGTGCCGCTCGAACTCTGTGCGACGATGGACCGGCAGCCCCGCTTGCACATCGACTATCAGCTGCATCGCGGCGCAGCAGCGCTACGCTTCGACCATTTCCAGCTGCTCGCCCCGAACGCCAGCCAGGCGGCCGAGTTCTACACCGGGCTCGGCTTCCGCATCTCCGACTACTTCTATGACGAGCTGCACGAAAATTATCTCTTCGGCGTGTTCCTGCACCGCAAGAGCAATCCGCACGACCTCGTCTTCCTCACGCGGCTCGGGCCGCAGATGCATCATTTCGGCTATATAGTGTCGGAGTTGCACGATCTCTTCCGTGCCTGCGACATCGCCGGAAATATCGGCTTTGCCGACAACATCGAGCGCAGCCCCGGGCGACACGGGCAGGGGCATGCGCTCTTCGTCTACTTCCGCGATCCGGACGGCCATCGTGTCGAGATCCTGCCGCCACCGATCCAGGTGGTCGACATCGATGAGGAGCCGGTCGGCTGGGAGCAGAAGAATCGCTTCACCTGGGGGCTCCCTCCGCCGCATAGTTGGCTCTACGAAGCATCGCCGTTTCCGGGCGTGGAGATGCACGAGCCGAAGATCCAGCAGGAGCTGGTGACGCTCGAGCAGTTTTTCGCTCTGCGCAAATAGCGGCCTTGCCTTCCGGCGAGGACAGAGGAGTGACATGACCAACCAACTGTTACCGACCACGGTGATCGGCAGCTATCCGCAGCCGGCCTGGCTGATCGACCGCGAAGGGCTGAGCACCTCTGTGCCGCGCATTCGCCGTCCCGAGCTCTGGCGTGTCCCGGAGGAGCAGCTTGCCGCCGCGCAGGACGTTGCAACGGTGCTTGCCATTCGCGACCTGGAGAACGCCGGCATCGACATCATCACCGACGGCGAGATTCGTCGCGAAAGCTACTCCAACCATTTCTCCTCGGCACTGGAGGGGATCGACACCGACAATCCGGCGACGATCGTCGGCCGCGCCGGCAAGCCCGTCACTGTGCCGCGCGTCGTGGGGCGCATCCGCCGCAACGGCCCCGTGGAGACGGAAGGCACGGCCTTCCTCCGGAGCAACACGGATCGCGCGACCAAGGTGACGCTGCCGGGGCCGTTCACCATGGCGCATCAGGCGCAGAACGAGTTCTACGGCTCCATCGAAGAGCTGGCCATGGACCTCGCCTTGGCAGTCAACGAAGAGGCGAAGGCTGTGAAGGCGGCCGGCGCCGATATCATCCAGATCGACGAGCCGTGGTTCCAGGCCTATCCCGACGACGCCCGGCAATATGGCGTCAACGTGCTCGACCGGGCGCTCGAAGGCGTCGCCGGGCCGACGGCAGTGCATCTCTGCTTCGGCTATGCGCAACTCGTCGAGAAGAAAGGGAAGGGGGTCTACGCCTTCCTGCCGGAGCTCGCCGATTGCAGCGCCGACCAGATATCCATCGAGGCGGCGCAGCCGAAGCTCGATCTCGGCGTGCTCTCGGAGCTTTCCGGCAAGACCGTGATCCTCGGCGTGCTCGACCTCGGCGATCAGACTGTGGAAAGCGCCGAGCAGGTGGCGGATCGCATCCGCGCGGCGCTGGCCTTCCTGCCTCCCGAGCAGATCATTCCCGCGCCGGATTGCGGGATGAAGTACCTCCCCCGCGAGATCGCCTTCGGAAAGCTCAAGGCGCTGAGCGAAGGCGCGGCGCTGGTCAGGCGGGAACGCCAGGATGCCTGATGCCGCGCCCCTTCGGGATGCGCCCGGCGCGGAGTCGCGGATCACGCTGCTGCAGCAGGCCGACCTCGATGCCGAGCAGGCGCGGGTCTATGGCGAGGTCACGAGCGGCCCGCGCGGCGTGGTGCGCGGCCCGGTGCTCCTGTGGCTGCACAGCCCGGAGCTCGCCTCGCGTGCTCAGAAGCTGGGAGAGTTTCTACGTTTCGGCACGGTGTTCGACGAGCGGCTGAGCGAACTGGCGATCCTCGTCACCGCCCGCCACACCAATTGCCACTACGTGTGGTTCAACCATGTGGGCCGCGCTCTTGAAGCAGGCCTTCCCGCCGATGTCACTGAAGCGATCCGCCGGCGCCGCCCCCCGCATTTCGAGCGCGAGGATGAGGCGGCGGTCTACGCCTTCGTAGGTGAGGCGGTTAATTTCAAGGTCGGCGACACGACGCTCGATCGTATCAAGCAGCTCTTCGGTGAGCGTGGCGCCATCGAGCTCGGATCGATCGTTGGACACTATCTGCACGGCGCGGTCACGCTGGCCATCGCCGAGCTGTCGCTGCCGGACGGCAGCAAGACCTGCCTCCCCGAATGATCGGTCGCCTCCCTCTCCGATCAAGACAGAAGTGAATTCCTCGACGATGGCAAAGCTCCTCATCCGCAACGGCACGATCATGTCGCTGGATCCGCAGATCGGCGACCGATGGAACTGCGATATTCTCGTTGTCGACGGGCGGATCGCGGCGATCGACACAAACCTCGACGGCGAAGGCGCCGAGACGATCGATGCGTCCGGCATGATCGTCATGCCCGGCCTCGTCAACGCCCACATGCACACCTGGCAGACGGCGATCCGCGGCATCGCGGGCGACTGGAGCCTGATGGAATACGGACGCAACATGCATGCCGGGCTGGCGCGCCGCTTCACGCCGGACGACATTTACATCGCCACGCTGGTCGGCGCGCTCAACCAGATCAATGCCGGCGTCACGACGCTTTTCGACTGGTGCCACAACAACCCAACTCCGGAGTATTCCGACCGCGGCATCGACGGGCTGCTGGAGTCCGGCATCCGCGCCGTGTTCGGGCACGGCACGCCGAAGCCCAAGCTCGACGCGGCCGGCGTGCCCATCGGCGAGCACCTGCACCCCGAAGACGAGGTGAAGCGCATCCGCGAGGAGCGTCTGTCGGATAGCGACGGCCTCGTGTCGCTCGCCATGTGCATTCGCGGGCCCGGACCTCGCGAGCACCGAGGACACGGCGACCGATATCCGCCTGGCGCTGAAATATGGGCTGATCGCCAGCTTCCATGTCGGCGGCCGCACCATGGCCAACCGCAAGTCCAAGGACGGCATCGCGCAGCTGGCGAAGGCCGGGCTGCTCGGCCCGCACATCAACTCCGTGCATTCGAACAAGCTCACCGACGCGGAGCTGGCGCTCCTGGCGGAAGCGGGCGCGTCCTTCACCAGCACGCCGGAGGTGGAGATGCAGATGGGGCACGGCCTTCCAGTCACCGGCCGCGTGCTGCGCCTTGGCGCGACCTTCTCCATCGGCATCGACGTGGAGACGAACATTTCGAGTGAATTGCTCTGGGCGTCGCGCTTCGCGCTTCAGGTCCAGCGCGGCCTCGACAACATTGCCGTCAACGAGGCAGGCGAGGAGGTGCAGGGTGTCTCCATCGATGCGCGGCAGGCGCTCAACTGGGTGACGATCGAAGGCGCCAAGGCGCTCGGCAAGGACAAAGAGATCGGCTCGCTGACGCTGGGCAAGCAGGCCGACATCATCCTGGTGCGCGCCACCGACCTCAATCTCTTCCCCAGCTACGATCCCGCCGAAACGGTGCTTTTCCAGTCGAACAGCGCCAATGTCGACACGGTCATCATCGCCGGCCGCATCATGAAGCATGACGGGCGGCTGCTCGTCGCAGACCTTGAGGAGAAGAAGCAGGCGCTTGCCGAATCCGGCCGCCGCCTGCTTCGCGGCTTCCCGCTCGCCCCGCGTGACATGGCGCTGGTCTCCTGACCGGGGCGCCTGCCGGTCGCGCGATCAGCCGGCCGGCACCATCGCGATAACGTCGAGCTCCACCAGCATGCCCGGCCAGGCGAGCTGGCTGACGGTGAGGAAGGTGTGCGCGGGGAGCGGCCCACCGGCATAGGCGGCGCTCCTGTGCTCGCCCACGGCACGCTGGAAGCGCACGTCGGTCACGTAGGTCACCTGCTTCACCACATCGGCCATGGTGGCGCCGTTTCGCTCCAGCACTTTGCGGAGCTTTTCGTAGGCGTAGCGACACTGCGCGTCGAAGTCGCCGACATGCTGGATCTCGCCGTTCACTTCGTGCTCGGCGCCGATCCCGCCAGGAAGATCATCCGTCCCGGGCCGCTGACGACCACTGCTTCGGAAAACCGCCCCTTCGTCCATTCACCGTAATTGTAGTGCTCTCGCTCCACGCTTCGCTCCCTTCGGTTTGGAGCTTTCCCTTAGCATCATTTGGCGTGAGGCAAGACCGCCGTCAGGTGTCTTCTTCGCTGAGCGTGCGCGCTTCGCCCAGCGTCAGCCGGGTCACGCTCTCGCCGGCCTGATAGACGAAGCGGAGCCGCTTGCGCGTGGAGACCATCTGTGCCGGCAGCGGGTCGTAGCGCAGCGACTCGCCGCCCACATGCGGCGTGACGCTGCCGACATCCGTGGCCTCCTCGTATTCGACGCGCAGCAGCCGCAGCACGCGCCCGTCCGGGTGCCGGCCCACGAAGGGAATGCGGGCGAGCCGCAGGAAGCTGGTCGGGTCGGACGCGCGCGGAAAGTTCTCCGCGAAGGAGGCCTCCACGAGGTCGAAGTCGGCCTCCGGCTCGCTCGTGTGCCCGTGGGCATGATGGTGCGGCGTCTGCCATTGCGCAGCCTGCGCCGCATTATGACCGGCGGCGGGCGCCAACCCGTAGCCGCTGACGCCTTCCGGCGCGTAGTGGTCGTGATGATGGTGGTGATGATGTTGGCCGTTATGGCGATGGTCGTGGTCCTGCATGTCCGCATCCAATCCCTAATAGGTGACCGGCTTGTCGATAATCGCCTTGTGCTTGCCGAGCGTGCCGTTGGCGACCATGGAGCCGAGCGCCTCCACGACGACGCGCACGCCAAGCAGCGCCGTGATGTCGGAGGTGTCGTAGGGCGGACTGACCTCCACCACCTCCAGCCCGCAGATGCCGGGCGCGGAGATCAGCCCCACCAGCTTCAGCGCCTCGCGCGGCAGGAAGCCGCCCGGCTCCGGCCAGCCGGTGCCCGGCACGAAGCCGCAATCGACGGAGTCGATGTCGAAGGAGATGTAGACCGCGTCGGCGTCCTTCCAGGCGAGCTCCAGCGCGATCTCCGCCGTCTTATCCAGGCCGAGCGTCTCCACGTCCTGGATAGTGAGCACGTTGGTCTGCCGCCGCCGCGCCTCCGCCACGCCCTCGCGCGGCACCTGCCAGCCGCCGATGCCGACCTGCACCAGGTTCACCGCGGGTACGTTGGCGAGGTTGGTCGCCCAGTACCAGGGCGTCGTGTGCATGCGCTCGTCGAGATCCTTCTCCTGGATGTCGATGTGGCGATCGATATGGATGATGCCGATCTTCTTCGAGGTGCATTCGGCGATGCCGCGCACGCAGGGAAAGCCGATGGAGTGGTCGCCGCCCAGCATGATCGGCAGCGCGCCGGACGAGGCGATATGCGCCACGCCGCGGGTGATCTGGTCGAAGCTCTTTTCCAGATTGCCGGGGATGGTGAACACGTCGCCGGCGTCGCAGAGCGTCATCTGCTCGCGCAGGTCCACGCCGAGCTCGTAATTGTAGGGCGTGTAGAGCGCCGAGATGCGGCGGATGCCCTGCGGTCCGAAGCGCGTGCCGGGCCGGTAGGTGGTGCCGGAATCGAAGGGGATGCCCACCACCGCTGCGTCGTATCTCCCAACGTCGCGGACGTTCTCCACATAGGGCGCCTTCATGAAGGTGTTGATGCCTGCGAAGTGGGGAAGCTCGCCGCGTGCGAAGGTAGGGATGGTCTTGTCGGTGAGGCTGTCGGCGCCGGGCAGCCCCATGTCGAGCGCCCATTGCTGCTCCTTGCGCCATTTGTCGAGCGAAAGCGTCTCTTCCGCTTCGAGCGCCTTCCAGCCGCGCGTCTCGCGCGCATTGAAGTCGGGATGATGCCGACGCCGTCGTCATCAGCGGCTCGAAGAGCCCGGCAGCGCGGTGCGTGCGTTTCCTCATGTGTGTCTCGATCACTTGTCTCTCCCGGAATCGAGGACTCTGCTGGTCTGCACCAAAGCCGACTTCCACGCCAAGCCTTGCGGCGGCGGCGCGCGCCTCGCGGTCGAGCGCGATGTCGTAGGTGATGGTGGCGGCGCTCGGCGTCGCGCCTGGCTCGTCGGCGCGCACTTTGTCGAAGACGATCAGCCGCGTGCCGAGCTTGAATGCTTCGGCGATGTCGTGCGTCACCATGAAGATGGTCATGCCGGTCTCGTGCCACAGCGCCAGCAATAGCTCGTGCATGTCGCGGCGGATGCCGGGGTCGAGCGCCCCAAAGGGCTCGTCGAGAAGCAGGATGCGCGGCTTCTTCAAGAGCGCCTGCGCGATCGCGAGGCGCTGCTGCATGCCGCCGGAGAGCTGCGCGGGATAGCGGTCGCGCGCCGGGCCGAGCCCGATCTGCGTCAGCGTCTCCTCAACCTGGTCGCGCAGCGCTCGGCGGGCGCCCCCGTAGACCCGGCCAAAGAGCCGCGCGCGCTCGATCTCCAGCGGCAGGATGAGGTTCTCCGTCACGGTGAGATGCGGGAAGACGGAATAGCGCTGGAACACGATCCCACGATCCGGCGTCGGCTTGGGCGGAAGCGGCGCGTCGGCAACTTCTATGCTGCCGGATGTGGGCCGCTCCTGGCTGAGCAGCATCCGCAGGAACGTGGACTTGCCGCAGCCCGAGGCGCCCACGATGGTGACGAATGAGCCCTCCGTCACCGTCAGGTTGACGCGCTCAAGCACGGTGCAGTCGTCGTAGCGCATTCCGACGTCGCTGACCTTGACGAAGCTCACAGGCTGTCTCCCGCGAGATGCGCCCAGCGGAAGAGCCGGCGCGACAGGAGATGCAGCGCACGGTCGAGCAGATAGGCGAGCAGTGTGATCCACGCGACATAGGGCAGGATCACGTCCATGGCGAGATAGCGACGCACCAGGAAGATGCGGTAGCCGAGGCCGCCGGTGGAGGCGATGGCTTCCGCCGAGATCAGGAAGATCCAGGCCGGGACGAGGCCGAGCCGGATGGCGGTGATGAGCTTCGGCCAGATCTGCGGCAGCACCACGCGGAAGACGATCTGTAGCGGTGAGGCACCGAGCGTCTCCGCCTTGATGATTTCTTCGCGCGGGATGTCCATCACTGATTGCGCGAGCGAGCGCGTCATGATGGGCGCGGTGCCGACCACGATCAGCATCACCTTCGACAGCTCGCCGAGCCCGAAAATGATGAAAAGGATCGGGAGCACCGTAATGGGCGGGATGAGCGAGACCGCCGCCACGAACGGCGCCAGAGTGGCGCGCGCGCGGGGCAGGTAGCCGATCAGGATGCCGAGCCCGAGCGCGATGGCCGCGGCGATCAGCATCCCGACGCCGAGGCGGGCAAGGCTGGCTGCCGTGTCCGACCACAGGAGCAGGTCGCCGCTCCGCTGGTCGGGCACTGTCGCCATCCCCCACATGCTATGCGCAATTGCGCCGAGTGAAGGCAGCAGCTTGTCCTGCGGGTTCTCGATGCGGCGAAAATGGCTGCCGATGGCGTAGGCGGCGACGAGCAGCACGAAAGGCAGCGCGCCGAGGGCGACGCGGGTAAGAGGGCCGAGCTTTGCGTTAGTCCCGTTCATGAGGAATGGAGGAGGCGCAGCCGGTTCGCCCTCCCCCGCAAGGGGGGAAGGTTGCGTGCCGCTCTGCTCAGAGCGCGCCCTCCGCGGCCATGGCCATGAAG
Source organism: uncultured Alphaproteobacteria bacterium (assembly GCA_963801225.1). Taxonomy (GTDB): domain Bacteria; phylum Pseudomonadota; class Alphaproteobacteria; order Rhizobiales; family Afifellaceae; genus DASWJZ01. The sequence continues at coordinate 67,926 of CAWDED010000009.1, forward strand.
GACGGGTCGAAGCGCAGCTTGATGTTGCTCGGTGTCGCCGAACGTCCTGTCGTCGGGGAAGGAGATGCCGACCGCGTCGGGGCTGGCGGCGCCGGTGCCGAGGATGCCGTGGTCGAAGAGGAACTGCGCGACGAACTTCATCGTGTCGACGAGCTTGTCGTTATTTGTGAAATCGACGGCTTCCTGCGGAACGTAGAACATCTCCGTGGTCTTGAGCTGCGCGTCGTAGCCGGCGAGGTCGGTGCCGGAGGCCTCGGCCATCGCCGTACGTGCCGTCTTACCCTCGTCGTCGTCCTTCGACATGATGCCCATCATCTCGTACCAGGCGCCGACCAGCGCTTTGCCGAAATCGGGATTGTCCTTCAGCGTCTCGGTGTTGACCATCATGATGTCGATGATCTCGCCGGGGATCTGGCTGGAGTTGAAGACCTCATGGGCGTGGCCGCCGGCCATGATGGTGGAGACCAGCGGGTTCCAGGTGACGACCGCGGTGACGTCCGGCGTCTCGTAGGCAGCGACCATGTCGGCGTCGGATGTGTTGACGACGGTGATGTCCTTCTCCGTCAGCCCGACGGAATCGAGCGCCCGCGCCAACAGGTAGTGCGAGACCGAAAGCTCCACCAGATTGACGTTCTGCCCCTTGATGGCGGGGAGCGTGTCGTCGTTCTTCAACAGGACCGCATCGTTGCCATTGGAGAAGTCGCCGACGATCAGCGCCGTTGTGTCGACGCCGCCGCCCGCGGGGATCGACAGCGCGTCCATGTTGGTCATGGCGCAGCCGTCATATTCGCCGGCCGTGTACTGGTTGATCGATTCCACGTAATCGTTGATCTGCACGATGTCGACGTTGATGCCGTATTTGTCGGCCCATTTCTTCATGATGCCGGAATCGGCGATGGTGCCCCAGGGCATCCAGCCGACATAGATCGACCAGCACACCTTGAAGTCGGTCTTCGTTTCCGCCGCCGCGGGGCTCGCCCCAAGACTTGCAACGACAGTAAGCGAGATGGCGGCAGATGCGGCGAGGGCGCAAAGGTGGCGAAATTTCATCCGGCTCTCCTCTCTTGGCGCCGGAAATCCTGGCTCGGCGCCGACGATTGTTTCAAGGCCATGCCGGAATGCGAAACGCGGGAGGCGAGGGTCGCAACCGGCAAACCCGTGCAGTGACCTCCCGGGGTTTTGTCCCGCCGTGTACCCCGCATGTTATCGCGGGGAGCATCTCTCGGACCAGGCGCCGCAATGCGGCCGGAACCCTAGACGCGCTGCACGATCTGGGTGGGATGCAAGATGAATGCCACCCGGTCCAGGATCACCGCTGCAGCTTGTGTCTGCGGAGGCCGCCCAGAGGAGAAAGACCGGTCAGGGCAATGACGGCTTTCCCTCTAGACGTTCTGCCCCGGATGCCCCCGCTCCGTCAGCAATGCATCCAGGCGGGGATAAACCCGCCGGGCGTTGCCTTCGAACACCTTGTAGCGGTCGGCGCCGCTCAACTCGGTGAGCTGGTCGACGTAGCGCTTGGTGTCGTCGAAATAATGCCCGGTCTCCGGATCGATGCCCTTCACCGCACCGAGCATCTCGGACGCGAAGAGGATGTTGTCGACCGGGATCACCTTGGCCATCAGCTCGATGCCCGGCAGGTGGTAGACGCAGGTGTCGAAGAAGACGTTGCCCAGGAGGTGCTCCGTCAGAAGCGGCTTTTTCATCGCCTGCGCCAGGCCGCGATAGCGGCCCCAGTGGAAGGGCACGGCGCCGCCGCCATGCGGGATGACGAATTTCAGCGTCGGGAAGTCCTTGAAGAGATCGCCCTCGATGAGCTGCATGAAGGCGGTCGTGTCGGCGGCGATGTAGTGCGCGCCGGTGAAGTGAAAGTTCGGGTTGCAGGACGAGGTGACGTGGATCATCGCCGGCACGTCGAGCTCTGCGAGCTTCTCGTAGATCGGATACCAGTAGCGGTCGGTGAGCGGCGGGTCGGTCCAGTAGCCGCCGGTCGGATCGGGGTTGAGGTTCACGCCGACGAAGCCGAGATCGCTGACGCAGCGCTCCAGTTCCTCGATGCAGTTCTTCGGCGACACGCCGGGCACCTGCGGCAGCTGGCCGACGCCGACGAAGCTGTCGGGCAGCAGGGTCGCGACGCGATGGATGAGGTCGTTGCAGACGCGGGTCCATTGCCGACCGACCTCCTCCGTGCCGATATGGTGACCCATGCCGGAGGCGCGCGGCGAGAAGAGCGTCAGGTCGCTGCCGCGCTCCGTCTGCAGCTTGAGCTGCGGCGCGACGCTTTCCTTCAGCTCGTCGTCGCTGATCCCGAGATCGGTCGAGGTCGGCTTGCGCCTGGGGTCGGCGAGCCCGGCCAGCTGCTGGTCGCGGAAGCGCTGAAGCGCCGGCGGCTCGGTGGTGTAATGTCCGTGGATGTCGATGATCATGATGGCCCGGACATAGCGGCGAATGCGCTCAGCTGGCAAGCGGCCTCGGGTTGTCCGCGGCTCAGTTCCGGTCGAGCCGGTCAACGCGCCTCAGATCGGGAAAGAGCCGCCACCACAGCGCGGCGACACCAAGCGTCACCAAGCCGCCCGCCAGCACCGCGGGAACCGTGCCGAGCGCGGCAGCGAGCGTGCCGGCTCGGAAATCGCCAAGCTCGTTGGAGGCATTGACCGAGACCGTGCTGACGGCGCTCACCCGCCCGCGCATCTCGTCGGGCGTGGCGATCTGCACCAGCGTCTGGCGCACATAGACGCTGACCATGTCCGACGCGCCGTTGACCATCAGCGCGGCAAGCGAGAGCCAGAACCAGGTGGAGAGACTGAAGACGACGATCGACGTGCCGAACACCGCGAGCGAGGCGAAGAGCACAAGGCCCATGCGTCCGGGCGAATGCAGCTGCGCGAGGATGAGCCCGACTCCGAGCGCGCCGAAGGCCGGCATGGCGCGCATCAGTCCCAGCCCGCCCGGCCCCACATGCAGGACATCGCTGGCATAGACCGGGAGGAGGCCCAGAACGCCGCCGAACAGCACCGCCATGAGGTCGATGGAGATCGCGCCAAGCACGACTTTCTTGCGCCAGATGTAGATGAGTCCCTGGAACATCGCGCTCAGCGCCGCGGAGTCGCTTGAACGGATGGCGAGCGGCACGGCGATGAGCCCGCCGGTCAGCGCCGCCGCCGCGAAAAGACCGGCCATGACCAGATACGCCGCGTCACCGATCCACGCGATGAGCAGGCCGCCCATCGCCGGCCCCACCAGTTGCCCCATCTTCTGCGCCGACGACGCGTAGGCGACGGCATTGGGAAACAGGAGCGGTGGAACGATGTTCGGCAGGATCGCCTGGATGGCGGGCAGGAAGAACGCCCGCGCCGCGCCGTGCAGTGCCAGCGCCAGGAAGATCGGCCACACGACCGTCGAGCCGGCCACGCCAAGCGCGAACAGCAGCACGCCGACCAGCACGTGCACCGCGTTGCATGAGACGATCACCACCCGTCGGTCGAAGAGGTCGGCCGCATATCCCGCCGCCAGGAAGAAGGCGAAGGACGGCGCGAATTGCACGATTCCTGCCAGCCCCAGATAGAGTGGATCACCGGTCAACTGGTAGATGTGCCAGCCCACCGCAACCGTTAGGGCATGCACGCCGAGGATGTTGAAGACACGCGAGAACACGAACAGGAGGAAGTTGCGGTTGGAGAGAAGCAGCCGGCCCGCGCCCGCCGTGTCGTCTCCACCGTGTGGCGGCTCCCTGGAATGATCCGCCAAACGCGACTCCCCCGACCCCTGCTTTCGATTTGCCCGCGGGTACTCTTAGCGGCCTGCGGGCCGCAGGCAAATCCTACTCGAACCGCACCAAAAGGTCTTTCGCGTCGATCTGGTCGCCCTGCTTGACCAGCACCTCGGCCACCTTGCCGTCGCGGTCGGCGTGTAGCGCGGTCTCCATCTTCATCGCCTCGATGGACAGGAGCACGTCGCCGGCCTGGATCTCCTGGCCCGCCTCCACGGTGACGCCCGACACGACGCCGGGCATGGGGGCTGCCACATGGGCGGGGTTGCCGGGCTCCGCCTTGGGGCGCTGCGCGGCGGCGCCGGCGCCGTGCGCGCGGTCGGGCACGCGAGCGATGCGCGGCTGCCCGTTCAGCTCGAAGAAGACGCGTGCGAGGCCCTTCTCGTCGGTCTCGCCGATCGCCTGGCAGCGGATGACGAGCGTCTTGCCGCGCTCCAGCTCCACAGCGATCTCTTCGCCCGCCGCCACGCCGTAGAAATAGGTGAGGGTGGGGATCTTCTCCACCGGCCCGTAGCTCCGCCGAACATGGGCGAAGTCCGTGAAGACCTTCGGATACATGAGATAGGACGCGAGCTCGCGGTCGGTCGGCTCGCGCTCGATCTTCTCCGCCAGCGTCTTCTTCTCCGCGTCGAGGTCGGCCGGCGGCCGGAGCGATCCGGGGCGCACGGTGATCGGCTCGGCGCCCTTCAGCACCTTCTTCTGGATTGCCTCAGGCCAGCCTCCGGGCGGCTGTCCGAGCTCGCCCTTCATCATCATCGTCACCGATTCCGGGAAGGCGATGTCGCGTGCCGGGTCGAGCACGTCGGCGGCGGAAAGCTCCTGCGTCACCATCATCAGCGCCATGTCGCCGACCACCTTCGACGACGGCGTCACCTTGATGATGTCGCCGAACATCTGGTTCGCCTCGGCATAGGCGCGGGCGACGTCGTGCCAGCGGCCCTCCAGCCCCAGCGACCGCGCCTGCTCCTTCAGGTTGGTGAACTGCCCGCCCGGCATTTCGTGGAGATAGACCTCCGACGCGCCGGAGCGGAGGTCGCTCTCGAAGCCGGCGTACTGGTAGCGCACCGCCTCCCAGTAGAGCGAAATCTGGCGGATGGCTTCCAGGTCGAGCCCGGTCGGCCGGTTGGTCTGGTCGAGCGCCGCCACCAGCGAGCCGAGGCAGGGCTGCGAGGTGAGGCCGGAGAGCGAGTCCATCGCCGCGTCCACCGCGTCGACGCCGGCGCCGACGGCGGTCAGCACCGTGGCGGCGGAGAGCCCGGACGTGTCGTGCGTGTGGAAGTGAATCGGCGTGCCGACCTCCTCGCGCAGCGCCTTGAAGAGCACGCTGGCGGCGCCGGGCTTCATCAGCCCGCCCATGTCTTTCACCGCGATGATATGGGCGCCCGCCTTCTCCAGCTCGCGCGCCAGGCCGATATAATATTTGAGGTCGTATTTGGAGCGCGCCGGGTCGAGCAGATCGCCCGTGTAACAGATGGCGGCCTCCAGAAGCTTGCCGCTTTCCAGCACCGCGTCCATGGAGACGCGCATCTGCTCGATCCAGTTCAGGCAGTCGAAGACGCGGAAGAGGTCGATGCCTGCGTCGGCCGCCTGCTGGATGAAGAAGCGCACCACGTTGTCGGGATAGTTGGTGTAGCCGACGCCGTTGGCGCCGCGCACCAGCACCTGCAGCAGGGTGTTGGGCACACCCTCGCGGATGTCCGCGAGCCGCTCCCACGGATCCTCGGTAAGGAAGCGCATGGCCACGTCGAAGGTCGCGCCGCCCCAGCATTCGAGCGAGAGGAGCTGCGGCAGCGCCGCGGCATAGGCCGGCGCGATCGCCACGATGTCGTGGGTGCGCATGCGGGTGGCGAGCAGCGACTGATGCGCATCGCGCATCGTCGTGTCGGTGACGAGCGTACGCGTCTCCTCGCGCATCCAGCGGGCGAAGGCTTCTGGCCCGTCGCGGTCGAGCCGCTGCTTGGTGCCTTCGGCCGGCTTCACGTCGAAGATCGGCACCACAGGCTTCGGCCGGTCCTCGGCGGGAAGCGGGCGGCCGCGCGTCTCCGGATGGCCGTTCACCGTCACGTCGGCGATGTAGGTCAGAAGCTTCGTTGCCCGGTCGCGTCGGCGGATCGCCGTGATCAGCGCCGGCGTCTCGTCGATGAAGCGCGTGGTGTAGCTGGCGTCCTTGAAGCTCGGATGGCTAATGACGTTTTCCAGAAAGGCGAGGTTGGTGGCGACGCCGCGAATGCGGAACTCACGGACCGCCCGGTCCATGCGGGCGATGGCTTCCTCTGGCGAGGGCGCCCAGGCCGTCACCTTCTCCAACAGCGCATCATAGAAGCGCGTGATGACGGCGCCGGAATAGGCCGTGCCGCCATCGAGGCGGATGCCGAAGCCGGTGGCGCCGCGATAGGCGGTGATGCGGCCGTAATCGGGGATGAAGTTCTGCTCTGGGTCCTCGGTGGTGATACGGCACTGCAGCGCATGGCCGTTGAGCTTGATGTCGGGCTGCGCCGGCACGCCGGAATCCGGCTCGCCGATGCGCTTGCCTTCGATCGCATGGATCTGCGCCTTGACGATGTCGATCCCCGTCACCTCCTCGGTGACGGTGTGCTCCACCTGGATGCGCGGATTGACCTCGATGAAGTAGAACTTGCCGCTGTCGGCGTCCTGCAGGAACTCCACCGTGCCGGCGCAGACATAATCGGCCGCGGCGGCGATCTTCAGCGCATAGCCGCACAGCTCGTCGCGCTGCGCCTGGTTGAGATACGGAGCCGGTGCGCGCTCCACCACCTTCTGGTGACGCCGCTGGATGGAGCAGTCGCGCTCGAACAGATGCACGCAATTGCCGTGCGTGTCGCCGAGAATCTGCACCTCGACATGGCGGGCGCGCTCCACCAGCTTTTCCAGATAGACCTCGTCCTTGCCGAAGGCGGCCTTCGCCTCGCGCTTCGCTTCGGTGACGTCGCGCACCAGAGCCGTCTCGTCGCGTATGACGCGCATGCCGCGCCCGCCGCCGCCCCACGAGGCCTTCAGCATCACCGGGTAGCCGATGTCACTTGCCGCGCGCTTCCAAGTGTCGGGATCGTCGGAGAGAGGCTCCGTCGCCGGCATCACCGGCACGCCGGCGGAAACGGCGAGGTTGCGCGCCGCCACCTTGTTGCCGAGCCGGCGCATGGTCTCCGCCGACGGCCCGATGAAGGTGATACCCGCCTCGGCGCAGGCATCGGCGAATTCAGGGCTCTCGGAGAGCAGCCCGTAGCCCGGATGGATGGCGTCGGCCCCGGAGAGCTTCACCACGCGCAGGATCTCGGGGATGGAAAGATACGCCTCGATCGGCCCGAGCGGCTTCTCCAGGTGCGGACCGTGCCCGATCAGATAGGCTTCGTCCGACTTGAAGCGGTGGAGCGCCAGCTTGTCCTCTTCGGAGTAGACGCCCACCGTCTTGAGGCCAAGCTCATTGGCGGCGCGAAACACCCGGATGGCGATCTCCGAGCGGTTAGCGACAAGAATCTTCCGGATTTGCGGCAAGGACGCCCCCTAGCGCGGTTTTCGTCAGCTTATCTGGGCCATGCTGCAATGCAACATAAGAAATGCGACTTCGGAGCCGCGTCTACCCCGGCGCCTCGAAGAAGAAGAGTCGATGCGGCCCTTGGCTGGCGGCGGCGCTCAGGGAAACGGCGGACGTATGACCTAGTGCTGAACACGGCGAATACGTGGCGGAAGCCCATCCTTTCGTCCGGGACTACATAGGAGGAAAGCCGGCTCCCTTCACGCTCGATGTTCCCGTACGCCGTGCGCGTCTGCGCCATGTCGCGGCGCGCTATTTCAGTGCCGCGACGCGGCTGGCCGGCCAAATGCTAACGCGGGGGACATTAGTTGAGACGATCAAGGAAGGCCCTCAGTCGCGCGATATCCTCGCTAAGCTCATCCGGCTTCACCTGAGCCCGGAAGAACGATCGTGATATCAGTGCACGGCTCGCACCAAGTGCCGCGATCTCCGCAATGAAGCCGGCCGGGTCGAAGGGCAGCTCTCGGTCCCCCGGCCGGGCAAAGCCTGCAACACCGAACGGAATGCAGAGCTGGCGCACAGTCCTTGCGGCAGCGCGGAAGCGCTCGTCCGCGAGAACGCCGAGATGGTTCTTTCCCATCTCCAATCCGAGGTCAGTGAATCCGAAATGGATTTCGTCGAGAAGCCCGGGACGCACCAGAGATTCTATCAGCCCAAGAGCCGCGAGCGTCTCGACCAGGCCGACGGTGATGGCGCGGCCGTCGACCAGACGGACGAATGTCTCCACCTCCGCCGAGGTGTGAAAGTAGGGCAGCATGATAACCGTCGCGCCGGCGGCGAGGACGCTCGCGACCTCCGCCGTCGAGCCGGCGTTGATCGGGTTGACGCGTGCGAAGCGTCCGTCAGCCCTGGCGAGCGGAAAGATACGCGCGGCATCGCCGACGCAGTGCTCGGAGAGCCTTGAATTCATGCCCTGCTGCCGCTCGCGCTTGCCGAGTCTTTCGAGGTCGATGCCGATGCGGTCGATCCCGGCTTCCGCGGCGACAGCCGCAAGGGCGGGGTCATTGGTGATGAGCGTAAAGACCCAGCGGTCGATCGCTCTACTCCATGTCCGACAGGTCGAGCGGGACTTGCGCCTTGCCTGCGCCGGTCAGCCGCCAATGGTCGGGGTCGTCATAATCATAGACCTGCGTGACGGCGTTCAACATGAGCGCAGGGGCTGCGAGCACCTTGAATGAATGGTAGACGCCCGGCGGGATCACCACGAGCTGCGGGTCGACCCAATCGCATCGTACGACCATAGATTTACCCGCCGACGCGCTCTCTTCGCGATCGTCATAGAGACCGATGAGAAGGCGGCCTTGGGCCACCATGATGTGGTCCGTCTGCTGCCTGTGGCAGTGCCAATCGGTTACGATGGGCGCGTCCCAACGGTTCATCATCACGTGTTTGGCGTCGTGCCCGGTCTCGGGCCAATCGCTGCGAAAGATCTCGGTCGTAAGCCCGTTGCGGGTCACTACGTGGCGCGTGCGCACGAGGCGAACGCCTTCGATCGGGATTGAGAGGGGCTCCCAATGACTGGTGACAGATTGCGCATCCTTGGCTGAACGGATGGTCATGGCCGTCGCCTCACCACGAAAGGTCCGCGGGCTCGGTTGCAACCCCGCGCCAGGAAATTGCGCGCCACGGCAGGTCAAGGGGGTAACGTGTGCGGCGCTGGTACCAATCGAAGACATCGATGCTCGCCGCTTCGTGCGTCTCCCAGTCTCGTTGGAACTCCTCGCGCGACCAGCCATATTGGACGCCAAGCCTCGCCTCGCGGTCCGATTCTGATCTGCGCAAGTCCTGCTTCTTCAATCGCTGGAAGGTCCGCTCCAGCCCCACATATTTGTAATGCAGGTTGAGCACGCGGTCTTCCGCCGGAACGACAACATCGCCCTGGGGCGCGCAGACGTGTCGGCCGGGGAGATAGGCGATCTCTTCGATCGCGTCGGGATTGAAGATCGCGAAGCGGCACATCAACACCGACGGTGCGCCGCTGCGGATGTTGCGCAGCAGGTTCTGTCCGGTCCGGATCGGTGTGCGGCTGACCATGTCGAAACCGAGCGCCGGCACGACCGTGACGCCTTCGCGGGCGCATCTTGCGAGGTGGTCAGGTAAGTCGCTGCAATAGGTGAACTCGTCGAGATTCCCCACGACGACCCAGTCGGCTTGGCCGCGGCTCTCTTTCCATATCTGATTATAGAGGTCGGTGTTGAGCTCGATATAAGACGTGCCGTCCGGCCGTTGGCGAGGCCGCACCTCCACCTTTGGCTCGCGCGCCAGCAGTTGCAGCGTGCCGTCGGTCGAGCCGTCGTCGACGAGCACGATCTTGTCGAACAGCCTCCTGTGATGGGCAAGGAAATGCGGGAGGATGTACTCCTCGTTCCAGCAGACCCCGTAATAATGGATTGTCGGGCGCGTCGGCCCGCGAAACAGGCTCCTGGCTCCCCCGATACTCATACGCGCCCCCATAAGCACAACGCGACCGTCACCTTCTGCAGGATACTTACGATTTTTCAGAATTGCAGCGGAAAATGACGTCCGCGCCTGCTCGATTACGCTTCGCGGCGGCGCGGCCGGTCCGCTTCGACTGCGATGCTCTTGACAAGTGCGTAGATATGATCGCCGGGTTTCAACCCTAAGCCGACTGCGGATTTCCGCGTGATGCGCGCCCTCAGATGCTGGCCGGCTGCGGCAACCAGCACCTCGGCGAAGGCGCTTTGCTCGACCTCCACGTCGGCCACCTCCACGGCGATGACGTTGCGGATGGAGGTCTCAAGCGGCGGCGTCAGCGCAAGGGCGACGTCGCGGGCGCGCACGCGCAGGCGGACCGTCTCGCCCACCTCGCGGTCGAGCGCCGGCACCACGAGCTCTGCTTCGCCCAGGCGAAGCTCGGTCAGCGCAAAGTCGGTGTCATGCCCGCTCACAATTGCCGTCAGCAGGGCGCCGGCTTCGTAGCGGCCCGTCGCCGCCCCGAGATCGATGCGGCCGAACACGTCCTCGATCGGCCCGGCGGCGGCGACCTTGCCCTCCGACAGCACCACGATCTCGTCGGCAAGCCGTGCCACCTCGTCGACGGCATGGCTGACATAAAGGATCGGCACGCCGCTCTCATGCGCCAGCCGCTCCAGGAAGGGGAGGATCTCGGCGCGGCGCGCGCCGTCGAGCTGCGACAGCGGCTCGTCCATCAGGAGGATATCCGGCGCGGCGAGCAGCGCGCGGCCGATGGCAACGCGCTGCGCCTCGCCGCCGGAAAGCGATTCCGGCCGGCGCTCGAGGAATTCCTCCAGGCCGAGAAGCGCCAGCACGGCATCGAGACGCGTGCCCGGCTTCCGCCGCCCGGCCCAGCCGCCGTAGGTAAGGTTGGCGCGCACCGAGAGATGCGGGAAAAGCCGCGCTTCCTGGAACACCATGCCGACCCGCCGCCGCCAGGTCGGCAGGTTGGTGCGGCCGGCGGTGTCGAGGAGCACGCGCCCGTTCAGCGCGATGCGCCCTTCGAGCGGGCGCCGCAGCCCGGCCACCATGGAGACGATCGTCGTCTTCCCGGCGCCGGAGCGGCCGAAAAGCGCGGTCACCCCGCCGCCCGCCTCGAAGGATGCGTCGAGCGTGAACGCGCCGCGCCGGTCCTTGAGCTGGACGGAAAGGCTCACGACGGCGTCCGCCCTTTGCGCATCCGCCGGGCCAGCAGCTCGGAGAGGAGCAGCGCCCCCAGCGAGATGACGATGGAGACGACGCTCAGCCGGATCGCCGCGGCTTCCTCGCCGGGGATCTGCAGCGCCGTATAGATGGCGGAGGGGATGGTCTGCGTCTCGCCGGGAATGTTGGAGACGAAGGTGATCGTGGCGCCGAACTCGCCCATGGCCCGGGCGAAGGCGAGGACCGCGCCGGCGAGCAGGCCCGGCAGGATGAGCGGCAGCGTGATGGTGGCGAAGACGATCGGGCGGCGGGCGCCGAGGCTTGCCGCGGCGTCCTCCAGCCGCCGGTCGACCGCTTCGATCGACAGGCGGACGGCGCGCACCAGCAGCGGAAATCCCATAATGCCGGTGGCGAGTGCCGCTCCCGTCCAGCGGAAGGCGAAGACGATGCCGAAGGTCTGCTCCAGAAATGCGCCGATCGGCCCTTTGCGGCCGAACGCCAGAAGCAGCAGATAGCCGGTGACGACGGGTGGCAGAACCAGCGGCAGATGCACGATGCCGTCGACGAGCATCTTGCCTGGAAAGCGCGCCCGCGCCAGCAGCATGGCGATCGCCACGCCGAACGGCAGGCCGACGAGCGTCGCCGTGAGGGCGACCTTGAGGCTGAGCCTGATCGCCACAAGCTCGGCCGGCGTCAGCTCCATGGTCTAGCGGCCTTTCGCTGCTGATCTGGCCGGAATGCGGTTCCCTCGTTGGAGCATGATGTTATCGGGACCGGCCCCCCCTTCCGGATCATGCCCTATGAGCCGGGCGCCACGAAAGTGAAGCCCTGCTTCTCATAGAAGGGGCGCGCGTCGGGCGACACGAGGAAGGCGAAGAGGTTGCGCGCGGCGGGCCTGGGTTCGGCCGTGAGCGCCGCCGGATAAAGAATGGGCGGATGCGAATCGGCCGGGAAGGTGCCGACGACCCGCACGCCGGGATCGGCCTTTGCGTCCGTCGCATAGACGATGCCGAGCGGCGTCTCGCCGCGCGACACGAGCGCCAGCGCGGCGCGCACATTGTCCGCCTGCGCCACATGGTCGGCAACGCTGTCCCACACGCCGAGCGATTGCAGCGCGGCGCGGCCGTAGATGCCGGCGGGAACCCCGGTCGTCTCCGCCATGGCGAGCCGTCCGTCGCCGAGCGCGGCGGCGAGCGGGAAGCCCGGCGCGATGGTGAGCGACACGGTGCTGTCCTGAGGCGCCACCAGCACGATGGAATTGCCGAGCAGCGTCACGCGCGATGCCTTGTCGATCAGGTCAGCCTCGGCGAGCTTGTCCATCCAGTCGACGTTGGCGGACAGGAAGATATCGGCGGGGGCCCCCGCCTCGATCTGCTTGGCGAGCGTCGAGCTCCCGGCGTAGCTGATAGCCACCTTGTTGCCCGTACGGCTCATGTAGTCCTCGACCGCGGCGTCGAGGGCGTTCTTCAGGCTCGCGGCGGCGAACACGACAGTCGTGTCGTCGGACTGCGCGCTGGCGGGAAGCTGAAGCGAAAGAAGCGCGACGAGCGCGGCGGCAAGGAACGCAATCGGTCTCGACATCAGCGGTCTCCCTGGGCATTTCGTTATTTCTGTTGGGGAATAACGAAATGTCAAGCCGCGGCATGGATTCATGCAGGCGGCTGCTTCTTGAGCTGCTTGGAAAGTACCTTGAAATCGGGCTCGATGACGGACCACGCCGCCGCCTCCATGTCGCGAAAGCGCTTCACCACCTCGTGCCCGAGGGGGGTGAGGGTAGCGCCGCCGCCGCCCTTTCCCCCGGTCTCGGCGGCGACGAGCGGCTTGGCGAACATGCCGTTCAGCTCCGCCACCAGCTCCCAGGCGCGGCGGTAGCTCATCTTGAAGCGGTTGCCGGCGGCGCGGATGGAGCCGGTTTCGGCGATGGCCTCCAGAAGATCGATCTTGCCGGGGCCGAGCGCGGCGCCGTGGCGCAACACGACGCGCATGCGTAGTCCCTGCCGCTCCGGTTTGCGCATGGCGTCGCTCCTCGCGGGGGAGAAGCTAAGGCCACGAGGGGCGGAGGAAAACCGTCTTTGTCAGGTCACCGCCCGCAGGCGTGAGGTGGAGCTGCTCTTGCCTGAGGCTCGGCTCCCGGCCGGGCCGACCGGCTCCGGCACATCCTCAAGGTCGGGATCGGGCTCCGTGTCCTCGTCGGTCATCCGCCGGGCGAGCGCGGCGTCCAGCGCATCGAGAAACGTGTTGCACCAGTTGCGGGCATTATTCTGGCTGATCGTCTCGTTCAGCGCACGCCAGCGCCGCTTGCGCTCCGCCAGCGGCATGGCGAGGGCGCGCTGCAGCACTTCGGCGACCTCGGCGATGTCGTAAGGGTTGACGATCAGTGCCTCTTGCAGCTCCGCCGCCGCGCCGGCAAAGCGCGACAGCACCAGCACGCCCGGATCATCGGGGTTCTGCGCCGCCACGTATTCCTTGGCGACCAGGTTCATACCGTCCCTGAGCGGCGTGACGAGGGCGACATTGCTGGCACGGTAGAGCCCCGCCAGCCCCTTGCGTGCGAAGCCGCGCGTCATGATGCGGACGGGAGTCCAGTCGAGCAGGCCGTGGATGCCGTTGATATGGCCGGCAAGCTCCTCCAGCTCGCGGCGAAGCTCGGCATAGGCGTCCACGTCGCCGCGCGAGACCGGCGCCACCTGCAGAAGGCTCACCTTGTTGCGGTTCTCCGGATAGGCCTCGAGCAGGCGCTCGAAGGCTCTGAGCCGCTCGGGAATGCCCTTCGAATAGTCGAGCCGGTCAACGCCGATCACCTGCTTGCGGTCGCGCAGCACGGAGCGAAGCTGGTCGTAGCGGCGCTTGGCCTCCACGGTGGTGGCGAAGCCGGCAAAGCGCTTTGTGTCTATGCCGATCGGAAACACGGCGGCATGGACCGTGCGGCCGGCCGCCTCGACCCGGTCGTCGCCGAGGTCATGGCCGTTGAATTCCGACGTCAGGAAACGAGCAAAATTGTCCCGGTCGACCTTCGTCTGGAATCCGACGACGTCGTAGGCCAGCATCGAGCGCACCAGCCGATGCGCGTGGGGCAACGACGTGATGACCTCCGGCGGCGGGAAGGGGACGTGCAGGAAGAAGCCGATGGCGCCATCAAAGCCGCCGGCGCGAATCTGCTCCCCAAGCGGAATGAAATGGTAGTCGTGCACCCAGACGACATCGCCGGGCTTCAGCAAGGGCCGGAGCCTGCTGCCGAAGCGCTCGTTGATACGCTCGTAGGTCTCCACGAAGCGCCTGTCGAAATTGGCCAGGTCAACCCGATAGTGGAGGATCGGCCAGAGCGCCTGATTGGCAAAGCCGCGATAGAACGCATTGAGGTCCGGCTCCGTCAGATCGATAGTGGCAAGCTGCACCTTGCCTTCGGTCTTGACGTGCAAGGGCCCGTGCGTGCCCTGGGCGCTGGTTTCGCCCGACCAGCCAAACCACACCCCACCGCGTTGTCGAAGTGCATCGGCAAGCCCAACGGCCAGCCCGCCAGCCTTGCCCTCGTCACTTAGCGGCCCAACGCGGTTCGAAATGACGATGAGCCTGTCCATGCGCCTCCCTCGGTTGGTAATTTGGTCATTAAGCAATAGATTTCAATGCGGAAGCGCCTCCCGCGGTTCCTCAAACAGACTATCGCAGATGAATGTGACGAGCGAGGGCCGCGGGCTGGCGGGTTGAGGTGCGCGGAATCGCGCGCATTGCAGGAAGAATTGCATTTTCGGAGGATTCATCATGCCCGAACAGCGGATAAGCTACGTCGATCCGGCTGCAATTACCGACGAGACGATGCTCGCCGAGCTCGAACGGTGCCGCCGCGAAGGCACGCCGCGGCCCGAAAGCCAAGCGATCCGCGCGCATGTTCCCGCATGCTTCTGGTCGTTCGCAGACACGTGGCGCACCGTCTTCCACAGCGGCGTCGTGGATCATTCCGTAAAGGAGCTTTGCCGCGTCTATGTCTCGCAGTCGGTGAAGTGCGAATATTGCGGCAACCAGCGCTCGATCAAGTCGGCGAAAGCCGGCATGGTGGAGGAGGATTACAAGGATCTCCTCAATTTCGAGAAATCGTCCCGCTACAGCGAGCGGCAGAAGGCCGCGCTCGCTTATGCCGAAGCCATCACCTGGGACGTACCGGCGACCGACGCGCTGTGGGAGCGCCTACACGTCCATTTCAGCGAGCCGGAGCTCGTGGAGCTTGGATATTTCATCGCCATCACGATGGGGCAGCAGAGGTGGCTGCGGACGCTCAACATCGAACATCACCAAGTGCTTCCCGGAACGGATGCGTCGATGGCACCGGGCTTTGAGACGGCGGAGGCTTTGAAGCGGAGCAAGGCTCGGCCGGACTACTGGGCGAAGAGCGGTCCCAACGCCGTCACCGAAGCGGCGGAATAGCCGGAAAATAGGAAAGGCGCCGTTTGGACGAGCCAACCGACGCCTCCCTATCAGCCCTGGTCACGTGGCTCCCGCACCTTTCGGCACGGCCGCCGCATCGCCTGGGTCTGAACCTGAGCGCCTCAGCGCTGAAGTCCCAGGCTCCGACGGGTCCTTGCGAACCCCCCGGCCCATCGAACGGTTTGGCCGCCGTTCATGGAGCATCGGCCCACCGGTTCTGCGCTTCGCATTGCTGCGCTGCGCAGCTTCCGTCTGGCCCGCGAGGCACTCCGACCATCCGAGGAAGACCGGCGCGGGCGAGAGATCCAAACGTGTTGTCCGACTTGCCTTTGCCGAACCATCTGCCCTCT
Organism: uncultured Alphaproteobacteria bacterium; assembly: GCA_963801225.1. Lineage (GTDB taxonomy): Bacteria > Pseudomonadota > Alphaproteobacteria > Rhizobiales > Afifellaceae > DASWJZ01. The sequence goes on from CAWDED010000009.1 coordinate 83,632, forward strand.
CACGAACGCGATGTTTCCCGAAAAACGCTTGGCGGTCGAGAGGCGGAATATCGTCCTGTGTGAGTTGTGGGGATAGCGGGACTAAGCCAGGAATCCCGCGCCAGCCGGGCCTCTGCAGCGCGCCCTTGGAGCAACTCGGGCTTGTGGGAGGATAAGGAAGCTGTGGATCAGCCGGAACACGATAGAAAAAATTGCGATAGGCTTGTGGGCATGCCCGCTTTTCCCGCGCCATCCAGAAGAAGGCCCGGCCCGCCAAAGACGCGGTGTCGCGGATGAGCGATCCGGGCTCGACGAACAGCGCCGGCGCGCCGGGGACGCGGGAGCGTGTCCTGACGGCCCGCTATCTTCTCGCGGCGGCCGTCGCGGTGGTGGTGGCCGGCGTGTTGTTTTTCGAGCTGCCGCTTCCCTTCGCCATCGCTTCCATCGCCGTGCTTGTCGCTGTGGCGGCCCTGCCGCTCCGCGCGCGCGTGGCGGAAGCCCGCCGCGATGCCCAGCGCGCCGGCCTGCAGATCTGGCCGGACACCTCCATGAAGGCGACCGTGGAGGCGGTGCCGCGCCCGGCCTTCGTGCTCGATAGCGGCGGCGTGGTGCGCTATGCCAACCAGCAGGCGGTGGCACTCTTTCCAGCGACGCGTGCCGGCGACCCTTTCACCAACACGTTCCGGCGGCCGGAATTTGCCGACGCCGTGGAGGACACCGCCGCCGGCCAGCCGACGACGGTGGAGTTCCGCGAGCCCGGCGCGGTGAGGAGCTATTTGGCGCATCTGTCGCCGCTGCGCGCACCCGGCGGCGCGGTCGGCTTCATCCTGGTGGTGTTCGACGACGTGTCGGACCGGCTGGCGATTGCCCGCATGCGCGCCGATTTCGTCGCCAATGCCAGCCACGAGCTGCGCACGCCGCTGGCGTCGCTCACCGGCTTCATCGAGACGCTGCTCGGCCGCGCCAGGAACGATCCGGAGACGCAGGAGAAATTCCTTCACATCATGATGGAGCAGGCGCAGCGCATGCGGCGGCTGACCGATGACCTGCTGTCGCTCAGTCGCGCCGAGATGCGCGCGCATTCCCGCCCCACCGGCCGGGCCGACCTCGGCCGCATCGTCAGCTATGTCGGAGACCTGATGCAGCCGGTGGCGCGCGAGCGCTCCGTCGTGCTCTCCGTCGAGGCGCCCAAGGATATCCCGATCGTCGTGGTGGGTGACCATGACGAGCTGGTGCAGGTGGTGCAGAACCTGGTGGAGAACGCCATCCGCTACGGCGGGTCGGGCGGGAAGGTCGATATCCGGCTTGAGGTCATAGCGGGCGAGCGCCCGCATGCGGCGATCCATGTGCAGGATTACGGGTCGGGCATTGCGGCGGAGCATATCCCGCGGCTGACGGAGCGCTTCTATCGCGTGGATGTCGGCGCCAGCCGCGAGATGAAGGGCACGGGGCTTGGCCTGGCCATCGTCAAGCACATCCTGACGCGGCACGGCGGGGAGCTTGAGGTGAAGAGCACGCCCGGCCAGGGCGCCTGCTTCACAGTCGAGCTTCCGCTCTCCGAGCAGAAAGCGGATGACGAAAAAGAGTCAGTAAAATCAGCCAGTTAGGTTGTCATTCTCCTGTCATCTGAAAGTCATAGAACCATAGCGCCGCACCACTAGGGTGCGCTCGCCGTGACCAGTCTTTCTGTCCGTCACGGGACCACCAGTTACCATCAGCTAACTCCAGACAGGGAGAGGTCAGGTGAAATTATCCAACCTCGCACTCGCCATCGGCTTTGCCGTTACGGCGAATCTCGGCGTGGCGGCGGCGGCCGACATCTCAGGTGCCGGCGCAACGTTTCCATACCCCATCTACGCCAAATGGGCGGACGCCTATAAGACAGAAACCGGAATCGGTCTGAACTATCAGTCGATCGGCTCCGGCGGCGGTATCAAGCAGATCAAGGCCAAGACGGTGACCTTCGGCGCCTCCGACGCGCCGCTGTCGGGCGATGATCTCGATTCGATCGGTCTTGCCCAGTTCCCGATGGTCATGGGCGGCATCGTGCCGGTCGTGAATCTGGAAGGCATCAAGCCCGGCGCACTCGTCCTCGACGGCACGACGGTCGCCAAGATCTTCCTCGGCGAGATCACCAAGTGGGACGACCCGGCGATCGCGGCGCTCAACGCGGGCGTCGAGCTTCCCGACCAGGCCATCGCCGTGGTGCATCGCTCGGACGGCTCCGGCACGACGTTCAACTTCACCTACTATCTGGCCGACGTGAGCGCCGACTGGAAGACGAAGGTCGGCGTAGAGAAGGCCGTGGAGTGGCCGGTCGGCATCGGCGCCAAGGGTAACGAAGGCGTCGCCAACAATGTCGGCAACACCGCCGGCTCGATCGGCTACGTCGAGTACGCCTATGCGCTGCAGAACGACCTGACCTACACGATGATGAAGAACAAGGCCGGCAAGACCGTGTCTCCGACCGCGGAGGCCTTCTCGGCCGCCGCGGCGAATGCCGACTGGAGCTCCGAGCCCGGCTACGGCGTCATCCTCGCCAACCAGCCCGGCGACGAGTCCTGGCCAATGACCGCCGCGACCTGGATCCTGATGTACAAGCAGCCCGAGGATTCGGCAGCGTCGGCCGAGGCGCTGAAGTTCTTCGCCTGGGCCTATGCCAGTGGCGACAAAATGGCCCAGGATCTCGACTATGTCCCGATGCCCGACAACGTCGTGCAGGACATCGAGTCCTACTGGAACAGCGAGATCAAGGGCCCGGACGGCAAGCCCGTCTACACGGCCATGAACTGATCCGTTGAAGTCGCGGAAAGGGCGCCACGCCGGCGCCCTTTCCTCTTTGTCCACTGCCGTCTCCCCAGGCGGCTTGTGTTGCGGCGTTGCTGTCGCTTCACTGAGTCCCCTTCGATCGCGCGCGAGCCAGGAGGGGCGCATGCTACCCAGCAGGAGGCGACCTGTGGTCAATGTGGCGGTGCACGACGCGGTGCTTGAGACCGGCGAGCAAGCGGACCGGAGCAAAATTCTCCGCCGCCTGCGGCTGGGCGACGCCGCCTTCCGCGTCGTCACGCGCACTGCGGCGATTACCGTCCTTCTCCTCCTCAGCGGCATCATCGTCTCCCTCGTCCACGGCTCGTGGCCGGCGCTGAGGGCTTTCGGATTTTCGTTTCTCTACCGCCAGGTCTGGAACCCGGTCACCGAGCAGTTCGGTGCCGTGGCGCCGATCTACGGCACCGTGGTCACCTCGGTGATCGCCATGATCATCGCCGTGCCGATCGGCCTGTTCATTGCGCTGTTCCTCACCGAGCTCTGCCCGAAATGGCTGCGGCGCCCGATCGGCATCGCCATCGAGCTGCTCGCCGGCATCCCCTCCATCATCTACGGCATCTGGGGCCTGTTCATCTTCGCGCCCTTTCTGCAGCAGACGGTGCAGCCGTTCCTGATCAACGTATTCGGGCCGATCCCGGGTCTCTCCACAATCTTCGCCGGTCCTCCCTACGGGATCGGCGTGCTGACCGCCGGCCTGATCCTTGCCATCATGGTCCTGCCGTTCATCACCTCCATCTCGCGCGACGTGTTCGAGGCGGTGCCTCCGGTGCTGAAGGAGGCCGCCTACGGCCTGGGCTCTACCACCTGGGAAGTGGTGCGCCATGTGGTGCTGCCCTACGCGCGGACAGGCGTCATCGGCGGCATCATGCTGGCGCTCGGCCGGGCGCTCGGCGAGACGATGGCCGTGACCTTCGTCATCGGCAACGCACACCGCGTTTCCGGCTCGATCCTCGCGCCTGGCACGACCATCTCCGCCACCATCGCCAACGAGTTCACCGAGGCCGACGGCGTGCTCTATACCTCGTCGCTGATCGAGATCGGCCTCATCCTTTTCGTCATCACCTTCATCGTGCTTGCAATCGCGCGCTTCATGCTGATGCGGCTCAACGCGCGGATCGGGGCCTGACCATGGCGATCTACGACACGCGCCGCCGCCGCAACAGGCTGGCCATCGCGATGGCCATCTCCGCCACCGTCTTCGGCTTGACCTGGCTGGTGCTCATTCTCGGCGAGCTGCTGTGGGAGGGGCTCAGCGGCCTGACGCCGGCCGTGTTCACGGAAATGACGCCGCCGCCTGGCTCCGCCGGCGGTCTTCTCAATCCGATCGTCGGCAGTCTGGCGATGACCATCATCGCCGTGATGATCGGCACGCCGCTCGGCATCCTGGCCGGCACCTACATGGCCGAATACGGCCGCTACGATAAGCTCACCATGGTGGTGCGCTTCATCAACGACATCCTGCTCAGCGCGCCGTCGATCGTGATCGGCCTGTTCGTCTACGAGGTCATGGTCGTGCAGATGGGTCATTTCTCCGGCTGGGCCGGCGCCGTGGCGCTTGCGGTGATCGTGATCCCGGTGGTGGTGCGCACGACGGAGGACATGCTGACGCTCGTGCCGGACACGTTGCGGGAGGCGGCCGCATCCATCGGCCTGCCGCGCTCCTTGATGATCCGCAGGGTCGCCTACCGGGCGGCCCGTGCCGGCATGGTCACCGGTGTGCTCCTGGCGATCGCCCGCATCAGCGGCGAGACGGCGCCGCTCCTCTTCACCGCGCTCAACAATCAGTTCTGGAGCACGAACATGAACGCGCCGGTGTCCAGCCTGCCGGTGGTGATCTTCCAGTTCGCGCTCAGCCCTTACGACGACTGGCAGCAGCTCGCATGGACGGGCGCCCTCATCATTACCATGGCGGTGCTTGCGCTCAGCATCATCGCCCGGCTCCTCTCCACGCAGAGAAAATCCTCATGAGCGTCAACAGCGTCTCCACGCCGACCCCGGTCGTCACGCGGACCGGCAACAGCGGCGAAAACCTCATCGAGAAGGTTTCCGTCCGCGACCTCAACTTCTTCTACGGCGACAATCGTGCGCTGAAGGACATCAGCGTCTCGCTCTATCTCAACAAGGTGACCGCCTTCATCGGGCCGTCGGGATGCGGCAAATCCACGTTGTTGCGTATCCTCAACCGGATGTACGACCTCTATCCGGGTCAGCGCGCGAGCGGCCAGGTCACGCTCGACAACCACGACATCCTGTCGCCGACGCAGGACGTCAACCTGCTGCGCGCAAAGGTCGGGATGGTGTTCCAGAAGCCGACGCCGTTTCCCATGACCATCTACGAGAACATCGCCTTCGGCATCCGTCTCTACGAGAAGATGCCGAAGTCGGAGCTGGACGATCGGGTGCGGCACTGCCTGGAGCGGGCCGCCTTGTGGGACGAGGTGAAGGAGAAGCTGGACGCCAACGGTCAGTCGCTGTCCGGCGGGCAGCAGCAGCGCCTGTGCATTGCGCGCACCGTCGCCGTGCGGCCCGAGGTGATCCTGTTCGACGAGCCGTGCTCGGCGCTCGACCCGATCTCCACGTCGAAGATCGAGGAGCTGATCGACGAGCTGAAGGCCGACTACACGATTGCCATCGTCACCCACAACATGCAGCAGGCGGCGCGCGTGTCGGACTACACCGCCTTCATGTATCTCGGCGAGCTCATCGAGTTCGACGAGACATCGAAGATCTTCACCGCTCCGAGCAACAACCGCACCCAGGACTACATTACCGGCCGCTTCGGCTGAGAGGATAGAGCATGCCGCAGCACATCGTTGCTTCATTCGAGGACGACCTTCAGAGCCTGTCCCGCCTGATCGCCGAGATGGGTGGCCGATCCGAGGAGATCGTCGAGCATTCAATCATTGCGCTGCTGCGTTCCGACATGGACATGGCGGTCAACGTCATCGAGGCGGACAAGAAGGTCGACGCGCTGCACCGTCAGATCGAGGAGGATGCCGTCATCCTCATCGCGCGTCGCCAGCCGATGGCGCAGGATCTGCGCGAGACGATCGCCGCGATCCGCATCGCCAACGACCTGGAGCGCATCGGCGACCTCGGCAAGAACATCGCCAAGCGCGCCGTCGCCATCCAGGGCGAGAGCTTCTCCCAGAAGCTGCGCGTGGGCGTGGAGCACCTGGCGGAGCTGGGGCTCAGGCAGGTGAAGAAGGTGCTCGACGCCTATGCCGCGCGCGACGTGGCGAAGGCGCGCGAGGTGTGCGCGCAGGACGAGGAGATCGACGCGGTCTACACCTCGCTCTTCCGCGAGCTTCTGACCTACATGATGGAAGATCCGCGCAACATCAGCATGTGCACGCATCTTCTCTTCTGCGCCAAGAACCTGGAGCGCATTGGCGACCACGCCACCAACATCGCCGAGACCGTCTACTACCTCATCACCGGCGAGCAGTGGGACGAGCCGCGCCAATCGAGCACCCAGGTGGAAGGGATCGAGGATTAGAGCATGGCTCCGAAACGTGGGAACCGGTTCTCGGGCAAGGGTCATGCTTCAGCGAAGAGACAGAGCCGCCGTTCCGATCCGATCGGAATGGCGAAGCCTCTAAGCGGGGAAGGCACGCGATGGCTAAGCCCTTCATCCTGATCGTCGAAGACGAGGAGCCGCTGACCCTCCTGCTCCGCTACAATCTGGAGGGGGAGGGCTACGAAGTGGAAGCCGTGGGGCGCGGCGACGAGGCGGAGGTGCGCCTGCGCGAGCGGCTTCCCGATCTCCTGATCCTCGACTGGATGCTGCCTGGCCTTTCCGGCATCGAGCTCTGCCGAAGGCTGAGGACCCGCGACGACACCGCTTCGCTTCCCATCCTCATGCTGACGGCGCGCGGCGAGGAGGACGAGCGCATCCGCGGGCTCGCCACCGGCGCCGACGATTACGTGGTGAAGCCGTTCTCCGTGCCGGAGCTGATGGCGCGCGTGAAGGCGCTGCTGCGCCGCGCCCGGCCGGAGGCGATCTCGCCGATGCTGAAAGCGGGCGACCTGGAGCTCGACCGCGAGACCTTCCGGGTGCGCCGCGGCGGGCGCGAGGTGCATCTGGGGCCGACCGAGTTCCGCCTCTTGGAGTTCCTCATGAAGACGCCGGGGCGTGTTTTTTCGCGCGAGCAGCTTCTCGATGGCGTGTGGGGGCACGACGTCTATGTCGACGAGCGCACCGTCGACGTGCATATCGGGCGGCTGCGCCGGGCGCTCAATCGCGGCCGCAGCCGCGATCCGATCCGCACCGTGCGCGGCGCCGGCTATGCCTTCAACGAGCAGTTCGAGCGCGCCTGATCATTCCGGCCGGCCTCCGGACACAAAGGACGGGGCCGAAGCCCCGCCAATTTGGTACGCCGTTTCTTCGGGAGGAAGAGAATCTCTCTAGCGCGGCTTGCCGGGCCGTCTGCGCGGCTCCGGAGCCTGGTATGCCACTCCGGCGTGATACTCGCAGTAGGGGAGGCTTTCCAGCGAATCATGCCCGCAGAAGTGGAAATCTTCTTGGCTCGGGTCGCCGATCGGCCATTTGCAGGTCGCTTCGCTGAGCTGGAAAATCGAGAGCTTCTTGGGAATCGGCACCACGACGTTGCGCCGGGGGCGGTACTCGGCGTCCGGCAGCACGTCGACGATCCTGCTTCAGCGCCAGATTGCCGACGCTCATGGTCCGCATACGGCGGACCCCTGCGGGGCGCGTGCGGCGCGGGCGCTTGATCGCCGAAGTCGGCTGGCCGCGGCCCGAAAGACCAAGGCGGTGCACCTTGCCGATCACCGCATTGCGGGTGACGCCGCCCAGCTCGCCGGCGATCTGGCTGGCGGACAGCCCGTCCTGCCAGAGCTTCTTCAAGAGTTCGACGCGTTCGTCGGTCCAGGACATCTGCGCTCCTTGGGCGCTTCCCGCTTGTCCGCCGCGCCTCGCGACAGGCAGAATCCCATAGGGTTCGCGTGACGGACTCCGCACGCGTTGGACGCAAGGACTAGGGGGAAGACTTGCTCGCCGCACAATATCTCGTGCGTCTGAGCGGGAAGGTATAGAGGGCGCGAATCGCCGCGCAAGAGTCCCTAAGGGCTTATCCAACGGCTTTGTCGCCAATTCGGGAAAAGTGAGTCGCGAATGTCACACTCGGCGCGGACAAGCGCCGAATCGCGCGCGGAAAGCTTTGCGGGCAAAGGGCTTTTCGCCGGACCGCGGGTCGTCCGGCGCCGCAAAAGAGCCGACATCGCGCCGTCCGCCGTTTCTCTTGGTGATCCGCGCCCTGCGTGATATGCGTCGAATTGTCGGCCGCCGCCCCTGGGGCGGCGTTTGATTTTCCGAGATTGCGCCATGCCCACCGAAGACAAAGCGGCCTCGCCGCTATTCCAGACCTATCTCCGCGCGCCGCTCGCCTTCGAGCGCGGCGAGGGCTCGTGGCTCATCGGCACCGACGGCCGACGCTACCTGGACTTCATGGGCGGCATCGCGGTGAACGTGCTCGGCCACGCGCACCCGCACGTCGTCGACGCGCTGAAGACGCAGGCCGACAAGCTCTGGCACATCTCCAACATTTTCGAGATTCCCGGCCAGCGGGCGCTCGGCCAGCGGCTGGTGGATGCGACCTTCGCCGACTGCGTCTTCTTCGGCAATTCCGGCGCCGAGGCGATGGAATGCGCCATCAAGACGGCGCGGCGCTATCATTTCTCCAAGGGCGCGCCGGAGCGCTTCCGCATCATCACCTTCGAGGGCGCCTTCCACGGCCGCACGCTGGCGACGCTCGCCGCCGGCGGCCAGCAGAAATACCTGGAGGGCTTCGGCCCGAAGGTGGAGGGCTTCGACCAGGTGCCGTTCGGCGACCGCAAGGCGCTGGAGGCGGCGATCGGTCCTGAGACCGCGGCGATCCTGATCGAGCCGATCCAGGGGGAGGGCGGCATCCGCCCGGTTCCGCCCGCCGAGCTGCGCTACATGCGCGAGCTGTGCGACGAGCATGGGCTGCTCCTGGTCCTCGACGAGATCCAGAGCGGCATGGGCCGCACCGGCAAGTTCCTGGCGCATGAATGGGCGGGCGATCACGCCCGACATCGCCGCGCTCGCCAAGGGGCTCGGCGCCGGCTTTCCGGTCGGCGCCTGTCTCGCCACGCGCGAGGCCGCCTCCGGCATGACGGCCGGCACGCATGGCACCACCTTCGGCGGCAATCCGCTCGCCATGGCGGTGGGCGCGGCCGTGCTCGACATCGTCCTCGCCGACGGCTTCCTCGACCGCGTCCGCCAGACCGGGCTGCGGCTGAAGCAGAAGCTCGCAGCGGTCGCCGATTCGCATCCCGAGACGGTGGAGACGATCCGCGGCGAGGGGCTGATGCTCGGCGTCAAATGCCGCGTGCCGAACGGCGACGTCGTTGCCGCGGCGCGCGCCGAGGGGCTGCTGCTCGTCGCCGCCGGCGACAATGTCGTGCGCCTGCTGCCGCCGCTGATCGTGGAGGACGCGGACGTGGACGCGGCGCTCGAGCATGCTCGACACGGCGCTGACGTCGCTCGACAAGCGCCACGCGGCCGCGTGAGCGGGGAGGCCTCATGCCCACCCCGAGGCATTTCCTCGACCTGACGGAGCTTTCCGCGGAGACGCTCCGCGGCATCATCGACGAGAGCCGCGACATGAAGGGCCGGACCCCGGCGGAACGGCCGCGGCCGCTGGCCGGCAAGACGCTGGCGATGATCTTCGACGAGCCGTCGACTCGCACCCGCGTGTCGTTCGACGTCGCGATGCGCCAGCTCGGCGGCGAGACGCTCATGCTGACCGGCGCGGAAATGCAGCTCGGCCGCGGCGAGACGGTGGCCGACACCGCGCGCGTGCTTTCCCGCTACGTCGACGCCATCATGATCCGCGTCCTCGACCACGACATGCTGCTGGAGCTTGCCGAATACGCGACCGTGCCGGTGATCAACGGGCTCACCCGGCAGTCGCATCCCTGCCAGGTCATGGCCGACCTCATGACCTTCGAGGAATATCGCGGCCCGGTCACCGGCCGAAAGATCGCCTGGTCGGGCGACATCAACAACGTGCTCGCCTCGCTCGTGCATGCCACCGTGCCGTTCGGCTTCCAGCTCGATGTCGCCGCGCCGCCGGAGCTGGCGCCGTCGGAGGAACTGACCGAGTGGGCGAAGCGGAACCGCGCCGCCGTGCGCTTCCTCACCGATCCGGAGGAGGCGGTGGCGGATGCCGACTGCGTCATCACCGACACCTGGGTCTCCATGGGCGACGACGAGGCGGAGCGCCGTCACAATCTCCTGAAGCGCTACCAGGTGAACAAGGCGCTCATGGAAAAAGCCAAGCCCGACACCATATTCATGCACTGCCTCCCGGCCCATCGCGGCGAGGAGGTCACCGCCGACGTCATGGACGGGCCGCAATCGGTCGTGTTCGACGAGGCGGAAAATCGTCTGCATGCCCAGAAGGGCATCCTCGCATGGTGCTTCGGAGCGCGTTGATGGCCATGGACCACCCGGCCGCCACGATTTTCGACTCGTCCGGCAGCGACGACCGGGCTCTGCCTTTCCAGGTGGAGGGCCTCGACGTGCGCGGCCGCGTGGTGACGCTCGGCTCCTCCATCGACACCATCCTGCAGCGCCACGATTTCCCCGGCCCGGTGAAGCGCCTCGTGGCCGAGGCGGCGGTGCTTGCCTCGCTGCTGGCGACCTCGCTGAAGGATATCGGCCGCTTCATCCTGCAGGCGCAAACCGACGGACCGGTCTCGCTGGTTGTGGTCGACGTGCGCACGCCCGGGCAGATACGGGCGACCGCCACCTTCGACGCGGAGGCGGTCGAGCGGGCGGAAGCCGAGGGGCCGGTCGATTCCAGCCTGCTGCTCGGCAGCGGCACGCTTGCCATGACCATCGAGCAGGGCCAGGCACAGCAGCGCTACCAGGGCTACGTACCGCTTCAGGACGAGACCCTGGAGGAGGCCGCGCATACCTATTTCCGACAGTCGGAGCAGATCCCCACCCGCATCCGGCTCGCGGTGGCGGAGATGTTCGACCGCGACGCGGAAGGCGCGGCGCGCCAGACCTGGCGGGCCGGCGGCATCATCGGCCAGTTTCTTCCCGAAGCGGGAGAGCGCGTGCGGCATCACGACCTGCCGGCCGGCGACATCCCGGACGGCATCGAGCTTGCCGACGAGCCGGAGGACGACGACGCCTGGGTCGAGGCGCAGGCGCTGATCGATACCGTCGAGGACCACGAGCTCACCGACCCGTCGATCGTGGCGGAGCGGCTTCTCTACCGGCTCTTCCACGAGCGCGGCGTGCGCGTGTTCGAGCCGATTTCGCTGCGGGAGAAGTGCTCCTGTTCGCGCGAGCGGATCGCTCAGGTGCTGCAGCAGCTGGACGACGGCGAGATCGCCGAGTTCGACGACGCCGGAGGGCGCGATCGAGGTGCGCTGCGAGTTCTGCGGCGCGCGCTACGACTTCGATCCCGCCGAGGTGGTCGGCGAGAAATCCTGACTACAGGCTCAGTTCAGCACGCGCCTTTCGCCCGGTATGTCGAGAGAGAAGGCGGGGATGGCGACGGAGAAGACCTTGCCGTCCCCGCCGATCGCTTCGTAGCTGCCGACCATCACGCCGGACGGCGTGGGGAGCGGACAGCCGCTCGTATAGGTGAAGGATTCGCCTGGCTCGATGAGCGGCTGCTCGCCGACCACGCCCAGGCCGCGCACGTCCTCGCGCTTGCCGTTCTCGTCGGTGATGATCCAGTGGCGCGCCAGAATCTGCACGGGCGCGCCGGTGCTGTTGGCGATCTCCACCGTATAGGCCCAGAAGAAGCGCTGCTCGGCCGGCTCAGAGCGGTCTGCCAGATAACGCGGCTCGACGGTCACGCTGATTCCGTTTGTCTCCGTCTTGTACATAACCCGAACCCTGAGCCCGCCTGCCGTCGCCTCACTCCTATATCGGCGCGATGGAAACGCAAGATGGCGCAGCTCCGTTCCGGAGCCAGCATGCACAAAAAAGCCCGGGCGAAGCCGGGCTTTTTGGCGTTGGTCGAATGAGAAGCCTACGCGGCCTTGGTGAAGCTGAGCGCCTTCTCGAACATGGCCTTCGCCGGCTCGCTCGCCTCGGTGCCGGCCTTGCTCATCATCTCCTGCATCTCCTTCGAATAGCCCATCAGCGCCTCGAAGCGCTCGCGGGCGAAGGCGCTCTGCAGTTGCATGGCGTCGGTGAGGGAGGTGGCGGTGAGCATCTTGCGCATCAGCTCGAACGAGGCGTCGGCGTTGGCCTTCGTGATGTCGAGCGCCTTGAACTGCGCCTCGCGCATGTTCTGGCGGCTGGTCTCCAGGCTGTCCTCGAGCATGTCGGTCGCCTCCTCGGCGGCGTCCTTCACGCGCGCATAGGCGTCGCGGCCCTGCTTCAGGCCCTGCTCGGCAAACGAGCGGAAAATCTCGGGGACCTCGAATTTCGGATAGGTGAAAGCGGCGTCCGTCGCCTGCTTCGCGGCCTCGGCGGTCGCATTAATGACTTTCTCGGCGGCGGCCTTCTTCGTGCGGCCCTTCGGTGCGGTAGCCATTGGCATCTCCATCTTCGGATCAGGTTGCTGACTGCAATATAGGAGAGCTTATTGTGCATTGCAACATAATTTTTGCGATGCACAAACGCGCGGCAGACACACGCGCGCACCCATTAACCACGCTCGCGGAATAGCGGTGCGTCGGGACGACGGGGGACTGTTCCCGCTCCTCATCTCTGCCATAACGTTTCATTAACCAAGCGGCGGCTTGTGGGGGACTGGAACTGGATGATTCCCGGCCGGGACACCGCATTGGCTTTCAGCAGGCTTCCCGATGTTGGCGGACTGCTCCTCTCGCCTGGACCGGCGTGGGTGTGGGCGCGCGACGGCAGCCGTATCCTGTGGGCCAATCCCACCGGCGGCGCTCGGCTCGGCGCGGCCGATTTCGGCACGCTTGCGCAGCGCCGCTGGACGGAGAGCCACCAGCTCCGCCGGGCCATTGCGAGCCTCGCGCGCGCCCTCCCGGAAGGCGGCACGCTGGCGCGGCTGAGGCTCACCGACGACCTCCTGTCGCTGCCGACCGCCTGCCGCTGCCAGTACGTCCGCGCCGGCGAGGAGCGCGGCGTGCTGGTGACCTCGCTTGAGGCGGGCGGCACAAAACCCTCGCTCGACGACCTGGCGCGCTTCTTCTCCACGCCGGAGACCGGCGTGGTCGCGCTCGACGCGGATGGCGAGGTGCTGGCCGAAAGCGCACCGGGCGTGGCCGACGCCCGCACGTACGCCACGCCCTGTGTGGAGATCGCCGCGGGAGGCCGCGCGGTCAGGCTCTGCTTCGTCGATCTCACCCCGCGGGTATCGCGGGGCACGGCGCAGCCGGAAGGGCGGGAAGCGCGGGAGCGGGAGGTCCCGGCCGAGCCTGCGAACGAAGCGCCGCAGGAGCCCGCTGCGCATAAGCCGCCGGAGCATGAAGAGCTGGCGGTGCCGAGGGAGCGCTCCGTGAAGGCCGGCCGCGTGCCGCACGAGCTGTCGCGCGCGCCGGTGCGCTTCCTCTGGCAGACCGACGCGGACGACCGCTATCTCTTCGTCTCGCCGGGGCTCGCGCAGGTGGTCGGGCGCAACGCCGAGGTGATCGGCGAGCGCTGGGACGACGCCGCCGCGCGGCTGCGCTTCGATCCGACCGGCCGCATCGGCCGCGCGCTTCGCCAGCACGACACCTGGAGCGGGCTGACGGCGTGGTGGCCGATCGAGGGCTCGGAGGTGCGCGTGCCGGTCGAGCTGACCGCGCTGCCGGTATTCGGTGGCGACCAGTCGTTCCAAGGCTATCGCGGCTTCGGCATCCTGCGGCCGGCCGAGGCCCTGATGCCGGCGACCTTCGAGACGCGCTTCGGCCCGGCCGAAAAGGCGCAGCCTGCCGAGCAGAAGCCGCCCTACGAGGAGGCCGTCGACGCGGCGCCCGCCAACGTCGTCCCCATCCGCGCCGACCTGGAGCGCCTGGCGGACAATGCCCGGCTTTCGCCGCAGGAGCGCATGGCGTTCGACGAGATCGCCGCGGCGCTGCAAAGCCGCGTCGTGGAGGAATGGGAGAGCGGCGGCGCGCGGCGGCCGGAGGAGGAGCCTCAGGCGGAGCCGCCCATTGAAGCACGTGCGGAGCCGCCGGTGGTGGACCTCTTCCCCGATGAAGAAAAGGCTGCCGAGGAGGAGGATCGCGGGCCGCCCGAGGAGCCGCCGCAAGCCGCTGCGCCGCTTGAGCCGGAGCTGCCGCGTGAAAGGGCCCCGTCGCGCGGCGAGGCGCCGCGGCGCGCGCCTGAGACCGCTCCGCGGCCGCCGTCTCGCCGCGTCGACACGGCCGATGCCGAGCGGCGCCTGCGCGAGATGACCGCCATCCTCGACACGGCGACCGACGGCGTCGCCATCCTCGATCGCGACGGCGCCATCGAAAGCGTCAACGCCAGCGCCGAGGCGCTCTTCGGTCTGGAGGCGCACGAGATGCAGGGCCGGCAGTTCGAGTCGCTCTTGACGGAGGAGAGCCGTGTCGCGGCGCGCGACTATTTCTTCGGCCTGAAGGACAGCGGCGTGGCGAGCCTGTTGAACGAGGGGCGCGAGGTGGCAGCGCGCGCCGGCTCCGGCTCCATCCCGCTGTTCATGACGATGGGGCGCATCTCCAGCGATGCGGGCGGGCGCTTCTGCGCGGTGCTGCGCGACATCACGCACTGGAAGCGCATCGAGTCGGAGCTGAGGGAGGCCAAGCGCGCCGCTGAGGAGGCGTCACAGCAGAAGTCGGATTTCCTGGCGCGCGTCAGCCACGAGGTCCGCACGCCGCTCAATGCCATCATCGGCTTCGCAGAGGTGATGATAGAGGAGCGCTTCGGCCCGGTCGACAACGATCGCTACCGCGAATATCTGCGCGACATCCGCACCTCCGGCGAGCATGTCGTCAGCCTGGTCAACGACCTTCTCGACATCTCCAAGATCGAGGCGGGCCGCCTTGACCTCAACTTCGCCGCCGTGCCGCTCAACGATCTGGTACGCGAGTGCATCGGGCTGATGCAGCTGCAGGCGAACCGCGCGCACGTGGTGCTGCGCTCCAGCCTGTCGCGCGAGGTGCCGGCGGTCGTCGCCGACGAGCGGACGCTCCGCCAGATCGTGCTGAACCTCCTGTCGAACTCGGTGAAGTTCACCGGCCCGGGCGGGCAGGTGATCGCCTCCACCAGCCTGTCGGAGAAAGGCGAGGCGCTGCTGCGCGTGCGCGATACCGGCGAGGGCATGTCGGAGGAGGAACTGCAGCGCGCGCTGGAGCCGTTCCGTCAGCTTTCCACTGCGCGCATCGGCGATGCGACCGGGAGCGGCCTCGGCCTGCCGCTCACCAAGGCGCTGGTGGAGGCGAACCGCGCCACGCTGTCGATCAAGAGCGCCCGCGGCGAGGGCACGGTGGCGACGGTCGCCATCCCGCCGACGCGGGTGCTGTCGGAGTAGCTGGGGCCCAGTCGAGTCCCGCTTGGTTCAGCCGTACGGATGACGCATGATCGCGAAGACGGAATGCGTCCGGATGAACGGAAGGCGACACATGAGCCAAAGCGGTGCGACCGCCATGCCCCGCGAACGGCGGGTGAAGCTCATCTCTGAGCGGCAGGAGCTGCCGGGGCGCGGCCAGCCGATATTGTTCGGAGGCCGCTATCACTATTTCCCTATCGCCAGCGTGCCTGTCGAAGCGCTGATCTATCGTCTCGACAACGGTCGCCTTGCCGCTGAGGTCGAAGGAACACGCCTCCGCTGTCGGGCTCTCCGTCGATGCGCTGGGCGAAAGGTCGGAGACCGAGGATCTGCAGGGATTCCTGCACGGCGCGCTGCTTGCCAGAGCACGCGACCCCGCCGGCCCGATCTATGCGGAACTGGAGCGGCTCGCCCAGCAGACGGAGCCTCTCATCGTTCTCTTCGACGGGACCGTTGTGAACGGTAACCGCCGGCTCGCCGCCATGCGCGACCTCCGGGCACGCAACGCGGAGCGGTTCGCAACGTTTCGGACGGCCGATATCGCCGTCCTGCCGAACGACATTGCCCCGCGCGAGGTCGAGTACATCGAGGCGTCCCTGCAAATGGCGCCGGAGACCAAGCTCGGCTACGGGTGGGTCGAGCGGCGGTTGAAGCTCAGGAAGCAACGCGATGTCCTTCGTCTGCCGCTCCACGAGATCATGGCCGCCTACCGCATCGAAGATCCCGGCCAGATCGACCGCGAGCTGGCGGAGCTGAGGCTCGCCGAGGACTATCTCGAAGGCTTTCAATCAACGCCCGCGCATTATTCGGCGGTTGCCGATGCGGCGGAGCTTTTTGTCGGACTGAACGAGCAGCTCGGCGCGCTCGACAGGGACGATGCCGCATTCTGGCGCCTCGCCGGCTTCGTGATGATCGAGGGTCGAACCCCTCCGCTGCAAAAGCGGATGGAACAGCTCTTCCCGTTTGCCGCGCCGGTATCGGCCGAGATGCCCCGGTCGGCCCAGCGCAGGCTTGCCGAACGCCTTGACATCGATGGTGCCGGCGACCTCGACGAAACGGTGGCGCTCCCTTCCAACATGGTCGAAGCGCTGTCCGGTGTGTTCCGGGATCGACAAGCGAGCGGCCGCGTTGCGAAGACCATCGCTGACACGATCGACGAGCTGCGCTTGGAGCACGGCGAACGTCACGCGCCTGAGCGAATGCTGCAGAAGGTGCGCGAAGCCGGCAAGCTCATCGCGCGTCTGGAGCCGGAGCGCCTGACTGCGAAGCAGCGTCGCAGCTTGCGCGTCGACCTCGCGGCGCTCATGGCACACGGTTCGTTCCTCCTGGGGGAGATGGGGGAGAAACCGGACGTTCCAGTAAGATGGGTCTACACGAAGCCGCTCCTGCGGCCGCCCTATTGGAAGGTGCCGCTGCGTCTTCTGCGTCGACTTGGCGTCGTCCAGCTCCCGAATGCAAAGTGACGCAGGACCCGGGACGTCTCAGTAGAGCTGCTCCTCGAACAGCGGCTCGACGGAGCATCCCCAGCGCGTTTGGTATTGCTTGAGGAGACTTTCCGCCGGCGGATAGCCGAGCGCCACCGTCTCCTCCAGCGGGCCGATATAGCCGGCCTCGTTCTCCCCTCCATTGCCGGCAATCGATCGGCGCTTCAGTCCTTCGCGCGCCAGCCCGACCACGTCCCTGGCGATGTCGAGGACGGTGTGGTTGCGGAAGGGCGTGGCGAGCGCCGTCTTCGGCACGGCGTCGCGCAGCGTCTGGCGCTCCTCCTCCGTCCAGGTGGCGATGAGCTCCCTGGCGGCGTCGAGCGAGGTCCGGTCGTAGAGCAGCCCCACCCACAGCGCCGGCAGGGCGCAGAGCCGGCGCCAGGGGCCACCGTCGGCCCCGCGCATCTCCAGGAAGGTCTTCAGCCGCACCTCGGGAAAGAGCGTGGAGAGATGGTTCTTCCAGTCGCCCATGTTGGGCTTGGGGTCGGGCAGGTCGGACGGCACCTTGCCGTCCATGAACTGCCGGAAGGTCTGGCTCGTCATGTCGCGGTAGCGCCCGTCGCGCACCACGAAATACATCGGCGCGTCGAGCGCCCAGTCGACGTACTGCTCGAAGCCGAAGCCGTCATGGAAGGCGATCGGCAGCATGCCGGTGCGGTTGGGATCGACGTCGCGCCAGATCTCGGAGCGGTCGGAGAGGAAGCCGTTCGACTTGTTCTCGGTGAACGGCGAGTTGGCGAAGAGCGCGGTCGCGATCGGCTGCAGCGCCAGCCCGACCTGCATCTTGTCGCGCATGTCCGCCTCGCTCGAGAAGTCGAGGTTCACCTGCACGGTGCAGGTGCGGAACATCATGTCGAGCCCGCGGCTGCCGACCTTGGGCATGTAGGCCGCCATGATCTCGTAGCGCCGCTTCGGCATTTTCGGCGTCTCGGAGAGCTTCCACTTGGGGCTCATGCCGATGCCCAGGAATCCGATGCCGAGCGGGTCTGCAACCTCGCGCACCTGGGCGAGGTGTGCGTTGACCTCGCGGCAGGTCTGGTGGATGGATTTGAGCGGCGCGCCGGAGAGCTCGAACTGCCCGCCCGGCTCCAGCGAGATGGCGGCTCCGCCGATCGGATCGGAGAGACCGATGATGTTCTCGCCGTCCATGATCGGCTCCCAGCCGAGCAGCCCCTGCATGCCCTCCAGCAGCGCGCGGATGCCGCGCGGGCCGTCGTAGGGGACCGGGCTGTGCCCGTCCTTGTAGAAGCCGATCTTCTCGTGCTCGGTGCCGATCCGCCAATCCTCGCGCGGCTTGCAGCCCGATTCCAGATAGGCGGCAAGCTCGCGGGGATGCTCGATCGGCGTTGAATCGGCGGTGTCACGCGCCATGTCGGCTCCGTTGAGATGCAGAGCCGTCGGCTCTATCTCTTTGTTGGAGCATGATCTTATCCGAAAACCGGTCCAGCCTCGGGATCATGCCTAAGACGAAAAGTCCCGGACCATAGTCACGCGCGGCGCCAGGTCAAAGGCTTTTATCGCCAATCACCGATGAATGACTGCACGAGAGCCAGCGCCGCCACCGCGGCCGTGTCGGCGCGCAGGATGCGCGGGCCCAGCGACAGGACCGTGACGTTGGAACGCGCGAGAAGATCGCGCCGTTCCGCCTCGGAGAATCCGCCCTCCGGCCCGATCAGCACGGCAGCCGGCCCGCGCGCCAGTCCGCCTAGCGCTTCGCCCGGATTGGCTGTTGGCGCGCCCTCGTCACAGAAGATCAGCCGGTGCTCTTCGGGCCAGTCGGCCAGCACCTCCGCCAGCTTCCTCGCCGGGTCGACGCGGCGGGATGGCGAGCACGCCGCACTGCTCGGCCGCCTCGATGACGTTCGCCCGCATCCGCTCCAGGTTCACGCGGCTCGCCTGCGTGAATTCGGTGACGACGGGCGACAGCCGCCCCACGCCCATCTCCACCGCCTTCTGCACCACATAGTCGAGCCGCGCGTGCTTCAGCGGCGCGAAGAGATAATGGAGGTCGGGGAGGGGCGTCTGCTCCCTGAGCCGCTCCTCCGTGCTCAGGACGCAGCCCTTCTTCCCCGCCTTCGCGATGACCGCCCGCCACTCCCCGTCGCGGCCGTTGAACAGATGGACGGCATCGCCCTCCTTCAGTCGCAGCACGTTGAGAAGATAGTTCGCCTGGCCTTTGTCCGCCGCAATTTCGGCGCCGGCGGACGAGGTCGCTCTCCACGAACAGGCGATGGGCGCGGAAATCGTAGCTCATGGCTTTCGCTTGAAGAGTGGGCGCGGGCGCGTCAAGCCTGTGCGGGCTCAGGTTGGTCGCCTGTTGCATTCGGAGAATAGTAACGTATATGCTACTACAGAGATGATCGAGGTCGTCGAATACGAGACGGAAGAAGGACGATGTCCGTTCGCCGATTGGTTCGATGCGCTTGATTCGCATGCCGCGTTGAAGGTCCGCGCGGCTATCGCACGAATGGAAGCCGGCAACTTCGGTGACGTGAAGCCGGTTGGCGCGGGTGTTTCGGAACGGCGGGTCGATTGGGGACCGGGATATCGCGTCTATTTCGGTCGCGATGGAGCATGGCTCGTGATCCTTCTCGTCGGCGGAACGAAGAAACGTCAGCAAAGCGACATTCAAACGGCCAAGCAGCACTGGACCGACTACAAAAGGCGCAGGAAGGAGCGCTGATTCGATGGCACTGACACGAGCATTCAAGGACACGGTGAAGGATCGCGCGATCCGCGACCCGGAGTTTCGCGTTGGGCTGCTCAAGGAAGCGGTCGAAGCGCTGCTGCGCGGCAATCTCGATGAGGGCAAAATACTGCTACGAGATTACGTCAACGCGACGGTCGGATTTGAGCGGCTCGCGGAAGCGACCCACAAGAACCCGAAGAGCCTGATGCGCATGCTCAGCAGTGAAGGCAATCCGCGCGCCGAAAATCTGTTTGCGGTGATCGCGGAGTTGCAGAAAAGCGAGGGCATTGCGCTCGCTGTCCATCCCCAATCCTGAGCGCTTCCAGTCAACCGTCTCATGAACCAGCCCCCCACCAACGTCGTCGAGTTCACCGTCTCGGAGCTGTCCTTCGCGCTGAAGCGCATGGTGGAGGACAATTACGAGCACGTGCGCGTGCGCGGCGAGGTTTCCGGTTTTCGCGGCGCCGCCGCCTCCGGCCATTGCTATTTCACGCTGAAGGACGAGCGCGCCGCGCTCGACGCGGTAGTGTGGAAGACCACGCTGCAGCGCCTGCGCTTCAAGCCGGAGGAGGGGCTGGAGATGGTGGCGACCGGCCGCCTCACCACCTTCCCCAGCCGCTCGCGCTACCAGATCGTTGTAGAACATCTGGAGCCCGCCGGCGCCGGCGCGTTGATGGCGCTGCTCGAAGAGCGCCGCAAGAAGCTCGCGGCGGAGGGCCTCTTCGACGCGGCGCGCAAGAAGCCGATCCCGGCGCTGCCGCGCGTCATCGGCGTCGTCACCTCGCCGACCGGCGCCGTGATCCGCGACATCCTGCACCGGCTGCGCGACCGGTTTCCGACCCACGTCCTCGTCTGGCCGGTGCGGGTGCAGGGCGAGGGTGCGGCGGAGGAGGTGGCCGCCGCCGTGCGCGGCTTCAACGCCATACCCGAAGGCGGCCCGGTCGCGCGGCCCGATCTCCTCATCGTGGCGCGCGGCGGCGGCTCCATCGAGGACCTGTGGGCCTTCAACGAGGAGGTCGCGGTGCGCGCCGTCGCGGCGAGCGACATCCCGGTCATCGCCGCCGTCGGCCACGAGACCGACACGACGCTCATCGACCACGCCGCCGACCTGCGCGCGCCCACGCCCACCGGCGCGGCGGAAATGGCGGTACCGGTGCGCGTGGAGCTTCTCGCCCAGACGCGCGACCTGGCGAGCCGCCACGAGCTGGCGCATCGCCGCGCCATGGAGGTGCGCCGCCGCGATCTCGCGGCGATCGTCCGCGCCATGCCGACGCTCGACGATCTCTTCGCCCTCAGGCGCCAGAAATTCGACGAGATCGCCGGCCGGCTGCGGCGCTCGCTGCGCACCGAGGTCATTGCCAAGCGCCAGGGCTATGCGGCCTGCGCCGTGCGCCTCTCGCCGTTGCTGCTCCGCCGGGCGATTGCGCACAAGCGCGACCTGCTTGCCGCCCGCGCCGGGCGGATCGGCCAGGCAAGCGCGGCGAAGCTGCAGGAAGCGCGGCGCAGCACCACCCGCATCGCATCGCGGCTCGACGTCGAGCTTGTGGCGCGTATCGTCGCGCGCCAGCGCCAGCGCACCGAACAGTTCGGCCGGCTGCTGCGCGCCTTCTCCTACGAAGCCGTTCTCGATCGCGGCTTCGCTCTGGTCGTCGGTCCGGGCGGCAATGCCGTGCGCGCCGCCAATCAGGTGAAGACCGGAGACGCACTCATGGTCCGCGTGGCGGACGGCGATTTCGGCGCCACGGTGTCGGGGCCGGGCGGTCCGAAGTCGCGCCGCTCGCTGCCGCGCCGCGCGTCGGGTGGGGAGCAGGGAAAGCTTCTTTAGATGCCGAAGCGTCCGACCGAGCGCCTCCGCGCCATCTGCCTGGCGCTTCCAGAGGCAGAGGAGAAAGAGGCCTGGGGCGACCCTACGTTTCGCGTGCGCGACAAGATCTTCGCGATGGAAAAGCGTGGCGATGGTCGAGTCTCGGTCTGGTGCAAGGCGCCTCCCGGCAGCCAGACGATCCTGGTCGGTGCCGACCCGGAGCAGTTCTTCGTGCCGCCCTATGTCGGCCACAAGGGCTGGGTCGGCGTGCGACTCGACAACCAGCCGGACTGGGACGAGGTGGCGGAAGTCGTCAGGCGCAGCTACCGTCTGATCGCGCCGAAGCGGCTGGCTGCGGCGGTGGACCATAGCCCGGATAGAGCGCCTTAGGCGCGAAATCCGGGAGCGGACGAGTTTCCCCGGATTGCGTTTCACTCCATCCGGGCTCGGGGTGAAAGCGATGCAAGTCCTCGTCGTCGAAAACTACCCGCACGCGACGCTCGGCCTCGTCGGCCAGGCGCTCGACGAAGCCGGTGCGACGGTCCGCGTTGTGCAGATGCATCTCGGTGAGGCGCTTCCGGGTGCCGACGGTTTCGATGCTCTCATCCTGCTTGGCGGCGGGCAGGACGCGCTGAACGATGCCGACTATCCTTATCTCAAGCAAGAACTGGCGCTGGTGTGTGCCTTCGCCGAGACGGACCGCGCGGTGCTCGGCGTCTGCCTCGGAGCGCAACTCGTTGCGCGCGCCTTCGGCGGCACGAACGTTCTCGACCGCCCGATCGAGTTCGGCTGGCTCCCGGTGCGCACGACAGAGGCCGGCCGCGCCGATCCGGTCCTCTCCGCGATCGGCGAGTCCGCGCCGCTCTTCCACTGGCACCTCGACACCTTCACATTGCCGCCGGAGGCCGTGCATCTCGCCGCCAGCGAGCAGACACAAAATCAGGCGTTCCGCATCGGGCGCGCCGTCTACGGCGTCCAGTTCCACTTCGAGGTGGATAGGCAGATGGCCGCGCGCTGGAACGAGGTCTATGCCCACGAGATCGTGGCGTTCGATCCCGGCTGGTTCGGCCGGTTCCCCTCAGAAGCAAGGCGGCACGGCACGGCCGCCGACGCCGCAGGCTTGGCCCTGGCGCGCGCCTGGGTGGCTGTCGCTCAACGTGAGCGTGCGGTCGAGAACGCCGCAGATATGCGACAATTCTGAGCTTCGCTCCCGGCCAAGGGCGGGGCATTCTGTCTTCGATTCACGTCCGTGGTGCCGAAACCGTTCCTGCGGTGACGTCCGGACCGATCCCGCCGAGCGGTGAGCCCGCTCGGCAGACCGCAGAAAGGGTTGCGCATGGCCGCAGATGTCCGCGTTGCGCGGTTTGGAACTGTCGTCTCTCACAATCTCAAAGGCGTTCTCCCGGTCCTCATTCTGGCGGTCTATTCCCTGGCCATTCCACCCGAAGCGATCTTCGGCAGCAGCGCGCTGGAGCACTTCAAGGACGGGCTGGCGCTTGCCATCGCGCTCGCCGGCCTTTCGCTCCGCACAATCGTGATCGGCTCTTTCGCGACCGGCGCCGGAGGCGTGGCAAGCCTCCGCGGCGCCAAAAGTCTCAGAACCGTGGGCGTCTACGCGCTCAGCCGCAATCCGCTCTATCTCGGCAGCCTGCTCATCTGCTTCGGCATCTTCCTCATGCACGGCTCCCTGCACGTCGTGCTGATGGGGACCGCAGCCTGCATCGTGCTCTTCGACCTGATGGCGCGGGCGGAGGAGCGGGCGCTGCTGAAAGACTTCGGCGAGAGCTATCGCGCCTATTGCGACCAGACCTCGCGCTGGATTCCGCGTCTTTCGCTTCTGCCTCTTGCGGTGCGCGAGATGCGGTTCGACCTGCCCCGCGCGCTTCGCGCCGACTGGCTGGTCTTCATCGTCACGATCGGCGCGCTGTGGCTGACGGAATATTTCGAATATCTCCCGGAGCCGACAGCGCAGCAATCGCAGCTCTATCTGCAGGGCCTCGCCTTGATCGGCGTGAGTGGCGCGATCATTGCAGTCGTCATTCAAGCCGCTTTCCGCAGCGATGGCGATCAAAGCGTCATGGCGGACGGCTTCGGGGAGGTGGAACTGCAAAAGGCACCGGCTACGCTCGGTATCAGGGTCGACGGGCGCGTGCGCTCGGTCGACGTTTTCGAAAATCTCATCAGCCTGGGGCAGCAGGAGGCGATCCTCGACGCGACGCTTGCGGCAGCGGAGCTGAAGCCGGGGGATCGCCTGGTCGATGTCGGCTGCGGCAGCGGCAAGCTCGCCATTGCCGCCGCCAAGAACGGCGCCTTTAACGGCACCGCTGGGCATATCCTCGGCATCGACGCCACGCCGGGGATCATCGATCTCGCCATCGAGAAGGCGCGCGCGGCCAATGTCGCGGCCGAGTTCAAGGTCGGCGTTGCCGAGGCACTGCCGCTGGAAGACGGCTCCGTGGATGCGGTGACGTCGTCCTATTTCTTCCACCATCTGCCCTCGCACGTGAAGCCGCAGGCCTTGCGCGAGATGTGGCGGGTGCTGGCGCCCGGCGGCCGGCTGGTCATCACCGATTACGGCCGTGCGCGCGGCCTTTACGGGTTCATCGCATCGATGCCGATGCGCGCCAATTTCTACGAATATGTCCGACCGCAGCTGGTGGGCGAGCTGGAAGACATCATCGCCGCGGAGGGACTCGGCAAACCGGAGATCGTCCGTCTGTTCCTCAGATATATTACCGTCATGCGGCTGGTTAAGCCGGCCTGAGCCGGCGCCGAGGAGCTGCGCGGCGTTGCTTTGCCGGCGCTCTCCCGCTCTCATTCCGCACCGCTGTGAAACAGGAGGAGGATTCCCATGCCCGAGATCGTCATTTTCCTTGCCGAAGGTCGTGCGCCGGAGGCCAAGCGCGCGCTGATGAAGGACATCACCGACGCGGTCGTGCGTCACGCCGGCGTGCCGGAGGAGGCGGTGACGGTGTCGATCATGGAGACGCCCAAGGCGAACAAGATGAAGGGCGGGCAGCTCTTCACCGAGCGAACGGCTCCGAAGCCCGCCTGAGGCTGCGGCAGGTCGCCGGGCTCACCTCACGAATGCATGCGCGGCTTGCGCAGGAAATCCTCGCGGCTCGATGAGGCGACGCGCATCTGCAGCGTCTCGCCGTCGCGCTGGATGATGAGCGGCACCTCGGTGCCCGCCGGGCCGAGCGACCACGCCTTGCGGAAGAAGCCGGCGAGGCTGGAGACGCTGTCGCCGTCCACCGACACGATGAGGTCGCCGGGCTTCAGCCCAGCCTGATCGGCGGGCGCGTCGGAATAGACGCCGACCACGAACACCTTGCCCTCCAGCTCCGTGGCGAAGCAGCCGAGCCAGGGCTTGGGCGGCCGGTTGGCGCGGCCGGTGGTCAGCATATCGTCGAGGA
Organism: uncultured Alphaproteobacteria bacterium; assembly: GCA_963801225.1. Lineage (GTDB taxonomy): Bacteria > Pseudomonadota > Alphaproteobacteria > Rhizobiales > Afifellaceae > DASWJZ01. The sequence continues at coordinate 108,309 of CAWDED010000009.1, forward strand.
TGGGCTTCAGGAGGTTGATCGGCACCACCATGTTGAGCTGGCCGCCTTCGCTGCTCGCGGCGCGCTGCTCGACCTGCAGCGAACCGATTCCGAGCAGGTCGCCGGCCGGGCCGATCAGTCCCGCGCCGCCCCAGAACGGATGCGCCGGCGCGATGAAGATCGCCTCGTCGATCAGATATTCCCAGTATCCGGCGAACTCCTGCTTGGCGACGATGCGCGCCGCGATCGCATGCTCGCGCCCGCCGGCGGCGGCCATCACTACGCGGCTTCCCGGCTCCGCCGCATCGGAATCGCCCAGCGGCAGCGGCGGCAGGCCAAGCTCGCCGAGCGCCCGCACCAGCCCGAACCCCGTCGTCTGGTCGTAGGCGAGCGGATGTCCGGCGACGACGCGCTCGTCGTTCAGCGTGATCCAGACCTCCTCGGCCTCGGTGATCAGGTAGCCGATGGTGAGCACGACATTGTCGGCGATGACGACGCCGCTGCCGCCGCGTTCGGTGCCGAGCGTGTCCGCGGTGAATGCGTCGCTCGGGACGACCGTTCTCAGAGCGACCGCCGATTCAAGGGCGCGCTCTAGGTCGTAATCGTAGTCGCCGGACCTGGGTTGCCGGGCCGGTGTGATCTTCCAGTCGCTGACGGAAGGCATGTCGCGTCTCCCCGTTGCAAGGCGGCGTGGCCGGACACTTGAACCCTCCCATGCCGAGCCTGCCTGCTTCGGGGCGCTTCGGTCAAGCCGGGCGCTGGAAAGCGCGCCGTTCTGCCTCACGCGGCGAGCGGCAGATGCAGCCGGTCAGGTGGTCGTTCACCAGTCCCATCGCCTGCATGAAGGAATAGACCGTCGTTGGCCCCACGAACGTCCATCCGCGCTGCCTGAGCGCTTTGGAAAGCGCCGTCGATTCGGCTGTCTTCGCCAATTGCTTGAGCGTGGCGTGGTCGAGCCGCTTCGGCCGCGTCGCCGGTTTCGGCTCGTAGCGCCATACGAAGCCGGCAAGCGATCCCGCCTCTTCGATCAGATCGCCAGCGCGCGCGCGCATTGTTGATCACCGACTCGATCTTGCCGCGATGGCGCACGATACCGGCATCGTCGAGGCAGCGCTCGATGTCCTTCGCCCCGAAACGGGCCACCGTCTCGATATCGAAATCGGCGAAGGCGGCACGGAAATTCTCGCGCTTCCTGAGGATCGTCAGCCAGGAGAGCCCCGCCTGGAAGCCCTCCAGGCAGAGCTTCTCGAAAAGGCGGCGGTCGTCGGCGACGGGCCGGCCCCATTCCTCGTCGTGATAGCTGAGATAGAGCGGATCTTCGCCCGGCCACCAGCAGCGCTTGCGGCCGTCCGGCTCCTTTGATCAAGCCGTCGTGAGCATGGCACCTTGAGTGGCTCCGGGGTTTGCGCGCGCGCCGCCGGCCGCTATGAATTGGCCGCCGCCCATATTGCACGACCGGTCCCCCGTGATCACCATGCGCTTCGCGTCGATCGGCATTGCTGCTCGACATTTTTGTCCGTCCTGCCGGCAGCCGGCGAGGGCGTTCTCCGATGCCGATCTGATCGACGGGTTCATGCGCACCGTCTTCGGCAGCGAGTATCGCCAGCTGGGCCTCGCAGGCGAATGTCGTGAAGAAGTTCACCACGCCGGTGCGCGTCTATATCGACGACCGCTCCTCCACGCGTCGCGGCGGCCGAGGTGGCCGCCTTCGTACGCAGCCTGCCTGGCCTGATCGACGGTCTCCAGATCGCCGTCGTCGACGACCCAAGCGCCGCCAATTATCGCGTCCTGGTGCTCAATCGCGCCGACTACCGGCGGGTCGTGTCGCGCGAGGTCTATGGTCGGACGACCTCCACCTACGCGCCCGGCAAGTGCGTCGTGCGGGTCATCTCCGGCGGCAGCGGCGGCATCAGCCGAGCGGATGCCGCCATCGTCGCCGACGAGGGGGATTTCCTCTTCCACCGCTGCACGGTGGAGGAGGTGCTGCAGGGGCTGGGGCCGCTCAACGACGACCCGACGCTGGATGAAAGCGTCTTCAACGACAAATCGCGGCACGACACCTTCACCAGCTTCGACCGCCACATCCTCAACATGCTCTATCACCCGCCATTCGCCCCGGCATGACGCGGGAGGAGGTGCGGCGCGTCCTGCCGGAAGTGGTGGCGGAGGTGAACGCGCGCCTGCACTGATCAGGAAACCATTCCTTAGGTATAATGAAAGATTGCGCGCGTCGCCTGTGTGCGCAACACTCCCCGTTCACCAAACCGCAGACATTGGCGGTTAACCGTAAGCGGGCGTTTTTCGACGATCTGTAGCGAGTACGTCATGCAGCGAACCTTGATCTCCGTTTTTCTTCTCGTTCTGGCCGCCGCCGTCGCGCCGGCACAGGCCGGCCCACGTCCCGTCATGAGCGGTGACCCCGTCATCGACGCGCAATGGGATGTGGTGCTGGTGAGCAGCGAGAACCCCTACGGCTATCGGCCGGTCGATCCGAATGCGGTGCAGTCGACCGGCATCTTCAGGCTCTTCGGCGGGGGACAGCCCCGAGCCGGGGCGGCGCCGCAGGCACAGCCGCGAGCGCAGATGCAGGCGCCGCGCGTGCGCACGCCGGCGATGGACCGGAAATTCCTGCCGGCGACGGTCGCCTATCCGACCAGCGAGCGGCCGGGCACCATCGTGATCGATACCCGCCAGCACTACCTCTATTACGTGCTGGAGGGCGGCAAGGCTCAGCGCTACGGCGTCGGCGTCGGGCGCGAGGGCTTCGGCTGGTCGGGCCGGGTGCATGTCGGGCGCAAGGCCGAATGGCCGACCTGGACGCCGCCGGCGGAGATGCGCCAGCGGCAGCCCTATCTGCCGGTCTCCATGCCGGGCGGGCCGGACAATCCGCTGGGCGCGCGGGCCATGTATCTCTACGACGGCGGGCGCGACACGCTGTTCCGCATCCACGGCTCCAACCAGCCCTGGACCATCGGCCTCAACGTCTCGTCGGGCTGCATCCGCATGCGTAACGAGGACGTGATTGAGCTCTACAGTCACGTCTCCGTCGGCACACCGGTGGTGGTGTTCTAGAGCCCCCCGGGGCTCGCGGGTTCGCGAGAGCCCGGCCTGCTGCGGCGGGCCGGGCTTTTTTGCGGCGCATCCCGGTCCCGCCGGCCCGCTGATGCGCGGATGCCACGCCTGGGCGGCAAGATGCGCCGCCGTGCTGGTGAGCCGCGGTAGAATTCAGTATGTGAAGTGGGATTCGTGGGATTTTTGCGGAGGCTGGTTATGAAGGTGCAGCGTTTAGCCGCCCTTGGGCTTGGCATTGTGGTTTCGCTCGCGGCGTTTGGTGTGGGCGCGACTCCGCGCACCTACTACGATCCGTCGAGCCATAAGTGGATCACCTATGATCCCGATAAGGTGCGGGGTGATGCGACAGGCGCCACCGCGGCGCCTTCCGGCACGGCCCCGGCGGTCTACGGCACGCCGGACAGGAAGTTCAACCGGCAGGTTGTCTCCTATCAGACGACCGAGGCGCCCGGTACGATCATCATCGATACCAGCCAGAAGTTCCTTTACTTCGTGATGCCCGGCGGCAAGGCCATGCGCATCGGCGTCGGTGTAGGGCGTGAAGGCTTCGGTTGGACCGGCACGGTGCATGTCGGCGCCAAGCAGATGGCACCGAAATGGTTCCCGCCGCCCGAGATGGTGGCCCGTCAGCCCGAACTGGCGAAATATCAGGCCGAAGGCATGTCCGGCGGCCAAGGCAATCCGCTCGGCGAGGCCGCGCTCTACCTCTACAACGACAAGGGCAAGGACACGCTCTATCGCATCCACGGAACGATCGAGCCCAACTCGATCGGCCACAACGTCTCGTCCGGCTGCATCCGCATGCTGAACGAGAACATCCTCACGCTCTACGACGAGGTTTCGGTCGGGACCAAAGTCGTCGTGATGTAGGCGATCGGCATCCGATCCTCGAATATGCGGCCCGCTTCGGCGGGCCGTTTTCGTTGGCCGGCTGTCTTCTTCATGGTTTGTTCGCCACGAAACCGTTTTGAAGCCGATTAGGCGGCGAATGAAACATCCGGGACACGAAATCGAAACGCGTCCCCGTTAACCACCCTCGCAACACCGAATGCCTCACATTCGGGTCCTTGGAGGGGTCGAAAAATGCAAATCCGTCATCTTGCGCGTGCCGCCCTTGTCGGGCTGGTCGCGTCTCTCGCCGTACCTGTCGCTGCCGAAGCGGCGCCGCATCGCGTCTACGATCCGACGACGCACAGCTTCGTCGATCTGGACCTCAGCGCCGGCAATCGCTCGCGCGCGATGGATCCGCAATATCAGGCACAGGTGGTTGCCTATCCCACCACCGAGGCGCCCGGCACGGTGATAATCGATACTGAGAACAAGTTCCTCTACTTCGTCCTCGAGAACGACATGGCGATCCGCTACGGCGTCGGCGTCGGGCGCGAGGGCTTCGGATGGAGCGGCGTGGTGCATGTCGGCGCCAAGCAGGAATGGCCGACCTGGACGCCGCCCGCCGAGATGGTCGAGCGCCGCCCCGAGTTGGTGGCCTACGCCGACGGAATGCCCGGCGGTCCGGACAATCCCCTCGGCGCCCGCGCGCTCTATCTCTTCGACGGCAACCGCGACACCATGTACCGCATCCACGGCACCAACGAGCCCTGGTCGATCGGCCAGAACGTCTCCTCCGGCTGCATCCGCATGCTGAACGAGCACGTCATCGAGCTTTCCCGCATCGTCGAGGTCGGCGCCAAGGTCATCGTCCAGTAAGCGCTTCCAAATCCGAAACGAAACGGCCCGCTTCGGCGGGCCGTTCCTTTTGCGCGGGGCGGTTAGCCCTCTTGCAGATGGCGCTGGCCTCCGAAGATCTTGTCGAAGAACTCGAGGATCTCGCTGATGATCCCGGCCAGCCGTCCGAGTCCTGGTATGTACTTGATCACCAGGTTGATGATCTCTTTGAGCAGTTCGAGCCAGGGAATGCCGACGGCGCCGGACCTTCGCTCCACGGTGGTCGAGCGAAACACATTGCCGCCGGACGGCACCTGACCCACCGCGACTGCCGCCTGCAAGAGGTCCGGCGCGCCGATTGAACCCAGAGCCTCGTCCGCCGAAGCCCGAACAGCCTCGGAAGACACTTCGAGCTGGGCACTGGCGGTCTTCGCGAAGGTTCCGGTCACGGTCTCCAGCGCCTTGGCGATCGGTTCGACGGCTCCCTGAAGATCGGGAGTGAATGGCTCTTGTACGCGCGCCCGCACCGCGAGCGCCGACAGAGCGTTGGCCATCAGATCGATGCTGTTCTTGGTCACTTCACCAGCCATGTCCTACTCCTTTACGAGTACGCATGCTTGCCCCGAGCAGGGGGCTGTCAGCACGACAACCCAGGATAGCACATTCCGGGAGATGCGCTAAGGTGACACTGACACCGGTCATCGGACGTCCGCCGCGAAGGCCGGCGGCGGGGAAAACGGGTCACTGCCCGCCGTAATGCCGCGCTTTGGCCTCGCGCCGCCGGGCGTGCAGGATCGGCTCGGTGTAGCCGTTCGGCTGTTCGCGGCCTTTGAAGACGAGATCGCAGGCCGCCTGGAATGCAACGCTCTCGTCAAAATCCGGGGCCATCGGCCGATAGAGCGGATCGGCCTCATTCTGCTTGTCGACCACCGCCGCCATGCGCTTCATCGTCTCCATCACCTGGCTTTCGTCGGCGATGCCGTGATGCAGCCAGTTGGCGATGTGCTGGCTCGAGATGCGCAAGCGTGGCGCGGTCCTCCATCAGGCCGACATCGTTGATGTCGGGCACCTTGGAGCAGCCGACGCCTTGGTCGATCCAGCGCACCACGTAGCCGAGGATGCCCTGGGCGTTGTTGTCGAGCTCCTTCTGGATGTCCTCCGGCGGCCAGTTCGGGCCGCTCCGCCACCGGGATCGCCAGGATGTCGTCGAGCGAGGCGCGCTTGCGCGACCTCAGCTCGGCCTGCCGCGCATGCACGTCGACCTTGAGATAGTGGAGCGCGTGCAGCGTCGCGGCGGTCGGGGAGGGGACCCAGGCGGTGTTGGCGCCGGCCATCGGATGGGCGATCTTCTGCTTCAGCATGTCGGCCATCTTGTCGGGCATCGCCCACATGCCCTTGCCGATCTGCGCGCGGCCGGGCAGGCCCGGTCTCCAGCCCGATATCGACGTTCTAGTCCTCGTAGGCGTGGATCCAGGTGGCGGCCTTCATGTCGCCCTTGCGGATCATCGGGCCGGCTTCCATCGAGGTGTGGATCTCGTCGCCGGTGCGGTCGAGGAAGCCGGTGTTGATGAACACGACGCGATCCTTGGCGGCGCGGATCGATTCCTTGAGGTTCACCGTGAGCCGCCGCTCCTCGTCCATGATGCCCATCTTCAGCGTGTTGCGCGCCATGCCGAGTGCGTCCTCTACGCGGGCGAACAGCGCGTCGGCGAAGGCGACCTCCTGCGCGCCGTGCATCTTCGGCTTCACGATGTAGACCGAGCCGGCACGGCTGTTCAGGCGCTTGCCTTCCGGCCCGATGTCGTGGAGCGCGATGGCGGAGGTCACCATCGCGTCGAGGATGCCTTCGGGGATGGCGTTGCCGTCCTCGTCGCGCACCGCGTCGGTCGTCATCAGGTGCCCGACATTGCGCACGAGCAGGAGGCTGCGCCCGTGCAGCGTGAGCGAGCCGCCGTCCGGCGTCTTGCGACGCCGGTCGGGCTCGAGCGCGCGCTCCACCGTGCCGCTGCCCTTCTCGAAGCTCGCCTTGAGATCGCCTTTCATCAGGCCGAGCCAGTTGCGATAGGCCTCCACCTTGTCCTCGGCGTCGACCGCGGCGATGGAATCCTCGAAGTCGATGATGGTGGTGATCGCCGCTTCCACGATGACGTCCGAGATGCCGGCGGGATCGTCCTTGCCGATCGGATGGCTGCGGTCGATCCGCACCTCCAGGTGCAGGCCGTGGTGCTTCAGCAGGATGGCGCTCGGGCTCGTCCGCGTCGCCGTCATACCCGGCGAAGTGCGTCGGGTCGGCGAGGCCCGCCATGACGTCGGCGCCCATCGACACGACGAGCCGGCCCTCGGTGATAAAAAAGCCCGTCGCGTCGCGCCACGAGCCGTTGTCGAGCGGCGCCGCCTCGTCGAGCACGCCGCGCGCATAATCGATGACCTTCCGCCCGCGCACCGGGTTGTAGCCGCCGCCGCGCGTCGCGCCGCCCTCCTCGGAGATGGCGTCGGTGCCGTAGAGCGCGTCGTAGAGGCTGCCCCAGCGGGCATTGGCGGCGTTCAGCGCGTAGCGCGCATTGGTGACCGGCACGACGAGCTGCGGGCCGGCGATCTCCGCGATCTCCGCATCGACCCTCTGCGTTCCGATGGAGAAATCCGCGCCCTCCGGCTCCAGATAGCCGATGCGCGTCAGGAAAGCCTTATACGCGTCGAGGTCGAAAGCCTTGCCGCGCCGCTCGCGGTGCCAAGCGTCGATCTCCGCCTGCAGGCGGTCGCGCCTGGCAAGCAGCGCGCGGTTCTCCGGCGCCAGGTCGTGAACGATCCCGTCAAGCCCCGACCAGAACTGCTCTGCGGACACGCCGGTGCCGGGCAGCGCCTCTTCGTTGACGAAATGATACAGGCGTCCGGCAACCTGCAGGTTGCCGACCTTCAACAAATCTCCCAATTTCAACCTCTTTCCACCGTGCGGACACGAATGCAGCGCTCGGTTTTGCACTCGCGTCGTCATCCTGCTATTCGTGGACTGCATAATCATATCGCTATGGCAGGTCCACCGGACGATTTCGTGCCGGAAGCTGGCTTGCGCCCAAGAATGAGAGGCCAATGACTTCAGAGAAGATGCCACTTACAATAGATAAAGAAACAGCCGATGATACGCTTGGCGGACGCATCGTCCATGCCCGCGAAGCCGCCGGCCTGACCACCAAGGAGCTTGCCGCCCGCCTCGGCGTTGCGGCAAAGACCGTGGGGAACTGGGAAAGCGACCGGGCGGAGCCACGCTCCAACAAGCTCAACACGCTGGCCGGCCTGCTCGGCGTCAGCCCCACATGGCTGCTTGCCGGTCAAGGCGCCGCACCGCTCGAAACGACAACCGCAGATGCAAGCGAGGTGCAGGACGAAATCGTCCGCATCAAGGCTGAGGCATCGCGCCTGGTCAACCGCATCGAGTCGCTTGGCGCGCAGCTTGCCGCCGGCGGAGGGCGCCGGGCGGAATAGGCGCCCCAACGAAGGAAACAGAGCCCGGTTCTGATCTTTCAATCCGGAGCCGAAAAGGCGCTAAGGCCCGGGCGCGCCGATCCGGCGCCGCAGGAAATCGCTGCGGTCGCTGCCATAGGCCCAGTCGAGCAGCTCCACGGTGTGCATGACCGGCACGATGGTCGCTGGCGCGATCTGGGCGATGCAGCCGATGTTGCCGGTGGCGACCACGTCCGGCGCCACGGATTCGATGTTCTTCACCTTGCGGTCGCGAAGCCGCGCGGCGATCTCCGGCTGCAGCAGGTTGTAGGTGCCGGCCGAGCCGCAGCAGATATGTCCCTCCGGGACGTCGCGCACCTCGAAGCCGGCCTTCTGCAACAGCGTCTTCGGCAGCGTGGTGATGCGCTGGCCGTGCTGCATGGAGCAGGCGGAGTGATAGGCGACCACGAGGTCTGAGCCGCGCTCGCCCGGCGGCAGGTCGAGCTTTGCCAGGTATTCCGTGATGTCGAGCGCCAGCTCCGACACGCGCCTGGCCTTCTCCGCATAGTCCGGGTCGTGCGGAAGAGGTGGCCGTAATCCTTGATCGTGGTGCCGCAGCCCGACGCGGTGATAACGATGGCATCGAGGCCTTCGCCTTCGATCTCCTCCATCCACGCATCGATGTTGCGGCGCGCCAGCTGCATCGCCTGCGCCGACTTGCCCATGTGATGCACGATGGCGCCGCAGCAGCCTTCCTGCGCGGGAAACACCACCTCCACGCCGAAGCGGCTGAGGAGCCGCAGCGTCGCCACGTTGATGCCGGGGTCGAGCACCGACTGTGCGCAGCCCTGTCAGCAATGCCACGCGCCCCTTGCGCTCGCCGGCCGGCGTGAAGCTCCGCCCCGGCTTGATCTCGTTCTTCTGCAGGCTGTCGGGCGCAAGAGAAAGCATCGCCTGCATCCTCGCTGCCGAAGCGCCCCAGCGCGGCAGCAGCGGCGCCGCCAGGCGCCCCAGCCGCGCAAGATGCAGCGCGGCGCGGAAGCGGCGGCGATAGGGCAGCACCCGCGCCAGCAGCGCGCGCAGCAGCCGGTCATGGAACGGGCGCTTGTAGGTCTTCTCGATGCGCACCCGCGCCTGGTCGACAAGGTGCATGTAGTCGACGCCGGAGGGGCAGGTGGTCATGCAGGAGAGGCAGGAGAGACAGCGGTCGATGTGCAGCGTCACCTCCTCCGATGCCGGCTTGTCGTTCTCCAGCATGTCCTTGATGAGGTAGATTCGTCCGCGCGGGCTATCGAGCTCGTTGCCGAGCTCCAGATAGGTCGGGCAGGTGGCCAGGCAGAAGCCGCAATGCACGCAGCGGCGGAGGATGGAATCCGCCTCCTTGATGTCCGGATCGGCAAGCTGCGCCAGCGTGAACGAGGTCTGCATCAGCGCCCCGCCGCCCCGCCGGCAGACATGCGTCCCGGATTGAGGATGCCGTTCGGGTCGAACTGCGCCTTCAGCCGCTGGGTCAGCGCTGCCAGCGGCTCCGGCTGCGGCTCGAACGGCGCCACCGCCGATCTGAGCGCGGGGCTGGCGCGCATCAGTGTGGCGTGCCCGCCGCCGGCCGCGGCGACGGCGATGCGGATCTCGCGCGCCAGCCCGTCACTCCCGCGCGTCCTGGACCTCGATCCAGATGAGCCCGCCGGACCAGTCGTAGAAATAGCGGATGTCATGCCGGTCTCTTCAGGGCGGCGATCACCGACGGCCCGGCGCCCGGGGCGACGCCGACGCGCCACAGCGGGGTCGATGCCGCGCCGCCAAAGGCCTCCGCGTCACGCACGGAGCGCCACAGCGCCTCCGAAGCGTCGCTCTCCAGCACCGCGACCTGGCCCGCCCGCCCGACGGTGGCTGCGAGATTCTGGGCGCGGTAGTCGACGGACGGCGCGAAGCCTTCCAGCCGGATCAGCGTCGCGGCCTTGCCGCCGGAGGCGAAGGCCGCGTCCGGTGCCTCCGCCACCACGTCGTCCGGCAGGTGCGCCGCGCCGGAGACCTCCCACGGCGTCCCCATCGCGTGGCAGAGCGCTTTGACCGCCGCGTCGTCGTCGAGCCCGGCGATCACCAGCGTGGCGGCCGCTTCCGGCCGCGGCAGCACCTTGAAGGTCAGCTCGGTGACGACGGCCAGCGTGCCCCACGAGCCGGCCAGCAGCTTGGAAAGGTCGTAGCCGGTGACGTTCTTCACCACGCGCCCGCCCGCCTTGAAGGCCTCGCCGCGCCCCGACACGGCTTTGACGCCGAGGATGTGGTCGCGCGCGCCGCCGGCTTTGATGCGGCGCGGGCCGCTGGAGTTCGCGGCAAGCACGCCGCCGATCGTGCCGCGTCCGCGCGCGCCGCCGATAGAGCGGGCCGAAATCCATCGGCTCGAAGGCGAGCATCTGGTTGTGCTCGGCAAGCAGCGCTTCGATCTCCGCCACCGGCGTGCCGGCCTTGGCCGAGAGCACCAGCTCCTCCGGCTCGTAGAGCGTGACGCCGGAAAGCGCCGACAGATCGAGCTCGTGTTCCGCCTGCAGCGGCCGGCCCACGCCGCGCTTGGTGCGATGGCCGTAGACCTCCAGCGGCTGTTCCTCGCCCGCCGCCCAGGCAACCACTTCCACGGCTTTTTCGTGGGAGTCCGGACGCAGCGCTGCCATGGCGACTAGAGCCTTTTCCATTCTGATTGAATCAAAATGGAGGCTCTATCTTCTTGTTTGAGCATGATCTTGTCCGAAAACCGGTGTCCACTTTTCGGGATCATGCTCTAGAACCGCGGAATGTCGGGAAACGGCAGCTGGCCCTTGTGCACGTGCATGCGGCCAAGCTCTGCGCAGCGGTGCAGCTCGGGGAACATCTTGCCCGGATTGAGCAGGTGCTCAGGGTCGAAGGCGCATTTCACCCGCTCCTGCTGCGCCAGGTCGTCCTTGGAGAACATCGTGGGCATCAGGTCGCGCTTCTCCACGCCGACGCCGTGCTCGCCGGTCAGGACGCCGCCCACCTCGACGCAGAGCCGCAGGATGTCCGCCCCGAACGCCTCGGCCTTCTCCAGCTCGTCGGGCTTGTTGGCGTCGTAGAGGATGAGCGGGTGCAGATTGCCGTCGCCGGCATGGAAGACGTTGGCGACGCCGAGGCCGTACTGGTCCGACAGCTCGCCGATGCGGTGCAGCACGCGCGGCAGCTCCTTGCGCGGGATGGTGCCGTCCATGCAGTAGTAATCCGGCGACAACCGACCTACGGCGGGGAAGGCCGCCTTGCGCCCCGCCCAGAAAACGTTGCGCTCCGCCTCGTCCTTCGAGACGCGGATCGTCTCCGCCTTGTTGGCGCGCGCGATTGCCTCCACCTGCTCCAGCAGATGGTCGACCTCGCGCCGCGGCCCGTCGAGCTCCACGATGAGCAGCGCCTCCGCCTCGCGCGGATAGCCGGCATGCACGAAGTCCTCCGCCGCGTTGATGGCCGGCTTGTCCATCATCTCCATGCCGCCGGGAATGATGCCGGCGCCGATGATGTCGGCCACGCATTGGCCGCCGTCTTCGCTGGAGGGGAAGCCGATGAGCACGGCGCGCGCCACCTCCGGCGCGCGCAGGATGCGCACGGTGACTTCCGTCACGACGCCGAGCAGGCCTTCGGAGCCGGTCATCAGGCCGAGCAGGTCGTAGCCCTCGCTGTCCAGATGCTTGCCGCCGAGGCGGATCACCTCGCCGCTGATCAACACCATCTCGATGCCGAGCACGTTGTTGGCGGTGAGCCCGTATTTCAGGCAGTGCACGCCACCGGAATTCTCCGCCACGTTGCCGCCGATGGAGCAGGCGATCTGCGACGACGGATCGGGCGCGTAGTAGAACTCCTCTGCCCTTCACCGCATTGGTCACGCCGAGATTGGTGACGCCCGGCTGCACCACCGCGACGCGGTTGTCGTAGTCGATCTCCAGCACCTTGTTGAACTTCGACATGACGAGAAGCACGCCGTCGGCGAGCGGTAGCGCACCGCCCGACAGCGACGTGCCGGAGCCGCGCGGCACCACGCGGATGCCGTTCTCGTGGCAGTAGCGGAGCACCTGGCTCACCTGCTCCACCGTCTCCGGCAGCACCGCCAGCATGGGCGCCTGCCGGTAGGCGGTCAGCCCGTCCGACTCGAAGGGCCTCAGCTCGTCGGCGCTCTCCACCACCCCTTCGCCCGGCACGATGGCGCGCAAATCCGCCGCGATCGCGCTTCGCCGCGCGATCACGTCGTCCTTGGGCTTGGGCATGGCAAGCGACATCGGTCTCCGGCCCCCTGGTTCCGCCCCTTTTCACTAGGGCGTTTTCCCGCGGGAGTCGATGCGGCCGCCCGTTCCCGTCGCCGGCTATTCCTTGTGGTGGGGCGGGTTTCAAGCGGTGTCTGGTTGTAGTCCCGGTCGTCTGTAGTGCCTTCCGAGCTGGGTCGCCACGATTCGGTGATCGGCCGACGACCACGCCTCACCTTCCGCTGGGATCGATAGCCTCTTCCTCGCAGACGAGATCGACGTACCGCTCGAGGTCTGCCTGCCTGGTCGAAGGCACCGGTGCCGTCGAGCTGGCTGAAACCGCGCCGACGGATTCGGGAGCCTCACACGCATGCTTGAAAAACACCCGCATGACGTGGTCGACACCTGCCTCGGTCACCTCGCGCAGATCATCGGCGAAATAGGTTCCCCGTGAAAAGGCCCCGGTGACGATCTCGTACCGACGGAAAATATTCGATCGCCGGGTTTTCCTGCGCGATTGCACCGGCAGCGACGCGAAGAACAGCCTTCGACCATGCGGTGGACGTCAGGACATGTCGATCCTCCGCGGTCGCGATGAGCGGCACCGGCGAGACGGTCAGAATGGCGCGGTAGTCCGGATTGACTTCGGCAAGCATGGAAAAGAAAGCCCGAAGATCGGCTGTCGTTTCCTCCGGTCCGAAATTGCAGAATTCGTATCGCTCATCGGAATATGTGCCGCCGGAAACGCCGGGGCAGACAGGAAAAACCGCTCCATCTGCACGCGACGCAAAGCACTCGGTGAGGCCAAGTGTGAACACGAAGACGTCGAGCCCTTCGAACGCGCGGCGCACGGCCGCGAGATGCTTCGCGCGATCGGCCAGCAGCTCCGTCAGTGTGGCGAACCCCTCTGGCTGGATCATCGGCCGAAAAGGGTCGCGGTAGCGGCCCCCTTCGATCGGCCAGGGATTTTCCTTAGGTTCGAAACGGCCGAGCGCGCGCTCGGCTAGCTGGCGAAGCTGGCGTGCAGTGTAGATGTTGCCGTAGCGGGCGCTGAAGGTCCCGTAATTGAAAAGCGTTCTCAGCTGATCGTTGAGGACAGGGTTGCCGGGCTCTGTAACGAAATAGCCGAACCCGTCTGCGGCGAGCCGCCGCGAGATGTGCTGTGCAAAGCAACTGCCTGCGGTGACGACCCTCGTCTCAGGGCGAATACGGAATGGAAACGAAACGACGGGATCAATCTCTTCCGGGGAGGGAAGTGCGACAGAGCGCCGCCAGAAGGCGTAGTCGGGCTGCTGTCGTATGGGTTTCTCGCCATGCCTTTCTCTCCGACAAGACACCCCAACCATGACCAGCACGATCGTGCCGGCCGCAAGGCTTAGTTCCAGGTGACTCCCTCAGCGAGCCGTCTTTGAGCGTCGCGGATAACCTTCTCACCGTACCATCGGTTGGCGTGCGTCGCATTGGGCGGCCATCCTTCGGGCCGAAGGAACATGCCGTCTTCCATCGTTTCGGCCGGCGCGGGAAGGAATTCTATGCTCCGTCTGCTGCAAAAGTCGATGTAAAGCGCAGAGCTGACCCGCCATATCTTGTAGCGAAACGCGGGACTGACGATCTTCCAATCCCGGCCGTAGCGTCTCAGGAAGTATGGTCCGGAGTGTTTGAGGATGTGAGAATCGTCTCCGATTGGAGGTGGTGACTCCAGCACGAGAATTCTTTCTCCCACGATGGAGTGCAACTCGTCGATCATTGCCAGCGCAGGCCGGACCCGATCCTCCAACAACTTCGCCACAAGGTCAACGGGCACAAGGTCCAGCACTGGGTCAGCGCCAAGGTCTTCGCGCGAAGGAAGCACGAAGTCGAATGGGACTTCGAACTCGACGAGTCCGAATACGTTGTGAGCATTTCCCCCGATAGCCAGAGGTACAGTAATGTCCTCGGCTTGGAGTAGCGCAGGTATGTCGGAAATTGCTGGAATTCTGGTTGTGCGGAGCAATGCAGCGATGGTTTTCGGCAATCTGGCTGTGAGAAATTCCGTTAACGTCAACTTGGAGCCAGCGGCTCTTTGATCCCTCGAGCTCGAGCAGGTCGACGAGCCCAAAGTGGAGCCCATCTCCCGCGCGGAGTGCTTCGACGAGGCCAGCGGTATGGCTGTGTCCTACCACTAGAAAGCTTGAACCCGGCATAGACATCGCCCCGCGGCCGCTCGCGTCTACTAAATGCCAAAAGCGCCTCCCGATCAATTTTGTCTGACGGCTAGTCCTTGCGGCTGCGGATGTGGTGGACGATCAGGCCGACGACGAGGAGCGCCACGGGAACGGCGGCCGCGGCCACGATACGGCGGGCTCACCGCGACCCCGGCATCCTCGAAGCCGTGCGCGACATAGCTGACGAGGCCCGACGATGTAATAGCTGACCGCCGCGATGGAGAGGCCCTTCCACAGTCTGCTGCAGGCGGAGCTGCAGCCTGGCGCGGCGGTCCATCGAGGTGAGCAGGTCGCGGTTCTGCTGCTCCAGCTCCACGTCGACCCGCGTCCTCAGGAGATCGGCGGCGCGCGCCAGCTTCTGCGAGAGTGCTCTCCTGGCGGCTCTGCACTGTCTGGCAGTTCCGCATCGCCGGCCCCATGCGGCGCAAGAGGAAGCTCTTCCATATCTCGTAGCCGGAGATCGGCATCTCGTTCAGCACCGCCAGGCGCTGGTTGACGATCTCCTCGTAGGCGCGGCTGGCGCCGAAGCGCGAAAGCGTCGCCACCGCGCCGGCCTCCAGCTCGGCGGAAAGCGCGATCAGCTCGTCGAGCAGCGCGCGGCTCGCCACGGTGCCTTTCTGCAGCGCCACGGTGATGCGCGAGAGCTCGCCTTCGATGTGGCCGAGCTCGGGCGCCAGGCGCTGTGCCTCCGGCAGGCCGAGCAGCGCCAGCGTGCGATAGGTCTCGATCTCCAGGAGCCGCTGCGTCAGCGCGCCGGCGCGCGCCGGGCCGAGGCCGTGATCGAGCACGGCAATGCGCGTCAGCCCGTCGGCGTCCTGGCGAAAATCGCTTGCCGCCTCGGCGAGCCCGCCGTCGACGCTGGACAGGCAGAGGCTGGTCGGATCGAAGAAGGCGAGCGCTTCAGCACGCGCCTCCCCCGCCAAGAGATCGAGCCGCGCAGCGGCGATCACCGGCCCGGGCGGAGCGAAGACGTCGCCGAAGGGATGGCCGGAGAGCGGATCGCCGAGATGCGGCGCGGCCGGCGCGTCAAACGTCCATTTGGTGAATTCGGTGTGGCGCTCCCAGCGCAGCCGCCCCTTGCCCCAATCGATGGTCAGGTGGCGGGCATCGGGCCCCGGCGGCGTTCCGCCGCGCGCCTCCACGATCTGGGTGAGCGAGGCGACATGCTGCGGCGAGCGTGCCTGGCTCGATCAGAAAGGCGAGCTGCACGATGCTGCGCGGGGTTTCCAGCAGCTGGAACGGGCGCGCATGCACCTCGCCCTGGATCTGCGGCAGCAGCGGATGGCCGGCGATGCCGAGCGGGCCGCGCGGCGAAAGCCGCCGGCTCTCGACATGCTGTCGGTCATGCTGCGCTCCGACATTCCGGCGTGCCGGAGACCGCAGCTCGGCAATGCGCCGTCCTCATAACTCATTTGACCGGCGGACGGGACGCGTGCCAATCGTCACGGCTGGCCTGCGGCATGTACATGAGCGGCAATCCGCAGGGAAAAGGAGCCATGAGCGAAAGCATGCGGCCGAATCCGAGAGTTGGGCTTTTCGTCACCTGCCTGGTCGATCTCTTCCGCCCCAGCGTGGGCTTCGCCGCGCTGAAGCTCCTGGAGGACGCCGGCTGCACGGTGGAAGTGCCCGAGGCGCAGACCTGCTGCGGGCAGCCGGCCTATAATTCCGGCGACACCGCCGACGCCAAGACGATCGCCCGGCAGGTGATCGCCGCCTTCGAGCCGTTCGACTACGTCGTCGCCCCGTCGGGCTCCTGCGCCGGCATGATCAAGAAGCATTATCCGGCGCTGTTCGCGGACGATGCGGCGTGGCGGGCGCGGGCGGAGGCGCTGGCGGCGAAAGACGTTCGAGCTCGTCTCCTTCCTCACCGATGTGCTCGGCGTGACGCGCGGTCTCCGCCAGCCACAAGGGCAGCGTGACCTACCACGATTCCTGCTCGGGGCTGCGCGAGCTCGGCATCCGCGACCAGCCGCGGCAGCTGCTTGCGACGGTCGAGGGCCTGGCGCTGACCGAGCTGCCGGACGCCGACATCTGCTGCGGCTTCGGCGGCACCTTCTGCGTCAAATATCCCGATCTTTCCAACGCGATCGTCGAGCGCAAGACCGCCAACATCGCCGCGAGCGGCGCGGAGACGCTGCTGGCCGGCGATCTCGGCTGCCTGCTCAACATGGCCGGCAAGCTGAAGCGCCAAGGCAGCCGCACCAAGTCGCGCCACGTCGCCGAGGTGCTTGCCGGCATGACGGACCAGCCGGCGATCGGGGAGGGCGACCAGGGATGACGGCATATGCGGCATGGACACACATTGCGTGGTTCTTGGCGGGCGTCGTTGCGGCCTGCTGCGTGACGTCGGCGCTGGCGGCGTCGAAGCGGCGCTGCCCGCCGCCGACGCGCTCTACGGCAATTGCTTCGCCGAGATCGACGCACGGCCGGCGGCGCCCGGCGCACCAAGGCGTCTACTGCAGTTCCAGGGTTTCGGCGGCGGCCTGCTTGCCGGGGTCGTCTACAAGCTTCGCTACGGCTCGACCTTCGGCTTCAGCGGCGACTGCTCCACGCCCACGGACGGCGGGTTCGCGTGCAGCGCCTGCACCGGCGAGGCATGCGGCGACCGCGCCGACGCATTCGCGATCCTCTGGTCGGGCGGCGAGAGCGTTGCGGCTCGTCAGCAAGGGCAGCGGCGTGCTGGCGGAGAACTTCGACGGCGGCCGGGATCGCTTCGCCGCGGCGTCTACGTGCTGAAGCGCGTGGCGCCTGAAACCTGTTCCGAATAGCGGAGCCTGCCATGGAGCTCACCGCACAGCACTTCAAGGAGAATGTCGGCGAGGCGCTCACCGACGTCGACCTTCAGCGCGCGCTCAACCACGTGCGGCAGAATTTCATCGGCAAGCGCGCCAAGGCAGTCGCCGCGCTGCCGGAGTTCGAGGAGCTGCGCCACGCGGCGCGCGACATCAAGAACCACACGCTCGACCATCTCGACCTCTACCTGGAAGCCTACGAGGCGCGCGTGAAGGAGTCCGGCGGGCACGTGCATTTCGCCGAGACGGCTGCCGACGCGCGGGCGATCATCCTCGACATCTGCCGGCGCGTCGGCGCGCGCACCGTCACCAAGGGCAAGTCGATGATCTCCGAGGAGATCGGCCTCAACGATTACCTTGCCGAGCACGGCATCGAGGCGATCGAGACCGATCTCGGCGAATACATCGTCCAGCTCCGCGGCGAGGTGCCGAGCCACATCATCGCGCCCGCCGTGCACGTGAACATCGACCAGGTCGAGGCGGACTTCCGGCGTGTGCACACGCACTTGCCCGCCGACCGCGACCTTTCCGATCCGCCCAGCCTTCTCACCGAGGCGCGCGGCGTGCTGCGCGAGCGCTTTCCTCGCCGCCGATGTCGGCATCACCGGCGCCAACTTCCTCGTCGCGGAGACCGGCACGTCGATCATCGTGACCAACGAGGGGAACGGCGACCTCACGCAGATCCTGCCGCGCGTCCACATCGTCATCGCCTCGATCGAGAAGATGGTGCCGACGCTGGACGACGCTGGCGACGATCCTGCGCGCTGCTTGCCCGCTCGGCGACCGGCCAGGACATGTCGGTCTACACGACGCTCTCCACCGGCCCGCGCCGGCCGGAGGATCCCGACGGGCCGGAGGAATACCACGTCGTCATCCTCGACAACGGCCGCACGGCGATGCTCGGCACCGACGTATCCAGGAGATGCTGCGCTGCATCCGCTGCGGCGCCTGCATGAACCATTGCCCGGTCTATCATTCCGATCGGCGGCCACGCTTACGGCGCCACCTATCCCGGGCCGATGGGGCAGGTGCTCGACCCGGCGATCTTCGGGCTCGAGGCGACGCACGATCTGCCCAACGCCTCTACCTTCTGCGGGCGCTGCGAGAGCGTCTGCCCGATGATGATCCCGCTGCCGAAGCTGATGCGCCACTGGCGCGAGAAGGAGTTCGAGCGCGGGCTGTCGCCGGCGACGCAGCGCTGGGGCATCCGCTTCTGGGCCTATCTTCGCGGCGCGGCCGAAGCTCTACCGGCTGGCGACCCGCATCGCCATGCGGGCTCTCGGCAATCTCGGGCGCGAGCGCGGACGCTTCCGTTCGCTGCCGCTCGCCGGCGGCTGGACGAACCACCGCGACATGCCGGCGCCCGAAGGGGCGACCTTCATGCAGCAATACGTGCGCTGGCGCGCGGAAGCGCTCGGCATGAGCGGCCGCGACGTCGTGCTCGGCAAGGTGAGGCGCGCGCTCGGCGCGTCAGGCGACGACGCGGAGCGGCGGAAGCGCCGTCGCGGCACGGCTTGGAGACCCACGAGCCCAACCTCATCCCCGCGCGCGGCCAGCTCGACCGCGAAGGCCGTGTGAAATTGTTCTGCGAGATGGCGGAGTTTGCCTCCGCCACGGTGGAACGGGTCGCCGCGCCAGACGGACGTGCCGGCGGCGCTCGCGGCGTTTCTGCGCCGCCAGAACCTCCCCGCCTCGTTCCGCACCGGCGACGACCCGGCGATTGCGGCGCTCCCCTGGGAGCGAGCAGCCGCAGCTCACCCGGCTCTCCGGCCCCTCCGACGGCAGCGACGCCGCCTCGCTCAGCCATGCCTTTGCCGGCGTTGCGCGAATCGGGCACGCTGGTGCTCCTCTCCGGGCCCGACAACCCGACCACGCTCAATTTCCTGCCCGACGCGCATATCGTCATGCTCTTCGCCGACGATATCGCCGGCGACTACGAGACGCGCTCTTGCCCGCGTCCGCGCCGCCTATGGGCCGGGCAAGATGCCGCGCACGCTGAATTTCGTCACCGGCCCGTCGCGCTCCGCCGATATCGAGCAGACCCTGATTCTCGGTGCGCACGGCCCCCGCGCCCTGCATATCCTGGTGGTCGGCTGAGCCCACGCGTGCCTGCCCAAAGTCACCGGAAAGCAAGGAAATCGCGCGTACACTCTCGTCAACGCCTCGGTTTGGCACGAGCCATGCTCGGGCAGGAGGGCAGCATGAGAGCACGCGAGGGACGGTTGGCGAAGAACGCTTCACGGGTCGGCCCGAGGCAACCGCAAGTCGTCGTGCTTGTCGGCGCCACCGGCGACCTGTCGAAGCGCAAGCTGCTGCCGGGGCTGTTCCATCTGTGCAGCGCCGGGTTCATCCCCGGCTGCCGCATCATCGGCGTCTCGCTCGACGATATCGACGCGGATGGCTTTCGCGCGATCGCTCGCGAGGCGATCGCGCAGTTCCGACACGCGCCAGGAGAACGGCGACGACTGGGGCGCCTTCGCCGAAAGCCTGAGCTACGTGCCGCTTTCGGCCGGCGCCGGCGCGCTGAAGGAGGCGGTGCGGGCGGCGGAGAAGGCGCTCGGCGGCGACAGCCAGCGCGTCCACTATCTGAGCGTTCCGCCGAGCGCCGCCTTGCCGGCGGTCCAGATGCTGGCCGAGGCCGGGCTCGTCGAGCGCAGCCGCATCATCATGGAAAAGCCCTTCGGCACCGACCTCGACAGCGCCGTGGCGCTGAACGCAAGCTGCACGAGGTCTTCACCGAGGAGCAGATCTTCCGCATCGACCACTTCCTCGGCAAGGAGCCGGCGCAGAACATCCTCGCCTTCCGCTTCGCCAACGGCCTGTTCGAGCCGATCTGGAACCGCAACTTCATCGATCACGTGCAGATCGACGTGCCGGAGAAGCTGGGGCTCGCCACCCGCGCCGCCTTCTACGAGCAGACCGGCGCGTTCCGCGACATGGTGGTGACGCACCTCTTCCAGATCCTCGCCTTCATGGCGATGGAGCCGCCGACGGCGCTGGAGCCGAGGCCGATCAGCGAGGAGAAGAACAAGGTCTTCCGCTCCATGGTGCCGCTCGATCCGCGCCACGTCGTGCGCGGGCAGTATACCGGCTACCGCGACGAGGAGGGCGTCGACCCGGAATCGGAGACGGAGACCTTCATCGCGCTGAAATGCTTCATCGACAACTGGCGCTGGGCCGGCGTGCCGTTCTTCCTGCGCACCGGCAAGAAGATGGCGGAGGGGCAGCGCATCATCTCCATCGCCTTCCGCGAGCCGCCGAAGAGCATGTTCCCGGCCGGCTCCGGCGTCGGCGCGCAGGGCCCGGACCATCTGACCTTCGACCTGGCCGACGCCTCGAAGATGTCGCTGTCCTTCTACGGCAAGCGGCCCGGCCCCGGCATGCGGCTCGACAAGCTCTCGCTGCAATTCGCCATGCACGAGACCGGCTGGGTCGGCGACGTGCTGGAAGCCTACGAGCGGCTGATCCTCGACGCCATGCGCGGCGACCACACGCTGTTCACCACGGCGGAAGGCATCGAGCGGCTGTGGGAGGTCTCCATGCCGCTGCTTGAGGCGCCGCCGCCGGTCCGCCTCTACCAGCCGGGCTCATGGGGGCCGAAAGCGGTGCACCAGCTCATCGCCCCGCACGCCTGGCGCCTGCCCTTCGAGCGCGCCTGGCGCGACCCCAACATATCGGGGGCTTGAGCGGGGTGGCACGCTCGGATCATGCGGCAGTAACCCTTTCCGGAAATCGGTAACCCGGCCACGCCTCGGCGGCGTTAAGGTGGCACGATGGTGGATCAGTTCTTCTGGTGCTTCAGCGATCCGCGCGGCCGTCTCAACCGGGAGCCGTTCGTGCTGTCGATCCTCGCGATCGTCGCGCTGTTCTTCCTTACAGGCCATCTCATCGACGAAGCGATGTTCGGCTCGCAGGCCATCTACTACACCTCGCCGAAGGAACTGGATGAAACTCTCGCCAAGCTTAGGGCGCCCGGTCACGTTCTGCCGGGGCTGCTTCTGTTCTGGCCGCTCCTGGCGGTCACGTTGAAGCGTCTTCACGATATCGGCCGTTCCTGGAAGTCGCTGCTCGCCTTGCTCGGAACGACCATCGCCGCGGGGACCACGCTCAATGGTGCCGGCCCGATCATTTCTTGGGGCACGATCGGCATGCTGTTCTTCGTGAAGAGCATGGACGGGCCCTTGGCGCGCGAGGGTACTGCCGTCGGGTCGCCGTGAGGGCGGACTCAGGAACTGCGCTCAGCGCATCCGCCCCACGTCCCGCAAAATCTCCCGCGCCGCATTGTGCCCCGGCGCGCCGGTGACGCCGCCGCCCGGATGCGCGCCCGAGCCGCACATGTAGAGGCCGGGAAGCGGCGCGCGGTAGTCGGCATGCCCGAGCATCGGCCGCGCCGAGAAGAGCTGGTCGAGCGACAGCGCCCCGTGAAAGATGTCGCCGCCGAGAAGGCCGAAGGTGCGCTCCAGGTCGAGCGGCGA
Organism: uncultured Alphaproteobacteria bacterium; assembly: GCA_963801225.1. GTDB lineage: Bacteria > Pseudomonadota > Alphaproteobacteria > Rhizobiales > Afifellaceae > DASWJZ01. The sequence continues at coordinate 130,169 of CAWDED010000009.1, forward strand.
GAGCACCTGCCGCCCGATCACCGAGCCCTGAAAGTTCGGCGCGTATGCGTCCGACCGTCGCGATCATCAGGTCGGCGACTGTCCTCCTTGTGGTCGTCCCACGAGCTGCCGCCCGGAAAATCCGCCGGCAGCGTCCGGCGCCACATGCTGGCAGAAGAGGCTCGCCACGTGCCGCCCCTCAGGCGCCAGGCTGTCGTCGAGCGTGGAGGGGATGAGCATCTCGATCACCGGCGCGCGCGACCAGCCGTGAAGCTTCGCGTCGATGAAGGCGCGGTCCATGTAGGCGAGGCTCGGCGCGATGATGATGCCGGAGGTGTGATGCTCGGCCTTCGCCTTGCCGGGCAGGGCAGGAGAAATCCGGCAGCTCCGACAGCGCCACGTTCATGCGGAAGGATGCCGGAGCCGGAGCGCCAGTGCGTCATGCGCTTGAGGAAATCCGCCGGCAGCGCCGCAGCGTCGACCAGCCGCGTGAAGAGTAGCTTCGGGTTGAGGTTGGACGCCACGATGCCGGCGCGCGAAAAGTCTCGCCCGCTTTCCGTCACCACGCCGACGGCGCGGCCCTTCTCCACGATCACCTCGGAAACCGCCGCGTCGGTGCGGATGTCGACGCCGCGCTCCGCACAGCACTTCGCCATCGCCTGGGTGATGGCGCCCATGCCGCCGATGGCGTGGCCCCAGGCGCCCTTCTGCCCGTTCACCTCGCCGAAGACGTGGTGGAGCAGCACATAGGCGGAACCGGGCGTGTAGGGGCTCTGGTAGGAGCCGACGATGGAATCGAAGCCGAGCACCGCCTTGATCGGATCGCTCTCGAACCACGCATCGAGCATGTCGCCGGCCGATTTGAGGAAAAGATCGGCGAGCGCCCGCCGCTCCTCCATGTCGAGCCGCCCGGCGCGCCGCCCGAGCTTCAGGGCCTTGAGGAGCTCCGGCAGCGCCGCCGGCCACCCCGTCGTGACATTGGGCGGCGTCTCCAGCACCATCGCGCGCAGCATGTCGGCGACCACGCCGAGCATCGCCTCGTAGTCGTCGAGCCGCTCCGCGTCGCGCTTTGAGAATTTCGCCACCTCTGGCTTGGTGCGCCCTGCGCCCACCTTGAGATGGCGCCCGTCCGGCAGCGGCAGGAAATTGGCGAGCGCGCGCTCCACGATCCGCAGCCCGTGCCGATGAAGCTCCATCTCGCGGATGATCGTCGGGTTGAGCAGCGACACCGTGTAGGAGGCGACGGAGTTCCGGAAGCCCGGGCAGAACTCTTCCGTCACCGCGGCCCCGCCGACCACGTGCCGGCGCTCCAACACGATGACCTTCAGCCCAGCCGCCGCCAGGTAGGCGGCGCAGACGAGCCCGTTGTGCCCGCCCCCGATGATGATGGCGTCGGTTTCGTGCCTGGTCAGGCTCATGTCGGCTTCGTCGATCGCAAGGGTTGTCTTGCTGCTGCAGATAGCACAGCTTTGCGCCAGACTTTACAAAGGCTTGCGGCGATCCGCTCCTGTGGCTACACCTTGAGGCGTGTGCCAAGGGCACGATTCGTTTTGTGTACGAGCCGAAAGACATGGCCTTTTCAGCGCATCGACCGAAATCCCGCCGATTCCCTTCTCTCCTGACGCTCCTAGCCCCGGTGCTTGCCGCGGCATGGATCGCCCCGCTCGCCGCCTGGCCGGCGCTTGCGCTCGACGCGGCAATCGTCAAAGGGCTGCGCGAGCTCGACTTGGGGGCGCGGCTCGAACAGCGCTGCGACTACGAGGCGATGCAGCGGATCGCTCACGACCAGAAGAAATACAGCCCCGACCGCGTCGTCGCCGGCGCCACTGAGGCGACCGAGGTGGACGGTGACCTCCTCACCGGCGATGGCGCCGCCTTCCGCTCCAAGGGCAAGTGGTACAGCCTTTCCTTTGTCTGCAAAACGTCCGACGACCACATGGACGTGCTCGATTTCAGCTACCGGATCGGAGATCTCATCCCGGAGGACAAATGGGAGGAATACGGGCTCTGGGACTGACGCCTCAGCGACCTTCTCTCGCCGGCCCCTTCCTCTGTCACCCGGTTTGGAGGGGGCACGGGGCTGCGTCCGGCTTGCGCCCGACTTCCGCCCGACTGAGGCGGCGAACCGGGCACCAACCCGCCGCCCTTTGTGGCTGCCGCAAAGGGCAGGGAGAAACGTGTCGCAAGCGCGTTTCCTAGCTCGCCTTCCGCAAATCCCTCACGAAATCGGCAAACGCCTGCTCCTTCGCCGCATCGGGCATGCGCAGGATCATCGAGGGGTGCACCGTGGGCAGGAGGCGGAAGCCGCGCGGATCGTCGGAGATGCGGCCGCGCTCTGAAAGCACCTTGACCGGCCGACCGTAGAGCGCCGTGCCCGCCGTGCCGCCGAGCGCCACCACCAGCTCCGGCTTCACCAACGCCAGCTCGCGCTCGAGCCACCATTTGCACGCCTCGATCTCCGGCCGGTCCGGCGTCTTGTGCATGCGCCGCTTGCCACGCCACTCAAACTTGAAGTGCTTCACCGCATTGGTGACGTAGACTTGGCTGCGGTCGATGCCGGCGCGCTGCAGGGCGCGGTCGAGCAGTCGTCCCGCCGGCCCTACGAAGGGTCTGCCCTGCAGGTCCTCCTGGTCGCCCGGCACTTCGCCCACCATCATGAGCCGCGCATCGGACGGCCCCTCGCCGAACACGGTCTGCGTCGCGTGTTCATAAAGCGGGCAGCGCGTGCAATGCGCCGCCTCATCGCGAAGCGCCGCGATGGTCGTGTTGGCGCCGATATCGGACAGCCCGGCATCGGCGAAGAGATCATCCTGGGGTATTGCGGGCTCCTGACGTTTGATTGCGTTCTGGCGCGGGGCGTTCCCGGCGATGCGCGGCATTTGGAACGTACCCGGCGGGAGCGCGTTAAGCCGCGAACAGATTGGAGCAAATACGATGGCCTACGACACACGGCAGCCTGCTTCCTACACCCAGAGCCCGGTCGACCGGCGCACCGCGACGGGCGGCGACGTGATCCGCATTCTGTGCGCGATCGTCCTGCCGCCGCTCGGCGTGTTCCTGCAGGTGGGGATCGGCCTGCAGTTCTGGCTGAACATCCTGCTGACCATCCTCGGCTACGTCCCGGGCATCATCCACGCCATCTGGATCATCCTCAGGCGTTAGCCGCCGGGCCCGGCCGCCGGGTCACTTCTCGGACGCGGCCACCGCCTGCTCGGCGCCCTGGAAGCCGATCTTGGAATGCGTCCCGTCGCAGAAGGGCTTGGTGGTGGAGCCGCCGCAGCGGCAGAGCGCGAAGCTCTCCTTCACCGTGTAGGGATTGCCGTCGGCGTCCAGCACCTCGACGGACCCTTTCACTACATAGGGGCCGTTTCGGCTCACCTTGATCGATACGTCGGCCATGTTTCGTCTCCTCGGCGGTGGAACGTGCGGCCGAATGCCACCACGCGGGCGGCGGAATGGCAACCGGCTCACGCGCCGATCAAGCGGTTTTGCGCTCGCGCCCGGCGCCCAGCTTGCGCTAGCGGCGCGCCGTGCTACATGCCCGTCGTCACACAAGGAATTCCATGACGACGGCCCTCGACCATATCCGCAATTTCGCGATCATCGCGCATATCGACCACGGGAAATCGACGCTCGCCGACCGGCTGATCCAGATGACCGGCGGGCTCGACCTGCGCGAGATGAGGGAGCAGGTGCTCGATTCCATGGACATTGAGCGCGAGCGCGGCATCACCATCAAGGCGCAGACCGTGCGGCTGCTCTATCACGCGAAGGACGGCGGCGCGTATGAGCTGAACCTCATCGACACGCCGGGGCACGTCGATTTCGCCTACGAGGTGAACCGCTCGCTCGCCGCCTGCGAGGGCTCGCTGCTCGTCGTCGACGCCAGCCAGGGCGTGGAGGCGCAGACGCTCGCCAACGTCTACCAGGCGATCGACAACGACCACGAGATCGTGCCCGTCCTCAACAAGATCGACCTGCCCGCCGCCGAGCCGGAGCGCGTGAAGAGCCAGATCGAGGACGTGATCGGCCTCGACGCCTCCGGACGCGGTCATGATCTCCGCCAAGACGGGGCTCGGCATCGAGGACGTGCTGGAGGCGATCGTCACCCGCCTGCCGCCGCCGAAGGGCGACGCGAGCGCGCCGCTGAAGGCGCTGCTCGTCGATAGCTGGTACGACCCCTATCTCGGCGTCGTCGTGCTGGTGCGCATCGTCGACGGCGTGCTGAAGAAGGGCCAGGCGATCCGCATGATGGGCACCGGCGCGCGCTACGAGACGGACCGCGTCGGCATCTTCAATCCCAAGATGGTCGATATCGGCGAGCTCGGCGCCGGGCGAGATCGGCTTCCTCACCGCCTCCATCAAGGAGGTGGCGGATACGCGCGTCGGCGACACGATCACCGACGACCGCAGCCCGCGGCCGCGGCCGCTGCCCGGCTTCCGCCCGGCGCAGCCGGTGGTGTTCTGCGGCATCTTCCCGGTCGACGCGGCGGACTTCGAGGATCTGCGCGCCGGCCATCGGCAGGCTGCGCCTCAACGATGCGAGCTTCTCCTACGAGATGGAGACCTCAGCCGCGCTCGGCTTCGGCTTCCGCTGCGGCTTCCTGGGGCTCCTGCACCTGGAGATCATCCAGGAGCGGCTGGCGCGCGAGTTCGACCTCGACCTCATCGCCACCGCGCCGTCGGTCATCTACAAGATCAGCGCTGACCGACGGGCAGGCAGATCGAGCTGCACAACCCGGCCGACATGCCGGACCCGGTGCGGATCAGCCGAGATCCAGGAGCCGTGGATCCGCGCCACCATCCTCACGCCCGACGAGTATCTCGGCGCGGTGCTGAAGCTCTGCCAGGAGCGGCGCGGCGTGCAGGTGGAGCTCTCCTATGTCGGCAGCCGCGCCATGGTGCAGTACGACCTGCCGCTCAACGAGGTGGTCTTCGACTTCTACGACCGGCTCGAAATCCGTGTCGAAGGGCTATGCCAGCTTCGACTACCACATCACCGGCTACCGCGAGGGCGACCTCGTCAAGATGTCGATCCTGGTCAACGGCGAGCCGGTCGACGCGCTCTCCATGCTGGTGCACCGCTCAGCCAGCGGAGACGCCGCGGCCGCGCCATGGTGGAGAAGCTGAAGGAGCTCATCCCGCAGCACCTGTTCAAGATACCCATCCAGGCGGCCATCGGCGCCAAGGTCATCGCGCGCGAGACCATCTCGGCGCTCCGCAAGGACGTGACGGCCAAATGCTACGGCGGCGACATCACCCGCAAGCGCAAGCTTCTGGACAAGCAGAAGGAAGGCAAGAAGCGATGCGCCAGTTCGGCAAGGTGGACATCCCGCAGGAGGCGTTCATCGCGGCGCTGAAGATGGAGGGGTGAGGGGAGCAGGGGCGTAGGCAGCAGGGCCGTTGTTCGGGTTGAGCGCGCGGCGCCAGCGCCCTGAGGCGCCTGACATTTTCCGCCGAAAAAGCTCGATGCCGAACACGTCCCGAACAGGGCGGCCTCGAAGCGAAAAGGCGTGTCGAGCCGATGGAGATCGGCCGTCCTCGCGCGGGCAATGTTTGGCTCTCCCCAGTGAGGTGTCGGCCGGAGGGAGCTCAACCCCATCGACCATTCGCTGAGGGCGGTCCGATCGCTTAGCGGACCGCTCGGCCGACGGAGCTCTATCCCGCCTCCGCGGGTCGCGTAGGATCGCCGAGCGGTCGCCGGCTGCAGCGGACACGAATGGATTGCCGGGGCAAGCCCGGCAATGACGACAGAATTGGAAGAAAAGGATCGATGCCGAGCCCCGCTGACCCATTCGTGCGAGACGATCGAGAAGGCGCGCGCGCTGTATCGCGCCGGGACGCCGGTGCGCGACATCTGCGCGGTGACGGGGATGGGGATCGGCACGCTCTACTACCATCTCGACGGCGCGAGCCTGCCGGGCGCGGCGGTGCAGCGCCTGCCGCGGCGGCGCGAGGTGGCGGGCCAGGCGCTCGCCTCGATCTCTCCGCGCGGACGCCGGAAGCTTGCGGCGCGGCTGTGGCGGGCGGCCGAGCGGCAGGCGCGCAAGCTGGAATTCTCGCTCGCCTGGAGTTCCAGCGCAAGGAGGACCGCGCCCCGACCTCGCCGCGCTGAAGGAGCTGACGCGCATCCTGCGCGAGCTCGCCGCCTTCGAGGAGGCCTTTGCCCGCAGCGAGGCGCGGCGTGAGGCGGCACGTGGAGCACGAGGCGTCGCTCGCGGTGGAGGGAAGGGCGGTCTATGTGACGCGGACGCGGACGGGGTGAGGGGGTTGGGGATTGGGGCGGCACCAGCTTCCCGCCATCCCGTCGTCTGTCATCCCGGCCGAGCGCCGCGCGGGCCGGGACCCATGAACATCGATTGGACGGGCCGGTTCGCGGCGCATCGGCATGGTCTCAGCCGCAATGTGCATGGGTCCCGGACAAGCGCGTCCCGCGCTTTCCGGGATGACAAAACGAAGGTTGGCGCCCAAATGCAATTGCCTCGCCCTTGAGGTGAGGTGGAAGATTTCCGGCCCGAAGGCGCAGGAATTTCGGGTGGTGGATGGACGCAGAACGGCGCCATTGGATCGCCACGGAGCTGATATTTCTGGGGATCGGGAGGGCGCGCGAAGCGCGCGGCGAGCGAAAGGACGAGCGATGATTGCCAAGAACACGATCTGCCTGTGGTACGACAAGGACGCGGAGGCGGCGGCGCGCTTCTATGCGGCGACGTTTCCCGACAGCGAGGTGATCGCCGTCCACCGGGCGCCGAGCGACAACCCCTCCGGCAAGGAGGGCGATCCGCTGGTCGTGCACTTCACCGTCGCCGGCATCCCCTGCATGGGGCTGAACGGCGGGCCGATGTTCAAGCACAACGAAAGCTTCTCCTTCCAGATCGCCACCGACGACCAGGCGGAGACCGACCGCTACTGGAACGCCATCGTGGGGAACGGCGGCCAGGAGAGCGCCTGCGGCTGGTGCAAGGACAAATGGGGCGTCTCCTGGCAGATCACGCCGCGCGTGCTGACCGAGGCGATGGCCGCCGGCGGCGCCGAGGCGAAGCGCGCGTTCGATGCGATGATGGAGATGAAGAAGATCGATGTGGCGAAGATTGAGGCGGCGCGGAGGGGGTAGGGGGCACGGCCGGGCCGACGCGCATCCTGCGCGGGCCCAGTTGGAGGGTTCCCCCCGCCCGGAGGAATCCTCCAGGACGAAGCCGCTCTCGCCGTAGAGGGCAGGGTGGGGCAAGTGACAAGGACGCGGCGGGGATATGGCGAAGCCAGTCATGAGAGACACGGTGGTTTCGATCCGCGAGCGGGGCGTGTGTTTAGCTTGAACTCTCTCCCGTCGCTGCGGAAGGTTAATTAGTCGTAGGGTTAGGCCGCCAGCAGTTGTCATGTCATGCAGTCAAATACCAAAATGCGCATTTTTAGGCACTGTGGGGCCGGTAAGGTTTTTCAGAAAGCCCGCTGGCGACGGCTGGACAAGGGGCCATATTGTTGCGATGAGAGACGCAACGTCCATTTTGGATGCTTGAGGTGGGTAGAGATGACGGCTCGGCATGCTGGCGTCACAAAGCAATTCAACCGTCCACTGACGACTGCCTGCTAGTCCCCTCGCATGGTTTCAGCCCCGAAACTTCTGCCGCCTACCTCGATAGAAGAAGTGCTCTTAATCCTCTTGCCATGCTCGAGGAGCGTCAGTTCGGTGTGTTTCGTGACGAGTTCTTGGCGCCAAAGCATTTCGGCAAGCGGAGAAAGCGCGGTCGGAGCGGCTCGCTTCGGAATTGGGCCTGAGGAAGGAGCAGGTTGCCTATCTCCTGCAGATGCTCTCCTTCTTTGGTACAGTCAGGTTCACACCGCTGTAAGGGATGGGCTGAGTTTCTCCGACGCTATGGAAGCTCTTGCCAACTCCCTAACGGCAGACAGCTTCTCTAGTTGAAGAATTCGACCGCCTGGTCGCGCGCCTCCGGCTTGTGCTTGCGCCCAATCAGAATGTCGATCGCGTTTCGAAGGTGTCGCGCCTCCGAAGTGGCTTCCTAAGAAATGCTGTCGGCTTCTCCACTTTCGTTGACCTGCGACCCAACTATGCCGACGACGATACGACGATCGAGGCTCTCATCCCAGTCATTCAGCTGCGGATAACAACAGACGATGAGGCAGCTGCGACCAGGAATGTCGTCGTCCAAATCGACGAGCACAACCTTGCAGAACTCGACAAGGCGGTCCAGCGGGCAAAGAAGAAGGTCGCAACGGCGAGAATTACACCTTGCTTGGTGGTTTGATATACAATGAATGAACTATCTTTTCGCCTTCGACCTGCGAGCGAGTTGGTGCCGCGCAGACAGTCGCCGCTACCAGATCCGGCCGCGGAATTTTCGGCGCGCCTTAACGAAGCGTATGGTGATCTCTTCCTTGTCGGACGCCTCGGCCACGGATCAAGTGCAAACTTGCGACGGTCATCCGACGAGGACGCATTCCAATATGTTGTTCAGATACTTGCACAGAGCCTTTCTGGGCGGGTCATCAACCCCGTCGTGGTCAACCGCGAAGACTTGTTTGCACATGACCTGACGCAGTTTCGCAAGGATTTCTGGAGCAAGGCTGCTGCCATCGAATGGCAGGAACAATCTCGGCGAAACAAGGAGCAGACCGCTCACTTGCAGAAGCTCCTGCCTCTGTCGGCAGTCTCTCTCCAACCAGTGCACTGTCGATGTATCGGCTTAGGGGGCTCGAAGGCGCTTGAGGATGAAGCAGGTTCGGTGTTCCAGGTTCCGATGGCCCGCGACCCGGCGCCGAGGGACCTGGATAAGCTTCGTGAGGCGTTTGCTATCCGCCTGCAAAGAGTTATTGCGACGCTTGCAAACCGGCTGCGTTACAGTGGAGTGGAAGCAAGCATATCTGACCCGGGAGAGCCGCTTTTCGGCGGGCGCCCAGAACGAAATATTGGAGGAGGCTGTACGTCATCCCCGACGAGGCTACAGGGTTCTTCTCCCTGCTTCGAAAAGAGCTTGTTTCGCATATTTCCGACGGCATGATCTTCTCAGGCGGAGCTGGGGAAGCATGGCTATCGAAGGCAATGAGCTCATTCTTGAATTCGATCCACCAGCGCCAAGTATGGAAACCAAAGCCCCTCTAAGGGTGACGCGCTAGCGGTCTAATGCCCACGTTTCGCATTCTCCATCTCTCAGACCTCCACTTTTGCATTGAGCCAGGGCGAAGGAACATCACGTCACTCTTCCAACTTCCGCGGGGGCCTTCGGGTGGCCCGAATTAGAGAGTGCTTCAGCCTTCTGCCAGAGAGCTATGATAAGGACGTCGCTGAGGCCGTCGCCCGATTCGCCTATGAAAAAAGAAATGTGATCGACCTTATCGCAATAACGGGAGATGTTGCCACGACGGGATTGGCGACCGATCTGACTGAGGCTTACGAGTTCATTAATGCGAAACCTGGGGCGAACTATCGAACGCCAACGAACAGACCTACGCTGAAGTCTGCCGGGTGCGAGATTTTTCGTCTGCCAGGGAACCACGACCGCTTCCATGACGTTGACGGCGAGCCGGCTTGTCGAAACTTCGACCTCAAGTTTCAGGCGTATCTCGGGGCCGAATATACTACGATTGGACGAGTAATTCTGGAAAGAGAAGCATCGCGTCTTTGCATCATATCGGCCGATTTCTGTCTAAGAGTGGCTTCTGATGCCACGCATCCGATTGCGCTGATGAAAAAAGGACAGGGGCGCGCATACAGAGACGTCATAGAGGAACTTCAGCGGATTACAGAAAGTGCCCGGCATGAATTTGACGATGTGCAGGTACTTTGGGCTTTGCACTTTCCTCCCTCAGGATCAGTCAAGACACCTTATGCGCTAATTGAGCATGCCGACGTGCAGCTAGCGGCCCGTGAGAGTCGTGTGCACTATTTGCTTTCGGGTCACCTACATAAGAGCCAGATTGAGCAGATCGGCGACATGACGCTCTTTTGGGCGGGGTCAAGCTGCGCGGTGAGCGATCGCAACTCACTCCACCTGTTTGAGTTTGAGTTTGAAGGGAGCCAGCTATCCCAGGTCAAGCGTATTGACTTCCACTGGGACCAGTCTGCGTGCGACTTCTTAGAGGCCGCGTAAGAGCTTTATTGCCCCATCTGTTCCCCTTCGCGCGGTGGTGCTGCAGCCGCGACTGGTGCCAGAGCTGCGCTTCACCTGGTACGGCGTGGGTTCCAGGGCGACGGCGAACATGAGGTGAAGAAGGTCGCGGACATGCAAAAGCGCTCGCGTAGCGGCGCATCACTTCAATCGCGACCGAATTGGCCCTAAGAAGAGCTGTCCACCTGAGAGGACATGTCCATGCCCCGCCGCTTTCGTTTCCCGCTCCTGATCCTTCTCTCGGTCGTCTCGCTGGTATCCCTCGTCGCCGATGCCTCCGCGCAAACCCCCGAGCTGAACTGGCCCTCAAAACAGTTCATCCACCCTGCGGACGTTTCGCTCACCTATCCGTGCGGGGGAGGGGAGGCTTGCGACCTGTCCGACTTCATGCGAGCGGCAGCATGTGTGTGCGCTGGTGATCCTGAAGGGCGGGCAGCTCGTGACGCACCAGACCTCGGTGCGCGGCGACGACGATCCGTGCAAGGACGAAGTGGCGCGCGACCGCTTCGGGGTGTCGTCGATCGTGAAGTCGGTCGTCTCGCTGCTCTTCGGCTCCGTCTACCAGGACGCGGATTACGGGCCGCCGGCCGATCTCGACGCGCCGGCGGCGGATATCCTCACGGCCGCCGGGGTGCCGGGCCTCGATCCGCGCGTGACGCTGCGCGACCTCTTGCACATGGCAAGCGGCATGGACTGGTCGGAGGACGAGGCCGACAATGTGCTCAAGATCCAGGTCGACCAGAACGGCGAGCTGGTCGAGCAAGTTCGGCAAGCTGAAGGAGGCCGTCGCCGACCGGCTGGCGCACGCCACGTTCCACGCGCCGGGGCAGTTCCACTATTCCAGCTTCGACACGCAGCTCCTCGGCCTCATCACCGAGGCGCGGCTGACGCCCGACAAGGGTTTTGCGCGCGGCTCGCTGGACGAGGCGCTGCAGAGCTTCTTGTGGCAGCAGCTGCCGATGGAGAAGAACGCCGAGTGGAACGCCGATTTCGCCGGCCACCCGGCGGCGCATTGCTGCGCCTACACCTCGGCGCGCGACCTGGCGACGCTGGGCGACTGGCTGCTCACCGAATATAACGAGGGCGAGGACGCCACGGCCGACTGGATGCGCGCCTCCGTGTCCGATCCGGTCGATCCGGGCTGGTCGTGCGCTTTCCAGGGCGTGAAGCGGAAATTCCAGTTCGGCTATCACTGGTGGATCCCCTCCGAGCAGTCGCAGGACGGCTTCACCGCCATCGGGACGGTGGGGCAATATCTGCACATCTTCCCCGACCAGGACGTGATCGTCGCGCAGCTCAGCGAAAAGCCGGCGACCGACACCGACACCTGCGAGGCGATGCTGGTGCATCGCCTGCTGGCGGACAATGTCGAGATAGAGTGAGGGCGTGGCGCGGGGGCTATCGCGGCGCGGGCGCGGCAAGCTCGTCGTCGCGCATGGCTACGAAGATCAGCGCCACGGCGAGCACCATGGCGAAGCGGAAGGCGTTCGGAATGCCGTTCCACGCGTGCGACTGCCACATGCCGAACCATTCGCCGCCGATCGACATGAAGCCGACCTGCCACAGGAGAAAGCCGAGCGTGAGGCCGGCAACGGCACAGGTCTTGGCGCGCTGGAACGCGGCGGCGGCGGCGCGGAGCCTCAGCAGCATCATCGCGGCGCCGACCCAGCAGAGGAGCGCCGTGGCGGTCTCCGTGGCGATGATCAGCCAGTAGGCGGCGTGATGCAGGCCGGGCGCGGTGATGGCGCGATAGGCGATGCGGGAATCGGGGAAGATCGTGTCCATCGACAGCACATGCTGCACGAAGGCGAGGTTGGTGCCGTAATCCGTGAGGTTGCCGAAGGCGGCGAGCGAGGCGAACAGGGCGGCTGCCCCGACCATGGCGATCTTCGCGGCGCGTATGGCGATCACGTGCGGCTCCCGGGGTGCACGGCTACTTGAAGAGCGCCATCGCCTCGTCGGCGAGCACGCCGCCGGTGATCTCGATCGGCACGAAGGGCGCGTCCGCCGCGAGCGCGGCGCTGGTGATCATGATCTGGTTCATGCGCGCGGCAAGCTGCGCGATGGAGGCGGCGTAGACCAGCCGCCCGAAGCCGCACCACAGGATGGCGCCCATGCACATGGCGCAGGGCTCGCCGGTTGAGTAGAGCGTGGCGCCTCGGAGCGCGCGGCTCTGCTGCTTCGCCACGGCGTTGCGGATCGCCACCATCTCGCCATGCGCCGTGGGGTCGCCGTTGGTGCGGCCGAGATTGCCTCCGCGCACCAGCTCCGCGCCGTCGCGCACGATCACCGCGCCGAAGGGGAAGTCGGCCTTCGCGGCCTCGGCGAGCGCGATGCGCATGAACGCCTCGTCCTCGGCGGATGCGGGGCCGGCGGTCTGGGCCAGCGCGGCGCCCGGCGTTGCGGCGGCGAGCGCCAGCCCGGCGATAATCGTGCGCCGCGTCGGGCGCATCGCGGCGCGGTCGGCGGCTGAGTGCTGGCAAGGCATGAGCGGCTCCTTTCGCGGGACCGAGCATGGTGCAAACGCGTGCACGCCACTACCGCAGAAATATTAAGGGTTGCTGGAGAGCGCGCAGCAAGCCGCGATGCGAAGGAACGAGCAACCTCGCTGGTTGGATATCTCGGCCGACTCATTGATCATCCGGGCCGGAGCGGAGTAGTCGATGTCCGCTCCCGCGCATCTCGCCCCGAAGATGCGCGGCGCATCTGGAGCCTTTGCCGTGAGATTCGGATTCGCCTCTTTCATCACCTGGGCGCTGAGCGCGGCCTTGCCCGCTTTCGCCGCGGCCGACGAGCCGCCGGTCGTGATCGGCGCCATGTACAACCTGACCGGCGGGCAGCGCGATCTCGACATCCCGTCCTCCAAGGGCGCGCGGCTGGCGGTCGACCTGGCGAATGCCGGCGAGGGCGTGCTGGGGCGGAGGGTGGAGCTGCGTGCTCGTCGACGGGCGCACCGACCCGAAGGTCATCGCGGAGGAGGCGCAGAAGCTGTTCCGCGAGGCGCCCGGCATCGCGGGACTGATCGGCTTCTCCGACACCGACATGGTGCTGGCCGGCGGCGCGCGTGGCGGCGGAGCATGCCCGCGTGTTCCTCACCTCCGGCGCGACTTCGCCGCTGCTGCCGCAGCAGGTGCCCGACTGGCTCTTCCTCGCCTGCTTCGGCGACAACGTGCAGGCCGCCGCCGGTGCCGAATGGGCCTACGATGCGCTGAAGGCGCGCACGGTCGCCGTGCTCTACAAGGAGAGCAGCGCCTATGCGCGGCTGCTGCACCTCTATTTCGAGAGGCGCTTCAAGGCGCTGGGCGGCAGCGTCGTGGCGGTCGTGCCGTATTCGCTGGAGGACATCGCGAGCAAGCCGCAGGCGCTGCCCAAGGCGGACCTCATCTATCTCGCGGCGCAGCCCGACGACGTGGCGGCCGCGGTGCCGGCCATCCGCGCCGCCGGCATCGATGCGCCCATCCTCGGCGGCGACGGGCTCGATATCGGCGCCGCGGACTGGGCGGCGATCGGCGACGCGAGCGGCGTCTACTACACGACGCATGCCTATCTCGGCGCGGACAATCCCGACCCGACGGTGAAGACGTTCCTCGAGGCCTTCGCCAGGGCCTACCCGGACGCCGAGCCCGACGCCTTCACGGCGCTCGGCTACGACGCGGCGCGGCTCCTCATGGCGGCGATCGCGCGGGCCGGCAGCACCGATCCCACGGCGGTGCGCGATGCCCTGGCGGCGACGCGGGATTTTGCCGGCGTGACCGGCACGATCAGCTTTACGCCGGGCAGCCAGATCCCCGGCAAGTCGGTGACGATCATGGCGGTGAAGGGCGGGCGCGAGAGCTTCGAGACGAGCGTCATCCCCAAACACGTGCCGGCGCCCTGAGGCGTCACGCGATGCGCCGTTCGTATGACCACATCATCTCGCTCGGCTGCGATTGCAGGGTTGCCTACAATGCCCGAATGACCTTCGGTTTCTCGAGGGCTTTCCCGTTCGACTGGTGGGTCACGCCGCTCTCTTCGCTCATCCGTTTCCTCGAAGATCCCGACGTCGAAAAGCTCTATGCGCCGGACCTCCTGCACAGGGTGTGCGAGGACGGTCATGCCGTCTCCGTCGAGAATGCGCACTACCAAATCTGGCTGCACCACGAGTTCCCGCGCGTGGCGGGAGACGTCGTGGAGGATTTTCGGAGCCATATCGAGAATCCCAAGCGCCGGACGGCATTTCTGCTCGACCGCTTCTTGTCGCTGGCGCACGCCAGGGAGCGGGTCTTGTTCGTGAGGTATGCCGGTTCGGCGGATGCGCCTTCCGCGGCCAAGTGGCGGTCAGAGACGCATTGCCTGATGGACATGCTGAAGTCTTTCGGCTTTCGAAAGTTCAGGCTGCTTCTGGTCAATCCGCCATACGTTGGCAGCCTCCGGGGCACGCGAGCGCTGCAATTCGAAGACAATGCCAGCGATTGGAAGGGCGACGGCGAGGCTTGGCGAAAGCACTTGCTCAAAGCCGCCAAGTATCGCGGCGCCAAGGACGTAACCGGCGCCGAACCGCTCGTCGCGAGAGAGGTCAGGCTGCTCGATATCGGCAACCACACGAAAGCGCTGGGTCAGTCGTCGGCTTGAGCCGCTCTTTTCGATAGAGATCGGCGGGCCTCGTGTGGCGCTATCGGGGGCACCAGCGGCGGCGTCTTAAAGCCGCGGCTGCCTTGGGCCGCCCTCCGGCGCGATGAGGAAAAGCGCCTTGCGCAGCGTTTCGTACGCCTCCTTGCCGAGCCGCCTCCGATAGCTCGATTCCATGCGGCGGTTGAAAGCGTGGACGATGCGCGTCACGTCGAGCGCCTCGGACGTGGGCACGACGATCTTCGCTCGCCGATCTGTCGGATCGGCCTCCCGCCTCACATAGCCGAGGCGCTCCAGCTCGTCGATCAGCTCGCCCATCGCCGGCTTGCCGATCCCAGCACGCTCGGCAAGCACAGTCGCGCGCGCTCCAGCGCGGTCGATATTGGCGAAGACCGCACCATGCTTGGGGCGGATTTGCGTGTGGCCGCCCGCCCGCAGCTCCTTCACCAGATCACGGGCGCTGGCCTGGTAGGCGTAGAGAAGAAGCGACTGCGTGTAGGGCTCGCTCACTTGACAAATCCATACGGCCACCGAATAGTATGGATACCGTACTATTCGGACGAGGATCAATAATGCCCGACATTGAGCAATCGGAAAGCGCAGTCAACCGCGTCGTGGAATCGCTGTTCGAGGCGTGGAACGTGCATGACGCCCATGCCTTTGCCGGTCCGTTCGCGGCAGACGCGGATTTCACGAATGTTTTCGGCATGCGCGCCAAGGGGCGCCAGGCCATCGAGCGGTTTCACGCGCCGATCTTCGCGACCATGTTCGCGCAGAGCACACTCACGCAAGGAAGCACCGACGTGCGCTTTCTGCGGCCGGATGTGGCGGCAATCGACGTAGGCTGGGAAATGACGGGCGCGCGCGACCCGCACGGCGCAGAATGGCCGAGCCGCAAGGGGATCATGAGCCTCGTTGCGGCGCGCGACGGCAGCCAATGGTCGATCGCCGTCATGCACAATATGGATTTGCCGCCCGAAGCACTGGCCGGCGCGCAGGCGGCGCTGCAAACCGGTTAGGTATCGTTTTCACCGGCTTGCCAGCGATTCGTGCCCTCCGGACCAAGTCCGGTGGCGCAGGTAGCACAAGGGCTGATGCCGACGAGCCTGATAAGCGGGCCGGATTCAGCGGCCTGCTTCACTCAACCGCGTGCAGCGCCGTCAGCTCCTTTGCCACCAGCTCCTGCAGGTGCCACAGGTGCCGGTCGCGGATGCCGTGCTCTTCGAGGTGGGCGACGGTGTTGTAGAGATATTCCGCGCAGGAGCCGCGGGAGCCGCAGGCGCGTGCCAGGATCGAGGCGGTTTCCTCCGGCGTCAGGTTGTGCATGACGCGCTCGCCTTCCGGGCCGGCCCAGAAGACCAGTGCGCGCGTCTTTCCCGTCTCGGTCTGCACCGTGATCCAGCGCACCGCCCGGAGGCTCTCGCGGAAGCGCGCCTCGCGCACGAAGACGCTGCGCACATGCTTCTCGCGGTCCTCCTCCGGCAGGCGGTAGATGATGCCGTCGCAGCGCCCGCCGCGCCCCAGCGCCAGCATCAGGCCGGGCTGCTCGGGCGTGGCGCGGAAGCGCGTCATCCTGAGGCAGAAGGTGCGATGCCAGCCGAAGGCGGTGGCGCGCCGGTGCTCGACGGATTCGAACTCCGGGCGCCAGATGAGCGATCCGTAGGCGAAGACCCAGAAGGGGCCGTCCCCGCACGCTTCGTCATATTCGCGGCCGAGCGCGTCGTACTCCTCCTCCGTGTGCACGGTGAGCGAGGGCTCGGTGCCGAGGTCCGGCTCCGGCCTGATGCTGAGCGCCACCAGCTCGGGCGTGAGGAGCATGGCGGGCTCTTTGTCGATGCGTTTCTGCATGCGAAGTCTTGCGCTGCGCGTCTCACAAGGTGAGTCCAATGACTAGCGCGTTTCGTGCCAGTCGATCCATGCCCATCCGCGGTAGTGCCGCCGGGTTGCAGCCTAAAGTTTCGGTGCCTCGCCGGCCCGCACCAGCATGACATTCATCGTCGACCTCACTTCGAACCCCATTGAGCGATAGAGCCCGATCGCGGCTTCGTTCGCGGCGTAGGCGTGGAGAAAGGGCGTCTCGCCGCGCTCCAGAACCCGGTGCGTCATGAACACCGAGAGAAGCCGCGCCAGCCCGCGTCCGCGCGCGTCGGGGTGGGTGCACACCCCGCTCACCTCGGTGAAGCCCTCCTGCTTCATGCGCTCGCCGGCCATGGCGACCAGCCGGCCGTTCTCCTTCACCCCCCAGAACTCGCCGAGCGCCTGTGCCTTCAACGTGAACGGCCCCGGCTTGGTGAGCGTGGCGAGCGCCAGCATGTCGGCGGCGTCGGCTTCGCCCAGCCGCTCGATGCGTTGATCCGCGACCCGCGCCGGCGCGTGCTGCAGCACCATCTGCACGCCCGCCGCGCTGGTGATGGCGGCAAGCCCGGGCGGGAGACGCATCTCGTCGGCTTGGAGCAGCAGCAGACTCCTCGCCGGGGCGCGCCAGCGTTGCAAGCGCCTCCACGGCCTCCGCGCTGTCGTCGCGCGCCGCAGCGAAGGGCACGATGGAGGGGTCGTAGCGGCGGGCAACGCCGCCGCCTTCGGAGAGCGCCGCCTGCCGCGTGGTGAGCGCGCTCCACACCGGGCGGTCGAGGACGTGGCTCAACGGCGTATCCGCTTCGCCGGCACGGCGCGGCGGTCAAGCGGCTTCGTCGTCAGCCCATCTTCGATGGCGGCAAGCTGCTCAAGCAGCGTGCCGTTGAGCCCGCCGCAGAGATCGCTCACCGCGCTTTCGATGCGCGGCCACACCGCCTGCTTCGCGTGGTCGACGAGGCGCCGGCCTTTCGGCGTGAGCGAGACGATCCGGCGCCGCTGGTCCTTCGGCGCCTGCCGAGCCTTCACCAGGGCGAGCCTGACGAGGTCCGACACGGCGCGGGTGGCGCCCGGCTGCGTGATGCCGACGGCCTCGGCCAGCTCGCCGATGGTGAGCGGCCCGAGCCGGTCGAGTGCCGCGAGGAAGGGGAACTGGCTCGCCTGCAGCGCCACGCCCATCTCGTCCATGATGCGCTGCGTATCGGCCTGCAGCCGCTCGCCGATGCGCCTCATGCGCGTTCCGAGCGTCAGGAATCCGAATGCGCGGACAACGTCCTCGGTCATGAACGACGACCCATCGCTGAAAACATAACGAGTTATATAAATTTGCATATGGATGATCAACAGCGGCGATTTGTAATACGACAGTGCACATTTCGGTGAGCCGCAAAGCCGCGCCAGCTTCGCCGCTTTGCCGCCTAAATTGCGGCTAGGGTCGCGCGCCCCCAACCTGTGGCGAAATCTCGCCACGTCGATGAGGTGCAAAAGCGATGACGTATCAAGGCAAGTGTTTCTGCGGAGCGGTGGAGATCGAGGTGAGCGGGGCCCCGGAGGCGATGGGCTATTGCCATTGCAGCTCCTGCCGCTCCTGGTCGGCCGGGCCGGTGAACGCGTTCACGCTGTGGAAGCCGGAGAACGTCCGCGTCACCAAGGGCGCGGAATCGCTTGGGCACTTCAAGAAGACGGAAAAGAGCGACAGGCAGTCCTGCACCAAGTGCGGCGGCCACCTGATGACCGATCATCCGCTGTGGGGCGTGATCGACGTCTACGCGGCGACCATACCCGGCCTGACGTTCGCTCCCGGCATCCACGTCAACTATGGCGAGACCGTGCTGCGCATGACGGACGGCCTGCCCAAGATGAAGGATTTTCCGGCGGAAATGGGCGGTTCGGGCGAGACGGTGCCGGAGTAGGGTCTTCCACCGTGAGGCGCCTCCCGAAGGGGTGCCTCACGGGCGCCCGCCCCCGTCTCAAGGCCGGGAAACCTCGGAATTCCAGCAATCCGGGTTGATCAAAAGAAAAAACGCCGGAAGATGCGACCTCGAAGCTGGCGCCACGACGCGCCGGAAAAGAGGGGGAGAGACATGAGAGGCTTGCTCTTTGCCGCCGCGGCGGCGGCTTCGCTCGTCAATGCCGGCGCGGCGCTGGCGAGCCCGCGGGAGGAGATGTGCGAATGGGTGGCCATTCTCGCTACCAAGGGCGTCGACGCCGCCATGCACTACACCGAGAAGCTCGCCGGCCAGTGGCCGCCTGAGGAGCGCGCCAAGCTCGGCGTGGTCGTCGGGGCGGAGCTTCAGAAGTTCAGCTATATCGGCGGACAGGTCTACCAGATCGCCGAGCTGCCCGGTGCCATCGAGGAATATTTCCTCACCCTCAACCTCAAGGGCGGCGGCTCGGTCTATTTGCGCGTGCTCTACGAGGGCAATGGCGGTCCGCTCACCTTCATCAACATCAATCTCAAGTCGAGCTATTACGAGGCGATCGACAGGCCGTTCCTGCAGGAGCCGAAGCCGGTGCCTTGCAGCTAGGCGCTCGTCGAGACGTCTCAACTCATCGCTGTCTTCTCCTTGGAAACTCCCGGCGGAATGAAGCCGTTCGTCGGCTTACGCGTTGCCAGATCATTCGCCAGCGACGGAACAGGAAGGGAGAGAACCGACATGCCGTTCGACCAGTATCACGAGCCGCCCGAAGAGCTGCCGCAGAAGACCCGCACCTTCGCGCGCATGGTCGCGTCGCTGATCGAGGAGGCGGAGGCGATCGGCTGGTACGAGCAGCGGATCGCGGTGGAGAAGGACAAGCAGGCGCGGGCCATCATGCAGAACGCCCAGAAGGAGGAGTTCAAGCATTTCGGCATGGACCTGGAATTCCTGCTGCGGCAGAAGCCGGACTGGCGCAAGGAGCTTCAGACGATCCTCTTCACCAAGGGGGATATCGTGGCGCTCGGCGAGAAGGCCGAAGATTCGGTCGACTGACGCTCACGTCCCCTTCGTTGCGGCCACGAGGACGATGGCGGCGAGCGCGGCGACGGCGAGCTTCCATGCGTCGGAGCGCTTCTTCAGGCCCGGCAGGCCGAGCGGCTTGATGAACTGCACCGCCATCGCCAGGATGATGAGGAGCGAGAAGACCTTGGTCATGCGGGCAAGGCTTAGTGGAGCGCGGTGCTGCCGTCACCCCTTGGGGTGGGCGGCTGCCGTGGTCTCCCCGCCCCCACGGCAATGAACACAGGCGGGGGGGCAACGCCTCGGCGGAGCAGGGGCGGGGAGTTGGCTGGACGGGTCGGGGGCGCCCGTCGGGTATTCTATCGGTGCAGGATCTCGCCGCTATAGGCATTGACCACGACGAGATGCTCGTCGCCGTGCTTGCTGGCGGTCAGCTCGTACATGGCGCCGTCGCGATCCACGAAATCGATGTCGCGATAGCCGCTGTGCCGCAGCACCTGTCTCACCTCGTGCAGCGACATGACGGCGTCGGACGAGGGTGCGTTGAGCCGGAGGCCTGTGGCTGCGGTCTCGCGCTCCCGGCTTGCGGCAAGAGCTCTGGCCGCGATGACGGTGCTGGCGGTGGCAAGTCTATGGGTCATCATGCTCTCCACGGCGTAGGCAGACACGGCGTCTCGATGGTGACGCTACGCATGTCGCATTTCAGAGCGATTGCTCCTGGCCGTGGATTGCGTTTCTTGGCGGCCTACGCCGCCTCGCGCGTCTCCTCGTCACGCGCCTTGGCGGAGTAGAAGCTGGCGTTCTGCTCGCCGGCCAGCGCCTCGCGCGTGAACTTGATGAGGTGGTGCGCCATGAAGGCCATGCCGAGCGCGCCCTCGATCTGCCCGCGCTTCGCCGCGTAGAGGAAGACGCGCCAGAACTCGCGGCGATAGTCGGAGCGGATGCCGAGCTCGAGGATGGAGTTCCAGAAGAGCGTGGCGCCGCGCTTCAGGTTCGCGGCCTTCAGCCTGCCCTTGGCCGGCGCCTTGAACTGGTTCGGATAGGTGGCGTCGACCTGGTGCCTGAAGCGGGCGAACAGGTGCTCCGGCGTGTAGGCGTAGTCGATGGCGCGCCGCCAGGAATCGATCACCTCGTCGTAGGGCCGCAGGAAGCGCACGTTCGATTCCAGCGCCGGGTCGTCGACGATGCGCCCCTCGCGCTTCAGCCGCTCATACAGCGGCGTCTTGGGCAGCGCCTGCAGCAGGTTGATGGTGAGCATCGGGATCTTGCGAGCGCTCGATGAACTCGATCAGCCGGTCGACGGTATGCTCCGTGTCGGTGTCGAGCCCGAGGATGATGCCGGAGGTGACCTCCATGCCGTAGGCGTTCAGCGTCTCGATCGACTCGTACATGGGGAGCGAGGCGTTGTGCTCCTTGCGCATGTGCATGAGCGCGTCGAGCTCCGGCGTCTCGATGCCGACGAAGATGCCGGTGAAGCCGGCCTCGCGCATCAGCTCCAGGATATCGGTCTGCTTGGCGATGTTGAGCGTCGCCTCGCAGGCGAAGCCGAGCGGATAATCGTGCTTGCGCTGCCATTCGATGAGATGCGGCAGCATCTCGCGCGTCGCCTTCTTGTTGCCGATGAAATTGTCGTCGACGAAGTAGATGACGGCCGGATGCCCCGGCTGCGCGACGATGGCGTCGAGCTCGGTGGTGAGCTGCTCGGGCGTCTTCAGCCGCGGCTGCCGCCCGTAGAGCGCCGGGATGTCGCAGAACTCGCAGCGATAGGGGCAGCCGGAGGAGAACTGGAAGGTGCCGATCAGATATTCCGACATCGCCGTCTTGCCGTAGGAGGGCGTGGGAAAATCGGAGAGCGGCAGCCGCTCGTCGGTCTTCAGCTGCACCTGCCGCTGGCGGCCGCGCCACGCTCGCGTCGAGCATCTCGATCAGGCGGTCGGTGGCGTCGCCCAGCTCGCCGAGATGCAGATAGTCGAACTCCGGATACATCTCCGGCGCGCCGGAGACGGACGGCCCGCCGAGCACCGCCACCTTGCCGGCGGCCTGCGCGCGGGCGCGGATGTCGTTGATCTGCCGCTCCTGGATGTGCATGCCGGAGGCGAAAACGAAGTCGGCCCAGGCGAAATCCTCCGGCGTCGCCCGCGCCACGTTCTCGTCGACGAAGCGCACGTCCCAGGCCTCCGGCAGGTAGGCGCTGATGACCAGCAAGCCCTGCGGCGGCATGAAGGCGGTGACGCCCATCAGCTTGTAGGCGTGCGCGAAAGTCCCGAAAGACGGCGTATAGGCCGGAAAGACGCACAGCGCTCGACGCCTGTTCGTGACCGTGCCCGGATAACGCATGAGCCCACCCCGCTGACGCTCCCGCGCCCCGCTCCGTTGTCAGGTCGACGGGAATTCCAGTGGTGAATCTTCCACAAAAGCGCGGCGTTGGCGAGTCGCGGGGCGGCGGAATGCCGGCGAGTGTGGCCTCAGAACAGCGCTTGCCCGGCCATGAGGGCGAAGACGACCATCACGACCACGACGATGAGCCCGATGAAGAAGAGGGCGAACAGGATTCTGGAGACGGTGGCTGCGCCGCGCGCGATCGGGGTGAGCCCCAGCGCGCCGGCAATCACGGCAATAGCGAGGAAAATCAGCGCCCATTTGAGCATTGTCGAGCCCCTCCGGGCGGTCGAAGCGACCGCCGCCACATTCCGGTCTTAAAGCAAACCGCCGAAAAGCCGGACGGTTCCACGGGCGGGAAACGGTGATTGCGACGCTGGGGTTAACCTCGTCTTCATATTCGCGCGAACTTTCTAAGCAATTCCACCCTCGGCTAAGCTTTTCTTTGCCAAGCCCAGGCTTAGATCACAGGCGGGAAAAGCCATGCGTGGTCTCTTGTTCGCCTCCGCTGTCATTGCGCTTGTCGCCGTCTCGGCGCCGAGCCTGTTGACGCGCTACATGGGTGGCGCGGTCTCCGCCGGGTCGCACACGCCGTCGCGCGAGGCCCTGGCCCGCGCGCGCGGCGAGGAGGAGCAGCCTTCCTCGCGGGAAAGCTCCACGCATGGCGCACCGCGGCAGGTCACGATCGACGCCGAGCGCGACGGGCACTTCTACGTGGACGCGGAGATCAATTTCCGCCCGGTGCGGCTTATCGTCGATACCGGGGCGACGGTGGTGGCGCTGCGCGAATCCGACGCCGCGACCGCCGGCATCCGCCCCCGCCCCGGCGATTTCGTGCACCCGGTGCAAACCGCCAACGGCACGACCAATGCGGCGGAGGCCACGCTCGACAGCGTCTCGGTGGACGACATCGAGGTGCGCAACGTCCGCGCGCTGGTACTGCCCGACGACCAGCTCTCCATCAGCCTGCTCGGCGCCTCGTTCCTCAACGGGCTGCAGCGCTTCGAAGTGGCGGACGGCTCCCTCGTCATGGAGGAGTAGCTCCGACCTTCGTGCGTCCCAGGATGACGCCCCATTGCAAGGTCGGGGAAGGCTTCAGGTCACGGCACTCGGCTTGAGGCCGAGCTTGTCAGTGATCCCGGCGATCTGGTCGGCGGCGGCGATCAGGCTGGCGAGCGCTTCCTGCGTTTCGTGGTCGTGCTTCGCGGGATCGGCTTCGAAGCGCTCGATATAGACGCGAAGCGTCGCGCCGGCCGTGCCTGTGCCGGAGAGGCGCAAGACGATGCGGGCGTCGCCGCTAAGCAGGATCTTGATGCCCTGGTGCTCGCTGACCGACCCATCGACCGGATCGACGTAGCGGAAGTCCTCGGCGCTTTCGACGCGGTGCCCGGAAAAGCTCTCGCCCGTCAGCGAAGGCAGGCGCGCGCGCAGCGCCTCCATGAGGCTGCCGGCCTTTTCCGCATCGATCTCCTCGTAGTCGTGGCGCGTGTAGTAGTCGCGGCCGTATGTCGCCCAGTGGGCTCGCACGATCGCGGCGACGCTCTCGTCGCGCGCGGCGACGATGTTCAGCCAGAAGAGCACGGCCCACAGCCCGTCCTTCTCGCGGATGTGGTCGGAGCCGGTGCCGAAGCTCTCCTCCGCGCAGAGCGTGATGCGGCCGGCGTCGAGCAGGTTGCCGAAGAACTTCCAGCCGGTCGGCGTCTCGTAGCAGGCAATGCCGAGCGCCGCCGCCAGCCGGTCGGCGGCGCGGCTGGTCGGAAGCGAGCGGGCGATCCCCTTGAGCCGCCCCTTGTAGCCCGGCACCAGGTCGGCATTCGCCGCGAGCACCGCCACGCTGTCGCTCGGCGTCACGAAGAAGCGCTCGCCCATGATCATGTTGCGGTCGCCGTCGCCGTCGGAAGCGGCGCCGAAGACGGGCGCGCCGGGTCCATACATCTCCTTCACCAGCGCCGCGGCATGCACCAGGTTGGGGTCGGGATGGTGTCCGCCGAAATCGGGCAGCGGCTCGCCGTTGATCACGGTGCCCTGCGGCGCGCCGAGCCGCCGCTCCAGGATCTCGATCGCGTAGGGCCCGGTGACGGCGCTCATCGCGTCGAAGCGGATGCGCTTGCCACTCTTTAGCCAGCTGCGAATCAGGTCGAAATCGAACAGCGATTCCATCAGCGCCGCATAGCCGGCGACCGGATCGACGACCTCCACCTGCATGTCGCCGAGCATCGTCTTGCCGATCCGTTCGAGGTCGACGTCGCCGGCGTCGAGGATGCGGTATTCGCTGAGCGCGCGGCTGCGGTCGAAGACGGCGTTGGTGATCTCCTCCGGCGCGGGGCCGCCATTCTTCACGTTGTATTTGACGCCGAAATCGCCGTGCGGGCCGCCCGGATTGTGGCTGGCGGAGAGGATGATCCCGCCGCTCGCGCCGCTCACGCGAATGAGGTGCGACGCGGCCGGTGTGGAGAGGATGCCGCCGCGCCCGACGAGGATGCGCCCGTAGCCGTTGGCGGCGGCCATCTTGAGGATGGTCTGGATGGCGGTCTTGTTGTGGTAGCGCCCGTCGCCGCCGAGCACCAGCAGCGCGCCGGGCTCTGGCTTCACGACGTCGAAGAGCGACTGGAGAAAGTTCTCGAGATAGTGCGGCTGCTGAAAGACCGAGACCTTTTTCCGGAGGCCGGAGGTGCCCGGGCTTCTGGTCATCGAAGGGCGACGTCGCGACCCGCTGCGTCTCCATTCTCTCTCCCCTGACGATCCCGACCCCCGGAACGGCGTCGTCGACTTTGCGAAGTCTGGCCGCTATTGTGCGACGGCGCAATCGCCCGCGGGAGAAGGCCGATGCGCTCCTGCCGAGCAGCTTGGGTTGCACACCATGTCGCCACGTCGGGTTCTGAGGAAAGGCTGGCGGGGCGCCCGGACCGGCGGCGGTGCCAGGCCGCGCGGCGAACCGATATTCGTGCCCGCGCGCGGACCGGCCGATGACTGATTCCCAACGGACGATTCGCATTCCGCGGCGGCTTGTCGCGGGGGCAGCACTTGTGCTGTTCGCGCTCGCCTTCGTTCCGGCGGCCGAAGCGCAGACCGCGGAAGACCTTCTGAAGAAGCTGAAGCCGTGGATCGAGGAGCGGTTCCTGGGCAAGGCGCCGCCGGCCGAAGAGGCCGCGCCGGCCGACAACCCGGAGATGGCGCCTTCGGACGAGCCGGCGACGGCGGCTGGGACCGAGAGCGAATCCCCGCCCGAGAGCGATACGGCAGAGGCGCCGCCAAGCGGCAGCGAGGGCGGGACCGGGACGGGCGACTGGCCGGTGGGGCTGGTTGAGCCGGCCGGGCCGGCAGGGGACGAGACCACCGCCACCGGCTCCACGGAGCCGTCAGGCGAAGATGCGTCGGGCGCCGTGCAGTCGTTCGACCTGCCGGCGCTGGCGCCGCCGGAGCCGATAGACCAGGGGCCGCCGCCCCTCAGGTTCGCCTTGCTCGCAGGCGGCAGCGCCTCCGCCACCATGGCGAAGGTCGGACCGATCGCCAAAGAGATCGGCGCCGAGATCGACCAGCCGGTCGAGCTTCTGGCGATGTTCTCCTACGAAGCGATGATCGACGCGCAGGCCGAGCAGCGCATCGACGGCGGCTTCTACAGCGCCTCCGCCTTCGCGGTTGCCGATGCGCGCTGCCATTGCCTGGAGCCGATCGTCGCACCGCGCGCATCCGACGGGACGATCGCCTATTACGCCATCATCGTGGCGCGGGCCGGCTCGGGCATCACCTCGATCTCCGACCTGAAGGGCAGGACGGTCGCGATCGGCGCCGCCGATTCGATCGGTGCGCGGCGCATGCAGCTGGCGGGGCTGATGGCGTCGGGGCTGAACCCGGAGGAGACCTTCGGCGGCGTGCTGGAGGCCGGCTCGGCCGAAGAGGCGGTGCGCATGGTGCGGGACGGCGTTGCGGATGCGGCCTTTGCCTGGAGCTCCATGGCGGGTGACGTCAGCCGCGGCTATTCGCGCGGGACGCTGAGCGCGCTCGTGGCGAACGGCGAGCTGGCGATGGACGATTTCGTCGTCATCTGGCACTCGGCGCCGATCACGCACGGGCCGTTCGCGGTCCTGAAGTCGCTGAGCGAGGAAGAGAAGGACAAGATCGGCGCGTTCCTCGTAACGCTCGAGGCGACGCGGCCGGACGCCTACGAGCAGCTCAACCCGTTCTACGGCGGCGGCTATGCGCCGGTCGATGCGGAGGATTACGGCGCGGTGGAATCTCTGGTGGCGCAGAACGTCGAGGCGCTCAACCTGCCCAAGG
Organism: uncultured Alphaproteobacteria bacterium; assembly: GCA_963801225.1. Taxonomy (GTDB): domain Bacteria; phylum Pseudomonadota; class Alphaproteobacteria; order Rhizobiales; family Afifellaceae; genus DASWJZ01. Next base: position 156,327 of record CAWDED010000009.1, read on the forward strand.
CCGAGCTGCCGGCTCCCCCGCGCCGAGAGACGACGCCGCCCGCGGAGACGCAGCCGCCCGCGGCAGATTGACGGGCGCCGGCGACCGTCCGAAGGCGGGAAACAGGTGCCCGCTTTTTGGGATCATGCTCCAGCTCAGGACTTGCAGTTCGCTCCGTCGTCGTCGCAGAGCTTCACGTACTGGGTGAGGCGCGGCACGAAGAACATGCGGTCGTCGAGGTTCAGGTTGCCGGTAATGACGTAGCCGACCGCCGGCGTGTAGACGTAATAGACCTCGGCCATGATCACCTGCGAATCGTTGACGCGCAGTGCTTCGGGAACGACGCTGTTCACATTCTCGGCGTCGGCGTAGGCGGTGATCCCCGACCCGGAGACACGGCTCCACGCGACCTTGGCGTCCCCTCCGCTCGAGATGTCGACCGCCGACACGCGCAGCTGCAGCCCGCCCGTCGAATAGGGGAACATGGCGCCGGGCGCGATGCTGAGAATGTTGCTGACGTCGGAATAGCTCAGCGTCTTGCTGCGCGCCGAAAGGTCTCCGACTGCGGAGGCGAGGTTGTTGAGGCGGCGGTCGATGCTGAGTGCCTGCGTCACTTCGACCCCGCCGATCCACAGCAGCACCAGAATCGGCAGGATCAGAGAGAACTCAACTGCCGCCATGCCGCTTTCCCGGCATGCGAGCCGGTGCAGCGCGCGAGAGAGCCTCGCACGGAGACTGCCGGCGGCGAATGAGGGAGAATTGCGTCCGGGCATGAGGGTCATCCAGTGCAGCTTCCTGAAGGGCTCGTTGCGGAACGCCGCGAACGAGCCGATCAGCCTTTTGCCGTTGGAAAGGTTCTGCAGCGACAGGCTGCCGAAGATCTTGTTGGTCGGCCATTGGTAATAGGCGCGAACGACCACGATATCGCATGGCCCGCCGAACTCGAAGGTGCCGGGATCGGTGAAGTCGTCGTCGTCGTCGGTCGGCTGGTCGAAGACCATGCTGTCGAAGGTCGGATAGGACTTCACGTCGAGATAGAAGTTGGAGCCACTGCAATCGATGAAGACCGACATGCGGCTGCATACCTCGTTCGTGAAGTCGGCCTTGGACATGTCTTGCGCGTTGCCGGTGCGGATGAGGCGCGCCGTCTCGAACACGGCATTGTCCATGACCTGCTCCGCCACGAAGACCAAAGCCGTCTCGGCGATAACGAACATCAGGAAGAAGAAGATCGGCGCGATGATCGCGAACTCGACGGCGGTGGAGCCGTTTTCGTCGCGGCGCAGCCGCCAAGGCCGCCGCGCGCCGTGTCGTCTCTTCAAAATTTTCAGAAGAAAAGAGCTACGCTCTTCCACGGCAGAACTCCGCGGGTTTTCCGTTCTGCCGTAATATAACAATGCAATCGCCGAAAACTTTACGTTGCCGGCATAACGCTGCTCTTTGTTATTGTTATCGTAAACGAAGCCTGAACGGCCGGCTATCGGCCGGGGCGGTCGACTATTGCCCGGTGGCGAACTGCTGGCGCGTCTCGATCTGGTCCTTCGCCGCAGCGAACTTTTCCGGATCGTCGCCGACCGAGATGACCTGCTCGCAGACCGGAGCGCAGGAGAAGGTCTGGCGCTGGGCGCCATAGAAGACCGTGGTCAGCTTGCGGATATCGGAGGAGACCTGCACCGTGGCGTTGACGATCTCCTTGCCGTCCTTGTCGACGGCGATCAGGTTCGTCGTTCCGGCCGTCTTGCCGGTCAGGACGAGCGTCGTTTCGCTGCTGACGCTGGCATCCGCGATGCTCGGATTGCCGATGTAGATCGTCTCGGCCGGCCGATCGAGCTTGAGCAGCTTGGCGAAGTCGATGGTGACATCGATGGTCGTGTCTTGCGCGGCCTCGGCCATGCCGCCCACGGCCAGCCCGAGGCAGGCGATTGCGGCGATCGTCAGCCTGCGTCCGAATGCGCCAAGATGAGCCCGCATCAGATACTCCCATTCGCATCGCCGCCTTGCCCGGCGGCCGGTGGCTTGCATGCACGCGAAGGAAGAGCGCACATGTGGGCCGGATCGCATTAATCTATCGCCCCAACGGGGTTAATAAGCGTTTAACACACTAATGATATCGATGGACCTAGCTCAAAGGTTGCATAGCTCTTGTCCGTTGAGTCTAAAATTGTTTCTATTTTTACCATTGGCTGCGTTTCTTCAAGAAATTCCGGGCAAATCCGCCCAATTAACTTTGGTGCAAGCAATGAATGCTAGCTAATGGTCTCAGTTTCGGCGGCAAGTCCATCGAAGCAAGGGCCACAGCTTGTGGAGCTTAGGAGCAGAGAGATGCAGAAGTTTGTCACTCGCTTTGCGAAGGATGAGTCTGGTGCGACCGCCATCGAATACGGTCTCATTGCGGCTCTGATTTCGGTTGTCATTATCGGCGTGCTGTCGACCATCGGCACGAAGCTGAATTCGAAATTCCAGGAAATTTCGAATAAGCTCAACTAAGGCGTCGCCTTAGAGCCGTCGGACAGAAACGGGGGGCCGGCGCCCTCCGTTTTCATTTGTGTCCCCCTGTCCCGACGGCGCCTTTCCCATTTGGAAACTATTTGCTGGAACGTTCGCCGGCGCGCTTCATCTCGGCTGACGCATGACGATCTCGGCTTTCGCAGCAACTCTCGGCCTCATCATCTTCCCGCTGGCGATGATCTATGCGGGCGCCATGGATCTGTTCACGCTCAAGATCCGCAACAAGCTTGTGCTCGCGATCGCCTGCGCCTGGCTGCTGCTGGCGCCGCTTGCGGGCTTCAGTCTTCACGAGCTTGGCTGGAGCGTGGCGGTTGCGGCGCTCGTCTTTGTCTGCACGTTCACGATGTTCTCGCTTGGCTGGATCGGCGGCGGCGACGCAAAGCTGGCGGCGGTCGCCGCGCTGTGGTTCCAGCCGCAGGAGGCGCTGCTCTTCTTCATCTACGCGTCGCGTGCTCGGCGGCTTTCTGACGCTGGCCATCCTGCAATTGCGCACGCACATGCTGCCAGCGGTGTTTTGCCGCGTGCCGTGGATCGCGCATCTGCACGATTCGAAGACCGGTGTGCCCTACGGCGCTGCCATGGCGCCGGCGGCGCTCATCGTGCTGCCCCACACCGCCTGGGTCGCGCACGCGGCATTCTGACTCAGGCCGGCTCGAATCAGCCAGTCCGCACGGCGTCGCAAGGCGCATCGACGTCGACTCTGCAGCCGTGCCCGAAAGCCAAGTGTTTCCGCTCATTAACCATGTCTTGACCTTTCACCGTGAGACTGAATTGCACTGACGGACGCAGTCGCGGACCGGACTAATCGAGGCAATCACGATGAAGCTGTTTCGCGTCCTCGTTCTCGCCGTGGCGCTCGTTGCGGGCGGCATCGCGGCATATCTCGCGCTCAACATGGGGCAGGGCAACGCCGCCGGCGCCCGACCGTGGTCGAGCTGGCTCCGCAGATCCAGTCGCAGGACGTTCTTGTCGCGGCCAAGGATATCGGACAGGGCGAGCGTCTGTCGGCGGATAACGTGCGCTGGCAAGCGCTGGCCGGACGATGCCGTCAACGCCGCCTACATCCAGAAGCAGACGATGCCGGATGCGGTGGCGAAGCTTGAGGGCTCGGTGGTGCGCAGCCCCTTCGTCGCCGGCGAGCCGATCCGCAACGTCAAGCTGTCGCGGCCGGAGAGCGGGTTCCTTTCCGCCATCCTTCCGAGCGGCAAGCGGGCCATCGCCGTGCGCGTCTCGGCGCAGAGCACGGCCGGCGGCTTCATCCTGCCCGGCGACCGCGTCGACGTCGTGCAGACGATCAGCCAGCAGGCGAGCCCCGACATGCCGGCGGAGAATGTCAGCCGGACGATCCTCGCCAACATCAAGGTGCTGGCGATCGATCAGACCGTCAGCGACAAGGACGGCGAGAAGGTCGTCGTCGGCAAGACCGCGACGCTGGAGCTCGACCCGGTGCAGGTGGAACTCGTCACCTCGGCGGAAGCATCCGGAACGCTGTCGCTTTCTCTGCGCAGCATCACCGACACCGACCAAGTCGTCGGCGCAACCGAAGACAAGCAAAGCGGAACAGTTCGCGTATTTCGCGCCGGCCGCGGGCGCACCACCACAACGCAATGACGAACTTGGCCCTGAAGGCCGGGGAGCGATAGGATGACAATGCTTGGACGAATCCGGGCAACTTTTCTGACGATCGTGCTGGCCGCGATCGTCGTGCCGGGCGCCGCGGCAGCGCAGGGGTACATGCAACTCGCCACCGGCGACGCGCTCTCCAACCGCCCCATCTATCTCGGGGTGAACAAATCGGTCGTGATCGATCTGCCACGCGCGGCCGGCGACGTGCTTGTCTCCAATCCGCAGATCGCCGACGCGGTGCTGCGGACCTCGCAGCGGCTCTATCTCATCGGCGTCAAGCTCGGCCAGGCCAGCGTGTTCCTGTTCGACAGCGCCGGCCAGCAGATCGCCAGCTTCGACGTCTATGTCGAGGTCGACCTCAGCGTGCTCAACCAGCTGCTCGCCGAGTCGATAACCGACGGCTACGTTCGCGCCGAGGCAATGAACGGCAACATCGTGCTGCGCGGGCAGGTGTCTTCGGCGAGCTCCTCCTCGCGTGCGGAAGAGATCACCGTGGGCATGCTGCAGGGGGTCGACGCCGGGGCCAACGCCCAGAGCGGCAGCCTGGAGAAGAAGGTCGTCAATCTGCTCACCATCACCGGCGAGGAGCAGGTCACGCTCAAGGTCTCGGTGGTGGAGGTGCAGCGCTCCGTCATCAAACAGCTCGGCATCAACACGCAGGCGATCCTGAACGGCACCAACTTCGTGTTCGGAACGGTTGTCGGGTCGACGGGCGGCCTGCCTGCATTGGCCGCCGGCTCTGGCGCAAGCCCGATCAATTTCCCCGACGCGTCGGGCACCTCTCCAGGTGTCTTCGGCTCGGCGGTGACCGGAAACAAGTTCACGGTCGGTGCGACGCTGCAGGCGCTCGAAGAGACCAACATGCTGCGCACCCTTGCCGAGCCGACATTGACGGCCGTGTCGGGTGAAACCGCCAACTTTCTCGCCGGTGGCGAGTTCCCGGTCCCGGTCAGCGGCGACAACGGAGCCATCACCGTCGCCTACAAGCAGTTCGGCGTAAGCCTCGCCTTTACCCCGGTCGTGCTGTCTGCTGGACGCATCAGCCCTGAAGGTTCGTAGTGAGGTCAGCGATATCTCCTCCACCGGCGCCGTGTCGCTGCCGTTGGGCAATACCGGCACCGCCGTCACCATTCCGGCGACGACAGTGCGGCGGGCGGAGACATCGATCGAGCTTCCTTCCGGCGGCTCGTTCATGATCGCCGGACTGATCCAGGAGGATACACGCCGTTCCGTGACGGGATTGCCTTGGTTGCAGAAGCTGCCGATCATCGGCCAGCTCTTCTCGTCCAAGGACTTCCTCTCCGACAAGACGGAGCTGGTGATGATCGTCACCGCTTACCTGGTGAAGCCGACTTCACCGAAGGATCTCACCACTCCGGGACAGAACCTCATCATGTCCAACGATGCGGAGGCCTACTTTCTTAACCGCCTGAGCAAGGTCTACGGCACCGATGGAAAAGTGTCCGGCGGCGCGGCCCAGGTCGGCTTCACTTTCGATTGACGGGAGGGGCTTGTGACAGCTCTCAACATGAAGCCAGCCGGAACCAGTTCGCGCCGGCCACTCGCCAAGGCCCTCGCTGCCGGCGTGGCGCTTTCCTTCACCGCGCTTGTGGGCGCGTGTTCGACGACCGGCACGTCGGACGTCGACCTCAGGGACTTCGACCACAACGCGCGCCATCCGATCCTGATCTCGGAGGAGCCCGAAACGCTCGACCTGCCGGTCGGCATGAACGGCCCGGCCGTCTCGCCGCAGATCGAGGTGGCGATCCGCCACTATGCCAACGAGTATCGCGCCGACGGCACCGGGGCGATCACCATCCAGACGCCGACCGGCTCGGCGAACGAGGTGGCGGCGGCGTCGACCGGACGCGCGGTGCATTATGCGCTGGTGCGCGCCGGCGTGCCTCACAACAAGATCAGGGTCGCGCCCTATCCGGTCGATGACCCCTCGAAGGTTTCGCCGCTTCGCGTGTCCTATCTGCGCGTGAAGGCGGTGGTCCCGCATTGCGGCGTCTGGCCGGACGGCGGCGAGGCCACGTATCGCAACGCGGAGTACGAGGATTTCGGCTGCTTCCAGGCGCAGAACCTGGCGGCCATGGTCGACAATCCCGCCGACTTCGTGAGGCCGCGGCCGCTCGAGCCGGCCAACGGCGCAAGGCGGGCTGCGTCATCACGAACTACGGCAAAGGCGAAGAGACGAGGTCCAACATCATGTTGATCGAGAGTGGACTCGGAGGGTGACGATCTTATGAGCAACCTCGCTTACGACATCCCTCCCGACGGCGACGAGGCAGCGCCGCGTCACGGCTGAAGCGCGTCCCATCCCGCGCATCACCATCCAGGCCTTCTGCGACACGCCGGAGATCGCCGGAACGATCGAGACGGCGGCGATGGACCGGCGGATGGCGCGTGCGCATGTGAAAGTGCACACCGGCGGCCTCAATGCCGCGACGGAGTTCTACCGCTCCGCCCCGACGCCCAATCTCATCCTCGCGGAGACGCGGCTCGAGGTCGACGATCTGATCGCCGCGCTCGACAGCCTGGCGGAGGTCTGCGACGCCGGCACCAAGGTGATGGTGGTCGGCCACTCCAACGACGTGCGGCTCTACCGCGAGCTCCTCAAGCGCGGCGTCTCGGAATATCTCGTCGCCCCGATCGACGTGATGACGATCATCACGTCCATCTCCGGCATCTATCACGAGACCGGCACCGAGAAGCTCGGGCAGAGTCTACGCCTTCATCGGCGCCAAGGGCGGCGTGGGCTCGTCCACCATCGCCCACAACGTCGCGTGGACCATGGCGCGGATGATCGGCTCCGACGTGATCCTCGCCGATCTCGACCTGGCGTTCGGCACCGCCGGGCTGGACTTCAATCTCGACCCGGCGCAGGGCATTGCCGAGGCGGTGTTCGGGGCCGACCGGCTCGACGAGGTTCTGCTCGACCGGCTTCTCGCCAAGTGCGAGGACCATCTCAGCCTGCTTGCCGCGCCCGTCGCCCTCGACAAGGCTTATGACTTCAACGAGGATGCGTTCGAGCAGGTCCTGGAGATCGTCCAGGCGAACGTCCCCACCGTCGTGCTCGACATTCCGCATCTCTGGACGGCCTGGGCGCGCAAGACGCTGATCGCCGCCGACGAGGTGGTCATCACCGCGATCCCCGATCTCGCCAATCTCCGCAACACGAAGTCGCTCGTCGACCTGCTCAGGCAGGCGCGGCCGAACGATACGCCGCCCAAGCTGATCCTCAATCAGGTGGGCGTGCCGAAACGGCCGGAGATCAAGCCCGACGACTTTGCCGCGGCGCTGCAGCTGACCCCGGTCGCCATCATCCCGTTCGAGCCGCTGCTCTTCGGCACGGCTGCGAACAACGGGCAGATGATCGCCGAGGCGTCTGCAAAGACCACGGTCTCCGACGTCTTTACCGATGTCGCGCAGGTCGTCAGCGGACGCAAGGAACTCAAGAAGGCTCGCAAGCGTGGGCTCAACCTCGGGCCGCTGCTGCAGAGGCTGAAGTCGAAGCCCAAGGCCGGGTCCAAGGCCGGATCCAAGGCGAAGAAGGCGAGCTGATCCAGGAAGGATTGTAGATGTTCGGGAAGCGCTCAGCCGATCTGCTGGACGACCGGCCGTCGAGGCCGGCGGAACCGCCTGCCAAGAAGCCGGTGGCGCCGGTCGCGCCGACGGCGTCGGCAAAGTCAAAGCCGTCCGCTCCGCCTCCGCCCGTGTCGCAGGCACGGGCGCGCAAGACGGAAGAATATTACGACCTGAAGACCCAGATCTTCGGCGCGCTGATCGACACGATCGACCTGTCGCAACTGTCCAAGATGGACATGGACCAGGCGCGCGAGGAGATCCGCGACATCGTCAACGACATCATCACGGTGAAGAACGTGGTGATGTCGATCGCCGAGCAGGAGGACCTGCTCGAGGACATCTGCAACGACGTCCTCGGCTACGGCCCGCTCGAGCCGCTTCTGGCGCGCGACGAGATCGCCGACATCATGGTCAACGGCGCCAACAGCATCTTCATCGAGGTGGGCGGCAAGGTCCAGGAGACGGATATCCGTTTCCGCGACAACTCGCAGCTCCTCAATATCTGCCAGCGCATCGTCAGCCAGGTCGGCCGCCGCGTCGACGAAGCAAGCCCCATCTGCGACGCGCGCCTGCCCGACGGCTCGCGCGTCAACGTCATCGCGCCGCCGCTTTCCATCGACGGCCCGGCGCTCACGATCCGCAAGTTCAAGAAGGACAAGCTGACGCTCGACCAGCTCGTCAATTTCGGGACGATCACGCCGGAAGGCGCCACGATCCTGCAGATCATCGGCCGCGTGCGCTGCAACGTTCTTATCTCCGGCGGCACGGGCTCGGGCAAGACGACGCTGCTGAACTGCCTCACCCGCTACATCGACGCGGGCGAGCGCGTGGTCACCTGCGAGGACGCCGCCGAGCTGCAATTGCAGCAGCCGCATGTGGTGCGGCTGGAGACGCGCCCGCCCAACATCGAAGGGCGAGGGCGAGGTCACCATGCGCGACCTCGTCAAGAACTGCCTGCGCATGCGCCCTGAGCGGATCATCGTCGGCGAGGTGCGCGGACCGGAGGCCTTCGACCTGCTGCAGGCGATGAACACCGGCCATGACGGCTCGATGGGAACGCTGCACGCCAACAGCCCGCGCGAGGCGCTGTCGCGTATCGAATCGATGATCACCATGGGCGGCTTCACGCTGCCGGCGAAGACGCTGCGCGAGATGATCGTCTCGTCGATCGACGTGATCGTGCAGTCGGCGCGCCTGCGCGACGGCTCCCGCCGCATCACGCACGTCACCGAAGTGCTCGGCATGGAAGGTGACGTCATCATCACCCAGGATCTGTTCGTCTACGAGATCATCGGCGAGGACCCGAACGGCCGCATCATCGGGCGGCACCGCTCCACCGGCATCGGCCGGCCGGGATTCTGGGACCGGGCACGCTATTTCGGCGAGGAGGCACGGCTCGCGGCGGCGCATCGACGCGGCCGATACCAGCGAAACCTCAGGCAGGATCTAGCACATGTTTTCGCCGTTCGTCGTTCAGGTGGCGGTGGCGCTGCTGGCCGTATTCTCGGTCGGCGGCGTGATGGTTGCGCTGCTCTATCCGCGCCTTGCCGGCGGCACGCGAAGCGAGAAGCGGCTCGAAACCATCGCGGCCACCAAGCTCAAGGCGGCCGGCGACCGCATCTCCACCGAGGAAGGCCGCCGCCGGCGCAGCGTCGAAGACACGCTTACGCGAGCTGGACGAGGCGCAGAAGGCGAAGGCGCGTTCCAGCACCAAGCCGACGCTTGACGGTTCGCATGCGTCAGGCCGGCCTCGGCTGGAGCAAGAACGTCTACTACATGATCTGCGTCGGCACCGCGCTCGTCACCTTCGGGTTGATGATTGCGGGTCGTGGGCTTCGGGCTCATACCGAGCGCCGGCTTTGCCTTCTCCGCCGGGCTTGCTGCTGCCGCACTTCTTCGTCAATTTCATGCGCAAGCGCCGGCTGCGGAAGTTCACCAACGAATTCCCCAACGCCGTGGATGTGATCGTGCGCGGCGTCAAGGCGGGCCTGCCGCTGGTCGATTGTCTCAAGGTCATCGCGCAGAAGCGCAGCAGCCGGTGCGCTGCCGAGTTCCAGGAGATCGTGGAGGACCAGACGCTCGGCATGCCGCTGCCGGAAGCGGTGGAGAGACTGCCCGAGCGTATCCCGCTTGCCGAGGCGAACTTCTTTGCCATCGTCATCGCCATTCAGGCGCGCACCGGCGGCAGCCTTTCGGAGGCGCTGTCGAACCTCTCCAAGGTGCTGCGCGACCGCAAGAAGATGGCCGGCAAGATCCGCGCCATGAGCGCGGAGGCGAAATCCTCCGCCGGCATCATCGGCTCGCTGCCGATGGTCGTGGCGATCCTCGTCTACCTGACCAGCCCGGACTACATCCTGCTGCTGTTCCAGACCATTACCGGCAACGTGGTCCTGGCGGTCTGCGGGCTTTTGGATGTTCGTCGGCGTCATGGTGATGCGCAAGATGATCAACTTCGACTTCTGAGGGCGGTGTGCTGGACATAGCTTCATAACCGACAACGCCCCGACCATCACCGCGATCTGCGCGGCGCTGGCGGTGTTCTCTGCGATCGTCGTCGCGGCATGGCCCTATCTGGCACGCGACGAGCTTGCGTCGCGCATGCGGCAGGTGTCGAGCGAGCGCGAGCGCATCCGTGCGCGCGAGCGCGCCAAGCTGGAGGCGCAGAAGAAGCAGGCGTCGCTGCGCACCGAGCCGAAGAAGCTGTTCAAGGACATCGTCGACCGCTTCAATCTGGCCAAGCAGGCGGAAGACGGCCAGACGGTGAAGATGCTGCGCATGGCCGGCTATCGCGGCCAGAATCCGGTGTTCGTGTTCCTGTCGCTGCGGCTCATCATGCCGTTGGTGATGTTCGCCGTCGCCGGGCTCTACGTCTTCTTCGTCATCAACCTGGACCAGCCGTTCTTCTTCAAGCTCGCCATCGTCCTGGTGGTGGCCTATGCCGCCTATTACGGCCCGACCCTCTACGTGCGCAACCAGATCAACAAGCGGCAGAAATCGGTCCGGCGTGCCTGGCCGGATGCGCTCGATCTGCTGCTTGATCTGCGTTGAGTCCGGCATGGGGATCGAGGGCGCATTCCGCAAGGTCTCCGAAGAGATCGGCACCCAGTCCGTGCCGCTGGCCGAGGAGCTCAGCCTCACCACGGCCGAGCTTTCCTATCTGCAGGATCGCCGCAAGGCTTATGACAATCTCGGCGAGCGCACCGGCCTGGAAGGCGTGCGCGGCGTGGTGACCGCGCTCGTGCAGGCGGAGAAATACGGCACGCCGATCGGCACCGCGCTGCGCGTGCTGGCGCAGGAAAACCGCGACATGCGCATGTCGGAGGCCGAGAAGAAGGCCGCCGCCCTGCCGCCCAAGCTCACCGTGCCGATGATCCTGTTCTTCCTGCCGGTGCTGTTCGCGGTGATCATCACGCCGGCCGCGATCCAGGTGGCAGCCCTGCAGTAGAGCGCCGGCGCCGATCCAGGCCGCCGCCGCTCCTCAAGCCTTCCTCTTCGCGAGCCGCTGTGTGCCGCAGCGTCAGAGCTTGGCGAGATCGTTCCAGGTATTCGGCTGATCGGTGGCGGCCTGGGCCGTCGGGGCCGACGAGGTCGGCGCTGGCGTGGCGGAAATCCGGCCCGCTTCGTCCCCCTTGCCGCGCAGGCGCAGCACGAGCGCGAGGTTCTCCTTGACCTTGCGTGTGGCGTTCGGGCTCGCGGCCGCCTGGCGCAGCGCGGTCTCCGCTTCGGCGAGATCATTGGTGAGGAGATAGGAGAGCCCGAGATTGTTGAGGATCTGCGGCTCGCCGGGGGCGAGCACCAGGGCCTGGCGATAACGCTTGCGCGCCTCGTCCTGCTGCCCGAGCGAATCGAGGATGCCGCCTTCCGTGGCGAGGAGCCGCCAATCGGGATTGTCCGAGCGCTGCGCCCGCCGAATGGCGGCGAGCGCCTCGGTGAACTGTCCGTCGGCGGCGAGCGCCTTGCCGAAGGCGGCAAGCACCTCGCGGTCCTCCGGGTGATAGATCGCGGCCTTGCGCGCCACCGCGACGGCCTGTCCGGTCTGGCCGGCCGCCCTCAGTGCCGCCGCATAGTTCAGCGCTGCGAGCTTGTCCTTGCCGTCGCGCGTGTAGGCGGCACCCCATTTCTGCACCGCGGCGAGCGCTTCGGCCTCGTCGAGGTCGGACGGGTTGATGAGCTCGCTGCTGCGGCCGATCGAGCCCGTGTGCAACGGGGCCTCGCGAGGCCGTCTGGCACCCGGCCAGAATGGCAAGCGCGGCGCACCCGGCGACAAGGTTCAAGGCAAGGCGTGACCGCCGGCCGCACACCGATCCTCATGACGCACACTCCCTAAAGCGGATACCCGCAAGGCTTAGGACCGCGCACGTTAAGGGGTCGTTAACGCTGTTTCTTAACTCTTGGCCGGCGGCTCGAAGTTGCGTTGGGGCAACAGTTTTCTGCCGTTGCAAAGCGTCCGCGGCTCGGCTCTAAGCTGGCGGCGTTAACGACAGAGCCCGCACGCATGACCCTTTCCTCGCTCGTTTCAGAAGGCCTCGAAGAGGCTATCCCGATCCACGCCGTCGAGCCGGAGACGCTCGACGCCGCGCTTGAGCGGCTGCGGCCGCCGGAGCGGCGCTTCGTCGAGGCGCAGGGCTTCAAGGCGGAGGCCGGGCGCCATGTGCTCGTCCCCGGCGCGGACGGCAGCATCGCCGGCGTGCTCTTCGGCCTCGGCGCCGCGAACGCGCCTGAGCGGACGCCGGTGATCTTCGGCAAGCTCGCCGCCGGCGCTTCCCGCCGGCACTTACCGCTTCGCCGAGGGGGTGGAGGATGCTCGGCGCTCGCCGCGCTCGCCTTCGCGCTCGGCGAGCTATCGCTTCGACCGCTACCGCAAGGCCAAGGAGAACGGTGCGCGGCTCGCCGTTCCGGAGGCCGACCTGGCCGAGCTGACGCGCATCCGTGACGGCGTCTTCCTCGCCCGCGATCTCATCAACACGCCCGCCAACGATCTCGCCCCGCAGGATCTGGCGGACGCCGCAAAGGCGCTCGCAGAGCGCCATGGCGCCGAATTCTCGCTGGTCAGCGGCGAGGCGCTCGTTCGCGACTTCCCGATGATCCATGCCGTGGGCATGGCGAGCGACCGCCCGCCCTGCCTGGCCGACCTCCGCTGGGGCGCGGAAGGCGATCCCAAGGTGACGCTTGATCGGCAAGGGGATCGTCTTCGACACGGGCGGGCTCGACATCAAGCCGGCCGCCTGCGATGCTCCTGATGAAGAAGGACATGGGCGGCGCCGCCAACGTGCTGGGGCTCGCCTCGCATGATCATGGACGCCGGGCTGAAGGTGCGCCTGCGCGTGCTCATCCCGACGGCCGAGAACGCCATTTCCGGCCGCGCCTTCCGTCCCGGCGACGTGCTGAAGAGCCGCAAGGGGCTGACGGTGGAGATCGGCAACACCGATGCCGAGGGCCGGCTGGTGCTGGCCGACGCGCTGGCGCTTGCCGACGAGGAGGCGCCGGAGCTCGTGGTGACCATGGCGACGCTGACCGGCGCGGCGCGCGTGGCGCTCGGGCCGGAGCTTCCGGCGCTCTTCACCGACGATTCCGGCTTCGCCGGCGAGCTGGAGGCGGCGTCGGCCGAGGTCTACGATCCGCTCTGGCGGCTGCCGTTCTGGACGCCCTACGACGCGCTTCTCGCCTCCAAGGTCGCCGACCTCAACCACATCTCGTCGGGGCCGTTCGCCGGCGCGATCACCGCGGCGCTGTTCCTGCGCCGCTTCGTCTCGGCGGCCACGACCTTCGCGCATTTCGACATCTACGCCTGGAGCCAGTCGGCGCGGCCGACCGGGCCCGACGGCGGCGATGCACAGGCGATCCGGGCCTTGTACCGGCTCCTGTCGAAGCGCTATGGGTGAGCTTGCCTTGCCGGCCGGCGCAATTGCGGATTTAATCGGTTCGGTTCCGAAACGAAATTGCTGGCGAGGGCATGGCGATCAACATTCGCCCCGGGCAGTCGCTCCGGCTGTGGCACGATGTCTCGCTCGCCCTTGTGCGGGACGACGAGCCCGACCTGTCGGCCCGGCAGATCACCCTGCTGATCACCATCTATCTGGAGCCGCAGCCGCATACGGTCAGAGCGCTCGCCGCCAAGCTCTGCGTCACCAAGCCGGTGATCACGCGGGCGCTGGACACGATGGGGCGACACGGGCTGGTCTCCCGCAAGCGCGACCCGAAGGATCGCCGCAATGTCCTGGTGCAGCGCACCGTGGACGGCGCGCTGTTTCTGGAGCGGCTCGGCGACCTCATCACCGCCAAGGCGGCAGCGGTGCAATCATAGGGCTGCGTTTGACGGCGTTCCGTCCCCGCGCAGCGCCGGAGCAATCGTATGCTAATCCCACCCTCATGGTGAGGTGCTCGCGCCGAAGGTGCGAGCCTCGAACCACCATCGGGAAACGCACAGCCTTGCCGCATGCAGCGCAAGACAAGCGCCGTGCAATCGCCCTCGTCCTTCGAGGCTCGCTGCGCTCGCGCCTCAGGATGAGGGCTTCCTTGAAATGTGTATGCCGGCGCCTATCCGCAGTGGAGGAGGAACCGGCGGCGAAATCATCTCCGCGCCTTGCATGAGCAATCCACTCGATCCCCGCCTCAACGCCTACCGCTCCGACCTCGCCGACTTCGCGCTGAAGGGGCGGGTTCAAGCCGCGCGCTTCGTGCCGGCGAGGATTTTCGCGTGGCGGCGGCGACGGCGCCGCTCTACCGGGCGCCGTCCAAGGGTGCCGCGCTCGATACCGAGGCGCTGCGCGGCGAGCGTGTGCGGATGTTCGAGACCAACGCTGGAAGGCTGGAGCTGGGTGCAGCTCGCCGCGGACCGCTATGTCGGCTGGATGCCGCGGGCGGCGCTCGCCGATCTCGGCGCAGAGCCGACCCACCGCGTCTCCGCGCTCCGCACCTTCGCCTTCTCCAAGCCCGACATCAAATCGCCGCCGCTCGCCGGCCTGCCGCTCGGCGCCGCCGTCACGGTCGTCGGGCGAGGCGGAGGACCACAACGCCCGCTACGCGCTGATTGCGCCGGCCGGCGCGGTGGTGGTGCAGCATCTCGCGCCGCTCGGCGAGAGGGAAACGGACTGGACGGCGGTTGCCGAGCGCTTCCTCGGCACGCCCTATCTGTGGGGCGGAAAGACGAGCCTCGGCATCGACTGCTCCGGCATCGTGCAGATCGCCTTTGAGGCCTGCGGCATTGCCGCGCCGCGCGACACCGACATGCAGCAGGCGGCGCTCGGCACGGCGCTGCCGCTCGACGCCGGCCTGCCGCCGCTCCGGCGCGGAGACCTCGTCTTCTGGAAGGGGCATGTCGGCTTCATGCGCGACGCGGAGACCCTGCTCCACGCCAACGCCCACCACATGGCGGTTGCAAGCGAGCCGCTGTCCACGACGCTCGAGCGGTTGGCGAAGCGTGGGCTCGAGCCGACGGTAGTCCGCCGGGTCGACCCGCAAGGCAGACCATGACCCGAGCCGATCATAGCCATGGCCCCGTTCGGCGGGCTATAGAATCGCGCGCACGAAACCCGGTTGTCTGACGTATCCCCCGGTGGCTCGCTTCGATTTGACATTTCCCCGGCTGCAAAGCCGCCTGGCGCTTGAATACCGGCGCCTGACGCTCGCCTGGCAAGCCAGGCGCCAGGGGCGGGGCCGTCCTGTGGCGCTGGACGAGCAGGGCGACCTGCTCAGCGTGCATGACGGTGCGCGGCAGATCTTCATCCCGCATATCGGCCGCGCCGACGATTTTGCCGCCGGCGTGACGGCCCGGCTGGAGGCGGTCGCCGAGAAATATGTCGGCGACACCGGATACGTGCCGCGCGAAGGCGACGTCATCCTCGATATCGGGGCAGGCATCGGCGAATTCACGCTGTGGTGCGCCGATACCGGCGCACGCGTCATCGCCTTCGAGCCGGACCCGCTGGCTCTGGCCTGCCTGGAGCGCAACACCGGCCTGTATCCCGCCGTCAGCATCCACCCTTACGCGCTGTGGAAGGAGCGCGTGGACCTGCGCCTGCACGGCGCCACCGATACCGGCGAGAGCTCGCTCATCGAGGACGGACGGGCGAACGTGCGTGCGGCCGACGTGGAGGCCTGGCCGCTGGATATGCTGCCGTTCATGGCGCAGCTTCCCGTGATCGACTTCATGAAGTGCGACGGGGAAGGGGTGGAGCCGGAGATTCTGGCCGGCGCGGCGCGCACCCTGAGGCGCACGCGCGTGCTGGCGATCGATGTCGGGGCGACGGATCGGCGCCCCAACCTCCGGGCGCGGGTGGAGGCGGCGCTGGAGGCGGCGAGCTTCCGTGCGCTCGACAACGGCCGTCCCGACACGATCCTGGCGCTCAACACCGCGATGGTCGGGCCGTTCAGTAACCGCGTGCCGGGTCGACGCGGTTCCTGAGCGGCTCGCCGCGCTCGAAGGCAAGGATCTGTTGGGCGATCTCAGCGGCGATCGCCGGCGCGCTGGAGATTGCGGCGACGTGCGGCGTGATCACCAGGTTGTCGAAACCCCAGAGCGGGCTGTCCGCCGGGAGCGGCTCCTCCTCGAACACATCAAGGCTCGCGCCTGACAGCGTTCCGTCTCGCAACGCCTCTACCAGGTCGGCTTGGACATGCGTTCCGCCGCGCCCGGCATTGATGAAGACGGGGCCGCCGAGCGGACCGTCGCGCCTGAGCTTGGCCAACAGCGCGCGGTCGACGATCCCCCGCGTCTCCGGGGTGAGCGGCAGCAGCGAGACGAGGATGTCGGTGCCGGCGAGGAAGGAGTCGAGCCCGTCCGG
This sequence comes from uncultured Alphaproteobacteria bacterium, assembly GCA_963801225.1. Classification (GTDB taxonomy): domain Bacteria; phylum Pseudomonadota; class Alphaproteobacteria; order Rhizobiales; family Afifellaceae; genus DASWJZ01. Next base: position 172,814 of record CAWDED010000009.1, read on the forward strand.
CCCCACGAAAACCTCCACGCCGGGCGCCTCTTTCGGCGTGCGCGTCCATCCGCGCACCGCAAAGCCGAGCCGAAGCAGGACGTCCGCCGAGGCCATGCCCATGACGCCGAGGCCCATGATGCCGACGCTCACCTCGTGCGCTGCCGGCTGCTCCAGCTCATCCCAGCGGTGCTCATCCTGCAGGCGGCGGTAGCCTGCCCCGCGCCGCAGATGGTGCAGCACCTGCCACGCGACATATTCCACCATGCGGCCGGTCAGGTCGTCGGTCGACGATGCGCACCAGCGGCACGTCCGGCAGGCCAGGCAGCGTGAGGACGTGGTCCACCCCGGCGCCGAGCGAGAAGATCACCTTCAGCGCCGGCAGCGCGTCGAGCAGTCTCCTGTCGCGGCTTCCAGAAGAGGCCGTAGTGGACATGCGCCAGATCGTCCGCGGGTCCGTGGTAGAGGCCGTCCCGCTCCGCGCACGAGGATCGGGCGGTCCGGCAGCAGCGCGCCAAAGCACCGTCGCCAGTCCTCGGCATTCCAGCCCCTCGGTCGCGACAAGTAGTGCGGGCTTCATGCGCGGCGGCTACTCGCGGACCGCCGCGACGTTGCGTGACCTCAAGCGCGAACGCCGCGGCCATCAGCGCCTTGGTATAGTCGGTGCGCGGGTGGTCGAAAATCTCGTCGGCCGTGCCCGATTCCACCACCTTGCCGTCGCGCATGACGATGACGTCGTTGGCAAGCGCCCTGCACCACCTTCAGGTCGTGGCTGATGAAGAGGTAGGAGAGGTCGTGCCGCTTCTGCAGGTCGCGCAGCAGGTCGACCACCTGCGCCTGCACGCTCATGTCGAGCGCCGAGGTCGGCTCGTCGAGCATGACGAAGCGCGGCTGCAGCACCATGGCGCGCGCGATGGCGATACGCTGGCGCTGCCCGCCGGAGAACTCGTGCGGATAGCGGAAGCGGCTCTCCGGATCGATGCCGACTTCCTCCAGGGCACGGACGACGCGGGCCTCGCGCTCGGCGGCGCGGCAGCTTGGGCTCGTGCACGTCCAGCCCTTCCGCCACGATGTCGCTGACCGCCATGCTGCGGGCTCAGCGAGCCGTAGGGGTCCTGGAAGACGATCTGCATGTTGGCGCGGAGCGACCGCGTGTCCTTGAAGCGCGCGCCCTGGATATCGCGGCCGAGGAAGACGATGCGACCTTCCGACGAGGTCAGCCTGAGGAGCGCCAGCCCCAGCGTCGTCTTGCCGGAGCCCGATTCGCCCACGACGCCCAGCGTCTGGCCTTCGCGTACCGCCAGGTCGACGCCGTCGACCGCCTTGATGTAGCCGACCGTGTGCCGCATCAGCCCGCGGCGGATGGGGAACCAGACCTTGATGTCGTCGCCCCCCATCACGACCGGCGCATCCGGCTTGTAGCTCGGCGGCTTGCCCTTCGGCTGCGCCGAGAAGAGATGCTTCGTGTAGGGATGCTGCGGGTTGGCGAACACGTCCTCGGTCGGCCCGCGCTCGACGATCTCTCCGTCCGTCATCACGCAGACCTTGTCGGCAATGTTGCGCACGATGCCGAGATCGTGGGTGATGAACAGCATCGCCATGTCGCGCTCGGTCTTGAGCCGCATCAGCAGCTCGAGGATCTGCGCCTGCACGGTCACGTCGAGCGCCGTTGTCGGCTCGTCGGCGATGAGGAGGTCCGGCTCGTTGGCGAGCGCCATGGCGATCATCACGCGCTGGCGCTGGCCGCCCGAAAGCTGGTGCGGATAGGACCTGAGCCGCTCCTCGGGATTGCGGATGCCGACCTGGTCGAGCAGCTCCAGCACGCGCGCGCGGGCGGCGCTGCCGCTCATGCCGCGGTGGACATCGAGAATCTCGCCGACCTGCTGCTCCACCGTGTGCAGCGGATTGAGCGAGCTCATCGGCTCCTGGAAGATCATGGAGATGTCGTTGCCGCGCACCTTCTGCAGCGTCTTCTCCGGCGCGGTCAGCAGCTCCTCGCCCTTGAATTTTATGGAGCCGCCGGGCGGGTGATAGGCGGCGGGATAGGGGAGAAGCTTCAGGATGGAGAGCGAGGTCACCGACTTGCCGGAGCCGGATTCCCCCACCAGCGCCATGGTCTCCCGCTCGTCGATGTCGAACGACACGCCGCGCACGGCATGGGTCGTGGTTCCGCCCTGACGGAAGTCGACCTTGAGGTCGTGGACGGAGAGGAGGGGGGCGGTCATGCGGAGTGCCCGATCTCGTCGATCAAGCTTTGCAAAGCCTGCGGTTCGAACTCGACCGGCGATATCCGTCGGACCCGTTTCAGGAGGTCTTTGTCGGAAGTGAGGAAATGCGTGCAGTCGGATTGCTCAGCGGTCGCGACGTGAATGGCGTCCGGAAGCCGGATAGCCTTGTCTTCAGCCCGGATCGTGCGGCAAGCACGGGTGCTTCTCTCAATTGGCTGCACGCCCATTCCATGTCTCGTCGCGAGCAGGTCGGAGTAGTCCGCTGCCAGGGTTCCTGGCGCTAAGTGGCGAGGATTCGTCGGCAGCTCCTTCATTTCCAGCATGAGCTCAAACGGTTTCACCAGTGTCTCGGCCAACGACAGCTCGCTGGTCACAAACAGGTTGGAGATCGAGTCACCCAGTGCAAGAAGCCTTCGACTGCCGTCTCCATCCGGCGGGATGCCTTCCAGGGCCGATATGAAGACGTTCGAGTCGAGATAGATGCGCATCGGCGCCTATGTATCCCATTCATCCCGCAGAGCTCTGATACGAGCGGCGGCTTCGTGCGCAGTGACGGTTTCACGCGGCGGAATGCGTCTCCAGAGATCGGCAAAGGACTCGGCTCTCCTTGGTGCGCCAATGTCTTCTACTGTTACTTTTGCATGGTGAGAGGGATCGATCGGTCCTCGTATCCGATCTGGCAGTTCGGATACAGGAACGTCATCGATGACATGTCGCTTCGGCTCGTCCATATCTAGATCCTATGTGAGACTTTAGCCGGCCGGCGAGGGGTTAGTCTCTGTTCATCAAAAAGATGGGAATGGTCCCTCGTCTCATCCGGCGCCCGGCGCCTACCATCACAAACGATCCGAGCCACTTGGGCAACAGCTGTGTCGACGTCTCCACCAAGACGGCCCCTCACTACTTCGAGTGCCGCCACACCCTTGATTTTCAAACCCAGGGGAGCCTCGCAGGTGGGAGATTTCATACCGCTCAAAAGGCTCATGCGAAAGTCTTCCGCCGGTCGAAGGCGTCGCGGACGGCCTCGCCGATGAAGATGAGCAGCGTCAGCATGAGCGAGATGACGAGGAAGCCGGTGATGCCGAGCCACGGCGCCTGCAGGTTGGTCTTGCCCTGCTGCAGCAGCTCGCCGAGCGAGGGCGAGCCCGGCGGCATGCCGAGGCCCAGAAAGTCGAGCGAGGTCAGCGTGGTGATCGATCCGTTGAGGATGAAGGGCATGAAGGTCAGCGTGGCCACCATGGCGTTCGGCAGGAGGTGGCGGAAGATGATGGTGAGGTTGCCGACGCCCAGCGCCCGCGCCGCCTTGACGTATTCGAAGTTGCGCGCGCGCAGGAACTCCGCGCGCACCACGCCCACCAGCGACACCCACGAGAACAGCAGCAGGATGCCGAGGAGCACGAGGAAGCCCGGCACCAGAATGGAAGAGATGATGATCAGCAGATAGAGCTCGGGCAGCGAGGTCCAGATCTCGATGAAGCGCTGGAACAGGAGGTCGATGCGTCCGCCGAAAAAGCCCTGCACGGCGCCGGCCGTCACGCCGATGATGGAGGAGACGATCGTCAGCGTGAAGCCGAAGAGCACCGACAGGCGGAAGCCGTAGATCACGCGCGCCAGCACGTCGCGACCCTGGTCGTCGGTGCCGAGCCAGTTCCAGTTCCAGATCGTGCAGTTCTTGTCGTTGACGCCGTCCGGATAGCGCGTTGCAGCGCTTTTCCTTGTCAGCATCCACGAAGGATGCATCGGAAATGGCTCGGCGTTCTCCTTGACCTGGGTGCGGTAGGAGTAGCGGATCGGCGGCCACACGATCCAGCCGTTGGCGTCGATCTCGTCCTGGACGAAGGGGTCGCGGTAGTCGGTCGTGGCGAGGAACCCGCCGAACTTCTGCTCCGGATAGTTGACGAAGATCGGGTAACAGGAGCTCGCCCTTGTAGGAGGCGATGAGCGGCTTGTCGTTGGCGATGAGCTCCGCGAACAGCGTCAGGAGGAAGAGGACCAGGAAGATCCACAAGCGACCAGTAGCCGCGCCGGTTGGCTTTGAAGTTCTGCCAGCGGCGGCGGTTGATCGGCGACAGCGAGAAGCAGCATGCGCGGCGGCGGCGGGGGTGCTTCGCCCGGCTGTGCCGCGATCGTCTCGAACACGCCTTCGTCGCGGTGCCGGTCCTGATCGGTCTTCTGGTCCATCAGACCTCCCGCGACTTCGAAATCGATGCGCGGATCGATCCAGGTGTAGGTCAGGTCGGAGATGAGCTGCACGACGAGACCCAGAAGCGAGAAGATGTAGAGCGTCGCAAACACCACCGGATAGTCGCGGTTGATGACGCTGTCGAAGCTGAGCAGGCCGAGCCCGTCGAGCGAGAAGATCGTCTCGATCAGCAGCGAGCCGGCGAAGAACGCGCCGAATGAAGGCCGCCGGAAAGCCGGAGATGATGAGCAGCATGGCGTTGCGGAAGACGTGCCCGTAGAGCACCTGCCGCTCCGACAGGCCCTTGCGCGCGGGCGGTCACCACGTACTGCTTGCGGATTTCGTCGAGGAAGGAGTTCTTGGTGAGCAGCGTCGTTGTCGCGAAGGCGGCCAGCGACATGGAGATGAGCGGCAGCGTCAGGTGCCAGAAATAGTCGACGATGCGCGCCGGCCAGGACAGCTGCGACCAGTTGTCGGAGGTGAGCCCGCGCAGCGGGAACCAGTCGAAGAACGAGCCGCCGGCGAAGAACACGATGAGGAAGATGGCGAAAAGGAAGCCCGGCACCGCGTAGGCGACGATGATCATCGCGCGAGGTCCAGACGTCGAACCGGCTGCCGTCGCGCACCGCCTTGCGGATGCCCAGCGGAATGGAGATCAGGTAGGAGATCAGCGTCATCCACAGGCCGAGCGAGATGGAGACCGGCATCTTCTCGCCGATCAGCTTGAGCACCGAGACGTCGCGGAAATAGCTCTCGCCGAAATCGAAGCGGGAGTAGTTCCAGATCATCAAGAGGAAGCGCTGCCAGGCGCGGCTTGTCGAAGCCGAACTGCTTCTCCAGGTCGGCGATGAACTCCGGCGGCAGCCCCTGCGCGCCGCGATATTTGGAATTGAGTGCCGCGTCGCCGCCGCCGCTATTGGCACCGGGCGTGCCGGCGAAATCGCCGGTGCCGCCGCTGATGCGCGAGGTGGCGGAGACGTCGGTGCCCTGCAGCTGCGCGATGATGCGCTCGACCGGGCCGCCCGGCGCGAACTGAACGACGATAAAACTGAAGAACATGATCCCGATGATGGTCGGGATCATGAGCAGGATTCTTCGGGCGACGTATGCAGCCATGCGCGATGAATCAGCTTTCCAGAGCTCAATCCATTCCGATCAGATCAGAATGGGCTCTATATCCTTTTTGTTGGAGCATGATCTTATCCGAAAACCGGTTTTCACTTTTCGGGATCATGCTCTGAAACTGCCGAATCCCTTGAATTTGAGATTGCAGCGCTTTGCAAGGGGCCTCCGCGCTTATCCCGCCTGACCGGCCTTGCCGATCCGGGCGGCTTTGTCGTTGTCGAACCACCAAGTCGTTTCCACCGGAAAGGCATAAGCCGGCTTGACCTCGGGCCACGAAAACAGGTCCCAGAACGCCATTCGGTGCACGGGCGAGGTCCAGTTGGGGACGGTGTAGTAGGATGCCCTCAGCACACGGTCGAGCGCGAGGAGCGCTATGCGGTGCGTCTCGCTGTCCTTCGCCGCCAGGACTTTTTCCACAAGCGCGTCGATGGCCGGCGAGCGGATCCCCGGCAGGTTGACCGAGCCGGGCGTATCGGCCGTGGAGGAATGGAAGAAGTTGCGCACGCTCTCGATCGGGGTGGGCCCGAGCGACCAGGCGCGCCCGACGATGTCGAAATCGAAGTCGATCATGCGCGATTCGAACTGCGCCGAATCGACGAGGCGTATCGAGGCGTCGACACCGATCACCTTCAATGAATTCGACGTAATTGCTGAGCACCCGCTCGAACACCTGCGCAAAGATCAGGAACTGCACGGTGAGCGGCTCACCCGCGGCGTTGCGCAGCACGCTGCCGTCGAGCGTCCATCCGGCCTCCTGCAGCAGGCTGGCTGGCCTCTCGCAGCTTCGTCCGATCGCGGCCGGTGCCGTCGGACGGCGTGGGGGATACGGCCTCGCCGAACGCCGCCTCGGGAATCCGTCCTCTGAGCGGCTCCAGCAGCGCCAGCTCTGGCTCCGACGGCAGGCCTTGTGCCTGATAGGGCGAGCTTTCGAAGTAGGAGGATGAGCGCACGTACGAATCGTAGAACAGGTTCTTGTTCGTCCACTCGAAATCGAAGGCGAGGCCGATCGCCTGCCGTGTGCGTGGATCGGCGAATTTTTCGCGGCGCGTGTTTATGAACCACGCCTGCAGCTTCGGGCGGTCCTCGCCGGGAAACTCGGTCTTGACCACCTTGCCGTCCAGCAGCGCCGGGAAGTTGTACTCCGTCGCCCATGTCTTCGCGACGGATTCCTCGCGGATGTCGATGTCGCCCTTCTTGAAGGATTCGAATGCCGCCTGCCGCTCGCGGAAGAACTCGATTCGGATGGTCTCGAAATTGGCCGTTCCGCGGCTCACCGGCAGATCGACCCCCCAATAGTCCGCGACGCGCTCGTATTCGATATAGCGGCCGGCACTGAGGTCGCCGACCTTGTAGGGACCCGACCCGAGAACCGGCGTCATCGTCGATGCCTCGAAGTCGCGATCGGCGAAAAAAGCCTGCGAGAAGATCGGCAGCCCGGCAAAGGTGAGCGGCAGCTCAACGGAAGCCTTCTCGGCGAAGCGCGCCACGACGGTGCGCTCGTCGGGAGCCGTGACGGTTTCCACGTCCCGGAGAGCGATGCTGATGTCGGGATGGCCCTTGGCCTTCAACGTCTCGACAGACCACACGACATCGTTGGCGGTAAGTGGCGTGCCATCGTGAAAGCGCGGCGTCTCGCGCAGATAGAATGTGTATTCCCGCCCGTCATCGGAGATCGACACCGACTCCGCCACAAGGCCGTAGAGTGAGCTCGGCTCGTCGGCAGCGGATGCCATCAGCGAGTCGAAGGTCAGCTCAGGACGCGGGGCAGCATCGCCGCGCGTAACGTATCCGTTGAGCGTGTTGAACGTGTTGGGGTTCTGGTTGAAGAACCAGTTGGGCGCCGTCATCACCATGCGGCCGCCTTTGGGGGCCTCGGCATTGACGTAGTCGAAGTGGGCGAAATCCGGTGGGTATTTCAGGTCGCCGTAAATCGACATGCCATGCCGGCGCGTTTGCGCGAACCCATGGCGCGGCAGGAGCGGCGTCAGCGCTGCCGCGCCGGAGAGCTGCAGCGCGGTGCGCCTGGTGATGCGGCTCATCGCGAGCCTCCCTTGATGGCCGCCGCCTTGGCCTCGTCCCACCACCAGATGGTCGGGAAGCCGATGGCGTATTGCGGCAGCGTGGCGGGATGATCGAAGCGGTTCCACCGCGCCACCGGCAGCTTCTGCCGCGTATAGCTCGGGATGACGTAGTGCTGCGCCAGGAGCACACGATCGAGTGCGTGGGTCGCGGCGACGAGGTCGTCGCGGTCGGTGGCGAGCACCACGCGCTCGATCAGCGCGTCGACGCCGGGGTCGGCGATGCCGGCATAGTTGCGCGAGCTGGGGCTGTCGGCGGCCTGCGAGCCCCAGAAGTCGCGCTGCTCGTTGCCGGGCGAGAGGGTCTCGGCCCAGCCGGTGTAGATCATGTCGAAGTCGCGCGAGCGCACGCGGTTGATGAATTGCGGCGTATCGACCGAGCGGACGCGCGCGTCGATGCCGATCTTGCGCAGGCTCGCCTGCCAGGGCAGTGCCACGGCTTCGATCGTCGGGCCGTTGAGCAGGATTTCGAAGGAGAGCTGCTTGCCGGACGAATCCACGAGCCTGGTGCCGTCGAGCTTGTAGCCGGCCTCCTGCAGGAGGGTCAGCGCCTTGCGCAGGTTCTCCCGTTCCTTCTGCTGATCGCCGCCGACGGGATTGGTGTAGGGCGTGGTGAAGACCTGCGGGGGAACCTTGTCCTTCACCGTCTCCAGAATCTCCAGCTCTTTGCCTTCCGGCAGCCCCTTCGAGGCGAGCTCGGTGCCGTAGAAATAACTGTCGATCCGCTCGTACTGGCCGTAGAAGATCGTCCGCTTCAGCGTCTCGAAGTCGAAGGCGTAGTTCAGCGCTTCGCGCACGCGCTCGTCCTGGAACACGGCACGCCGGAGGTTGGGAACGAAGCCCACCATCACGCCATAGTCGCGGTAAGGCTCGGGGAACTCCTCCTTCACCACATCGCCGCGTTTCACGGCCGGGAAGTCGTAGGCCGTGGCCCAGCGCTTCGCCTGGTTCTCGTCCCGCCAGTCGTAGGTATCGGCCTTGAACGCCTCGAAGGAGACCGTCTCGTCGAGAAAGCTCTCGTAGCGGATCTCATCGAAGTTGTTCTGGCCGATGTTCACCGGAAGGTCCTTGCCCCAGTAGTCCTCGACCCTGCGATAGGTGATGGTCTTGCCGGGCGAGATGCTCGCGACCTGGTACGGGCCGGACCCAAGCGGCGGCTCCAGCGTCGTGTTGTCGATGTTGCGCGGGTTGCCCTGTGCGTCCTTGCCCTCCCACCAATGCTTGGGAAGGACCTGCAGCTGCCCGACGATGTTCGGCAGCTCGCGGTTGCCCGTCTGGTCGAAGGTGAAGGTCACCTCGTGCTCGCCGGACACCTCTGCCTTGGTCACATGCTGATAGTAGAACTTCTGCTTCGGGTCGAGCTCGACGATCTTGTCGAACGACCAGACCACGTCTTCCGGGGTGATCGGCTCGCCGTCGTGCCATCTGGCTTCCGGTCTGATGCGGAACGTGACGCTGGAATAGTCGTCCGGCCATTTCATCGCCTCGGCGATGAGGCCGTACATGGTCGAGGGCTCGTCGAGGGACGGGGTCATCAACGTCTCGAAGACCAATCCGAGCCGGGCGCCAGGTTGCCCTTGGGCGGGACCGGATTGAGCGTGTCGAAGCCGCCGGAGTCCGACAGCCGCACGACGCCGCCTTTCGGCGCGTCCGGATTCACGTAGTCGAAATGCTGGAAATCGGCCGGATATTTGGGCGCGCCGATGAGCGAGGTGGCGTGCCGCCATTCTCCCTCCTGGGCATGGCCGGCGCCCAGCGCAGCGGCGAGGAAAAGGACGGTGAGGATCAGGCGCTTCGGCATCCAGGCGCGGTTCCCTTCATCGGTGAGCGGGGGCTGCGTCGGTGGTCAGCGAGACATATAGCGGCCCCGGTGGCCCGGGGCACATGACAAAAAGTTAAGCAGGGCGGTTAGCACACCGCCCGATGAGATGGAAACACGCGGATTTCGGCCCGGTTCCGCCGGGCCGCGCGGCCGGAGCCTATTTCAGCGAGGCCAGGAAAGCGATGACGTTCTGCCGGTCCTGCTCGCTCTTGACGCCCGGGAAGATCATCTTGGTGCCCTTCACGACGCCGCGCGGATCGGCGAGGTAGGTGTCGAGCATCGCCGCGTCCCAGTGCTTGGAGCCGCCCTCGGAGAAGGCCTTCATGGCATCCGAATAATTGTAGTCGGCAACCGAGGCGATGGGGCGGTCGAACACGCCGAAGAGATGCGGGCCGACCTTGTTGGGCCCGCCTTGCTCGAACGAATGGCAGACTTGGCAGCGTTTCGCGAAAGTCTGGCCCTTGGCCACGTCGCCGGCCGGCATCCCGGCCGGCGCTGCCGCGGCCTGCTGTTGGGCAGGCGGCTCAGCCGCGGCAGGCTGCTGCGTCTCGGCTGTGGCAGGCTGCTGCGCCTCCGCTGGGGCAGGCTGCTGCGTCTCGGCAGCCGGCTGCTGCGGGGTCTCAGCCGACATGGCCGGCTGTTCCACCGACGGCTGCATGGCGCTCTGCTCAGCCATGGCGCTCTGCTGTTCAGCTGCCGGCGCCATCGCGCCTTGCTCTGCCATGGCGCCTTGCTGCTCTGACGAGGGCTGGGCGGCACCCTGCTGCTCCTCGGCCGGCGCGGCCGCGGGAGGCTGCGTGCCGCTCGGCTCCTCAGCCGCCGGCGCCCCTTCAGGCGCCGGCTCGGCGGGCGCGGCTGCGCCCTCGGCCGGAGCGGCGCCTTCGGCGGCTGTCGTGCCTTCAGCCGGAGCGGTGCCTTCCGCTGCCGGGGCGGCGCCCTCGGCGGGAGCGGCGGAGGCGGCCTCGGCCGGCGCCGCTTCGGGCTTCGGAAGCGGCTCCGGATTGTCCGACAGCGTCCGCAGATAGGCGATGACGTTCGCCCGCTCGCTGTCGTTCTTCAGGCCGGCAAAGGTCATCTTGGTGCCGGAGACCGTGCCGCCGGGATCGTGCAGGAAGGTGTTCAGGTGCTCGTAGGTCCAGTTGCCGTTTTCCTGGGCGAAGGCCTTCATGGCGTCCGAATAGTCATAGCCCTCGTGCGAGGCGATCGGGCGCATCACGACGCCGTAGAGATTCGGGCCGACCTTGTTGGCCTCGCCTTTCCCCAGGGTATGGCAGGCGAGGCACTTCTTCGCCGAGTTGGCGCCCTTTTGCGGGTCGGCGCTCGCCAGCAGGACGGCGATCGACTTCGGCGCCTCAGGCGCGGCGCCGCCGCCTTCGTTCGCTACGGCGATCGAGTAGCCGGGCGGCTCCGGCGGCTCGGCCTCGAAGAGGATCCCGGTGGCAATCCTGAGCCCAACCCCCACGAGCAGCGCAAAAAGCACCGCCCCCGCTATCTTATTCCACTCAAAGGAATCCATCCGGCAGGCGCTCCCGCGAGAACCTTGGCCAATAAGGCAAATTCCCGCGAAGCGTCCCCCCGCAGGCGGCGGCAGAGGTATCGCTTTTGCCGAAGACCATCAAGCCGTATAAAGCCGCCTTTCCTGAGACGTTTTGACACCGATCGGCCAGCTTTCCGCGATTTTCCGATGAATCCCATCGTCATCATCCCCGCCAGGCTCGCGGCGACGCGGCTGCCGCGCAAGCCGCTCGCCGACATTGGCGGGCGGCCGATGATCGAGCGCGTGGTGGAGCGGGCGCTTGCCGCCGGCATCGGGCCGGTCGCCGTGGCGGTCGACAGCGCGGAGATCGCGGCGGCACTGGAAAGCTCGGGCGCCAAGGTGGTGGTGACGCGCGCCGGCCATCCCTCCGGCTCGGACCGTATTTCCGAGGCGCTTCAGACGCTTGACCCGGACGGGCGCCACGACGTGGTGGTCAACGTGCAGGGCGATTTCCCCACCGTCCTGCCCGAGGCGATCGCCGCGGCGCTCGGCCCGCTCAGCGACGCAGAGGTGGCCATCGGCACGCTCGCCGGCGAGATCGTGGAAGAGGACGAGCGCGCCAATCCCAACACCGTGAAGGTGGTCGGCTCGCCGCTGGGGGAGCGGCGGCTGCGGGCGCTCTATTTCACCCGCGCCACCGCGCCGTGGGGGGAGGGGCCGCTTTATCATCATTGCGGCATCTACGCCTATCGCCGCGCGGCGCTCGAGCGCTTCATCGCGCTGCCGCCGAGCGTCCTTGAGCAGCGCGAGCGGCTGGAGCAGCTGAGGGCACTGGAAGCCGGCATGCGGATCGATGTAACCCTCATCGACGAAGTGCCCTTCGGGGTGGACACCCCGGTGGAGCTGGCGCGGGCGCGGGCGCTCTTCGCGTCGGCGGGTCTTGCCGGCCTGTAGGAGAGAGTTTTGGCTCAGAAGCGTATCGTGTTCCAGGGCGAGCCCGGCGCCAACTCGCATATCGCCTGCCGCGAGGCCTATCCCGACTATGAGGCGGTGCCGCAGCCGACCTTCGAGGATTGCTTCGCCGCCGTGTCCTCGGGCGAGGCGGAGCTCGCCATGATCCCGATCGAGAACTCGCTCGCCGGGCGCGTGGCGGACATCCATCACCTGCTGCCGACTTCCGACCTCTACATCATCGGCGAGTATTTTCTACCCGTGCACCACCAGCTCGTCGCCGTGCCGGGCGCCAAGCTGGAGGAGGTCGAGGTGGTGCAGAGCCACGTCCACGCGATCGGCCAGTGCCGCAACATCGTGCGCGAGCTGAAGATCAAGGCGGAAGTGGCGGCCGATACGGCGGGCTCGGCGCGCCAGATCGCGGAGCTCGGCGATCCGAAGCGGGCGGCCTTCGCCTCGCGCCTCGCCGCGGATATCTACGAGCTCGACATCCTGCGCGAGAACGTGGAGGACGAGGCGCACAACACCACGCGCTTCGTCATCCTGTCGCGTGAGGCGGTGCGGGCGCCGGCGCGGAACGGGCCGGTCATCACCTCCTTCATCTTCCGCGTTCGCAACGTGCCGGCGGCGCTCTACAAGGCGCTCGGCGGCTTCGCCACCAACGGCGTCAACATCACCAAGCTGGAGAGCTACCAGACCGGCGGAAAGTTCTTCGCGACGCTGTTCTACGCCGACGTCGAGGGACATCCCGACGACCACAGCGTCGCCCTGGCGCTGGAGGAGCTGGAGTTCTTCTCCGCCGAGTTCCGCATCGTCGGCGTCTACCCGGCGAGCGACTTCCGCAAGAACATCGCCGAGCCGGCGGAGAACCGCGACAACCGGCCTATGGCGCCGCACGGGTAGATCGCGCGTAGCCCGGATGGAGGGGCGAAGCCGCGCAATCCGGGTTGTCAGGCAGTCACGATTCCGCTCCCGCATTGCGCTTTGCTCCATGCGGGCTACGGAAACTCCGCAAACGCCGTGACGAGCCGGTTGGCGATGGCCGTCGCGGAACGGCGCCTTCAGCCCGTCGGGATGCGCGCCGGCGAGCATCTGCCTGACCTCCTCGCGGTCGAACCAGCGGCAGTCCTCCAGCTCGTCGGCGTCCAGCGGTCAGCTCGGTGGAGAGCGCCTCGGCGTGGCAGCCGATCATCAGCGAGTGCGGGAAGGGCCAGGCCTGGCTCGAGTGATAGGCGACGCGGCCGATGGCGATGCCGGCCTCCTCCTTCACCTCGCGCCGCACCGCCTCCTCGATGGTCTCGCCCGGCTCCAGGAAGCCGGCGAGCGCGGAATACATGCCCGGCGCGAAGCGCGCCGGAGCGGCCGAGCAGGCAGCGGTCGCCGTCGATCGCCAGCATGATGACCACCGGGTCGACGCGCGGGAAGATGCGCGTGTCGCAGCGCCGCGCAGGCGCGGGCGACGCCGCCGCCCTTCAGCGTCAGCGGCCCGCCGCAGCGCCCGCAGAAGCGGTTCGCCGCGTGCCAGTGGAGATAGGAGCGCGCCTGCGCCAGCGCGGCGAGATCGGCGGCGTCGAGCACGCCCTGGATGGCGAGCGACCGGAGATCGATCGCCTTGATGTCGTCGGGCCGCGCCTCTGCGTCCGCGACCCGCCCCGACAGGAACGGCCCCTCCGGCGTGATGCCGAGCAGGATGATGCTTTCCGGGTCGAGCCCCAGCCCCTTCGCCTCGCCCGGCCGGAAGCGCGGCATGAGCGCCTCGCCCTCCACGCGCAGGAGCGCCCGGTCGTCGGCGAAGAGGAAGAGCGCTCGCCTTTTCGTCGGCGAGCACCTCGGCGAGATCGATGATCGCCGCGCGCCTCGCTCCAGCGCTCGATCTGGTTGCCGGAGAAGCCGTTGAGGTGGCTCGCTTCGCGAAGGACGCGGTCGTCGAAGAAGGAGGGCATGGGCTCGTGAATGGGGTGGGGGCGGGGCTAGGTCAAGCGCGCCGCGAGCTTCTCCGCAAGGGCTTCCGCCTCTCCCTCGGCGTAAGCGAGGGCCGGGGCGGCGCCCCAGACCGGCTGCGGCCAGGCCGCGTCGCCGCGGCAGCGCGCGATGACGTGCACGTGGAGCTGCCGCACGCTGTTGCCGAGCGCCGCGACATTGAGCTTGTCGCAGGGGACGGTCTGCTGCAGCGCTTCGCAGGCCTTGGCGATCTCCCGCATCAGGAGCCCCCGGTCGAGCTCGTCGAGGTCGATGATCTCGGCGAGACCCTGCTGTCGCGGCACCAGAAGCAGCCAGGGATAGTTGGCGTCGCGCATGAGCCGCACGGCGCAAAGCGCCAGCTCCGTCACCGGGATGCTGTCGGCCTCAAGCTGCGGGTCGAGCGCGAAATAGGGCAAGCGGGACCTCCTGCTCTTCGGTTGACTGTCCGGCCGCCGCGGACCAAGTTCCGCGCGCACTGATCCGCGGAGGCCAGATGACCGACATTGCCCAGCTTCAAGCCGTTGTCGAGAGCGCTTTCGAGCAGCGCGACACGATCGGCGCCTCGACCGGCGGCGAGGTTCGCGATGCGGTGGAAGCGGCGCTGGCGCTGCTCGACGACGGCAAGGCGCGCGTCGCCGAGCGCGGAGCCGACGGCAAGTGGGTCGTCAACGAATGGCTGAAAAAGGCGGTGCTTCTCTCCTTCCGGCTCAACGACATGGCGGCGATCGCCGGCGGCCCGGAGGGGCGCGCCTGGTGGGACAAGGTGCCGTCGAAATTCGAGGGCTGGGGCGAGAACCGCTTCCGCGCCGCGGGCTTCCGCGCCGTGCCCGGCGCCATCGTCCGCCGCTCCGCCTTCATCGCGCCGGGCGTGGTGCTGATGCCGTCCTTCGTCAATCTCGGCGCCTATGTGGACGAGGGCACGATGGTCGACACCTGGGCGACGGTCGGCTCCTGCGCGCAGATCGGCAAGAACTGCCATATCTCCGGCGGCGCCGGCATCGGCGGCGTGCTGGAGCCGCTGCAGGCCGGGCCCGTCGTCATCGAGGACGATTGCTTCATCGGCGCCCGCGCCGAGGTGGCGGAGGGCGTCGTCGTGCGCCAGGGCTCGGTGCTGTCGATGGGCGTCTATCTCGGCGCCTCGACCCGCATCATCGACCGCGAGACCGGCAAGGTCTCCTACGGCGAGGTCCCGCCTTATTCCGTGGTCGTGTCCGGCTCGATGCCCGGGGCCTCCGGCGGTCCGGCGCTTTATTGCGCGGTGATCGTGAAGCGGGTCGACGAGCGCACGCGCTCCAAGACCTCCATCAACGAGCTGCTGCGCGATTGAGGCAGCGTGGCGACGCCCGGCACCCGGAGACGCTCGTCGATCGCCTGGCTGTTCCTCAGCTTTCGCGGGAGGGTGTCGCGGCGGGTCTACTGGCTGACCTACGGCTACCTGTACAGCGTCAACTTCGCGCTCCTCTTCCTGCTGCTCGGCCACGAGGAAGGAGCCCTCTTCCACCTGGCGCAGGCGGTCGTGCCCTTCGTGATCCTCGGCACCTTCTACGTTCAGATCTCCCTTTCGGTGAAGCGCCTGCACGACGTCGGCTATAGCGGCTTCCTGGCGGTTGCCAGCCTCATTCCGTTCGTCAATCTTGTCTTCATCATCTGGATCGGGCTGCCGCCGGGCACCAGCGGGGCGAACCTTTATGGCGACGTGACGGACGCGCCGCCGGCGTGAGGCCGCTACCGGCTTTGTCGGCGCCGAAGCGGGGAATACAATCGCAGGCGATTCTCTTGGGAGGCGACAATGGACTGGAAATGGCTTTTCTTCAGCTTTGACGGGCGGATCAATCGCGCCAAGTGGTGGCTCTCACTCCTCGTCTTTCTCATCGTCGGCCTCGTCGTGTGGCTGGTTCTCCTTCCGCTTATCGGCATTTCGTTCTGGATGATGGGGACGACCACGGGCGGCATGGTCGCCAATCTCATCGTCACGCTGATCTTCGCCTATCCGGCCACGGCGGTCATGCTGAAGCGTGTCCACGACCGCGATCGTCCGAGCTGGCTTGTCGCGGTCTTCTGGCTTCCCACAGTCTTGGGGATACTGGGTCAGCTCACCGGGCTCACGATGTCGATGCAGGAGATGGGCGGCCAGATGGTGGCCATGCCGACCGGAATCGGTTGGGTCGTCAACACTCTGAGCTTCGTCGTCGGCATCTGGGCGCTGGTCGAGCTCGGCATCCTCAAAGGGACACCCGGTCCGAACCAGCACGGGCCCGATCCGCTGGGCGGAACGACATAGAGAACCGATGCCCGACCGATCGAACAGCAGCGCGGACATCCTCGCGGACCTGGTCCGCGCGCCGAGCGTGACGCCTGACGGGGCGGCGGCCTTCGACGTGCTGGAGCGCTGGCTGAAGCCGGCGGGATTCACCATCGAGCGGCCGGTCTGCGAATCGCCCGGC
Organism: uncultured Alphaproteobacteria bacterium; assembly: GCA_963801225.1. Taxonomy (GTDB): domain Bacteria; phylum Pseudomonadota; class Alphaproteobacteria; order Rhizobiales; family Afifellaceae; genus DASWJZ01. The sequence continues at coordinate 189,062 of CAWDED010000009.1, forward strand.
TGCGCGCCGGTGGAAAACCTGTTCGCCGCGATCGGGGCGGGAGAGAAGCACCTGACGCTCGCCGGCCATGTCGACGTGGTGCCGCCGGGCCGCGAGGAGAGCTGGCGCTATCCGCCCTTCTCCGCGACCATCGCCGACGGCGTGCTCTACGGGCGCGGTGCCGTGGACATGAAGGGCGGGCTGGCGGCCATGGCGGCGGCGGCGCTCCGCTTCGTCGCCGAGCGCGGCACGGATTTCGGCGGGCGGCTCTCCTTCCTCGTCACCGCGGACGAGGAGGGCGAGTCGATCAACGGCACCAAGAAGCTGCTGGAATGGGCCGCCGCGCGGGGCGAGCGCTTCTCCGGCGCCATCGTCGGCGAGCCGACCAGCGCGGAGACGCTCGGCGATCAGATCAAGGTCGGGCGGCGCGGCAGCTTCTCCGCCACGCTCATCGTGGAGGGGACGCAGGGCCACTCCGCCTATCCGGAGAAGGCCGACAATCCGATCCGCGGGCTGACGCAGCTGCTTTACGCGGTGCAGGCCACGCCGCTCGACGCGGGCACCGAGCATTTCGCGCCCTCGACCTTCGAGGTCGTCAGCGTCGACGTGGGCAACCCGGCCTGGAACGTCATTCCGGCCAGCGCCTCGGCGCGCTTCAACAGCCGCTTCAACGACACCTGGACGCACGCAAGCCTCAAGGCGGAGATCGAGCGGCGGCTCGCGGCGGCGGCGCAGAAGACGCTGGGCGCAAACACGCCGGTCCGCTGGCGCCTTGAAGCGGAGCCGGCCCTGTCGGATGTCTTCCTCACCCACGACGATGCGCTGATCGGCATTGCCTCCGCCGCGATCGAGTCCGTCACCGGCCGCCGCCCGGTGCTTTCCACCGGCGGCGGGACCTCCGACGCGCGCTTCATCAAGGACTATTGCCCGGTGATCGAATTCGGTCCCGTCGGCACGACGATGCACCAGATCGACGAGCGCGTGCCGCTCGCCGAGATCGAGCAGGCGGCCGCGATCTACGAAGCGATCCTGAAGGCCTATTTCGCGTAATGGGGTTGCTTCGGACGGTCTTGGAGAATCTCGGCGGCGCCTGGCAGGTCATGTGGGGCAAGCCGGAGGGCATCAGCCGGCTCGACACGTCGCTGGAAGGGTTCTGGCGCTCCTTCGCGGCGGTGATCCTGGTGGTTCCATTTTCGATTCTGGCGCTCGTCGATCAGCAACAGATCGCAGAGGGCCTCGCCACCACCGTGCCGCCACTCACCGAGGGTCGTTTGATTCTCGCCGGGATCGTGCTGCTGATCGATTGGTTCGCGTTTCCTCTGCTCTTTGCAGCAATCGCGCGGCCGTTCGGGTTAGCGTCCCGCTATGTGCCCTATATCGTTGCGCGCAATTGGTCGGCGCCGACCATCAGCGCCATCACCGGGGTCTTCGATGTCCTGCATTTTGTTGGCGTAATCCCCACAGGGCCGGCAGCGTTTCTGCCCATCATCGTCCTCGCCATCGTCTTTCGTTTCGCTTACGTCATCGCCCGTACTGCGCTTGCCGTTTCGATGGGCATGGCATTGCCCATCGCCGTGCTCGATCTGTTGATCAGCCTGACGATCTGGTCGGCCTTCGCACGGTTTGCCTGACGGGGTGAGTGTGGACGCGTTTCTGGCTTGGGCCGAGGGCTGCCCCCCGCGGTGCGTGATCCGGGGAGGCTATTCCCGCATTGCGCGGCGCTTCATCCTGGCTACGGATAATCCACCCGCATGAGATAGAGCCCGTCGGGCGGCGCCACCGGGCCGCAGGCGGCGCGGTCGCGCGCTTCGAGCGCGTGCTGCAGATCGTCGGCGCTCCACTTCCCCTCGCCGACCAGCTTCAGCGAGCCGACCAGCGAGCGCACCTGGTTGTGCAGGAACGAGCGCGCCGTCGCGGTGATGACGACCTCGTCGCCGTCGAGCACCACGTCGAGCCGGTCGAGCGTCTTCACCGGGCTCTTCGCCTGGCACTCCACCGAGCGGAAGGTGGTGAAGTCGTGCTTGCCGACGAGCCGCCGCGCGCCGCGCTGCATGGCGACGGCGTCGAGCCCGCGCTTCACGTGCCAGACGCGGCCGCGCTGAAGCGCCGGCGGGGCGCGCCGGTTGAGGATGCGGTAGAGATAGTGGCGGCGGATCGCCGAGAAGCGCGCGTCGAAATCGTCCGCCGCGGGCTCCGCGAGAAGACGGCGACGGGCTCCGGTCTCAGATGCGCGTTGAGGCCGTCGCGCAGCTTGTCGCCGCGTCCAGTCGCGCGAAGATCGATATGCGCCACCTGGCCGAGCGCGTGCACGCCCGCGTCGGTGCGGCCGGCGCCGTTCACGCGCACGGTCTCGCCCGTCAGCCGGGCAAGCGCCTCTTCCAGCGCCTGCTGCACGGAGCGTCCGTTCGTCTGCCGCTGCCAGCCGACGAACGGGCCGCCGTCATATTCAATCGTCAGCTTTAGCCGCGGCATCTTCGCTCAGGAGCCTGAAGGCGGCGGGGTAGAGGAGGCGTCCCTCCCACGGTGCCGCTCCGAAGGAGAGCGCCATCAGGTAGGGCGACTGGAACTCGCTGTCGAACTGCGCCGCGCGCCGGTTGGAATAGCCGAAGCGGGCGTAATAGCCCGGCTCGCCGAGCACGACGGAGAGCGTCACCCCCATGGCGGCGAGGCAGGCGTGCCCCTCGCGGATGAGCCGCGTCGCCACGCCCTGCTGCTGGTACTCGGGATAGACGGCGAGCGGCGCCAGCGCCGCTGCCTGGAACGGCGCGTCGCCGCCCTCGACCATCAGCCGCGAGAAGGCGATATAGCCGATGATCACGCCCTGGTCCTCCGCCACCAGCGACAGCACGATGTCGCCGTCGCTGCGCAGCCGGTCGACCAGGACGGCCTCGCCGTAGCCGGGAAACGAGGCTTCCAGGAGATCGCGCACCTGCGAGGCGTCGCCCGGGTCCTCCTGGCGAATGACCGCCAGGCCCGGCTCCACCTCGTGCTTCGCCGAAAGCAGCTTGTCCGACGGAGGCTTGACCCAGCTCAAGGAGGATCTCCAGCGCCGTTCTTAGAGTACATTAGCTCCGATTGAATCAAAATCGGGCTCTATCTCCTTGTTGGATCATGATCTTATCCGAAAACCGGTGTCCACTTTTCGGGATCATGCTCCAGCATCGTTTTTCGAGAAATGCCGGCAACGGTCAACGGGGTGCTGAAATGGATGCCACGGCCCGCAAGAAGATAGCGGATATACTGGCGGCGAACCGGCTGATGACGGTGGCGACGCTGAGGCCCGACGGCTGGCCGCAGGCCACCACCGTCGGCTATGCCGAGATCGGCCTGACGCTCTACTTCATCTGCGCCAAGGACAGCCAGAAGGCGGCTAACATCGCGCACGACAACAGGATTTCGCTCACGGTGGATACCGACACACTGGACCCGATGGCGATCACCGGCCTTTCCATGGCGGCGCGTGCCGTGCCGGTCGACGATGCCGAGGAGATCGGGCGGATGATGGATCGGCTGGTGCAGAAATACCCCGAATATCGCGGCATGCCGGATATCAACGTGAGCGGCGGCATGGTCATGCGGGCGACGGCCGGAGGTGATCTCCATCCTCGATTACTCGAAGGGCTTTGGGCACACCGATCTGGTGCAGGTGGCGGCGGAAGACCTTCGCCAGGCCGCGTAGGCTACGCCGCGCCACCCAGCACGAGCCCCGCGGAGAGCCGCGCGCCGCGCAGAAATTCCTCCGCCGCGACGGGCTTCTTGCCGGCGCGCTGCAGCTCGACGAGCTCCAGCGCGCCTGCGCCGCAGGCGATGGTGAGCGGCCGGAGATTGAGCACCGCGCCGGGGGCTCCCGTCCCCTCCGCCGGCCGCGCCCGCAGGATCTTCACCCGCTCCGGCGCCGCGCCCTTGCCGATCGGCATGGTGCACCAGGCACCGGGAAACGGCGAAAGGCCGCGGATCAGGTTGTGCAGCTCGGTCGCCGGGCGGCGCCAGTCGATCGCCGCTTCCGCCTTGTCGATCTTGGCGGCGTAGGTGACGCCGTCGTCGGGCTGCGGCGTTGAGGCGAGCGCGCCGCGCTCCAGCGCGGCGAGCGCCCGCGCCATCAGGTCGGCGCCGAGCCGGGCGAGCCGGTCGTGCAGGCTGCCGGCGTTCTCGTCCGGCCCGATCGGCGTGCGCTCCACGAGGCAGGCCGGGCCCGGTATCCAGCCCTTCCTCCATGCGCATGATCGTGACGCCGGTCTCCGCGTCGCCGGCCATGATGGCGCGCTGGATGGGCGCCGCTCCGCGCCAGCGCGGCAGCAGCGAGGCATGCAGGTTGAGGCAGCCCTCGCGCGGCGCGGCGAGGATCGGCTTCGGCAGGATCAGCCCGTAGGCGACCACCACCGCCACGTCGGCGCCGTGCGAGGCGAAGATCTCCTCGGCCTTGGGGATGCGCAGCGTCTTCGGCATGACCAGCGGGATGCCGAAATCGCGCGCCTTCTCGTGCACCGGCGAGGGCTGCTCGGCCATGCCGCGGCCGGCCGGGCGCGGCGGCTGCGTGTAGCAGGCGACGACCTCGTGGCCCTGGCCGATGATCTCCACCAGCGTCGGCACGGCAAAGTCCGGCGTGCCCATGAAGACGACGCGCAGGGTCATGGCTTGGTTTTTTGGGGGAGCATGATCTTATCCGGAAGCCGGTGTCCACTTTTCGGGATCATGCTTCAGATCCGGTGCTGGCGCTCGCGTTCCCTCTCGCGCGCCGCCTTGGTGAACTTCTTCACGACGAGGTCGCGCTTCAGCTTCGACAAATAGTCGATGAACAGGATGCCGTTCAGATGGTCCACCTCGTGCTGGACGCAGGTGGCGAGCAGCCCCTCCGCCTCCATCTCCTGCAGCTTGCCGTCATAGTCGACGTAGCGCACGCGCACCTTCGCCGGCCGCTCCACCTCGGCATAATAGTCGGGGATCGACAGGCAGCCCTCCTCGTAGGTGGAGCGCTCGTCCTCCGCGCTCCAGACGATCTCCGGGTTCACCAGGAAGAGCGGGGCTTCTGGGCTGGTCCTCCGCGCGTCACGTCGATGGTGATGATGCGCCGCGGCTCGCCGACCTGGATGGCGGCCAGCCCGATGCCCGGCGCCTCGTACATGGTCTTCAGCATCTGATCCATGAAGCGCCGCGTCTCGTCGTCGACACGCTCCACCGGCGCGCTCGTCTGGCGCAGCACCGGGTCGGGAAGCACGAGGATTTCCAGGTTCGATGTCACCCGCGCGACATAGGGGCTGGCCGGGCGGGGGTCAATCGCGGGTGCAAATCACGCCGGCAGGCTGAGCATCGCCCTCAGCCCCCCCTCTGCGCGGTTCTGCAGCTTCACGTCGCCGCCATGGGCGCGGGCGATGGAGCGGGCGATGGCCAGGCCCAGCCCGGCGCCGCCGGTCTCGCGGCTGCGCGAGCCCTCCAGCCGCACGAACGGGTCGAAGACGCGCTCCAGCTCCGCCTCGGGGATGCCGGGGCCGTCGTCGTCGACGATGATGCGCACCTCGTCCGCCGTCTTCTCCACGCGCACGCGCGCCTTGCCGCCGTAGAAACTGGCATTGTCGAGGAGGTTGCCGATGGCGCGCTTCAGCGACAGGCGACGGCATTTCAGCGTGACCGGCGGCGAGTCGTCGAAGGTGACGTCGCGGCCACTTTCGGCGGCGTCCTCCACCAGGCTCTCCGCCAGCGCCGTCACGTCGGTGAGGCGCGTCTCCTCGCTCTCCGCGTCGCCGCGGGCGAAGGCGAGCACCGCCTCGGCCATCGCCTGCATCTCGGCGAGCGTTTCGAGAATCTTCTCCTTCTCCTCCTCGTCCTCGACGAACTCGGCACGCAGCCTGAGGCTGGTGATCGGGGTCTTCAGGTCGTGCGCGATCGCCGCGAGCATGGCCGTGCGGTCGCGCACGAAGCGGTCGATGCGCTCGCGCATGCGGTTGAAGGCGATGTTGGCCTGCCGCGTCTCCTCCGGGCCCGTCTCCGGCAGCGGATCGAAACGCTCGCCGCGCCCCAGCCGGTCGGCGGCGCCGGCGAGCCGCCTCAGCGGTGCGCTCGCCAGGCGCACGCCGAGCGCACCGACCGCCGCGACGGCCGCGGCGGAGATGAGGAAGGACGCAAGGAACGCCAGTCCGAGCGGCGGAATAGGCGGCGGCTGCACCTCGGCGTTCAGCCAGCTCCCGTCGGTGAGCCGGATGGAGGCCTTTGACCCAGGGCGGCGGGTGGTGGGGCCCGGGCGGACCGCGGCGTTCGTCCGGCCTCTGCCGCCAGCGCCAGGGCGGCGGGCCCGCCTCGTCGACATGAACGTCCTCGATCGGCCTGCCGGTGGCCTCGGCGAGCGCCGCGCGCAGACGAGAATCATCGTCGTTGCCGGGCCCGACTTCGGGCGTTTCGCGCCAGCGCGAGGCGAAAGCCGCCCGAGCTCGTCGCCATGGCGACCAGGCGCTCGCGCAGATCCTTCGGCGTCTCCTCCAGCAGCTCCACCAGCGCACCCAGCCGCGCGCAGGACATCGTCGCGGTGCGCCTCGCGGAAGGCGGAGATGCGCTCGCCGGAGAAAAGCGCGAAGGTGACGATCTGCGCCACAACCAGCGTCAGGATGAGCAGCGCCGCCAGGCGGCCGGCCAGGCTCCTGGGCCAGAGCCTCATGCGGGCTTCACTTCACCGGCGAAGCTGTAGCCGTCGCCCCAGGCGGTCTTGATCAGCTCCGGGCGGCGCGGATCGCGCTCGATCTTCTTCCTCAGCCGGCTGATCTGGTTGTCGATGGAGCGGTCGAAGGGCTGCGCCGCGCGGCCGCGCGTCAGGTCGAGCAGCTGGTCGCGCGTCAGCACCATGCCCGGCCGCTCCAGCAGCGTCGCCAGCAGGCGGAACTCGCCGCTCGACAGCGCGCACCGCCACGCCCTCTTCGTCGATCAGCTCGCGCCGACCGAGGTCGAGAATCCAGCGGTCGAAGGCGAGTCGTCCCTGGCTGGCCTCGCGCGGGCGCGGCAGCGTCTGCGCGCGCCGCAGCACCGCCTTGATGCGGGCCAGCAGCTCGCGCGGATTGAACGGCTTGGCGAGATAGTCGTCGGCGCCGACCTCCAGCCCGACGATGCGGTCGGTCTCCTCGCCCATCGCGGTAAGCAGGATGACGGGGATGTCCTCGTTCTCGCGGATGGAGCGGGTCAGCGACAGCCCGTCCTCGCCCGGCATCATGATGTCGAGCACGACGAGGTCGATCTTCGCCGCGCTGCATGGCCTTGCGTGCGCGCGGCGGCGCTCTCGGCCACGCTCGGCGCGATAGCCCTGCTTCGCCAGATAGCGGGCGAGCAGGTCACGGATGTCGCGATGATCGTCGACGATCAGGATGTGCGGTGTCTCGTTCATGGCGTCAGCTAGACCCCGAAAGCCGCGGCTGCCGAAGAAAAGTGTAACAGAGTGTATCAGCCCCGCGCCGCCGGCTACGAAGAGCGACAAAAATGGTCCAGCAGGCCCGATAGTTCTGCGACATCCATTCACCATCTTCGGCCTGTTCGACCCGCGAATTCCTCGCGAGCCCCCTGATCGCCCCCGATCAGATCGAAGGAGAAGAATATGAAGACAAGCGTGAAGATGGCCCTTGCCACCGGCGCTGTCGGCGTTGCCGGCGCGCTCTTCCTTGTCGGCTCGAGCTATGCCGATCGTTTCGGCCCGCCTTTCGGCATGGGCGGTGCGCATGGCATGGGCCCCGGCGGCCCGATCGTCCACGAGATGCTGGCCGAAGTCGACACCAATGGCGACGGCGCCCTGTCGCAGGACGAGATCAACCTGGCGATCGACGCCCGCTTCACCCAGTTCGACGCCAACAGTGACGGCAGCCTCTCGCTGGAGGAGTTCCAGGCGCTGTGGGCTCGACATCACCCGGCCGATGACGGTGCGCAGCCTTCCAGTTCCTCGACCCGAACGGCGATGCGGCGGTGTCCAAGTCGGAGCTCGATGACCAGTTCGGCTCCGTGGTCGCCCATATGGACCGGAACGGTGACGGCATGCTCAGCCCCGACGACCGGCCCGGAGGCCGGGGTGGCCCCGGAGGCCAGGGACCGCATGGCCATCGGCATCACGGTCCGTGGCAGGACCGCGGCGGGCCTGACCAGCCGCAATAGTTCCGCCTTTCGCCCGGGCGAGCTGTCTTCCGCCCCCCAGCGGCTCACCTGAAGCGCGGAGCGAGGGACGTCGAAGCCTAGGCTTCGGCGTCCCTTATGTTTTCCGAATTCGGCGAATCATCGCTACAAGAACAATATGGAAACGGTGGTCGGGGGAGTCGAAGCCCAGGTGGGGCCGCTTGGCGTGGTGGCGCTCGCCGCAATCGTCGTGGCGCTTCTCATTGCCGTCTTCGCCTTGTGGCGCGTCGCGCGGGCCGGCCGGCAGGCGGAGCACGACGCCGCGGCGGGGCGCGAGCTCAACGAGCAAATCGGCGCGCTCGTTTCCGCGCAGTCGGAGATGACCGGCCGCATGCAAGCCATGTCGGAATTGCTCGGGGGCCGTCAGGCTGAGCTGAACCAGACGCTCTCCGAGCGGCTTGACGGCATGTCGCACCGCCTCAACCAGTCGATGGGCGAGGCGACGAAGAGCACGCACGAGAACCTGAAGAACCTGCACGAGCGGCTGGCCGTGCTCGATTCCGCGCAGGCCAACATCTCGGCGCTGGCGGGGCAGGTGACGACCCTTTCCAACATCCTCGCCAACAAGCAGACGCGGGGTGCCTTCGGCCAGGGCCGCATGGAGGCGATCGTCTCCGACAATCTGCCGAACGGTTCCTACGAATTCCAATACACGCTGAAGTCCGGCGGTCGGCCGGACTGCGTGATCCATCTGCCCAACGATGCGCCGCCGCTCGTCGTCGACGCGAAGTTTCCGCTTGAGGCCTACAACGCCCTGAGCGCGGCGGCGACGCCCGAGGCGCTCAAGGCGGCGCAGACGCAATTCCGCAACGACATCGCCAAGCACATCCAGGACATCGCGGAAAAGTATCTTGTGCCGGGCGAGACGCACGACACGGCGTTCATGTTCGTGCCCTCGGAGTTTGTCTTCGCAGAAATCCACGAGCGCTTCGACACGCTCATGCAGCTCGCCTACCGCTCGCGCATCATCATCGTCTCGCCTTCGCTGCTGCTTCTGTCGATCCAGGTCATCCAGCAGGTGCTGCGCGATCACCGGCTACGCGAGCAGGCCCACGTCATCCAGGACGAGGTGCGCATGATGATGCTCGACGTCGACAGGCTCGACGACCGCGTGCGCAAGCTCGGCGCGTCATTTCAGCGCCGCCGAGGAGGATGTGCGCCAGATTCTGATCTCGACCGAGAAGGTCACCGGCCGCGGCAAGAGCATCGGGACGATCGGGCTCACGCCGATCGAGACCACGACCGCGCCATCCGCGCCACGGCTGGTCGAAAGCGATCTGTTCAAAGCGGAAAAGTAGCCGCGATTCGATCTACGTGCTCTGTGTCTCTCTTGCCTTGATATATTCCTCCTCCATCGCCATCGCCTTTTGCAGCGCCGGCCGGGCGGCGCAGCGCGCGACGTAGTCGGCGATGGCGCCCTTCTCCGGGAAGAGCTTCCACAGCACGCCCCAATGGAGGTTGGAGCCGACCAGCACGTCGGCGGCGGTGAATTGCTCGCCGAGCAGGTACGGCCCGGGCGTCACGCCGTCGCTCACCACCTTCTCCATGTCGGCGAAGCTGCCCCAGGCGGCGCGGCGGGCGGGCACGTCCTGCCACTTGAAGAATTTTTCGCCGAAGGCCGGCTCCATCACGCCGATGGCGAAGAACAGCCAGCGGAGATAGTCCGGCCGCTTCGGATCGTCGGGACGGGGCGCCAGCGCTCCGGCGGAATATTTGTCGGCCAGATAGAGCAGGATGGCGCCGGTTTCGGCGATGGGTATCCCGTGATCGACGACCGTCGGCAGCTTGCCCATGGGGTTGAGCTTCAGGAACTCGGGGCGTTTATGTTCGCCCTTCTCGAAGTCGATCGGCTCGATCCGGTACGGCTGGCCCAACTCCTCCAGGAACCACAGGCCACGGAAGGCGCGCGACCGCGGCGCGTAGTAAAGAACGATGTCGGCGTTGTCGGCTTGTGGCATGCTGGCGCTCCCCGTTCGAAGCCGACGCGACACTAGCACATCAGCGGCGGATAGCGCTCAGAGCGGCAGCGCGGTTCCGCATCTCACGCCACCCGGCGGCCCTTCTTCTCCAGCTCTCGCGCCTTCACCCGCGCCAGAAGCTCCGAAAGCTCCGCGCCGGGGCGCGCTTCGGAGAAGAAGAAGCCCTGCACTTCGGAGCAGCCGACGGAGGTGAGCTGGCGCAGCTGGTCCTCCGTCTCCACGCCTTCGGCGGTGGTCGCGATGCCGAGCCGCGCGCCGAGATTGACGATCGCCTGGACGATGGCGTCGCAATCGCGATTGGCGCCCATCTCCTGCACGAAGGAGCGGTCGATCTTGATCTTGTCGAAGGGGAAGCTGCGGAGATAGCTCAGCGAGCAATAGCCGGTGCCGAAATCGTCCATGGAGATTCCCACGCCCAGCTGCTTCAGCTGATGCAGCGTGGCGAGCGTCGTCGCATCGTTCTGCAGCAGCAGCGTCTCGGTGATCTCCAGCTCCAGCCGCCGCGGCGGGAGGCCGGATGCACCCAGCGCCGTCAGGACGGAATCCACCACGTCGCCGTTGCGGAACTGGTCGGACGACAGATTGACCGCAAGCTTGAGATCGCCCTCCCAGGACGCCACCTCGCGGCAGGCCTCGTTCAGCACCCATTTTCCGATCGGCGTGATCAGCCCGATCTCTTCCGCGACGGGGATGAACTCGTCGGGCGGGACGAGCCCGCGCCTCGGATGGTGCCAGCGAAGCAGCGCCTCCACGCCGGTCAGGCAGCCGACGCGCGCATCGAAGAGCGGCTGATAGTAGAGCTCGAACTCCCCCGCCTGCAGCGCGTGGCGGAGGTCCATCTCCATGTTGCGTCGCGCCTGGGCCGCGGCGTCCATTGCGAGCTCGAAGAAGCGGAACGTGCTGCGCCCGTCGGCCTTCGCCCGGTAGAGCGCCATGTCGGCGTTGCGCAGAAGCTGGTCGGCATCGGTGCCGTCATGCGGTGCGAGCGCCACGCCGACGCTGGCGCCGGACACGACCCGGTGGCCGGCCACCTCGTAGGGGCCGCTCAGCTCGTTGACGATGCGCCGTGCCAGCGCCTCGGCGCGGCGCGGATTCGACGCCGCCTGGATGACGGCGAACTCGTCGCCGCCGAGGCGGGCGATCGAATCGTCCTGGCGGACGCATCTTTGCAGCCGCGTGCCGACTTCCGTCAGCAGCGCGTCGCCCACCGGGTGCCCGAGCGTGTCGTTGACGCTCTTGAAATTGTCGAGGTCGAGGCAGAGCACCGCAAAGCTGCCGCCGCGCGGCAGCCGGCCAAGCGCCATGTCCATCTGCTCGCGGAACCGCACCCGGTTGGGCAGCCCGGTCAGCACGTCGTGATGCGCCATGTAGGCGATCTGCGCCTCGGCCTTGCGCCGGTCCGTGATGTCCTCGTGCGTGGATACCGATCCGCCGCCCGGCAGGATGTTGTGCGTGATGGCGATGATGCGGCCGTTCTTCAGCTCGTCGACGGCGTACCAGGCCTCCTGGCGCACGGCGGAGAGCCGGCTTTCGACATAGTCCTCGGCGCCCTTGGGCGAGCTGCCGACCAGGACGCGCTGCTCCAGGATGGCGCGCAGCGGGGTGCCGGGGCGGGTGAATTCCGGCTTGAGCCCGTACATCTCGGCGTAGCGGTCGTTGCAGACGAGCAGCCTGCGGTTCTCGTCGAACATGCACAGGCCCTGCGACATGTTGCTGAGCGCGGCATGGAACAGCTGGATCTGCTCGAGCGGATCGAGCTGCCACTCGCCAAGCGCCTCGATCGTCGTGCCGGCGCTATCGGCGCCAACAGCAACCTGGCGGGGGGCGGAGGCCGCTCCCTGATCTTCCGAGCATTCGTCGCGCACCCCAAAGCCCTCCTGCGCGCAAAGATTGCGTCGGTTTAGCGGCAAAATGAATACGGAGAATTAACGCGTGTGGCAGGGCCTTAACGCGCGGTTAAGCCGGGCGCCCGCTCAGAACGGCGTGCGGCTCTTCATGGCGGCGGCGAGCGTGCCGTCGTCGAGATAGTCGAGCTCGCCGCCGACCGGCACGCCGTGCGCGAGCCGGGTCACCTTGGTGCCCGAGCCGGCAAGCTGGTCGGTGATGTAGTGCGCCGTGGTCTGGCCCTCGACCGTGGCGTTCACGGCGAGGATCACCTCGCTTACGCCACCGCGCGACGCGCTCGACGAGCGAGGCGATGTTGAGGTCGTCCGGCCCGATCCCGTCGAGCGGCGAGAGCACGCCGCCGAGCACGTGGTAGCGGCCGCGCGTCGCCGCCGCCCGCTCCAGCGCCCACAGATCGCCGACGTCCTCCACCACGACGAGGATCGCGCCGTCGCGGCGGCGGATCGGTGCAGATGGTGCAGGGGTTCTCCGTGTCGACGTTGCCGCAGACGCGGCAGACGGAGACCGCCGCCGCCGTGTCGGCCAGTGCCTTGGCCAGCGGCTCCATCAGCGCCTCTTTCTTCTTGATGAGCGCCAGCGCCGCCCGGCGCGCCGAGCGAGGCCCCAGCCCCGGCAGCCGCGCCAGGAGCTGGATCAGCCGCTCGATCTCTCCGCCGACGACGGGTGGGGCCAAGCGCAACCCCTCTAGAACGGCAGCTTGAGGCCCGGCGGCAGCGGCAGGCCGGCGGTCAGCTCCTTCATCTTGGCCTCGGCCAGCGCCTCCGCCTTGCCGCGAGCGTCACGGGCGGCGGCGACGACGAGGTCCTCGAGAATTTCGATCTCGTCGGGCTTGGCGAGCGACGGGTCGATCTTCACGCTCTTCATGCCGCCCTTGCCGTCGACGACCACCGTGACCATCCCGGCGCCGGAGGTGCCGGTCGCCTCCATCTCGGCGATCTCCGACTGCAGGCTCTGCATCTTCTCCTGCAGCTGCTGCGCCTGCTTCATCATTCCCAGAAAATCGGCCATCTCAATCCTCGTCCTCGTCGCTTGCAGGAGCAGCAATGTCGTCCTCGGCGTCCGCGCTGTCGGCTGTCGGCGTCGCTCGCCCGGCTCTCGCGCACGTCGACGATCTCCGCACCCGGAAAGCGCTCCAGCACTTCGCGAACCAGCGGGTCGGCGCGCACCTCTTCCATGACGGACGCGCGGTTCTTCTCGCGCGCCTCGTGCACGGTCTCCGCGGCGGCATCGCCGCTGGAAATGGCGACGATCCAGCGGTGGCCGGTCCAGTTCTGCAGCGCCTGGCCCAATCGCTGCGGCAGGTCGCTCTCCGCGTCGGGGGTGAGCGCGATCTCGATGCGGCCCGGCTCGAAATGCACCGGCCGCATCTTGCCGCTCCAGCGCGAAGACGAGCAGCCGGTCGCGCTCCTTCCTGGCGCGCGCGATCAGATCGTCGAAGCTCTTCAGCTCGGGCTCGCCCTCGGCAATCTCGGCGACCGGCACGGCCTGCGCCTGGGCGCGCTGTGCGGCGCCTCCGGCGATGGCCCGCGGCGCGGAAGCGCGCGGCGCCGGCCTGGCGGCGGCCGATGCGGCGGGCGAGGGGGAGGCCGACGCGCCGCCGCCTTCGCCGAGCATGCGGATCGCCTCGTCCGGCGTCGGCAGGTCGGCGGCGTGGCAGAGCCGCACCAGCACCATCTCCGCCGCCGCCAGCGGCCGCGGCGCCTCGGTCGTCTCCTCGATGCCCTTCACCAGCATCTGCCAGGCGCGCGACAGCACGCGCAGCGACAGCGCCTCGGCGAAGGAGGCGCCGCGCACACGCTCCGTCTCCGAGATGGCTGCCTGGCCGGCGGCGTTCGGCGCAAGCTTCATCCGCGTGACGTAGTGGGTGAAATCGGCGAGGTCGATCAGCACAACGGTCGGGTCGGCGCCCGCCTCGTACTGCGCCGCCATCTCGGCGAGCGCCGCGGCGGTGTCGCCCGTCATCACGTGCTCGAAAAGGTCGACGATGCGGGCGCGGTCGGCGAGCCCCAGCATGTCCTGCACGGTCGCGGCTTCCACCTTGCCGCCGCCATAGGCAATGGCCTGGTCGAGGATGGAGAGCGCATCGCGCGCCGAGCCTTCCGCCGCGCGCGCGATCTGGCGCAGCGCCTCCGGCTCCGCCTCCACGCCTTCCTTCTCCGCGATGCCGGAGAGATGCGCGATCAGGAGCGCCGCGTCGATGCGGCGAAGGTCGAAGCGCTGGCAGCGCGACAGCACCGTCACCGGCACCTTGCGGATCTCGGTGGTGGCGAAGACGAATTTTACGTGCGGCGGCGGCTCCTCCAGCGTCTTCAGCAGGCCGTTGAAGGCCTGCTTCGACAGCATGTGCACCTCGTCGATGATGTAGACCTTGTAGCGCGCGGAGACCGGCGCGTAGCGCGCCGAATCGATGATGTCGCGGATGTCGTCGATGCCGGTATGCGAGGCGGCGTCCATCTCGATCACGTCGGGATGGCGGCCCTCCATGATGGCGCGGCAGTGCACGCCTTCGGTGGAGAGATCGACGGTCGGCTCTCCGTCGCCGGCTTCGGTCTGGTAGTTGAGGCCGCGGGCGAGAATGCGCGCCGTCGTGGTCTTGCCGACCCCGCGGACGCCCGTCAGCATCCATGCATGCGGGATGCGCCCGGCCGCGAAGGCGTTCTTCAGCGTTTTGACCATCGGCTCCTGGCCGATGAGGTCGTCGAAGCTCGCCGGGCGGTATTTGCGGGCCAGGACCTGATAGCCGGGTGCGGTGTCGTTCATGGCCTGCCGGCGTCTAAGCCCTTGCAATAATTGGAATTAGGGCGGGAGGCTGACAGGCAACCCATGTCGAATCTCGTTGGGGCTGCTTCCTTCCGGACCTGACCCGGTTGGCGAGTGACACGTCTGCCGCCAACCTCCCGCCGTCTATATCGCCGTTGGGGCGGGCGCGCGCAAGCCTCGATAGATCGGAGATGAAAGGCCGAGGAACTCGATGCCGTTGCCGCCGAAGCGGTGCCGCGGGGGACATTGCCGCCCTGCTTCCGCGTCGATCAAAAGTAGAATATCCTGACTTACAGGTTGTGGGGCGGGAGTTGAGCCCATGAGTGATGCTCGCGTGGCAAAGCAGCCCGAGCCCGGTGAGCCGGGCGTGGATGATCTTCGCGACTTTTTGCAAAGACGACGTATCCCAAGCGGGGTGAAGTTCGGGACGCTCGCTGCGGTGCCGATCGGATTTGCCTTCCTCGCCTCCGCCATCCTCTACAGAAATCCCGAGCTCACGCTCGAAAAGAAGGTCTCCGGCGTCATTGTGGGCGTGGCATTCAGCCTGATCCTCGCCGCCTTTCCGCTTCTCATCAGCTATTCCCAGACGATCGCCAAGGAGCGCCAGCTGAGGAAGCTCGACAATTTGAAGGTTTCGCCGGTGCGTGAGACGACGCACTACAAGGTCGCGTACAAGTCCGTTCGGCGGCTGCAGGCCTTCTCGCTGAACGACGACGACTACTTCCTGCCCATGGTCACATTCGAAGTCGTTCTGATCGCTGGATGCCTGTCCGTGCTTCTGGCGACCTTCGTAGACCACATCTTCGAGGTGCCGAGCTTCCTGTTCGGCGGCATGGAAGCTATCGGCGGCAGGCTGAAGCCCGACGCGCAGTCGGCCGCGGCTGTGACAGCGCTGGCCGACTATCAGCGCGGCTCGTTCGTCGCCATCGGCATGGCCTTCTTCGGGAGCTACGTTTACATGCTCTACCGGTTGCTCGACCGGGTGAACAACAACGACCTCTATCCGATCTCCTTCTACTACTATGCCGCCCGCTTCATCATTGCCTGCATCGTGGCTGTCGTATTCAGGCATGTGGCGCATCTGTTCGGCATAGACAATTCGATGATCGTCCTCATCGGATTCACGAGTGGGATTGCTCCGGACCTCTTTATCGTCGCCATGAGCCGCAAGGCCTTCCAGTTGATCAAGGTGATCGGATATCAGCCCGATCCGAAAAAGACCTTGCTTCCAACCAGCATGAATCTGTTCATGATCGAGGGCATGACCAGGGACAAGATCGATCGCCTGAACGAGCTTGGGATCGATAGCGCGCAGACGCTTGCCCAGCGCAACCCGTTGCTGCTTTGGACGCGGTTACCCTACGATCTCTCCCAGCTGGTCGACTGGATGGCGCAGGCGCAATTGTATGTCTGGGCGAAAGAGGAGAAGACCAAGGCGCTGAGGGACAGAAGCATAAACAACATCTTCGACCTGCGCGAATGCCTAAGGCAAAGCGAGACACACGCGGATCTGGCGAAATTCCTCGGGGTGTCGGAAAGCCTTGTGGCGGCCTATGGCGGCAATCTTGATCAGGCCCCTTCGTTCACGCGCTTGCAAGAGGTGCGCATTGCCCTTGCCCAAAACGAGCTGTCGACGGCGGGCGGCGACGAGCCGAGCGGACAGGCCGCTGCCGGCCCACACAAGGGCGCCCGCCTGAAACAGTCCGAGCAACAGCCCGAGCCGGTTTCGTAGCGCGCCGCGGGGGGCCGTTCCACCGCGTCCGGTCGAGAAGGGAGGCGGCCTCGCTCAGGCCCTCGATCGCGTCGGCGATCTCGGCCACGAACCGCGCCAGATCGTCGGTGACGAAATCGACGTGGTCGTCCTCGCGGCCCTCATATTCCCATTCGCCGTGGAACACTTCGCGCGTGCCGGGCGGCACGACGAGCACGGTGGTCATGCCGACCGATTTCGGCACGACGAGGTTGCGGGTGAGGTCCTCGAACATGGCGGCGCGCTCCGGCGCCATGCCGAAGCGCCTGACGAAGCGGTCGTAGGTCTCACGCTCCGGCTTCGGCACGAGGTTGGCCGCGACGATGTCGAAAATATCCTCGAAGTGCCCTGGGAAGCCGAGCCGCTCCGCCACCTTCTCCGCGTGCTGGCGCGAGCCGTTGGTGAAGATGTACTTTTTGCCCGGAAGCCGCAGGATGGCGTCGCCGAGCGCCGGGTTGGGCTGCACGGCCGAATGGTCGATGTCGTGCACGTATTCCAGGAACGCGTCGGGATCGACGTTGTGGGTAAGCATGAGGCCGCGCAGCGTTATGCCGTGCCGGTGATAGAAATCCTTCTGGATGCGCTCCGCTTCGGCCTCGTCCACGTTCAGCAGCTCGGCTGACATAGGCGCGGATGCGCTGGTCGACCTGACGGAACAGATCGGTGCTGCGCGGATAGAGCGTGTTGTCGAGGTCGAAAATCCACGCCTCGATCTTTGCGAAAGCGCCGAGGTCCCGCCTATCGTGCGGGGCGACGGCTTCTGCGGTCAAACTGTTCATGCCCTCAATATAGGGCCCGGCCGTTAAGACTTCACCGTTCCTGCGTCTTTTCGGCCGATACGGGAGAGGCGAGCGGGCGCGGCAACATCCCGCATGACGGTGCGAGGCGGTTGCATCGGGCCGGCGGCTGGTGCAGTTCTGGCCGGCGTTCCGTCGCAAATCCTGCCTCAAGAGTATCGCAGCCCGTGCCGTCTCCGTTTGCCGGCCGCTGGTCGTTCCTGGCTTTCGGCTTCACCTATGCGTTTTGCTCGAATTTCGGGCAGACGCCCTTTATCGCCGTCTTCGGCGGCGCGATCCGATCCGCCTTCGACTTGAGCAACGGGGCCTGGGGCGCGATCTACTTCGTCGCGACGCTGGCGAGCGGCCTGCTCATCACGAAGGTGGGCGCCCTGATCGATACGATTCCGCTGCGCCGCTACGCCCTGGCGACGGTGGCGGGGCTGGCGCTCGCGACCGCCGTGACGGCAGGCTCGGTGAACGTCGTGATGCTCGGCGTCGCGATCTTCCTGCTGCGCCTGTTCGGCCAGGGCCTGATGACGCATGTCGCGGTGACGGCCATGGTGCGCGAGTTCACGGCGGCTCGCGGCAGAGCCGTCGCCATCGCCAGCATGGGGCTTCCGGCCGGCGGCGCGTTCTTTCCGTTTCTTGGTGCTCTCGCCGTGACCACGCTCGGCTGGCGCGGCGGCTGGCTCGCCTGCGCGATGCTGTGCCTGCTCGTGCTGTTGCCGCTCACGTTGCTTTTGCTGCGTGGCCCCGGCCGCGCTGTCGCCGCGGCGCGCGCGCCTTTCGCCGCGCTGCGCTTCCTGGCCCAGAAGGACATGCTTCTGGCGCTGCCGGCCTTCTCCGCGATGGGTTTCATCGGGACCGCCATCGCCTTCCATCAAGTGGTGATTGCGCACGAGAAGGGGTGGCCGCTGACGCTGTTTGCCAGCGGCTTCGCCGTGTTCGGCGTCACCTCGGGGGTGACGACCCTCGCCGCCGGCTGGCTGGTGGACCGGATCGGCGCGCGTCGCCTCGCGCTGGTTCTGCAGTTGCCGATGGCCGCAGCCTGCTTCGTCCTGGCTCTTTATGATGCGCAGGCCGTGATCTTCGTCCACATGGCGCTGATGGGGATGACCGCGGGCGCCTATGCCCCGGTGATGACCTCGCTCCTCGCCGAAGCCTACGGGGTGGAGCGGATCGGGGCGATCCGTGCCACGGCGCAGGCGGTGGCGGTGCTGTCCACGTCGCTTTCGCCGCTGCTCGTCGGCGTGCTGATCGATTTCGGCGTCCCGGTGGACAGGCTCATCGCCGGGCTGGGTGTTCTGGGGCTGGCGGCGCCGGCGATGCTTTTCTTTTCGGGACTGGTCCGGCCCCGCGAAAGCCTGCGCGAATAGAGCCGCGCGGGAGCGGGCGGCGGCTTTCGTTTGCCATTTACGCAATCTCAGGACGTTCCCCGGATAATCCCCAAGATGCACGGCACTCTATCGGTGTGGCTGCGAAGCATCGCACGCTTCGCGATCCGGAACCGCAACGGCATTCAGGACCTCTGTCTGGTCGCGGCGGCGGTGCTGGCGGTCGGCTACCTGGCATTCGAGTTCGACCTCTTCGCTCTGATTTCGCCGGAGGTGCCGGAAAGGCAGGGCATCCAGCTGCGCGAGATGTTCGTGATCGGCGGCGTGCTGACCGTCGGCCTGCTCCTATTTGCCTGGCGGCGCCTCAGCGAAGCGCAGCGGGAGACGAAGCGTCGGGTCGACGCCGAGGCCAAGGCGCGCGAGCTCGCCTTTCAGGACACGCTCACCGGCCTGCCGAACCGCCGGCAGCTCGACGAGGTCATGGCGACCGCGATCGGCTCGCCGCCGGCCGCCAACGCCTCGCACGCTTTGCTGCTGCTCGACCTCGACGGCTTCAAGCAGATCAACGACGTCTACGGCCACAATGCGGGCGACGAGGCGCTGATCGTCGTTGCCCAGCGTCTGCTTACCGGGGCACGCGGGGCGGACGTGGTGGCGCGCCTCGGTGGCGACGAGTTCGCCATCCTGGCGATGCACACGGCCGGCGCGGAAGCAGCGGCCAGCATCGCGCGGCGCGTCATCGCAGAGATCGATGCGCCCATCGTGGTGGGCGGCGCCAAGCGCGAGCTCGGCGTCTCCATCGGCGTCTGCCTGCTTCCCTTCGACGGGATCACCAGCGAGGAGGCGCTTCGCCGCGCCGACGTTGCGCTCTACCGCGCCAAGGAGGAGCCCGGGTCGGCCTATCGCTTCTTCGCCACGGAGATGGATCGCCAGATCCGCGAGCGCGACAGGATGGAGCAGCTTGTGCGCGAGGCGGTTGCGCATGACGAGATCGAGCCGCGCTTCCAGCCGCTGGTCGACCTGAAGACCAAGAGGGTGGTCGGCTTCGAGATGCTGGCACACTGGGAGAATGCCGAGCTCGGCGTCGTGCCGCGCGAGCGCTTCGTTCCGATCGCCGAGGATTGCGGCCTTCTCTCCGAGCTGACCGATCGCCTGCTGCGGTCGGCATGCAAGACGGCGCAAGCCTGGCCCGCCCAGGTCAGGCTGTCGTTCAACGTGACGGCGGCGCAGATCAAGGATCCCGGCTTCGGGCTTCGCCTGCTTGGCATCCTCGCCGAGACCGGGCTGCCGGGCGAGCGTCTCGAGATCGAGATCGCCGAGAGCGTTCTGGTGCGCGATTTCGAGGCGGCACAGGCGGCGTTCGGAACGCTCCGCGGCTCCGGCATTCGCCTGTCCATCGACGGTTTCGGCGCCGGCTATTCAAGCCTTTATCATCTGCGCAACGTCAGGCTCGACAAGCTGAAGATCGACGAGAGCTACATCCGCCAGGTGGGGACGAAAGGCGAGGGCGCCGCCATCGTGAAGGGCCTCGTCGGACTTGGCCGCGGATTGGGCCTGACGATCTCGGCCGAAGGCGTCAGCGATCGCGGGCAGGGGGAGGCACTGCTCGCCAGCGGCTGCGACCAGGCGCAGGGCCAGTATTTCGGCCACGAGATGCCGTCAGACGAGACCGCATCGCTGTTCGCGAGCCCGGCCAAGTCCGTCGGCTAAGCGATCGCGGCGCTTCCCGAGAGTGTGATCGCCGCAACCCGCCGCCGACAGGAACTGACGCCCGCGGCGGCACGTTTCTCCCTTGCCCTCGATCGAACGACGGGCAGGAGGAGATTCTTATGCGTATGCATCATTCCATCGTCGCGGCGAGCGTCTTTGCAGCGGTCCTGGCGTCCGCCGGGATGGCGTCCGCGGAGGAAATGCACTTCACGGCCGATCTCACGGCCGCCAGCGAAGTGCCGCCCACCGACAGCGCCGGCACCGGCAGCGCCGAAATCACCTACGAACCGGACACCAAGGAGATGAGCTGGACCGTCGAGTATTCCGGCCTGACAGGGCCGGCGACCGCCGCGCATTTCCACGGGCCCGCCGCTGCGGGCGAGAATGCCGGCGTGGCCGTCCCCATGGAGGTCTCCGACAGCCCGATGGAAGGCTCGGCAACGCTCACCGACGAGCAGGCGAGCCAGCTGACGAGCGGCCAGTGGTACGTCAACATCCACACCGACGCCAATCCAAAGGGCGAGATCCGCGGCCAGGTGGTCGAAGCGAAGATGTAGCGCTGGGCCGAGGGGCCCAGGAAACGGTCGGCCCCTCCGCTACGGCTTGATCAGCGTGCCGGCGCCGTGCTCGGTGAAGAGCTCCAGGAGCACGGCGTGCGGCGTCTTGCCGTTGAGGATGACGACGCTCTCCACGCCGCGCGCGATCGCCTCGAAGCAGGTCTCCACCTTGGGGATCATGCCGCCGTGGATGGTGCCGTCGGCGATCAGCGCCTTCGCCTCCGCCACCGTCAGCTCGTCGAGGAGCTTTCCATCCTTGTCGAGCACGCCCGGCACGTCGGTGAGGAAGAGGAGGCGCGTTGCGGCAAGCGCGCCGGCGATGGCGCCGGCGAAGGTGTCGGCGTTGATGTTGTAGGTCTCGCCGTCGCGACCCGGCGCGACCGGCGCGATGACCGGGATCATCTCGGAGCGCGCCAGCAGATCGAGGAGCGTGCGGTCGATCTCGACCGGCTCGCCGACGAAGCCGAGATCGACCACCTTCTCGATGTTGGAATCGGGGTCGATCTCGGTGCGCGTCACCTTCTCGGCGAACACCATGTTGCCGTCCTTGCCGCAAAGGCCGATCGCCCATTCGCCTTCCTTGTTGATCATGGCGACGATCTCTTTGTTGATGGAGCCGGCGAGCACCATCTCCACGATCTCCACCGTCGCCTTGTCGGTGACGCGCAGGCCGCCGCGGAACTCGCTCTCGATGCCCATCTTCTTCAGCATGTCGGCGATCTGCGGCCCGCCGCCATGCACGACGATCGGGTTCACGCCCGACTGCTTCAGAAGCGCGATGTCGCGCGCGAAGGCCTGGCCGAGCGCCGGGTCGCCCATGGCGTGGCCGCCATATTTCACCACGATGGTCTTGTTCTCGTAGCGCTGCATGTAGGGCAGCGCCTGGGCGAGCAGCCGCGCCTGGTCGTGGGCGTCCTGCGGCGCAAGGGTCGTGGTCGTGTCGTTCATGTGGCGATCCGCTGGAGCGGCTCTCGTTTGGTTGCACCATCGCAGCGGCTTGGCATCCCGGTTTGCCCGTCAAGCCCGACCCATACGCGTTGCGGTGCACCCGGGGTTCGGCAATTCGCGCGATCGCGCCTCTTAACCGCTCAGCGCGGAATTGAGAAGGCGCCGTGAGCGGTGGCCGGTGTCTCGGGCGACTTGATGGACAACGCGGCGGAAGAGGAGCCCGCCCGAGCTCATTCCATCTCGATCCGCGTTCCCGTGAAGCCGCTAGCCTGTCGACGCGAAAGCGGCGATCTCGGCGCGCAGGTCGTCGAGCCCGGCTTTCGTCACGCTCGACGTCGCGATGATGACGGGATGCGCGGCCGGACGCTTGCGCAAGCGCCTCGGCGGTCGCCGTCTCCACCGCGGCGAGCTCTTCCGGCTTCACCTTGTCGGCCTTGGTGAGCACGATCTGGTAGGAGACGCCGGCGCGGTCGAGCTCGTTCATCACCGTCTCGTCCGCCGCCTTCAGCCCGTGCCGCGCGTCGACCAGCACGAAGACGCGCTTCAGCGGGGCGCGGCCGGAGAGGTAGGCGTGGATGAGGCGCGTCCAGCGTCTCCACCGTCTTCTTCGGCGCCTTGGCGTAGCCGTAGCCCGGCATGTCGACCAGCGCGATGGGCGGCAGCGCGTCCGGCGCCGCGTCGGGCAGATCGGGGACGAAGAAGAAGAGCGACTGCGTGCGCCCCGGCGTGTTGGAGGTGCGCGCCAGGCTGGCCTGCCCGACCAGCGCGTTGATGAGGCTCGACTTGCCGACATTGGAGCGCCCGGCGAAGGCGACCTCCGGCGGGCCCTCCGGCGGCAGCGCGGCCATGTTCGGCGCCTCCGTCACGAAGCGCCAGGGATGGCGGAAGAGGTCGGTCACATCACCCGTGCTTGCCGACGCTCCAGCCGTGGGCGGCGAGATGCTTCTCGCCCACCTCGATCGGCTCGTCCTCCAGCGGCGTGGCCATCGTGTCGTTCCAGCGGTTGAGGAAGCCGAAGAGCGCGATGGTCGCGACGATCTCCACGATCTCGTCGTCCGACCAGTGCTGGCGCAGCTTCGCGAACATCGCGTCGGTGACGCCGTTCGGCACCTGCGCGGCGCACACGGCGACGTCGAGCGCGGCGCGCTCGGCCGGCGTGAAGAGCGGGCTCGTCTCGTATTCCCAGATCGCCTCCAGGCGCTGCTCCTCCACGCCGAGCTTCAGCGCGCCGCCGGCCGTATGCGCCATGCAGTACTGGCAGCCGGCGGCGCGGCTCGCCATATGCGCGATGAGCCGCTTGAATCCGCGGTCGACCAGGCTGTCCGGCGCCCAGACGGCGCCGCTCAGCTGCCCGAAGGCGGCGGCGATCTTCGGCCGCCGCTGCATGGTGAGCTGGCTGTTCGGCACGAAGCCGTGCGTCGCCTTGGCCTTCTCGAACTGCGCCTTCAGCTCCGGCGTATGGTCTTCCGGCAGCGGCGCCAGGCGCGGCGCCGGCCTTGCTCTCTGGTCCATTCTGTCTCCTCTGCCGGACGGCGGTTAGCGCACTCCCGTCTCATACCAGAATCGGGGATGCAGCCAAGTTGACTGCATTAGCCGCCGTCAATAAGCGGTTCACATCCTTTGCCGGCGCAAATATAGCATTGCACCACCTCCTTGGAGCGCCGAGGGGATGGAGGACGCGGGGAGGGCGCATGATGAGACTTCTGGCGGAATGGCGTGTCACGGTGTTCGGGCTTCTGTCCTGGGCCCTTCCGTTTATCGCCGCGATTTTGTTTTTCGGCTCGTCGGGGCAACCCGTCGTCCCGCAGCCGTTGTTCAAATCGCTGATGGTCGTGATCGGCGCTCTCGTGGTCGTGGTGCTGCTTGCGCTGCTCTTCCGGCGCGTGCGGCCCACCTTTGCTGCCGGATTGGCGATCGGGCTCTACTGGATGGTGCTCAGCCTGGTGCTGGACGTTGTTATCCTCGTGCCGATGTGGGGCGAGAGCCTCACGGACTACTATTCCGATATCGGCGTGCGCTACCTGGTGCTTCCGGTGATCGCGGCCGGCATGGGCTTCGTGGGGCAGAGGTCGGCGTAGCGCAGGCGCTGAGGCAGTTTCGCGCTTCGACGGATGCGGACCGTCACTCCGCCGGCGTGTTCTTCGGCTTGGAGCGCGTGAACAGGCCCTTCAGATTGCCGAACAGCTCGATCGGCACGCCGTTGCGCTTCATGATGACGCCCTGCTGGAGGACGGAGAGCGAGTTGTTCCACGCCCAGTAGATGACCAGCCCGGCCGGGAAGCGCGCCAGCATGAAGGTGAAGATCAGCGGCATCCAGTTGAAGATCATCGCCTGCGTCTTGTCGGGCGGCGTCGGGTTCATGCGCATCTGCACGAACATCGTAAAGCCCATGATCAGCGGCCAGACGCCGAGATGCAGCATCTGCGGGGTGTCCCAGGGAATGAGGCCGAACAGCGTGAAGATGTTCGTCGGGTCGGGCGAGGAAAGGTCCTGAATCCAGCCGAAGAACGGCGCGTGCCGCATCTCGATGGTGATGAACAGCACCTTGTAGAGCGAGAAGAAGACGGGGATCTGGATGACGATCGGCCAGCAGCCGGCGATCGGGTTCACCTTCTCCTTCTTGTAGAGCTCCATCATCTCCTTCTGCAGCGCCATGCGGTCGTCCTTGTGGCGCTCCTGCAGCTTCTTCATCTCCGGCTGCAGCTTCTTCATCTTCGACATCGACGAATAGGAGCGGTTGGCGAGCGGGAAGAAGATCGCCTTCACGATCACCGTCACCGCCAGGATGGCGAGGCCGAAATTGCCGAGGAACCGGTAGAGCCAGTCGATCAGCTTGAACATCGGCTTGGTGATGAAGAAGAACCAGCCCCAGTCGATCATCAGATCGAAATGCGGGATGTCGAGCTGCTCCTCGTAGTGGCCGAGAAGCGACGTCTCCTTGGCGCCCGCGAAAAGCCGTGTTTCCGCCAATGCCGTGCCGCCGGCCGGAACCGAGACGGCGTCGCCCAGGAAGTCGGCCTGGTAGGTCGGCTCGTTCCCGACAGACCCTTTGTAGAAGCGCGGCTGGAACGGCTGCCCGCCGAGCGGGATGAGAGCGGCGCTCCAGTATTTGTCGGTGATGCCGAGCCAGCCGCTGTCGGTCTTCGGCGGCGTGATGGAAGGGGTATCGTTGAGCTTCTTGTATTTGATCTCCTGCAGCCCATCATCGCCGAGATAGCCGATCATGCCCTCGTGCAGGATATAGTAGCCCAAAGTCTGCGGCAGGCCGGTGCGGCTCACCAGGCCGTAGGGATAGAGCGTCACCGCGTCGCCGGTCGTGTTCTCCACCGACTGCTGGACGGTGAACATGTACTTCTCGTCGACCGAGAAGGTCCGCTCGAAGACGAGCCCGGCGCCGTTGTCCCAGCTGAGCGTCACGTCGTGGCCGGGGGAGAGCGTCCCTCCGTCCGCCTGCCACAGCGTATCGGCTTTCGGCACGGCCGGTCCGTCTTTGTCGGCGACCCAGCCGAAATCGGCGAAATAGGGGTGCTCGGTGCCGGCCGGCGAGAACAGCTCCACCAGCGGGCTCGAGGGGTCGACCGTCTCGTGATAGTCGGCAAGCAGCAGGTCATCGACGCGCCCGCCGACGAGGTTGATGGAGCCCTTGAGCGACGGCGTCTCGATCTTCACGCGCTGCGTGGAGGCGACCGCCGCATCGCGGGAGATGGTGGCGGCGCCGGCTGCGGCCGGGGCGGTGGCGCCGGCGGGCGCCGGCGTGCTGCCGGGCGCGGAGGGCGCGCCCGCCGGCTGGGCCCCTTCAGAGGTGCCGGCGGAGGGAGCCGGGGTTTGCACATCGGTGGTCACCGTCTGCGTGCGCCTGGCGCTGCTCCTCCATGCGCGGGCCGATGACCAGGAACTGCCAAACCACGATAATCAGGAGCGAAAGCCCGATCGCCAGGATCATGTTCTGGTTGCTGTTCATCGATCGGCCTCTAGGCTTCGCGCCTGGCGGTTTCGCGGCGCTGCTCGCGAATCTGCGTCAACGCCTCATGTAGAGCGGCTGTCAGCCCGCAAAAGGGCTCGTCGAGCGCGGCACGGCGCCCCACCAGGACATAGTCGTGGCCGCAGCGCATGTCCTGCGGCGCCACGCGGCGCGCGGCTTCCTTCAGGCGCCGGCGGATGCGGTTGCGCTCCACCGCGCTCTTGGCGACGCGCTTCGACACGGTAAATCCGAGGCGCGGCGGGCTCTTCGTCGCCGCGCTGCCGCGCCTCCAAAACGAACGCGCGCCGCGCAGCCTTTCGGCCTTTCGCGGCGGCGAGGAAGTCGCGCCTTTTCTTCAGGCGCTCGACCATCGGGGGACGATCCGTCACGCCGACAGGCGCTTGCGTCCCTTGGCCCGACGGCGGGCAAGCACCTTGCGGCCGCCCTTGGTTGCCATGCGGGAGCGGAATCCGTGTCGACGCTTGCGAACCAGACGGCTCGGCTGGAAAGTTCTCTTCATTGTCCATGCCGTCTTGCAGGCGGCCCTCGTTTCACGGCAGGCGCTGGCTCGCTGGCCATGAACCGCGCCGCGCCGATGTTCGGGATAGTGCCGGGCGCCCCGTTCGCAAGGCTCCGATCGACCGCGCGCGATATAGGGTGAAACCCGGCGGGAAGTCAACGATCGTGGGCGGAAGCGGGCCTCCCGTCACGCCCGGGTGAACAATGCTCACCGGGGCTTCATAACTTCGTGGCGCAGGTCGAAGCGGTAATGGGTCGTGTAGTATGGACCCGCAGGGGGCCGCCGAAACCTCGGGGGCGGTGGGATTCTGGCTGGCTGGAATGCGGAAAACCGGGAATTCCGAGCGTCACGGGGCCTGTCGGCGCGGCCGGCGGCAACAGGCCTGCCGCTGGGCGCCGCTGGCGGCGATCGTCGTCGTGCTGGCGCTCGGCTATGCCCTCGGCCTGCAGGATTATCTCTCGCTCGACGCGCTGCGTCGCCTACCAGGAGGCGCTGGCCGGCTTCGTCGACGCCAATCCGGTGCTGGCGCCGCTCGCCTATTTCGTCGTGCTATGCGCTTGCCGTGAGCGTCTCCTTTCCCGGCGCGAGCTTCCTCACCATCGTCGGCGGCTTCCTGTTCGGCGCTCTCCTCGGCACGGCGCTGGCCGTGGTGGCGGCGCACGATCGGCGCCACGGTCATCTTCCTCGTCGCCAGCACGTCGCTCGGCGACCTGCTGGCTGAGAAGGCCGGCCCGCGCGTTCAGCGGCTGCGCCGCGGCTTCCAGGAGGAAGGCTTCAGCTACCTGCTTTTCCTGCGCCTCGTGCCGCTGTTTCCCGTTCTGGCTCGTCAATCTTGCCGCGGCGCTGTTCGGCATGCGCGTTCTCCCCTATGTTACCGCCACTGCGATCGGGATTGTGCCGGGCACCTTCGTCTACTCCTATTTCGGGCAGGGACTGGGGGCGCGCTGGAGAGCGAGGGGTCGCCGGCCTCGACTGAGCTCTTCCTGGGGCTCGCCCTGCTCGGCCTGATGGCGCTCGTTCCCGTCGCCGTGCGCAAGTGGCGGCGCGGCAGGGGGGCGGAAAAAGGGATGCCAAGCTGAACGGGACATGAGTGAAGTCCTGACACCCGACATCTGCGTCATCGGTGCGGGTTCCGCCGGCCTGACCGTGGCCGCCGCCGCCGCCACCTTCGGCGTCTCGGTCGTGCTCGATCGAGACGGGCAAGATGGGCGGCGACTGCCTCAACACCGGCTGCGTCCCCTCCAAGGCGCTGATCGCCGCGGCCCGCCAGGCGCAGGCGGTGCGCGAGGCCAAGCGCTTCGGCATCAAGGCCGGCGAGCCGCAGACCAGCTTCCCCGCCGTCATGGAGCATGTCCGCGCCGCCATCGCGGCGATCGCGCCGAACGATTCGGTGGAGCGCTTCACCGGGCTCGGCGTCACCGTGATCTGAAGGGCGAGGCGCGCTTCACGCGACAGGCGCACCGTCGCCGTCAAGGACAAGGAGATCCGCGCCCGCCGCTTCGTCATCGCCACCGGCACGCGGCCGGCGCGTGCCGCCCATCCCCAATCTCGACACCGTGCCCTTTCTCACCAACGAGATCGGTCTTTGAGCTGAAGCGCCGGCCGAACCGCCTCATCGTCATCGGCGCCGGGCCGATCGGGCTGGAGATGGCGCAGGCCTTCCACCGCCTCGGCTCGGAGGTGGTGGTGCTGGAGGCCGCCAAGGCGCTGTCGAAGGACGATCCCGAGCTTGCCGCGCTGCTTTTGAAGAAGCTCCGCGCCGAGGGCATCGACATCCGCGAGGGCGTCAAGATCGTGCGCGCGGCGCGGCGCGGCCGCAACGGCGTGCGCGTGACGCTTGGAGAACGAGCGAGGAAGGCGAGCATGTCGACGGCACGCATCTCCTCGTCGCCGACCGGCCGCAAGCCGGAGCTCGACGAGTCTCGGTCTGCGCGAGGCGGGCATCGCCTTCGACCGCCAGGGGATCAAGGTCAACCGCAAGCTCAGGACGCGCAACCGGCGCGTCTATGCCATCGGCGACGTGGCGGGCGGGCCGCAATTCACCCACTGGGCCGGCTATCAGGCCGGGCTGGTGGTGCGCTCCATCCTCTTCCGCTTCGGCGGCAGGGTGCAGCAACGACCTGCTTCCCTGGGTCACCTTCACCGATCCGGAGCTGGCGCATGTCGGCCTGAGCGAGGAGGAGGCCTTCCGCCGCTACAGGCATGTGCAGGTCCTGCGCTGGCCGTTCTCGGAGAACGACCGCGCCCAGACGGAGGGCGACACCGACGGGCCTGGTGAAGGTGCTGACGACGAAGAAGGGCGAGATCGTCGGCGCCGACATCCTGGGGCGCGACGCCGGCGAGCTGATCGCGCCCTATGCCATGGCGGTCGCCGAGGGGATGACGGTGAAGAGCTTCATCCGCACGGTGCTGCCCTATCCGACCCGCTCGGAGGTGGCGCGCCGCGCGGCCATCGCCTTCTACGCGCCGAAGCTCGCCTCGCCCTGGGTGCGGCGCGTGATCCGCTTCCTGCGGCTGTTCGGCTAGGCGCGGAGTGAGATCAGAATGCCAGGTAGAATCGCGCACCGAGTGGAACGCCGGGGGAGACCGAGCCGATATGACGGGCAAGGACGCGCCGTCACCTTCCGCCGATCTTGCGCACGGCGACGAGCCGCCGCCCGCGGCCGCCGCGCGATCGCCGCCTCATGCCCTGGAGCCTTTCCAACAAGCTGCTCTTCCTGACGATCGTCTTCGTGATGATCGCCGAGGTGCTGATCTACATCCCCTCCATCGCCAACTTCCGGAACGTCTGGCTGAAGGAGAAGCTCGACACCGTCGCTGCTGGTGGCGATGGCGGCGAGCGCCGGCCCCGAGGATTCGCTGCCGAGCGACCTTGAGATGCACATGCTGGAATCGATCGGCGTGGTGGCGATCGCCATGCGCACGCCAGGGGCAGCGCTGGTTCATCGCGCTTGACGGCATGCCCAAGGAGGTCGCCGCGCATCACGACCTGACCGAGCTTCGGCCGCTGGAAAGCGTCAAGGCCGCGTTCCAGGTGCTGTTCAGCACCGGCGACCGCCTCATCATGGTCAGCGGCCCGCCGCCGGAGGGGAGCGAGGCCTTCGAGATCGTGCTGCACGAGGCGAGCCTGCGCGCCGCGATGCTCGCCTATTCGCGCAACATCCTCATCCTGTCGCTGGTCATCTCCGTCATCAGCGCGGCGCTGGTCTATGCCGCCTTGCGCTTCCAGTTCGTGCGGCCGATGCAGCGGCTCTCCGCCAGCATCGTCGAGCTTCTCCAACGCGCCGGAGAATGCCGCGACGCTCATCGAGCCGAGCGGGCGGCGCGACGAGATCGGCGTTGCCGAGGCGCGGCTCGCCGAGATGGAGGGGACGCTGCGCGAGATGCTCGCCCAGCGCCGCCACCTCGCCGACCTCGGGCTCGCCGTCTCCAAGATCAACCACGATCTCAGAAACATCCTCGCCTCCGCGCAGCTCTTCTCCGACCGCATGGGCTCCGCCGAGGACCCGCTGGTGAAGCGCTTCGCGCCGAAGGTGATCCGCGCCATCGACCGGGCGATCGACTACACGCGCTCGGTGCTCGCCTACGGCCAGGCGACGGAGGAGGTGCCGCGCCGCCAGCTTCTGTCGCTGGCGCGGCTGGTGGACGACGTGGCGGACGTGCTGGCGCTGCCGGCGCATGAGCGCGTCACCTGGGAGAGCCGCGTCGGCCCCGACGTGGAGGTGGACGCCGACCCCGAGCAGCTCTTCCGCGTCCTGATGAATCTCTGCCGCAACGCGCTGGAGGCGGTCGGCGATGGCGACGATCCGGCCGTCATCCGCCGCGTCTGGGTGGAGGGCGAGCGGCGCGGCAGCGTCACCGCCATCCGCGTCTGCGACACCGGCCCCGGCGTGCCGGAGAAGGCGCGGGCCAACCTCTTCCAGCCCTTCCAGGGCTCGGCGCGCGCCGGCGGCACCGGCCTCGGCCTCGCCATCGCCGCGGAGATCGTGCGCGCCCATGGCGGCAGCATCCGCCTCGCCGACCGGCCCGGCGCCGGCGCCGTGTTCGAGCTCACCATCCCCGACCGCCCGGTCGTGCTCAACCAGCGCCGCCAGGCGCAGATGGGCTGAGGAAGGGGAATGAGCCCGCTCACTGCCTTGCAATGCGCGGTGCAAGCCATTAGGTGTGCTCGGCCTTGGCGGCCCACGCCGCCACGCCTCTCAAGCGCCGGTAGCTCAGCTGGATAGAGCACCAGACTACGAATCTGGGGGTCAGGGGTTCGAAATCCTCTCCGGCGCGCCAATATTCCTTAATTAAATCAATAGCTAACGGACTTTTCCTTCGCGGGTCAGGCCACGCGAATCTTGAGGGTCGCCACCGGGTCGCCACGGCTCTTGAATTCCGTAGGCCACTCATCGTTGCAGATAACTTGGCAACTCAGCCTTCCATGCGCTCATAAGCACCAAGGCGCATTCGACCGTCTCGCCGCTGTCGGCGACAAGCTCCAGCGCGCCGGCCGGCGTGGTCTTGTCCCAGGCGAAATTTGTGGAGAGGTGGTTTAGCAGATCGCGCTTGTAGGCCGTGTCGAGATTGTCGAGCTGGTCGCCCTTCGTTTCGAGCACGACGATCCGGTCGCCGCCCGTCTCGCGCTGAACAGCGAACAGGAAGTCGGGGTAGACCTTGGCGCGCCGCCAGCCCTGAAGGCCATACTGCCTACGTGCCACGTTGCGGTGCCACCACCGCAAGCGCCTCCTCATCGTCGAGATAGCCGGCGACTGCGCGTTCGTCGTAGTTCAGTTCCGCTTCATAGATCGGCGCAAAGAGGCTCTTTGCCAGCCCGCTGCCGTCGGGCTTCATGAGTTGCCGCGCATTTCGGGCTCGTTCGTCTCGATCGTGAACGGCAGCCGCCAGTTTTTGCCATCGAGGCGAAGCCGGAATTGCACTGTGCCCGCCGCTACGGCATCCTTGAAGACAGCTTCCGCCCTCTCCGTGCTGTGCGGCGTCCAGTACCCGCCGCATCTCGTCGATAATCCGGCTCGAAAGCGCCCCGATCTTGCGGTCGTCGAATCCCTTGGCCCTGAGCGCATCGAGCACGCCGCCGACAATCTCGCGTCCCACAAACGGGTTCGGCACAAGATCGGAGATCATGCGCGCCGCATATGCCGGATCGAAGCGTGTCGATTCCCGCGCCGCCTCGATCAGCTCGGTCTCGAAATGCTCGGGCGTGTCGGCGATGCTAATCCGCTGAAGCTGCCGTTGCGGACGCTTGGGCGTTCTCAGGGATTGCGTCGGCGATTTCGCTGGGGTCGTAGCCGCGCCAATCGATTGCCGCGAGAATGTCCGTGTCATAGTCGAGATCGCGCGCCTGCCCGTTCTCGATTGTCTGCACTTTGGGCAGATAGATTTCAGTCTTCTCGAATTTCGGCCTGCGCTTGATCGTGCGGCTGGCGCGCGTTCCCACGGCGGCCGCGTCCTGGCTGACCTGAATAACCAGATCGCCCAGCCCGTCGCTTTGCAGGCCGTCTTTGATTTTGCGCCACTACTTCGCCGGTCGCCGCTTGATGCGTGACGACGTAGCATTGGTCGAGCGAGTCGCGCCCGGTCTTCAAGGCGTCCGGCTGGCGAAGGATGCGCCCGACCAACTGCGTCATGGCCTTCAGGTTCGAACTCGCCGACAGCGAGCACAGCACATAGGCGAAGGGACAATCCCAGCCCTCCTGAAGCGCTTGCTTGGTGATGATCGCCCGCACGCGGTTGGTCGGCGACAGCAGGTTTTGATTTTCCGGCTGGTTCAGGTCGTTTGTCTCGGCCGTCTTGATGGCGATTTCGGCCTCGTCGAAGCCCGCCCGAAGCAGCCAGTCCTTTACGTCGAGCGCATGGATATGCCCGCTTGCGCGCTGGTCGTTGCCGGTGCGCTCGACCTGTATCAGCATGATCGGGCGGATATAGCGACCAGTCTCGCCGCGAAGCGCGTCGGCGTCGTGTTGAAGACTCTGCAGCCGGTCGATTGAGGACGCCAGCGTGGCCTTCCAGTCGGTGCCCTGTCGCGTGTCGAGATTGAGCGGCATCTTGATCATGCCTTCGCGGTCCAGTTCGACGCCCGTCACTTCGACCAGCACGTTGGAATACCGCCCTTGATGCGGGTTCCTGCCGCCGCGCGGCTGCACGTCATGCGGGGTCGCCGTCAGCTCCAGCACGAATGAAGGATTGAAGCCGTAGAGCGTGCTGAAGGCGAGATCGGAAACCGCCTTGTGCCCTTCGTCCAGCACGACGACCGGCCGAATGATCCGCAGGGCATTGCCCAGCGAATCCTTCACGCACGGCCAGGCGACGGGGTTGTCTGCGAGATCGTAGAGCGTCGAGATTGGGGATCGCGTTCGCTCAGCTCCGCGTGCGCGCGCTGATCGCCGATGGGCGGCGTGAAGCCCGACACGTCGCCGCGATCCTGAAACATCTTGAGCGTTTCCTTGGTCTCGCGGTTGGCCGATTGCAGCATCAAGAGCATCACGCAGAGCTGACTTTCCACGTCGCGCGCGTCGAGCCGGTCGCTCTTTTCCATGATCCGCACGCGGCCGGCCGCTGCCCGGTCCAGCATCTGGCGATAGGGGTCCTGCCGGTCCTTCAGCCGCTTCAGCGTCTGCGAATAGATCGCCTCGTTCGGCACGATCCACAGCACAAAGCCCGTATTGCAATTCAGCCAGCGGCCGAAGATGCGCGAAAGCGCGCTGATCGCGATAAAGGTCTTGCCGCCGCCGGTCGGCACTTTCAGCACCGCGTTGGGCACCGGCCGCCCCAGCCCGTCGACACGCTCGCGAATGTGGAATGTCGGCACGGGATGCCGGCAGCAGCCCGGCTTGCGCCAAATCATTCCAGGCGAGCGCCGAGTAGTCAGGGATTTCCAGGTTCAGATCGGGTTCGGTCGGCCGCCAGCTCAGCTACTTTGTCCGAGCGTACCTTCTGCCGCCTCAGCGCGTCGAGATAGGCGTCGAGCGCCTTGAGCACGCGGTCCTGATAGGCGAGCTGGCGCATCAGTCGCGCTCGATCCGGTAGAGCGCGAACGGTAGCGGCACGAATTCGACGCGCAAGCCTTCTTCTGCCAGCAGCTTTTCGGACACGAAGCGCGAGGCGGCGAAGACCAGATGATCCTTGTCGGGATAGGCGGCGGCGATCTTGCGCGCGAAGCCGAGCGTCAGCGCCGCTTCCGGGCCTTTCAGCCAATCGAGATCGGGCTTGTAGATCAGCCACACATGTCGGTCGCCATGTTCGCCGAGATGGAAGTCGCCTTCGCGGATCGCTGCGCTTTTGAGCGTCCGGTTGGTCGCCATGTGATAGAGCACGCTGCCCAGCGCGTCATAGGTGGGCAGGTTCCTCGCCGGTCAGGATCGCGTCGAGTTCGACCGGCTCGCCGAGCGTGCAATAGGTGAAGCAGCCGTCAAGCCTGCCGGGCGGCGGCGGCGCGCCGGAGATCGCCACCAATTGCGGCGAGATCTTCATCACCATGGCGATGGGCAAGCGCGGCTTCGTCGACAAGCTGCCCTTCATCACCTCGCTCGGCCACGGCTCCGGCCCGGAGAGCCGCCGCGCGCTCGGCGTCACCACCAAAGGCCCGACGCGCGTCATCACCGACCGCTGCGAGATGGAGCCCGACCCAAAGACCGCCGAGCTGACGGTCACCGCGCTCTATCCCGGCCAGACGCGCGAGACGGTGCAGGAGAATGCGGCTGGGAACTGAAATTCGCGGCCGCGCTGAAGGAGACGCCAGTGCCGAACGGGGAAGAGCTCAAGGTGCTGCGCGAGCTGCAGGCACGCACCAGGGCGGAGCATGGCGGAGATGCTTGAGGCGCGCTGACCCGAGCGGAGGCGCCGGCCGTGGTGGCTCTTCGCCGCCTGTCGATCTCTGACCCAGGAGAAGATGCACGATGACCCACCCAGCAAGCATGATCCATATGCTCCGCGAGTTTCCGCCATTGTAGGTGGTGGCCATCTGGTCGCGACCACGAATGAGCAGGTCGCGCCGTTCATTAGCGCAGGGAGTCCAATGTTGGATGTCCGGGATGCTCGCACTTTGTGTAGTTTAACCGGTTATCGGTGGGCCCGTCTGGAAACGGTTCGATTTGGGCTGCTCGCCTTTCTTTGCTGTCGGCAGGAGGGGGAGCCCGGGACAAGCCTCAGGTTGGGAGCAACGGCTGGGCGCGCAGTTGGTAGGCACTCCGGAAAAAAGAGGAGCGACTTGTGACGGGAGAGCAAGATCATGACGCCCGCGTGCCTCCATCCTCATTTCACGACGCGACGCACACCGCAATCGAGTCGCTAGACCGGCAAGAATTGTTAGCCAACTGGCGACGCTTACTTTCTTAAGCCCAGCCACACCCTCCGACCTGAAGCGGGCGAGCCACTTACGCGCCGTGCGCTCGCTCACCCCGAAGCCGGCCGCCACTTCAGGCCGACCCTCTTCGACAATCCGTCTCACCATCTCCGCTCGACCGAGCGGCGTCATCCGGGCATTCTGGTGCGGGTTGTTCATCCTTGCGGTCCTCGGTGATTTGTCTCGCAACAACCGCCTTCAGACCATCAGCTCGGATGAACAACCTCCTTAAACTCCACACCTAGGTCGCAGATCCCGTCGTGATGACGAGACTGGTGGCGGGCACGATCCCAGTTGCGCTATGCTTTCTGAACGTTCGTGCGCATGGCGCGAGGCAACTCGTCTTTGTTCGTGGAATTCGGGTGACTATGCGGCCTGCTCTTCTAACGGTGTTTCTTCTTTCGGCCTGCACCGGTTCCGGTGCCGACGAGCCGAGCAAGATATGCGGTAACTCGGTTTCTTGCGGTTACTTCGATATCGCCAAGACCAAGGAGAGCACGCCGATCTTCTTTGCTTCTGCTCGCGCCAGCCAGCCTTATCGCCTTTGCGTCGAGGAGGGGAGCGTGATCCTGCAGACGATCCAGCCCGACGGAACCGCAAAATCCTTGGGCGGTGAAATCCGGGCTGGCAATTGTTCTGAAATATCCTTCGAAGCGGATATCTACATAATCGGAAATACTGCCCCGGGCCCGTCGCGGGGCTTTTATTATCGCGTTCCTTAGAGCGCTATCTCCCGATTGAAGAACGGCAGAGACTGCACGTATTCGGCGAGCAGCGAGCCTGTCTCATTTCTGCCACCACGGCGGCGGCATTGACCACAAACGCCGCTTTTGCTGGCATGGACCGCCGCGTTGCGTTGACCTTTGTGGCGCGTTCGTGGAATTCGGAAGGCCGCGCCGCAGAGAGTAATCATGTCTCATAGTGCACGTATGGAAGAGCGCTTCCAAAAGCGGCTGGCGATCCGACGATCCGCGGCGGTCGTCTACGCGCTGTCTTGCTTTATCTATCTCGGCTGGCAACTCACCATCTTCAATGAGCACGCCATGGTGCTGTCGACCATGTATTTCGTGGCCGACGTCTTCGCCGTGGCGCTCGGACTGATCGCCATCTTTGTCTCCTGGCACTACCGGCACCGCACTGCGCCGTCGGCGCCGGCAGGAATGCGGGTCGACGTCTATGTCCCGGTCTACAAGGAGCCGCTGGACATGGTGCGGCGCACTCTGCGCGCCGCTGTCGACTTACGGTATCCGCACAAGACCTGGCTGCTCGACGACGCACGCCGGCCGGAATTGCGCGCTCTCGCGGCAGAGCTCGGTTGCCATTACCTGACGCGCCCGGACAACAAGCACGCCAAAGCCGGCAACCTCAATCACGCTTTGTCAGAGACGAGCGGCGATTTCGTCGCCGTATTCGATGCCGATCACATTCCCCAGCCGCACGCCCTCGACCTGATGTTGGGCTTCTTCACGGATCCGGCCGTGGCGATGGTCCAGGCGCCGCAGGACTATTTCAACATCGACGCTCTGCAATATGCCAACAACGAAAGAAGCGGGGGGCTGTGGCACGACCAGTCGTTCTTCTACAACATCAGCCAGCCCGGCCGGGACTACCATGAAGCCGCCTCATGCGCCGGCACGTCGGTCGTCTACCGCCGCAGCGCGCTGGAAGAGATTGGCGGAATCCCGACGGACACGATCACCGAGGATGTCCATACCTCGCTGAAGCTGCACAAGCGCGGCTACAAGGTGCCCTTCCTCAACGAGCCGGTCGCCTACGGCGTGGCCGCCGCCGACCTGTCCGACTACTATCGCACCCGCCATCGCTATGGACACGGCAACATCCATGCGCTGCGAGCTGAGAACGTCCTCTTCTGCAGGGGGCTTACGCTGCAGCAACGCCTGTCCTACCTGTTTCTCGGACTGATCTATCTGGAGGGCTGGCAACAGCTTCTTGTCTTCCTGGTCCCCAGCGTCGCGCTCATCCTGGGCATCGCGCCTTTCGACATCACCATCTTCAACGTCTTGGTGGTGCTGGTCTTCCCGCTGTGGACCTATGCACTGATGCAGGAGATCGGCTGCGGATTTTCGCGCTACTGGACCAATGAAGTCTTCGCGATGGTGCGCTGGCCGGTGCACATCATCTCCTCGCTGGCGCTGTTTCGTAACGGTTACGCTTGGCGCTCTTCGCACAAGAACGTGAAAGGCCGGGTCAACTGGCTGCTCCTCGTTCCGCAGATCGCTGTCATCGTGCTGAGTCTCACGGCCTTGACCGTCGGCGTCTGGCGGCTGGCCATTGATTTCTCTACCGGTCCGCTGGTCGCAGTCGTCGTCGACCGCGTCCCGCCCTGGGAGCAAGTCGTCGCGCGCTACGACGACCTCGTAGACCGTGGCGAATCGCTCGTAGCGAGCCTCCTGCCGGCGACCGAGCCGGAGGTCGCTTCCGCGCCCGGCGTCTCGGCGCCGTCCGCGCCAACGGAGCCCACTATCGCCGCGCCGGAGCCGGTGAGGGCGCCTCCGCCTGCCATCCCGTGGTTTGAGCCGCTGACCAGCGGCTATACGCTCGACCTTGTGCTGGTGGCGGGATTTTGGGCGCTGATCAACGCGCTGCGCGGAATCTTCGTCGTGGGGAAGGTCGGTCCGGAACGCCCGCGCGACCCGTGACGATTATGCCTTCCGTAGCCTCATTCCGCTTCAAATTCACGATGGCGGACAGACGGTCGTCGGGATCGCGGAGCGTCTTTCCGGCAGCGAGGTCCGGCCATCCGTTCCGCTGCGGAAGGTGCTTCGCCGAATGGCAGGAGAGACCGCGCATGCGACGTTGTTCCTGCCGGACGGGCCGGTCGAGATCGTCGTGGAGGCGCCACTTCGAAAGGGCGACGCGTTCCGTCCGTTCTCTGTCTCCGAAGATGCCCGCAGGCGCATCGAGTCCTGTCTCTATGCCGTCAGTTGGCATCGCGAGTTCCTGCATCACGATGCGGAGTTCGCAACGCCGCTCTCGGCGCTGGCGCGGCTTGTTCCGTTCGGCCATTCGACAAATTCCCGCGTCCGGTGGCAGGCCGCCGGGCTTGCGCAAAGTGCCGCGGGCGGCACCTCCGCGCCTGTGGTCCTGCAGGGTCATAGCCGTGGACGGGCTGAAATGCTGATTGCCTTTCAGCCGCTGACGATCGGTGCGCAGTACGCCGTACAGAGCGTGTCGGGACGGCGTCCGCGCACCCGCATGATTCAAATCGAAGCGGTCGGCGAGGAGCGCACACTTTACGCAGTCGACGGCGGGGTGCCTCGGACCTATCGCTATCAGGTGGCGGAAGTGGCGTCCGAGCACAGGCGTTCACGGCCAAGGCTGGTACGCCCACAATCGCGACGGCCGCTCCGACCGGCTGCCGCGGCGGCCATTGCCGGCGCCAGACTTTCGGGCGAAGCAGGTGGAATCGAAGGTGAGCCGGCTCTACTCCGTGTTGAGCCGCGTTCGCCGGCTGAAAAGCAAGCAATTGGTGCCTGATTGGCACAGTTGCGCGGCTGTTCTGGTGCAAAGCTGCCACAGGCGGAATCAATCGATGCATGCGTGTGCCAAAGGCCGAGTAAATCACGCCGGCACTTCTTGTCGCGGGTGCTCGGATCGGAAAAGATAGCTTCAATCAATGGAATACGGCTCTTCGTTGTTGTGAAGAGCCTGACACGCGGCTGAGTTGTCGCGTGCCGCTATTTGGGGGCGATCATGGAAAAAACGCTGATCCGCAATAGCCTGTGGTGCCAAGCCGCCGGGCGGAAGCCGCGGAACGCACCGTATCTTGCAGCGACCGCTCTCGCAGCCGGCGTGCTCGGCTTCGGCTTCGCGGGGCCAGCCAGCGCCGGGCCGGACGCCTGCACGAATGCCGCTACCACGGCCACATGTCAGAACGATCAGTCGGACGGGGTCAATTCGGGCACCGATTTCCCGGCCACCTTCACCACGCTCAACGTCGATAGCCTCAATGGCGATATCGCGCCCGCACCGGGCGTTGCCGGGATCATCTTCAACGGCACCGGCTCCTCGGTGACCATCAACAGCACGCTTGGCGACAACATCATCGATATCAGCGGTCTGGCCGACGGCGTCCTTGGCGTGAATCCCACCGCCGTGACGATCAATCACCAAGGCGACATCCGCGACGCCGCGATTGCGATCCACGCGAACACGACCGGCCCGAACAGCACCATCGTCATCAATTCCAACGGCACGATCACCAATGCCGGCAACAAGGCGATCAACGCCTTCGTCAATGTCAGCGGCGATATCGACATCACCCATTCCGGCGACATCGTGAATGCGCTCGACCGCGGCATCAGCGCCGAGACCCCGGATGGGTCGATCAGCATCAATTCGACGAGCAACATCACCGCCCACAACCAGGCAATTTATTCGTTCACGTCGACCGGCGGCCCGAGCACGATCACGAGCACCGGCAACGTGACCTCGTTTGCGAGCCGCGGCATCACGTCAAATGCGATGGGAGCGGCGTCGACCATCACCTCCAACGGCGATGTCCAGGCGTGGGATTTCGCCCTCTACTCCTATTCGAGCGGGAACTCGACGGTCACGAGCACCGGCAACGTGACGTCTATTTCCAACGACGCCTTCAACGTTACAAGCACCACCGGCATGGCGTCCGTCACGTCGACGGGCGACATCTTTGGTCATAACTCGGGCGTCTTCGCATATGGGCACACCGGGTCATCGATCACCAGCACCGGCAACGTGACCGCGATCGGAAACGACGCCCTGTTCGCCCTCAATCAGTTCGCGGACGGTAATGCGTCGGTGACCTCCACGGGCGATGTATGGGGTGGCAGCCGCGGCATCGTCGCTCTGGTCGGCTCCGGCACCGGCTCCGCGACAATCAACTCGACCGGCAACGTCACCGCCAGGACTGACGCGATCTTTGCCTTCTCGCAGAACGCCGCGGCGTCCGCGACCAGCACTGGAAACGTGACCTCGTACGAGGGCAACGGCATCGTCGCCCAAGTGGACTCGGGCACGGGCAACGCGACGATCACCTCGACCGGCGACGTGATGGCGAAGGTCTTCGGCCTGCGGACCTATACGAATAGTGGCAATGCGCAGATCACCAGCACCGGCAACGTGACATCGTTTGATTCCGAAGGCATCTCCTCAAGGAGCTTCGGTGGCTCGTCGACCGTCACGTCGGTTGGCGACGTGACGGCCAAGGTCTTCGGCATCATCACCCTATCTTCAGGCGGGGATTCCACCATCACCAGCACCGGCAACGTCATGTCGGTCGAACTCGGAAGGCATTAGCGCGCATGTGCTTGGCGCGGGAAACGCGACCGTGACGTCGACCGGGAACGTTACTGGCAAGGTCTTCGGCATAGCTGCATTTACGTCTAACGGCGCGGCGACCATCACAAGCACCGGTGATGTGTCCTCCCTCGATGCCGAGGGCATACGCGCTGACAGCGGCGGAACCGGCAACGCCACCGTCACGTCGACGGGCAAAGTCATGGCGGGGAACAACGCCATCGCCGCGCACTCCAGCTCCGGCAATGCCACGGTGACGCAGACCGGCGACACGACGGCCACGAACGGCATCGGCATCGAGGCGGTGGCCGGCAGCGGCGCGACGACGATCACCAGCATCGGCGAGGTCATGGCCCGTCAGGCCGGCCTTCAGGCCAACTCGACCGGCGCCTCCACGATCACCCAGACAGGCGATGTCACGTCTCTCGTCGGAGTGGGCGTGTCGGCCCAATCCGGTAGCGCGAACGCCTTGGTCACCATAACGGGGAACACGATCGCCCACGAGGACGGCCTCTTCGTGCGTTCGGGCGGCGCGGGTATGTCTGCGACGCTCATCAGCACCGGCGATATCTTCTCCACGGACAAGAACGGCGCGCAGGCCCAGGCGGATGGCGCGGGAGGCACGGCTTCGATCACCTCGACCGGGGACGTCATCGCCTTTTTGAACGGCCTGATCGCGACCGCGGACCAGGCCGCTGCCGTGACGCAGACCGGCGACGTGCAGGCCTACAACGAACGGGCGATCGTTGCTCAATCCGTGAACGGCAACGCCACGGTCGACCTGACCGGCAAGGCCGAAGCCCACGGCTCGGGTATCGATGCTGACGGCATCTTTGTTCAGGCCCCGAACGGCATCGCTACCGTGAACGTGCTTGCCGGGAGCGAGGTCACGGGCGGCTCGGACGTCGCCGACGGGTTCGGCGTGCAGTTCGGCGGCGGTGGCACCAACGCGCTGAACAACTGGGGCTGGGTGAACGACAAGAATGGCGGCCAATCGATCGGCGGCGGTACCGGCGACGAGACGATCAACAACTACAATCGCGTGACCGGCTCGTTCTACCTCGACGGAGGCACGAATACCTTCAACAACATGGAAGGCGCCTGGACCGATTTCGGCGCGTTCTCCTGGCTTGGCTCCGGCAACGACTTCAACAACGCCGGATGGGTGTCGCCCTTCGGCAAGGGCACCATCGGCACCTCGCTGCTCGTCGGCGACTTCCTGCAGACGCCGACCGGCTACTTCCTGACTGACGTGGACTTCTTCAATGGCAACCACGACGTCCTCCAAGTGCCGTGGAGCACAGGCACGGTTGGGGCGGGCGGCTTCGTCGGCGTCTACGTCACCAATCTCGATGGCGGCACGACCTCCTATTCGAACCTGACGGTCATCGACAACACTGGCGGGGCGATCACCGACAACGGGATCACGGGCGCCGACAACGGCCCGATCCTGGTCCAGGTGGTGCCGATCGCGACCACCATCGATACCGTCGACATCAATGTCTCCATCGATCTGGCGCTCGCCTCCCTCACCGAGAATCAGGAGGTGCTCGGCAGCTTCTTCCAGGGCAAGCTCGCCGCGGGCGGCCTTACGCCGGACCAGGAATCCTTCCTGCTCACGCTGATCAACTCAGGCACCACGTCGGACTATCAGAACACGCTCGAACTCGATATCGCCTGAGTCGGCGAATGCCGCGATCGAGGCCGCGTTTGCATCGATCCAAGGCTTCAGCAACAACGTGTTCAGCTGCCAGGTGCGGGACGGCGCCTATCGCTTCATCGGCGAAGGAAGCTGCGTCTGGGCGGCGGCCGGCGGGCGCTATTACCAGAACGACGGGTCATCCGGATCCATGGACGTCACGGACCGCTCCGGAGCCCTCGCCGCGGGTGTCCAGTTCAAGACCCAGAACGACTTCGTGTTCGGCTTCGCCGCCGGGTACGAGCACGGCAAGACGGACTCGTTCACCACCGAGCTCGATCGCGACCAGTTCAATGCCGGCATCGTTGGCAAGCGGGTTTGGCAGGCCTTCGAGCTTGCGGGCGCCGTGACGGGCGGCGGTGGCACGATCCATTCGGATCGCTCGGTGCTGGGCCTGACGGCGTCGGCCGATCGCGACTTCTACTACGTCGCGGGCACGGGCCGTGCGACCTATCTCCACGAGATGGGAAGCATGTACATAAAGCCGATCGCCGAGGGCTCACTCACTTATATCTCGGCTTCGGGCTACACGGAAAGCGGCGCCGGCATCTTCAACCTCACCGTCGGAGACACCGACCAGTTCGTGGGCCGCGGCTCCGGCATGATCGAGGTCGGAACCGAGCTCGGCAGCGCAGACAGCGTGCTGATCCGGCCTTATATCGGCGCTGGCGTGACCGTGCTTGCCGGTGAGGACATCCAGGTGACCTCAAGCTTCGCCGCCTTCTCTGGCAGCACCGTGTCGCTGACAACGGATGTCGACAACATCTATGGCGACGTGAAGGCCGGCGTGAGCGTCCTGGGCAAGAAGGGCTGGACCGGACGTATAGAATACGACGGGCATTTCTCCGGAAACACCCAATCGCACAGCGGCACCGCGAAGGTCTCCATACCGTTCTGACGGACCGCACAAGCCGGCCCAGATTTCGCCGGGGGCTTCGCGCCGCACTCTCACGAAACCGGAGCATACTGCTCCGGTTTCGCGCGTCTGGGGCATTACGACTGGACGATGGCCTCGATCTTCGCCTTGGCGCGGGTAAGCTCGGTCTTCACCTTCCCACTCTTCAGCGCCCGCGAAACCGCGTCCTGGACGGCTTGCGAGACGTCCGAATATTTCGGCGTGACCGGGCGAGAGAGGGCGCCAGCAAAGACCTGCTTCAGCTGCCCGAGAAACGGCTGAGCGTCGCGGAGCGCGGGATTGTCGAAGACCTGCGGCCGTGTGGGGGCGAGGCCGCTCGTGACGGCGAAGCGGAGCTGCGTTTCGGGGCTCGACAGCCAGCGCAGGAAATCCAGCACGGCGGCTTTCTCGGGGCTGTTCGGATTGACGGCGTATTGGTATCCGCCCAGGCAGGCGGCGCTGGCCTTCCCCGGGAAATGCGGCAGCGGCGCAACCCCGATCTTGCCGGCGATCGGCGATTCCTTCTGCTGCGCCAGACCCCAAGTGTAGCTCCAGTTTCTGAGGAACATTGCCTTTCCGGCGTTGAACGGCTTGCGGCTTGGCTCCTCGTCCCAATTGCGCACTTCGGCCGGCGATATCCTCGATTTCTCAATCGTGTCGTGGAGAAACCGCAGGGCTTCCACCGCCTCCGGCGAGGCGATCGTCACCGTCACCCCGTCCGGCGCGAGGATCGCGCCACCGTTGGACCCCACCACGGACACGACGTTGCAGACGAGGGCTTCCGACTTCTTCCCTTGCCATAGGAAGCCATACGGGATGCCGCGAGGCCGGTCTTTTGCGGCAGAGACGAGATCGTTCCAGGTTTCCGGTGCCTCGGCGCCGACCTCCTCCAGCAGATCAGAGCGATAAAACAGCATGCCGCAATCGGCGAACCACGGCATCGCCGCGAGATTTCCCGCGACCGTGCAACCGGCCACCACGCCGGGAAGGAACGCCTGCATGTCAGCGGGGGTGAACGCCTCGGACAGGGGCAGCGTGAACCCGGCGCTGGTGAACTCGGCAACCCGCACGATATCGAGTGAGTAAAGATCGGGAGCGCTATCCTGGCTTCGCAGCCGGATGGCAAGGTTCGCATGAAGGGCAGCCGGATCCGCTGCGGAGGGCAGCTCGACGTAGGTAACGCGGACTGCCTTCTGGCTGGCGTGAAAGGCGTCCAGCAGGTCGTGGATCGACTTTTGGCTGAAGAAAGCGGCGCTCGCGAAAGCGATCTCTGTAGGTGCCGTCTGGGCAAAGGCGCGACGGGGTGCGAGAATTCCCGAGGCGGCGGCTGCGCCTGCTTTGAGGAAATCGCGGCGACGGATGCCGGCGCGTCTGTTGTGCTGCATCGCACGCTCCGATGGCTCAGTTGCTGCCATCCTAGAAGTGCGGGTGCGCCTTCTGCAATAATATCAGCGAAGGCTCCTGCGGCCTGTGTTGAGAATTGCCGACA
Source organism: uncultured Alphaproteobacteria bacterium (assembly GCA_963801225.1). GTDB lineage: Bacteria > Pseudomonadota > Alphaproteobacteria > Rhizobiales > Afifellaceae > DASWJZ01. Next base: position 233,102 of record CAWDED010000009.1, read on the forward strand.
TGAGCGGCCCGAGACATAGGTGACATTCCGTTCCGGAGACATGGGTAACACTTTTCCGCTTTTTGCGGGGGGTGTTGATGCCGTGGAAAGAGAGAACGGCAATGGAGGAGCGGCTGCGCTTCGTGGCCCAGATCCTGGAAGGGGAGCCGATGACGGACGCCTGCCGTCATTTCGGCATTTCCAGGAAGACCGGCTACAAGATCTTCAATCGCTACAAGGAGCATGGGCTCGCCGCCCTGAGCGACCGCTCGCGGCGGCCGGTGCGCTATGCCAACCAGCTCCCCGCCCAGGTGGAGAGCCTGATCGTCACGTTGAAGCGAGAGAAGCCGCATTGGGGCGCACGCAAGCTGCGCGAACTGCTGGTCAGGCGGCTCAACGGCGACGTCAGGGTGCCGGCCAAGAGCACCATCCACGCCGTGCTCGACCGCCACGGCCTGGTGAAGCGGGCGCGCAAGCGGCGCAACCGGGCGCAAGGCACACCCCTGTCGAGGGCGCGGCGCCCAACGACCTGTGGTGCGCCGACTTCAAGGGCGAGTTCAGGCTCGGCAACGGGCGCTATTGCTACCCGCTCACCGTCACCGACCAGGCCTCGCGCTACCTGCTGATGTGCGAGGCGCTGGAATCGGTGCGCGAGGCGCTCGCCTTCACCGCCTTTGAGCGGCTGTTCGCCGAGCGCGGCCTGCCGGCCGCCATCCGCTCCGACTGAGCCTGCCCTCGGGCTTGCCGGAGGCAAGACCCGGGGGGCGTCCCCTTCGCCAGCCCCAACGGCCTCTACAACCTGTCGAAGCTCGCCGTGTGGTGGCTCAGGCTCGGCATCGCCATCGAGAGGATCAAGCCGGGCCGCCCGCAGCAAAACGGCCGCCACGAGCGCATGCACCTGACCCTCAAGAAGGAGGCCACCCGCCCGGCGGGCATGAACAGCCTGCAACAGCAGGCCAGGTTCGACGCCTTCCTGGAGGAGTTCAACACCGAGCGCCCGCACGAGGCGCTTGCCATGGCTTGCCCGGCGGAGTGCTACGCCCCCTCTTCAAGGCCCTATGACGGCCTGCCTGAGGTGGAATACCCCTTCCACGACCGCGATATCCTCGTCACCGCCTGCGGCCGCATCTGCATGCACCGGAAGAAGATCAACATCTCAACCGCGCTCGCCGGGCAGCGGCTCGGCATCACCGAAGTCGACGAGGGCATTTGGCTCGTCTCCTTCATGACCTATGATCTGGGGTATATCGACCTGGAGCAGAGGACCCTGCAGACCATCGACAACCCGTTCGGCACGAGGTTGTCACCCATGTCTTAGGAACGTTCTGTTACCTATGTCTCCGGGCCGGACATTGGGTGGCGCACCGCACCCAACAGGATTCGAACCGGTGACCCCTGCCTTCCGAGGGCAGCGTGCCGATTGGCTAAACGGGACGCAGGCGCTATCGCGCGATACTTACGTCCCACTGACAGCTCGCATTCTGCGCACCAATCGCTCCAACTCGTCCAGGTCGCCAGATTTCGGCCGGCGATCACTTCTCGGCTCGCCTAGTGCACGGATGATTGCCTGCTGCCTGTGTAGCGGAACGGACCCATAGGAGCTGAACGTTATCATTACGTCTTCGTGGCCGAGATTCTGCGACCACGCCTTGAACTCTTCCGGTGTGGTGCAAAGCCTTTCGCCCAGGCGCGCGAGCGTCTTCCGAAACGAATGCGGGTGGAACGCAGGTAGCCCGGCCGCCGTGAACGCCTGTCGGAATATCCGTCGGATGGCATCGGCGTTTTTCCAGTGAGTCCGCTCAAGCCCAATGGGCGCGAACCGTCCTTCTGCATCAAGCCCGATTCGTGTCTGGGGAAACAGCGGATCATCCGGGCCGAAGCGTAGTTCGGATTGCAGAAATGCGATCCATTCGCGCACGATTGCCTCGGCGTGCCCGCCCACCGGGAAGAACCAGGTCACGAAACTCTTGCGGAACTTGGTGCGCACGTCGCGCGCATCCTGATGGACGACGCGCTGGCCGAGGTCAACGTGGCGAAGCGAGAGCGAAGCGATGGCACCGTCGCGCGCGCCAGTGAGGACGACAAACGCAATGACCGCCCGGTCACGTCTCTCGATCCCCGTTTCCGCCGGCATCGTGTCCAACACATGATGGATTTGCGCCAGATCGGGCGTCGGCCGCTCGCGGCGCGTCATGGCGATGCGCGTATCGTTGGCCGACGGATTGAAGTACTCCGCATCCGAATAGTTCAGCCGCGACCGGTAGCCGGGCTCCCGCGCGAGCCACTGAAAGAACGCCTTCACGGCCATCAGTCGGGAATGGATCGTCGCCTTGGCCAGCGGCTTACCAGTGTCCGCGTTGATGGCCTCGCTCAGCTCCCGCTTAAAACGTCGCGCCTGTTCGATGTGGAAGAGGGCGAAGTCCTTGTAGTTGGTCGAGGCTTCGAAGGCAGCAATTGCCGCTGCCACCTGATCGACCGAATGCGTGGACCGCCGCTTCGCGTCTCCCAGCCAGTCGAGGTAGCGACGCTTGGTCCGTTCGTTCTTTGGATGATGCTTTCGCATGGGACCTCGTCTCCCGTGTGAGGTGATCAATCGGACAGGGTCAGGCACCTTTGCCTATGCGTTCGTCGGCCTGTCTGACCCTCACGTGCAATTCCTCCTTCAGCAGCTCGAAGGTGGCCAGGGAGACCCGTTTGCTCATGACCGTGGCACACTCCGCGCATTGGGCCGAAATCCGCCCACCGGTCAGACCCATTGGCCAGAACTCGACTTCGTTCAAAGCTGGCCGTCGTGGGGCGCGGCACCGGAAGCAGAAGCATTCGTCGCACCGGCATTTCTGCTTCGGTTGTTTCCTCTCTTTCAGGAAGGCGACCAGATCGTCGCCGAGAATGAGCAACGGCCGTTGATCCTGAAGCGAAGGAAGCCCGTTGCGCAGCCAACGCCTGACGGTCCCCTTTGCCACGCCGAGTGTCTTGGCTGTCTCGTCTACCGTGTAGGAGCGATGGCGCTTGACCAATCGCCAGTTTGCCCGCCGGGAGCCTGCCATCGAGCGGCGCCTTTAGTCAGACGTGGATTTCCGCCGATGCGCGGCCAGCCACGCGTCAAGGTCGTCTGGATCGTAGAGAACAGCGCGCCCGATACGGATATACGGGCATCCGCGACCGTTCACGCGCAGCTTTTCGAGTGTCGATTTGGCGAGGCCGGTGTAGGCCGCAGCATCACGCGTTCGGAGCTTGGGGCGCGAGGAGGTGTCGGAAGTCATGATGTTGCCCTATGCAAGCGCCGGAACCACCCGGCAACAGGGCAGGAATGTCAGTCGGAATCGCGTTGCGCACGTTCATTCGATTGCAACGCCTTCTCGCCCAGCAGATCGCGCATGCTGCCGTCCGCATTGAACCAGGTGGAGTAGAGTTTTGTTTACTCTTCGAATTCGCCAGGCGCGAACCACCGTTTCACGGTGCTCGGGGAGACACCAAAGATTTCGCCGAGCAGCCGGAAGGTCGGCGTCCGCCCCTGCGCCAGGAGTTGGCCTCCCACAAATGCAGCGTTTGTCTTTTTCTCGTGCACCTGAGTGGCAACCTCGTACTCGGGGAATGGGCCTCCAAGCCGCTCACGGATCAGGACGATAAGGTCGCGCGGAATTTCCATTCGTCAGTCCAGCTCAGCGAATTGAGCGCACACGTAATGAACCAATCAATGAGCTTGTCTGGAGCGACTAGTCCACGTCGAGCGAGATGCGTTTCCCCTCCTTTCTTAGCGACCTTGCTTCCAAGATATCGCTCCATGAAAAAGAGCGAAAAGTGGCTGATCGCATCGGGATTGGCATCGAATACTGAAGCGAAATCTGCTGCGGCGATTCCGAAGCGGGCCAACTCCGGCTCCATAAAGAAGAGCTGATCGATGCCGCCGTGGATCGCCACTTCGATCTCAGCATCAGGGTATTTCTTGCGGAGCGCGAGATAGTTCTCAAGCGTAGGATTGGCCTTGTAAGCCTTGGTTACGGCATTGAAGCCGCCCGTTGGATCGCAACCGTAATCCGCCACTGCGCCATTGCCTTCACGCCGGCTTTAGTCGCACCACCTTAGCCGATTCGCGCGGCTCCCCCATTGCGGAAGACAAGGTCGCTCCGATGGTATTTGAAGCACGCCGGACTGGGTCGGCGTCCAAATGCGCATAGCGGGCAGTGGTTTGGGGTTGGCTATGTCCCAGCAGTTTTCCGATGATTGGCAACCCCAGGCCGCCGCTTGCCCCGAAGGCCGCAAAGTTGTGACGCAGATCATGGAGCCGCAAGCCGTCGAGCCCGGCCTGGCGCTTCACCATCGCCCAAGTCATCATCCGATCCTCATGCCTTCCATGCACCAATAGACACACGCCTCGACGGCGGGATTCGTCACGGGCTGCCCGATCGGCCGGACGGCATCGCTGATCTCGCACCTGTGCGTGCCGTTCCAGATCGTGGCGAGCGCGTCGCCAGTCGCGCCAACCCTCGGCCGCCTTTACGCTTCTGGTCGACGCGCCGCGTCATCGGGCGTGAAGATGTGGACGCTCTTGAAAGGCGCTTCGGAGCGGCAGACGTTCGATCACCGCGACTATTGTTTTCGGTTTGCCGATTGATTGCGTGCGCTCATTCAGATCCAGCGATTTTTTCGGCGGCGCGGGCCATTCCTCGCACGAGCATCGCCTCGATTGCAGCGGCCTCGTAACCAGCCTTCTCCCGCCAGAAGCGGGTGTCGGCACCAAGTACGGGTGGAGGGAGCGGTTCCTCGCAAGCTCGATCGAGCAGGAATCCCGGTCGTGTTATTCGCAGGGTTCGGTCGGCGGATTCGGCTTGCGAAAACGCCTCGACGAATCTCCGAGACCGGAGCTGCTCGCTCGCAAGCACGTCGGGCACGGACAAGATGCGACCTGCAGGGACGTTCGCCTCGTTGAGGATGACCTCCCACTCTTCGGCAGATCTGCTCGCCAACGCCTTGTTCAGGTCCTTCGTCAATGACTTGCGATGCCGTTTCCGCGCCTCGCGGTTGGCATAGCGGGCCGACAGAGGCGTGCCCATGGCCCGGTTGCGCCGGCGCTTGCGGCGTTTCACCGGCCCGTGGCGGTCGAGCACCGCGTGCCCCTTCGACAAGCTCAGGAGTGGAGATCGCCGGCCGCTGCACATCCGGACAGAGCCGCGCCAATCGCTCCCTGATCTTCGGCGCGCCCCAGGCGGGCCTGTCCCGCTTCAGTCTGACGATCAGCGTCTCGATCTGGAAGGGCAGCTGGTTGGCGTGCCGGTAGGGCCGGCGCGAGCGGTCGGTCAGCCCCTCCACCCCGCAATCGCGGCAGCGCTCGTGGATCTTGTAGCCGGTCTTGCCCTCGCGGCGCGGGTTGTCTTTTCCTCTGCGTATTGCCCACAAAAAACAATTGCGAAGCACTTAAAGAGCTGGTTTTTATACAAAAGAGACAGGGCGAGGGAATGCTGCGATCGCCTTCTTGGCTGCTCAGGCCCGGATCAAGACAGGTCGCCGCAACGGTGACCATTCGTGGGAGGATTGGATGATCGAAGACCGGAAAACGGCGAACGAACGCCGGAACTTCATGAAGACCGTGGGCCTCGGCTCGGCCGTCTTCGCTGGTGCGGCGAGCGGCATGTTTGGGCTCGGCGAGCAGGCCGGCGACGCGCTCGGCATACCGAAAGCGCGCGCACAAGGCACTCGCTACAAGATGGCCTTCATCCAATGGCAGCCGCACACCGTTCCGGCCGCGTGGTCGAAGGGGATCGAAGACGTCCTCACGCCGCAGCAGGTCGTCGACTACGAGCTGCTCGACGGGCAGAACAAGGTCGAGGTGCAGGCGAGCCTGATGGACACGCTCATCAACCAGGGCACATCGGTCATCTTCCTGCAGCCGATCGACTCGGTTGCGCTGGCGCCCTCCATCGCCAAGGCGAAGCGGGCCGGCATCTCGGTGATCACGCTCAACATCGATGCCACCGAGCCGCATGCCGCGCACGTCGAGATGAACCATTATTACGGCGCCATGGATATCGCCAAGACGATGGGCGACGCGATGGGCGGCAAGGGCAAGGTGGCGATCTTGAACGCGCCTCCGGGCATCATCATCCGCGACCAGCGCACGAACGGATTCGTCGACGGACTCAAGCAGCACCACCCGGACATCGAGGTCGTGGCGGACCAGGTTGCGGACTGGGATCGCAAGAAGGCCCAGGACGTTCTGAACACAATCCTTGCTGCGAACCCGGACCTCGGCGGCGTCTACGGCGTCAATGACTCCATGGCGCTCGGCGCGGTCGACGTGGCCAAGGAGAAGGGCCTCATCGGCAAGCTGGTGATCTTCGGCAACGACGGCGAGATCGCGGCACTCGAGTCGATCGAGGCCGGCGAGCTGACCGGCACGCAATACACGGACGTGTATCAGCAGGGCCGTCTCGCCGCCGCGGCTGCGACCGTGCTTGCGACCGGCGGCGTGCCGGCGACGGCCTTTGAGCAGCAGTCGCGCTTGCTGATGCCCTACGTCATCGCCACCAAGGACAACGTCGGGACCATCCAGCCCGCCCAGCGGTGGTAGACTAGCCGCCCCGGGGCCGCAGCGCTGCCGCTGCGGCCCGCCAACTGGACAGTTCCGCTCCGTGACGATCCGTCCCGCAACGATAGCTCTCGTTCTCTTTTTCGCTGGTACCATCGTTTTCTTCTGCGTGAGCGCACCCCGCTTCGCGACCGCCACGAACTTCGAGAACCTGATGTCGGGGTTTTCGTTCGTGGCCGTCCTCGCGATGGGTCAGGCGTTTCCGATCCTCGTGCGCGGTATCGACCTGTCGATCGGTGCGATCGTCGGCCTCGTCGGCATGGTCGTCTTCGACCTGACGCTGATTTTCCACGTCCCCGGCTACCTAATCCTGCCGCTCGCTCTCGCCGTCGGCGCGCTGGCGGGTGCGTTGAACGGCGTGCTGATCGCCTTTCTGAGACTACAGCCCTTCATCGCGACGCTCGCGACGCTCGCCGCCTATCGCGGCCTGACCTATTCGATTTCGGGCCGCCAGATCGTGCCCGGTCTTTCGACGACGCCGATCAGTGATCGCTGGATCGTCGGGATCGAGACCTACTTCGACGTCGGCGGCTTGCTCGGCATTTCCAAGCTCCTGCAGATGCCCTGGTTCCCGCTTTCGTTCTTCATCATGCTGGGTGTGTTCGCCGTCTTGCAGACTGTGCTGCTCACGACGCGCTTCGGCCGCGACGTCTACGCAGTCGGGGGCAATTACGAGGCCGCACGGCTCTCCGGCATCAACGCTCGCTGGATCACAATCTGCGCCTACGCCATCTCCGGCGTCTGTGCCGCCGTGGCGGCCCTCATCATGGTCGCGCGCTTCACCACGTCGACCGAGGCGCTCGGGAGCGGGATGGAGCTTACCGCGATCGCCGCGGCCGTGATTGGCGGCGTCAGCCTCACCGGTGGCATCGGCTCGATGGTCGGCCCGACGATCGGCGCCTTCCTCCTGGGCGCGGTGCTGCTCGGGCTCACGCTTCAGGGCGTGCCTCAATTCGTTCAGCAGGTCATCACCGGCGTGATCCTCATCGCCGCCGTCGGGTACGACAGGCTGCTGCTGCTCAGGCGGCGACGCCGGCTTGCAGAGGCCGGGTGACGTGGCCGAGGCGCCCCTCATCCGCGGCATCGGACTGACCAAGCTCTACGGCAGCCTGGTAGCACTCGAGGACGCGAGCTTCGCCGTCGAAGCGGGCGAGGTCCGCGCCCTGATCGGATCGAACGGCGCGGGCAAGTCGACGCTCATCAAGATATTGACCGGCGCGATCGCGCCGACGCGCGGCACGTGTCGAGATCGCGGGGGAGGCGGCACCGCTCGGCGATCCCAAGGAGATGATCCGGCGCGGCGTCGCCTGCATCTATCAGCATTCCAATCTCGCTCCGGCGATGTCGGTGCTCGACAACATCTTCCTCGGGCGGCAGCCGACGCGCCGCTTCGGCTTCGTCGACGCGAGGCGGCAGCGAAGCGAGGCGCTCGCGCTTCTCGAGCGCCACGGGATCGACCTCGATCTCGATATGGCCGTCGGCAGCCTGCCGACCGTGAAGCAGAAGGAGGTGGAGATCATGAAGGCGCTCGCGCTCGACGCGCGGGTGATCCTCATGGACGAGCCGACCGGATGGCTCGCCAACTCGGAGGTGGCGAAGCTGCATGCCACCGTGCGCGCACTCAAGGCACGCGGCGTCGGCATCGTCTATATCAGCCACGTGCTCGACGAGATCTTCGCGGTCTGCGACACGCTGACGATCATGCGCGACGGCAAGGTGATCGCCGAAAGTGCCGTTGCCGACATCGACCGGCCGCGCGTCGTGCACCTCATGGTGGGCGAGAAGCTGGCGCGCGAGTCCGCGCGCGCGGCGCACGAGAAGCGCCATCCGCGCGGGACGGGCGAGGTGCGGCTGAAAGCGCGCAGCCTTACCAAGCACGGCGTTTTCGCCGACGTGACCTTCGATCTCTACGCCGGCGAGATTCTCTGCATCACCGGCCTGATCGGATCGAAGCGGACGGAGCTCATGCGCACGCTCTTCGGGTCCGACCGGTTCGACAGTGGCACGCTGGAAGTGGAGGGGAGGGCGGTCGCGTTCAGCGCGCCGCTTCGCGCCATCGGAAGCGGGATCGGCTTCGTGCCCGAGGACAGGCACCGCGAGGGGCTGATGCTCGACATGACGGTCACGGAGAATCTCGTCATGGCGACGCTCGACCGCTTCCGCCGCACTGGTCTCCTGAACCGCAGGCGGATGGTCGAGGCCGGCAACCGCGCCATCGCGGACATGTCCGTGCAACCGCCGGACGGCACACGCGCCGTCAAGCTGCTCTCCGGCGGAAACCAGCAGAAGGTGCTGGTCGGAAAGTGGCTGAGTCGGTCTCCGCGCATCCTGATCCTCGACGAGCCGACGGTCGGCGTCGACGTCGGCGCGAAAGCGGAAATCTACGCGATCCTGCGCCGCGAGCGCGAAGCCGGCGCTGCGGTGCTGGTGGTCTCCTCCGACCTCGAGGAGGTGATGACCGTCGCGGACCGCATCGGGGTGATGGTGTCGGGCCGGCTCACGGCGCTGCACGATGCCGACGCCGTCCGGATGGAGGATATCGTGAGGGAGATGGGCGGGGAGCCGGCATGAGCGCGAGCGCGATCTTCTCCTCTCCCAATCTGACGCGGCGCCTGGCGTCGAATGCGCTGCCGCTGGCGATCCTCGTCATCGTCGTCGTCTTCGCGCTGGCGCAGCCGGCCTTCCTGAAGCCGGATAACCTGATCGGCATCGTGCGGCAGGTGGCGCTGATCGGCATCATGGCGACCTGCACCACCTTCGTCATCATGACAGGAGGCGTCGACCTCTCCGTCGGGCCGGTGCTCGCGATCGCCGGGCTCGTCTCCTATTTCTGCCTCCAGGCCGACCTTCCTCTCGCGATCGTCATCCTCGCCGGCCTTTCGGCGGGCGTTCTCGCGGGGCTCGCCAACGGCCTGATCATCGCGTTCCTGCGATTGCCCCCGATCATCGTCACGCTGGCGACGCTCAGCATCGTGCGCGGACTGGCCTTGATCCTCGGTGGGCCCGAGCAACACCTGATCCGCGACGAGCCCGCCTATACGTTCATCGGCGCCGGCGCGCTCTTCGGGCTGCCGTTCCCGATCTACATCTTCGCCACCGTTTCGCTGGTGATGATCTTCATCCAGCGCCGCACGCCGCTCGGACTCCTTGTCGCCGCGATCGGTGGCAACGAGCGCGCGGCGTATCTGAGCGGCCACCGCACGCGCGTCACGAAGACGATCGTCTACGCCTTCTCCGGCTTCGGCGCGGCGCTCGCCGGTATCATCCAGTCGTCGCAGGTGCACACGGCTCTTGCCACCTACGGGCCCTTCGGCACCGAGCTCGACGTGATCGCCGCCGTGGTGCTCGGCGGCACCAGCATCATGGGCGGCAACGGATCGGTGGCGCGCACGCTGCTCGGGGTGTTCTTCCTCGGCGTCGTCAACAACGGAATGAACATCCTCGACGTGCCGATCGACATCCAGCTCATTGCGAAGGGCGCGATTATCGTTCTCGCTCTCAGCATCGCTGCTCGTCGGACCTGAGCGATCGTCACGATCCGGCGTTTCGGCCGGCTTTCGCGGACCCGGACTCGGCTGCCTGCTCCGACGTGGAGCGCAAAAGGGTTTCTCGGGCCGAGTCCAGATGGGCGCGGCAGGCGAGATCGATCATGCTGACGTTTCGGCTGAGCAGCGCTTCGATGTAGGTGAGGTGCTCGCGGATCGCGACCTCGTTGCGCTGACGCTCGTCGTGTTTGTTCCACTGGTAATGGTAGTGGAAGATCAGGGTGATGATGTCCTGGAAGCCATCGATGAAGCGGTTGGGCGCGGCCGAATTGACCAGCCGATGAAAGCGGCTGTCGAGATCGGAGAAGTCGTGAAAGCGCTCCTCGATATCCTCCAGCAGCAAAAGGTGTTCCTCGCGTAGTGACTTCGATGTGCTGCCAGAGCGGCGAGTCCTCCGGCAGCGTCGCAAAGATCCGCGCCGACCTCAGCTCGAACATTTCGCGGATCTCGAAGAGCTCAAGCGCGAAGTCGGTCGTGAACCCCTTGAATACCCAGCCCGAATTGGGCCGTCTTCTCGATGAGCCCGAAGCGCTGAAACCGGTTCAGGAACTCGCGGATGCCGGCCGTCGCGACTCCGAACTGCCGGGCCAGCTCCAGCTCGTTGATGGCTGTGCCTGGCCGGGCGTTGTCCCTGAGCATCCACTCCATGAAGCGCTTCTCGACCTGCGCCGACATGGGGACTGTTTCCGCCTCGGGGAAGCGCGTCAGCCTCTCACGGCTGGGGTGGACAACGCGCTGAGGTGCGCTTCCCGAAATGACACCTTGCTCCGCGAGCGCGGCCAGGACCTTGCGCACCGTCGTGCGGCTCACCCCGAGAACCTTGCTCAGGGCATTTTCGGACGGAAGCCGCTCACCGTCAGAGAGCTCCGAGACCAGATCCACGGCGTCGTTGAAGGCGCGCTTGAAGAGGGTGTCTGTCTTCATCCTCGTTGGCCACTGTCCTTTCAGGCGCTTCTTAATTCATAAAAAACATATTGACCAGCGGTCTTGTACTGGTTTTTTTCTATAAGAAACAAAAAGAGGGCGGAAACGGTTGTGACGCGACTCGCTGGGCAAGCGGAATTGGACGCAGCATCCCCGACCGGCGGTGGACCCGCCGGCGGGGTGTCCGCCGTCTCCTTCGGCTTGAAGGCGCTCAGCGTCGGCCCGCTGCTCATCCTCATCGTGCTGGTTGCGGTGATCAGCCTGATGACGCCTAATTTTCTGAAGCCCATCAACATCAGCAACATCCTCGCGCAGACCGCGGTGATCGCCATCGTCGCGATCGGACAGCATGTCGTCATCCTGACGCGCGGTATCGACCTCTCGGTCGGAGCCAACCTCGCGCTCTCGGCCGTCATCGGCGGCCTCGTGTTCCGCTCCTTCGATTCCGCCCCGCTCGTCATCATGGCGATGCTGTGCACCGGCGCGCTGGTGGGTGCCGTCAACGGCGTTGTCTATGTGTTCGGGCGCCTGCCGCATTCCTTCATCATCACGCTCGCCACGCTCAGCATCTGCCGCGGTCTCGCGCTGGAGCTCGCTCCGGGCCACACGACGATGCGCGGAATGCCCGAAGCGATCATCTGGATCGGCGGATCGTCGACCTTCGGCGTCCCCAATTCCTTCTTCGTCGTGTTCGGCGTCGCAGCCCTCGTCTTCGTCATGGCGAAGGTGATGGTGTGGGGCCGGTGGATCTATGCGGTCGGTGGCGCGCCGGAAGCGGCCATGGAGATGGGCATTCCAGTCAAGGGCGTGCTGGTTTCGACCTTCCTGATCTCCGGGCTGTGCGCGGGCATTGGAGCAATCGTGCTTGCCGGACGCACGGCAGCGAGCTCGCCGCTTTACGGCAATCTGCTCGAGCTCGACACGATAGCGGCCGTAATCATCGGCGGCGCGAGCTTCCTCGGTGGGCGGGGCAATATTGGCAACGCCCTCATCGGCGCGGTGATGATCGGCGTCATCCGCAACGCGCTCAACCTCAACAACGTCGACGTCTTCTTTCAGATGATCGCCATCGGCCTGATCATCGTGGTCGCTGTCGAGGCGGATGTTCTGCGGAATCGCCTTGAGGCGCATACGCGCACCTTACAGGCGGCGAGGGCGCAATGAGCGCACGGTCCGCCATGCCGGTGCTCACCGTTCGCCATGCGCAGAAGCGCTTCGGCGCGGTCCATGCCGTGAAGGACGTTAGTCTCGAAGCGCGGCGCGGCGAGGTGCTGGCGCTTCTCGGAGACAACGGCGCGGGCAAATCGACGCTCGTGAAGTGCATCAGCGGCGTGCACGCGCTCGACGACGGGGAAATCCTTCTCGACGGCGAGCCTGTTGCGCTTCACTCGCCCGGCGCAGCGCGCAGAGCCGGGATCGAGATGGTCTATCAGGACCTCGCGCTCTTCGACAATCTGACGCCGGCCCAGAACTTCTATTGCGGCCGTGAGATCGCATTTCCAACCTGGCTCCCGTACGGGCTCCGGTTTCTCTCCGGCCGCGCCATGGATCGGGAGGCCGCTGCGGTCATCGATCGGCTCAAAGTGAAGCTTCCGAGATTCGACGCGCCGGTGGCCCTTATGTCGGGCGGCCAGCGACAGGCGATCGCCGTGGCCCGAGCGACGGTGTTCGCACGCAAGATCGTGATCCTCGACGAGCCAACCGCCGCGCTCGGTCTGCGAGAGTCGCGGAAGGTTCTCGACCTGATCAAGCAGCTACGCGCGGAGGGCAACGCGGTAATTCTCATCACCCACAACATGGAGCATGTGGTGGAGCTTGCGGACCGAGCGGTCGTGCTCCGCCAGGGACGCAAAGTCGGAGAGCTTAAGCCCGACCGCACCAACCAGCAGCAGCTGGTGTCGCTGATCGTCGGGGCAGAAGCCTAGAGAGGATTCGCCGACCAACAGGTCGGCGGAGAAGGGACCGTTCGTTGCGAGCCGGTCCAGAGCAGGGAGGTTAAATATGAGACTGAAATCACTGCTGGGAGGGCTGGCGCTGGCCACAGCGATCGCCGGTCCGGCCGCGGCCGAGGACATCAAGATAGGGTTCATCACGAAGTTCCCGGTGCCGTACTTCGCTACCATGGAGGACGGGGCAAAGGCCTACGCGTCGGAGAATCCTGACGTCGACATCACGTTCGGCCAGGGCGCGTCGGCGACCGACATCGAAGGTCAGATATCACTCATCGAGTCGATGGTGACGCAGGGCGTCAAGGGCATCGCCATCACGCCGGTCGATCCGACCGTCGCGTCGGCGCTCGACAAAGCGGTGGCGGCGGGTGTGAAGGTTGTCCTCATGGACAACGACATTCCTGACTGGAAAGGCCGGACGGCGCTCGCGACGACCAACAACTACGCCGCCGGCAAGATCGCCGGCGAATATCTGAAGACGGTCCTTAAGGACGGCGACAAGCTCGGCATCCTCGAAGGGGTGCCCGGCGTGCCCTCCCTCGACGACCGCGTGAAGGGGATGATGGAGGGGCTGGCCGGCGTCAACGTCGACATCGTGGGCAAAGGCGCGACCAACTGCACGGAGGAACTCGGCATCAACGTCGCGCAGGATATCCTGACGGCGAATCCCGAGCTGACCGCCATTTACTCGGCGTGCGGACCGCCCGCCGCCGGCGCCGCGCAGGCGATCAAGAACGCCAACCTCGATCGGCACATCATCCTGGTCGGCTTCGACTTCTGCTGCGGGGAACCGGAAGCGATCGCCGCCGGCACCGAGGATGCCTCGGTTGCGCAATTCCCCTTCAAAATGGCCCAATTTGGCGTCGATGCGCTGGTGAAGGCGATCAAGGGCGAGCAGGTCGAGTCACTGATCGACTCGGGCGCCGCGCTGGTCACCAAGGAGAACATGGACCAGTTCTAACGGGGGCGTGTTACGGCATGAGTTTGAGGGCCGGCCCAGGCCGGCCCTCACGCCCTATCGGCCATGTCAATTCTTTGAGGGAAAGCGCGTGGACGCCCTTGTTTGCACTCAGCCTGGAAGCCTCGAACTCGTTCAGATGCCAGACCCGTTGGCCGGTCCGAACGCCGTTCTGGTTCGTCCGCGCCGCGTCGGAATTTGTGGGACCGACTATCACATCTACGAAGGCAAACATCCCTATCTCCAGTACCCCCGGGTAATGGGACATGAGCTCGCCGTCGAGGTGGTCGAAGCTCCGGCTGCTTCGGGCTTCGCAGTCGGCGAGACCTGCGTGGTCAATCCGTATCTCTCCTGCGGACGCTGCGTTGCCTGCCGCGCGGGAAAGCCCAACTGCTGCGTCAACATATCGGTCCTCGGAGTCCATCACGATGGCGGCATGGCCGAGCTATTGTCGCTGCCGGCGGAGAATCTCGTTCGCGCCGATGGCCTGAACTTGGACGAATGCGCGACCGTGGAATTCCTTGCCATCGGGGCGCATGCGGTGAGGCGCGGTCAGGCATCGAGCGGGGACAATGTGCTCGTCGTCGGGACCGGGCCGATCGGCCTCGGCGTGGCGCTTTTCGCACGCTTGTCGCGCGCCAATGTCGTCGTGTTCGACCGCGATGCGGAGCGGTCTGCCGCGGCGGCGTCTGTTCTGGGCGTGCCCGCCCTTCCAGCCGCGGGCGATGTGGGCGAGTCGGTCGGCGCCTTCACGCAGGGCGAGGGCTTCGAGCTTGTTTTTGATGCCACCGGCAGCCCGACAGCGATTGAGAAGGGCTTCGACCTCGTGGCGCACGGAGGTCGCTACGTGCTCGTCAGCGTGGTCAAGGATTCAATCACGTTCAGGGATTCCGACTTTCATCGAAAGGAGATGACGCTCTTCGGAAGTCGGAATGCTACCGCCTGGGACTTTGACCGGGTGATCGACGCAATCCAAAAAGGCGACGTGCCTATTGACAAGCTGATTACGCACCGCACCAGCCTGCGGGATGCTGCAGACCACATTCCGGTTTGGGCGACACAGAAGACCGGCCTCATCAAGGCGCTTATCGAGATTGGCAAATAAGGATGGGTGCCGCCTTTCCCCTGACATTGATCGGCCCGCTCGGTGGCGTGCTCTTCCCGACCGGCGCAGCGCCGAAGATGCCAGTTCCCGGATTGTGCCGGCTGCCGGAAGGCTGGACCATGCAGAGCGGCATGATGAAGTCGTTCCACGTGTTCAGGAAGCTCAGAATGCCGGTCGTCACCACGACCGGCTTCAACAGCGGCAGGATCACTCTGAAGAAGAGCTGGAGCGGTTCGCAGCCTCAAGCGCGAGCAGCGGCCGCGCGCTCGCAACCGGGGCGCTCGCCATGCGTGACTGCGTGCCCATCGCAGGATGGCTGCCCGGTGGCGTCATCTGACCCGCGGTGCGAAACCGAAGTGACCGTGACGTCAACCGCCATGTCGTCGAATGCGTCGGCCTTGCCGACGAAGCTGCCGGCAACCGGCACGACTTGCGCGATATCTCGAGCGACGGCGACGGGAATCAGGTTGAAGCCGCCGACGCTGCGGTTGGTGGGATCGAAGGTGATCCAGCCGGCGCCAGGCAGGTACACTTCGACCCACGCATGCGTCGAGCCGGAACCGGAAGACCCTTCGGCGCTCCCGTCCGGATTGAAGAGATAGCCGGAGACGATTCGCGCTCCGAACCCAAGGCTGCGCGCGGCTTCCGCGAAGAGGACGGCGAAGTCGCGACAGGATCCCCGGCCGCGGTCGAGGGTCTGCACCGGTGTCTGAGTGCCCTCGTCGTCGCGGCTCTCATACGAGATCCATGCCGAGATGCCGGCGCTGACGTCTTTCAGAAGAGACAGCGTATCGGTGGGATGGCTGTAGACGAACGCTCGGGCCCAGTTGCGAAGGCGGCCGGTCGGGTCCGCGTATTGTTGCGCCGCCAGCGCGCCGAGGTCGATCCACTCGCCGCCGCTATATTGGAACGGATATGAGATCGCCGAGGCTGCAACATCGAATACCGGCCAGGGAAGCGCGCTCAGGTGCAGCTCTGCCAGACTGTCGATGCTCAATGTATCGGCAGTGGCATGGAAGCTGGCTGTCGCCACCGCGTTGCCGAAGACGTCCTGCGCCCAGCTCACGGTCCCCTGCGGCGTCGTGGTGACGTCGATGGAGAGCAGCCGAAGGTCGCGGCTCTCCCGCGGCCGAAGCATCAGCCGGTGCGGTCCAAGCGAGACCGGATGGCGATAGCGATATGTCGTGCGGTGGTGGATCCGCAGAGCGCCCATGGACCGTCCCGTTTCGTTGCCGATCGCGGCTCCGCCGCAGACCCGCGGCCGGCGCTGGCGTTATCCGGCAGCCGGCGCCCGGACCGGGCCGCCGATCAAATCCGTCCCATAAGGAAAAGGACGACCAGGACGATCAGGATGATGCCGATGAGGCCGATGCCACGGTTGCCGTAGCCGTATCCGTAGCCGCCGAAGCGGCCGCTGAATCCACCGAGCAGGAAGATGACGAGGATAATGACGAGAATGAGTCCGAGCGACATGATGTTCCAACCTCTGCGGAGCCCGCGGGCTCATCAGCATCCGCCTCGCTCGGACCGGTCCTCATGGTCCGCCAAGCCCGCTGCCTCGCATTCTGTTTACCGGAAGCAGCGGCCGGCGGTCTGTTCAAAATTGCTCATGCGCGACCGAGCCAGGCACGCTTCGGCGCCCGAAGACGGGCAGGCAGCATGTCAGTCCGGCGCATATTGGATCGCACAATGGTGCGATAGCTCCTTGAACAGCGCGTCGTTGTCGAGCGGCTTGCGCAGAACCGCCACGGCGCCCGAGTTGTCTGCCCATTCTCGGTCGGATCGCCTGTCTCTTCCGGGTTCGACGTGCTGGTCGGTGATCATGATGACCGGGATGTGCCTGGTCGTCTCCGTGCTCTTCAGGCGCCACAGGAGATAGTGGCCACCGCCTTCCGGCATCACTTCGTCGGCGATGATCGCGTCGGGCCTCTCCCTTATGGCGATGCGGTAGGCCTCAACACCGTTTGAGGCCGTCAGCGTCTCCGCCCCGCATTTGTTGAGACGGCTCGCCAGCGCACTGTGTCAGGTCGGTATCGTCGTCCACGATCAATATCTTGTTGCGCTTCCCCTGGTCCAGGTCGTGCACGGCAATGCTCGAACGCGCGCCAACAGTCTTGAGTGCCTCGTCGTCAATATCGAAGATATTCTTCAGGATCGCGCTGATCGTTTCCCACGTGTCCTTGTTCTTCTGCACGTAGAAGGCGCCGAACGAATCGCTGCGGTCGAGCGTATTGACGTCACTGGAACCGGTAAGGATGATGATGTCGACCGGGGACCGCTTCGAATCGAGCAGCCACTCGCAGACCCGGAAGCCGTCAGCCTCCGGCATCTTGATATCGAGGATGAGAAGCCGAGGTGGGTCCCTCTGCGCTTTGAGAATGGCCTGCAGCCCGTTTGCCGCGGTCTCGACTTCAAGGCCGAGCTTCCTGCAGCGAACGGAGAGCGCCCTGACCACGGCGGGATCGTCGTCGGCGATCAGCACCTTTCGATTGGGTCGGACATTGATCTCACTTTGGGTCGGCATGATGCGCTCCGGCGGTTCGTTCGTAGGCGCCGCATGCTGTGAAGGCTTCACCGCGGCATTCAGCGTTTCGATCAGATCTTCGGACGTGTAGGGCTTCTCGACGAAAAAGGCGGCGCCGCCGCGCATGGCTTGCAGCCGCGCCCGGTCAGCGGAATCAGCGGAAAGGACGACTGCCGGAATGTTCGCTGTGAGGACGGAGTTCTGCAGTCGCTTGAGCATTGTGAGCCCGTCCATGACCGGCATGCGCAGATCCATGAGAATGACGTCCGGCCTGCTGTGCTGGGCCATATCGAGCCCCTGCTGCCCATCGTACGCCGCGGTCGTCGCAAATCCGGATTTTCGCAGGCGGAGTTCGAGCGCCCGAACGATTTCTTTGTCGTCGTCGACAACCAGGACATCTACCGGTGACGCCATCGCTACTCCTCTCGCGTCGGAATCACGCCTGATCGGGCGGGACGGAACAATCGCCGGCGTCGTACGCGTGGGTGCGGACTGCCGGCCGGAGGCTCTCCAAATGGATCGTTGACGTTCATCAGCCGCTCCCGTTGCAGGCGACCCATCGAAGCGGCCGCTCCGGGACCTTGCCCGCGATGGCTTGTTGCGCCCTCTCGCCTACGCTTGCGACCAACGCGCTGCGGAGACGGTTTGTTTGGCTTCGCCGTCCTCATACTCAGCCGCCGATGGGTCTGCCGCCAGCAGGTCAGCCAGGGCCTCTCCCAATCCCGACCGACGAAACGGCTTTTTCAGAACATGCCAGCCTTCGATACGCGGCGGGCAGATCGTCTCCGCTGTAGCCCGTGGAGAACAGGAACGGAATGCCGCGGCCAATGAGCTCGTCCGCGACGGGATAGCTCATCTCCCCGTCGAGGTTGATGTCCACGACGGCGGCGTCGACGTGTCCGTTGGCAATCATCTCCATCGCCTCGTCCACAGTGGCGGCCGTGCCGACGACGACGTAGTTGAGATCAGTGAGCATGCGTCGCACCATCCCCGCCACCATCATCTCGTCTTCGACCAACAGGACGCGACGGTCTGCTTTCGAGCTAGCCATTGGTGCTTTCCTTCCGATCCTGAGACGGACAAGGCATGCCGATCTGGCAAACGACGCCTCCTGTTTCGTAGTCCAAGCGGACTTCGCCCCTCAGCTCTTTTGCCAGCCCCCCTTCGATCAGTTGCGACCCGAAGCCTTGGTGACAGGGCGGGCTCACGGGCGGTCCGCCGCTTTCAATCCAGCGCAGCTGCAGGCGTTTGCCCCGTGGGGACGGCTTGACCTGCCAAGAGATCTCGACATGGCCGGCAACATCGAGGAGCGCGCCGTATTTCGCCGCGTTGGTGGCCAGTTCCTGGAACACCAAGGCGAAGGTCAACGCCGTTTTGGGCGGAAGGAAAACGTCTTCGCCCGCTATCGAAAAGCGGTCGACCTGTCCGTCGTTGAAGCCGAAGGGCACCAGGATCGCGGAGATCACCTCCCGCAGACCCGCTCCCTCCCAGTTCCCGCTCCCCAGCAGCCTGTGGGCTGCCGAAAGCGCCAGGATGCGGTCCTCGAAGGCCTCGATCGCATCGCGGTTTGCCACGCCGTGCAAGGTTTGCAGAGCAATCGCCTGGACGGTGGCGAGAATATTCTGCGTCCGGTGGTTCAACTCCCCCAGCAGCAATCGGAGGCGGCGCTCTTCCTGCCTGCGACCAGTGACGTCGATAAACGAAACGAAGTGGTGCGTGACATGGCCATCCGCGTCCAGCGCCGGACCCTGGAAGATGACGGCCCAGAATGAGCTGCCGTCCTTGTGGTAGTAGCGGACCTCCGGGTGGCTATCATAGTAGCCGGCGCTCAATGACGCTTCGATCTGTGCCCGCGCGTCCGGGTCGGTCTCCGGACCCATCATGAAGTAGCAATCCCTGCCGAGCACGTCCTCTCGGTCGTAGCCGCTCATCGAGAGAAAGCTGTCGTTGGCATAGATGATGGGATTGCCGGGAAGGTTGGGGTCCGTGAACAGCATCGGCATTCGCGTTCGATCGGCGGCAGTGACGAACGGTCCCCCGGCCTCCCGCGTGACCGAAATATGATTTTCGGCGGCTTTCTGCCCGATTGATTTGACGTCCTGGTTCCGCATGCCTCAACTCAGAATCCCAAGATATCACGCAGCTGGCGTGCAGCATCGGGGGCGCCTCCGCACAGCAAACCCTGCAACTACAATGACATCGCCACTGTTCGTTGTCTGAGCAATATTGCTCACCTGTGCGTTGAGCCGTGTTTGGCAGGTTAGCCGGCGTTCTTTACCCCGGCATGGTGTCGCCCTCATGCCAACCCGTCGTGGAAAATCTTGAAAAGCGCTACCGTTGCGTGCAAACTTGGCTTCCAAACGAGCCGGTCGTCAGATATTGTAACAGTTCAGCCCGTTTTCCCTGCGGAAATGGAGGTGGAGGGAGGGCATATTATGGCACGGAAGCCAAAGCCGCTGATGGATATGAAGGCCTTGCTGGCCAGAACGAATGGCGGCAATTCCGATCAAGAATATGGCGAAGGCCAAGTTATCTTCTCGCAAGGCGATCCAGCGAATTCCGCCTTCTACATCAAAAGCGGCAAGGTGAAGGTCACCGTCGTTTCGGCGCAGGGCAAGGAAGCCGTCGTCGCGATTCTGGGACCGGAAGAGTTCGTCGGCGAAAGCTGCCTGAACGGGCAGCCGCTGCGCATGGCTACGGCGACGGCAATGGGCGCTTGTGAGATTTTGCGTCTCGAGAAGCAGGCCATGATTCGCGTTCTCCACGACGAGCCCGAGTTCTCAGACCTGTTCATTGCGCATCTCTTGCACCGCGCCGCGCGTGTGGAAGCGGACTTGGTCGACCAGCTCTTCAATTCGAGTGAGAAGCGGTTGGCGCGGGCCCTTCTGCTGCTGGCAAATTTCGGCAAGGACGGCAGACCCGAGCCGGTTATTCCGAAAGTCAGCCAGGAGACGCTTGCAGAGATGATCGGCACCACGCGTTCGCGTGTGAGCCATTTCATGAACAAGTTCCGGAAGATGGGCTTCATCACCTACAACGGCACATTGGAGGTCCATAGCTCGCTGCTGAACGTCATTCTGCATGATGAGCCGCACATCAAGGACTAAGACTGCTTTGAAGCGCCGCCTGCATTGCGCAGTCCGGGCAATTCGCATCCCGGCCGACAAGGCCATTGTCTGAGCGGCGCCTGCGGCGAAGACTCAAATGAGACGCAATATTCAGAGCTGTCCTTAATCGCGCTTATTTAACGTGGCTTCTGCCGGCCGGTCTGCCGCCATGGAACGCGCCAGCTACGCCCTTCATGTTAGGTATTTTGGCCATCCGCACGCGCTTTCTGCTCTTCTATTCGCTTTCATTCGCTCTGCTGATCGTGATCAGCGGGGTTGCGATCTTTGCGGTGATCTCGCTCGGGCAATTGACCGCCTCGCTCGATAACAAATGGATGAAGGGGACCCGCGTCCTCGGTGAGATGGCCGACCTCCTGACCGAGATCCGGCTGGGCGAGACGCGGCTTTCGTTGGCGTCCAGTCAGGAGCAGGCGCAGCAGGCGCTCTTTTACACCGACGCGCGGATGCGGGAACTTCTGGAGCAGCGTGCCGCCTATGGCGCTCTGCAGAGATCCGCGCAGGAGCTGTCACTCCTCGGTGACTTCGACAAGGGCTGGAGCGCCTGGGAAAAGCAGCATCGGAGATGGGCCTCGCTTTCAAATGACCTGCGATTGCTGGAATCGGAGGCCTTCCAGGCTCAGGCCGACGCACTTTATCGGAATGCAGACGACGCCATCGACGCGCTTATCCAAGCCAACGCGGACGGTGCGACGGACGCCGGACAACGGGCACGCAGGATCGTCGTGGACTCGGAGCTGATCGTCGCTTGCGCCGGAGTGATCGCACTCCTCGTGCTGGGCTGGGTTGCCCTCATGGTTCACAGACAGCTCTTGCGGCCTCTCGGCTCGATTACCGAAGCGCTCTCCCAGCTCTCGAGAGGCAATCGGAGCCTTGTCATGCCCGAGAGCGGGCGGCGCGATGAGATCGGCAAGCTCGCTCGGGCCTTCGAGATTTTCCGAGCCAACACATTTGCGCTTGAGGAGGCCCATAGGGCCGCAGAAGAAGCGCAGGCTCAGGCACTGGCACTTGCCCGGCACGACCCTCTCACGGGCCTGGCGAACCGGAGGGTCCTGGCCGAGGATATGGAAAAGGCGCTCAGCCGAGTGGAGCGCTTCGGCCGGAACTTCGCCGTGCTTCTCATCGATCTCGATCGTTTCAAGCCCGTCAACGACGTCTATGGCCACATGGCCGGCGATGCCGTGCTGTGCGAGATCGCCAGCCGGCTGAAGGAGACCGTCCGCAAGAACGATACTTTGTCACGCATCGGCGGCGACGAGTTCGCCGTCATCTGTGAGCTCGAAGCTGAATCGGCGGACAAGAGCGAGGAGATCGTCCTCTTCGCGGAGCGGGTGCTTACGGCGGTGCGCGCGCCCGTCCAGCTGAAGGAAATTCGAGTCGAGGTGGATGCCAGTATCGGCATTGCATTCGGCCCGGCCGATGGGACCGATGCGGAATCAATTCTGAGGGCGGCCGACATCGCGATGTATCGCGCCAAGGGGGCGGACCGTGGGGCCTTTCGCTTCTACGAACAGAGTATGGGCGACGCGCTGCGGGCGCGCGCCGAGCTCGAAGCGGACCTGCGTCGCGCCGTCGCCTTGGGAAAGATCGAGCCCTACTACCAGCCCCTTGTTGAGCTCGGCTCCGGGAAGCATGTCGGCTTCGAAGTCCTGGCCCGTTGGAACCACCCCGACAAGGGCAACATTCCACCGCTTGAGTTCATTCCGATCATCGAGCATCTCGGCCTGATCGGGGATTTCACCTGGGGCATCCTGCGCCACGCTTGCCTGGATGCAAAAGGCTGGCCGGCCGATCTGGGGCTTTCGGTGAACATCTCCCCGTCCCATTTGAGAGACCCGACCTTTCCCGTCCGCCTTCTCCAAGTGCTCCAGGAGACGGGATTTCCTCCAAGACGGCTGGAAATCGAAATCACCGAAACCGCGCTCCTTACGGATGTCGAGTCGGTGAAAGCCGTCCTCGTCTCGCTGCAAGCCCTCGGAATCAAGATCGCGATCGATGACTTCGGTACCGGCTATTCCAGCCTCAATCATCTGCGTGAGCTGAAGCTCGACAAGATCAAGATCGACCGCAGCTTCATCCAATCGATGAACGAGGAGCCGGAGAGCGCGACCATCGTGAATGCGATCCTCGGTCTCGCGAAGAGCTTGCACCTGCCCACAACGGCGGAGGGCATCGAGGATGCCGAGGCGCTGGACCGTATGAGCAAGGCAGGCTGCGAGATCGGGCAGGGCTACTATTTTGCGAAGGCGATGCCTGCCGCCGAGGCTGCCGACTGGATCGCCGCGCACCGTGGCGCAGGACCGGGCGCGCGAAGGATTGCTTGAGGGATCGACGATCTGCGCGCATCGCGCGCTTGTTCGAGAAACAACGTGCGGACATCCGCTCGCCGCGTCGGACGATCGGCTACCACCTGTGACTGAGCAGTTTTGAACAGCCTCGGCTTCGCGATTGCACGATACTCAGCAATCGCCGCGAGCGCGCCGCGCCTATCGCGAGCGCAACGCGGTGGCCACGCCACCCCGATAGGCGGTTCTTCTGCTTTGAACGACAACGAAAGCATCGAGCAACATAACGGCGAGATTTTCGTCGTCGATGAAGACGCGAACATTCGTGACGTCCTGGGGCTTCTTTTTTCCCAAGAGGGCTACCGGGTGACGAGTTTTGCGGACGGGCCGCCTTTCGTCGCGGCCGCGCAAGCGCGGAAGCCGGTTGGCGTCATCATCGACCTTTTCCTGCCAAGTTGCTCGGCCCTCGACGTCCTCGAGGAAATCGACGCCCCACACTACGGTGCGACGATCCTGGTCACATCCGCCAGCAGCGACATCCCGACGGTGGTCGAGGTCATCAAGCGCGGCGCTCACGATTTCATCGAAAAGCGCTCTGACGCCGTCACCTTCGCGGTCCGGGTTCGCGATGCGATCGCAAAGAATTTGAACGGGCGACACAGCGGAAAGGGCTCCCGCCCGCAGGTGCGATCGTTCCCCGGTGCCAGGCTTCTCACCGCACGCGAACGGACGGTGCTGCCGTTCATCATTTCCGGCTCGTCCAACAAGGCGACGGCCGAGTCGTTGAGCATCAGTCGGCGGACCGTCGAAGTGCATCGGGCCCATATCCTGGCGAAGCTCAATGCCAGGAACACGGCGGACCTCGTGCGGATCGTTCTTAATCGGGGACGCGACTACTCCTGAGCTTAGCGAGAAGCGAGCGCGCAGGGGCGGAACAGAGACCGGTAAATCGCATCGCAGGCACGCGCCAAGGCGCGCACCTTCACCGCATCACTTCTACCGGAGTCCCGATGGCGACCCTTTCAAAAAGATCACCGATATCCTGGTTGTACATCCGGATGCAGCCGTACGAGACGAAGCGGCCGATCGAGCTCGGCCTATTGGTTCCGTGAATGGCGTAGGCTCCGCCTGCAAGCGTCATCGCGGCGTCACCCATGGGGTTGTTTGACGCCCCACCGGCGATGATGTCCGGCAGATTCGGTTTGTCGTGCTTGATGGCCGGCGGCGGCGCCCAATTCGGGCGAATGTACTTGCCGATGATCGAGGACGAACCGACCCATTGTCTGCCGGCGCGGCCGACCCCTACGGGGTACTGCAGCGCACGCCCCTTGCCGAGTACCAGATAGAGCCGACGTTCGCCCGGTACGGACAACGATCGTGCCCGGCGCCACATTCCCGGTGAAGGTGACCAGAACGCCCGACGCCGCGCACGGGACGATTGTCAAAAGGCCGGCGAAGACGGCAGCGCCTGCGGCGAGAAGGAATCTGAACACGGCACTCATGACATCACGTCATGCGCGACCTGAGTTATCGATCGCGCCGAAAAGCCGTTAAGATGAAAGCGAAGGGCGGCTGTCGCTCAACATGGTGCGTGCAAGCTTAATTTGGTTTTGGCGGTGGCCCGCACGCCAGCGACTTGCAGGCACATCGCGTCTTTCGCGGCAATTCACCAGCGATAGCTGATCCGAGCATTGCCGCCATAGGTCTCGGAGACATTCGAGAGCTCGCTCTCAAAGGTCGCGGCAAGACCGAAACCGGAGCCGAACCACATGTCCGCGCCAGCCGAGACCAGCAGTGAGTTCTCCGCCAACTCAGCGCCATTGACCGTGAATTCCGCCCCGGGAAGCACCTGGAACACCGCGTTGGTCGTTCGGTCCGACTGGAAGCCGTGCGCCCAGGCGGCGCGGCCGCTCACACCAAAGACCGCACCGTCGCCGATCGCGAAATCCCAATAGATCCGGGCGCCGAGCTCGCTGCGCAGCTGGGTCGTCGTCTGCGCGTCGTAGTGCAGCGCAAGAATCGACATGTCGAGGTTGCTGCTTTCGCTGTAGGCCGGTGTGTAGAATGCTTGGCCGCGCAGGGCGGCATAGGGCGTGAACCAGCCGAAACTGTAGCCGGCTTCGACCTGGCCGGCGAAGTTTTGGGCGATGAAGTCCGCCGAGAGATGTTCTCCGATCGCGTCTCGGTCGGTCGAGGCATCGTGCATCGCATAGGCGAGCGCCGCCGCCAGATAGACCCTGTCGAGATCCGTTCGACCATAGACGGCCAACTGGAGCATCTCGGTTTTTCCGCTGCCGAATCCGTCCGCCACGCTGAAGCGCGTGCCGCCGCCCGCGATCGCGAAGCCGAGTTCCGTATCGGGGGTCACCAGGTAGTCGAACCCTGTCGCCGCGCCGAAGTCACGCGAGGTGATGTCATGACTCCCGACCGACGCATCGCCGTCTGCCAGGCGATAGCCGCCGAAGCCCGCCGCCCAGATGTGCCAGACGGCTGGGGCGATCCCGCGCGCGGCGTCCGGTCGATCGTTGAAGACGGCGAACGCGTCGTCGGCGGACCGTTTGCCGTCCGACATGTAGCCGAGCACTCTGACTGTCTCGGGGGGCCCCGCCTCGCCGGCGTCCGGTGATCTGACCGGGCGACGGCCTCGACGGCTGCTGAAGGCCGCGTCCCCGACCAGGTTCAGGAGCGAGTCCATCGCCTGGATTCCCGCCTCGGCAGTGCCGGTACCCGCCTCGCCGGCAAGCTGGCTGAGCGCTGCGGCCAGTTCCGCGGGTGTCAGCGTGCCCGCCAGGAACTGGAAGGCGAGCGGCAAGGTCCCGCCCTGTTCGACGAAGGCGTCGAGCGCCGCGGCGACCGCCGCCTCGTTCTCCGTCGCGCCTGCATCCAGTGCATCCTCGAACGCGCCGGGGGGAAGTGCGATCGTGCAGGAGGCATCGGGGATCGAGATCACGTTGTTGATCAACGTCACCGCGCCGTTGCGGGCAAGCGCCGCCCCACATGTGATCGAGGCCGAATCATTCAACGAGATGCTCGTCAAAGCCAGGATTCTTCCCACCAGCGTTGTGGTCGAACCGAGCGTCGCGGAGCTGCCGACGACAAAGTAGACATTGCCGCCCTGAGCGCCGTTGACCAGCGCAACCGAGGAATTCGACCCGGTGATCAGCGTGCTTCCGATGTTGAAGATGAAGACCGCGTTCGGGTCTCCCCCCGCGTTGAGCGTCAGAACACCGTTCAGGGGGGCGGTGGTGTCGAACTCATACACGCCGGGGCCGAGCGTTTGGCCCCCAAGATCCTGACCTGTCAGGTCAGCCGTCGTGGGCCTGCCGGCGAGAAGCGTGTAGAGGACCGTCAGGTCGCTTTGCGCCTGGCCTGCGACGGCGTCGGCGGCGTGAATGGTTCCGTTCAAGACGAGCCCGGGCGGAAATCCAGTGACCGCGCTGCCGGGACTGACGCCGAGGTTTCCCGTGATGACGGAGGGGCCGGTGTTGGTCACCGTGGAGCCGCCAAGGATGGCAAAGCTGCTCAGATCCTGAGCGACAGATCGCGTCCCTCCGGCAAGAAAGAGGGCGACGACCGCCATCGGAGCCACGGCTCGCATCAGGTGGTTCCGGCCTGTCAACTTGAGCGCGCTCATTTCCCCCTCCAGATCAAGTTCACTGCGAAATCATCCGCGAATGTCCGCGGACCACGGCTCAAGGAAGAGTCACATCGATCTCTATTCCCGAATCAATGTCGTCTGAATTGTAACCTCCGAAGAGGTAAACGAAATAAACGGGTGAACCGCGATTAAATAACGTTTCTGTGTAGTATTGTACGCAGAAATACTGATAGTACTTTTACGTATGAGATGCTCTCAGCAGAGTAGATGCCTTCGGCATCGCCAGCCTGAACGCTCGATCTGTGCACGCGTCGACTCGCCGCCGCCAATCGACAATTTGCGACGCCTCGCCGGGCTTTTGTTAATGCAGTTCTCAGTTAGGAGTTGTATGGACAGAGCGCCGACGCCACATCCGCATTGCGGAGCGCGCCGGCATCTTTGCGACGACTGACCCGTAACGGATGGCAAGGTCATCCTGAGCGCGTCGACACTGATGAACTGCGTGATCCGCAAATGTGAGCAAAGGCGGGGCTCGCCTTGAATTCGGCGGGCTGACGCGTCTTCCACTGGAATTCAAGCTTCGCAGCGTTTCAACGGGAAGCGAAGCCGCCGCGAAGCCCGCGTGGCAGAGAGGCTGCTCGGCCGGCGTCCGTTTCGAGACGCCTTTCCGTTAGGTCGCGCTCCTCTTCGCTCGGCAACCGCGTCTCTTGCTGCCGGCATAGAGCGAACTTGACCGCATTGTCGGCGCAGATCCTGCATCTGCCGTCACGCTGCAAGTGGCGCGGCGCCACTCTCTGGAGAGACCGGGATGATCGATCAGCGAAAACCGAAAGTGGCTGGAGGGCGTGTCCAATTCGGGACCGCCCATCCGCGTCTCATACTTCCGCCGCTCTCGGCGTCCACACCTTCGCCTGAGTTTCGCTGGCAAGCTATGCCCAAGCGGCGCCCCTTCCGATATTCGGATATCGTTTTGGTACTATTCGCGGGCATGATGGTCCTGGTTGCTTTGTGGCTCTTGATGGGTCGCTGAGCGCGCAGGCGGCGCGTTTCGCTCAGGGCAGGCGACCGCGGGCCGGCGCGGGCCATCGGCCTACCCGGGTTGGTGCCTGACCGCGAACAATGCCACGCGTGATCGATACTCCAACTGCGGCGGGCCAATTGAAAAGGGAGCCGACCCGTATCGGGCCGACTCCTCTTCAAGTGACGTCGCGTTCGAGGCCTACACGCGGCTAGAGCCTGCAGTAGTGCCGCGCTCCGTCGTAGCCGAGGTAGGTATCGGATCTGCGGTCGTAAGACCGGAAGCGATTCTCGCAGGCGATAACGTGCCCGCTACCGCCGCCGTTTGCGGTCGCGCCTCCGAGAACGGTGCCCAGCGCGAAGCCGAATATTCCGGCAATGGCGTTGTCGGCACCGAAGTCACGATGGCGATAATGATCGCGGTACCATCTCTGATAGTGCGAGTCGTCCCAGCTGTTGCGATTGTGATCCCAGTCGCGGCAACTGCGGTCGTAGTGGTTGCTGCAGTAGTCCTGGACGAAGCGGTCCTGCCGATCGAAGCCCGAATGATGTCGCGATTCCGCAGCGGCGCCGGTGGCGATTGCGCTGGTTGCGAGCAGTACGGCCGCGAGGGCGCTGGTGAGCGTTTTGTGCATGATTGGCTCCTTAGCTATTTCATTTACGAAGGTGCGGACGCCGGTAGACTCCTGCGACTCGCGGTGGCTTCTTCTGAAGAGCTCGCGACCGGTCCCCTTCACGGGGGCGCGGGTCGAGAGCATCGTTCGCTAGCGCTGCGCCACTGCGGCGCCAGGAATGCGGATGAGAACCGTCGTGTTGGCCCGGCTCTGATAGGCGATGGTTATGTCGCGCACACGCGGCGCCGGCGAACCGTCGGCGGTCGAGAGGCAGGACGCATCGACATTCGGCCAGGTAGAGCTGGCGCACACGGGAAGAAGACGAAGGTCGCTCTTGGGCGTGGTCGGAGCCGCCATCGCGGCATCCGCCGGATCGGCATTGACCATCGAGAATGAAGCGAATGCGTCGTCGATACGCTCGGCGGCGATGCCGCCGCTGAACGCCCCGGCGGCACTTGCGCCTGCGTTGAGCGGCGCGGCGGGTGAAATGGCTGCGACAAGCGCAAAGGAAATCACCACGGCGGAGGCTAGGGCGCCTGAGGCTATATTTCTTTTCATCGCAACCTCCCGCAAATTTATTGATGGTTTCTTCAAGTCCTTATATGGGCATCCCTCAGTGCAATTATAAGGTGGGTGCGCATCTATATTTTTACGCTCTCGGATTTTTAGAAGAGATAATTCGATAAAAACAATTCATTCGTCCCCATATACTGTACGAACAAGCCCCGGGTTATAATCATGCGCGATCTAACATTCTGGCTCAATTTCGTTGGTGGCACCGGCTTTGTGATCATTGGGGCAGCCGTCATCCTGCTGATCGGCGTGGCCTGAGGGCCGACGCCAGTCCGCAAGTCAAATGTCGATCCTGTCGGCAAAGAAAGCAGCCAGGATCATTGTCTTGCCCCCCGACGCTACCCATATTCGAGGTACTGATCGATGGCGAGACGACTCGCCTTGATGCCGACCAGCAGCCATCGCTGAGACGATCTCCCTTGATTTTGTGACTGACGCGGGCGGCGACGACGATGCACGTTCCGTCGAGTCCTGCGGTCAGGGGTCTCACCAGGTCTTCCTTGTCGACTCCGCGGAATCGACAAAGGCGCCGGGGCCGATGCGCTTCGCGGCCCTTTTTCTGAAGGAGAATAGGATCATGCAATATCTCGGAGGAATTCATGGCGCCGGCAGCCTGACATGCGGGGTCGAAACAATTGCCCGCGCCGAGTATGACCTTGACGGCTTCCTTATGAAGCCCGGCCAGGTGACCGGCTCTGGCGAAATCCGAATGGCGCCCGAAGCGCTCAGGGACGTTTTCGGTCGTCAGGATCTCCACCTGCTGACCGATAGCGGACGAAGCTTCGCCCTTCGTTTCTCGGAGAAGCGGCTGCGTCCGGCAAGCGATGCAGCGCACGTCGATATCACCGGCAACCTGCCGCGCGCCTCCGAGTGGCATCATTAGGAGACGGCATCGGCCGCCTCACCCATTCTCCGACATTATTGGAGGCTCGTCCGAAAGGTGCCGAGTCCGCTGAAGACGGCAGCACGCTGCGCCTCAAGCGGTCCGCCGAGCCTGGCGTCTATCGCGGGCGCTCGCCGGGCGGGAAGGCGCTGATGCATTCGATCCCTCGCTATGCTTTCGGCCGCCGCTCTCCATCGGCACCATGGAACGATGCGGCGCCGGTGAGGGAAGAGCTTTTCGGCGTCGAACGGCTCGAGCAACATGCGGAGAGCCTCGCCGCTGCGCAGCGGGTGACAAAGGCGCCTCCAGCCGTCCTCTCCCTCCATGCCCGGCTCAAAGACAATGCGGCCGTCTTGCTGTCAGCCTATCGGGCAACCGCCGCGGAGCTGGAGAGCGGTGGGGCCGTGGTTCCCGCCTCGGAATGGCTGCTCGACAATTACCACCTTGTCGAAGAGCAGATTCGCGAGATTCGGGATGACATGCCTCCCGGCTACTATCGGCAGCTGCCGAAGCTCGTCGAGGGGCCGTTCGCGGGCTATCCGCGGGTCCTCGGTCTCGCTTGGGCGTTTGTCGCCCACACCGACAGCCACTTTGATCCAGACATTCTGCGTCGCTTCATTGCTGCCTATCAGCGCGTCCAGCCGTTGACGATCGGCGAGCTGTGGGCCGTAGCGATCACGCTGCGCATCGTTCTCATCGAGAATCTTCGCCGGCTGGCGGACCAGATCACGGCCGGACGCAGTGCCCGCAGAGATGCCGATGCGTTCGCCGACCGGCTCCTCGCGTCCGGATCGGCACGATCCGCTCTCGAGATCGGACATCTCCACGCGTTCGTCCGAGTCCTTGTCCGAGCTCTTCGCCGCGCAGCTTGCGAAGCGGCTGCGGGATCAGGATCCTCGAACAACGCCCGCGCTCGGTTGGCTGGAGGAGCGGCTGGGGCTCCAGGGCGCTTCGATCGACGGCGCGGTGCTGCACGCGCAGCAAAGGCTGGGCGCATCCAACGTCACAGTGCGCAACATCATCACCAGCATGCGGCTGATTTCCGACATCGATTGGACCGAGCTGTTCGAGAGCGTCAGCCTTGTCGATGAGCGGCTGCGCGCCGCGAGCGCCTTTGCCGCTATGGATTTCCCGACGCGCGATGACTACCGAAGCGCGATCGAGCAGCTGGCCCGCGGCTCGTCGTGCTCGGAGCTGGAGATTGCCGATCGCGCACTGGAAGCCTCATGCCTGGCGGCGGCTGCAGCGATCGGTGCCAGGGAAGTCGGAGCGCGTCGGCGATCCTGGCTACCACTTGATCGGCGAAGGTCGGCGCGCCCTCGAGCGCACGATCGGGTTCCGGCCGCCGCCGCGGCTGCGGATCAGCCGCTTCAACGTCCGGCTCGGCATCGGCGGCTACGTCGGCGCGATCCTGCTCGTCACGGCGGTGCTGCTGGTCCTGGCGCTGTGGGCGCTCGCAGCTCCTGCCGTTGCTGTCGGTTGGCTCGTGCTGTTTGCGGTGGTCGGGTTCCTCCCGGCGACCGAGGTGGCGACCGCGCTCGTGAACCGAGCGGTGACCTGGAGCTTCGGCGCTGCGGCCCTGCCGGGTCTGGAGCTCTCGGCAGGCGTCCCGCGGTCGCTTCGAACGCTGGTCGCCGTCCCGACATTGCTGACCAGCGAAGCCGACATTCTGGAGCAGGTCGAGAGACTGGAGGTCCATCACCTCGCCGGCGCCGGCGGTGATCTCTGCTTCGCCCTCCTTTCGGACGGAGTCGACGCCGACCGGGAAGTACTGGATGGCGATGAGCATCTGCTCGCGGTGGCGGCGGCGGCGATCGAGCGGCTGAACCTCGACTACGGCCCGGCACCCGGCGGCAAGCGCTTTCTGCTGCTGCATCGGCGCCGCGTCTTCAACGCGGGCGAAAGCAAATGGATGGGATGGGAGCGCAAGAGAGGCAAGCTGCACGAGCTCAACCGGCTCCTGCGCGGCGCCACCGACACGACCTTCATCTCCATCGCCGGAGACGCACCGCAGGTGCCGGCCGATGTGCGTTACGTCATCACGCTCGATGCCGATACGAGACTGCCGCGCGATGCGGCGCTGCGATTGATCGGCAAGATGGCGCATCCCCTCAATCGGCCTCGCCTGGACGCGAGCGGGCGACGGGTCACGGATGGCTATGCGATCCTGCAGCCCCGCGTCACCCCTTCGCTTCCGGTCGGCAGGGAAGGGTCGCTCTATCAGCGTGTCTTCTCCAGCCCCGGGGGCATGGACCCTTACGCAGCCGCCGTGTCCGACGTCTACCAGGATCTCTTTGGGGAAGGCTCCTACACGGGCAAGGGCATCTACGACGTCGACGCATTCGAGGCCGCGCTTGCCGGTCGCGTGCCGGAGAACGCGCTTCTCAGCCACGATCTCTTCGAGGGCATCTTTGCCCGCGCCGGGCTCTCTTCCGATGTCGAGCTGGTCGAGGAATTCCCCTCCCGCTACGACGTCGCGGCGAAACGGCAGCATCGCTGGGCGCGCGGCGACTGGCAGCTCCTGCCCTGGATCGTCGCGGTCGCCAAGACGCAGGGTCGCATCCCCCCGGTGGGGCTCGGAAAAATGGCGGACAATCTAAGACGCTCGATGCTCGCGCCCGTGGCGCTTGCCGCCTTCTTTGTCTGCTGGCTCATGCCGGCGCCGGCTGCGATTGTTGGAACTGCGCTCGTCTTGGCCTCGATCGCCATCCCTGCATTTCTCCCTGCCGTATTCGCGGTGCTGCCGCGCCGGCCGGGCATTCGCTTGCGCAGCCATTTCGGCGCGCTGGCCTCCGACCTTCGCCTCGCCTGCTGGCAGAGCGCGCTGACCGTCGCATTTCTCCCCGATCAGGCCTGGCGGATGACGGATGCCCTCCTGCGGACGCTCTATCGGGTCTACGTGACGCACCGCCACTTGCTGGAATGGACAACAGCCGCCCAGTCGAAGATAAGCCCGCGGCCCGAT
The DNA here is from genome assembly GCA_963801225.1 of uncultured Alphaproteobacteria bacterium. Taxonomy (GTDB): domain Bacteria; phylum Pseudomonadota; class Alphaproteobacteria; order Rhizobiales; family Afifellaceae; genus DASWJZ01. The sequence goes on from CAWDED010000009.1 coordinate 265,732, forward strand.
CTCCTCAGCTCCTACCGGCAAATGGCAGGCGGGACCGCGCTCGGCCTGGCTGTCGCGCTTCTTCCCGCCGTGGCGGCTCCTGGCGTTTGGCCGATCGCCATGCCGTTCGCGCTGCTGTGGCTTGCGGCTCCCGCGATCGCTTTCTGGGCAAGCCGGTCGCCCCCGGTCACGCGACGTCTCGACGTCTCGGCGCGGGATGCGCGCGACCTGCGCCTCATTGCGCGGCGCACCTGGCGCTTCTTCGAGACGTTCGTGACGCCGACGGACAACATGCTGCCCCCGGACAATTTCCAGGAGGATCCGAAGCCGGTCGTCGCGCACCGGACTTCGCCGACGAACATAGGGCTCTATCTGCTCTCCGCCGTCGCTGCTCGCGATTTCGGCTGGGCGGGAACCACGGAGACCGTGGAGCGGCTGGAGGCGGCGTTCGAACTCCATGCAGAAGCTCCCGCGGTTCACGGTGGCCATTTCTTCAATTGGTACGGGACGGAGGACCTGCGCACGCTCGATCCCGCCTACGTATCGTCCGTCGACAGCGGAAATCTCGCCGGCCATCTGATCGCTCTCGCCAATGCCTGCGAAGAATGGAGGGACAACCCCTGCGCGCCGAGCGCCCGGATCGGAATGATGGACAATCTCCGGCTGGCGCGCCAAGCCCTCGACGCCCTGCCGGCCGCGCATGGCGAGCCCAGCAAGCGGGTCACCTCGATCTTTGCGGAGATCGAAGCCGTGTTGAAGGGCGCGCTGACGATCGAGACCCTGTCGCCGGCGCTGAAACGGCTCGCCGAAAAGGCAGCCAAAGCGATCCAGGACATCCTGCCCGCCGTCGAAGCCGGCGGCATTTCGGATCTCGCCTACTGGATCGAGGCGCTGGGGAAGGCGGCGGCCGAACATGATCGCGACAGGCTGCAGATTGCCGATTCGCCAAACGCCTTGAAGCCCCGGTTGACGGCACTTGCCGACACGGCACGCGAGACGGCGTTGGCGATGGATTTCAAGTTTCTGCTCGATCCCGAACGGAAGCTGCTGTCGATCGGCTATTCGCACGCCGATAACAGCCTCGACCCCAGCTGCTACGATCTGCTTGCCTCGGAAGCGCGTCTCGCCAGCCTCTTTGCCATAGCGAAGGGGGATGTCGCGACGCGCCATTGGCTTCGTCTCGGCCGGATCGCGACACCGCTGGGGAACGGGTCGGCGCTGATCTCCTGGTCCGGATCGATGTTCGAGTACCTGATGCCGTCGCTGGTGATGCGCGCGCCGGTTGGCAGCCTGCTGGAGCAGACCAACCGGCTCGTTGTTGAGCGGCAGGAATCGTACGGCAACTCGCTCGGCATTCCCTGGGGCGTTTCGGAATCCGCCTACAACGCCCGCGACATGGAGCTCACCTACCAGTACTCCAACTTCGGCGTTCCCGGTCTCGGCCTGAAGCGCGGCCTCTCCGAGAATGTCGTGATCGCGCCCTATGCGACAGGCCTTGCGTCCATGGTGGACCCGCACGGCGCGCTCCAAAACTACGCTCGCCTTGCGGAGATCGGCGCGAGTGGCCGCTACGGCTTCTATGAAGCCCTCGATTTCACCCGCTCGCGGCTTCCCGAAGGCGAGGACGTGGCGATCGTGCGCAGCTTCATGGCGCACCACCAGGGCATGACCATCGTCGCCATCGCAAACGCTCTGCACGATGGCGCGATGCGCGCGCGGTTTCACCGTGAGCCGATGATCCAGGCCAGCGAGCTCCTGCTGCAGGAACGCATGCCCCGCGATGTCGCCATTGCCCATCCCCGAGCCGAGGAAGTGAAGACGTCTCCGGCCATGGCCGGGAGCGAGGCTCCAACCGTGCGCCGCCCTGCGGCCTCGGAGGGCGGCCCCCCCGTGACGCACCTGCTGTCGAACGGACGCTACGCGGTGATGCTGACCGCCGGCGGGGCCGGCTACAGCCGCTGGCGGGATATTGCCGTGACGCGATGGCGCGAGGATGTGACCCGCGACGACTGGGGCTCCTTCATCGTCCTGCGGGACATCCAAAGCGGAAGAGTGTGGTCCGCCAGCCGGCAGCCGGTCGAAGGCGATGCGGACGAAGGGAGCGTTGTCTTCGGCGAGGATCGCGCGGAATTCGTCCGCCGCGACGGCACGCTGACGACGACCATGGACGTCCTCGTCTCCGGCGAGGATGACGGCGAGGTGCGCCGCGTCTCGCTCGCCAACAACGGCCGCCGCCCTCATGAGATCGAGCTGACGTCCTATGCCGAGATCGTCCTGACCACGCCGGCGGCCGACAACGCGCATCCGGCTTTTTCCAAGATGTTCGTGGAAACGGAGCACCTCGCCGAGTTCGGCGCGCTTGTCGCGACCCGCCGCCGGCGCTCGCGTGAGGAGCCGCGAGGTGTGGGCGGCGCATTTTGCCGTCGTGGAAGGCGAGAGCGCCGCCGATCCGCAATACGAGACCGACAGGGCACGTTTTCTGGGTCGCGGCCGCACGGTCGGCACAGCCGCAGCGATCACGGAAGGCCGGCGGCTTTCCAACACCGTCGGGAGCCGTTCTCGACCCGATCTTCTCCCTGAGACACACGCTGAAGATTCCGCCGGGCAAGGTTGCGCGGGTCTCCTTCTGGACCGTGGTCGCGTCCTCCCGGGCGGAGCTTCTTGATCTCGTCGACAAGCACCATGATCGCAGCGCCTTCGACCGGGCAAAGACCCTGGCATGGACGCAGGCGCAGGTGCAGCTGCGCCATCTCGACGTAAAGGCTGATGAGGCGGCCGACTTTCAGAGCCTCGCCGCGCCGATCCTATACGCCGACCGTCGCTTCAGAGCTTCCCCTGCTGCGCTCGCTCGCGGGGCGGATTCCCAGTCTGGCCTGTGGCCGCTCGGCATTTCCGGCGATCTGCCGATCGTCCTTCTTCACATCGACGAAATCGAGGACATGGCCCCGGTTCGCCAGCTGCTGCGCGCTCACGAATACTGGCGCATGAAGCGGCTCGGTGTCGACCTGGTCATCCTCAACGAGCATGCCGCCTCCTACGCACAGGATCTTCAGGTCGCTGTCGAGACCGCGATACGGAGCAGCCAATTGCGACCGCGATTCGGCGAAGAGCTCGCGCAGGGCTCCGTCTATGCGCTTCGCGCCGACCTCATGAGCGTCGCCACGCGGGCTCTGCTTCAATCGACGGCCCGCGTCGTTCTGACCGCACGCCGCGGTTCGATCGCCGACCAGCTCGCCAGGCTGCCGCACATGCCGATCCCGTCATCGCCGGTGCGGCGTCCTCTCGGGGCTTCAAAGCCGTTGCCGGCGTCGGCGCCCCGGTTGGCCCCGCAGCCCCAATCAGGGCACCTCGAATTCTTCAATGGCCTTGGCGGCTTCGACAAGGACGGCCGCGAATATGTGACCATCCTCGATGCCGGCCGGTTGACGCCTGCGCCGTGGATCAACGTGATCGCCAACCCGAGCTTCGGTTTCCAGGTGGCGGCGGAGGGAAGCGGCTACACCTGGGCGGAGAATAGCCGCGAGAACCAGCTCACGCCCTGGTCGAACGACCCGGTGGGAGACCCGAGCGGCGAGGCGATCTACGTTCGCGACGAAATGAGCGGCGATCTCTGGAGCCCCACGGCGCGGCCGATCCGGGACGGCGGGACCTACGTTGCTCGCCACGGCTACGGCTATAGCCGTTTCGATCACCAGGCGAACGACATCAAGCTCGAGCTGCTGCAGTACGTGCCGCTTGCCGACCCGATCAAGATTTCGCGCCTGACGATCACGAACCTCTCCGGTCGACGGCGCCGGCTGTCGGTCACGGCCTATGCGGAGTGGGTGCTCGGCACGTCGCGCGGCGCTGCGGGTCCCTTCATCGCGACGGAGATCGATGCGACGACCGGCGCCATGCTGGCCCGCAATCCATGGAACATCCCTTCCTCGGGCCGCGTCGCATTTGCCGATCTGCGCGGCCGGCAGACGGCCTGGACGGCGGACCGTACCGAGTTCCTCGGCCGCAACGGCGGACCTGCGGCGCCCGCGGCGCTTGCCGGAGAAGCGCCCCTCTCCGGCGCGACCGGGGCCGGGCTCGACCCCTGCGCGGCCTTGCAGTGCGTCGTGGAGCTTGGGGCGGGCGAGACGATCGAAGTCGTCTCCTTCCTCGGTCAGTGCGGGTCGGTGGAGGAGGTGCGCGATCTGATCACCCGCTATCGCGCGATCGATCTCGATGCCGTGCTCGCCGAGGTGACGGAGCATTGGGAGACGTTGCTCGGGACCGTCCAGGTCAAAACGCCCGATCGTGCGATGGACATCATGCTGAACGGCTGGCTGCTCTATCAGACGCTTGCCTGCCGCATCTGGGCGCGCTCGGCCTTCTATCAGGCAAGCGGCGCCTACGGCTTCCGCGACCAGCTTCAGGACGGCATGGCGTTGACGTTCGCCAGGCCCGCCGAGACGCGGGGTCATCTGTTGCGCGCCGCCGCCCGGCAATTCGTCGAGGGTGATGTGCAGCATTGGTGGCTGCCGCGTACCGGACAGGGCGTGCGAACGCGGATATCGGACGATCGCGTCTGGCTCGCCTTCGCAACCGCCACCTACATCGCTTGTGCCGATGACCCGGGAATCCTCGACGAAGAGGTGCCCTTTCTCGACGGCCCATTGCTGCGCCCCGGGGAACACGACGCTTTCTTCCAGCCGATGACCGCGGACGAATCGGCCTCGCTGTTCGAACATTGCGCCCGTGGCCTCGATCAGTGCCTCGATCTCACCGGCGAGCATGGCCTGCCGCTCATCGGCACCGGCGACTGGAACGACGGCATGAACAGGGTCGGCGACGGCGGCAAGGGCGAAAGCGTCTGGCTCGGCTGGCTGCTGGTGCGGACCATCGAGCTCTTCGCGCCGCTGGCGGAAAGCCGCGACGCCGACCGCGCCCGGCGCTGGCGCGACCACGCAGCCTCGGTGCGGCGAGGCGCTCGAGCGCGAGGCGTGGGACGGCGAATGGTATCGCCGCGCGACCTTCGACGACGGGACCTGGCTCGGCTCAAGAGCGAACCGGGAGTGCCGCATCGATTCCATCGCCCAATCCTGGGCGGTGCTTTCAGGCGCGGCCGATCCCGGGCGCGCCGCGACGGCGATGGAGTCCCTGGAAGAGCATCTTGTCCGCCGCGACGACGGCCTGGCCCTCCTGTTCACGCCGCCCTTCGACAAGACGGCGCTCGATCCCGGTTACATCAAGGGCTATCCGCCCGGACTGCGCGAGAATGGCGGGCAGTACAGCCACGCTGCCATGTGGGCGATTCTCGCCTTTGCGAAGCTTGGCGCCGGCGACAAAGCCGCCGCGCTGTTCGCGCTGGTCAATCCGATCAACCATGCGCGCACGCCTGAGGAGGTCGAGCGCTACAAGGTGGAGCCTTACGTCGTCGCCGCCGACGTCTATTCCGTCGCGCCGCATGTGGGGCGTGGCGGCTGGACCTGGTACACCGGCTCGGCCGCCTGGATGTACCGTGCCGGCATGGAAGGCATCCTGGGCATTCGGCGCGAGGGAGCTTTTCTCATCGTCGATCCGTGCATTCCCGCGGCATGGCCGGGGTTCGAGGCCACGGTGAGGCTGGGGGCTGCCCGCTACGATATTCGCGTGGAAAACCCGTCACACCGCTGCCGCGGCGTCTCGTGCGCCGTCCTTGACGGCACGCCGGTCGCTTGTGCCGAAGGCCGCGTCCGCGTCCCGCTGGACGCGGCCGCGCATGCGCTGCGGATATCGATCTAAGGGATATCGAGGCGTACCGAGAGGCTCGCTTCGACAAGTCGGCGTCTGAGGATAAATGGCCGATGATCCGAGAGGCGCGCGCCAAAGAAGGCGCTTCGGCGTGTCACGCTCCGGTGCGCGCGCTCGATCGAAGACCTGGCAGGCCGGCCCTGTTCAGAAGCTTGAGGCCGCCAATATGTAGAAGCCGCTGCCTCGCCGGGAGTATGCCTTCCGCGCGGCTGCAAAGATGCGCTCGCGATTGCCGTCGAACGCCACGAGGAACCCGTCTTCAGTCTGGGGCGTCGCGTGGTCGATCCGGCTGAGAGCGTCGTCCTCAACGAGAAATGCCACCTCGCATGCATCGTCGTGTCCCCAGAAGCGAACACCGTGCTGGCGCGTATCGTAGCTGCGACTTTGATTGGGAAAGCTGATCGTCATGTTATTGATAGTATACCTGTTTGAAGGCCGTGTCCGATTTAGTTGGCGGCGCGGTCAGGGCCGCGCAGGATTGGCCGCCTTTGTGGGGTCGTCATCCTTGTGGTCGTGAAGGAAGCGGGCGATGTCTTCCTTCAGCTGAGCCGCATGCCGAGGGTCACCCATCGTGGCAGCGTGCTGGAAAAGCCATCGCTGGGTTTCTGTCGGTAGATCGTTCCATTGTACGATCACCGCGGCACCGAGGCGTCTCAGGACTCTTTCTTCCACCTCCCCAAGTGTCGCTGGCGGCACTGCCTCCGGGTGGACCGATCCGCCTTCATTGTCCCATCCGGCAAGCGCTGAAACGAGCTCGCTCTTCACCTTCGCCCGACCGTTGGTTTCCGCTGATCTCATATCGATCCTCCCGGTCCTCGTGCGACTTTCGCACATAGACGTCGCATCCGACATCCGGTCCATATTTAAGAGCTGGAAAACGACATTATCAGTCATAGCTCAGAACAAAATCCGGCATCACCAGGAATAATGACACACATATTTCCTTTATTCGGGCCATTATCCGTTAAAAGTCGAACCAAACCGCCTTGTTTTTCTTCAGGAAACAACCATTTCAGTGATTGGCACTCCGCCGTCGCGAGTGCCAGAGCGCTCGCTTCGAGCGCCGCCCAAGAGGAACTCCCCAATGAAATTCCGTCCGCTGCACGACCGTATCGTCATCCGCCGCATCGAAGGCGAGGACAAGACGAAGGGCGGCATCATCATTCCCGATACCGCCAAGGAAAAGCCGCAGGAAGGCGAAGTCGTCGCCGTGGGCCCCGGCGCACGGGATGAAGCCGGCAAGCTCGTTCCAATCGATCTCCATGCCGGCGACCGCGTGCTGTTCGGCAAGTGGTCGGGAACCGAGGTCAAGATCGATGGCGAGGAGCTCCTCATCATGAAGGAATCCGATGTCATGGGCGTGATCGAGACGCTTAAGGCGCGCCGCAAGGCCGCGTAGCGCTCCGCCGAAATTCATCAATCCGATTTGAGGAGAACGATAATGTCAGCCAAGGACGTCAGATTTTCCACCGATGCGCGCGACAGGATGCTGCGCGGCGTCGATATTCTCGCCAATACCGTCAAGGTGACGCTCGGCCCGAAAGGCCGCAACGTCGTCATCGACAAGAGCTACGGCGCGCCCCGGATCACCAAGGACGGCGTAACGGTCGCCAAGGAGATCGAGCTTGAGGACAAGTTCGAGAACATGGGCGCCCAGATGGTGCGCGAGGTGGCGTCGAACACCAGCACCGTCGCCGGCGACGGCACGACCACTGCCACGGTCCTCGCGCAGGCTATCGTGAGGGAGGGCGCCAAGATGGTGGCGGCCGGCCTGAATCCGATGGATCTCAGGCGCGGCATCGATCTCGCGGTGACCGAAGTCGTGAAGAGCATCGCGAGCCAGTCGAAGAAGGTGAGATCCTCCGAGGAGATTGCCCAGGTCGGCACGGTCGCCGCCAATGGCGAGACCGAGATCGGCCGGCTGATCGCCGAGGCGATGGAAAAGGTCGGCAACGAGGGCGTCATCACCGTCGAGGAAGCGAAGTCCTTCGAGACGGAGCTTGAGGTCGTCGAGGGCATGCAGTTCGACCGCGGCTACATCTCTCCCTACTTCATCACCAACGCGGAGAAGATGATCGCCGACCTGGAGGACCCCTATATCCTCCTGCACGAGAAGAAGCTCCCCAATCTGCAGGCCATGCTGCCGCTGCTGGAAGCCATCGTGCAATCCGGGCGTCCGCTCCTCATTATCGCAGAAGATGTCGAGGGTGAGACGCTAGCGACGCTCGTCGTCAACAAGCTGCGCGGCGGCCTCAAGGTCGCAGCCGTCAAGGCGCCGGGCTTCGGCGACCGCCGCAAGGCCATGCTGCAGGACATCGCCGTGCTGACCGGCGGCCAGCTCATCTCCGAGGATCTCGGCATCAAGCTTGAGAGCGTGACGCTCGACATGCTCGGCAAGGCGAAGAAGGTGTCGATCTCCAAGGAAGCCACGACCCTGGTCGACGGTGGCGGCGCCAAGAAGGACATTTTGGGCCGCATCGAGCAGATCAAGGCGCAGATCGAGGAGACCACCTCCGACTACGACAAGGAGAAGCTGCAGGAACGTCTGGCGAAGCTGTCCGGCGGCGTCGCCATCCTCCGCGTCGGCGGCGGCAGTGAGATCGAGGTGAAGGAACGCAAGGACCGCGTCGACGATGCCCTGCATGCGACCCGCGCGGCCGTCGAGGAGGGCATTGTGCCGGGCGGCGGCGTTGCCCTGCTCCGTGCCAAGCGCGCCATCAAGGATCTGACCTCGGAGAATGCCGATGTTCAGGCCGGCATCAGGATCGTGCTGAAGGCGCTTGAGGCGCCGATCCGGCAGATCGCCCAGAACGCCGGTGTGGATGGGTCGATCGTGGTGGGCAAGGTGCTCGACAACAAGTCGAAGACCTTCGGCTTCGATGCCCAGACCGAGGAATACAAGGATCTCGTCGAGGCCGGCATCATCGATCCGGCCAAGGTCGTGCGCGTCGCATTGCAGGACGCCGCTTCGGTCGCGGGCTTGCTGGTGACGACGGAGGTCATGGTCGCGGAGATGCCGAAGACGGAGAGCGCGACGGGCATGTCCGCCGGAGGCATGGGTGGCATGGGCGGAATGGACTACTAGCCCATGCTTTTCGCGGTGGCCGGGCATAGCGAAGACATCGATGCCCGGGGTGCCCTCGATGAGCTTTTGCAGCAGTGCCGTGCGGATCTCGGTGATCGCGTTCCGCAGGCCGGCATTCTGTTTTGCACCATCGACCTGGAGCATGACGAGCTCGTCGAGGGGATCGGCGACGCCTGGCCCGGCATCGCGCTGATCGGCTGCACGACCGATGGCGAGTTTTCTTCAAGGCTTGGCTATCGCGACGATTCCGCGGCGCTCATTTTGCTCGGGTCGGATAGTGTCGATATCACCGCCGGTCTGGGCCGCGACGTCAGCAAGGACATCGCGGCCGCCTGCGCGGGGGCCGTTGAAATGGCCCGCGCACAGACAACGAAATCCCCCGCCCTCTGCATCACGCTGCCGGAAAGCCTCACCACCAGTGCGCAGCAGATCGTCGAGTCGCTGCGACAGAATCTGGATCCGGGCGTGCCCTTGCTCGGCGCCACGGCGGGCGATGCCTTCAAGCTGACCGGCACACGGCAGTTTTTCGGCCGCGAGATTTGCTCCGACTCCGTTCCGGTGCTCTTGTTCTCCGGGCCGCTCATCTACTCGGTAGCCGTCGCGAGCGGCTGGAAGCCGATGGGAGAGCCGGGGCTGGTCACGCGCTCTGACGTGACCCTGGTGCATGAGATCGACGGCTCCCCGGCCATTGATTTTTACCGGCGGCGCTTGGGGGCGCAGGCCTTTCCCGGGCCGGAAAACCCGCTGGCGATCCTCGACGAAAAGGGGGCGGTCGCGTGCCTGCGTGCTACTGCGGAGGTGCAAGTCCGCGAGAGCGGCGCGATCAACTATCTCGGCGATATTCGTGAAGGCTCGATGGTCCAGATCACCGTCGCCGACCGCAATGCCATTCTAGAGGGCGCCAGGGAATCGATAGCCAAAGCCTTTGCCGACTATCCGCACGGCAAGACGCCGGCGGCGGCATTGATCTTCTCGTGTGCGGCGCGGAAGCTTCTGCTGGGGACCCACACGGGCGAGGAGATCGGCATCGTGCAGTCGGTGATCGGATCGCAAGTCCCCGTCTGCGGCTTCTACGGTTACGGAGAGATCGGGCCGCTCGACACGCAAGACCCGGCATCGAAATTCCACAACGAGACGTTCGTTTCGCTTATCCTGGGCACCTGACGTGGGAACGGCAGAAACCCCGATTCTCGCGGACGCCTCATGAGAGAGCGGTTAGTCCATGACTGATATTGGCAGGGCTGACGCTGCCCCCGGCACACAGGTCGCTGACCTGCAGCGCCAGGTGCGCATCCTCGAAAAGAGGGTGGCCCGATCCGAGCAAGGGCGGGTCGCACTGGAGAACGCCAAGGACCGTTTCGATGTTCTCTACCAGAAAACGATCGGCGAGCTCGATGAGCAGAAGGCGCTGGTCGACGAGAAGAACGGCAAGCTCGAAAGGCTGTCGTTCAAACTGTCGAAATACCTGGCGCCACAGGTCTACAAGTCCATCTTTTCAAGCGAGCAGGAGGTCTCGCTTGAGACGAAGCGCAAGAAGCTCACGGTCTTTTTCAGCGACATCAAGGATTTCACCCAGATCACCGACGATCTCGAGGCGGAGGATCTGGCCAGTCTCCTCAACGAGTACTTCACCGAGATGTCGCAGATCGCGCTTGAGCACGGAGCCACCATCGACAAGTTCATCGGCGACGCCATGCTGATGTTCTTCGGCGATCCCGAATCCGAAGGCATTGAGGAAGACGCCAAGGCCTGTGTACGCATGGCGATCGCGATGCAGCGACGGATGGCGCAGCTGGAGGCCACCTGGCGCGCGAAGGGATACCAACATCCCTTCCGCATGCGCATCGGCATCAACACCGGCTACTGCAACGTGGGGAATTTCGGCAGCGAGGCGCGGATGGACTACACCATCATCGGCGGCGAAGTGAACCTCGCCGCACGACTCGAGAACCAGGCCGAACCGGGCGGCATACTCCTGTCCTTTGAAACCTATGCGCTGGTGCGCGACATCGTCGAAGCCGAGGAACGAGCATCGATCGAAGCAAAAGGAATCCGCCGTGAAATCCGCCCGTTCGCGCTGCGGAATTTTCTCGATCCAACCAGCCGGGACAGGTTCATCCAATACGATGGCGAAGGCGTATCGATCCGCATCGACCTGGACAAGCTGAGCGATGAACATAAGCACGAGGCCCTCGATCGGCTTTCCGAGGCCGTGCGGACGACTGCGGGGCAGCCAGGCCGCACCGGGCCGATAGATGTCGGCGTCTGGCGCTTCTGCGCCATTCTCGGTAGCACCCGCGGGCGTCTGCTTTCCCTGTTCCGGACGCGGGTGACGGTTTGCTCCGGAGACCGCGGGCAATACTGTGCTCTGACGGGGCTCAGTGATCCGCCAGCCGGCAGCAGGCTGCCATATCGGGCAACGAAAACATGGGCCGACGCGGAGCCGCACAGGGCCCCAAGCAATTTGCGCTGAGGGTTAGTAAAGCTGAGGGTTAGCAAATTCGGTTTTGAAAGAGTATGAGCAGCCGGCAGCAATTCCGAATCACAGGAGATTTCCTTTGGCCAAAGCCCGAACCACCAAGTCCGCCACGAAGAAGGCCCCAGCAAAGCCTCAGGCCCCAACCGTTCGTCCGGTCAAGACCGCCCTGACTAAATCGGCCCTCGTCGAGCTCGTCGCGACCGAGAACGACATTCCGCGCAGCACCGCCAAGGGCGTTCTTGCGTCTCTTGAGAATGCCCTGTTGGGATCGGTTCGTCCGCGCAGCGCCGGCGAGTTCACGTGGCCTGGCCTGATGAAGGTGACGCTCCGGAAGGTGCCCGCCCGGAAGGCAGGCACGCTGGTGCGCAATCCCGCCACTGGCGAGATGACGCCGGGAGCCGCCAAGCCGGCCAGCGTCCGCGTCAAGATCCGGGCTCTTTCGAAGCTGAAATCGGCCGCCACGTCCTGACAACTCCGGCCCGGCCCGACAAATTCCAGACATTGAAATTGGGCTGTGCCCGTAAACCGGCGTCCGGCGGCGGCAGCCGCCCGGCGCCGGAACGCCATGCAGAAGCCAAGGTGTGGAACGCGGCCGCTGGCCGCTCCTCTTCTTGAGAAGGCGCTCGACTTTATGCAAAGCCCGCCGCCGAGCGGACGGCGGTCGCGCGCCGCGCGGTGCTGCTTTCCAGAAGCGCGTCGATCAGCAGATGAACCTTCAGCGCCTCCTGGCCACTCACCATGGGCTCTCGATCGTCGTCGAGCGCATCGAGGAAGTCCGCGATGAGCGCGCGGTGGTAGTCGGGCGGAAAGGCCATCGGATCGGCGCCCGTGCCGCCGGCGGCCGCATCCGGTAGCAGGCTTTCGCGTCGCCCGTCCTGCCAGAGGACGGACAGCTCGGTGCCGAGCACGGTCGCCGTAGCCTTCTCGCCGATGATCTCGATGCGCTCGGGAAAGCCGGGATAGGCGGCGGTCGTGGCCTCGATCGTGCCGAGCGCGCCGTTGCGGAACTTCACGGCCGCCACGGCCAGATCCTCCGTCTCCATATGGTGCACGGGCGTCGTCGTCGCGAAGGACGACACCTCGTCCGCCTCGCCGGCGAAGCCGATCAGCAGGTCGAGCGTATGGATGCCCTGCGTCAGGAGCACGCCGCCGCCGTCGCGCGCCTTGGTGCCGCGGCCTGGCTCGTCGTAATAGCTCTGCGGCCGCCACAGCCGCATGCCGGCGGAGGCACCGACAAGCCGGCCGAGCTCGCCCGCGGCGATCAGCTCGCGCAGCCGCATGCCGGCGGGGCGGAAGCGGTGCTGCAGCATGACGGCGAGCTTGCGGCCGCCCGCCCGGCATGTCCGCACCAGCTCGGCGCTGCGCTCCGTCGTCACCTCCAGCGGCTTTTCGAGCAGCACATGCTTGCCGGCCTCCACCGCGCGGCGGACAAGCTCAAGGTGCGTGTTGGGCGGCGTCAGGATGAAGACGGCGTCGACGCTGTCGTCGGCGAAGACGGCATCGATGCTGTCGGTGACGGGGAAGGGAAAGCGCTCGGCAAACGCCTTTCGCCGGGCCGCGCTCGGCGCGAAGGCGTGAGCCACCTCCACCCTTTCTCTGAGATCCATGAGGCTCTGGGCATGCGGGGACACCGCCATGCCGAGCCCGATGATCGCGACGCGTCGCACGGCTTTCCTCCTTAAAACCCGTAGAGCCGGGTGGGATTGTCGACCAGGATCTTGTGCCTCACCGCCTCGTCCGGGGCCCACTCGAGCAGCAGATCGAGCAGCAGCGCTTCGTCCACGTAGCGCTCGCGTTGGCTGCCCACATGCGGCCAGTTGGACGCCCAGAGCATGCGCTCCGGCGCCGCCGCGACCAGCGCCTTGGCCAGCGCGCCGACGTCGTCGAAGCGCGGCGGGCCGACCTTGGAGACCTCGTAGGGCGCGGAAAGCTTCACATAGGTGCGGCCGTTGTCGACCAGGCGGAGGAGCGTTCGAAATGCCGGGTCATCGACTGGCACAGGCTCCAGGAACTTGCCGACGTGATCGATCGCAAGTGTGCAGGGGAGGGCAGCCAGCATGGTTTCGCGGTCCGGCAGCAGCCGCCCGTCGAGCTGCACCTGCGCATGCCAGCCGAGCGCCGCGATGCGCTCGGCAAGCGGCGGCAGGCTCTCCCATGGGATGACGCCGCCCGGCAGCATGTGAAAGCGCAGGCCGCGAATGCCCGCCTCGTCGAGGCGCTGAAGCTCGGCGTCGGAAACGCCCTCCTCGACGACGGCGATGCCGCGTGCGCGATCGTCCAGCGCCGCAATCGCCTCCAGCGTGCAGGAATTGTCGATGCCGTAGCCGGACGGCTGAACCACGACACAGCGCTCGATGCCGAGGCGCTCGCAAAGCTTCAGGTAGGCGCCGACCGGTGCCTCCGGCGGCTTGGTGGTCGCCGTCGGCGCGAGCGGGAAGCGCGCTTCGAACACGTGCATATGCGTGTCCGTAGTGCCGGGCGGGGCCTTCAGCCGCGGCAGGCCCGTGTCGTTGTCCGCCATGTCGTCCTCCTCCCGTAAGGACCGGTCATCGCAAACGGGCGAGCCGCGTCGCCGCGTCCGCGTTGACGGCGCCCGGCGGAATCTCGCCGCGGACGATCGCCGCCGCCTGCCGCACGGTTTCGAGCGCCTGGTGGTCCAACGCCTCGGGTGTGAGCCCGGCGATGTGCGGGCTGGCGATGACGTCGGCTCGCCGGGCGATGGCGAGCGGCGGCTTCTGGTCCTGCGCGCGGCCGACATCGAGGGCTGCCCCGGCGATCTGACCTGCGTCGAGAGCACGCACCAGCGCTTCCTCGTCGACGAGGTTGCCGCGCGAGGCGTTCACCAGCCAGGCGGTCGGCTTCATCGCGGAGAAGACCTCCGCGTTCATGAGGTTCTCGGTTTCATCGGTGGCGACGGCAAGCGGCACGACGAAGTCGGCCTGCCGCAGCAGCTCCGCCATCTCGACCTGCTCGAACGGTGCCGGCACGCTCATATACGGGTCGCTCACCAGGACGCGCATGCCGAAGGCATGGGCGAGGCCGCACAGATGCTCCGAAATCGCCCCGAAGCCGATCACGCCGATCGTGGCGCCGCTCAGCTGCCGCCCCACGATGAACTCGGGCTCTTCCCCGCGGCGATAGCTCTCGACGTAGGCGAGCGAATGCCGCGCGGCCATGAGCATAGCGCCTACGATCCACTCAGCGACCGCCGCCATGAAGCCGCGGCTTGCCTGCGTCACCAGCACGCCCGCTGCGCTTGCCGCCGCCACGTCCACGGTGCGTATGTCGACCTGACCGCGAATGTAGGCCACGAGATTCGGCAGCCCGGCGAACACGTCCGCGCCGCCTGCGGCTTCGCGGTCGGCGACGATGAGCGCACAGTCCTGGGCGGCCGCGATCAGCTCGTCGGCGGTCATGGCGCGGTCGAGCGGGTTGAGCACGACGTTGCCGACCTCGTTCAGCGCCGCCAGGGCGCGCTCACCGTACCACGTCCGCCCCGCGGGCGAATGCGTGAGGAAAATGCTGATGGGAGAGGCGGCCATCGGGCTCACACAGGCTCAGGCGGAGCGGTCGGAACGCGGGCGCTTGCAAGCGACGGCGGTCACTGTCCACCGCCGGCAGTGGCAGCGACGCGAAAGCGCGCGGCAAGAGCCGCCGTGTGGTTGGAAAGCAAGGCAAGGTCGCTGCCGACGGCGACGAAGGTGAAGCCGGCGGCGATATAGCTTCGGATTTCCGCCTCGACCGGCGTCAGGATACCCGCCGGCTTCCCCATCCGGCGCATCCGCTCCGGCACCGCGAGGATTGCGTCCTGCACCTCCGCATGAGCAGGATTGCCGAGATGGCCCATCGATCCGGCGAGGTCGTTGGGGCCGATGAAGATTCCGTCGAGGCCGTCGATTTCGGCGATTTCCTCCAGCCTGTCGAGCGCGGACTTGGTCTCCACCTGGGCCAGGAGGCAGATCTCCTGCTCGGCGGCGTGCAGGTAGTCGCGCGACGCGGCCGTAGCGGTTGGCGCGATGCATGGTCGCCACCCCGCGCACGCCCCCCGGCGGAAAGCGGGCGTGCGACACCACGCGGCTGGCCTGCTCGGCGTCCTCGATGAACGGCATGAGCAGCGTCTGCGCCCCCACATCGAGGAAGCGCTTGGTGAGAACCATGTCGTTCCAGGGCATGCGAACCACGGCGCTGGTCGGGCTGCGGTCGATGATCTGCAGCTGCGGCACGACGGTCAGAACGTCGTTGGGCGCGTGCTCGGCATCGATGACGACGAAGTCGAAGCCGGCATCGGCAAGCACCTCGGCGGCGACCGGAACGGCGAGCTGCGACCACAGGCCGATCTGCAGCTTCCCCTCCGCGATCGCATGCTTGAATCGGTTGGTCGGAATCTGCATCGCGACTTCTCCCGTGCTCGCCACAGCGGGCATCCCGCGCCGCGCCGATCGTATGGTGATGATACTTGTATTATGAATTCTGCTTGGCTACGCTAATGACGGCCCGGGCACCTGTCAAAGGCTGAGCGACGCTCGAAAAGAAGCAGCTCGGTCGGGGGCTCGCCCGCAGGCCCTGCTCGATTGTCCTCGACGATGCAAGACGTCGGCGAGGCTACAGTCCAGCCAAGATCAAGACCGAAGGGCCATGAAGATCGTCCTTCGGCCAGAAGTCAAAAGCGACTGAAAGCTTTAGGGAGGGAACGCATGACCGTAGCTCGAAATTTTCTGATTGGCTCGGCGACGGCAATCGCGCTGAGCGTGAGTGCAGCCGGCGGCGCGTCGGCGCTGGAGATCAAGACCAGCGACGTCCATGGAGAAGGCTATCCGACGACGGAAGCCATCAAATACATGGGCGATCTCCTGTCGAAGTGGACGAACGGCCGCTATCTCCGTCAACCTCTTCCCCAACATGCAGCTCGGTGGGGAGAAAGAGGCGCTGGAGCAGGTGCAGCTCGGCGCGCTCGAGATGACGCGCGTCTCGGTCGGCGTCGTCGGCCCGATCGTCGACGATTTCAACGTCTTCAACCTGCCGTATGTCTTCAAGAGCCTCGAACAGCAGCACACCGTCGTCGACGGCGAGATCGGCACCAGCTTCTCAACAAGCTCGAGCCGGCCGGCCTCATCGGGCTCGGCTACATGGACGCCGGGTCACGCTCCTTCTACGTGAAGGACCATCCGATCGAGAAGCCGAGCGATCTCTCCGGCATGAAGATCCGCGTCATGCAGAACCCGATGTTCGTCGACATGGTCGAACGCCATGGGCGGCAACGGCGTGCAGATCGCCTACAACGAGCTCTACACCTCCCTGCAGACCGGCGTCGTCGACGGCGCGGAGAACAATCCGCCCTCCTACGATGAAGGCAAGCACTACGAGGTCGCCGGCTTCTACACCCTCGACGAGCATCTGATGGTGCCGGAGATCTTCGTGTTCTCCAAGAAGGTGTGGGACACGCTGGACCAAATCGACCAGCAGCTTATCCGCAAGGCGGCGGCGCTCTGCGTCATCAAGGAGCGCGAGCTGTGGGCGGCAGAAGGAGAAGAAGGCGCTTGACGACCTCGAAGGCGGCCGGCGTCACCATCATCTCCGACGTGGACAAGCAGCCCTTCATCGACGCCACGCAGAGCGTGCGCGATCAGTACGGCGCCAAGTACGCGGACCTCCTGAAGGCGATCAACGCGGCCCAGTAGGCTCGCGTCGCGCATCGATGGCCGTTGGCCATCGCAGGCGGGCGGGGCGCACGCCTCGCCCGTTTTCCATCGCAGTCCGGCGATCGTTCCAGCGCTTCCGGGGAGGTTGACCCATGCGGCCGATCTACGTGCGCATCATGGACGTGCTCTACGTCCTTTGCCTGACGATAGCGATCGTCTCGATGGTCTCCATGACGATCCTGATCTTCGTCGGCGTGATCATGCGCTACATCTTCTACATGGGCGCGGCATTCGCCGAGCCGGTCTCCATCTTCTTCTCGGTGCAGCTCACGCTCTACGGCGCAGCGGCCTGCTATCGGGCGAAATCGCATCTTCGGATTCAGTTCTTCGTCGGGTTGCTGCCGGAGCGCATCCGGCGGATTCCGTTCGCGCTCGTCACCGTCCTGATGGCGGCAATCTCGATCGCGATGATGTACTACGGCGCGGACCTCGTGCAGACGACATGGTTCCAGGCCTATCCGGAGTTCAATTACATCCGCGTCGGCGCAGTCTACTCGGCGATACCGGGCGGCGGCTTCGTCCTGCTCCTCTTCATCATCGAATCGCATGTTCTATCCCAATGCAATGGCCGACGACGAGGAGGAGGAAGTGCGTCTGGCGCTGGCGCATGCGGAAGAAGAGGCTCGCAAGCTCGGCTACTGAAGGGGGGCGTCCATGGGGGGACCGTTCGGGCCACTCGTTCTGCTCGGCAGCTTCTTCCTGCTGCTCATTCTGGGCGTGCCGGTTGCGTTCGCGCTCGGCATCGCGGCGCTCACCGGTGCGCTCTACGCGCACCTGCCGCTCGCAGGCGGTGCTGCTGAAGGTGTCCGACAGCGTCGACGACTTCGCGCTGCTGGCGATCCCGTTCTTCGTGCTCGCCGGTGCGCTGATGGCCGAAGGCGGCATGGCGCGACGCCTCGTCGCCTTCGCCAACATCTTCGTGGGCTTCATGCGCGGCGGCCTCGCCATGGTCAACGTGCTCGCCTCGATGTTCTTCGGCGGCGTCTCGGGCTCGGCCGTCGCGGACACTTCGTCGATCGGCTCCATCATGATCCCGATGATGAAGAAGCAGGGCTACGACGACCATTTCGCCGTCAACCTGACGATCACCGGGGCGACGCAGGGCATCGTCATCCCGCCCAGCCACAACGCCATCATCTATTCCTATGCCGCCGGCGGGGCCGTGTCGGTGGCGCAGCTTTTCCTGGCCGGCGTCATCCCCGGCATCATGGTGGGTGTGTCGCTGATGGTGCTCTCCTTCATCATCTCCACGCTGCGCGGCTACCAGCGGGGCAATTTCGTGAAGCTGCGCGAAGCGCTCCGCATCACCTGGGAGGCGCTCGCCGGCCTCGCGACCGTGGTCATCATCGTCGGCGGCATCCTCGGCGGCGTCTTCACGCCGACGGAGTCGGCGGCGGTGGCGGCCGTATGGGCCTTCTTCGTCACCATGTTCATCTACCGCGACCTCAAGTGGCACGAGCTGCCGCGGGTTCTCGTCGGCGCCGTCAAGACGATCGCCATGGTGATGATCGTCATCGGCTTCGCCGGCGCCTTCGGCTACATGATGACGCTGATGCAGATACCGGCGAAGGCGACGCATCTGCTGCTGGAGATGTCCAGCAACAGATACGTCATCCTGGCCATGATCAACGTGCTGCTCCTGATCCTCGGCACGTTCATGGACATGGCGCCGCTTCTGCTGATCTGCACGCCGATCATGCTTCCGGTGGTGAAGGCGATCGGCGTCGATCCTGTTCATTTCGGCATCATCATGATGCTGAACCTTTCGATCGGGCTGGTGACGCCGCCGGTCGGAACGGTGCTTTTCGTGGGGTGCGCCATCGGCAAGATTCCGATCGAGAAGGCGACGCGGCATCTTTGGCCGTTCTGGCTTGCCATGCTCGCCGTCCTGATGCTCGTAACCTATGTCCCGGTGTTGGCGATGTGGATTCCGACCATGAGCTATCCGGGCCTTTCGCACTGATGGCCGCGCCAAGGAAATCGACCCAGAAGAATCACGGCCATGCCTTTCGGCCACTGGCGCCGCCGCGCAACCTGACCAGCGAGCTGACCGCCCGGCTGGCGGAGGAGATCATCTCGGGCAAGCTCGCCCCGCGGTCGCGTCTCCCCACCGAGCAGGAGATGATTGCGAGCTTCGGCGTCAGCCGCACCGTGGTGCGCGAGGCCATCTCGGCGCTGCGCGCGGAAGGGCTGGTGGAGAGCCGCCAGGGCGCCGGCGTCTTCGTGACCTCCGACATGAGCCGCCCGCTGCGGCTCGACCCCGACGCGCTTGCGACGCTGCAGGGCGTCATCGACCTGATGGAGCTTCGCATGTCGGTGGAAATCGAGGCGGCGGGGCTCGCGGCCGAGCGGCGCACGCCGGAGAACGTCGCCGACATCGAAGCGGCGCTGACGGCCTTCGAGCGGGCGGTGGCGCAAGGCGACGAGGCGGTCGAGCCGGACTATCTGTTTCATCTGGCGATCAGCAAGGCGACGCAGAACGACCACTTCCGCTCGTTCATCGAATATCTCGGGCGGCACATCATTCCGCGCCGCAGCGTCCACATCGCCACCCATGGCGACGACGAGCGGCGGGCCTATCTCGGCAAGGTGCAGGTCGAGCACCGGACCCTCCTCAGCGCCATCGAGGCCGGCAACGCGCGCGTGGCCCGGACCGCCATGCGCCGGCACCTGCGCGAGGGTCGCGAACGCTACATCAAGCTGGTCAACGCGACCGCCTAGCGGCTGGCGGCCTCCGTTCGTCGGATTTGCGCTGCCTGCGGACCGATTCGCGTGGCTCAGGGTGCCTGGCCTGGCCCTGTCCGGCTACGGCTTTCGTCTGTCCAGGATTTCGAGCACGGCGATGCCCGCGAATGCGGCTACCGGGATGGCAAAGCCGAGCACGGTGCCGAGCGTGGAGTCCGGCGCAGCCTTGCCTTCTTCGCCGGCGCTCAGCTCATGCGAGGGCCGCGACAGCCGGCGCGACGGATCGAAGGCGTCGGGCGTGTCGCGTTTGCCGCTGGCGCGGCTCACGCCGAGCGTATCGGCCATCGTGGCGCCGCGCATTCCCATCGGTTGCGGTGCACCGGTCGTGGAATCGCACGCGGTCTGATGCTCCATTTCCGCATTGAGCTCCGCGCCGACGAGAAGGATGACGACGGATATCCACGCCCACATCATGAAGCCGATGACCGCCCCGAGCGAGCCGTAGGTGGCGTTGTAATCGGCGAAGTTGGAGAGGTACCACGAGAACAGGATGGAAGCGACGAGCCACAGGACCGCCGCCAAGGTGCTGCCCCAGCTCACCCAGCGCCATTTGGCGCGCTCGCGGCTTGGCCCGAACCGATAAAGCACCGAGATCGCCAGCGCCGAGGCGATGACAAGCACCGGCCAGCGAAGCAGCGAGATCAGAACCTCCTGCTGCCCCTCGAGCCCCAGGATGGCGAGCGCCGCGGGCACGACGCCGACGCTCACGATGAAGAGCACGCCGATGACGATGGCGCCCAGCGTGAACAGGAAGGCAATGAGATTGAGCTTTATGAAGCCCCGTTTCTCGCGCTCCTCGTAGACCACGTTCAACGCCTCGAAGAGCGTCTTGATGCCGTTGTTGGCGCTCCACAGCGCGAGCCCGAGCCCGAAGACGAAGCCAAAGGAGAGCGCTGCGTGGTTCTGTGCGGCGAGGCTTTCCAGCTGCGTGCGGATGAGATCGACGCTGGCTGACGGGAGCAGCCCGGCGAGAAAGGCGATCTGGTCGGCAATCGTCGCCGGGTCGGCGACGAAGCCGTAGAGCGAGATGAAAGCGGCGAGCGCCGGAAACAGGGCAAGCAGCAGGTAGAAGGACACGCCGGCGGCGATCAGCGTCAGGCGGTCGGTGCTGAATTCGGAGAAGACGCGCCAGAGCACGTCCTTCCAGCCCTTCCAGGGCAGTTGCAAAGGACGTTCCGCATGGCGTCCGCGGCCCTGTTCGAGACGTGCGCCGACCGTAATCATCAGGAAACGCTGTTGTTTGCTGTCTCATGAAAACCGGCGAGCGCTCGGGAGGTTCCCGAGCGCATCTTTGCCGCGGCCAGGGCAGGGTCGGGACTACGGCTGGCCTGATCGCAAGAAACAATTCCCATTACCGACGCAATCAGTTTGTGCGGCGGACGAAAACCGCCGGCAGCCGTGGGCGGCTATCTCCTGGCGAGGGGGCGAGTTGATTTGGCCGAGAGATCAAGACCATGCTCGCTTGCAAAGAGAAGAACAACGTGCCGCGCTGGAAAGCAGGCGAGCGACTGCATCATCTGTTCGAGGCGCGCTGTGACGAGCTTTACGCGCTCGGCGGCAATGTCGATGCGGTTTCGGCCCAGGACGCCACCTACAGCTTTCGCGACCTCGACGACCGGGCGAACCGGCTGGCGCGCCATCTGATCGGCTGCGGCGTTCGCCCCGGCGACCGCATCGGATTGATCTTCGACAAGGGATTCGACACCTATGTCGCGCTGCTGGCGGTGCTGAAAGCCAACGCCGCCTACGTTCCGCTCGACCCCGGCTTCCCCAACGACCGCATCGGCTTCATCCTGGAGGACGCCGAAGCGCGCTTCATCCTGTCGATGTCCGCCTATGCGGAAAAACTCCAGCAGTTTCAGGCCTGTAAGGTGTTTCTCGATACCGACGAGGCGGCTATCGATGCGCAGCCCGCCGGCCGGCTGAGCGAAGCGGAGACGGGCGCGCCGAAGGATCAGCTCGCCTACATCATCTACACCTCGGGCACGACGGGTAAGCCGAAGGGCGTCGCCATCGACCATCCGAGCATCTGCAATTTCGTCCGCGTCGCCGCCGAGGAATACGGCATGAGCGAGGACGATCGCTGCTATCAGGGCATGACCATCGCCTTCGACTTCTCGGTGGAGGAGCTCTGGGTGCCGCTGCTGGCCGGCGCGACGCTGGTCCCGGCGCGGCCGGGCGCCACGCTGGTCGGCGACGACCTGGCGGATTTCCTCATCGAAGAGCGCGTGACCGCCTGGGCCTGCGTCCCGACGCTGCTCGCCACCATCGAGAAAGACCTGCCGGACCTGCGCGTCCTGCTCCTGTCCGGCGAAGCCTGCCCCCCCAACCTGGTGTCGCGCTGGTACCGGCCCGGCCGCTCGATCCTCAACGTCTACGGCCCGACCGAGGCGACCGTCACCGCGACGATGACGGAAGTCTATCCCGACAAGCCGGTGACGATCGGCAGCCCGCTGCCGACCTATACGGTCGTCATTCTCGACCCGGAAAAGCCCGAGGAAGTCGCCGATGGCGAGCTCGGAGAGCTGGGGATTGCCGGCATCGGGCTGGCCGCCGGCTACCTGAATCGCCCCGACCTCACCGAGCAGAAGTTCATCCCCGATTTCATCGGCATCCCGCACAATCCGTCCGGCCGCATCTACCGCAGCGGCGACCTGGCGCGCATCAATGCCGACGGCGAGATCGAGTTTCACGGCCGCATCGACACGCAGGTGAAGATCCGCGGCTACCGCATCGAGCTGACCGAGATCGAATCGCTCCTGATGGAATTCCCGCAGGTCGCGCAGGCCGTGGTCGACAAATACGAGCCGGAGCCCGGCGCGGTGGAGCTCGTCGCCTATTATTCGCTCAACCAGGGCGCCGAGCCGCTGGAGCCCGGCGACATCCGCGCGGCGCTGAAGGGCCGTCTGCCCTGCTACATGATTCCGGCCTTCTTCGAGGAGCTGCCGGTCATCCCCATGACCACCTCCAACAAGGCCGACCGCAAGAGCCTGCCGGCGCCGAAAGGCCCGCGCTTCTCCGGCAGCTCGGAATATGTGGCGCCGCGCTCGCCGGCGGAGGAGATGCTGGCGGCGGCGCTTGCCAAGGCGCTCAATGTCGAGCGCGTCTCCATCGCCGACAATTTCTTCAAGGACCTCGGCGCCCATTCGCTGCTGATGGCGCGCTTCTGCTCCGATATCCGCAAGCAGGCCGCCTTCGGCGAGCTGTCCATGCGCGATGTCTACATGCACCCCACCGTCGAGGCCCTGGCGGCGCATCTTGGCGCTTCCCTCGGCGACACGCAGGCCGCCCCGGCCCTGCCGCGCCCGGAGCGGCTGCCGCTGCGCATCCCGACCAACCTGGAATATTACGGCACCGGCGCCCTGCAGGCCGCCTTCTACGCGGCGTACGGGCTGCTTTTCCTGTGGACCCTCAAGACCGGCTTCCATTGGACCTATGCCGGGGTCGGCAACACGGCCGAGCTCTATCTTCGCATCGTGGCTTTTGCCGCGGCGTCGGTTCTCGGCTTCACCGCGCTGCCCATCGCCGCGAAGTGGCTGCTGATCGGCCGCTTCAAGCAAGAGGTCTTCCCCATCTGGAGCCTGAAATATTTCCGCTTCTGGATGGTGCGCTCGCTGACCCGCTCGGCTCCGCCGGTGCTTCTGAAGGGAACGCCGCTCTACAACCTCTATCTCCGGCTGCTCGGCGCGCGGATCGGGCGCAACGTGGTCATCGAAGCGCGACATGTGCCGGACACGCCGGATCTCTTCTCGCTCGGCGACGACACGATCCTGCGCCACGATGTGCTGATCATGGGTTACAAGGCGGAATCGGGCTACATCCGCACCGGCTCCGTCACGATCGGCAGCAACTGCTATGTCGGCGACGCCAGCGTGCTCGACATCGACACGGTGATGGAGGACGGCACGCAGCTCGGCCACGCCTCGTCGCTGCAGAGCGGCCAGCGCGCCCTGGCCGGCCGGCGCTACCACGGCTCGCCGGCGGTGGAGACGGCCACGAATTTCTGCCGCGTGGAACGGATGGACTGCACGCCGCTGCGCCGCTGGGTCTATTCGGCTGCCATCGCGCTTCCCGGCCTGCTTGTCCTGGCGCCGGCCGCGGTGATGCTCGTCTACAAGGTGTTTCCGTACCTCTACCAGTATACCGGCAGTGCGGAGGTGGACCTGCAGTCGCCGGGCATGCACATGCTCGCCCTGGCGGCGGAGCTCGCCGCTCTCACATTCGCGGCCTTCATCGCGGCGATCGCGGTGGCGCTTGCCACGATCGCGCTGGCTCCGCGCCTGCTCAATCGGCTCCTCAAGGAGGACCGCACCTATGTGCTCTTCGGCTTCCACTATTATGTGCACAAGCTGATCGGCTTGATCAGCAATTCGGGCTTCTTCAACCTGCTCCTGGGCGACAGCTCCTTCGTCGTCCATTATCTGAAGTACATCGGCTGGAACCTGAACACGATCGAGCAGACCGGCTCCAATTTCGGCACCGATCAGAAGCAGGACAATCCGTTCCTGTGCGATGTCGGCACGGGCACCATCGTCTCCGACGGGCTGTCGATGAACAGCGCCGAGACGTCGAGCTCCTCCTTCAAGCTCCGCAAGGTGAAGATCGGCGCGCGCAACTTCCTCGGCAACAACATCCAGTTCCCGGCCGGCGCCGCCACCGGTGCGAACGTTCTGCTCGGAACGAAGGTGATGGTCCCGATCGACGGGCCGGTGCGTGAGGATGTCGGCCTTCTGGGCTCGCCCGCCTTCGAGATCCCCCGCGCGGTCGACGCCGACACGAAGCGCCAAGCCTACGCCGACCCGGCCGTGCGCCGTGAGCGGATCCGCCGCAAGAACATCTACAATCTGAAGACCGTGGCGCTGTCCCTGCTGAGCAACTGGGCCATGGTCTTCGCGGCTCTGTTCGGCCTCTACGTCGCCGCCCTCTACTATCCGCTCTACGGCATGCTGTCGCTTGCCGCCTATGGCGTGGGCCTGCTGGCGGTCGCGATCGCGCATGGCACGTTCGGCGTGTGGGCCAGCACGCGCTTTCGCCGCCTGCGGCCGCAGAGCGTCTCCATCTATGACGATTATTTCTGGATGCACGAGCGCTACTGGAAATTCTACCAGGCGCCGGTCCACCACCTCTTCCGCGGCACGCCCTTCCGCAACGTGCTGGCGCGCCTGGCGGGCGTGAAGGTCGGCCGCAAGGTGTTCGACGACGGCTGCCATTACGTCGAGAAGTCGCTGGTGGAGGTCGGTGACTATGCAAGCCTCAACGAGCGGGCGGTTCTGCAGGGCCATTCGCTGGAGGAGGGCATCTTCAAGTCCGACCACATCCGCGTCGGCGCCGGCTGCTCGCTCGGCCCCGCCACCTTCGTCCATTACGGCGTGACCTTGGGCGAGAACGTCATCATCGATCCCGACTCGTTCCTGATGAAGGGCGAGACCGCCGAAGCCAGCTCCATCTGGCAGGGCAATCCGGCGCGCGCCGTCGTCACGCGGGTCGCCGAGCCGGCGCTGGCGGTGGTCATCAGCATCCCGCATCGCCGCCGGCTGCCGGTCCGTCCGGGCTCGTACGGGCGCGGCGGGACGCGCAGCGCGCCGGGCAGCGCACGCGGGCGGTTCCGCGGCGTGTCCCGGCGGCGGCGCGAGCCGAGAGCTTGGGCCTGCGGGACGCTGGGTGATCGACGGTCATGGGTCTGTCGACGACCAACGCGCTCGGCCGGCTGGCACCGATCGCTCCCGCGATTCGATTGCCCGGCACCGCGGTCTGCTTTGCCTCCTCGACGGACATCCTCGCGCTGGCCGACCCGGCCGCGATCCTCTCCTCGGGGGAGTGGTCGCACGCCGAGTCGCTACGGCTTTCCGCCGATCGCGCGCGCTTCGTCGCCGGCCGCACGCTGCTGCGCCATGCGCTGAGCGAGACCGTGGGCGGCGCTCTGCCGCCTTCGGCCTGGCGATTTCGCGCCGGCCCGAACGGCAAGCCGGCGATGGAGCGCGGCCTGCCGGCGATCCCCTTCAATCTCTCCCATGCCGGCGCCTGTGTCGCCGTTGCGATCGGCAAGCACCATGCCGTCGGCATCGATGTGGAGAGCGTCGCCGCGGAGGATCGCGGCGAGCTGGTTGATGACGTCCTGACGGGCCGCGAGCGCGAGGGGCTGATTCGCCTTGGTCGCGAGCGGCGGTGGGAAGGGTTCATGCGTCTGTGGACGGTGAAGGAAGCGAGCGCAAAGGCGCTCGGCCTCGGCGTCTCGCTGGATTTCCGTGCCATCGAGGTCGACCTCGATCCGCTCCGCGTCAGCGTGTCGAGCGCGCTTCCGGAGATGCGCGGCGTGAAGCTCGACGCCGCGAGCGGCACGATCGCGTGCGAGGGGCGGCCTTACCGCCTGAGCATTGCGGTGCTGACTGCGCCGGCATGAACGGCGCGCAGCAATGCGGCGATGTCACCTGGCTGTAACGATGTTCGTCGACCCGGGAAACACGCGCGGCATACTGTCGAAACGAGGCCCATCTAAAACGCGATGATGCCACAGACGCCATCCGATCATCGGCGGCGCGCGGCTGGATCAGGAGAGTCGAACGATGGCCAGGATATTTGCAATTGCCTTTGCCGCCGCCGCATTGACGACGGCCGGCATGTCGGTCGCTGAAGCGAACAGCATCCACGACTACCGCGCGGGGTTTTTCACCCAGGCCCGGGCCACCCCGGTCGCCTATCACTACCACGTCGCGCCAAGCTATGCCGACGACGAGGACGACGATGACGACTATGCCGATGACGATGATGACGACGACACCGAATCGCAAGTCGTCGTCGAGGACATCGAGGATTGCGCGCCGGGCAAGTTCCGGATGGTCGAGTTCGGCGACCTGGAAGTGCCGGTCGCGTGCCATTGAAGAACGCGCCGCCCATCCGACTTTGATGGCCCGCCACGTGCGGGCCATTTTCTTTTCCGGGCGTTGCGATTCTCAGCCGCCGGCTTTGACGGGCTCTCTTCTCTCTGTTTCATGAAACCATTTCCCCCCACGAAGAAACACGGCGGATATGTCTTCAAGTTAGACAGAACATCGAAACAACGGAACGCAGAGAGATTGAAGGCGAGAGACGAACAAGTGAACCGGAACTGAATATCAGCCTCAAGCTCGGTTCAACTCGCTTTCAGATACTGGTGTCCGATCGCATAGGAAGTAGGAGAGCGCCATGAGCAACGTTATTCACTTCAACCCGGTTCGGGTCACGTTCAGCTCGGAAGAGATTGCGAACGAGAGCCGCAGGCAGAGCGTGTTCCTGCGCGAAGTGCGTGATGGCCTGTGGATCGTGCACGACGAGTCCGACAGCAAGGGCGGCTGCTTCCGCGATCGCGCCTCGGCGTTCAAGTTCGTCGCCAACGAGTTCGGCGCCGGACGCCGTGACGGTGATCCACCCGCACTTCGCCACGCCCGCAGAGCGGGAGGGACGCCTGTCCGTCGCGCAGACTGCCGTGCTGGCGCACTGAGCCCGCCGCCATCCGAACCCCGTTCTTGAGAAAGCCGAGTGCCATGTCGACCGCTGCCCAGTTGAAGCCGTCCCGCCCCGAGAACGACGTGTTCGTTCGCATGGAGTCCAACGTGCGCTCCTATGCGCGCTCCTTCCCGATGATCCTGAAGGAGGCGCGCGGGACGGAGCTGTGGGACACGCATGGCCGCCGCTATCTCGATTTTCTCGCCGGCGCCGGCACGCTGAACTACGGCCACAACAATCCCGTCTTCAAGCAGGCGCTCATCTCCTACATCGAGTCGGACGGCATCACCCACAGCCTCGACCTGCACACGGCGGCGAAGGAATCCTTCCTCATCGCGATGCGGGACATCATCCTGGAGCCGCGCGGCCTCGACGACTACGTCGTTCAGTTCCCCGGTCCGACCGGCGCCAATGCGGTGGAAGCCGCGCTGAAGATCGCCCGCAAGGTGACCGGCAGGAGCAACGTCGTCAGCTTCACCAACGGCTTCCACGGCTGCACGCTCGGCGCGCTCTCCGTCACCGGCAACCAGCATTTCCGCAGAGCCGCCGGCGTCGCGCTGCCGCAGGCGACCGTCATGCCCTTCGACCGCTATCTCGGCAACGAGGTGGACACCATCGCCTACATGGAGCGCATGCTCTCCGACACGTCGAGCGGCATCGATCTTCCCGCCGCGGTGATCGTGGAGACGGTGCAGGGCGAAGGCGGCTGCAATGCGGTGCGCATCGACTGGCTGCGGCGGCTTCGCGCGCTCTGCACCAAGATGGGCATTCTCATGATCGTCGACGACATCCAGGCCGGCTGCGGACGCACGGGCACGCTTCTTCAGCTTCGAGGTCGCCGCCATCAAGCCGGACATCGTCACCCTGTCGAAGTCGCTTTCCGGCTACGGCCTGCCCTTCGCGGTGGTGCTGCTGGAGCGCTCGCTCGACATCTGGAAGCCCGGCGAGCACAACGGCACGTTCCGCGGCAACAACCACGCCTTCATCTGCGCGACCGCCGCTCTGGAGCATTACTGGCGGACGCCCGATTTCGCCGAGGAGGTCCGCGCCAAGGGCTTCCACCTGGCGGAGCGCGCGCAGGCTTTGGTCGACCGCTACCCGGGCGACCTCATCGAAGTGCGCGGGCGCGGCATGATGCGCGGCATCCTCTGCGCCGATCCGCAGGCAGCGGCCAAGGTCTCCGCGACCGCTTTCGAGCACGGCCTCATCATCGAGCGCGCCGGCACTGACGATGAAGTCGTCAAATTCCTCATGCCGCTCACCACGCCTATCGCGCAGATGGACGAAGGCCTCGACATCCTCGGACGCGCCTTTGAGGCGGTGCTTGGCGCCCCCCGCGCAAGCAACGTCGTGCCGCTGGCTGCCGCCGGCCGCTAATCCCTTCCCGTCGGCAGCTGCATCCCGGGAGGCCGTCGGCCTCCCGGGATGCTTCGTCGACATGTCAAGCACGCCGCCGGAGGGCGGCTTCAGATCCTGGGAGAGTTTGTGATGACGCTGAAGATCGCCGTGGTTGGCGCCACCGGCAATGTCGGGCGCGCGATGCTGGAGGTGCTCGACGAGCGCGGCTTCTGCGATGCCGACGTGGTGCCGATCGCCTCGCGCCGCAGCCAGGGGACGGAGGTCTCCTTCGGCGACCGCGTGCTGAAGGTGCAGGCGCTGGAGAATTACGATTTCGCCGGCACCGACATCTGCCTCATGTCGGCCGGCGGCGCCGTCTCCAAGGAATGGTCGCCGAAGATCGCCGCCAAGGGCTGCGTCGTCATCGATAATTCCTCCGCCTGGCGCTACGATTCCGCCGTGCCGCTCATCGTGCCGGAGGTGAACGCCGACGCGGTGGAGGGCTTCCGCAAGCGCAACATCATCGCCAACCCCAACTGCTCCACCGCGCAGCTCGTCGTGGCGCTGAAGCCGCTGCACGACCACGCCCGCATCAAGCGCGTCGTGGTGGCGACCTACCAGTCGGTCTCCGGCGCCGGCAAGGACGCCATGGACGAGCTGTTCAACCAGACGAAGGCCGTCTACGTCGCCGACCCGATCGAGCCGAAGACGTTTCCCAAGCGCATCGCCTTCAACGTCATTCCCCACATCGACGTCTTCATGGAGGACGGCTCCACCAAGGAGGAGTGGAAGATGATGGCGGAGACGAAGAAGATCCTCGACCCGAAGATCAAGCTGACGGCGACCTGCGTGCGGGTGCCGGTGTTCGTCGGGCCATTCGGAGGCGGTGAACGTGGAGTTCGAGCAGCCGATCAGCGCCGACGAGGCGCGCGCCATCCTGCGCGAGGCGCCGGGCTGCCTGGTCGTCGACAATCCGGCGGAGGCGACCTACGTGACGCCCTACGAATGCGCCGGCGAGGACGCCACCTATATCAGCCGCATCCGCGAGGACGGCACGGTGGAGAACGGGCTTTCCATGTGGATCGTCTCCGACAATTTGCGCAAGGGCGCCGCCACCAACGCCGTGCAGATCGCCGAGCTCCTCCTCAACCGCGGCCTCATAGCCAAAAAGAAGGCGGCGTGACGGTTCCTCCCCCGCTCCGCGGGGGAGGAACGAGACGACCGCGCTATGAAAGCTCGTCGGTGATCTTCTTCAGAAGGGCGATGAACAACGGCTTGTGAGCGCCGACGATGGCGTCGAGCGTGCGGTCATGCTCCCTGGCGTGCACGAGCAGCGCTTGCAGCGTGCCTTCGCCGGCCTTGGTCAGCTGCAGCGAATTTCGCCGCTTGTCCGTCGTGGAGACGCTCCGCGTCACGAGGCCGTCGCGGAGCAGGTTGCGAATGAGCGGCGTGACGGAGGACTTGTCGCGCGCGATGGCGCGGCCAAGGTCCGCTTGCGTCAATCCCGGGTTCTCGTGGATGACGGCCATGGCGGCAAACCGGCCGGGCGTGAGGCGCGACTGGCCCGTCTCCTTCGCAAATCTCCGAAACGACGCATCCTGAGCCAGCCTCAGATTGAAGCCGATGACGCCATCGAGAATGCCGAGGCGGATCGCGTCGCGAGGCTCCGCCCCATTCTCGGCGGCGGGACGAGGCCGTCGCGCCGGGCGATTCATGCGCTCATTCCACCGTCGACCATCAGCGACGCGCCCGTGGTGAAGCTGCTCTGGTCGGAGGCAAGATAAAGCACGGAGCGGGCGACCTCATCCGGTGAAGCGTGGCGGTGGAGCGGGATCATCGCGTTGAAGAACGCCGTGCCGTCGCCGCCGATCGCCTGTCCAAGGCCTTCTTCAGGCCTTTCCAGAATTCCGTTGTGGCTCGCTCGGGCATTGCTTCTTGCGGCTCAGTTGGTCGGCGGAGCACAGCCTGTTCCGTGTCGGACTCCGGCGTGCACCCGGCAGGCACGGACTTCGGGCGGATCGGCCCGCGGCCGTCGCGGTGCATTTCGCACGAAACCGTCTGTCGGGCAATTCATTTGGTCCCAAACTATTTCCATTCTAGGATTTGGCCGCCTCGGCGAAGGCCGCCGAGGTGCTGGGCTTCGTCGGGCTCGTCGGCCGCAGCAGCGACCGCGCGGGCGCGCTCTCGCTCCTCGACCTGAAGCGCCTTGAGCTGGCGAAGGCGCTTGCCAGCGCGCCGCGGCTGCTGTTGCTCGATGAGATCGCCGGAGGCCTGACGGAGGCGGAATGCGACGCGCTGCTTGAGATCGTCAGGGTGGTCCAGTCGCAGGGGACGACGATCGTGTGGATCGAGCACGTCATCCACGCCTTGCGCCGGATCGCGACGCGCATTGCCGTGCTGCACGGCGGCAACATCATGGCAAGCGGCGCGCCCGAAGCGGTGCTTGCCGACGAGCGGGTGAAAGAGGTCTATCTCGGAGTGGGAGACTAGCCGCCATGGCGGCGCGCGCGATCACGCGGATCGGCGGCACATAGCCACGCCGCCGATTGAAACGCTGCTTTGCTTCGGCGAAAGATGAGCGTGCGATGCCGCCCGGCGGGTGACGTTGCATAATGCCGTTGCCGGCCGGATGCGTGGGCGGCTGAGGGCCCAAGTGCAGAGGGAAGCATGAACAAGCACGATGCCGAAGCCGAGACGCTCGTTCCGATCGGCACGGACTTTCCCGATATCCGCGAGAGCGTCCGGGCGATCTGCGAAAAATATCCCGGCGCCTATTGGCGCAAGCTGGAGGACAGCGCCGAATACCCCTCCGACTTCGTCAACGAGATCGGTGAGGCGGGTTACCTGGCCGCCCTCATCCCGGAGCGATATGGCGGCGCCGGCCTGCCGCTGCGCGCCGGCTGCGTGATCCTGGAGGAGATCCACGCCTCCGGCTGCGACGCCTATGCCTGCCACGCGCAGATGTACATGATGGGCATGCTGCTCCGTCACGGAAGCGACGCGCAGAAGCAGCGCTATCTGCCGAAGATCGCCGCGGGCGAGATTCGCTTCCAGGCCTTCGGCGTCACCGAGCCGACCACCGGCTCCGACACGCTGAAGCTGAAGACGCAGGCGGTGCGCGACGGCGACCATTACGTCGTCAACGGCCAGAAGATCTGGACGTCGCGCGCCCGCCATTCCGACCTCATGACGCTGCTGGTGCGGACCACGCCGCTCACGGAAGTGAAGAAGCGCACCGAGGGCCTCTCGGTGCTCCTCATCGACGTCAACGCGTCGCTCGGCAACGGGATGACCATCCGGCCGATCGACACGATGGTGAACCACCACACCAACGAGGTCTTCTTCGACAATCTCCGCGTTCCGGCGGAGAACCTCATCGGCGAGGAAGGCAAGGGCTTCCGCTACATCCTCGACGGCATGAACGCCGAGCGCATCCTCATTGCATCTGAATCGCTCGGCGATGCGCGCTACTTCATCGGCAAGGCGAGCCGCTATGCCAGCGAGCGCGTCGTCTTCGATCGGCCGATCGGGCAGAATCAGGCGATCCAGTTCCCCATCGCCCGCGCCTATGCCGAATGGAAGGCGGCCGACATGCTGGTCCGCGCCGCGGCCGCCCTTTTCGAAGCCGGCCGTCCCTGCGGCGAGGAAGCCAACATCGCCAAGCTGCTCGCCTCGGAAGCCGCATGGAACGCGGCGGAAGCCTGCATGGAGACCTTCGGCGGCTTTTCGGCGGCGCGCGAATACGACGTCGAGCGCAAATGGAAGTCCACCCGCGTCATGCGGATCGCGCCGATCTCCACCAACCTCATCCTCGGCTATATCGGCCAGCATGTGCTCGGCATGCCGAAATCCTACTGAGGCGACCTGCGATGTGCGCACATCCGGTGAGGCTCGCTGTCGCCCGGCTCGATCTCCGGGCGCTATGCGACCGGGTAGAGGCCGCGGTCGCGCGCCAGGCGCGTGGTGATCGCGGCGAGTGCATCGAGCGTCGGCGTCGGCACGCCGGCCACACGCGCGAACGCCGCAGGCGCGACGATCATCTCGCCGATCTCCATCGGGCGGCGGCTTTCGTAGTCCTGGAGGATCGAGGCCTTGTGGTCGGCGATCTGGGCGATAGCTCGCTCCGGATCGATGCGATCGTCAAGCGGGAAGCCATGCGCGGCCGCGATCGCCATTCCCTCACGCATGATGCGGCGATAGATTTCGCTGAGCGCCGGATCGTCGCGGGATATCGATGACTTGTTGCCGGTCGCCAGACCGATCGACGAGCCGCTCATGTTGAAGAGGAGTTTCTGCCAGACCGCTTCGCGGATGTCGCGCGGTGGAGGCGAGCCGACCCCCGCGGCAATGAGCGCATCGCGCAGCGCGCCGATGGAGGCGGGCTCGCGCTCGCCGATCGCTCCGATCTCGAGGCGGTTCCTCTCGGGGGAGTTGTTACGGACGACTCCCGGCGCTTCCAGCTGGTTGGCCGAGTAGATCAGCCCGCCGGCGACCTGCTCCTTCGACAGGACACGCAAGAAGAGGTCAGCGAGCGCGAAGTGGGGAAGGGACGGCGGCCGCGGCAGGTGCGAGGACAACCCGTGCGCGTACCACCAGGGTATGCCGTTCTGCGGGAAGACCACGAGCGTCTCCGGCGACAGGAGAGGCGCGATATCCTCGGCGACCGGCTTGAGGCCCGTCGCCTTCACGCCGACGATCACGACGTCCTGCCTTGAGAGGTCGTGCGCCTTTCCTGCGGCCGTCACTTGAGCCCGGATGATCGTGTCGCCGCTCTTGACCGTCAGACCGCCGGCCCGCATCGCCTCCAGATGCGCGCCGCGTGCGATCACGGAAACCTCGTGACCGGCTTTGGCGAGCCTGGCGGCAAAATGGCCTCCGGTCGCACCGGCTCCGTAGACGCAAATCCGCATCGCTTACTCTGTCCCGGCGCTGGCAAGGCCGCGCCGCTCTCTTGCGGCAAGCGGTCCGCGTTGGCAACCGGTCTTCGCTAAAGCGAACAGCGCTTCTATTGTTCCTCAAGCTCCCGGCAGGTCCTCAGCAACAGGGCGACGATCTGCTGAAGCTTGGGCTGGGTGCGGCCCGTTTCATGATCTTTGACATGCGTCGCTTTCCTGGCCCCGGAATCGTGCCGATGTAAGCCTGATTCATATCCGGGCGCCGCGCCGCTGTCGCCCCGGCTTCCCGCCTTCCTGGTTGCATAGGCGGCGCCTTGGCCGAGCCCGTGCGTCCTGTGCGCAAATGCCGGAAGTTGTGGCTTTTCCCCCGCTTGCCCTGGACGCACGCTGCCGGCGCTGTTAGCCGTCTCTCGTCCTCGTGACCCACCTCTTGACACCGCATGCGGAGCCGACGCGATGAAACTTTTCGCCGCCTTCCTCATCCTGACGGCGGGGCTCGTCGTCTCGTCCGCCGCCGTATCGGCACAGGAGGCGCAGGACAGCACCGCGTCGGCTGACGCCGACAAATATTGGGGAACGGATTGCAGCGGTCCGAGCCGCAATGCCGACGCGCTCGCGTGCACGGCGACGCAAAGCATCTTCGTGACCGAGACCAAGCAGCTGCTGTTCCGCATCAAGGTCATCACCCCGGCCAACAAGGGCGATCCGGTCATGGAGCTTCAAGGGCCGCTCAATTTCTACCTGCCGGGCGGCTTCGCGCTTAGCGTCGACGGCACGGATCTCGCCAAGGTCACCGTCAGCAATTGCAACCAGAGTGGCTGCTACGGCGCCGTCAAGCTCGAGGCAGGGATGCTCGACGCGCTGAAGCGCGGGTCGAACCTCAGGATCACCTTCCTCTCCGCGCCGCAGAAGTCGCAATTCGTCGAAACGCCGCTGGCCGGCTTCACGCGCGCCCTTCAGGCGATCCAGTAGCGCCCGGCGCGAGGGTCGCAAGGCGCGGCGCGCTCCAGTCGAGCCGACTGAGGCGAGGGCTCCTTTTGCCAAGCCCCCGCCGCCCGGGATAGAAAGCTCCGCGCACAATCCCGTGCGAATGGCTTTTTCCGGGCGACACAGGGCATGACCGCAGACAACCGTTTCCTCCACCCGGACCGGCTGTTTCCCGCCTCCGATCCGGCGCTGACGATCGCCCGCGAGCTTTACGCCGAGATCGCGTCGCTCCCCATCATCAGCCCGCACGGCCATACCGATCCGGCCTGGTACGCCGACGACAGGCCGTTCGAGGACGCGGCACAGCTCTTCCTCATCCCCGACCATTACGTGCTGCGCATGCTGGGGAGCCGCGGCATCGCCTACGACGATCTCGGCGGTGCCCGCGGAAGGACGGCGCGCCGGTCGCGGGCGGGCGCGAGGCGTGGCGCGTCTTCGCGCAGAACTATCACCTCTTCGCCGGCACGCCCTCGCGCCTGTGGATCGACTACGCGCTGAATTTCGGCTTCGGCATCGACGAGCCGCTCTCGGCCGGAGAACGCCGACGCGATGTTCGACCTGATCGGCGGCAGGCTCGCCTCGCCCGAGCTTCGCCCGCGCGCCATCCTCGACCGCGCCAACGTGGAGGCCATCGCCACCACCGAGTTCGCGCTCGATCCGCTCGAGAGCCACCGGCGCCTGGCGCGCGAAGGCTGGATCGGGCGCGTGCGCACCACCTACCGCCCCGACGACGTGACCGACCCCGCGGCGCCCGGCTTCGTCGAGAACGTCCGCCGCCTCGGCGAGCTGACCGGCGAGGACACGGCAAGCTGGTCCGGGCCTCATCGAGGCGCACCGCAAGCGCCGCGCCTTCTTCCGCGAGCTCGGCGCCGTCGCCACCGACCACGGCATGCCGAATGCCGCTGACCGCCGATCTGCCGGAGGCCGACAAGCAGGCGCTCCTCGACGAGGTGCTTTCCGGCGCGGTCGGACGCGGCGCGCGCCGCGCTTGTTCCGCGCGCAGATGATGACGGAGATGGCCGGCCTCTCGGCCGAGGACGGCATGGTGATGCAGCTGCATGTCGGCTCGGTGCGCAACCACGACCCGCGGCTCTTCGCCGAGCGCGGCGCCAACATGGGCGCCGACATTCCCGAACAGACCGACTTCGTGCACGCGCTGCATCCGCTCCTCGCCAGATATGGCGGCGCGGAGAATCTGAGGATCATCCTCTTCACGCTCGACGAGTCGACTTATGCGCGCGAGCTCGCGCCGCTGGCCGGCTACTGGCCATTGCCTGATGATCGGCCCGCCCTGGTGGTTCCACGACAGCCCGCAGGGCATCCGCCGCTATCTCGACCGCGTGGTGGAGACGGCCGGCTTCTGGAATCTCGCCGGCTTCAACGACGATACCCGCGCGCTGCTCTCCATCCCCGGCCGGCACGATCTCTGGCGGCGCGAGGTGTCGCGCTTCCTCGCGATGCTCGTCTCGGAGCACCGGCTCTCCATGCCGCTGGCGCGCGAGGTCGCCGCGCATCTGAGCTACGGCGCCGCCAAGGCCGCCTATCGCCTCTAGCGGTGTGCAGA
The DNA here is from genome assembly GCA_963801225.1 of uncultured Alphaproteobacteria bacterium. Lineage (GTDB taxonomy): Bacteria > Pseudomonadota > Alphaproteobacteria > Rhizobiales > Afifellaceae > DASWJZ01. The sequence continues at coordinate 301,745 of CAWDED010000009.1, forward strand.
GGCCTGAGGCCCGACGCGGCCGAGCGTGACAATCGTGCCGGGCGCCTCTATTTCGTATGGTAGAATGTCAATGTCCGCCCCACAGGGAGCCGTCATGGGAGAGCAGCCCGTCAAGCAATGGCAAATCGGCGTCAATGCGCCGATCGGGCCGCAGCTCTACCGCATTCTGCGCGAGCGCATCATCCGTTCCGACCTGCCGCCCGGCAGCCGCATGAGCGAGGCGGAGATCGCGCGCGCCTACGACATCTCCCGCCAGCCGGCGCGCGAGGTGCTGATCAAGCTCAGCGAAGAGGGGCTGGTGGAGATCCGCCCGCAGCGCGGCACGCTCGTCACCAAGATCTCGGTCTCCGCGGTGATGGATTCCCGCTTCGTGCGCGAGGCGATCGAAGCGGACATCGTCAAGGTGGTCGCCGAAAGGGTCGACGCGCCGCTCGAAGCGGAGCTGCGCCGGCAGATCGAGCGGCAGTCGGAGCTGCCCGACCGGGAGGCCGACAAGTTCCTCGAGCTCGACGAGCTGTTCCACCGTACGCTCGCCGAGGCGGCGGGCAAGACCTACGCCTGGAAGGTGGTGGAGGAAGTGAAGGCGCACATGGACCGCGTGCGCTATCTCAGCACGCGGGAGTTCCCCACCAAGCGGCTGGTGAAGCAGCACATTACGATCGTCGATGCCATCGTGGCGCGCGACCCGCACGCCGCGTCGGAGGCCATGCGCATGCATCTGCGCGCCATCATGCGCGACCTGCCGGCCATCGCCGCCTCGCATCCGGAGCTGTTCGATCAGGTCGAAGAGGGTGCGTTGACCCTGTAGGCGCTACTCCGCGCGGGCCAGCTCCGCTTCAACTGCCCGCGCCATGCCTTCGCGCTGCATGAGCGACAACGCGCTCGCAACGAGATCCGACCATCCCGTGTCCTGCCGCAGCCGCTCGGGAAACATCCCGGGCAATGTCTGGAGCGCGTCAACGATGGAGCGCGCGTCCTCACCCGCGGCGGCGAGCTTCGCTGCGATTGCCGCCTCGCGCGGATCGTTGAGCGCATAGGTGACGCCGGCATCCGTGCGGCCGGTGCAGTAGCGCATCCACGCCGCGACAGCGAACGCGAAGGGGCGAGGATCGCCGCCCCGCTCGAGCGTCGCCAGCGCACTGGCGATGCTGCGCTGCGGGAGCTTCTCGGTGCCGTCCATGGCGATGTGCTTCGTCTCGTGCGCGATAGACGGATTGGCGAAACGCTCCATGAGCGCATCGGCGTAGTCGTCGAAGTCGATCCCCGGCAGCGGCGCCAGCGTCGCCTTCGCCGCCTGCATGAAGCGGCCGACGAGCCGCGTCATGGAGGCGTCCTGCATCACGTCGCGCACATAGCGGAAGCCCGCGACGAAGCCGGCATAGGCGATGAGCGAATGCGCGCCGTTCAGCATGCGGAGCTTCATCTGCTCGTACGGGCGCGACGGAGGGCGCGAAGATGACGCCTGCGGCCTCCCAGTCAGGCCGCCCGGCGACGAAGCTGTCCTCGATGACCCATTGCGAGAAGGGCTCCGTCTCCACCGCGGCGAGGTCGCGGAAGCCGGTGAGGCGCTCGGCGTCGGCCAGCGTCTCCGCGCGTCGCGGGCGGCGTGATGCGGTCGACCATGGTGGAGGGGAACGTCACCTCCGCGTCGATCCAGTCGCGCAGCGTCGGGTCGATCCGCCCGGCGAAATCCAGGACGCCCGCCCGCACCAGGGTGCCGTTTTCGGGGAGGTTGTCGCAGCAGAGCACCGTGAAGGGGGGCGTGCCGCTCTCCCGGCGCTGCCGCAGGCCCTCCACGATCATCCCCAGCAGGCCCGACGGGCTGCGCGGCGCCGCGAGGTCCGCCGCCACGGCCGGATGCGAAAGGTCGACGCTGCGGCCGGCGCGATCGATGCCGTAGGCCTTCTCGGTCACCGTCAGGCTGACGATACGCGTCGTGGGGGCGGCGAGCGCGGCGAGCGCCGCGTCCGGCTCGCGCGATGCGGCGATCACACGCGTGATACTTCCCACAACCCGGGCGGAGACGCCGGCCTCGCCGCGCACCAGGAGCGTGTAGAGCCCGTCCTGCGGATTGAGCGCATCGGCGATTGCCGTGCTGCGCAGGCTGATCCCCTCGATGCGCCAGTCGCCGCCGCTGGCGGCGAGCGCAATGTTCGTGGCGTCCGCCTGGTGCGCGCGATGGAAGGCGCCCACGCCGATATGCACGATGCCGGTCCCGACCGCATACGGGTCGTAGCCCGGCCCCGCCACGCCGGCGGGCAGGCGGTCGAGCGCGGCGCGCCCGAGACGCTCGCTCATGCCTTCGGGCCGTATTCCGAGTGGCTCAATGCCGTCATCACCCCACGCAGCTCCGCCAGTCCCTTCAGCCGTCCGATGGCAGGATAGCCCGGTTGGCCGTTGCGCGTCAGGTCGTCAAGGATTTCCTGCCCATGGTCGGGCCGCATGGGGATAACGCAATCGCGGCGCCCGGCGGCGCGGCGCTTGGCTTCCTCCTTCAGCACCGCGGCGATCAGCGCCACCATGTCGGTCCCGCCGCCAAGATGCTCCGCCTCGTGGAAGGAGCCGATCACTTCGTCCGTTTCCCGCTCCACGTTGCGCAGGTGCAGGAAGTGCACCCGGTCGCCCAGCCGCTCCACCATGCCCGGCAGGTCGTTGTCCGGCCGCGCGCCGAGCGAGCCGGAGCACAGCGTAATGCCGTTGGCGGGGCTTTCGACGGCCTGGAGCATGACCGCATAGTCGGCGACCGTCGACATGACGCGCGGCAGGCCGAGCAGCGGGAAGGGCGGATCGTCGGGGTGGCAGCAGAGCCGCACGCCCAGCTCCTCGGCGGTCGGCGTCACCGCTTCGAGGAACGCCACCATGTTGCGGCGCAGGCGCTCCGCGGAGATGCCGGTATACGCCGCCAGATAGGTCTTCAGCCCGTCGAGGTCGAGGCTCTCCACCGCGCCCGGCAGGCCGCAGGTGATGTTGCGCAGAAGCTCCGCCTTGCGCGCCTCCGGCATGTCGGCGAAGCGGCGCGCCGCCTCCTCGACCACGGCCGCGGGATAGTCGTGCGCCGCGCCGGCCCGCTGCAGGATGTGCAGGTCGAAGGCGGCGAAGTCGATCAGGTCGAAGCGCATGCAGGTGCCGCCATGCGGCAGCCGCCATCTGAGGTCGGTGCGCGTCCAGTCGAGCACCGGCATGAAATTGTAGCAGACGACCTCCACGCCGGCCGCGGCGAGGTTGCGCAGGCTGGTGCGGTAATTCTCCAGATGCCGGCGCCAGTCGCCGGTCTGCGTCTTGACGCTTTCGGAGACCGGCAGGCTCTCGGCCACCTCCCAGGCGAGCCCCGAAGGGGAGCCGCAGGGGAGGCGGCCCAGTTCGGCTTGGCGCCTGGCGATCTCGTCCGGCTGCCACACCTCGCCGGTCGGCACGTGGTGCAGCGCGGTGACGACGCCCTCCACGCCGGCCTGGAGCATGGCGTCGACCGAGACGGAGTCCTGCGGCCCGAACCACCGCCACGTCTGTCTCATCTGCCAGCCCTGCCTGCGCCCATGGTGTCCTATAGCAACTCAAGCATACTGCTGACTAGTATGGTAGTATCTTTTTCGTCCACCTTGGCGGTGCGATGGCGGTTGTCGGCGATATCCCGCATTCCCGCGCACTCACTTGTGATGCTGCACTGCACCCGGGCGCAGGTAAAGGAGGCGCCCCGGATGTCTCTTCGAGGAGGGAGTCATGACCGGATTGCCGAAAGTGCGAAGAGGCCTCGGCCTGGCGGCGCTCGCCATCGTTTCTGCCGTTTCGGTCGCGGACGCACGTCCCGATGCGCGCACGATGACCTGCTCGCAGCTGCAGGCCCTGCTCAATCCGAGGGCGCCGCCACCGTGACGACGGGGCAGAACACCTACGACCGCTTCGTCTCTGGGTCGGGCGCCTGCGCAGGCACGGACATCCCGCGGGGCGCGTCGGTCGCCACCAGCGATACCGGCCAGTGCCGGGTCTCCAAGTGCGGCAGGCGCGTCGATTCCAACAGCCGATAGGCACGACACCCGCTTTCCACAGCTCCGCCTCCGTCCTGAGGCTCCGCAGGCCGGCGCGAATCGCGTAAGCATCTCCCGGCGTCAAACGGGAGAGGTCCGCATGCGCTTTCACGCCGACCTCCATATCCATTCGAAATATTCGCGCGCGACGAGCCGCGACCTCGACCTTGAGCATCTCGCCTGGTGGGCGGCGCGCAAGGGCATTGCCGTGGTCGCCACCGGCGACTGCGTGCACCCGCAATGGCTCGCCGAGCTGAAGGAGAAGCTCGTCCCCGCCGAGCCCGGCGTGTTCCGCCTCAGGCCGGAGATCGAGGCGGAGGTGCTGGCGAAGCTCCCGCCCTCGTGCCGCGACGCTCACCCCGCCGGCGGGCTGCCGCGCTTCCTGCTCTCCACCGAGATCTCGACCATCTACAAGAAGGGCGAGAAGACCCGAAAAATCCATCACCTGATCTACGCGCCGATTTTGCCGCGGTCGACCGCCTCGCCGCGAAGCTCGGATCGATCGGCAACATCGCCTCCGACGGCCGCCCCATCCTCGGCCTCGACTCGCGCGACCTCCTGGAGATCGCGCTCGACAGCGGCCCCGATTCCTATCTCGTGCCGGCGCATATCTGGACGCCGTGGTTCGCCGCGCTCGGCTCGCAGTCCGGCTTCGATTCCATCGAGGACTGCTACGGCGACCTCTCCGGCCATATCTTCGCCGTCGAGACGGGCCTCTCCTCCGACCCGGAGATGAACTGGCGCATCTCCTTCCTCGACCGCTACCGCCTCACCTCCAATTCCGACGCCCATTCGCCGGGCAAGCTCGGGCGCGAGGCGACCTTCTTCGATTGCGCGCCGGACTATTTTGCCATCCGCCGCGCACTGGAGACCGGCGATGGCTATGGCGGCACGGTGGAGTTCTTCCCGGAGGAGGGAAAGTATCACGCCGACGGCCACCGCAAATGCGGCGTGCGCCTTTCGCCGAAGGAGACGCTGGCGCTCGACGGCCGCTGCCCGGTCTGCGGCGGGGCGCTCACGATCGGCGTGCTGCATCGCGTCGAGAAGCTCGCCGACCGCAGCGAGGAAGACGTCGTGCCGCCGCCCACCGCCGGCGAGGTGAGGAGCCTCGTGCCGCTGCCGGAGATCATGTCGGAGATTCTGGGCGTCGGCCCCGGCTCCAAGCGCGTGGCCGCCGCCTACGATCGAGGCGCTCGCCAAGCTCGGGCCGGAGCTGCCGCTGCTGGAGGAGCTGCCGCTGGAGGACATTTCGCGCGCTCGGCTCGCCGCTTCTGGGCGAGGCGGTGGCGCGGCTGCGCGCCGGCACCGTCATCCGCGATGCCGGCTATGACGGCGAATACGGCGTCATCCGCCTGTTCGCCGAGGGCGAGCTTGCGACGCTCCGCGGCGGCGACCTGCTGTTCGATGCGCCGGTGAAGCGAAGAAACTCCCTCCCCCCTTGCGGGGGAGGGCCGGGGAGGGGGGAAGGCCGGCTTCTTCCGCGACCGAAGCAACTCTCCAAGCCGGATCTGCGAATGGAGAGAAAAGCGCATCCGACGCCCTGCCCAATCTCCTTCCCCCCTCCCTGACCCTCCCCCGCAAGGCGGGAGGGGATGACACCATCCTCGCCGCCCTCGATCCCGATCAGCGCGCCGCCGCCTCGCAGGTCGACGGCCCGCTCCTCGTCGTCGCCGGGCCGGGCTCCGGCAAGACGCGCATGCTCACGCACCGCATCGCGCATCTCGTCGCCGAACGCGGCGTGCCGCCCGAAAGCTGCCTCGCCATCACCTTCACGCGCCGCGCGGCAACCGAGATGCGCGAGCGCTTGGCGCATCTCATCCCGGCGCAGGCGACCGCCGTCCCGGTCCACACCTTCCACTCGCTCGGCCTGACGATCCTGCGCGAGAGCCCCGAGGCCGCGCGTCTTCAGCCCGGCTTCGGCATCGCCGGGGAGGCGGAGCGCATCGCCGCGCTTGCCGAGGCGCTCGACGTTTCCGAGCGCAAGGCCGCGACGCTTCTGCGCAACATCTCCAAGACGAAGCGCGGCGGTGCACAGCCGATCGACGACAAGCTCGCCACCGCCATCGCCGCCTATTCCACGCTGCATGGCCGCGCGCAACTGGGTCGATTTCGACGATCTCGTCGCTGCTCGCCGCCGAGGCGCTGAGGCGCGACGAAGCCCTCGCCGCGCGCCTGCGCCAGCGCTTCCGCTCCATCTCCGTCGACGAGTTCCAGGACCTCGACGAAGCGCAGTACCGGCTCATGCGCCTGCTGGCGCCCGGCAACGCCAATCTCTGCGTCATCGGCGATCCCGACCAGGCGATCTACGGTTTTCGCGGCGCCGACGCCTCCTCCTTCGAGCGCTTCCTCGCCGACTATCCGCAAGCGGTGACGCTCTCGCTGTCGCGCAACTACCGCTCCTCGGCAGCATCGTGTCGGCCGCCTCGCAGGTCATCGCCCGCGCGCGCCAGGCCGCGCCGCTCGCCGAGATGGTGCGCGACATGCACGAGAAGCTCGTCATCCACGCCGCGCCCACCGACCGCGCCGAGGCGGAATATGTCGTCGCCACGATCGAAAAGCTTTTGGGCGGCCACTCCTTCTTCTCCATCGACAGCGGCCGCGGCGATGGGTCTTCTTCAGACCGCGCGCTGAGCTTCGCCGATATCGCCGTGCTCTATCGGACGGAGGCGCAGTCCGCCGCGCTGGTCGAGGCACTCATGCGCTCCGGCATGCCGTTCAAGACGAGCGGCCAGCAGCGCCTCGCCGACGGCGCGGCGCCCGGCACACCGGCGGAGGAAGGCGCGGAAGGCGAGCGCGCGCTCTCGCTGGAGGCGATGGCACTCGCCAGCGACACGGACCTGTTCGATCCGCGCGCCGACCGCATCGCGCTCCTCACCATGCATGCCGCCAAGGGCCTGGAGTTCCCCGTCGTGTTCGTCGTGGGGCTGGAAGACGGCATCGTCCCGCTGACCTTCGGCCCGCGCAACGCCGAAAGCCTGGCGGAGGAGCGCCGCCTCTTCTACGTGGCGATGACCCGCGCCAAGGACCTCCTGTTCCTCACGCGCGCCGAGCAGCGCACTGTGGCGCGGGCGCCAGGCGAAGCGCGACGCCTCGCCCTTCCTCGCCGACATCGAGGCGGAGCTTCTGCGCCTGGAAGAGCGCACGCTCCCGCGCCGCCGCCCGGAAGCGGCACAGCTGACGCTGCTGTAGCCTGAGCCGGACGTGGCGATGCTGGCAGCCCGCACCAATCTGCTTCGCCCGCGCGGCTCGCACGAGGATGGCCGCGTCAGCTTCGTCGAGCTGTTCTTCGATCTCGTCTTCGTCTTCGCCGTCACCCAGCTGTCGCACGGCCTTCTGCACGACCTGACGCTCACGGGAGCTGCTGCATACCGGCGTGCTGCTGTTCGCCGTTTGGCTGGTGTGGGTCTACACGACCTGGTTCACGAATTGGCTCGACCCGCAGCACACGTCGGTCAGGCTGATGCTTTTTGCCCTTATGCTCGTCGGCCTCGTCCTCTCCAGCTCCATTCCGGGGGCGTTTGAGAAGGCCGGCCTCACTTTTGCCTGCGCCTATGTGGCCATGCAGGTGGGTCGCAACCTCTTCATGCTTTGGTCGCTCAACGAGCATAGCCCCGGCAACTTCCGCAATTTTCAGCGCATCACGACGTGGTTCGCCGCCTCCGGCGTGCTGTGGATCGCCGGCGGACTGACCGATGACGGGTTGTTGCGCGCTCGCGCTCTGGATCGCCGCGCTTATCGTCGAATACGTCGCGGCGTGGATCGGGTTTGCGGTTCCCGGCCTTGGCCGCTCCAGGACGGCCGATTGGGACATCGAGGGAAGCCACATGGCTGAGCGGTGTGGCCTGTTCATCATCATTGCGCTCGGCGAGTTGATCCTCATCACGGGTGCGACCTTTGCCGATCTGCACTGGTCGGCCGACGCGCTGACGGCTTTCGTCGTCGCTTTCATCGGATCGGTCGCCATGTGGTGGATCTATTTCAACATCGGTGCCGAACGCGCCAGCCACCACATCGCCGCCTCTTCCGACCCGGGCCGCATGGCGCGCCTCGCCTATTCCTATATCCACATCGTCATCGTCGCCGGCATCATCGTCACCGCGGTGGCCGACGAGCTGGTGCTGGCGCACCCGCTGGGCCATGGTGAGGCGAAGACCGGAGCGGCGGTGCTCGGCGGCCCGGCGCTTTATCTTGTCGGCAACATCATGTTCAAGCGCACCGTCGCCGCCCATCTACCGCTCTCTCATCTCATGGGGCTGGTGCTCCTGGGGCTCTTCGTGCCGGGCGTCGCTCATCTGCCGCCGCTGATCCTCGGAGTGGTGGCAAGCGTGGTGCTGGTGATCGTCGCGATCTGGGAGACGATTTCGCTCAAGTCCTATCGCAGCCCGGCGCCCACCGCGTAGCGGGCACGCACACTTCGCGTCCGAGCCCGGCTTTTACGCCACCCGCCAGGGCCGGAGTGCACGCACCGGAAGTGACTAGGTTCCACGCCGGAGACCACGAAATCCGTCGCGACGCTGCGCAAGCCGATCGCTATCGGCTAGAGTGACGGAAATCGGAGAAGGGAGATCGTGTCTCCGCGCGGATGCCGCAGGTGCACGCTCTTCCGCCCAATTGAAGGGGAGGTCATCGTGAAGCTCTATATGCACCCGGTTTCCAACACGAGCCGGCCCGTGCGCATGTTCATCCAGGACAACAATCTGCCGGTGGAGGAGGAGGTCGTCGACCTCATGACCGGCGCGCACCACCAGGAGCCGTATGTCTCGGTCAACCCGAACCGGCAGGTGCCGACGCTCGACGACGACGGCTTCATCCTGACGGAGAGCTCGGCCATCCTCAAATACCTGGCGGACAAGTTCGACCTCGCCGCACTATCCGAAGGACCTGAAGAAGCGCGCCAAGGTCAACGAGGCGATGGACTGGTTCAACACCCACTTCTATCACGACTACGCCTACGGCGTCGTCTATCCGCAGGTCTTCCCGCACCACAAGCGCCCGAGCGACGAGATCCAGAAGGGCACCATCGCGTGGGGCAAGGAGAAGACCAGGACGTGGCTCTCGGTGCTGAACGACCACATCCTCGGCAAGGGCAACAAATATCTGACCGGCGACGACATCACCATCGCCGACTATTTCGGCGCCTGCCTGCTGACCTGCGGCGATCCGATCCGCACCGAGTTCAAGGACTATCCCAACATCGCCGCCTGGCTGGAGCGGATGAGCAAGACGGCGCACTGGGCGAGCTGCAACGAGGCGCTGTGGGGCTTCCGCGACTACGTCAAGGATCAGCAGTTCGCCACGGTCTGAGCGAACAGGCCCGGGTCCTCTCCCCTTGCGCGAGAGGGTGCTGCTACGACACGCCGCTCCGCCGCCCCTGCGCCGAAAAGCTTCCACGTTCTCGTCGGCGAGCGGGTCGGCCGGCTCCTCGCGTCGCGGGGCGCAGCTCCGCGACGCGGCTCTCGCTCCGTCGCCATGGTGAGAAGCACCGGCGCGTGCGGGAGGAAATCGAGCGTCTCCGATTCGAACGCCACGTCCTCCAGCTCGCGCCACAGCTCGATCATCTGCAGCTCGTCGTCGCGCGCGCCGTCGTCGACGAACACGAAGGCGCGCGGCGCCAGGTGCGGCGCCAGCACCGGCAGCGCCGGATAGCGGCTGAGCGACTGCATCTTGCCCGGCGGGCCGTCGACGAAGAGGAAGTCGATCTTGTCGTTGAGCGTGCGAAGCAGCGGATCGAGGCCGTACCAGTCGAAGCGCGGTCGCCGAGCTTGCGCTCCGTCAGAGGGCGCCAGCACCGGTTCCACCCAGCCCGACAGCCCCGCCTGCTCGAGCAACTGCGCGGTCCGCGCCGGCATGCGCCTCGTCGTGCTCCACCGAGATGAGCCTGCCGCTGCCGTTGGCGCGCAGCGCCGCCGCGAACAGCACCGTCGAGCTGCCGCTCGCCGAGCTCCATGACGAGCTTCGGCCGGTGGCGGCGGATGAGCTGGAACAGGAACGCGGCCTCCTCGCCGGTGATCTCGAAGCCCTGATGCGGGAAAGGCGGCAGCACGCCGTCCGACGTCGAGCTCCGGCAGGATGGCGATCATGTTGAGCAGCGACGAGAAGCCGGCCTTCAGCTTCTTCTGCGCGCGGTCGTCGCGTTTGCGCACCAGCGACGCCAGCGCCGCGATATCGCGCTTCGATCTTGTCCAGGCGCGTCGTCGATCGCCGCCGCGCTCTCGCGCTGCCGTGGCGGCAGCGATCCGACAGACCGAGTGTCAGGAACGAGCGCAACAGCGCCGCAATACGACCCAATGCACACCCCCCGAGGCTTACGTGTCGAATCGCCTCTCGACGAAGTCCGTTCGCGCCGCATGGCGCGCGTCGATGTCGATTTGTCTACGCGTCGAGAGCGGCGGGGGGGCCGCATCGGCCTTCGGCCGGGCCGGCGCGCGCGACATTGCAGAGCCGCCGGCGTCAACGCGCCGGGCGGGCGGTGTCGGAAGGCGCTTAAGGGTCATCCGCCGCCAGGCCTTAGCGTCCGTCATCTCTTTCCTGGCTGGCGAGCAAACCAGTTTGCCGGCGCGGATGCAATGCGAATGACTGGAGCGGCTCGAGACGCAGATTTTGCTGCGCCTGTTGCCGGAATGCCTGCCCTGCGTGCAGCGCATTTCGCCGCGTTTCGGCCTGGGAATCCGGCGCTTAGCGCCTATCTGACGGAAGAACGAGACCACTGCGGACCGGAGAGGACGGAACCCATGCAACTCACCGGAATCCATCATCTCACCGCCATTTCCGCCGACGCGCCGGGCAATCGCCGCTTCTACGAGGGCGTGCTCGGCATGCGCCTGGTCAAGAAGACCGTGAACCAGGACGACGTCAGCGCCTATCATCTCTTCTATGCCGACGGGCAGGCCTCGCCGGGCACCGACATCACCTTCTTCGACTGGCCGACTCGCGCCGGAGCGGCGCGGCACGCATTCCATCTCACGCACGGCGCTGCGCGTCGCCGGCGCCGAGACGCTGCGCTGGTGGCAGGAGCAGCTTGCCCAGTGCGGCGTGAAGATCGGCGCGGTCACGGAGCGCGACGGGCGCGCTGACGCTCGACTTCGAGGACCCGGAGGGCCAGCGCCTCAGCCTCGTCGACGACGGCGGCGCGGGCGAGGCCAATCCCTGGGCCGAGAGCAGCGTGCCGGCGGAGCATCAGATCCGCGGTCTCGGGCCGATCATGCTGAGCGTGCCCGATCTCGTGCCGACCGACGCGGCTGCTGACCGGGCTCATGAACATGCGCCCGGTGCGCACCTACCCGCATCCGGACGACGCCAGCCAGACCGTGCACGTCTACGAGATGGGCGAGGGCGGACCGGCGGCGGAGCTGCATGTCGGCGTCCAGCCCGACCTGCCAATGGCGCGCCAGGGCGCCGGCGCCGTGCATCACGTCGCCTTCCGCACACCCGACGGCGAATACGACGCCTGGGCGGAGCGGCTGAACGCCCTGCGCATCCCCAACAGCGGCAAGGTCGACCGTTTCTACTTCAGGAGCCTCTATTTCCGCGAGCCGAACGGCATCCTGTTCGAGATCGCCTCCGACGGGCCCGGCTTCGCGGTCGACGAGCCGCTGGCGACGCTCGGGCGATCGCTGTCTCTGCCGCCGTTCCTGGAGGCGCGCCGGAAGGAGATCGAAGCGGGCCTCAAGCCGGTTTGATGCCGGGCGGGCGCTCGAGCAACGCGCGCACCGCGCTCACTTCGTCGTCGTTCACCGTGTGCCCCATGCCGGGATAGATGCGCTCGTCGACCGCCGCGCCGAGCCGCTTCAGCACATCCGCGGTCTCGTGCACGCGCTCCAGCGGAACATGCGGGTCGACGTCGCTTGAGCCGAGGAAGACCGGGGTGCCGTCGAGCGAGTCCGGCATGGTTGACGCGGGCGTGCCGGGCGGGCCGATCAGCCCGCCGGTCAGCGCCGCCGACGAAGCCGTAGCGGCGCGGATTGCGGGCGGCGAACTCGGCCGACAGGCAGGCGCCCTGCGAGAAGCCGACGAAGGCCGACCTTGTCCGCAGGAAAGCCGCCTTCGCTCCAGACCTCGCGAACAGCGCGCCGATCGAGTCGCCAGCGCCGAGGAAAGGAACGGCTCGTTCGCTTCGATCGGCGCGAGGAAGCTGATAGGGGTACCACGTGTGTCCGGCCGCCTGCGGCGCGAGATAGGCGATGTCGCTCCGCCCGAGCGCATCGCCGAGCGGCAGCATGCTTTCCGCCGTCGCTCCGCGCCCGTGCACCAGGATCATCGCCGCTTTCGCCTCGGCCAGCGGCGCGCCGCGCGACGAACGCGTCCTCGATCCGGTGAAGCGCTGGCTGAGCCGCCATGGTCGTGAATTCTGCGGGGATCGTGGGCTCGCCACTACATCTTTCTCAGCGCCGCAAGAAAGCCGGGTCGGGATAGGAATCCGCCGGCAGGCCGAGCTTCATGCTGCACGGCCTTCACTGCCGCGCGCGTGTTGGCGCCGATGATGCCGTCGACGCCGCCGACATCGTAGCCGAGCCGCTTCAGGCGCTGCTGCACTTCCTTGATCTCGGCGCGGCTCGGCGCCTCGGCGCGTGCCGCGCTGACCTTCGGCGCGCCGGCGAGCCGCGTGGCGAAATAGGCGGCGGTCGTGGCGTAGACGAGCGACTCGTTCCACTGCGTGTAGACGCCGAAATTCGCGATAGGCGAGGAACGCCGGCCCAAGCCGCCCCATCGGGAAGCAGCAGCGAAGCCTGCGTCCCGTCGGCGCGCAGCGCGCTCGCCGTCGCGGTTCTTGACGCCCCACGCCGCCCATTGCGAGCGCGGATGCTTGATCGCAAGGTCCGCCTCCGCCCACGGCATGTCGGCCGGCACGCGCACCTCCTCCAGCCATGGCTGGCCGGCCTGCCAGCCATGCTTCTTCAGAAGCGCCGCGGAGGAGGCGAGCACGTCGGGCACGCTCCTCACCAGATTGCGCTTGCCGTCGCCGTCGAAGTCGACGGCGGTCGCGACATATTCCGTCGGCACGAACTGCATCTGGCCGATCTCGCCCGCCCACGCGCCCTTCATGTCGGAGGTCGCGAGGTCGCCATGGTCGAGCAGCGTCAGCGCCGCCATCAGCTCGGGGCGGAACTGGTCCGGCCGCCGGCAGTCGCGCGCCAGCGTCGCCAGCGACTGGATGCGTCGGGAAGTCGCCGAGATTGGCGCCGAAATCCGTCTCCAGCCCCCAGAACGCGGTGATCACCGGGCCGGGCACGCCGAACTGCTGCTCGACGCGGGAGAATGTCGTGGCATTCCTTTTCAGCTGCGCGCGCCCCAGGCTCATCCGGTAGCCGTCGGCCATGCGCCCGGCGAATTCCAGGAAGCTCTGCGAGAAGACGCCCTGCCGCCGGTCGGCGTCGATGACGCGCTGGTCGAAGCTGATGCCGTCGAGTGCGGCGAGCGCGCGCGGCGATATCCCCTGCGCGGCCGCCTGGCTCTTGAGCTGTTGCAGCCAGCCGGAAAAGCCCTGCGCCCCGCCGCATTGCTGCGCCAGCGCCGGACCGCAGGCGGATATTGCTGCGGCCAGAGCCAAGGCCCGCGCAGCCCATCCCCGTCTTCTTGGCATGTCGTCTTCCCGATTTCCGCTCGCTCAATCAGCCGAACAAGGTGGCAGGGTCAAGGCGTGGCGATGCCGCGGCGACAGGCCGGATCGAGGCTCAGTGATGCTCCATGTCGAGCTCTGACGGCGCCATCGCCCAGCCGTGCCGGCAGGATTCGTAGACGGAGATTTTCGGCGAGGGGAAATCCGGATCGGCGAAAGCGCCGACCGCGACGGCCGTCAGGTCAGGCTGCGCGTCGATTTCCCAGAAGACGGTCGCACCGCATTCGGGACAGAAGTGGAAGGTGACGATGTTGCCGCTTTCCGCCGTCCGCGCGAACGACGTCGCCCGGCCCTCGGTGGTCACCTTCTCGCGCGGGAAGCGCGCCTGAACGCTGAACACGCTGCCGGTGCGCTTCTGGCAGGCGAGGCAATGGCACATGGAGATGCGCACCGGCTCGCCCTCGCACGCGGCACGCAATTGCCCGCAGCTGCATGATGCTCGGCGTGTCGTCATGGCTCCCCCGGCGCTGAAACGAAAAAGGCGCCGCCCGCGGGTCTTCCGCCGGCGACGCCTTCGATCTTATCGGAAATGATACGCCGAGGGTCAGGCCTGTGCGGTCTGGCCTTCGCGCTCGCTGCGCCGCTCGCGCGGGCGCACCAGGAAGGCGGGCAGTCCGCTGGAGGGATCGAGCCCGGGATTGGCCGGGCGGCGCGACTTGCCCCCGCGGCCGCCCGAACGCGTGCGCTTCGGCTTGTTGCCCGGCTTGGCGTGCTGCTTGTGCTGCTCGGGACGGCTCTTGCGGCCGCTGCGCTGCGGCTTGCCCGCCTTGCTCGGCGCCGATGTCTCGGCGGTGAGCTGCAGGCCGTCCGGTGCCGGCGCGATCGGAACGGCGGCGCGTGTCACCTTCTCGATGTCCTTGAGATAGGCGCGCTCCTCGCCGTTGCAGAACGAGATGGCGATGCCCGCGGCGCCGGCGCGCGCGGTGCGGCCGATGCGGTGCACGTAGCTCTCCGGGATGTTCGGCAGGTCGTAGTTCACGACATGCGTCACGCTTTCGACATGGATGCCGCGCGCGGCGATGTCGGTGGCGACGAGCACGCGCGTGCGGCCGGCCTTGAAGGCGGCGAGCGCCCGCTCGCGCTGCGACTGGCTCTTGTTGCCGTGAATGGCGGCCGCCTCGACGCGTGCGCCGACGAGATTGCGCACCACCTTGTCGGCACCGTGCTTGGTGCGGGTGAAGACCAGCACGCGCTCCATCTCCGGATCGGCGAGGATGCGCTCGAGCAGCGCCGGCTTCTGCGCGCTTGCCGCGAAGATGACGCTCTGCTCGACGCGCTCGACCGTGGTCGCGGTCGGCGCGACGGCGACCTGCACCGGATTGGTCAGAAGCGAATTGGCGAGCTGCGCGATCGTCTTCGGCATGGTGGCGGAGAAGAACAGCGTCTGCCGCTTCTCCGGCACCAGCCGCACGATCTTCTTCAGCGGCACGATGAAGCCGAGGTCGAGCATCTGGTCGGCCTCGTCGACGACGAGGATCTCCACGCGGCTGAGCATCAGCACCTTCTGCTCGACGAGGTCGAGCAGCCGGCCGGGCGTGGCGACGAGGATGTCGACGCCGCGCCTCAGCGCGTCGACCTGCGGGCGCTGCGAGACGCCGCCGAACACGACGGCGGTGGAGAGCTTGAGCCCCGCGCCGTAGGTGCGGAAGCTCTGCGCCACCTGGCTCGCAAGCTCGCGGGTCGGCGTCAGCACCAGGACGCGCGGGCTCTGCGGCAGGCGCTTGCGCCTTGCCGCTCGGCCAGCCGCTCGCAGGATCGGCAGCGCAAAGGCCGCCGTCTTGCCGGTGCCGGTCTGCGCGATGCCGCACAGGTCGCGGCCGGCGAGGATGGGGGAGATGGCCTGAGCCTGGATCGGGGTGGGGGCGCTGTGGCCTTCATTGGCGACGGCGCGAAGGATGGATTCGCCGAGGGCGAAATCGGAAAACTGGGTCAATTGTTACTTTCGTTCATATTGCTCCGGCTTGCGCGGAGTCCCGGCCGCAGGCGCATTTCGAGCGCACATGGCCGAGGCGGTGTCATGTGACGACCCGCGTGATTTGGGCTGTCCGGTTGGGAAGCGAATGAAGATGGAGGCCGGGTCCGCCCTGGAAAACGAATGGGGACTCTTTCACGCAGCCTCGATCGAGCGCCTTTCTTACGGCGCTGCCGCTGAACGCGCATATGGATGCTGCGGCGCGAAAGTCAAGGAAAACCTTGCGAAAAATCCGATCGGGCGCTCAGCCCCAGAACAGCTTGCGTTCTCCCTGGTCCAGAATGACCGGCACGATCAGGTCCTCCTCGTCGTCGAGGTGGCGGCGGAGGCCCTGGACGAGCCGCTCGCTCGAATCGGCATAAGCGTCGGTCGCGGCGCGGCGGGCGTCCCCGTCGCTCTCCATTGTGCCGAGCAGTGCGTTCGCCGCGTCGACGGTGCGCCCGATGGCCTCGTGCAGCGCCTCGTGGTCCCCCTCCAGCACGTCGAAGCCCTTCAGCAGTCGCGTCTCGGCAGCGCGAAAGACCGGAAAGTAATGGTGGTCCTCGATCTGGTGGTGCCCCTCCAGCCCCTGCAGGAAGTATTGCAGCCGCGGCGCGAAGAAGCGGCGGAACTGATCGGGCGTGAGCCGTCCTTCACGGAAGTCCGCCGTCGCATCGAGCAGCGTGCCGCCGAGCTCGCGGAACCCGTTGTGCCGGTCGAGCCAGAAGCGCGCCACCTCGCCGAGATTCTGGTGGCCCGGCCAGACCTCGCGCGGATATTGCTGCAGCAGGATTTGCAGCTCGGGCGGCCAGCCGTCGCGTGTCTCGAGCTTGAGGGTCAACCTGAGCGTCCCGGGGCGCCGTTTCGGTCGCCTGCATATGGACCGCCCCCGCCGGAGAACCAACCCTTGCGCTTCTACTGGCTCTGCGGCGCGCCGCCATCTCGTTGGGATCGAGCTTGCCGTCGCCGTTGGTGTCGGCGATCGCAAAGATCGCCTCGCCCGGGTCGCGCAGGCCGGCTGCAGGACCGGTTGCGTCGCACCGGCTGCGATCGTTGCTGCCGCCAGAGCGAGGCCCGCTGCTGCAATTCTGCGCATGTTCCGTCTCCATCGCGTGTGGCGCATCCGCCGCAGATGTGCCTTTCACGATGGGGGCGGGCGTTCCCTACGCGGGGCGGCCGAAAATTTTTCGAAAATCCGGAATGTGCCCCTCTCCGGGTGACGCGGCGCGCCGGCGCATCGCTTCATAAAAGTGTCACAGCGCGGTTTGGGCCGGTGCTTTACCGGCTGGCGGTAAAGGGGAATTGGCTCTAACGTGACAGCCGGCTCACGTCTGGCCGGCTGGCTGCAAAGCGCGTGACATGACTGTCACATAAGCGTTGCCGACCGGCGCTAGTGGGAGCTTGCAGGGCGCGAAATCCGCGCTTGTTTTCGTTTTTGCGCCGCAGCGAAGCTGCCGCGCCAAGGAGGAGGTGAGGGGTATGAAATCGACGCTGATGAGCACAACCACGCTTGCGGCGCTTGCCGTTTGCGCGTCCACGGGCCTGGCACTGGCGCAGAGCCAGGAGCTGATCGACGCTGCCAAGGCGGAGGGCGCGCTGACGACGATCGCTCTGCCGCACTCCTGGTGCAATTACGGCGAGGTCATCGAGCAGTTCAAAGCAAAATATCCCGGGATTTCCGTCAACGAGCTCAATCCGGACGCCGGCTCCGGCGACGAGGTCGAGGCGATCAGGGCGAACCAGGGCAATACCGGGCCGCAGGCGCCGGACGTGATCGACGTCGGCCTCTCCTTCGGCCCCTCGGCCAAGTCGGAGAACCTGATCCAGCCGTACAAGGTCTCCACCTGGGACACGATCCCCGATTCCGCCAAGGACGCCGACGGCTATTGGTACGGCGACTATTACGGCGTGCTCTCCTTCATCGTGAACAAGGACCTGATCTCCACCACGCCCGCCGATTGGCCCGACCTGCTCGGCTCCGACTTCGCCAACGCCGTGGCGCTGGCCGGCGATCCGCGCTCCTCCAACCAGGCGATCCAGGGCGTCTACGCCGCCGGCCTGTCGCAGTCGGGCGGCGATGCGGCGAAAGCGCCCGCGGCGGGGCTGGACTTCTTCGCCGAGCTCAACAAGTCGGGCAACTTCGTGCCCGTCATCGGCAAGTCGGCGTCGCTGGCGCAGGGCTCCACGCCGGTCATCGTCGCGTGGGACTATAACGGCCTCTCCTGGGCCAAGGACCTCAACGGCAATCCGCCCGTCGACGTGGTGGTGCCGAAGACCGGCGTCGTCGCCGGCGTCTACGTGCAGGCGATCAGCGCCTACGCGCCGCATCCGAACGCCGCCAAGCTGTGGATGGAGTACCTCTATTCCGACGAGGGCCAGCTTCTGTGGCTGAAGGGCTTCTGCCACCCGATCCGCTTCAACGATCTCGCCAAGAAGGGTGCGATCCCGCAGGAGCTTCTCGACGCGCTGCCGCCGGCAGCCGCCTACGAGGCTGCGGTGTTCCCGACGCTTGAGGAGCAGAACGCCGCCAAGCCCGCGATCACCGAGAGCTGGGACAAGGTGGTCGGCGCCAACGTGCAATAGCCGCCTGAGCGGCTCGCCTCCGATGCAGGCTTCCGTTCCTTCGCGTCGGGGCTATGGTGAATGCGACAAGGCCCTTCCCGCATGCGCGGGAGGGGCGACCAGCGGCGGGGGCTGATGGCTGAGATCGCGGACAGTGCGGCACGCCCGCTGGCGGCCCCGAAGCTCGGGCGCGACAGGCTGCCGCTCGCCTGGATCGGGATCGTCCCGTTCCTCGCTCTTCGTCCTGCTCTTTCTGATCCTTCCGACCGTCGATCTGGTCATCGGCGCGTTCCGCACCCCGGACGGCGCCTTCACGCTCAACAACATCGCGCGGCTCAACCAGCCGACGATCCTTGCCGCCTACTGGATCAGCATCGAGGTGAGCCTCGCCTCCTCGCTGCTCGGCGCGCTCGTCGGCTTCCTGCTTGCCTGGGCGGTGGTGATGGGGCGCCTGCCGCGCTTCATCCGCCCCATGGTCACGACCTTCTCCGGCGTCGCTTCGAACTTCGCCGGCATTCCGCTCGCCTTCGCCTTCCTGGCGACGCTCGGGCCGACCGGGCTCGTGACCGCCTTCCTGATGGATATCGGCGTCAACCTCAGGGTTCTCGGCTTCACCATCCTGAGCTTCTGGGGCCTCACCATCACCTATCTCTACTTCCAGATTCCGCTGATGGTGCTGATCCTCATGCCGGCGCTCGACGGCATGAAGAAGGAATGGCGCGAGGCGGCCGACATCCTGGGCGCCAGCCCGCTGCAGTACCTGGCGCTATGTCGCGCTGCCGGTTCTGTGGCCGAGCCTGCTCGGCACCACCATCCTGCTCTTCGCCAACGCCTTCGGCGCCGTCGCCACCGCCTATGCGCTGACCGGCTCGTCGCTCAACATCGTGCCGATCCTGCTCTATGCGCAGATCCGCGGCGACGTGCTGCACGATCCGCATCTCGGCTACGCGCTGGCGCTCGGCATGATCGTCATCACCGGGGGCGCCAACGTCGTCTATATCTGGCTGCGCGCACGCGGCGAGAGGTGGATCCGATGAAGTCCTCCCGCCTTGCCCCGTGGATCATCGTCGTCCTCAGCAGCCTCTACTTCGTGCTGCCGCTCATCGCGACGTTCGAGTTCTCGATGCGCAAGCGGCGCGGCGAATATTCCTTCGACGCCTATCGCTCCGTTTTCAGCGACACGCGCTTCCTGGAGAGCTTCTCCTATTCGATCGCCGTCGCCGTGGCGGCGATCCTGGTCGGCATCCTGCTGGTCGTGCCGACCGCCTACTGGATCAGGCTCAAGCTGCCGCGCGTGCGGCCCTATGTGGAGTTCATCACGCTGCTGCCGCTGGTGATCCCCGCCATCGTCGTCGTCTTCGGCTATCTCAGGCTCTACAACAGCTCGTCGTGGCTGCCGTTCACCTCGAACGCGCGGGCCACCGACCTCCTGCTCATCTTCAGCTACGTCACGCTGGCGCTTCCCTATACCTACCGGGCCGTCGACACGGGGCTGCGCGCCATCGACGTCAGGACGCTGACGGAGGCGGCGCAATGTCTCGGCGCCGGCTGGCGGAACCATCCTCTTCCGCATCATCCTCCCCAACGTCCGCTCCGGCGTCATGGCCGGCGCCTTCCTGACGCTCGCCATCGTGATCGGCGAGTTCACCATCGCCAGCCTGCTCGACCGTCCGGCCTTCGGCCCGTATCTGCAGAACATCGGCGCCAACAAGGCCTACGAGCCTTCGGCGCTCGCCATCATCGCCTTCGCCGTCACCTGGCTCTGCATGGGGCTGATCAACGTCTTCGGGCGCAGCGCGAAAGACGCTGCGGCCGCCAAGTAGCCGCGGAAGGGCATCGCCGATGGCATTCCTCGAGATCGAAAAGCTTTCGAAGCGCTACGGCGCCCATCAGGTCGTCCAGATCGGTCGACCTGGCGATCGAGCGCGGCGAGTTCATC
Source organism: uncultured Alphaproteobacteria bacterium (assembly GCA_963801225.1). Lineage (GTDB taxonomy): Bacteria > Pseudomonadota > Alphaproteobacteria > Rhizobiales > Afifellaceae > DASWJZ01. Next base: position 321,835 of record CAWDED010000009.1, read on the forward strand.
TCCTTCCTCGGCCCGTCCGGCTGCGGCAAGACGACGACGCTCCGGATGGTCGCGGGCTTCGAGGAGCCGTCCTCCGGCTCCATCCGCATCGGCGACAGGGACGTCACGCACCTCAAGCCGAACCAGCGCAATGTCGGCATGGTGTTCCAGTCCTACGCGCTCTTCCCCAACCTGACGGTGGCGAGCAATGTCGGCTTCGGGCTGAAGGTGCAGAAGAAGCCGTCGGCCGAGATCCAGCTCGCGCGTCGAGGAGATGCTGACGCTCATCAAGCTGCCGCAGCTCGCCGACCGCTATCCCTATCAGCTCTCCGGCGGCCAGCAGCAGCGCGTGGCGCTCGCCCGCGCCATCGCCACCCAGCCGCAGGTGCTCCTGCTCGACGAGCCGCTCTCGGCGCTCGACGCGAAGATCCGCGTGTCGCTGCGCGAGGAGATCAAGAGCCTGCAGCGCGAGCTCGGCATCACCACGATCTACGTCACGCACGACCAGGAGGAAGCGCTCTCCATGTCGGACCGCATCGTGGTGATGAGCGAGGGGCGGGTGGAGCAGATCGGCACGCCGTTCGAGATCTACAACCATCCGCGCACGCGCTTCGTCGCGTCTTTCGTCGGAACGCTGAACATCCTGCCGGCGCGCATCGTCGATCCCGCCGCCGGCGCCATCGAGATCGACGGGCAGAAGGTCGTGTCCTCGCGCGGCGTCGCGGACGCGCAGGCCCGGCGCGTCGCGCTCCGTGGCGCTGCGGCCCGAGGCGCTGTCGCTGAACGGCGACGGCAGCGACCGCAACAGGCTCGACGGCACGATCGAGGAGGTGAGCTTCCTCGGCTCGGTCGTGCGCGTGCGCGTGCGCTTCGACGAGAACACCGTCTCGCTCGACACGTTCAACAATCCGAACGTCCCCCCGCCGCGCCACGGCGACAAGGTGACGGTGAGCTTCGCCGCCGGAGGATCTGCTGGTGCTGGAAGGCGAGGTCGGGCTGAGCCGGCCTCAGCGGGAGAGGACGTAGCCTCCGCCCGTTCCGAGCGCCCCGCCGACGATGGCACCGCCGAGCAGGCTGCCGCCGGTCGCCGCCGCCACGATGGCGCCGCCGCCGGCGCCGACCGCCGCTCCGGTCGCCAGATATTGCTGGGTGCGCGTGCAGGCGCCTGCCGAAAGCAGGCCGAGAGCGAAGGCGAGGGCAAGACCGGCCTTGCCGAAACGCTGAACCATATCGAGCTCCGCCGAATACGTGGTTGCCGGATCATGAAGGGGCGCGGTTAAGAGAGCGCAAATGAGGAGGTGCTTGCGTTCTCGGCTTTGTTTCGGCTTTCCTGTTCCTGTCGGAAGTCGTCGAGTCGCAGCCTCGGGTCACGACCGATGAGCGTCCGTATCGTCACGCAAGCCGAGCCTGCGCGCCGCCGGAGCCGCCGGAGCTTCCCGTCGACGGGCGGCAGTCGGAGCGGGCGCTCGCCATCCGCCGCGGCGTCTGCCGGCGGCTGCGCGCCGAGGGGCTGGCGCTGATCCCGGAGGTGACGCTGCGCTCCGGCCGCCGCGCCGACCTGGTGGCGCTCGGCGGCGACGGCGTGATCACCATCATCGAGATCAAATCCTCGATGGAGGATTTCCGCGCCGACTCGAAATGGCAGGACTATCTCGTCCATTCCGACCGCTTCTATTTCGCCACCGGCCCGCACGTGCCGGCGGAGATATTTCCCGAGGAGGCGGGGCTGATCGTCGCCGATCCCTACGGGGCGGAGATTTTGCGCGAATCGGAATGCGCGCAAGATGCCGGCCGCCACGCGCAAGGAGATGCTGATCCGCATCGCGCGCGCCGGGGCGCACCGGCTGCACGACCTGGAGGACCCGGACTGCGAGACGGGGCTCGGCTGATGTGTAGGGCTGCTGACGACCGACGTCAGCAGTGCCATTGAAGTCGCCCGGATACGAGCCTAGCTACCGTTCGGGCGGGATAGAAGGAAATCGCAAAAGTGCCGCGGGAGCAGCGCCGGCTGGCGGCGGTCATGTCGGCCGACATCGTCGGATATTCGCGACTGATGGGCCATAGCGAGAGCGCCACGCTCGCGCGGCTCAAGGCTGCGCGCGGCGAGGTGGTCGATCCGGCCATCGCCGAGCATAGCGGCCGCATCGTCAAGACCACCGGCGACGGGCTCCTGGCGGAGTTCTCCTCCGCCGTGGATGCCGTCCAGTGCGGCGTCGCCATCCAGTCGGCCATGGCTGGACGCAACGACGGCGACGGAAGAGGACGATCCGCTGCGCTACCGGATCGGCGTGCATGTCGGTGACATCATCATCGATGGCGACGGCGACATCTTCGGCGACGGCGTCAATGTCGCCGCCCGCATCGAAGGCCTGGCCGAGCCCGGCGGCGATCGCCATCACCGACGCCGTGATCCAGCACGTGCGCGGCCGCGTCGAGGTCGCCTTCGTCGATCGCGGCACGCACGAGGTGAAGAACATCGAGCAGCCCCTTCACGTCTGGGGCTGGAAGCCGGGCGCCACGCTGGTCGTGTCGCTGGAGGAGCCGCAATTGCCCGAGAAGCCGTCGATCGCCGTGCTGCCCTTCGACAACATGTCGGGCGACCCGGAGCAGGGCTATTTCGCCGACGGCATCACCGAGGACATCATCACCGACCTCTCCAAGGTGTCCGGCCTCTTCGTCATCGCGCGCAATTCCTCCTTCGCCTACAAGGGCCAGTCTCCCGACGTGCGGCAGGTCAGCCGCGAGCTCGGCGTGCGCTACGTGCTGGAAGGCAGCGTGCGGCGCGCCGCCAACCGCGTCCGCATCAACGCCCAGATGATAGACGGGACGAATGGCGGGCACGTTTGGGCGGACCGCTACGACCGTGATCTTTCCGACATCTTCGAGATGCAGGACGAGGTGACCCGGACCATCGTCGGTGCGCTGAAGGTGAAGCTCACCGCCGGCGAGAGGGCGCAGCGCGAGAGCCGCGGCAAGATCGACCCCGAGGCCTACGATCTCGTGGTCCGCTCGCGCCAGGCCATGCTGCAGCTTCGCCCCGAAGGCGCGGCCCAGGCCCGCGCCATGCTCGAGCGCGCTTTGGAGATCGACCCGAACCTGGCGATCGCCTATGCGCGGCTCGCCGTCATCAATTTCGCCGAGCACATCAACCGGTGGAACGACGCGACGCCGGACAATCTCCGTCGCTCGATGGAGCTGGCGGAGAAGGCCATCGAAACCGATGAGACCGAGCCGCAGGCGCATATGGCCATGGCCATCTGCCTCTCATGGGAACGGCGCCTGGAAGAGGCGGAGCAGCATTCCGAGCGTGCCATCGAGCTCGATCCGAACTCGCCGGACGGCTATGTCAGCCTCGGCAACGTGCGGGAGTTCCAGGGCCGGTCGGAGGAGGCGGTGCCGCTTTACACGCGCGCCTACAGGCTCGACCCGCAATGGGACATGGCGCTGCATTTCCTCGGGCGCTCGCTGCTGTCGCTCGGGCGCTACGACGAGGCGGAGACCGCCTTCAACAAGCGGCTGAAGCTTTCTCCGCACTCCGACATGACGCGCTTCTATCTCGCCTGCGTCTATGGCCGTCAGGGGCGCTACGACGACGCCCGGCGGATGTGGAACGAGGTGTTCGAGGTCAATCCCAACTTCTCGATCGATCACCTGCGGCAGACTTTGCCCTATGCCGATCCGGCTTCCTTCGACCGCAACCTGGAAGGCCTGCGCGAGGCCGGCATCGACATCTCCGAGCCTGAGGCCGCCGGCGTAGCTGGCGCCAGGTACGCTTAGCGGCTGCGCAGCCGCGCCATGGCGACCGCATCGACGAATTCGCCGTCGCGGAAGGCGAAGGCGCGGAACGTTCCCTCGCGCTGAAACCCGTGCCGTTCGTAGAGGCGGATGGCCCGTTCGTTGTCGTGGAACACGGTGAGCTCGAGCCGGTCGATGGCGAGCCACTTGTCGGCGGCTTCGATGAGCGCGCGCAGCAGGGCTGTCCCGATGCCTCTGCCCTCCATGTCGTCGGCAACGCCCATGCCGATATTCGCCGCATGGCTGCGTCGGCCGGAATGGCGATGCAGCCCGGCGCTTCCCACCAGCCGCGCATCGACGAATGCGCCCAGAAGCAGAGTCTCGGGACCGTTTTGCTCGAGGCGTTTCCGCACCGAGGTGATGGAAGGAAAGGGCGGGCGGAGCGTGCCGTAGCGATAGCCCGGCATATCCTGCAGGCGTGCGAGGTCTTGGGCGTCTTCGACTTCGAGCGCCCGGATGACAATCTCTGCCTGGCCGGGCCCCGTTTTCATCGCCGTCAGCGCGGGGCGCGCTTGGCCAGGATGCGCTGCAGCGTGCGGCGATGCATGTTGAGGCGGCGCGCCGTCTCCGAGACGTTGCGGTCGCACAGCTCGTAGACGCGCTGGATATGCTCCCAGCGCACGCGGTCGGCCGACATCGGGTTTTCCGGCGGCTGCCGCGCGCTGGTCCTTCTGCTGCATCAGCGCGGCGTAGATCTCGTCGGCGTCGGCGGGCTTCGACAGATAGTCGATGGCGCCGAGCTTCACCGCCGTCACGGCGGTGGCGATGTTGCCGTAGCCGGTGAGGATGATGGCGCGCGCGTCGGGACGGCGGCCGCGGACGATCTCGATCACGTCGAGGCCGTTGCCGTCCTCCAGCCGCATGTCGACCACGGCGAAGGAGGGATTGGCACGCCTCCACCTTGGCGCGCGCCTCGGCGACCGATTCCGCGGTTTCGGTGACAAAGCCGCGCTTTTCCATCGCGCGTGCGAGGCGCTGCAGGAAGGCCTTGTCGTCATCGACGATGAGGAGCGTTTGCCCCTCCGCCGGTGGCGTCTGTGACGACTGGTCCGTCATGGTCTGGACCGGATTCAAGCATGGTTGATGTTATTCTTGTTCCAGAATTCTGTCCGAAAGTAGGCATTATCGGCCCGCCAATCAAGCTTTCGTCCAGAGTTCTTCTGGCCGGTTTGGCTAACGCCGCGGGCCCGCCATCTCGAAATGCTGCGCGCGGCCAGTCCACCGTCACCAGCGCGCCTTTCTCCGGGGCTTTGCGGTTTTCCAGGCGGAGCGTGGCGCCGGAGCGCTCCAGAAGCGTCTTGGCGATGAAGATGCCGAGCCCCAGCCCGCCATGCTCCGCCGCGCGCCGATCTGCCCGCCGCGCCGCGTGGTGACGTAGGGCTCGCCCAGCCGGTCGAGCACGTCGGGCGGATAGCCGGGGCCGTCATCGGCGATGGTGACGGTCACCGCGGATGGCGTCCAGGACGCCCTGATCCGCACCTCCGTGCTGGCGAAATCGACGGCGTTCTCGACCAGGTTGCCGAGCCCGTAGGTGAGGCCGGGATTGCGCGCCGCCACCGGCTCGATGCCGTCGCCTTCGGTACTCCACCTTGATGGCGACGCCGAAATCGCGGTGCGGCGCCACCACCTCCTCCAGCACGTGCGTCAGCGGCATGCGCGCCGAGATGCTCCTCCGGCGCGGAGGAGAGCGAGGCGATCTTGGAGAGGATTTCGCGGCAGCGCTCCGATTGCGCGCGGATGAGGCGCACGTCCTCCGCATGCGGATCGTCGGCCGGAATCTCGCTTGCCAGCTCGCTGGCGACGAGCGCGATGGTGGCAAGCGGCGTGCCGAGCTCGTGCGCCGCGGCCGCGGCCAGCCCGTCGAGCGCCGAAAGGTGCTGCTCGCGCTGCAGCACCAGCTCCGTCGCCGCCAGCGCCTCGGCGAGCTGCCGCGCCTCCTCCGCCACGCGGAAGGCGTAGAAGGCCATGAAGCAGCAGCGCGCAGACGAGCGCCACCCAGACGCCGCCGACATAGTGCAGCGGCGGATCGAACGTCGCGTCCCGGGAACCACGGCAGCGGGCGGTGCACGAAGACGAGCACCGTCGCCGCGGCGAGCGTCATCGCGCCGAGCAGGAACGTCTTGTCGGGCTGCAGCGTCGTGGCCGAGACCATGGCCGGCCCGAGCAGCAGGATGGCGAAGGGGTTCTCCAGCCCCCCGGTGAGGTAGAGCAGCCCCGCAAGCTGCAGGAGGTCGTAGGCGAGAAGCAGCGCCGCCCAGCCGGGCGTGAGACGATAGGAGGTCGGGAAGGCGACCCGCAGCCCCAGATTGAGCCAGGCGGAGAGCGCGATCAGCGCGAAGCAGGCGCCGAAGGGGAGCGGAAAGGCGAACCAGAGCCCGACGACGAGGATCGCGGCCGTCTGCCCGCCGATGGCGAGCCAGCGCAGGCGGATGAGCGTGGAAAGCCTCAGCCTGCGCCCCGACCACGCGTCCGTCGGGTTCGATCCGGCTCCGGATGGCAGCGTCCATGCCGCCCTCATACTCCCAACGCCCGCCGAAGTCAGCGGCGCGCGGTTTGCCGTCGCCCACGGCATTGCTATAGGTGCGTGCTTTCCGAGCGGGATGGATCAAAGCGATGGCCGAATTGCGGGTCGTGGTAACGGGAGCCGGCGGGCGCATGGGGCGGGCGCTGGTCCGCGCCGTGCTGGCCGAGAAGGAGATGGCGCTTGTGGGCGCGCTCGACCGGCCCGAGGCGAAGGAGCTCGGCGCCGGACGCGGGCGAGCTTGCCGGCGCCGGCGCCTGCGGCGTGACGATCGGCGACGATCCGGTGGCGATCTTCGCCAACACCGACGTGGTGCTCGACTTCACCACGCCCGCGGCGACGCTCGCCTATTCGGAGCTGGCGGCGCAGGCGCGCGTCGTGCACGTCATCGGCACCACCGGCATCGGCGCCGGAGGACGAGGAGAAGCTGCAGGCGGCGGCGCGCCATTGCCGCATCGTGAAGTCCGGCAATATGAGCCTCGGCGTCAACCTGCTGGCGGCGCTGGTGCGGCGAGCGGCTGCCGCGCTCGGGCCGGACTACGACATCGAGATCGTCGAGATGCACCACCGCCACAAGGTCGACGCGCCGTCGGGAACGGCGCTGCTGCTCGGCCGCGCCGCGGCGGAGGGGAGGGGCGTCGGCCTGGCAGAGCAGCTCAGTCCGCACCCGCGACGGCCATACCGGCGCGCGGCCGCAGGGCGCCATCGGCTTCGCCTCGCTGCGCGGCGGCTCGGTGGTCGGCGACCACCTCGTGGTGCTGGCCGGCGAGGGCGAGCGCATCGAGCTCGCCCACCGCGCCGAGAGCCGCGACATCTTCGCCCGCGGCGCCATCCGCGCGGCGCTCTGGGCCTTCGACAAGAAGCCCGGCCTCTACGACATGGCCGACGTGCTGGGCCTGCATTAGCCGTTTAGCCCGAGCCCTTGTTCTGTCGTCATTGCCGGGCTTGACCCGGCAACCCATTCCGTCACCATCCGGCACCACGGAATGGATGCCCGGATCAAGTCCGGGCATGACGACGATAATTGGAGCATCGCCCGGAATGGCCAAGACACCCCGGCCCGCGCTACTGGATCGCCGTCGTCCCGAAAGCCGGCGTCGAGCGCGGCCTCGCCGGCGGCTTCGCCATGTTCGCGCATGGCCGCCACGACGCGGTGAAGCGCACCAGCCCCGGCGAATGGCTCGCCTATTATTCCCCGCGCACGCTGCTGAAAGGCGGCGAGGAGGTGCGCGCCTTCACCGCCATCGGCCGGTTCACCGAGCGCCAGCCCTACGAGACGGAGATGATGGCCGGCCGCGTCGGCTGGTGCCGCGACTGCGCCTTCGAGGAGAAAGCCCGCGAGGCGGACGTCTATCCCCTCCTCGACGAGCTCTCCTTCATCAGGGACCGCACGCATTGGGGGCTCTTCTTCCACCGCAGCCTCTTCTCGGTGCCGCGTGACGATTTCGCCAGGATCGCCGCCGCCATGGGTCTTGACCCCAAGCGCCTTTGAGGGGTTAGCAATCCTCGACGCCCCTCCCGCCTGCCCCTAACCATCGGAGCGACCATGGACCGCCTTCTCGTGCTCGTGCGCCACGGCCAGAGCGACTGGAACCTCAAGAACCTCTTCACCGGATGGAAGGACGTCGACCTCTCGCCCAAGGGCATCGAGGAGGCGCGCGCCGCCGGACAGAAGCTCAGAGAGGCCGGCCTCGGCTTCGACGTCGCCTATACGAGCGCCCTCATCCGCGCCCAGAACACGCTGAAGCTCATGCTGGAGGAGCTGGGCCAGACCGGGCTGGAGGAACATCGCGACCAGGCGCTGAACGAGCGCGACTACGGCGATCTCTCCGGCCTCAACAAGGATGATGCCCGCAAGAAATGGGGCGAGGAGCAGGTGCACGTCTGGCGCCGCTCCTACGCCACCAATCCGCCCGGCGGCGAGAGCCTGCGCGATACCGGCGCCCGCGTCTGGCCGTATTACCTGACCCGCATCCTGCCCGACGTGATGCGCGGGCGGCGCGTCATCGTCTCCGCCCACGGCAACTCGCTGCGCTCGCTCGCCATGGTGCTCGACAAGCTGACGCCGGACGAGGTGACGAAGCTCGAGATCGCCACCGGCGTGCCGCTCGTCTACCGCCTCAACGCCGACACCACCGTGGCGGAGAAGCAGATCCTGGAATACCATCCTTTAAAACGAGCCTTGTGCGTCTATGCTGGTGTTGCAGGTGCCGCTGATGGGGCCGGCAAAGGTCGCGCACTTGGCATTGCCGTAGAAATCAGACCAGCTTGCATCGGCTTCCGCACCGAGGACCCATCTCCCCGCCTGGAGGTCATATCCAACCTGGCCGCCGGCAACCAGTCCATTAACATCACCGGAGCCAGGAAACAGCGGGTTCGAGATCGCCAGTATATTGGTAGCGGAGTTCCACTCCTCCGACCCAAAGCCGCCGCCGACATGCGGGCCGATGTGGAAGCCTGCCCAGTTCGGCGTTACATCAGATGCGTTGCTCCCGGCATCGTCCACGTCTGATTGATCGAAATTATAGGAGAGCTTGGACGAAGCCACCGTAGCGGGAGGTTTCGAAGTCCATCGGCGATATGTTGGCAACGCCAGGGAACCGGGTTTCCGCACTGGTGGTCCTGAAATACCAGTAGCGGCCGCCAACTCCGACACTCCAGCGAGGGGTCAAGGCATAGCAGGCCATTGGCATTTTGCAGGCGCAAGAAGCCTTCCAGCGACACGCCGATCTCGGGTCCGTAGGTGAGGCGAGAACTCTGCTGGCCCGGCACGAACGGATCGTAGAGGTCCTTCTTCATCCTGCCGGAACTCACCCACAAGCGCGTGCCGGCGTCGATCGACCAGTCGGACATGTCCATGTCCGGGCCCGATGCATCCGCGAATGCATTGTCCGCTCCGCCCAGCCGATGATTCACGCCAAACTTGAGAGTCTGGACGTTCTGGCGAATATTGATATGGGTTAGATTATCGAACTGGTCCGTCATGTCGACGGCCTCGGTTCCAAAATCCATGTAGTCGTATTCGGCAAAGGCGGACCATGCCGGCGCGAACGCGTATTCAATGCCCGCGCCGATCGTCCAGCCCCATCGCGTCTCTGATCCGTCAAACGTGTTGGTGAATTGCGCGGCATTCATATGATACTTGTCGTGCACCACGGCAGCGCCACCTTTGCCGTAGTAAAGCACATGACCGTCGGCCCAACCAACTCGGCCGGTTGCCGTGCCAAACCAATCGATCTTGGTGTTGCAGACAAAGAATGCAATATAGCATTTGGCGTCGCCGTAGATGTCTGCCCAGCTACCGGACAATTCGCCGCCCAGCACCAAGGGTCCGGTCTGCCAATTGAAGCCGGCCTGGGCGCCAGCAAACTTGCCGCCGATGAGACTCTCAAATTGAAGCTGGCACCGACGCCGAGAATGCCGTCGGCGCTCTGCCAATCTTTCAAGGCCCAGCCCGCGCCGAGATGCGAACCGAGATAAAGCCCGGTCCAGATCCACGTGGGGCCCATAGACGCTGCGCTTTGCTCAGCACCTGCGGCATTAGCCACGCTGGAACACAGCGACGCAACGAACAACAGCGAAACAAACCGCTTCACGACCGCCCCCGAGCACGCCTCACTCTAGATGGCTTAGACAAACTGATGCAATCTTCAATCAATAGGCGCCGCCGAATGTCGGAAAAAAGCGTGGCAGAATGATCACAGATGTAACGGCTACGCACCATGGGCAACCTAGCTTGCTCTACCGTAACAGGCGCGCGCGATTGCTCTCCGCGATCCTGGACGGCTGAGATGGGGGATGTCGCTCAGCTTTCGGCGGCCGAAGCCGAAGCGGGCCTCGACGAGCTCGTCGGTGTCATTCGCGATTGCATCGAGGACGGCGCCTCGGTGGGCTACCTCTACGGGGTGTCGCCGGCGGAGCTGGAGGCGTTCTGGCGCGACATGATCGCCGGGATCGCAGACGGCCGGACGGTCCTTTTCGTGGCGCGCGATGGGCGCCGGATCGTCGGCACGGTCCTCCTGCATCCGGTCGCGAAGGCCAACCAGCCGCACCGCGCCGATGTCAGCAAGCTGCTGGTCGCAAGCCGCGCCCGCCGTAAGGGCATCGCCTCGCGTCTCATGGATGCGCTGGAGGCGCACGCCCTCGGCCTCGGACGTACGCTGCTGACGCTCGACACGGAGACCGGCAGCGGCGCGGAGCCGTTCTACCGGCGGCGCGGCTATGTGCGGGTGGGGGACATCCCGAATTATTGCCTGGCGAACGACGGCGGCCCGAGCGGCACGACGATCTACTACAAGCCGCTCGCCTGACGCGCGTCAGGCGTTGCCGATGATGATTCCCGCGGCGAACACCAGCGCGCCGCCCAGCACGATCTGCAGCGCCGCCGTGAAGAACGGCGACTGCATGTAGCGCCAGCGGATCCAGGCGATGGCGATCAGCTCCACCACCACGACGACGAAGGCGATCGCCGTCGCCGTCCAGAAGGCGGGGATGAGATAGGGGAGCGCGTGCCCCAGCCCGCCGATCGTGGTCATCACCCCGCAGGAGAGCCCGCGGGTGATCGGCGAGCCGCGGCCGGTCAGCGCCCCGTCGTCCGACAGCGCCTCGGTAAAGCCCATCGAGATGCCGGCGCCGATGGCGGCGGCAAGCCCCACGAGCAGCGTCTGCCACGGATCGTGGGTCGCGAACGCCGCGGCGAAGACCGGCGCCAGCGTCGAGACCGAGCCGTCCATCAGGCCGGCGAGACCCGGCTGCACATAGGTCAGCACGAACTGCCGGTGCGCGACGGCGTCCTCCTCCGCCCGCGCACTCTTGCCGAGATGCTCGTCCTCGAGCTGCTCCGCCTTGGCGACGTGTCCCGCCTCCGCCGCCGCCAGGTCGCCGAGCAGCTTGCGCGTCTCGGCATCGGAGGTGCGCTGCGCGGCCTTCGTGTAGAAGCTCTGCGCCTCCTGCTCCATCAGCGCCACTTCCTCGCGCACCCGCTCCAGGCCGAGCTGGCTCACCAGCCAGTAGGGCCGCCGGCTGTAGAAGCCGGAGACGTATTCGCGGCGGATCACCGGGATCGTCTCGCCGAAGCGCTTGCGGTACATGTCGATGAGGCGGCGCCGGTGCGTGTCCTCCTCTGCCGCCATCCCCTCGAACACGGCGGCGCTCTGCGGATAGTCGGGGCGCAGCCGCTCCGCATAGGTGGAATAGATGCGGCCGTCTTCCTCTTCCGAGGAGATGGCAAGCGCCAGGATCTCCTGGTCGGAGAGGTCGGAGAATCGCTTGCGGTCGTGGAAGCCCGGAATCATGGAGCCAGGAATAGATTGGAATTATTCTAAGGTCCAGAGGGCCGGTTTGAATACTCCTCCGCTCTATGGCTCTTGGTGGCGAAAGGGTGTGCGCGGTCGCAAAGTTGTCCCCGCCCTTCAAAACCCGCTTATCATCTCCTCGCACCGCTCTTCGCCGGAGGGACCGTGTGGCCACCGGAACCATGTGGGAAGGGCGGGCGGCGCCCGTGGTGAGATTCGGTCCGGTTCCGGCCGGCCGAGCCTCGGGGGTCCCGATACGTCCGCCCGACCGGGATGACCGGTCTGCCGCTAGTCGAGACGGCCTTAAGGGTGGGGTGCAGTCCGCTGGCTTCGGCCGGCACGAGGCGGCCCCATGCCGGAGAGTGGAAATCGGAGATCGCAAAACGCCGTGCGGGGCGCCTGAGGGGCGCCACTATTACTTATTGCGAGGCACTCCTGAGGCGCCCCGCTCCCTCCTCATGCGTGAGGAGGCGATTGAGCTCTTTGATAGTCTCGGGCTGACGCAGGCCGCGGGAACAAAGCCGCATGCCTTCTTTGTCGTCATTGCCGGACTTGATCCGGCAATCCATTCCGCTGGCGCTGCGTCGAGCGACCAGGCTCAGGAATGGATGCCCGGGTCAAGCCCGGGCATGACGATATCGCGAAAGACCGTGAGGATGATGGAGGCATGCACGGGGGCATGCATGGGGCACGCGCCACGCACCCAACCTTCTCCCGAGACCGGGAGAAGGTGCCCTCCGGCTCCGCCGGAGGGCGGATGAGGGTTCAGGGCCCCGGCGAAGCGAGCCTCCCTCCTTCTTGTGGGGAGACCTCCCACTTGGCGATAGGCCCTGCGATCCCGGCCGGTCCTTCAGGAGTCTCGGGCCGGCGCCTCCCGCACCCCGGTTGCCGCTTGGCCCGCGCGCCGCTACTAAGGCCGCGCCCGCCCGCTCGGCGGGCGTTCTGACATCAGCAAGCGCCCGCGCCCCGACCATGTCCGACAAGAAGAACCGGCTCGAACCCCGTCTGCCGCGCGGCTTTGCCGATCGCGGGCCGGAGGATATCCGCGCCGTGGAGCGCATGATGGCGACCATCAAGGCCGTCTACGAGCGCTACGGCTTCGAGCCGGTGGAGACGCCGTTCATCGAATACACCGAGGCGCTGGGCAAATTCCTGCCCGACCAGGACCGCCCGAACGAGGGCGTTTTTTCGTTCCAGGACGAGGACGAGCAATGGCTCAGCCTGCGCTACGACCTCACCGCGCCGCTCGCCCGCTTCGTGGCGGAGAATTACGAGCGCCTGCCAAAACCCTATCGCAGCTATCGCGCCGGCTGGGTTTTTCGGAACGAGAAGCCGGGGCCGGGGCGGTTCCGCCAGTTCATGCAGTTCGACGCCGATACGGTGGGCGCGTCGAGCCCCGCGGCCGACGCCGAGATTTGCATGATGGCCGCCGACACGATGGAGGCGCTCGGCTTCGAGCGCGGGCAATACGTCATCAAGGTGAACAACCGGAAGGTGCTCGATGGCGTGATGGAGGCGATCGGCGTCGCGCGACGAGCGCCAGAAGCTCACGGTGCTGCGTGCCATCGACAAGCTGGATCGGCTCGGGATCGGAGGCGTGCGCCAGCTGCTTGGCGCCGGGCGCGAAGGACGAAAGCGGCGATTTCACAAAAGGCGCCGGGCTCGATACGACGCGAGCAGATCTGACGTCGACTCAAGCGTTTGCTCGAGCTCGATGTCACGACTCGCGCTCAGGCTGCGAGTTCCACGCGACGATCCAGAGACGACGAATGCACCGGCGATCTTCGACGCAGATCGCTCTCGACGTCCATCGCAATCGAAGCGACACTGCTTCGCTGAAGGACGGTTCGATGAACGAGCTAGTCTGAAGGGCGCTGAAGAGCTTGAACTAGTATCAGGAGCTTGTCAGATGCCGCTGGCTATGGCGCGGACCGAATTCAGATCGATCCTTCCGTCGTCCGCGGCCTCGAATACTACACCGGCCCCGTCTTCGAAGCGCAGCTCACCTTCGAGGTGCCGAACGAGAAGGGCCAGCCCGTCGTGTTCGGCTCGGTCGGCGGGGGCGGGCGCTATGACGGCCTCGTCGGCCGCTTCCGCGGCGAGGACGTGCCGGCGACCGGCTTCTCCGTCGGCGTGTCGCGGCTCGCCGCCGCGCTGAAGGCCGTCGGCAAGCTCGGCGACGAGGGCGCCGTCCGGCCCCGTGGTCGTCACCGTCATGGACCGCGACAGGCTCGCCGACTACCAGACGATGGTCGCGGAGCTCCGCAATGCCGGCGTCGCGGCGGAGATGTATCTCGGCTCGTCGGGCATGAAGGCGCAGCTCAAATATGCCGACCGCCGCAATGCCCCCGCCGCCATCATCGCCGGCTCCAACGAGTTCGAGGCCGGCCGCCTGCAGATGAAGGACCTCGTCGCCGGCAAGGCGCAGGCCGCCGCGATCGGCGAGGACCACGCCGCCTGGAAGGAGGAGCGCCCCGGCCAGTTCGAGATTCCGCGCGACGATCTCGTCGCCGAGGTGAAGAAGCTGCTCGAGAAGCAGCGCGGCGCGTAAGCACATGCCCTCTCGTTTGTCATCCCGGTTTGGCCGAAGCGCCAAGACCGGGACCCATGACCACCGAAGAGAAGCGGGCGCGCGCGCACCGTGCCCCTCGGTGTTCATGGGTCCCGGACAGGCGCTGCGCGCCTTCCGGGATGACAAAACGAGAGGGTGTCGTGCGGTTGGGGTGCTGACATTGTCGCCGCTCCCAAAAACCTCCCCCCGCCTCCGCGCGCTCTACGAAGCAGCCGGCGCGCGCTTCGTCGAGCTGCCGGTGCTGCATCCCGCCGATCCGTTCCTGGAGACGGCGGGCGAGGACATCCGCCGCCGCATGTTCGTGACCGAAGGCCCGCAGGGCGAGCGGCTGGCGCTTCGGCCCGACTTCACCATTCCCGTCTGCCTGGCGCATCTCGGCAGCGGCGACGGCGGCGGGCGCTACGCCTATGAGGGCCTGGTCTTCCGCCGCCACGACCAGGGCGCGCCGGAGCGGCTGGAGACGGGCTACGAGGATATCGGCCGCGCCGATCGCGTCGCGGCCGACGCCGAGGCGCTGGCGCTCGCCGTCGCCTGCGCGGCGGAGGTCGGCGCCAAGCCGCTCGCCGTGCGCCTCGGCGATATCGGCGTCTTCGACGCGCTGCTTGCGCGCGCTCGGGCTGCCCGGCCGCTGGCGGCGGCGGCTGCGCCGCTCCTTCGGCGTGCCCGACGTGATGGCGGCCAACCTTGCGCGCATGGCCGCGCCGCCCGACACGGAAGCGCGCCGCTTCGATGCGGAGCTTCGCGCGGCCGCTGATCGCGCGGACGCGGCGGGCTGGTCGCGCTGCTCGACGAGCGGCGCGCCGCGCATGGCCACACGGAGGCCGCCGGGCGCTCGCCGGCGGAGATCGCCGAGCGCTTCTTCGAGCAGCGCGCGCTTGCCCGACGCCGACAGATCGCCGCGCGCGCCGTGACGGTGCTTGGCGACTATTTCGCGCTGGAGGCGGAGCTTGCCGCCGCCGGCGATGCGCTTGGCGCGCTTCGCCGCCGGGCATGGCCTCGACCTCGGCGAGGCGCTCGACGCTGTTCGAGGCGCGCGCCGCGGCCATCGCCGCGCTGGCGCCGGCCGCCGCCATCCGCTTCGAGGCCGCGCTTCGGCCGCCCGCTCGACTACTACACCGGCCTCGTCTTCGAGATCCGCGCCGAGGGCGCCGCGCGCGCCGCTCGTCGGCGGCGGGCGCTACGACCGGCTGATGGAGATGCTGGGCGCGCGGCAGCCGATCCCGGCCGTCGGCTTCACGCATGCGGCTCGACCTTGCCGATGGCCGCGGAGGGCGGCGCATGAGCGACGCTCGATCCTGGCGCTCCCCTCCAAGGGCCGCCTCATGGAGAAGGCCGAGGCGCTCTTCGCGCGGCGCCGGCTTGCCGGTCGAGAAGGGCGACGGGCGGCAATATCGCGGCCGCCTCGGCGGGCTGCGACGACGTGGAGGTCGCCTTCCTCTCCGCCTCGGAGATCGCGCGCGAGCTCGCCGCCGGCAGCGTGCATCTCGGCATCACCGGCGCCGACCTGGTGCACGAGACCGTCGCCGACGCGGAGGAGAAGATCGCGCTTCTCGCGCCGCTCGGCTTCGGCCGCGCCGACGTCGTGGTGGCGGTGCCGGAGCTGTGGATCGACGTGTGGACCATGGCCGACCTCGACGACGTCGCCGCCGGCTTCCGCGCCCGCCACGGCCGGCCGCATGCGCATCGCCACCAAATACTGGAACCTGACGCAGCGCTTCTTCGCCGCGCACGGCATCGCGCTCTACCGCGTGGTGGAGAGCCTCGGCGCCACGGAGGGCGCGCCCGCCGCCGGCACCGCCGACCTCATCGTCGACATCACCACGACCGGCTCGACGCTCGACGCCAATCACCTCAAGGTGCTCGACGACGGCGTGATCCTGCGCTCCGAAGCGAAGCTCGCCGCCTCGCTTCCGCGCCGTGGAGCGGTGCCGCGCGCGCCGCCGCCGCCTCGCTGGCAAAGGGTCTCCACGCCGGCGGCATCGCCGTCGACCTGCCGCCGCCGCTTTCTCCAGGACGACGCGGCGGGCCAACGGAATCTGATCGGCCTGGCCGGCGCCATCGCTGTTCGCCAAGCTCAAGCTGCAATCTGCCACGTCGCCGCCTCGCTCTGACCGCAACGGGAAGCCACAAAAAAGAACGGGGCCCGCGGCCCCGTTCCGTATCGGTTCGGCTTCCGGCTTCTTAGAAGTCCATGCCGCCACCGAAGCCGGCTGTTGCCGGCTTCGGCATCCTTGGAGATGGGCGGCTCCTGGACTTCCTTAGAAGTCCATGCCGCCCATGCCGCCGCCCGGCATGGCCGGGCCGCCGCGGCTTCCTTCTTCGGAAGCTCCGCGACCATGGCCTCGGTCATCACCAGCAGGCCGGCCACCGAAGCGGCGTCCTGCAGCGCGGTGCGCACGACCTTGGTCGGGTCGATGATGCCGGCCTGGACGAGGTCCTTGTAGGTCTCCGTCTGGGCGTCGAAGCCGAAGGTGTTGGACTTGCGACTCCATCACCTTGCCGACCACGATCGAGGCGTCGACGCCGGCATTCTGGGCGATCTGACGGATCGGCGACTCAAGCGCCTTCAGCACGATCTTGATGCCGGCCTGCACGTCCGGGTTCTCGTCGGCGAGCTTGTCGACCGCCTTGCGGGCGCGCAGCAGAGCCACGCCGCCGCCCGGCACGATGCCTTCCTCGACCGCCGCACGCGTGGCGTTGAGGGCGTCGTCGACGCGGTCCTTCTTCTCCTTCACCTCGATCTCGGTGGCACCGCCGACGCGGATCACCGCGACGCCGCCGGCGAGCTTGGCAAGCCGCTCCTGCAGCTTCTCGCGGTCGTAGTCGGAGGTGGTCTCCTCGATCTGCGCCTTGATCTGGTTGACGCGGCCCTCGATGTCCTTCTTCTTGCCGGCGCCGTCGACGATGGTGGTCTCCTCCTTGGAGATCGACACCTTCTTGGCGCGGCCGAGCATGTCGAGCGTCACGCTCTCAAGCTTGATGCCGAGGTCCTCGGAGATGACCTCGCCGCCGGTCAGCGTGGCGATGTCCTGCAGCATGGCCTTGCGGCGGTCGCCGAAGCCCGGGGCCTTGACGGCCGCGACCTTGAGGCCGCCGCGCAGCTTGTTGACCACCAGCGTGGCCAGCGCCTCGCCTTCCACGTCCTCGGCGATGATGAGCAGCGGACGCGCCGACTGCACAACCGCCTCGAGCACCGGAAGCATGGCCTGCAGGTTGGAGAGCTTCTTCTCGAACAGGAGGATGTAGGGGTCCTCCAGGTCGGCGATCATCTTCTCCGTGTTGGTGATGAAGTAGGGAGAGATGTAGCCGCGGTCGAACTGCATGCCCTCGACCACTTCCAGCTCGGTCTCGAGCGACTTCGCCTCTTCGACCGTGATCACGCCCTCGTTGCCGACCTTCTGCATGGCCTCGGCGATCATCTCGCCGACGGTCGTGTCGCCGTTGGCGGAGATCGTGCCGACCTGCGCCACTTCGGCGGAGGTGTTGATCTTCTTCGACTGCTTCTGCAGGTCCTTCACGACGGCGGCCACGGCCATGTCGATGCCGCGCTTCAGGTCCATCGGGTTCATGCCGGCGGCGACGTATTTGGCGCCTTCCTTGACGATGGCCTGGGCCAGAACGGTCGCGGTCGTGGTGCCGTCGCCGGCGATGTCGTTGGTCTTCGACGCCACTTCGCGCACCATCTGGGCGCCCATGTTCTCGAACTTGTCCTCAAGCTCGATTTCCTTGGCGACGGTCACGCCGTCCTTGGTGATGCGCGGCGCGCCGAAGGACTTCTCCAGCACCACGTTGCGGCCCTTGGGGCCGAGCGTCACCTTGACGGCGTTCGCCAGGATGTCGACGCCGCGCAGCATCTTCTCGCGCGCGTCGGCAGAGAATTTTACGTCTTTCGCAGACATTGTCGTTCCTCTCGTATTCAGAATTGGGTTGGGTGAGCGCGCTTTAGGCGGCCTTCTTCTTGGAAGTGGCCGGTCTTCTCGATGATGCCCATGATGTCGGACTCCTTCATGATCAGGTAGTCCTCACCGTCGATCTTGACCTCGGTGCCGGACCACTTGCCGAAAAGGATGCGGTCGCCGGCCTTGACGTCGAGCGGCTGGACCTTGCCGGCCTCGTCGCGGGCGCCCGGCCCGACGGCGATCACCTCGCCCTCGCTGCGGCTTCTCCTTGGCGGTGTCCGGAATGATGATGCCACCCTTGGTCCGCTCCTCGGACTCAAGACGGCGGACGACGACACGGTCGTGAAGTGGACGGAAATGCATGTGTTCCCTCTCTCGTCCCGAAATGATGGGGCTATGCCCCGTTGGAATGCCGGCTGTTAGCACTCTCACATGGGTGAGTGCTAACAGGCGGCGCGGAGATAGGGGGCCGCTTTCAGGTTGTCAATAATTTCGGTGACGAAGCGACGCCGGCCAACGGGGAGGGGTTAACGCCGGTCATCCGGCTCACCCGCGCCGGTGCAGGGATCGTCGCTCTATCCCCTTGCGGGGACGCGATCTTTTCTCGATGCCGGCGGCGCCTCGCGCAGGACGGCGCTCAATTGCCGGTCGGCAGGACGATCTCGAAGGGCACCTCGAAGGTGCCGGTCTTGTCGGAGTTCTCGTCGTGCACGGTGAAGGTCGCCGTGTAATTGCCCGGCCGCAGGAAGGGCACGGCGAAGCTGAGCGTCATGTAGAACTCGCGCTTCCCCTCCGGCGCGCGGGGTCGGAGATGGAGAACAGGTCCCTGGGTCTCGGTCAGGACCTGGCCGGTGTCGTTCTCGAAGCGCCAGGTCGGCGGTGAACCCGATCGCCGTCCGCCGCCGTAGCCGTAGCCGACCGGCTCGACATAGACGGTGAGCGCCTCGTCGCGGCTGGAACGTGGCGTCGGCCCGCTCCTGGTAGAGGCCGTAGCCGCTGGCCGAATCGACCAGGGCGACGGCGCGGAATGCCAGCGGAATGGCCCGCCACAGCGCGTCGACCGCCTGCGTCGAGCGCGTCGAGCGCCTCCACCGTCTTCCCCTCCGCCGCCAGCGCCTCGGCCTGCTCTGCTGCGTCGACAGCCGGACCGGCAGCGGCGAAAGAGGACCAGGACAGGACCAGGAACGCCGTCACACCCGCGGCCTTGAAATGCATGACGCCCTCCAACCAGTTCGCTTGTCGTGGGTATCGTGGGGCAGAAGCGGCACAAAGCGCAAGCCCGCGCAGGCGCGCAGGCCGGCGCAGAATGAGGCTGACGGAAGTCGCCGGCCGGCGGACGCCTGCAGGCGCCGCTGCTCGCCTCAGGTCTGGGCCGGCCCGACCGTTACAACCGACGGCGTGTTCGCCCCAGAGGCGCTGCGCCACGCGCCGCACGTCCTCCAGCGTCACTGCGCGGATCAGGTCGTTGCGCCGTCGATGATAGTCGATGCCGAGACCGTCGAGCTGGAAGTTGCAGGAGGTTGCGGGCGATCTTCTGGGTGGAGTCGAAGCGCAGGGCGAAATTGCCGATCAGATAGTCCTTGGCCGCGGCAAGCTCCTCTTCCGTCGGGCCTTCCTTGGCGAAGCGGGCGATCTCGTCGAGCATGATCTGCACCGCCGTGTCGGCGTTCGCCGCGTCGACCGAGGTTGCCGGCAACGAAGACGCCGGCATGGTCGTAGGGGATAAGCCCGGTCCCGACCGAATAGGCGAGGCCGCGCTCCTCGCGGACCGCCTTGTAGAGCCGCGAGGAGAACGTGCCGCCGCCCAGGATCTGGTTGGCCACATAAGGCGGCGATGAAGTCGGGATCGTCGCGCTTCAGCCCCGGGCCGCCGAGCCGGATGGTGGTCTGCGGCACGCTGAGCGCGGCGTGCACCGTCTGGTCGGAGGCCGGCATGATGTCGCTGACCGGGGTGAGGTCGGCGTGCTCCGGGAGGTCGCCGAATATCCGGTCGAGCGCCGCCGCGGCCGTCTCCGGATCGATCGCGCCGACGATCACGACGTAGAGGTTGTCGCGCGCCACGGTGCGCTGATGGAAGGCCTTCAGGTCGTCGGGCGTGATCGTCGCGACGCTCTCCGGCGTGCCGTCCGTCGGTATGTCCGTAGGGGTGGTCGCCGAACAAGGCCGTGGCCCAGTATTGCCGCGCGACCTGGCCGGGGTCGGATTCCGCGCGCCGCAGATTGGCGATGATCTGCCCGCGGATGCGATCGACCGGCTCCTCGTCGAAACGCGGCTCCGTGACGGCGAGATGGAAGAGATCGAAGGCTTCGTCGAGATTCGTCGTAAGCGTGCGCAGACTGCCGTAGAGGGCGTCAGGGCTGGCATCAAAGTGGAGATTGATGCTGAGGTCTTCCAGCTTCGCCTGGAAGGCGCGCGAATCGAGGTCTCCGGCGCCCTCGTCGAGCGTCGCCGACATGAAGTTGGCGAGGCCGGCCTCGGTTTCCGGGTCCTGCGCCGCGCCGCCGCGGAACGCGACGTTCATGGCGACGATGGGAACGGTGTAGTCCTCCACCAGCCAGGCCGTGATGCCGGAGGGGCTGGTGATTTCCTGGACGTTGGTCGCCCGGGCGGGCGGTGTGGCGATAGCGATTGTCATGACAGCTCCCAGCGCGAGCGCAGGCAGGCGGAAAGAGGTGAGGCGGCGCATCAGCTGCGCTCCTGTGGCTCGGCCGGCTCCAGATAGCCGGTGGCGGACGCCTCGATGCGCAGATATTTCCGCGCGACGGCCTGCACCTCGTCCGCGGTGACGGCATTGATGCGCGACGGCCAGTCCTGCACGTCGGAAAGGCTGCGTCCGACCGCCAGCGCCTGGCCCACGATATTGGCGAGCTGCACCTGGTTGTCGAGCGAGTAGATCGCCTGCGCGATGGCTGAGCGCTTGGCCCGCTCCAGCTCCTCCTCGGTGACCCCGTTCTGCACCAGGTCCTCGATCACCGCGTCCATGCGCGCTTCGAGCTGGTGCAGGTCGAGACCGGGCTTCGGCACGCCGTAGAAGACGAAGCGCGCGCTATCGAGGCCGCTCGGCCGATAGGCGGCGCCGGCATAGGTGGCCGCGCCGTCGCCGCGCACGAGCTGGTCGTAGAAGCGGCTGGTGGCGCCGCCCCCGAGGATCTCCGCCAGCAGGCTGAGCGCCTCGGCTTCGCCGGGCTCCGCAGACGCCGCCGAGGGCATGACATAGGCGCGCTGCAATTGCGGCTCGCGCACCTTCTCGTCGGTCACGGTGATGGTGCGCGGCCCGATCGCCGTCGGCTCGGAGGGGCGCTCGGCGCGCGCCAGGTCCGGTCGGTGGGGGATGGCGCCGTAGGTTTCCTCGGCGAGCTTGCGCACCTCGTCCGGAGTCACGTCGCCGGCCACCACAAGGATGGCATTAGAGGGCGTGTAGTAGCGATGATAGAAGTCCAGCGCGGTCTGGCGGTCGAGCTCCTCGATCTCGTGGTTCCATCCGATGATC
Source organism: uncultured Alphaproteobacteria bacterium (assembly GCA_963801225.1). Taxonomy (GTDB): domain Bacteria; phylum Pseudomonadota; class Alphaproteobacteria; order Rhizobiales; family Afifellaceae; genus DASWJZ01. The sequence goes on from CAWDED010000009.1 coordinate 343,385, forward strand.
GGCCGGCCATAGGGATGGTTGAGATAGAGAACGCGCATCAGCCCCTCATTGAGGATGGCCTCGGGGTTGCGCTCCACGCGGTCGCGGCGCTCGTTCAGGACGACGTCGCGCTCCGTCGCCACGACCTCGTCGGTCAGCACGAGATTGGTCATGCGGTCCGCTTCGAAGGCCATCATCTCGCCGAGGTTCTCCTTCGCGACCCGCTGGAAGAAGGCGGTGAAGTCGGACGAGGTGAAGGCGTTCTCGTCGCCGCCGATCGCCGCCACGCGGTTGCGGAACTCGTCGCCGGGATGTTGCTCGGTGCCCTTGAACATCAGGTGCTCAAGGAAATGCGCGATGCCCGACTGGCCGGTCGTCTCGTCCGCGGCGCCGACCTTGTACCAGACCATGTGGGTGACCACGGGCGCCCGGTGATCGGGGATCACCACCACCTGCATGCCGTTCTCGAGCTCAAACTCCACGGCATTGGGTGCCATGCGCGGGATGTCGCCTGCGGTCGCGGCCGGCGCCTGGGTCTCGGCATAGGCGGGAAGTGACGACATGAGGGCTCCAAGTGACAATGCGAGGGCGGCAAGGTTCTTCATCGGGCGGGACGCTCCGGCAGCTGACATATTGCTGCATTAAAGGCGCGTCGCGAAGCTGGCGAGTGAACTTTCCTTCATTTTGGCGTCAACGGCTTACGCCTTGGTTGACGCCGGTCAGCCGGCAAGGCTAGGCCCGCGGCCGGACCTCACATAGTGCGCCGGCGTTCCCGGGCAACTGTGATGGCCGCTCGGCGGCCGTTCCGGCGAAGGCGCCGGCTCCTGTCGGACCGGCCACAGATCACGAGACGGGAGAGCGGATGCGACAGTTAACGGGGCTGAGCGAGCTGGCGGGTGACTACGACGCGCTGCTCTGCGACGTGTGGGGGGTCCTTCACAACGGTGTGGCGGCCTTTCCGGCCGCCGTCGATGCCCTGGTCACATTCCGTGCTGCGCACGGTCCCGTCGGTCTCATCACCAACGCGCCGCGGCCTGCCGCGGCCATCCGCCCGCAATTGAGGAGCCTCGGCGTTCCCGACGAGGCGTATGACGCGCTCGTCACCTCCGGCGACGTGACGCGCATGGCGATAGCCCAGCGTCCGGGCGTCAAGCTCCTCCACATCGGCCCCGACCGCGATCTTTCCTTCTACGACGGGCTCGACGCGACGCTTGCGTCGGAAGCCGACGCGGAGCTCGTCAGCTGCACCGGGCTTACCGACGATACGAGCGAAACGCCCGACGACTACCGCCCGCTACTGGAGCGAATCGCGGCGCGCGGGCTCCCCATGGTCTGCGCCAATCCCGACATCGTGGTGGAGCGCGGCAGCGAGCTGATCTACTGCGCCGGCGCGCTCGCCCGCCTCTACGCGGAGATGGGGGGCGAGGCGATCCTCGTCGGCAAGCCGCATGCGCCGATCTACGACGCGGCGAAGCGCGAGCTTGCGGCATTCGGCAGGAGCCGCATCCTCGCCGTCGGCGACGGCCTGCCGACCGACATCCGCGGCGCAGCGGATAACGGCCTGCCGGCGCTCTTCGTCACCGGCGGCATCCACGCCGCCGATTTCGGCCCGCCGGCCGAGCCGGACGCAGAGCGGGTTGCCGCGCGGCTCAGCGCCGAAGGCCTGGAGGCCGTCGCTTTCATCCCGGCGCTTTGCTGGGAAAGCCGCAGCCCCTCGGCTTGACGCCCCGCCGCGGCGCGGGCAGGGTCCGCGCCACCTCAGAACCCCGCTCATGACCGCTCAAGAAAAGCCGGCCCGCCTCGTCAGTCTCGCCGACCTGCCCGCCGCATGGCGCGGCGGCGTGGTGGCGATCGGCAATTTCGACGGCGTGCATCGCGGGCATCAGGCAGTGCTGAACGCAGCCTCGGCGGAGGCGGAGCATCTCGGCGTCCCATGCCTGATGCTGACCTTCGAGCCGCATCCGCGCGCCTTCTTCTCCGGGCGCCCGCTGTTCCGGCTGACGCCGGCGCCGCTGAAGGCGGCGCTCGCCGCCGCGCTCGGCTTCGACGGCACGCTGGTGCTTGCCTTCGACAAGGCGCTCTCCGAACAGAGCGCGGAGGATTTCGTGCGCCAGGTGCTTGTGGAGCGGCTGGCGATCCGCGCCGCGGTCACCGGTTACGACTTCCATTTCGGCAAGGCGCGCCGCGGGACACCGCAATTCCTCGCCGAGCAGGGCGTGCTCAACGGCTTCTCGGTGACCATCGTCGATGCGCTCATGGGCGGATCGGAGGCGGTCTCCTCGACCCGCATCCGCGGTGCCCTTGCGCAAGGCGACGCGGAAACCGCGGCCGGCCTTCTCGGCTGGCGCTTCGCCGTCGCCGGCAGCGTGATCCACGGTGACGCGCGCGGCCGCGAGCTCGGCTATCCGACCGCCAACATGGTGCTCGACCCGGCGAGCGAGCTTGCGCACGGCATCTACGCCGTGCGGTTTCCTAGCCGCCGCACGGCACGCTCCATGACGGCGTGGCGAGCTACGGCCGGCGGCCGACCTTCGGCGGCGGCGATCCGCTGCTTGAGACCTTCCTCTTCGATTTCTCCGGCGATCTCTACGGTCAGACGGCGCTTGTCTCGCTTCACGGCTTCATCCGGCCGGAGCTCGCGCTTCGACAGCGTGGAGGCGCTCGTCGAGCGCATGGAGCAGGATTCCATCGACGCGCGCGCCTTGCTGGAGCGCCATCCGCCGAGCGATTTCGACCGGCGCATCTACGCCGCCTGGGCAGGTCTTCAAAGAGCATGATCCCGAAAGTGGGAGCCGGCCTTCGGATAAGATCATGCTCAGTCAAAACGCGTAGCGCGCCACCGACGAAGCCGCCGATCAGGAGCGCGAAGAACAAGATGGCCAGCAGGCCGAGCCGCTTTTCGATGAAGGCGCGGATCGGCGGGCCGAACCAGTAGAGCAGGGTGGCGACGAGGAAGAAGCGGGCGGAACGCGCCACGATGCTCGCGAGGATGAACACCGTCAGCGACAGATGCGTCGCGCCCGATGCGATGGTGATGACCTTGAAGGGGAAGGGCGTGACGCCGGCGATGAGCACCGCCCAGGCGCCCCACGAATTGTAGTAGTCGGCAAAGCGGTCGAACTGCTCAAGATAGCCGTAGAAGCTGAGGATCGGCTTGGCGATCGCTTCGAAGAGCAGCGCCCCGAGCGCGTAGCCGATCAGCCCGCCGACGACGGACGCGATGGTGGCGACGAGCGCGTACCAGAACGCCTTGGCGCGGTTGGCGAGCACCATGGGGATCAGCAGCACGTCGGGCGGGATCGGAAAGACCGAGCTTTCGATTGCCGCGACAAGGGCGAGCGCCGCCGTGGCGTGGCGCGTCGCCGCCAGCCGCATGGTCCAGTCGTAGAGCGCGCGCAGCATCGCCGAAGGGCTCATCATGGTGGCCCCGCGTCTATCTGCTTCGCGGACCATGCGCCAGACAGCGGATCGGGGCCGCACCCTGCAGCCGACTCCGCCTGGTGGCAGGCACGCCTTCCCATGCCCGCCGCCCTCCGTTAAAAGCCCCGCCATGGTGCGCGTTTCGGCAATCATACGAATTATTCGCCCGGCCTCGCTCTAACGGGGCCGGGACGGCCGGAGTCGGCCGCGCGCCGCGCTGGCGGTGCCCCCAATTCTCACGAGTTTCCGAGCCTTGAAGGCCAGACGATGAACGACAAGAAGGCCGCATCCGGCCGCGACTATTCCGAGACGCTGTTCCTGCCCAAGACCGAGTTCCCCATGCGCGCGGGGCTGCCCAAGCGCGAGCCGGAAATCCTCAAGCGCTGGCAGGAGATGGACCTCTACCGGCGCCAGCGCGAGGCGGCGAAGGGCCGGGAGAAGTACATCCTCCACGACGGCCCGCCCTACGCCAACGGCAACATCCATATCGGCACGGGGCTGAACAAGATCCTCAAGGACGTGGTGACCCGCTCCCACCAGATGCTCGGCTACGATTCCAACTACGTGCCGGGCTGGGACTGTCACGGCCTGCCGATCGAGTGGAAGGTGGAGGAGGAGTACCGCGCCAAGGGCCGCAACAAGGACGCGGTGCCGATCAACGAGTTCCGCGCCGAGTGCCGCGAGTTCGCCCGCCACTGGATGGGCGTGCAGGCGGAGGAGTTCAAGCGCCTCGGCGTGATCGGCGACTTTCAAGAACCCCTACACGACGATGAGCAACATGGCGGAGGCGACCATCGCCGCGGAGCTGATGAAGTTCGCCATGTCGGACCAGCTCTATCGCGGCTCCAAGCCGGTCATGTGGTCGGTGGTGGAGAAGACGGCGCTCGCGGAGGCCGAGGTCGAGTACCACGACTACACCTCCGACACGGTGTGGGTGAAGTTCCCGGTGACCTCCGGCCCGCGCACGCTGCGCGGCGCCTCGATCGTCATCTGGACGACCACGCCCTGGACCATCCCCGGCAACCGCGCCGTCAGCTACTCGCCGCGGGTCGCCTACGGCCTCTACGAGGTGACCCAGGCTCCGGAGGGCAATTGGGCGAAGACCGGTGACCGGCTCGTGCTCGCCGATGCGCTCGCCGAAGACGTGATGCGGCAGGCGCGCGTGGAGGCTTTCGAGCGGCTCCTCGACGTCCCGGCCAGCGATTTCGAGACGCTGGTCGTGGCCCATCCGCTGCGCAATGCGGGGCTCGGCGGATACGCCTTCGACGTGCCGCTGCTGGCGGGCGAGCACGTGACGGAGGAGGCCGGCACCGGCTTCGTCCACACCGCGCCCGGCCACGGCCGCGAGGACTTCGACATCTGGATGGAGCACCGCCGCGAGCTGGAGGAGAGCGGCGTCGACACCACCATCCCCTACACCGTGGATGCCGACGGCCGCTTCACCGACGACGCGCCGGGCTTCACCGGCCGGCAGGTCATCACCGGCAAGGGCGAGAAGGGCGACGCCAACACCGCGGTCATCGAGGCGCTGGTGAATGCCGGCATGCTCATCGCGCGCGGGCGGCTGAAGCACCAGTACCCGCATTCCTGGCGGTCGAAGAAGCCGGTCATCTTCCGCAACACGCCGCAATGGTTCATCCACATGGACAAGGACCTTTCGGGCTCGGGGGGCGGCAAGGGCGACACGCTGCGCGCCCGCGCGCTGAAGGCCATCGCCGACACGCGCTTCGTTCCCGCCAGCGGGCAGAACCGCCTGCGCGGCATGATCGAGAACCGCCCCGACTGGGTGGTGTCGCGCCAGCGCGCCTGGGGCGTGCCCATCGCCGTCTTCGTCAACCGTGAGACCGGCGCGGTGCTGAAGGACGAGGCGGTGAACCGGCGCCTCCTCGACGCCTTCAAGGAGGAGGGCGCCGACGCCTGGTTCGCCGACGGCGCCAAGGAGCGCTTCCTCGGCAATGCCTACGACGCCGAGGAGTGGGATAAGGTCGACGACATCCTCGACGTCTGGTTCGATTCCGGCTCCACGCACGCCTTCGTGCTGGAGGCGCGTCCCGACCTGAAATGGCCGGCCTCGCTCTATCTGGAAGGCTCCGACCAGCACCGCGGCTGGTTCCATTCCTCGCTGCTCGAAAGCTGCGGGACCCGCGGCCGCGCGCCCTACGACGCGGTGCTGACGCACGGCTTCGTCATGGCCGAGGACGGGCGCAAAATGTCGAAGTCGCTCGGCAACCAGGTCACGCCGCAGCAGGTCATCGAGCAGTCCGGCGCCGATATCCTCAGGCTGTGGGTCGTCTCGACCGACTATGCCGAGGACCTGAGGATCGGGCCGGAGATCATCAAGACAAACATCGATTCCTATCGCAAGCTGCGCAACACGCTGCGCTGGATGCTGGGGTCGCTGGCGCATTACCGGCCCGACAATCGCGTCGCCGAAGCCGAGATGCCGGAACTCGAGCGGTTGATGCTGTCGGAGCTGGCGCGGCTCGACCGCGTCGTGCGCGATGCTTACGGCGCGTTCGACTTCAAGCGCGCCTATTTCGCGCTCTTCGCCTTCATGACCAACGATCTCTCGGCCTTCTACTTCGATGTCCGCAAGGACCGCCTCTACTGCGATCCCGTTTCGTCGAAGGATCGGCACGCGACGCTCACCGTCATCGACCGGCTGTTCGACTGCCTGGTCCGCTGGCTGGCGCCGATGCTTCCCTTCACCTGCGACGAGGCCTGGGCGGACCGGCACGGCGCCTCCTCGACGGTGCACCTGGAGCTTTTCCCCATGGTGCCGAAGGAATGGCGCGACGAGGCGCTGGAGGCAAAGTGGGATCGCGTGCTGAAGCTCCGCACCGTGGTGCTCGGCGCGCTGGAGGAAGCGCGTATGCGCAAGGAGATCGGCTCATCGCTCGAGGCGAGCCCGGTGCTCTTCCTCTCCGATCCGGAGATGCTCGCCGCGCTTAAGGGTGTCGACATGGCCGAGGTGTGCATCACCTCGGGCCTTGATGTTCGGGAATACGCTGAGGCGCCTGATAATGCGTTCCGCCTGAGCGACGTCGAAGCAGCCGTTGTGGTGGAACGGGCTCAGGGCCGGAAGTGCGCGCGCTCGTGGAAATACTCCACGGAGGTCGGCTCCGACCCCGACTATCCCGACCTCACGCCGCGCGACGCGGAGGCGATGCGCGAATACGACGCCGCCAGGCAGGCGGCCGAATAGGCGATGGCGGAGAAGGCGCGGATCGTCGGCTTCGCCGCCGCCGCTATCGGCGTGATCGTCGATCAGGCGACGAAGCTGTGGATGCTCGGCCCCTTCGCGATCGAGGCGAAGGGGCGCGTGACGGTCACGCCGTTCCTCGACCTCGTCATGGTGTGGAATCGCGGCGTCAGCTACGGGCTGCTGGAGCAGGACGGCCCGCTCGGCCGCTGGCTGCTCGTGGCGGTCGGCATCGGCGGAACGCTGCTCTTCTCGTGGTGGCTGTGGTCGACGCGCCGGATTCTGGCGGCTCTGTCGCTCGGCCTCATCATCGCCGGGGCGTTCTCCAACGTGATCGACCGCCTGCGTCTTCGGGGCTGTCGCCGATTTCTTCCTGCTGCACGCGGCGGCATTTCGAGTGGTACGTGTTCAACTTGGCCGACGCCTGGATCGTCGCCGGCGTCATCGGGCTGCTGCTCTCCTGGGCGCTGGAGCGCCGCGAAATCGCCACGGAGGCATGAAATTTGACCGTTTTCCGGCGGTTTCTGCGGATGTCGCATGCGCGCGCCGTTCATGCTATAGAGCGCGGACTCGATAGGGGTTCAGGGATGAGGCTTCCGGCAGTTTCGAGCGCGCCGTTGCTGGTTGACAGCGCTGTTGGCGCCGGCTTGGCTTGCCGGGTGCTCGCCGTCGGCGACCTACGGCACCGGCCAGGCGCCGGAAGTGGCGCTTTTCCGCGAGATGACGGGCGGGCTCCTCGGCGGGGGCAAGAAGGAGCCGATCGACTATCAGCCGCGTGCGCCCCTGGTCATGCCGCCGTGCGACCGAGACGCGCAGCTTCCGCCGCCGACCAATGCCGCCGCCGCCGCTTCCCCCGACTGGCCGGTCGATCCTAACGAGCAGGTCGCCTCGGCCGCGCCTACCGGCTCCGGCGATCACCAGGACGTCCGTGCCGGCGGAAGCCAAGCGGAATATCAGCGCCTGAAGCCGCTTGCCGACGCGATGCCCGATAGGCCACGCCAGACCGCTCGAGGTCGGTGAGCACCGACCGACCCGCGACCTTGTCCACAGCAAAGAGCAGCGCCAGGAGTTCGACAAGGCGATCGCGGAAGCCCAGGGTTACGGCGCGCGACGAGCGCCGCTATCTGACCGATCCTCCCACCGAGTACCGCCAGCCCGCGAGCCACGGCGCCTGCCGAGTTCGAGAACATCGAACAAGGCACAAGGGCGGCGGCTGGTTTGGCTGGCTGTTCCACCGCGGCGGCTGATCGCGCTTTTCGCCGCGGCTGTTTTGCCTGAGACTGTCGAGGGATTCGCTGCCACGCGAAGGAGCGCGCCCTGTGACGATCCGCCACGTGACAATTCGCCGCCTGCCCGAACACGTCGTCAACCGCATCGCGGCGGGCGAGGTGGTGGAGCGTCCGGCGAGCGTCGTCAAGGAGCTGGTCGAGAACGCGCTCGACGCGGGCGCCACGCCGCATCGAGATCGTCACCGCCGGCGGCGGCAAGTGCGCTCATCCGCGTCGCCGACGACGGCGCCGGCATGCGCCGCGACGAGCTGGCGCTCGCCGATCGCGCGGCACTGCACCTCCAAGCTTCGCCGGCGACCGGCTCGACGCCATCGCCACGCTCGGCTTTCGCGGCGAGGCGCTCGCCTCGATCGGCGCGGTGGCGCGGCTGTGCGATCGAGTCGCGGCACGCCGACGAGGAGCACGCCTGGTCGATCGCGGTGGAAGGCGGCCGGCCGGGCGAGCCGCGGCCGGCGAGCCGCGCGGCCGGCACGCAGATCGAGGTGAGCGACCTCTTCTTCGCGACGCCGGCGCGGCTGAAGTTCCTGCGCTCCGACCGCGCCGAGGCGAATGCCGTCACCGACGCCGTGCGGCGCCTGGCGCTGGCGCATCCGGACGTCCGCTTCACGCTGTCCGGCGCCGACCGCATGCCGGTCGATTACGCCGCCGGAGCAGGGGGAGGGGGCGCTCGAGCGGCGCGTGGCGCAGGTGATCGGCGCAGGATTTTGCCGACAATTCCATGCCGATCGAGGCCGGAGCGCGAAGGCGTCCGCCTCACCGGCCTCGCCGGCCTGCCGACCTTCAACCGCGCCAACTCGCTGCAGCAGTTCATGTTCGTCAACGGCCGGCCGCTGCGCGATCCGCTGCTCGACGGGCGCGCTGCGCGCCGCCTATGCCGACGTGCTGGCGCGCGACCGCTTTCCCGTCGCGGCGCTCTTCCTGGAGCTCGCGCCCGGCGAGTTCGACGTCAACGTGCATCCGGCCAAGCTCGAGGTGCGCTTCCGCGATCCCGGCCTGGTGCGCGGGCTGCATCATCGGCGCCATCCGCGAGGCGCTGGCAGGCGAGGGCTTCCGCGCCGCGCCGAGCGTCGGCGCGGCGACCGCTCGCCGCGTTCCGGCCGGAGGCGCGCGCGTCCGGCTCCGAACGGCGGAGCGGGCGGCTGGCAGGGATGGGCGCGCCGGGTGCATCGCCCGCCACGCACCCGGCTTCGGCGAAGAGGAGCAGGCCGGCTTCGCCGTGCTCGACCGCCCGTCGGCCGACGCCCGCGCCTCGCGTGCCCGAGCCCGACGCTGCGCTGCTCGGCGCGCCCGCTCGGCGCGGCGCGGGCGCAGCTCCACGCAGAACTACATCGTCGCGCAGACCGAGGACGGGCTGGTCATCGTCGACCAGCACGCCGCGCATGAGCGGATCGTCTACGAGCGGCTGAAGGCGGCGCTCGCCGGCCGCCCGGTCGCGCGCCAGATCCTGCTCATCCCCGAGGTGGTGGAGCTGCCGCGCGACGACGTGGAGCGGCGTCGCTGGCGCGCGCCGACGAGCTGCGAGAGGTCGGGCTGGTGGTGGAGCCGTTCGGCCCCGGCGCCGTCGCGGTGACGGAGACGCCGTCCATGCTCGGCGAGCTCGACGCCGCGGCGCTGGTGCGCGACATCGCCGACGACCTCGCCGAATGGGACGCCTCCACGCGGCTTGCCGAGCGGCTCGACCATGTCGCCGCGACCATGGCCTGCTACGGCTCGGTGCGCTCCGGCCGCCGCTGAAGCCGGAGGAGATGGACGCGCTGCTGCGCGAGATGGAGGCGACGCCGCAATCCGGCCAGTGCAACCACGGCCGCCCGACCTATGTCGAGCTGAAGCTCGCCGACGTGGAGCGGCTGTTCGGGCGGCGGTGAAACCGGAGCGCGATCGGCTCCGTATTGCTCATGCGAGAGGGCGACTTGCCGTGCTATTGTCTCACGTGAGTTCCTCTCCTGGAGGGATCGAGCCATGGCGCGAAATCAACGAAAAGCTTCTCGACGAGCGCCTGGCAGCGCTCGAGTCGGCGAAGACCTGGAGCCCGCGCGTCGTCTCCAAGCTCGAAAGCCACATCCGCTCGGCCGACGATGCGGGGCTGTTCCGGATCAATCCGATGACGTTCTCCGCAGAGAAGGGGATCGCGCGAGGACGAGACGATCGATCTCTTCCTGCATGCGTCGGCAGCCGGGCTGTTCGAGATGAACTGGATTCTGCTCTGTCCGGTCTGCTCATGCGTCATCGAAAGCTTCCGGGCGCTGAAGAGCCTCGAGAGCCACTGCCACTGCATGAACTGCAACATGGGCTTCGACGCGTCGCTCGATGACATGATCGCCGTCACGTTCACGGTGAATCCTGCGATCCGCCGGATCGCCTACCACGACCCCGGGCAGCTCTCCGATCGCGGATTACGCCTTCCGTCTACCGTTCGGCGGAAGAGGGCCTGGTGCCCGACGGCACGCCCTTCCTCAGGATGAAGGAGGCGCTGAACCGAGGGCTTGCGTTCATCGAGCCGGGCGGGACCGTAACGATGGAGGTCGATGCCGATGCTGGGCGCCCTGCGCGGCTCGAGTGACGACGTCCCGCCTCGTTCGTGTTCGTCATCGACCCGGCGCTTCCGCCGGCCGAGCAGCGGATTCGATGTCCGCTGCGACGAGACGGTTCCTGCGAGCCGCCGGGCGGCGACATCGCGCCCGGCAAGGTCACGTTCGAGATAACGAGCGCCGCGCCGTCGCGCTTCGACTTCGCCATCACGGCCCTGCCGCCGGGTGTCGATCGCCCGCCGCCGCTGCACTTCGCGCCGTACCTTTCCGGCAAGCGGCTGCTCACGACGCAGACCTTCCGCGACCTCTTCCGCACCGAGGTCATCGACGCTGAAGAAGGGATCGGCGTGAAGGAGATCGTCGCTTCTGTTCACCGACCTGAAAGGCTCCACCGCGCTCTACGACCGGATCGGCGACCTGAATGCCTTCGCGCTGGTGCAGCAGCACTTCGAGACGCTGCAAAGCGTGACCGTGCGCCATCACGGGGCCATCATCAAGACGATCGGCGACGCGATCATGGCGGCCTTCATCGATCCGGGCGAAGCCGTGGAGGCGGCGCTCGACATGCGCCGCGAGATCGCCGCCTTCAATCTTCGCCAGCCCGACAAGGCGCTGGTTCTGAAGATCGGCGTGCACAAGGGCGCGGCCATCGCCGTCACACTGAACGATCGGCTCGATTATTTCGGGCAGACGGTGAACATCGCGGCGCGCGTGCAGCACCTGGCGGACGCCGACGAGATTTTCGTCAGCCGCGACGTCTATGATTTCCCCGACGTGAAGGCGAAGCTTGAGCCGTTCGCGGTGCAGCCGCGCGACGCCCAGCTTCGCGGCGTAGCGCAGAACATGCAGGTTTTTTGCGTCGCCCCCGCCGCGGGCGAAAGGCCGGTCGCGTGAATGAATCGCCCGTAACCGCATGCGCCACCGTTCCCGCGGCCTGATCGGCCCGAGGCTCTGCTTCGTCTTCGCCTCCCCGTGACGAGGAGGGAGCGGGGCGCCTGAAGAGTGCCTCGCATAAGTGTTTTGGTGGCGCCCCTCGGGCGCCCCGCGCAGCGTTTTCGGCCCAGTCCTCCAGCTCTCCGCCAGCCCGGTGCGCTCGAGCGTCACCGGATCAGGCTTAAGGCGGTCAACGAGCCGCAGACCGGTCGTAGTGCCGGTCGGGCGGAGTGTCGGAACCGACCGGGGCGGAGCGGCTCCGACAAGCCACGCCGCCGCGGACTGCCCGCCCTTCCCGTGAAACGCCGGTCGACACGGACCCTTCTGTGAAGGGCGGTGACATGGATTGTAAGGGAGGTGAGAGGGGCGGGGATTATTCTGGCCGAAAATCGTCGAATGCTGCCTGACCTGTCGATTGCGCTGTCACGTCAGGTCCCGACCGGCGCGCATCAGCAAGAGCTTGCTTTCGCCGGCATGGCGCTCTTCGAGCACCTCGAAGCCAGGCGGAAGCGCGACCTCGGCGTTCGCCCGCTCCTCCAGCACGCACAGTGCGTCCGGTTTCAGCCATCCTCCGGCGGCCGCGCTCGCAAGCGCCTGCTCGCCCAGCCCCTTGCCGTAGGGCGGGTCGCAGAAGACGAGATCGAAAGGCTGGATCGTCCCCGCCTTGCCGAGATCGGTGGCGTCGCGGCGCAGGATGCGCGTGACGCCGGTCAGCCCCAGCGCCTCGATGTTGGAGCGGATGATGCCGCGGCCTTCCACGCCGGTCTCCACGAAGAGCGCGCTCGCGGCACCGCGCGAGATCGCCTCCAGCCCGAGCGCGCCGGTTCCGGCGAAGAGGTCGAGCACACGCGTCTCCGCCTGCGGCAGGCCGTAGGCGTGAAGGAGGATGTTGAACAGCGATCTCGCGCAGCCGGTCGCTTGTCGGGCGGATCGCCCGACACGGTAGCTGGGCTGCGCGGCCCGGCGAGCGGCCGGCCCCTAAGGCGCCCGCCGACGATGCGCATTGGGCTTCCGCGGCTTGGGCTTCTGGCGCTGGCTTCGAGCGAGCGGCCTGCGCGTTTGTCGGGCTCCCGTTCCGGCTGCCGGCACCGGCGCGGCGAAATCGGCGCCGGCGGCGCGCGCGAGCCTTTCGCCGAGCTGGTCGCGCAGCACGCGGCCGCGCACCTCCTCGCACCTCGCCGCGGCTTCAGGTCGCCGAGCTGGAAGGGGCCGTAGGAGACGCGGATCAGCCGGCTGACGGTGAGCCCCAGATGCTCCAGCACGCGCTTCACCTCGCGGTTCTTGCCCTCGCTGCAGGCCGATCGTCAGCCAGACATTGGTGCCCTGCACGCGGTCGATCGCCGCCTCGACCGCGCCATAGACCATGCCGTCGATGGTGACGCCGCGCGCCAGCGCCGTCGAGCGCGCTCTGCTCCACCTTGCCGTGCGCGCGCACGCGGTAGCGCCGCATCCAGCCGGTCGACGGGCAGCTCCAGCACGCGCGCCAGCCCGCCGTCATTGGTGAGGAGCATCAGCCCCTCGGTGTTGATGTCGAGCCGCCCGACGGTCATCACGCGCGGCAGCTCGGCGGGCAGCGCGGAGAAGATCGTCGGCCGGCCTTCCGGGTCGCGGTTGGTGGTGACCAGCCCCTTCGGCTTGTGGAAGAGCCAGAGCCGCGTGCGCTCGCGCGCCGCCAGCGGCGCGCCGTCGATCTCGATCGTGTCGGCTTGCCGTCACGTTGATCGCGGGCGAGGTCGAGGACGCTCGCCGTTCAGGCGCACGCGGCCCGCCTCGATCAGCCGCTCCGCGTCGCGCCGCGAGCAATGGCCGGAGCGCGCGATGCGCCTTGGCGATGCGCTCGCCCTTGGCGTCGCCGGTCTCGTCCTGGCCGCTGCTCCGCTTGTGTTTTGTCCGCTCGCGCCGTCACTCATGCGGCTCATGCTCATATCAAAGGCGCGGTGCGAGGCGAGGCGAGATGAGCCGTGGCGACGGCGCCGAGCTTCATGGAGCAGGCGCTTGCGCGAGGCGGAGGCCGCGGGCGAGCGCGGCGAGATTCCGGTCGGCGCCGTTCTGGTGTGCGGCGGCGAGATCGTCGCCGCCAGCGGCAACCGCACGCGCGAGCTGCAACGACGTGACGGCGCATGCGGAGGTGCTGGCATCCGCGCCGCGGCGGAGCGGCTCGGGCAGCGAGCGGCTCGACCGACTGCGATCTCTACGTGACGCTGGAGCCCTGCACCTTATGCGCGGCCGCGATCTCCTTCGCCCGCATCCGCCGGCTCTACTACGGCGCCGGCGACCCCAAGGGCGGCGGGGTCGACCACGGCGTCCGCTTCTTTGCCGCGCCCACCTGCCACCATGCGCCAGAGGTTTATTCCGGTATCGGCGAGACCGCGGCCGCGGACCTTCTTCGCCGCTTCTTTCGCGACCGGCGATGAGATCGGCGGGAAGCTCGAAGGGCGTGTTGATGACGTGGTCGAGGCGGCGCTTCAGGTCGTCCTTGAAGCCGACGTTCGCCTCCAGGATCGCCTGCGTCTTGAGGAAGTCGAGGATGAACACGCCGTTGATCTCCGGCCGCACCAGCACGTCCGGCTGATGCCATTTCAGCTTCTCGCGGATCACCGACTGCATGGAGATCTGCGCCGCGCCGACGACGCATTCCAGCAGGCCCGGCATCTTCTCCGAAACTCTCGGCGGGCCGCCGGTCACGTCGCAGGCGACGGTGATGTCGCATTCCATGACGTTGTCGAAGGGGAGCGGATTGCAGGCGCCGCCGTCGATCAGCACGCGGCCGTCCATCTCCACCGGGCCGGAAGAGCGCCGGAATGGCGATCGAGGCGGCGATCGCCGGGCGCAGCGGCCCGTGCGACAGGACCACCTCCGTCCATGCGTAGAAATCGGTGGCCGAGACCTTCAGCGGGATGGCCAGTTCCTCGAACGTCTCCGGCAGAAGCTCGAAGCCCCGGCACGAAGCTCTCGAGGATGAGCCGCGCATCGAATTGCGGCGTCACGGAGCGTCCGCGCAGGAGGTCGGTGATGCCCATCGGCCGCACGCGCCACAGCCGCGCCAGCACCTCGCGCCGCTTGGCGTAGAACTCGACCGCGCCGTCGCGCATCTCCTTGCCGGAGAAGCCGGCCGCGTAGCCCGCGCCGATGATCGATCCGATGGAGGTTCCGGCGATCAGCGCCGGCTTGACGCCCAGCTCGTCAAAGCGCCTCGCAGACGAGGATGTGCGCCATCCCGCGGGCGCCGCCGCCACCAAGAGCTAGTCCAATACGCGACTCGACCGACATGGCGGCGTCCCTTCACAAGGGAATTTGGCGACACTTCAACCCCCAGACAAGCTAAAGATTACGCCAAATTTCGGTATACGCGGTTAACCTTTGAGGCCAGTATGGCCAATCAGCCTTGCGCCGCGCTGTCGGGCGCAACCGCTCGCCAGCCGATGTCGCGGCGGCAGAAGCCCTCAGGCCAGTCGATCCGCCCCACCGCCTGGTAGGCCCGCGATTGCGCCTCGGCGATGGTCGCTCCGCTCGCCGTGACGGCGAGCACGCGTCCGCCGGCCGCCAGGACGCGCCCCCCGTCGCGGCGCGTGCCGGCGTGGAAGACCTTAACGCCGGGAAGGGATTCCGCCTCCGCCAGGCCGCGGATCTCCGATCCGGTCCGGTAGGCGCCGGGATAGCCCTTGGTGGCCATGCACGACGCGTCAGCGCCGCCTCGTCGCGCCAGCGCACGCTCACCTGGTCGAGCAGGCCGTCGGCCGCGGCCTTGAGGATGGTCAGGAGGTCGTCCTTCAGGCGCAGCATCAGCGACCTGGCACTCCGGGTCGCCGAAGCGGACGTTGTATTCGATGAGCTTCGGCCCCTCGGCGCTGATCATCAGCCCGGCATAGAGCACCCCGCGATAGGGGATGCCGCGGGCGGCCAGCGCAGCGACCGTCGGCTCGACGATCTCCGCCATGGTGCGCGCGACCATCGCCTCGGTCATGATGGGGGCCGGCGAATAGGCGCCCATGCCGCCGGTATTCGGGCCTCGATCGCCGTCGAAGGCGCGCTTGTGGTCCTGCGCGGTGCCGAAGGGGATGACGGTCTTGCCGTCGCAGAGCGCGAAGAAGCTCGCCTCCTCGCCTTCGAGGAACTCTTCGACGACGACGCTCGCGTCTCCGTCGGCGAAGATCGCGTCGAGCGCGTCAAGGGCTTCGGCGCGCTCGGTCGCGACCGTGACGCCCTTGCCGGCGGCGAGCCCGTCGGCCTTCACCACGACGGGCAGCTTGTGCGTGCGGACATAGGCGCGCGCCGCGTCGAGGTCGGTGAAGCGGCGATAGGCGGCGGTCGGGATGCCCGCTTCCAGGCAGAGGTCCTTGGTGAAGCCCTTGGAGCCCTCGAGCTGCGCCGCCGCTTTCGACGGACCGAATGCCTTGATGCCGGCGGCCTCCAGGGCGTCGACCAGCCCCGCCACGAGCGGCGCCTCCGGGCCGACCACGACGAAGTCGATCTTCTGCTGGCGGCAGAACGCCACGACCTGCGCGTTGTCGCCGACGTCGAGCGCCACGCATTCGGCCTCCTCGCAGATGCCGGCATTGCCCGGCGCGGCGTAGAGCTTGCCGAGCAGCGGCGAGGCGGCCAACGCCCAGGCCAGCGCATGCTCGCGTCCGCCCGAACCGATCAGAAGAACCCGCATCGCCGCCCCATCGAACTCACTTTCCCTGTAAGCGTTTTGTTGACATCAGTCGTGTAAGCTGATAGCTGACACAGCGTGATCAGATCCTTCAGGCACAAGGGCCTTGCCGAGCTTTGGACACTCGGCAGGACGAGGCGGATCGACGCGAAGCTGCATCGGCGGATACTGATACGGCTCGACCGGCTGGATGTCGCCGAAACGCCTGAAGAGATGAACGCGCCGGGCTTCGACTTCCATGCTCTGAAGGGATTTGATCCGGTTCGCTACACCGTCCATGTAAGCGGTCCCTGGTGCATCACTTTCGAATTCAGCGACGGAGATGCCCGTCGCGTCGATTTTGAGCAATACCACTAAGCGTCTCGACGCCAAGGAGTGTGATATGGCCGAATACCCCGCAAAGCGGAACCCGAATCGATGCCCGACGCATCCGGGCGAGCTTCTGCGCGAGGAGATCATCCCGGCCACCGGCCGCACCAAGAAGGAGATCGCTTCGCTTCTGGGAATCTCGCGCCAGCATCTCTATGACATCCTGGAGGGACGCAAGCCCGTGTCGCCTGCCGTCGCGGTGCGGCTCGGCAAGCTCTTCGGCGATGGGGCAGGAATCTGGACGAGGATGCAGGCGGCCCATGACACTTGGCATGCGGAGCGGAGCGTCGACGTGAGCAATATTCCGACAATTCGCGCTGCCTGAATCTCGCCTGGTATGACCGCACACCCTGCCGCCCTTCCCGATGCCCCGCCGAGCAACTGGCTCGACCGTTTCGCGCCGGAATGGCTGAAGCCCTACGGGCGGCTTGCCCGCTGGGACCGGCCGATCGGCTGGTGGCTGCTGCTGTGGCCGTGCTGGTGGTCGGCGGCGCTGGCGGCGGTCGCCGACGGCGGCGGGCTGCCCAGCCTCTGGCACCTGTTCCTCTTCCTGGTCGGGTCGATCGTCATGCGCGGCGCCGGCTGCACCTATAACGACCTCATCGACCGCGACTTCGACAGGAACGTGGAGCGGACGCGCAACCGGCCGCTGCCCTCCGGCGCAATCAGGCCGGGACAGGCGCTGGTTTTCCTGGTCGTGCAGGCGCTCATCGGCGCGCTGGTGCTGGTCCAGCTCAACGGCTTCACCATCGTGCTGGGGCTCGCATCGCTCGTCATCGTGGCATTCTATCCCTTCGCCAAGCGCGTCACCGACTGGCCGCAATTCGTGCTCGGCCTGGCGTTTTCCTGGGGGGCGCTGGTCGGCTGGTCGGCGCATTTCGGCGCGCTCGCGGCGGCGCCGATCGCGCTCTACGTCGGGGGAATTCTGTGGACGATCGGCTACGACACCATCTACGCGCTGCAGGACAAGGAGGACGATGCGCTGATCGGGGTGCGCTCGACGGCGCGGCTCTTCGGTCGCCACTGGCAGGCCGGGATCACCGTCTTTTACGTCGCCGCTTTCGCCCTCTTCGCCTTCGCGCTGGCGGAAGCCAAAGGCGGCCTCTTCGCCTATGCCGGGCTCGCGGCCGCTTCGCTTCAGTGTGTCTGGATGATCGTGACGCTCGACCCCGACGATCCGAAGAACTGCCTGCAGCGCTTTCGCGCCAACAGTGTCACCGGCTGGATCATCTTCGCCGGCCTTCTGGCCGACGGGCTGTTGCGGGCTTGATGAGGCTCAGTTGCGGGCGATGATCTCGCGCCCTTCGACCTTCGCGAGCGGGCTCTTGGAGCCGGTGCGCCGGCGGGTGAGGAAGCGCGGGCGGCGCCCGCGTCCCGGCTGGCCACGGCGCGGCTGCGGAGCGGCAGGCACGTCGGCATCGGCGGCGGGCGACCCCGCCATCGTCATCGGCGGCAGGTCGAGGAAGCCGGCGAGGCGGTCGCGATATTCCTCGGCGGTCTCGAGCGTGGCGAACTCCTCCACGTCGATTGAGAGCCCCGCATCGCGGTGCATGAGGCGGATGACGTGCCGGTCCTCGCGAACCAGCACGGCAACGGCCTCATACTGGCGGACGGGAACGCGGATACGGCAGGCAAGGCCGGCAACAGGTCGTGACATGAATATTGTCCCCCGGTCGAAAGTAGCAAGACAATCAGCGCCATCCCCAGCTTTTCCTCTGTATAGGAAAGCGTCTGGGAAGTTGACGGGCCGTTCCGTAGAACGACCCGCCGGTATTGAGTGGACTTGGTCCATATCTGCTCGACGCGAATTCTTCTCTTTCGGACCGTTTCGGCCTCTTGCTATGGCGACGTTAGCCGCCAATTTTCCTAAACTGCTTAAGCTCTGTGGTTAATCCTTTGCATCCCTAAATCACGGTAATTGAAAGCTGAATCCGCTCCAGAGCGAGCGGCCGGAAAGGAAAGCGACGGCGTGGGACCGCACGATTCGGACATGCAGCTCCTCAAGGAGGCGGCGCTGGAGGCGGGCGCGCTCGCCATGAGCTTCTTTCGGCGCAATCCCGACATCTGGGAGAAGGCGGGGGGCTCGCCGGTCACGGAAGCCGACATGGCGGTCGACGCCTTTCTGCGCACCGGGCTGCTGGCCGAGCGCCCCCACTATGGCTGGCTCTCGGAGGAGACGCTCGACGACCCGGCGCGGCTTCAGGCGGCGACGCTCTTCGTGGTCGATCCGATCGACGGCACCCGGGCCTTCATCAGGGGCGACGAGCGCTGGTGCGTTTCGCTTGCCGTGGTCCAGCATCATCGCCCGGTCGCCGCCGCACTTTATGCACCGGCTCTCGACGAGCTCTATGTCGCGTTGCACGGCGGCGGCGCCTGGATGCAAGAGAAGCGGCTTTGCGTCTCGGAGCGGGCCGATCTGGCGGGCGCCAGGCTCGCGGGCCCGCGTGGCTGGCTGCGCACCGAGGCCATTCAGAGCCTTGGCGCCGACCTGCAGGAGCACGTCCCCTCGCTCGCCTACCGGTTCGCCTCGGTGGCGGCGGAGCGGCTTGATGCCGCTCTTGCCAGCCCGCGCGCCAACGACTGGGACCTTGCGGCTTGCGACCTTTTGGTGCACGAAGCCGGCGGCCGGATCACGGGGCTCGACGGGACGGCTCCGCGATACAATCAAGAAGTTCCTCGCCACGGCGCGCTTGTGGCAGCCAACGAGAGGCTGCTTCCGGCCCTTCGGGCGACGATGGAGACGGCGGCCCGGGAGGTTTCGCGGGGCAGACGGACTTGATCGCTTTGGGAGACCCGGATGAGCGGACAGCCAACGAGGCCCGACCAATTGCTGCACCTCGTCTTCGGCGGTGAGCTGGAATCATTGGGCAAAGTGCGCTTTCGCGACCTCGACAAGCTCGATATCCTGGGCATCTATCCGAACTACGCCGAAGCGCATAAGGCCTGGAGGGAAAAGGCGCAGGCGACCGTAGACAATGCCGAGATGCGCTACTTCATCGTGCATCTCCACCGGTTGCTTGATCCGAAAGACGAATAATGACGAAAGTGCAAGCCATCAGCAGCGTTGCCCCCCGCAAATTTACCTTCGACGCTGCTCCGGACGACCAGTTCGAGGCGTGGCCCACATTCAGGCGGCTCGTGCTCGAATTCATGTTGCCCTATTGGCGTATCCTGGCAATCACATTGGCTGCCACGACTTTCTCGGCGGCAACCGCGGGCACCATGCCGTTCCTTCTGCAGAAGCTTGGAGACGGCGTTTTTGTGGACAAGGACGCGACGCTGGTCTTCGTGCTGCCTCTGCTCGTCTTCGCGCTGATCGTCGCTCGAGCGATCGCCGGGTGGATCAGTTCCGTCTCGTCAGCCTCGCTCAGCACCAAGATCGTCGCTGACCTTCGCTTGCGCATGTTCGACACGATTGCAGCGGCTGACCTCGCCTGGATCCAGGGCTTTCATTCCGGCCGATTCGTCGCTGTGTTCACCTCCGACGTGATGATGTCCGATCGCGCCGTGTCGGGTGCGCTCATCGGTATGTTGCGGGGCGGCCTCACCCTCGTGTTTCTTCTGGGCGCCATGTTCTACATGGATTGGCGCCTGAGCCTGCTTGTCCTTATCGCCACCCCGTTGGCGGTGTTCAATCTCGGTAAGCAGAAGCGCCGCATCAGGAAGGCGGCGGGCCGCGGCCTTCAGGAAGCCGGCAACATGAACAGCATGCTCACGCAGACGCTGCTGGGCATGCGTGTCGTCAAGGCTTACGGCCAGGAAGCGAACGAAGCGCAGCGGCTCCGCCGCATCGTGCGGAACATCCGCAAATACACGATGAAAGGAACGCGCTCCAACGCGGCGGTGGGGCCGGCGTGGGAGATCTTCACCGGCATCGGTCTCGCGGCCGTGCTGTTTTACGGCGGCTGGCAGGGCGTCTACGGCAATGTGACGCTCGGGCATTTCATGGGCTTCATGACGGCCTGCCTGCTCGCCCTCCAGCCCATGAGGCAGCTGGCCGGCATTCAGGCGACCGTCACCCAGGGTCTCCTCGCCGCACAGCGCGTGCTTTCGGTGATCGACTACCCGTCCCACGTGACGGAAGCGCGCGGCGCCAAGCCGTTGCACATCGAGGCGGGGGCGATCAGCTTCCGCAATGTCGCATTCTCCTACGACACCGGCGGACCGGTCCTGACCGATTTCAACCTCGAGATCCCGCCCGGAACCAGGCTGGCGCTGGTGGGGCCGAGCGGTGCCGGCAAGAGCACGGTGCTGAACCTCATCCTGCGTTTCTTCGATCCTCGCTCAGGGACCGTCCTGATCGACGGCCAGGACTTGCGCGAGGCGAAGATTGCCAGCGTGCGGGGAGCCTCGGCGCTGCTGACGCAGGATCCGGTGCTGTTCGACGATACGATCTACGCGAACATTGCCTACGGATCGGAATGGGCCAGCGAAGAGGAGGTCATGGCGGCTGCGGAGGCGGCCGCCGCGCATGACTTCATCATGCGGCTGCCGGAGGGCTACCAGACGCCGGTCGGGGAGGGAGGAGTCCGCCTGTCGGGCGGTGAGCGCCAGAGGATCGCGTTCGCCCGCGCCATGCTGCGCAACACGCCGATCGTGCTTCTCGACGAGCCGACAAGTGCGCTCGACGCGGGATCGGAGACAAAGGTCCAGGCTGCGATGGACCGGTTGCTGACCGGCCGTACCGTGGTGATGATCGCCCACCGCCTGTCGACGGTGAAGAAGGCGGACATGATCTGTTGTATGGAGGATGGCAAGATCGTGGAGTCCGGCACGCACGCCGAGCTCGTGGCGCGGCGCGGCAGATATGCAAGCATGGTCCAAGCACAACTCCTTGGCGACGAAGTTCAGTTTGCCACCGCCGCAGGCTGAGGAAACGCGCAGCCGGAATCCCGGAGGGATTCTGGGCGAGCTCGCGCTCTCGCTCTATGGCACGGCGGGCCGCCTGGCGCTTCCGGCTGCCGGTGCCTTCCTCGCGCGGCGGGAGAAGCGCGGCAAGGAGGACGGCGCGCGACGCGGCGAGCGCTTCGGTGCGGCCACGCTGCCGCGTCCGCCGGGGTCGCTGATCTGGATGCATGCGGCGAGCGTGGGAGAGACGGTGGCCGCCGTGCCGCTTGCCCGGCGCCTCAGCGCCGAGGGCTACTCGCTTCTCTTCACCACAGGCACCGTGACCGCGGCGAACGTGGCAAAGCGGCGCCTCAACGGCAGCATCATCCATCAGTTCGCACCGATCGATACGCCCGGCACGGTGCGCCGCTTCCTCGATCATTGGCGTCCCGACCTCGTGCTGTTTGCCGAGTCGGAGCTGTGGCCGACCACCCTGAAGGCGGTGGCGGGTCGGGCGCTGCCCATGGTCGTCATCAGCGCGCGCATGTCGGAGCGCTCCTTCCGCTCCTGGCAGACCTTTCCGCCCCTGGCGCGCGCCGTGCTGGGACGTGCCGATCTGTTTCTGGCGCAAAGCCTCTCCGACGCGGAGCGCCTGGGCGCGCTTGGCGCCGGCGAGGTGCGTGTCTGCGGCAACCTGAAGTTCGACGTGCCGCCGCCGCCGGCAGACGAGAGCGCGGTGGCTCAAATGCGCGAGACGATCGGCGACAGGCCGGTTCTGGTCGCGGCAAGCACGCATCCCGGCGAGGAGACCGCCGTCATCGCCGCGCATGCAGCGCTGGCGCGCTCCGGCAGGCCTGTTCTGACCGTCATCGCGCCGCGCCATCCGCAGCGCGGGGATGCGATCGCCGAGGAAATCCGTGCCGCGGGGCTTTGCGTCACCCGCCGCTCGCTCGGCGAGGCGCTGACGGCGGAGACCGACATCTACCTGGCGGATACGATCGGCGAGATGGGATTGTGGTACCGGCTTGCCGATGTGGCGTTTCTCGGCGGCTCACTGGTGCCGCACGGAGGGCAGAACCCGATCGAGCCGGCGAAGCTGCTCGTCCCCATCCTGCACGGCGCGCATGTGGAGAATTTCCGCGATGTCTTCGATGCGCTGGCCGAGGCGAAAGCCGTGAAGACCGTCAGCGACGGCGCTTCGCTGGCGGAAGCGGTGCGGCGTCTGATCGAGAATCCCCACGAGCGGCAACGCCAGGCGCGCGAGGCGCATGCCTGCGTGGAGCGCTTTACCGGGGCGCTCGACCGGACGCTGGAGGCGCTGCAACCCTATCTCGCGACCGCTCAGTCATGATCAAGCTGCCGCAGGCGCCTGAGTTCTGGTGGAGCCGCCGCTCCGTTGCGGGGATGGCGCTCTCGCCGTTCGGCGCGATCTATGGAGAGATCTCCGGCCGCCGCATGGCGCGGCACGGGGTTACGGTGGACGTCCCGGTCATGTGCGTGGGCAATTTCGTGGTCGGCGGCGCCGGCAAGACGCCGACCGCGCTGGAGGTGGCGAGCGTCTGCCGCAAGCTCAACCTCAACCCTGGCTTCCTCACGCGCGGCTATCGCGGCCGCGAGAGCGGGCCGCTGCTGGTCTCGCTGGCGGTGCATACGCCGCATGACGTCGGCGACGAGGCGCTGCTCCTGGCGCAGTTCGCGCCGACCGTGGTCGCCGCAGACCGGCCGAGCGGGGCAAAGCTGCTCGCCAGTCTCGGAACCGACGTCGTGATCATGGACGACGGCCTGCAGAACCCGTCGCTGGACAAGGATCTGACGCTGGTCGTGGTCGATGCGGCGCCGCGGGATCGGCAACGGCTTCGTGCTTCCGGCCGGGCCGCTCAGGGCGCCGCTTTACGCACCAGATACGCGGCGGCCGATGCGCTGGTCGTGCTGGGCGAGGGAGAGGCCCACAAGCCGCTCAGGGTCGCCGCACGCGCCGGCCTGCCGATCCTCAGGGCGAAGATCGAATCGGCGCGCCGCCGCGGGCTGCAGCGCCACGCCTATCTCGCCTTCGCCGGCATCGGCGATCCGGGGCAGTTTCTTCGAGACGCTCGCTGCCGCAGGCGCGGTGGTGGAGCACACGATGAGCTTCCCCGACCACCATGTCTTCACGCATGAGGAGTGCGAGGCGATCCTGGCGGAAGCGAAGCAGCGGAACCTCGTACCCGATCACCACCGAGAAGGACCGGGTGCGGCTGAACCGCGCCGGCGATGCCGCCGAGCGGCTTGCCGCTGCGGCCGAGACCTTCCCGATCCATGTGCGCTTCGAGGAGCCGCGGCGCCTTTCCGTGCTGATCGAGGACGCCGTCGGCGTCGCATGCCGGCGCCTACCGGCGCTACCGGCCGGTCATTTCGCGTCGCGAAGAGACAGTTCCCGTTTGAGCGAGGCGGCGACGTCGGCATAGGCCTCCTGCCGGTCGACGCTCCAGTAGCGGAGCTCGGCCAGCGGGATGTGCTTGCCGGTGACGGCGCAGGTGACGTAGGCGCCGGGCACCACCACCTGGTAGTCGCTGTCGAGGTACCTGAGGCGCGCTTCGCCGTTGCGGGCGGAGAATTCGTGTCTGTTCATCGGAGTCTTTTAGCTAGGGTGCGGCCGGCCGCCAAGCCAGACCTTTCGGCCGTGATGTGACCGGAACGGAGTCCCGCCGGTCATTCGGCTGCCGGGCGCGCCTGGTCGCCGTCACTGTCGTCGCGGTGCCGCCGCGCGGGCGGCAGCAGCGGCTCCGGCTTCAGCGCCTGGGCGGGCGGCGCCTCGCCGGTCGCGGTGACGCCGCCGCTTCGCTGCAGCGTCAGGCGGTCCCGGTCGCGGCGGCGCACCTCTTCGATCACGGCCTCGACCTCCTCGCTGTCGAAGCCGAGGCCGCGCAGCGTCTCGCCCCCGAACGCCATCGCCGATTCGAATGTCTCGCGGATCTCGTAGTCGACCCCCTTGGCGAGAAGCTCCAGCGTGTGCGTCCGGTCATGGGAGCGCACGAATATCCTGGCGTTGGGAAATTCCGAGCGGATCAGCTCCACGATGTGGTTGGAGACGGCCGGCCTGGCGACGCAGACGCAGATGACGGAGGCCTGCCCGGCTCCGGCCGACCGCAGGACGTCCCGCTTGGTACCGTCGCCGAAATAGATGCGAAAGCCGAAGCGCGAGGCCTGGCGCACGCGCTCGGCGCTGGCGTCGATCAGCGTGGCTTCGATGTTGCGGGCCAGCAGCACCTGGCTGACGATCTGGCCGAAGCGGCCGAAGCCGATGACCAGCACGCTGCCCCCGGCATCCTCGAAATCCTCCTCCATCGTGTCGTCCGGCTCGGGACGCAGCAGGAAACGGTCGAGCATCAGCGAGAAGGGTGTCAGCACCATCGTTACGGTGACGATTCCGGCGACCAGGGACGTCTCCGACGGCCACATGGCCCGCACCGCCGAAGCCGAGGCGAAAAGCACGAAGGCGAACTCGCCGGCCTGCGGCAAGAGCAGCCCGACGCGTACCGGCGTCGTTGTGCGTGGCGCCGAAGAGCCGCGTCAGGGCGTAGATGACGCTTGCCTTGATGAGCATCACCGTCGGCACTACGAGCGCGATCCGCCACCAGCTGTGAAGCATCGTGTCGAGGTTGAAGGACATCCCCACGGAGAGGAAGAAGAGCCCGAGCAGAATGCCGCGGAAGGGCTCGATCTCCGCCTCGACCGCATGTCGGAAGGCGGAATCCGCCAGCATCAGCCCGGCGATGAAGGCGCCCATGGCCATCGACATGCCCGCAACGTCCATGAGCGCGGCGGCGCCGAGCACGACCAGGAGCGCCGCGGCGGTCATGATCTCGCGCGATCCGGTGACTGCCAGGAGCCGGAAGAACGGGTTGAGGAGGTAGCGGCCGGCGCCGACAAGCACGACGAGCGCCACGACGATCTTCACGATCTCGGCGAATCCGGTGGATGCGAAGGCTGCCCCGCCGGGCGCCAGGATCGGCACCAGGGCCAGCAGCGGGACGATGGCGATGTCCTGGAAAAGCAGGATGGCGGTCGCCTTCTGACCGTAGGGGGTGGTGACCTCGTTGCGCTCGGCGAGCGCCTGCATGCCGAAGGCGGTGGATGACATGGCAAGCCCGAAGCCGATGATGAGCGCGGTGGCGGTGCGCCATCCGACCGCCATGAAGAGCGCCGTCAGGAGCACCCCCGTGACGACGAGCTGGGCAAGCCCGAGCCCGAAGATGTCGGTGCGCATGGACCACAGGCGCGCGGGCCTCAGCTCCAGCCCGATGATGAACAGGAAAAGGACGATGCCGAGCTCGGCCACGCCCCTGATCTCGCCGGCGTCGGTGATGAGCTGGGCGAAGGGGCCGATCACCACGCCGGCGGCGAGGTAGCCGAGCACGGAGCCAAGCCCCAGCCGGCGGGAGATGACCACGCCGATGACGCCCGCGAAGAGGAGGATCAGCGGCTCTACGAAAGCGATCCCGTGGCCGCTCGCCTCTGGGTGCTGCAACATGCTCTCGCTCCCCCCTCAGCGCGCGCCGGAGCTTGCGGCGCGGTCGGGGCGGGCGCGCCGGGCCGGCGGCTCTCCCGCCGGCGGCTCAGGGGAGCGCGTCGAAGCCCTCGCTGAAGCCATCAAGCGAAATCGGCACGCCGATACCCTCTTCCGGCGTCTGGAAGATGATGAACATGGCCTGCTTGCCCTTGCGCAGCGCCGCGATCAGCGAATTCGTCCATCAGCACCTCGGACAGGCAGCCGTTCGGCAGGCAGCGGATAAAGCCCGTTGTGCCCATGTCGGTGTCGTCGATTCGCAGGCCGAGCCCGCGCGGCAGGAGCACGCCCAGCGGCGCCAGCAATCTGAGGATGCGCGACTGCTTGTCCGCCGTCTTCATCACGATGACGGAAAGACCGACATTCTCGCGGTCGGCCGCCGTGACGAACTGCATGATGAAACATTGCTGGTTCTGGGCCCCGGGAGGCGTGTCGCAGCGCAAGTCCCAGTCGCCGTATTTCGCCTTGACCTCGCCTTGTGCGAAGGCGTGGACGGGGAGGAGCAAAAGACACGCTAAAAGGAAGAGGCGGTACACGATCAGGCTCTCCGCACGAAATGGGCCGACTCCGCGGCGACAATACCGACAAGGACGCGAGGAAGCCCTAGCAGAGCCGCCCATCGTGTCAAGAAAGAGTCCGGCAGGGCGCAAAGCGGCGGATGCGCGCGCAAATTTGCCGCATAAATCGGACGAGTTGCGCGTTGCGCCGGGTGGCCGACTGTGTTTACTCGGGCGCATTGGACGGCATGCGGACGCGCGCCAGAGCGGGGGTTCGGACACCGACTTCGGCACTGGCGGCCGCGAGGGCGGAGTGGCGGATTCATGAAGCTTGCGGCGAGATTGATCGCAGCGACCCTATGGCTGGCAGCGGCGTCGGGCATCGCGCTCGCCGAGGAGCCCGCAACCCTGGCAGATCGATTTCCAGAAGCCGGCAACGCTGGTCATGGAATACATCGAGTGGTTCGGCTGGTACACGCTGGTCATCGTCACGCTTATCGTCGTGTTCGTGGTGGGGCTCCTCGGTTGGTGCATCATCCGCTATGGCGAGCGGCGCAATCCCGTGCCGTCGCGGGTCACCCACAACACCACGGTAGAGGTGCTGTGGACGGTCATCCCGGTCTTCATCCTGGTGGCGATCGCCATTCCCTCGTTCCGGCTGCTCTATGGCGAATACGACCCCTCGAAGCTCTACGAGAACTTCGATCCCAATACGCCCTTCCTCACGCTCAAGGTAACGGGCGTGCAATGGGCCTGGCAGGCCGACTATCTCAACGATGACGAGAGCGCCGCAATGGGCGTGACGGAGCCGATTTCGCTCTACCTGCTGCCGATCCCCGACGACGAGCTCAAGGAAGGGCAGCTGCGCAATCTTTCGGTCGACAATCCGATCGTGGTTCCGGTGAACACCTTCGTCAGGCTGCAGGTCACCGCCGAGGGCGCCGCCATCCATTCCTTCGCAATGCCGGCCTTCGGCATCAAGGAGGACGCGGTTCCGGGACGCCTGAACGAGGTCTACTTCAACGCCGACCGCGAGGGCGATCTATCTACGGCCAGTGCTCGGAGCTGTGCGGCAAGGGCCACGCTTTCATGCCGGCCGAAATCCGCGTCGTCTCGCAGGACCAGTTCAAGGCCTGGGCCGCCAAGGTGTCTTCCGATCCCGAAGCGGCGTACGGGGCGCTGAACACCGCCTCGCGTGACGGGCAGGAACAGCAAAAACAGCAAAAACAAGAGATCGCCTCCCGCTAAGGGACGGTGAGGACGTTCAGGAGCTGACGATGGCGACCGCAGCAGCAGTACACGAGGGACATGCCGCCCATCCGACGGGCTGGAGGCGTTACGTCTACGCCACCAACCACAAGGACATCGGCACGATGTACCTGATCTTCGCATTCATCGCGGGGGTCATCGGCGGCACGCTTTCCATCCTCATGCGCATGGAGCTGCAGGAGCCGGGTATCCAGATATTCCCGGGCCTCGCGCAGATGGTCTACGGCGTGTCGGCGGGCGAAGCGCTCGACTACGGCAAGCACATGTACAACGTGTTCACCACCGCGCACGGCCTGATCATGATCTTCTTCATGGTCATGCCGGCGATGATCGGCGGCTTCGGCAACTGGTTCGTCCCCATCCAGATCGGCGCGCCGGACATGGCGTTCCCGCGCATGAACAACATCTCGTTCTGGCTGCTGCCGCCGTCCTTCCTGCTGCTGCTCATCTCCATGTTCATGCCCGGACCGGCCGGCGGCTACGGCGCCGGCGGCGGCTGGACGCTCTATCCGCCCTTCTCCACGGCCGGCCAGCCCGGACCGGCGATGGATTTCGCCATCCTGTCGATCCATCTTGCCGGCGCATCGTCGATCCTGGGCGCCATCAACTTCATCACCACGATCTTCAACATGCGCGCGCCGGGCATGACGCTGCACAAGATGCCGCTCTTCGTCTGGTCGATCCTGGTGACCGCCTTCCTGCTGCTTCTGTCGCTTCCGGTGCTGGCCGGCGCCATCACCATGCTTCTGACCGACCGCAATTTCGGCACCACCTTCTTCGACCCGGCCGGCGGCGGCGACCCGATCCTGTTCCAGCACCTCTTCTGGTTCTTCGGGCATCCGGAGGTCTACATCCTCATCCTGCCGGGCTTCGGCATGATCAGCCACATCGTCTCGACCTTCTCGCAGCAAGCCGGTCTTCGGCTATCTCGGCATGGCCTACGCCATGGTCTCCATCGGTGCGATCGGCTTCATCGTGTGGGCGCACCACATGTTCACCACCGGCATCGACGTCGACACGCAGGCCTACTTCACCTTCGCGACGATGGTGATCGCGGTGCCGACCGGCGTGAAGATCTTCTCGTGGATCGCCACCATGTGGGGCGGCTCCATCTCGTTCCGCACGCCGATGCTGTGGGCGATCGGCTTCATCTTCCTGTTCACCATCGGCGGCGTCACCGGCATCCAGCTCGCCAATGCCGGCCTCGACCGCTCCATGCACGACACCTATTTCGTCGTGGCGCATTTCCACTACGTGCTGTCGCTCGGCGCCGTCTTCGCCATCTTCGCCGGCTGGTACTACTGGTTCCCGAAGATGTCCGGCTACATGTACAACAGCGTCATCGCGCGGCACGCACTTCTGGCTGATGTTCATCGGCGTGAACCTGGTCTTCTTCCCGCAGCATTTCCTCGGCGTCGCCGGCATGCCGCGCCGCTACATCGACTATCCCGACGCCTTCGCCGGCTGGAACGCGGTCTCCTCCTGGGGCGCCTATCTCTCCGGCATCGGCGCGCTGGTCTTCCTCTACGGGATTTTCGAGGCGTTCAGCCGCAAGCGCGTCGTCGGCGACAATCCCTGGGGCGAAGGGGCGACGACGCTCGAATGGCAGCTTTCCTCCCCACCGCCGTTCCATCAGTGGGAAGAGCTGCCGCATATCAGATAGCCTGCGGGCAGCATGCCGCAGCGGGCAAAGCCGCGCTGCGGCAGTGAAACGGGATGATGACAGCCACAACGAACCAGACGGGCGCCGCCCTGGTGGCGGATGCCGATGGACCGGCGCTGACATCGAGGATTTCGTCGCGCTGCTGAAGCCGCGCGTCATGTCGCTGGTCGTCTTCACGGCGCTTGGTCGGCATGGTGGCGGCGCCGGGCACGCTGAATCCCGGTGCTGGCGCTGATCTCGCTCCTCGCCATCGCGGCGGGCGCGGGCGCGTCGGGCGCGCTCAACATGTGGTTCGACACCGACATCGACGGCCTGATGAAGCGCACCGCCAGCCGGCCGATCCCGGCGGGACGGCTGAAGCGCGCCGATGCGCTCGGCATTCGGCATCGTGCTCGGCGCCTTCGCCGATCGCCACGCTCGGCCTTGCCTCGCACTGGCTGGCGGCCGGGCCTGCTTGCCTTCACGATCTTCTTCTACGTCGTCGTCTACACGATGTGGCTGAAGCGCTGGACCGCGCAGAACATCGTCATCGGCGGCGCGGCCGGCGCGCTGCCGCCGGTGATCGGCTGGGCGGCCATGACCGGCAGCGTCTCTCTGGAGCCGCTCCTCTACTTCCTCATCATCTTCATGTGGACGCCGCCGCATTTCTGGGCGCTCTCGCTGTGGACGAGCGGCGACTACGCAGCGCGCCGGCATCCCGATGCTGCCCAACGTCGCCGGCGCGGAGGCGACCAGGCGCCAGATTCTTCTATTACTCCGCGGTCCTCGCTCCGCTCGGCGCGCTGCCGTGGCTGCTCGGCTTCGCCGGCGCCGCTCTACGGGCTGGTGGCGGTGCTTCTCGGAGCGGAGTTCGTCCGCCGCGCCGTTCGTCCTGCTGCGCCGCGGCGACGCCGACCGCCAGCGCGCCGCCAAGAGCCTTTTCGGCTATTCGATCATCTATCTATTCGCGCTTTTCGCGGTGCGGCTGGTCGAAGCGGTTTCGGCCGGGCTCATCGGTGTCTGAGGACATGGGCCGCGCCGCGTCCTCACTCCGGAGCAGAAGCAGGCGCCGGCGCCGGCGCTCGTGGCGCTGGCCATCGTGCTCGGCGTGCTCGCGCTCCTCTTCTACGTCATGGCGCTGGTCAAGGGGCCTGCCGTCCTGGATCGGCCGCTGTGAGGGGGCGCAGGGGCATGTTACGGCCTTGCCGGCCGCCGCAGAGGGACAACCGGTCGCGCGGCCGGATGGCGACGGGCAGCGGCGAAAGCATGTAGAACAGACGCCGGTCGGACGGCCGGGCTGGATGGATGGGAATGGGGTTGGACCGCCATGGCTGAGGCGCACGCGAAGCACCACGACTATCACCTCGTCGATCCGAGCCCGTGGCCGATCATCGGCGCGGTTTCCGCTTTTGTTCTGGCGCTGGCGGCCATTTTCGCCATGCACCACGCCAGATCAGCTGGTGGTGGGTCGCGCCCGGCATCGATCGGCGTGCTCTACACCATGACCGGCTGGTGGGTGGACGTCATTCGCGAGGCGCATGCGCGGCGACCACACGCGCGTCGTGCAGCTGCACCTGCGCTACGGCATGATCATGTTCATCGCCTCGGAGGTGATGTTCTTCGTCGCCTGGTTCTGGGCCTTCTTCGACGCCAGCCTCTTTTCCAACGAGGCCATCCAGTATGCGCGCGTGGAGTTCACCGGCGGGCAAGTGGCCGCCGGCCGGCATGGAGGTCCTCGATCCCTGGCACCTGCCGCTCGTCAACACGCTGATCCTGCTGACCTCCGGCACGACGGTGACCTGGGCGCACCATTCGCTGCTTCACAACAACCGCGAGGGGCTGAAATGGGGGCTGGCGCTGACCATCGCTGCTCGGCATCCTGTTCACATCGATCCAGGCCTACGAGTACATCCACGCGCCGTTCGCCTTCAAAGGCAGCATCTACGGCGCGACCTTCTTCATGGCGACGGGCTTCCACGGCTTCCACGTCATCATCGGGACGATCTTCCTCATCGTCTGCCTGATCCGGGCGTTCCTCGGCCACTTCACGCCTCAGCAGCATTTCGGCTTCGAGGCGGCGGCCTGGTACTGGCACTTCGTCGACGTCGTCTGGCTGTTCCTGTTCACCTGCATCTATGTGTGGGGGAACGCCGGCGGCGCCTACGCCGGCTGACGCCCAGCGCAGCGACAGGAGAAAATGCCCCAGGACAAGGCGCTCTACCCTCCGCAGAACCCCATCCCCACGGGGCTGCGCGGTCGTTGCCCGCGCTGCGGCGAGGGGCGCATGTTCGAGGGCTTCTTGAAGGTCGCCCCGCGCTGCGCCAATTGCGGCCTCGATTTCAGCTTCGCCGATTCGGCCGACGGCCCGGCGGTCTTCGCCATCCTCATCGTCGGGATCATCGTCGCCGGCGCGGCGCTGCTGACCGAGATCGCCTACAGCCCGCCGCTCTGGCTGCATTTCGTGCTGTGGATGCCGCTGGTGCTGATCCTCGGGCTCGGCCTGATGCGGCCGCTGAAGGGCGTCCTGATCGCGCTGCAATATCACCACAAGGCGGAGGAGGGGCGCCTCCACGACAAAGGATGATGCCGAAAGCGGGCACCGGTTTCGAATAAGATCATCCGCGGACAAAAGAATTGGAGCCACCGTTCTTTCAATCTGGACGGCGGCTTGAAGGTCATGGGCGCAAAGCTTCGAACGCTGCTTCTTCCGACCGTGCTGACCGGCCTGGCGCTTGTCGTGCTGGTGTCCCTGGGCAACTGGCAGGTGCGCCGCCTCGCCTGGAAGGAGGATCTGATCGCCCGCGTCGCCGAGCGTCCCTCCGCCGCGCCGCTCGACTTGCGCGGCCGCAGCCCGGCGGAGGCCGGCGACCCGGAGGCGTTCCTCAAGCGAGAACGAATACCGGCCCGTCCTGCTCTCCGGCGAATATGCCCCCGACGGCGAGGTGCTCGTCTTCACTTCCCTGGAGCGCCCGCGCGGGCGCTCCGGCGGGCCTGGCCATTGGGTGCTGACGCCCTTCGTCACCGCTCCCTCGGACGCTGCCGTCTATGTCAATCGCGGCTTCGTGCCCCAAGGCATGGAGGACAGCTATGCGCCGCCGCCCTCCGGCGAGCAGACGATCAAGGGGCTCGTCCGTGCGCCGGAACGCGGCAGCTGGCTCACGCCCGACCCCGAGCCGCAGAAGCGGGTTTTCTTCTCGCGCGATCCGACCCGGATCGCCGACGACCATGGGCCTTGCCGACCCGGTGGGAGACTTTTTCGTCGATCTCGACGGCGCGTCGACGCCGCCCTCGGGGCTGCCGCAGGCAGGGGAGACGCGCATGTCATTCCCTAATAACCATTTGCAATATGTCATCACCTGGTATGGGCTCGCCGCCGGACTTCTGGCGGTATTTGCGGTATATTGCTTCGCGTCGGCTGAAAGAGCCGCAGGACGGGCGCTTGACGCCGCAGGGGCGGGGTCCCTAAGTGGTTGGGGAATCGATGCGCGGACAAAAGCTTCACATCATGCTCTGCGCCCCGCGCGGCTTCTGCGCCGGGGTCGAGCGGGCAATCCAGGTCGTCGAGGAGGCGCTGGAGCGCTTCGGCGCGCCCGTCTATGTGCGCCACGAGATCGTCCACAATCGCTATGTCGTGGAGAGCCTGAAGGCGAAAGGCGCCGTCTTCGTCGAGGAGCTGGAGGAGATTCCGGAGGCCGACCACGGCCGGCCCGTCGTCTTCTCGGCGCACGGCGTCTCGAACCAGGTGTGGGAGGAGGCCGGGAAGCGCAACATCTTCGTGCTCGACGCAACCTGCCCGCTCGTCTCCAAGGTCCACAAGGAGGCGATCCTGCATCACCGCCGCGGTCACGAGATCGTGCTGGTCGGCCATGCCGGCCATCCGGAGGTGGAGGGCACGATGGGCCAGCTTCCCGCCGGCGCGATCTCGCTGGTGGAGACGATGGACGATGCGCGTGCCTTCCAGCCGAGCGATCCCGACAATCTTGCCTGGATCACGCAGACGACGCTTTCCGTCGACGACACGTCGGAGATCGTTGCGGAGCTGAAGAAGCGCTTCCCCAACATCGTCGGCCCGCACAAGGACGACATCTGCTACGCCACGACCAACCGCCAGGAGGCGGTGAAGCGCGTCGCGCCGGTGGTCGACCGCATGATCGTGGTCGGCGCGCCCAATTCCTCCAACTCGCAGCGGCTGCGCGAAGTGGCCGAGCGGGCCGGCTGCCCCAAGGCCGTGCTGCTGCAGCGCGCGTCGGAGATCGACTGGGCGATGTTCGAGGGGGTGGAGCGGATCGGCGTGACGGCCGGCGCCTCGGCGCCGGAGGTGATCGTGGAGGAGGTGCTCGACGCCTTTGCCGAGCGCTTCGACATCGAGGTGGAGCTGGTCAGCACCGCCGAGGAGAGCATCGTCTTCGGCCTGCCCAAGACGCTGCGCGAAGCCGCAGCCTGACATGGCGGTCTACACCGAAGTCGGCGACGCCGACCTCGAGGAGCTGCTGAAGGAATACGATCTCGGAGCCATCCTCTCCTTCAAAGGCATCGCCGAGGGCGTCGAGAACTCCAACTTCCTGCTTCAGCACCGAGGCCGGCATCTTCATCCTCACGCTCTACGAGAAGCGTGTCGCGGAGGCCGATCTGCCGTTCTTCCTCGGGCTGATGGAGCATCTCGCCGAGCGCGGCATACGCTGCCCGCTGCCGGTGAAGGCGCGCGACGGCAAGGCGCTGCGCCGCGTTGCCGGCCGCCCGGCCGCCTCATCTCGTTCCTGGAAGGCGTGTGGGTCCGCCGGCCGCAGGCGCTGCATTGCGCGGCGCTCGGCCGGGCGCTCGCCGAGATGCACGAGGCCGGGCCGCGACTTCCCCATGCACCGCGCCAACGCCCTGGCGCATGACGGCTGGGGGCCGCTCTTCGAGATGTCGCGCGCAGCGCGCCGACACCGTGGAGCCGGGACTTGAGGCGTTCGTCGCGGCGGAGCTCGACTATCTGCGTGACGCATGGCCGCGTCGGCCTGCCGGAGGGCGTCATCCATGCCGACCTCTTTCCCGACAACGTCTTCTTCCTGAGGGACGAGCTTTCCGGCCTGATCGACTTCTATTTCGCCTGCAACGACCTCTTCGCCTACGACCTCGCCATCTGCCTGAACGCCTGGTGCTTCGAGCCGGACAATTCGTTCAACGTCACCAAGGGACGCGCGCTCATCCAGGCCTACGAGGACGTGCGCCCGCTCTGGCCGAGACGAGCGCGCGGCGCTTCCGGTGCTGGCGCGCGGGGCGGCGCTGCGCTTCCTGCTGACGCGGCTCTACGACTGGCTGACCGTGCCGAGCGGCGCGCTCGTCACGCCCAAGGACCCGCGCGAATATCTGCGCAAGCTGCGCTTCCACCAGCAGGTCGCAAGCGCCGCCGACTATGGGCTCCATTGAATGAAGGCCGCTGCGAAGCGCGTGGTGATCCACACCGACGGCGCCTGCTCCGGCAATCCCGGGCCGGGCGGCTGGGGCGCCATCCTGGAGTTCAGCGGGCACGAGAAGGAGCTTTCCGGCGGCGCGCCGGCGACCACCAACAACCGCATGGAGCTGACCGCGGCCATCGAGGCGCTGCGCGCGCTGAAGGGCCGCTGCGTCGGTCGAGCTCCACACCGATTCCGTCTATCTGCGCGACGGCATCACCAAATGGATCCACGGCTGGAAGCGGAACGGCTGGCGCACCGCCGACAAGAAGCCGGTGAAGAACGTCGAGCTGTGGCAGGCGCTCGACGCGCTCGCCGACGCGCACGACGTCGAATGGCGCTGGGTGCGCGGCCATGCCGGCCATGACCTGAACGAGCGCGCCGACGAACTCGCGCGCCAGGGCATGGCGCCTTTTTTCAGGCCCGGTCGCCGCTGAGGTGACGCATTTCTAAAGGCCAGGATTCCGTGTTCCGGGGGCTAGAATGAGCATCCAAAACGAAAGGGTGAAGCTCCTGGCGACGTATTTGAACGGGCTGGCCATCGCAGTTCTTGCGATCGGCGGCCTCGCGCCGATCTTCTCCTACGTGTACGGAGCGTCGCCGACACGACAGCCGCTATGGCTGGTGGCTCTGGTTAGCCTCATTTGCCTCATCGCCAGTGCTATCCCACATTACTCGGCAAGATATTCTCTGCGAGGACTAAGGCCATGACCAAGCTGGAGTTCCTGCTGGCGTTCAGCATGCTGCCGCTCGGTGCCTTGGTAATCGCGGCCGTGTTGCTCTTTCTGACGCGAGCCGACAGACGCCACGTTCAGCCGGGCGAGTAGCCGCTCGTCGGCACGAAGCTCCCTAAAGCACCTCGAGGATTCGTGCCGCCGAGCTGGTGACCGCCTGTCCCGGCTGGTCTTCCAGGAGCAGCGTGCTTACCACGCCGTCGTCGACGATCATGGCGAAGCGCTTCGAGCGGATGCCCATCCCGCGCGCGGTGGAATCGTTGGAAAGCCCCATCTTCTGGACGAACTCGGCATTGCCGTCCGAGACGAAGCGCACCTTGTCCTTGCCGCCCGTCGCTTCCGCCCAGGCGTCGAGCACGAAGGTGTCGTTGGTGGAGAGGATGACGATCTCGTCGATGCCCTTGGCGCGGATGGCTTCCGAGTTCTCCAGGAAGCCCGGCAGATGGTTGCGATGGCAGGTCGGTGTAAAGGCGCCGGGCATGCCCACGAGCAGGACCTTGCGCCCGGCGAACAGCTCCTTGCTCGGCAGCTTCTGCGGGCCGCCGCCTTCGCCGGGAAAGAACAGATCGGTCTCCGGCAGGCGATCGCCAACGGAAAGCGTCATGAAGAATCTCCTGCTATGACATTCGGACGCGGCCGACAGTGGCGCCGCGTCCTATTTGATTTCTACCTTTTGCTCGATCGCCTCGCCGCCGGCAACGGCGACGAACTGGAATATCCGTCCGCTGACCGCTTCGTCCTTCGGCTTGCCGGCGAGCGACAGCCGGTAGCGTGAAACATCGCCGTCGCGCGAGACGAAGGCCGGCTGGCCGATATACCAGCCTTGCGGTGGGTTGGCGAAGAGGTCGGAATAGCTGGAATCCGGCATCACCACATCGATCAGCAGCGCGTCGTCCGCGGCAGCGACCGACTGGATCGCGAAGCGGCCGGGCTCCGCCGCCTTCGGCAGGCGGGCCGCGAAGCGCTTGATGAGCGCGTCGCTCAGCGCGTCATGGGGGGCATCAGGCGCCAGCGTCGCGCTGGCGCTGGCCCGCGTAGGAATACAGACCTCGGCGCAGACGCCGAGACTGATGTCGACCTTGAGCATGATGGGCTTGCCGGGGTCCACCGGCTCCACCGCAAGTGGAAACACGACCTCGTCGCGATAGACAAGCGAGACGCTGGCGCCATCGTCGTAGCGCTCCGGCGCCGGATAGAGCACATCCACGTGCGCGACGTTCGCCGATCCGTCGAAGTCGAATGCCGGCGGCACGCCGGCTTCCCCCGGATTGCGCCAATAGGTGTGCCAGCCCGGCTCGATGACCACGTCGATGCCGGCGTTGATGCCGCCCTCGCCGGTGTCGGCAAGCAGCAGCCGCATCTTTCCTTGGTCGACGGCGACCCAGTCGGAGCGCGCCGCAAAAGCCGCGTTTGGCGCAATGAATGCCAGGCTCAGAACAAGGCCGAGAAATAATCTCGTCATCAAATCGCCCTTTGTCTCTGGTCCGTTCCGGCTTTGCAGGCCAAGCGCCTATCCAATCTGCGGTGGGATTGCTAGCATCGGTTTCATGGGAACGCGCTCAAAGCCGGAAGGCTTCCTCGACGGCCATTTCCTGATCGCCATGCCGAGCATGGCGGACAAGCGCTTCGCTCGCACGGTTATCTATGTTTGCGCGCATTCCGCCGACGGCGCCATGGGCATCGTCATCAACAAATTGGCAGAGGAAGTCAGCTTTCGCGAGCTGCTGGTGCAGCTGGAGATCGTGCAGGCGCGCAACGAGCCCGACCTGCCGGGCGGCGTCGACAAGGTGCGTGTGCATCGCGGCGGCCCGGTGGAGACGGGACGCGGCTTCGTGCTGCATTCCGCCGACTTCTTCCTGGAGAGCGCCACGCTGCCGATCGCCGAGGGCATCTGCCTCACCGCCACGCTGGAGATCCTGCGCGCCATCGCCGAGGGGCGCGGGCCGGACAACGCGCTGCTGGCGCTGGGATATGCGGGGTGGGCGCCGGGGCAGCTGGAGGCGGAGATCCAGGCCAACGGCTGGCTGCACTGTCCGGCCAGCCAGCCCATCCTTTTCGACGACGGCGTGGACGCGAAATACGACCGCGCGCTGGCCACGATCGGCATCGAGCCGGCCATGCTCTCCATGGATGCCGGCCACGCCTGAGGCGTGAGGTCGACGGGAGCTTTCCTCGCGGCAATGCATGGATGCCGGACGCGCCTCATCGTCCCGCGGCCTTCATTCCTGTTCCGTGTTCATGGGTCCCGGATAGCGCTGCTTGCGCAGCGCTATCCGGGATGACAAAGGAGAGGGAGGGCGTCGCGCTACGAGGCGCGCGCCACCGCCGGGCGCCGGCGCACCATCTGCTGCACGGTCTGCGCGGTCATCGGGCGGCCGTAGACGAAGCCCTGCGCATATTCGCAGCCGGCCTCGATCACCTCCGTCACCTCCGCCTCCGATTCCACGCCCTCGGCGATCACCTCCATGCCCAGCTCATGGGCCATGTTGACGATGGAGCTGAGCAGGACGGAGCGCGTCGGCGAGCCGTTGGACCGCACGAACGACTTGTCGATCTTGATCGTGTCGAACGGGAAGCGCTGCAGATAGGAGAGCGCCGAATAGCCGGTGCCGAAATCGTCGAGCGCCAGGGACGCGCCGAGCTCCCGCACCCGGGCGAGCACCTTGGCGGAATATTCCGGGTTCTGCATCACCAGCGATTCGGTGATCTCCAGCTTCAGCGTCTCGGGCGCGACGCCGGTGCGCGCCAGCACCGCCTTCACGTCGTTGATGAGATCGTGCCTGAGCAGCTGGCGGCTCGACACGTTGACGGAGACGAAGGGGAGGGGATCGGAGGCGAGCACCGACTGCCAGGACGCCAGCTCGCGCGCGGCATGCTCCAGCACGTAGAGGCCGAGCTGCACGATGAGCCCGCTCTCCTCGGCGGCGGCGATGAACTCCTCCGGCGGGATGCGGCCGTGCAGCGGGTGCTCCCAGCGCGTCAGCGCCTCGAACCCGGCGATCGAGTTGTCCTCCAGCCGGATGATCGGCTGGTAGACGATGTCGAGGTGCCCGGCTTCGAGCGCCGTCGCGCAGCTCGTTGTCGAGATCGATGCGGCGGCTGCGCATGCCGAAGGCCGGCTCGTAGGACTGGATGTAGTCGCCGCCGTAGCGCTTCGCCTGGTAGACGGCGGCCTCGGCGCGGCGGATCTGCTCCTCGGCGGTTCCTTCCTTGGTCGGCGGCGCGACGCCGACGGAGGCGGTCAGGAAGACGTCGCGGTCGCCGACGGTGACGGCGGTCTTGAGGCTGCGGATCAGCTCGCGCGCCATCTGCTCGATGGCGTGCCGGCTCCGTCTCGGAGAGCACGATCATGGCGAAGGAATCGCCGTGCAGGCGCCCCATCGTGTCGTGCGGCGGCAGCAGCCTGACGATGCGCCGCGCGATCGCCAGGAGCACGGAATCGCCGACCGAGTGGCCGAACTCGGCGTTCACCTCGCCGAAATTGTCGATGTCGAAGACCACGACGGTCGGTGCCGCGATGCGCTCCATGCGGGCTGCGCGTCAGGGCGAAATCCAGCCGGTCGATGAACAGCTGGCGGTTGGGGAGGCCCGTGAGGTTGTCGTAGACCGCGTCGTGCAGCAGCCGCTCCTCGGCGAGCTTCTGGTCGGTGATGTCGGCGATGGTGCCGGAGCAGCGCATCACCTCGCCGTCGGAGCCGACGATCGGCCGCGCCCTGAGCGCGAACCAGAGGAAGTGGCCGTCCTCCGCCCGCATGCGGAAATCGAGGTTGATGCGGCCGCGCCGCTGGTTGACGACGGCATCGAGCACGGCGCGGAAGAGGTCGCGCTCGCTCGGATGGATGAGGCCCAGCCAGTTGCGGGCCGGACCGTCGAGCGCGCCGCGCTTGAAGCCCAGCGCATATTCGATCTCGCGGCCGGTCTCGATGCGGTCGCGCGCCGTGTCCCAGTCCCAGACGCAATGGCCGGCGCCGACCAGCGCCAGCGCCTTCTGCTCCGCGTCGCTGATCAGTCCCTGGGCGATGGCTCCGCCGGCGAAGGCGTGCTGCATGACGGTGAAGGCGATGAGCATGACGATCAGCACCAGCCCGCCGGCGAGCGCCGGCTGCACCACCGGGTTCTCGGTGCGGCCGGTGACGGCGAGCCATGCGGCGGCCACCCAGAAGACCAGCACCAGCCAGGTCGGGATCAGCATGATGGCGCGGTCGAACCCCTTGATCGCCAGAAAGGCGATCACGCCCAGCCCGACCGCGCCGGTCAGCCCCAGCGACAGGCGCGCCACGCCGGACGCCACGCTGGGGTCGATGGCGATGACGCCGGCCAGCACCGCCAGGCCGAGCAGCCACAGCACGGCGACATGGCTGTAGCGCACGTGCCAGCGATGCAGGTGCAGATAGGTGTAGACGAAGACGAGCAGCGCTCCGGCGAGCACCACCTCGGTGGCCGCCCGCCAGGTCTCGACGTTGCCGGCGGTGCCCTGGAAGACGCGGCTCCAGAAGCCGAAATCGATGGAGATGTAGGCGAACACCGCCCAGGCGAGCGCCGCGGTCGCCGGGAACATGGCGGTGCCCTTGACCACGAAGAGCACGCTCAGGAACAGCGCCAGCAGGCCCGCGATGCCGAGCACGACGCCGCGATAGAGCGTGTAGCTGTTCACCAGGTCGTCATAGGCGCCGGGCTGCCAAAGACGAATCTCCGGGAGCCTCGGATCGCTGAGCTCGGCGACGAAGGTGACGATGGCGCCGGGGTCGAGCGTGATGCGGAAGATATCGGAATCGCTGCTGGAAATACGCTCCGGCGCGAAGCCCTCGCTCGGCGTGACCGCCCGGACGCGCTCGCGCCCGAGATCGGGCCAGATGAGCCCCGAGCCGACCAGCCGATAATGCGGCACCACGAGCAGCCGGTCGATCTGCTCGTCGGAAGGGTTCGCCAGCGCGAAGACCACCCAGTCCGACGTCCCCTCGGGGTTCTCCGAGCGGACCTCGATAGCGGCGCACGATACCGTCGGCGCCGGGCGCCGTGGAGACCTGCATGCTGTCGCCCTGGTTCAGGTAGTGCTCCACCGCGCCGCCGAGATCGACGCGTCTCGGCGTCGAGGGGGAGCGAGACGGCCTCCAGCGCGAGCGCGTGGCCGGCAAACAGAATCGCGGCAATTGCGAAGAACAAGGCGCCTGAGAATGGGTTCAGCGCGCAACGCGCAACCTCCGCAACAAATCCATCACAAAGCTGTAAAGCCCACCGCTGCCGTTCACAAGCGACGAAATCCGGCAGGAAACAGGGACTTGAGGCGGGGTTTGACGCTACCGAAACGGTCGCATTATGGCAGGAGATCATCGGTCAGCAACGCGATAGACGACGTGATCCTGCCAGCGCCCGTTTATGCACACCAGCCCGCGCGCGATGCCTTCGCGGCGAAAGCCGACCTTCTCCAGCAGGCGAATGGAGGTGGCGTTGTGCGGCAGGCAGGCGGCCTCCAGCCGGTGCAGGTTCAGCGCTCCGAAGGCGAACGGGGCGATCGCCCGCACCGCCCGCGTCATGTGGCCCTGGCCGGCGTGGCGCTCGCCCATCCAGTAGCCGAGCGTCGCGGTCTGCGTCATGCCGCGCGCCACGTTGGAGAGCGTGATCCCGCCAAGCAGCGCATGGTCCGACTGGCGGAAGATGAAGAGCGGATAGGCGCGGTCTTCGCGGATTTCCGCCTGGTAGCGGCGGATGCGCCGGCGGAAGGCGGCGCGCGTCAGGTCGTCGGCCGGCCAGGTCGGCTCCCAGGGCGTCAGGTAGGCGCGGCTCTCGGCCCTGAGCTCCGCCCAGGCGCGCATAGTCGGCGAGCGTCGGCGTGCGCAGGAACAGGCCGTCGCCCTGGATGATGGGCGTCTCGCTCGGGGTGGTGGCGCGCAGGAACGCCATCGATCAGACCGCCGACGCTGCCCGCCCATCTGCGCCCGCGATCTCGCCGGCGCCGGGCAGCGATTCACGGGCCCGATCGCGGCCAGCGTCGGGGACGCTGTCCGAGCATGCTTCGCCGCCGAGCGCGATCAGATCGTCGCCGGTCACCGCGTCGACCCTGGCGATCGTCTCCTCCAGCGTCAGCGGCCGGCCATGGATGAGGATGTGCCGCGCCATCTGGCCGGCGCGGGCGATGGGGCTCTCCAGCGTCATCAGCAGCCCGGCGCGCAGCTGCGCCTTGGCGCGCGTCAAGCTCGGCTGCGGTCACGCCGTCCGTCATCTTGCGAAGCTCGCTCACCACGACCGGCACCAGCTCCTCGACATCGTCCTCCGACGTGGCCGTCTGGATGCCGAACAGGCCGGTATCCATGAACGGCCAGTAGAAGGAATAGATCGAATAGCACAAGCCGCGCTCTTCGCGCAGCTCCTGAAAGAGGCGCGAGGCCATGCCGCCGCCGAGGATCGCGGAGAAGAGATGGGCGGTGGCGAAGGCGGGATCGGTGAAGGAGGGGCCGGCGAAGCCGAGCAGGATCTGCGCCTCGCTGCACCGGGCGCGGCCTCGGTCGATTCGCCGCCGGTATAGGCGCCCGCTTTCCGGTCCGGCCGGCTGGTTGGCCGGCAGGCGCTGCAGGTGCTCCTCCGCCAGCCTGCACGAGCTCCGCATGGTCGAGGTTGCCGGCGGCGGCGACGACGATCTGCGGCCCGCAATAATGCGTGTCGAGGAAACGCCGCAGCGTCGTCCGGCGTGTGGGCGCTGACCGAATTCGGGCGTGCCGAGCACGCTGCGGCCGATCGCCTGGCCGGGAAACGCCGCCTGCTGGAAGAGCTCGAACACCCAGTCTTCCGGCACGTCGTTGCGCGGCGCCGATCTCCTGCAGCGATGACGTGCTGCTCCAAGCGACAGCTCCTCGGGGTCGAGCAGCGGGCTCGGAGATGATGTCGCCGAGCACGTCGAGGCCGAGCGCCAGGTCGTCCTTCAGAAGCCGAACGTAGTAGGTGGTGTGGTCGACGCTCGTCTCGGCGTTCATCTCGCCGCCGACCGCCTCGATCTCCTCGGCGATGTCGCGGGCGCTGCGCCGCTCGCGTGCCCTTGAAGGCCATGTGCTCCAGGAGATGCGAGATGCCGTGCTCGCTCGGCGTCTCGGAGCGCGCGCCGGCGCCCACCCACAGGCCCAGCGCGACGCTCTCCAGATGCGGCATGTGGTGGGAGACGACGCGGATGCCGTTCTTCAGCGTGGAAAGCTCAACACCCATCAACTCATGACCTTCGTCGCCTGCGCGTGCGTGCTTCGATGGCGTCCTCCACGGCGCGCGAGGTCCGCCGGCAGGACCTGGTAGCGCTCTTCGCGCGTGAGAATGCTCGCCGCCCAGTCGGGGAGCTCCGGCCGCTCGCCGCAAGCCGCTTCGACCGCGTCGGGGAATTTCGCCGGATGCGCGGTGGCGAGCGTCACCATCGGCGTGGCGCCGACGATGCCTGTCGGCCACGGCGACGCCCACCGCCGTGTGCGGATCGAGAAGCATGTCGCAGCGCTTGCGGAAGCCGCGCGATCGTCTCTGCGGTCTCCGCCTCGTCGCAGGTGCCGGAGGAGAAATCGGCAGCCAGCGCCTTCCGCGCGTCGCTCGCTCAGCGTGAAGGCGCCCGATTGGCTGAGCCCCGCCATCAGCCGCCGCACGGCGCCGGCGTCGCGGCCCGCCGCCTCGAAGAGGGCGCGCTCGAAGTTGGAGGAGACCTGGATGTCCATCGAGGGCGAGAGCGGTCTGAACCACGCCGCGCACCTCGTAGCGTCCGCTCGTCAGCGTCCGGTGCAGGATGTCGTTGACGTTGGTCGCGACGATGAGGCGCTCGATCGGCAGCCCCATCCGCTTTGCGGCGTAGCCCGCAAAAATGTTGCCGAAATTGCCGGTGGGCACGGTGAAGGAGACCGGCCGGTGCGGCGCGCCGAGCGAGACCGCGGCGGTGAAGTAGTAGACGATCTGCGCGACGATGCGGCCCCAGTTGATGGAGTTGACGCCGGAGAGGCGCGTGCGCTCGCGGAAGGCCTTGTCGTTGAACATGGCTTTGACCAGCGCCTGGCAGTCGTCGAACGTGCC
Source organism: uncultured Alphaproteobacteria bacterium (assembly GCA_963801225.1). Taxonomy (GTDB): domain Bacteria; phylum Pseudomonadota; class Alphaproteobacteria; order Rhizobiales; family Afifellaceae; genus DASWJZ01. The sequence continues at coordinate 386,743 of CAWDED010000009.1, forward strand.
CTGGATGGCGATCGCCTGGACGTTCTCCTCACCGGCGGTGGTCATCTGCCGCCGCTGCACCGGCGAGACGCGGCCGTCGGGAAAGAGGATCGCGACGTCGATCCGCTCGCGGCCGCGGAACGCTTCGATCGCCGCTCCGCCGGTATCGCCGGAGGTGGCGCCGACGATGGTGAGGCGCTCGCCGCTCTCCGCCAGGAGGTGCTCCATCAGCCGGGCGAGGAACTGCATCGCCAGGTCCTTGAAGGCGAGGGTCGGGCCGTGGAAGAGCTCCAGCAGGAAATGATTGGGGCCGATCTGGTCGAGCGGCGCCACGGCGTCGTGGCGGAAGGTGGCGTAGGCCGCCTCGGTCATCTTGCGCAGCGCCGCATCCTCGATCTCGCCGCCGGCGAAGCGGCTGACGATGCGGAAGGCCGCCTCGGCGTAGGAGCACGCCGGCAAGCTCGGCGATCTCCTGCGCGCCGAGCTGCGGCCATCGCTCGGGCACGTAGAGGCCGCCGTCGCCGGCGAGGCCGGCGCGCACCACGTCGCGAAATCCGAGCGGCGGGGCTTCGCCGCGGGTCGATACATACCGCACCCTTCAGAAACTCCCGGTTGGCGGAGAGCGGCGCACCCTAAAGCTGCGTCCGGCGCGGGCAAGCGACCGTGAACGCGGCAGCGGCGCATCCTACTGGGAAAGAATATCGAGCCGCTCCAGGGCACTGCGGACGCGCAAAAGCAGGTCTTCGACCTGCGCGCGGTTGGTATCGAGGATCACCTGGAAGTCCCGGTCGGTGAACTGCATGCCGTTGCAGACTTCGTTGAGGACATTCTTGAGCAGGACGAGCTCCTCGAGGTTGAGCCGCACCTCCACCTGATCCTCAACCCTGCCGATAAGCTTCATATGTCCCGCCGCTCCCCGACGGAGTGTATGGCAGGACCGCGAGGCTTGCCAAGGTTAACGGCCCGCGGCACGGGTCGCGGCCCTTGCGGTCGGCGGAAAGCCTGATAAACGGGCGCCATCATGCTCATCATCTTTGATTGCGACGGAGTTCTGATCGACTCCGAGATCGTCTCCGCGCGCGTCGACTGCGCGTTTCTGCGCGAGCTCGGCTACGAGATCGAGCCGAAGGAGCTGGCGCACCGCTTCGCCGGGATCACCACGGAGCGCATCTTCAAGCTGGTCGGCGGAGGAGATGGGCCGGGCCATCCCCGACGATCTCGTGCGCCGGGCCGAGCAGGAGACCGACCGCCGGCTGCGCCTGGAGGTCCAGGCGATCGCCGGCGTGCAGGAGATGCTCGATGCGCTCGACGACGCGCGCTGCATCTGTTCCAACTCGCGCATCGAGCGGCTGCGGGTGTCGCTGGAGCGGGTCGGCCTGTGGGATCGCTTCCGGCCCTATGTCTTCTCCGCCCGCGACGTGGCGGAGGGCCGCGAGAAGCCGGCGCCGGACGTGTTCCTCTACGCGGCCGGCCAGCTGGAGGAGAGCCCCGGCGAAGCGATCGTGATCGAGGATTCCACTACCGGCGTGACCGGCGCGGTCGCCGCCGGCATGCGGGTGATCGGCTTCACCGGCGCGTCGCATTCCTGGCCCGGCCACGCCGAGGCGCTGATGGAGGCGGGCGCGCTGACGGTGGTGAACCGCCTCGCCGACGTGCCCGCCACGGTCGAGGCGCTGCGCGAATGGCGGCCGGACGCTGTTTAGCCTTAGGGCTTTCGGTCACCCGATCAGTCGGCGAGCTCCTTCAGATAGGCGTCCGCCTCCTCCGGCACGGCGAACCACGGGAAGAAGTCGGTGGGGTCGTCGAAACCGTTGGCGATCCGCCTGGCCAGCGCCGGGAACTGCTGAGCCGCGCCCATGATCTGCAGAACATGCGGCGGCGGCGGTGTGAGCAGCGCATTGGTCCAGCCGGTGACCCACTGGGCGTAGTCCCAATAAGCATCGAACGTCGCCTGCATCCAGGCCTCGTCGAAACCCTGGTCGCCGCGCGCCATGATTGCATCCATGTAGACCTTGGCGCATTTCGACGCGTTGTTGGAGCCCTGGCCGGTGATCGGGTCGTTGAGCACCACCACGTCGCCCATGCCCATCACCGCTCGCCCCGACGGCAGCCGGCCGATGGGGTGCCGCACCGTCGGGGGAAAGCGGCCGGCGAGCACGCCGTTGGCGTCGGTCAGCGCGATGTCGCGGCACCGCTCCGCCTCCCATGGCAGGAAGGTGTCGAGGATCCACTTCGACTTCTCCAGGTGCTGCTCGGGCGAGGTCACGTCGCCCCAGCAGTCCATCGGCCCGCCGGGGATGCCCTCGAAGCACCATGATCTCGCACGGGCCCGTCGTGGTCAGCGCCGGAAACACGAAATATTCGCCAACCGTCGGGATCAGGTTGAAGCACACCGCCGAATGTTCGGGGCGCGGCATCATGCCGGTCACGTAGGTGAGCGCCAGCGCCCGCTGCGGCTTGTCGAACACCGATTTCTGGTCGTCGCGGGCGAACATGCCGGCGATCTCGCCCTTGCCGGCGGCCACCACGACGAGGTCGCTCTCGCGCGCGTAGCGTTCCAGGTCGTCGACGCCCGCGTCATGGATGTCGAGCGTTCCGCCGCGCTCCTCCACCGCCTTCATCCAGCCGGGGAACTTGACCCGCTGGTCGACGCTCTGGGCGTAGCGGTCGAGCTTGCCGTTCCAGTCGATCGCCTTTGCGCCGGAGCCGTCGGGGGCCGGCACGGTGAAATTGATGGAATCGACCGTCGGGCACTGCGTCCTCCCAGAAGTTGGCGTCGATATCGCGCTCGTTCTGGAGTGCGTTGTCGAACATGCACTGGCTCGACGTCACTCTGCCCTTGGCGATCTCGTCGCCCGTGCGGTTCTGCACGACGCGCACGTCGTAGCCGCCGGCCTTCAATAGCCCGAGCGCCAGTTGCAGCCCCGATTGGCCGCCGCCGACGATTGTCACGCTGCGCTTGTCATTTGTCATTGTCGTTTGGTCCTCCCTCGATCCAGGTGACTGGAATCATTCCTCAGTCTTCCATCAACAGCGGAATGGCGGCGTCCGCCCGTTCCGGGCCCATCGCGGTGTAGCCGCCGTCGACGCGGATATCCGTGCCGTTGATGAAGGACGCCTCGTCGGAACACAGGAACGCGACCGCATTGGCGACCTCCTCTGCATCGCCGACCCTGCCGGCGAGATGGAAGGGCGCGGCGACCTTGTCGGTCTTTTCGCGGTTGTTCTTGGTGAGCTCGACCATGATCGCGCTCCAGGTCCAGCCTGGCGACACTGCGTTGACCCGGATGCCGTCGGGGGCGAGGTCCATCGCCTGGTTGCGGGTGAGCTGCAGGATCGCGGCCTTGGAGACCGGATAGAGCCAGCGCCCGGTCTGGGCGACGCGCGAGGAGATGGAGCCGAAATTGACGATCGCCCCTTTCACCTTGGCCAGATGCGGACGAGCCGCCTGCATCAGCATGACGGAGCCGACCACGTTGGTGTCGAAGGCCTCCAGCCATTCCGCTCGCGTGGAGTCGGCGCCATTGTCGAGGTAAGTGCACGCGACATTGATCAGATAGTCGATCCGCCCGTCCGTCCTGATCGTCTCGTCGACCAGCGCCTTGATGTCGCCGTCCTGGCGCAGATCGGTCTTCTGGAAGCGCACCGCATCGCCGATGCGCTCGGCGACCGCCGCGCCGCCCTCTTCGTTGATATCGGCGATCACCACCTTGCGCCGGCGTCGGCGAACGCCTTGACGACCGCTTCGCCGATCAGGGTCGCCCCACCCGTGACGATCGCCACCTTTCCAGAAAAATTCGGCATGCGTTTCCTCCGCGTCGTTATCTGCTTTAAGCTTAGAACACATGAAGCGCGCAAAAACAGTCATGCCGGCGTAACAAATTTCGGACGGGGGCGGACGCTGCAAAATCCGCAATGCCGCCTTTGAGGTCACGCCCTCCGCATCAAACCGGTTCACCGATATGCGAGACGCGCCCTTCGTGCTGACACTGGAGATGGACGGCGAGTCCTTCGCCAGCCTCGACGCGCTGCGCCGCCGCTTCTACGCGCCGGAGCGCAACCTCGTGCCGGCGCATGTGACGCTGTTCCATCGCCTGCCGGGCGACCGGGCGCGGGAGACCAAGGCGCTGCTGGCGCGGGTCGTCGCCGGGGAGAAGCCGATGGAGATCGCCGTCGGCGAGGTGAAGGCGATGGAGCGGGGTGTCGCGGTGTTCCTGCATTCCCCGCGACTCTCGGCGCTGCGCGAGGCGCTTGCCGACGAATGGTGGCCGTGGCTGAGCGACCGGGACAGGGCCGGCTTCCGGCCGCATGTGACGCTGCAGAACAATGTCGGCGCCGGCGAGGCGCAGCCGCACCAGGGAGAGCGCCGCCGCCGAGCTTCGCCTGTCGCGCATTCGCGGCGTCGGGCTGCATCTGTGGCGCTACCGCGACGGGCGCTGGCAGAGCGAGCGGCTTTACAGGTTCCGGTGACGTTGTTCCTTGCGAAGACTCGGCGTAGGAGCGGTGGCGCGCAGATAGGGAGGTCGGACATGCGGTCGGCAGGATGGGGCGTTGCTACGGGTACTTGGGCTGACGCTGGCGTTCGCCACGGGAGCGTGGGCGCAGGACAACACCCTCACTGTCACCGATGGCGACCGGACCAAGGTGTTCAGCATGGCGGACATCCAGTCGATGAATCAGGCCGTCATCGAGACGACAACCGCCTGGACCGACGGCGTGCAGACCTTCGAAGGCCCGCTGATGAGCGACCTCCTCCAGGAGGGCGGGTTCCTTGGAGAGAATGTGGCCGTCGAGGCGCTCGATGGCTACGGCATCGAGATTCCGCGCGCACGGCTGGTGGAGGACGGCGCCATCCTGGCGATCAGGATGGACGGCGTCCCGCTGCCGGAAGACAAGGCGCCGTACTGGATCGTTTTCCCCTACGACCAGTCGCCGGAGATGAACGACAAGGATCACCAGGACTGGTCGGTCTGGGCGTTGGAGAAGATGACGGTGCAGTAGCGCGGATGGAGCGGGCGAAGTCCGGGGAGCAACCGGATCAGGCCCCGCGTTGCGCTTCGCTCCATGCGGGCTACGGAGCTACTCGGCCTTCGCCTCCGGCTTTGGCGGCGGCTTGGTGAAAATCTCGACCTCAAAGCCGAACATCCGCGCGGTCTTGAGGAAGATGGCTCCGGACCGCTCCTTGGTGGCCTGACGGTAGAAGGCGTGATCATCGCTGCGCGCGAGGTAGAGCTTGCCGGGTGAGATCGCGAAGGGGCGAAGCCGCGTTGCCGGGTCGAACATATACTTCGCCACGCCGATCGAGACGTCGGGCCAGTCTTCGTTGAAGCAGTCGTCGATGACGACCATGCCCCGCTCCTGGAGAATGCCTTCAACCAGGGTGAGATCGTTCAGCGTACATTCTGCCGTATGTCCTCCATCGATGGAGACAAGCCGGCAGGCGCCGACGGCGTCGAGGATTTGCTGCGGCCGGACATCCATCGACGATCGCTGCATAACGACGATGTCGGAAACATCCCCTCCCCAGCGCGCCACATTTGCAAGGAACAACGATTTGTCGCCCACGCCCGAGCCCGACCCGTCCGGATTGAGATGCTGGTCGGTGAAGACGTCGATGGCGAAGCTCTTTTCCCGCGCGCTGCAGCTGAGGTGGAGCACCAGGAAGAGCTTGCCGCGATAGATCCCAATCTCACCGACGGCGCCGGCCATTCCGGCCTGATGCTGGATATCGGCGAGATCGGCGATGAAACGCGCGCTTATGGTTGAAAGCCATCCCGGCACTGCGTCCAGGCCATCGCTCAGATAGGTGTCGATATCCCTCATGATCGGGATGTTATTGCTGAGGCCCCAGGTTGTATACGGATCGAGCGCATCGGCCCGGCCTCGGTATCAGGCAGAGCGCCGGCCTAAGGTCGATCCTTCGCCTCCCACGCCTCCGGCTTCGTCCATTTCAGCACCGGCTGCCGCGCCGCGCGGGTCTCGTCGAGGCGGCGGCGCGGGGCGAAGCGCGGGGCCTCGGTGAAGCGCTCGGTCTTCTTCGCCTTCACGGCGAAGACGAGGTCGCGCTAAGCGCCGCGATGAAGAGGTCGAGGCTGGCGCGCGATTCCGATTCCGTCGGCTCCATCAGCATGGCGCCGTGCACGACGAGCGGGAAATAGACCGTCATCGGATGAAAACCCTCGTCGATCATCGCCTTGGCGAAATCGAGCGTGGAGACGCCGGAGTCCTTGAGGAAGCGGTCGTCGAACAGCGCCTCGTGCATGGCCGGATGGTCGGGGAAGGAGACGCTCATCAGGTCCTTCAGCCCGGCGCGGATGTAGTTGGCGTTGAGCACCGCGTCCTCGGACGCCTGCTGCATGCCGTCGGAGCCGTGCGACAGCATCCAGGCGAGCGCGCGCACGAACATGCCCATCTGGCCGTGGAAGGCGGTCATGCGCCCGAACGGCCTCGCCGTCTCCCGTCGCCGTTGTGCTCGACCAGCCGAAACGACTCGCCGTCGCGCGCCACGATGGGCAGCGGCGCGAACGGCGCCAGCGCCTCCGACAGCACCACCGGCCCGGCGCCCGGCCCGCCGCCGCCATGCGGCGTGGAGAAGGTCTTGTGCAGGTTGATGTGCATGGCGTCGATGCCGAGATCGCCCGGCTTCGCCTTGCCCATGATGGCGTTGAGGTTGGCGCCGTCGCAGTAGAAATAGGCGCCGGCCTCGTGCACCGCCTCGGCGATCTTCGCCACCTCCGGCTCGAAGATGCCGCAGGTGTTGGGGTTGGTGAGCATGAGCGCCGCCACTTCGCCGGGATGCTCGGCGAGTTTTCCGCGCACGTCCTCCGCCGCCACGGTGCCGTCGTCGCGCGCCGGCACGGTGACGACCGCATAGCCGAGCAGCGCCGCGGTCGCCGGGTTGGTGCCGTGCGCCGATTCCGGCACCAGCACTTTGGTGCGCGCCTCGCCGCGCGCGGAAAGCGCCGCCTTGATGGCCATCATGCCGCACAGCTCGCCATGCGCGCCGGCCTTCGGGCTCATGGCGACGGAATGCATGCCGGTGATGCTCGATCAGCCAGCGGCCGAGCTCGTCGATCACCTCCAGCGCGCCCTGCACGGAGGAGGTCGGCTGCAGCGGATGGATGTCGGCGAAGCCGGGCAGCCGCGCCACCGCCTCGTTGAGGCGCGGATTGTATTTCATCGTGCACGAGCCGAGCGGGAAGATGCCCATGTCGATGGCGTAGTTCTTCTGGCAGAGCCGCACGTAATGGCGCATCGCCTCCGGCTCGGAGAGGGCGGGGAGGTCGATGGGCGTCTCGCGGCGATGTTTGCCGAGCCGGTCGGCTTTTGTTTTCGGCGCGTCGATGTCGACGCCGGAGATTTCCGCGCGGCCGATCTCGAAGAGCAGCGGCTCCTCGATCAGGAGCGCGCGGTTGCCGGTGAAGGTCTCGCGCTTCGCTGCGATCGGCTCGGCGGTGGTGGGGCGGGGCTGGTCGTTCATGCGAGTCTCCGATGGTGGCACGGCGGTGCTCTCCCTCCCCCCTTGCGGGGGAGGGGCGGGGAGGGGGGAAGGCGGCAGGCGCGGAGCTCGCGTCCTTCCCCCTCCCCCGGCCCCTCCCCGCAAGGGGGAGGGGAGGTGCTCTGGGCGTGGCTCGCGTCATCACAGCACCCTCCGGAGCGCTTCGGCAAACGTTGCGATCTGCTCGTCCGTCACGGTCTCCGTCGCGGCGATGACGAGGAGGTCGTCCAGCCCGGCGCCCGGCAGCAGCCGCGATACCGGCACGCCGGCCATGATGCCTTGGCCGGCCAGCGCCTCGACCACCTCGGCCGCCGGCTTCGGTAGCCGCACGGTGAACTCGTTGAAGAAGCTCTCGTTCAGCACCTCCACGCCGGGCACATCCGCCAGCGCATCGGCCAGCTGGCACGCGCGCGCATGGTTCGCTTCGGCCAGCTCGCGCAGGCCCTTCTCGCCGAGCAGCGTCATGTGGGCGGTGAAGGCGAGCGCGCAGAGGCCGGAATTGGTGCAGATGTTGGAGGTCGCCTTCTCGCGGCGGATGTGCTGCTCGCGCGTGGAGAGCGTCAGCACGAAGCCGCGATTGCCTTCCGCGTCGACCGTCATGCCGGAAAGCCGGCCCGGGCATCTGGCGGATGTATTTCTGCCGCGTGGCGAAGAGCCCGACATAGGGCCCGCCGAAGCTGATGCGAATTGCCGATCGACTGGCCCTCGCCGCACGACGATGTCGGCGCCCTGCGCGCCCGGCGGCTCGACGAGCCCGAGCGACACCGACCTCGGTGAAGACCGCCACGAGCAGCGCGCCGTGCGCGTGCGCCTTCTCCGCGATCGGGCTTCAGGTCGATGAGCTGCCCGTAGAAGGAGGGCGACTGCACCACGACGCAGGAGGTCTCGTCGTCGATGGCGGCGAGCACATCCTCCGTGCCGCTGCGGATCGGGGTCGAGCGCCGCGACCTCGTCGCCGGCCATATGCGAGAGCGTCTCCACCACTTCGCGGTAATGCGGGTGAAGCCCGCCGGAGAGCACCGCCTTCTTCCGCCTCGTCACGCGGTGCGCCATGAGCACCGCCTCGCCGGTGGCGGTGGAGCCGTCGTACATGGAGGCGTTGGCGACCTCCATGGCGGTGAGGTTCGCCACCTGCGTCTGGAACTCGAAGAGATATTGCAGCGTGCCCTGCGCGATCTCCGGCTGGTAGGGCGTGTAGGAGGTGAGGAACTCCGAGCGCTGGATGATGTGGTCGACCGCCGCCGGCACGTGGTGGCGATAGGCGCCGCCGCCGATGAAGAACGGGCCGTCGGCCGCCACATGGTTCTTGCGCGAGATGGCGCGCAGATAGCGCGTGACCTCCAGCTCGCTCTTGTGCGCGCGGCAGGTCGAGCGGCGCCTTCAGCCGCTTGTCCTTCGGGATGTCGGCGAACAGGTCGTCGATCGTCTCGACGCCGATCTTCGCCAGCATGTCGGCGCGGTCCTGGGCGGTGTGGGGGAGATAGCGCATGGCTATACGACGGTCCTCTGGCCTGTCTCCGCGACGAGCGGCTTTTCCATGTCGATGAGCATCCAGCCCGGCCTTACCGGGTTGGGGCGGCGCCCGGTCTCCTCGAAGCCGAAGCGATGGTAGAAGGCGATGTTCCGGGTGAGGCGCGCGTTGGTGTAGAGCGCCAGCGTGAAGGCGCCGCGCCGCCGCGCTTCCTCCTCCGCGAAAGCCAGGAGCCGCTGCCCCAGCCCTTCGCCCTGCCGCTCGGGCGCCACCGCGACGGAGAAGATGGTGAGGCTCTCGTCGTGATCCTCCAGGACGATGAGGCCGATCGGACGGCCCTCCTCCTCCATGAGCCACACCTCGCCGGCGGCGATGCGCGGCGCGTAGTCGTCCGTCACGGGAATAGGCGGCGTGCCGAACGCCTCCGTATAGGGCGCGTAGGCGCGCACGGTCAGCTCGACCACCGGGTCGATGTCCTTGGCCTCAGCGCGCCGCATCTTCATGCGCGCGGCTCGATGACGATCTCCGTCGTCACCGAATTGGCGATGAAGCAATATTTGTGCGCCTTTTCGTGCATCTCGGCGAGCTTGGCTTCGTCCGGCTTGTCGCCGCGGAAGACGATCTTCGGGCGGAGCGTCACCTTGGTCACCGCCTTGCGGTGCGGCTCGATCTCCTCCAGCACGCCGACCGCGTCGTCCTCGTAGGATTCCACCACGACGCCGATGCGCCGGATCAGGTCGAGGAAGGTCAGCATGTGGCAGCTGGAGAGCGCCGCGACGAACGCCTCCTCCGGGTCGACCGCCTGCTCGGAGACGAAGGGCGCGGGGACGATGCCCGGCGACGGCGACGCCGGCACCGTGATGCCGCCGTCGAAGCGCCATTCGTGCACGCGGCTGTAGCGGCCCTTGGGGAAGTCGTCGCCTTCCAGGTGCCAGGCGATCGTGGCGCGATATTCGTGTGCCATCGTCGCGTCCTCAGAGCGTCGCGACGAAGTCGCGGTAGGCCGCCTCGTCCATCAGCGCGTCGACCTCGCTCGCATCGGCGAGCTTCATCTTGAGGAACCAGCCGCCGTCCTCCGGCGATTCGTTGACGGTCTGCGGGCTCTCTTCCAGCGCGCCGTTGGTCTCCGTCACCTCGCCGCTGAGCGGGGCTGTAGACGTCGCTCGCCGCCTTCACCGATTCCACCGCCGCGGCGACCTCGCCCTGGCCGAGCGTCTTGCCGACCTCCGGCAGCTCGACGAAGACGACGTCGCCGAGCTGCTCGGCGGCATGGGCGGTGATGCCGATGGTGGCCGTGTCGCCGTCGACGCGTACCCATTCGTGATCCTTGGTGTAACCGATCTTTCCAGCCATGGTTCTCAGCTCCTCGATCGAAAATATCTGTGCGGCACGAAGGGGAGGGCGGCGATTGCCGCCGGCTCGGCGCCGCGCCTGCCGTTCACCTGGACGGCCGTTCCGGGCTCCGCATGGTTCGCCGCCACGTAGCCCATGGCGACGGGGGCGTTGAGCGTCGGCCCGAAGCCGCCGGAGGTGACCGACGCCGATCGTCGTGCCGTCCGGCGCCAGCACCTCGGCGCCCTCGCGCACCGGCGCGCGCCCGGCGGGGCGAATGCCGACGCGCAGCCGCTCCGGGCCGTCCGCCAGCTCCTGCAGGATGCGTTCCGCGCCGGGGAAGTTTCCGTCCTCGCGCCGCGTCTTGCCGATGGCGAAGGCGAGGTCCGCCTCGACCGGCGAGGTGGTCTCGTCGAGGTCGTGCCCGTAGAGCGGCAGCCCGGCCTCGAGCCTGAGCGAATCGCGCGCGCCGAGCCCGATGGGCTTCACCTCGGTCTCCGCCAGCAGCGCGCGGGCGAGCGCCTCGGCATGCTCGGCCGCGACGGAAATCTCGAAGCCGTCCTCGCCGGTATAGCCGGAGCGCGAGACATGGCAGTCGATGCCGTCGAATTTTGCGCTCGTCGCGCTCATGAAGCCGAGCGACTCCGCGCTTGGGCAATGGTCCCGCATCAATGCCGCGGCCGTGGGGCCCTGCAGCGCCAGCAGCGCCCGGTCCTCGGCGGTCTTAAGCGTCACGCCGGCGGGCAGATGCGCGCGGACATGCGCGTCGTCGATGTCCTTGCGCGCCGCGTTGAAGACCAGGCCGAGCGTGCCGTCGCCGTCCTGCGAGAGCGCAGCGCGTCACCATCAGGTCGTCGATGATGCCGCCGGTGTCGTTGAGAAGCAGCGTGTAGCGGATGCGTCCGAGCCCGAGTTTTTGGAAGGCGCCGGGGGTGAGCGCCTCCAGCGCCGCGGCGGTCGTCTCGTGGTCGGGGCCGACGAGGAAGCGCTGCCCCATATGCGAGACATCGAAGAGCCCCGCGTGCTCGCGCGTCCAGCGGTGCTCGGCGATGATGCCTTCGTATTGCACCGGCATCGAATAGCCGGCGAACGGCACCATGCGGGCGCCAAGCTCGGTGTGGAGTGCGTGGAGCGGGGTGCGTTTGAGGGTTTCGTCGTCCATCGGGTCCTGCTGTAGGCGCTGCACGGCGGGCGCCGACGGCGCCTGCTCGTGCCCCCTCTGTCCACAGGACCTGAGAGATTCCCGGCCGTTAGACAACGCGGCAGCCGGTTACTCCTTCGGTGGGCCGCCGGCTGACCGACGACCGCTTTCCAGAGCGTCGCTCGCTACGCGCGGTCCTTTCGCCTGAGAGGTTCCGGGGCGGTTGCTCCTTCGGCGCCCGGCCCTTCGGCCGGAATCTCTCCCGCGCGACGTCTGACGTCACACTTGCGGATCGCGACGTGATCCGCGCGCGCCAGTCATGGGCGAATTGTGCGGCAGCGTCAATTCTCAGACGCGTGAGACCCACTATTGCGGCAGGACGAAGCCGCCGCTCGGCGTGGGCAGGACGTTCGACTCGCGTCGCTGCGGCGCCTGTTGCGGCTCCACCGCCGGCGGCGGGGGCGGCGGCGGCTCCTGCGCGACAACCGGCTGGCGTGGCTCCAGCGGCTTGGGCGGCTGCGACCACCGCGATGCCCTTCTCGAGGTCCCAATCCCCGACCTCGAAGCCGACATAGACGATATAGTCGCGGCTTGAGCCGGGGCCGGGCACGGTGATCTCGCGCACCTCGGTGAAGGTGGCGGAGCCGGTCTGCGACAGGTCGGCCGTCAGGGTGTAGCCCTGCGGTGTCGAGCGTGGATTCCTTGAACTTGACGACGGCGATCTTGAAGGGGACCGACACTTGGCCGGCGCCGCCCTTCGGCCCGGAAATGATGCGGCCCGAGACGCCCACCTTCAGCGTCAGGCTGCCGTCGGGATTGTAGAGGCACTCCCGCGCCGTATGGCCGAACGACGCCTGCCAGATCGACGTAGTCCGGATCGTCGTCATGGCCGCGCTCGTAGCGGCGCAGCAGCTCCGCGCCGTCCAGAATCCGCAGCTCCGGGCAGTAATTGGGGCCGAGGTAGCGGCGCACGTCGATCTGGCCCTCCGCCGGTGCGGTGCTCGCCGTCGCCGTGGGCTCCGGCTTCGCCCCCCCGCCGTGGCCGAAGACCGAGCAGCCGGCGGCCGCCAGTGCAAATGCGAGCGACAGAACGAGAAAAGCGGGTCTAACCGGCAGTTTTGGCAATGCATTCCTCCCCGATGCGCAATTCTATAGCACGGGAACGGCAGAGATAAGGAGGGACTGTTTAGCTAGGCTTAACCACGCTCTTTAGCGGCAGATTCACCTTGTTCGGCGACGCTCACTCCAACCGTATCGGAGTAGCGTGATGGGTGTTCGGTCAGCGTTGTCCGGAAAGGGGACGGCCCCCCTTCTGGACGTGATCCTCAAAGGCGATTGCGTCAGCGAGATGGCGAAACTGCCGCCCGGTTGCGCCGATCTCGTCTTCGCCGACCCGCCCTACAATCTGCAGCTTTCCGGCGAGCTGCACCGCCCCAACCAGTCGCGCGTCGACGGCGTGGACGACGATTGGGACCGCTTCGCCGATTTCGCCAGCTACGACGCTTTTACGCGCGCCTGGCTGACCGCCTGCCGCCGGGCGCTGAAGCCGACCGGCACGCTGTGGGTCATCGGCTCCTACCACAACATCTTCCGCGTCGGCGCCGTGCTGCAGGACCTCGGCTTCTGGATCCTGAACGACATCGTCTGGCGCAAGACCAACCCGATGCCGAACTTCCGCGGCCGCCGCTTCGCCAACGCGCACGAGACGCTGATCTGGGCCGCCCGCTCCGAGGAGGCGAAGCGCTACACCTTCAACTACGACGCGCTGAAGGTGTTCAACGACGACCTGCAGATGCGCTCCGACTGGCTGCTGCCGATCTGCACCGGGGAGGAGCGGCTGAAGGACGCGGAGGGCGCCAAGATCCATCCGACCCAGAAGCCGGAATCGCTGCTCTATCGCGTGCTGTTGGCCTCCACCAAGCCCGGCGACGTGGTGCTCGACCCGTTCTTCGGCACCGGCACGACCGGGCGCCGTCGCGAAGAAGCTCGGGCGGCATTTCATCGGGGTGGAGCGCGAGCCGGCCTACATCGCCGAGGCCGAGCGCCGCATCGAAGCGGCGGAGCCGGCGGCCGGTGCGGTGCTGAAGGTCATCGAAGGCAAGCGCGCCGAGCCGCGCGTGCCCTTCGGCGCGCTGATCGAAGCGGGACTCGTCTCCGTCGGCGACAGGCTCACCGATTCCCGCCGCCGCTTCGTCGCGACGGTGCGCGCCGACGCATCGCTGCTTTGCGAGGCGGGCGGGCGCCAGCATGTCGGCTCCATCCACCGCGTCGGCGCCGCCGTGCAGGGGCTGGAAGCCTGCAACGGCTGGACTTTCTGGCACGTCGAGGCGGACGGCGCGCTTCAGTCCATCGATGCGCTGCGGACGGAGCTGCGGAGCAGGATGGCAGCGTAGCGAAGCGCTACGTCCTCGTCTGTCGTCATTGCCGGGCTTGACCCGGCATCCATTCCATCGCGGTCGCGGCTTGCCGAAGGGCTCCGGAATGGATGCCCGGATCAAGTCCGGGCATGACGACATTGAATATTTTGGCGTCCCTCACAGAAGGCTCAAATCGCTTCCTTCTTCGCCGCGGTGGCTTCGTCGCCCGTGTTCGGCGTTCCCTGCGGCTCGATCAGGAGGAGGTGCACTTCCTCCTCGGCGACCGGCCGGTGCTCCACGCCCTTCGGCACGACATAGAGGTCGCCCGGACCGAGCTTCACCTCGCCGTCCCTGAGCTCGATCGTGAGGTTGCCCTTCAGCACCAGGAAGAAATCGTCGGTCTCCGGGTGCGCGTGCCAGATGAAGTCGCCCTTCAGCTTCGTCACCATCACGTCGTTGTCGTTGTAGCGCGCGACGATCTTCGGCGAGAAGTGCTCGGAGAAGGTGCCGAGCTTTTCGGCGAGATTGATGGCTGCCGGCATGTCTTTCGCTCCTCTTCCGCTTTGCTCAGAGGGTGATGCCATAGCGAGCCAGATCGCGCGACATGCGATCGGCGGATTCGAAAAGCTCCGCGTTCCAGCCGGCGGCGCGGGCGCCTTTCACGTTGGCGGGGCTGTCGTCGAAGAAGAGCGTCGCCGCCGGCTCCAGCGCGAAGGCTGTTCGCGTGGATCGCGTAGATCTGCGGATCGGGCTTGATGAATCCCACCTCGCCGGAAACGGTGACGCCGCGGCTTTCGGTGAGGAACGGGTAGCGCGCCTGCGCCTCGGCGAAACGTGTCGGACGCGAAGTTCGTCAGCAGGGTCACGTCACGCCCGTCGGCGATCAGCGCTCTCGAGGATGTCGACGGTGCCGTCATAGGCGTGCGGCACCATCATGTGCCAGCGCTCGCGGAAGGCGCGGATGAGGTCGGCCTTGTCGGGATGGCGGGCGATGGCCTCCGCCTCCGCGTCCGCCCAGGCGCGCCCGCGGTCCTGCTCCACGTTCCAGTCGTGCGAGCAGACCTCGGTGAGGAATGTGGTGCGCTCGTCGAGGTCGGGGATGGGCTCCAGGAAGGCGAGATGCGGATCGTAGTGGATCAGCACCTTGCCGACGTCGAAGACGATGTGGCGGATTTCCGGGACAGGATCGGGCTCGAGCGGCATGGTGCGGGGCGGCTTACGGTTGCGGGCGGTGACGCTTTGTTGCGCCGGGATAGGCGGCTTCGATGACCTTTTTCATAACGCTCGGCAGCGCCTCGTCGGCGAGCGTCTCCGCCGGCGCCCACCAGTGCCCGGCCGGCGCCGGCGTGTCGGCCGCGACCTCCGCCCGCTCCACCGCCAGCCGCAGCGCGAAATGCGTGAAGACGTGCTCCACCGGCCGCGCCACGTCCACCCAGCCCGCCGCGAACGGCGGCTCGCCGTCGACGCGATCCTCGCGCCATTCACTGCCGGGCACCTCGCTCATGCCGCCGAGCAGCCCGCGCGGCGGCCGGCGGCGGAGCAGGATCGCGCCGTCGGCGCGGCGCGCCACATAGGCGATGCCGTTGCGGTGCGGGCGCTCCTTCTTCGCCGCGCGCGCCGGCAGCTCGGCCTGACGGCCCTGCGCGCCGCGCCACGCACGGCTCCGACCAGGGGCAGAGCGAACAGGCGGGCTTCTTCGGCGTGCAGATGGTGGCGCCGAGATCCATCAGCGCCTCGGCGAATTCGCCCGGACGCTCGCTCGGCACGAGCGGCGTCAGCGCATCGCGCACCGCCGCCTTCAGGGCCGGCGGCGCGGCTCGTAATCGCGAAGAGGCGGGCCACCACCCGCTCCACATTGCCGTCGACCGCCGCGGCCGGCCGGTCGAAGGCGATCGCCGCGATCGCCGCGGCGGTGTAGGCGCCGATGCCGGGGAGCTTCGGCGAGCGTCGTCCTCGCTGTCGGGAAAGCGCGCTTCGGGCAGCGCCGCGACCGTTCGGGCGCAGGCGATGAGGTTGCGCGCCCGGCTGTAATAGCCGAGCCCCGCCCAGGCGGCCATCACGTCGCGCTCGTCGGCGGCGGCGAGATCGGCGACCGTCGGCCAGCGCGCGGTGAAACGCTCGAAATAGGGCGCCACCGCCTTCACGGTCGTCTGCTGCAGCATCACCTCCGACAGCCACACGCGATAGGGGTCGGGCCGCGCCCCGCGGGCGCGCTCCTTCGGTCCGAGCCGCCACGGAAGCCGCCGGTGATGGCGCTCGTACCAGCCGAGAAGGTCCGACCAGTGGATAAGGTCGGCGGGCAGGGGACGCTTGGGCGGCGCGGCGCGTTTGGCCTTTGCCGCCGGTTCGGGCTTCGCTAGCTTTGCGGGCATGCGCCTTACTGTGGTTGGAATTAGGCCCCAGGCAAGGCCGAGAGGAGCGTCGTCAACAGTGTCGCAGCCGAGAAAGCACGCCAAGCCGCTTGCCGAGCTGATCGGCGGATCGATCGATCCGGTGATCCGCAAGCGCGGGCTGGCCCGCACCGAGCTGCTGGCCTGGTGGCCGGACATCGTGGGCGCCGCCTATGCCGGGCGCACGGCGCCGGAGCGCATTCGCTGGGCGCGCGACGGCGCGGCGACCCTGGTGGTGCGCTGCGACCCGTCGCTGGCGCTGCAATTCGCGCACGAGACCGACCGCGTGCGCGAGCGGCTCAACAATTATTTCGGCTATGCCGCCGTCGGCGCGGTGCGGATCGTGCAGCAGCGGGTCGGCCGCGACGAGGCGCCGGCGCCGGAGCGGCGGGAGGCGGCGGAGCTTCCCGAGGGACTCCGACAGCGGCTCGACGGCTTCGACGCGCCGCTGAAGGAATCGCTCAGCGCCCTGGCGAGGAGCATCCGCGGGCGGGGCTGACCGCCGATCGCGCGCTTTCCTGCCGGAAACGTGAAAACGCCGCGTCGGCTGCGCCCTTCCTCCGGCTGGATTCCTGCCCTATTTAGGGCCGAAAGGCCCGTTCAGGCTGAGTTCAGCGGCCGGCGGACAAGAGATGCCGCAAAGCGCACCGTCAAGGCGCGCCCCGAGAGGATGGTGAAATGTCGATGATCGAACGCCGCACGTTCCTGGCCATTGCAGCAGCGGGCGCGCTGGCGCTTTACCCCGCCCTGTCGCTCGCCCAGACGCTCGACGCGCAGGAGCTGGCGGCCCCCGGCCAGCTCGGCGACAAGGTGCTCGGCTCCGCCGACGCGCCGGTGACGGTGATCGAATACGGCTCCTTCACCTGCCCGCACTGCGCTCACTTCTCCAACGACGTTTTCCCGGATTTCAAGCTGAAATACATCGACAGCGGCCAGGTGCGCTTCGTCTTCCGCGAGTTCCTGCGCAACGGTGTCGACGTGGCCATCTCGGCCATGGCGCGCTGCGCGCCCGCCGACGACTACTTCAAGGTGGTCGACGATTTCTTCGCGACGCAGGACCAGTGGATGCGCGCCGACAATCTGCGCGACGCGATCTTCCAGAAGTCCAAGGCCTACGGCTTTACCCAGGCGAGCTTCGACGCCTGCCTCTCCAACCAGTCGCTGCTGGAGGCGTTCGACGCCAGCATGAAGCGGGCGGAGGGCTATGGCGTGACGGGAACCCCGACCTTCTTCATCAATGGCGTGAAGGAAGTCGGCGCGCTGCCCATGGAGGACTGGGACAAGATCCTCCAGCCGCTTCTCGCCGCCAGCCAGTAAGCCTCGGCCGCAGACCGCCACAGCCCGTAGCCCGCATGGAGCGTAGCGCAATGCGGGACCGGCGCTGACCGTAGCCCGGATTGCGCGGCTCTGCCGCTCCATCCGGGCTCGCGTCGCGTTTCCGCGCTGAGCGGCCTTTGGTCTCGCGCGCCCGAATCAGTCACAATCGAAGAGACTTGGTGATAGCCGGCCGGCGGGGCTTCATTTGTCGTGCAGTCGGCTCCGATGCTCTCTATAGGGGGGCGAAAGCTTCAGGTGCGTTGCCTCTTGCGGATGAGGACGAGGAGAGCGGGCCGCTGGTCGAGCGGCTGTGAAAGCCTGCCCTGCGCGGGCCTCCTCGGCATGCGCCCGGATACCGGCCAATGAAAGTCACGCGTCTCCGTCTGCTCGGCTTCAAGTCCTTCGTCGACCCCACCGACATCCCGGTGCAGACGGGGCTGACCGGCGTCGTGGGGCCGAACGGCTGCGGCAAGTCCAATCTCGTGGAGGCGCTTCGCTTCGTCATGGGCGAGAGCTCCTACAAGGCGATGCGCGGCGGCGGCATGGAGGACGTGATCTTCTCCGGCTCCGGCAACCGCCCGGCGCGCAACATGGCCGAGGTGACGCTGGTCGCCGAGCACGACGAGGGGAAGGGCAAGGGCCCCGAGACGCTGGAGATATCGCGCCGCATCGAGCGCGAGCCGGGATCGAACTACCGCATCAACGGGCGCGAGGTGCGCGCCCGCGACGTGCAGCTCGTCTTCGCCGACGCGGCGACCGGCGCGCATTCCTCCGCGCTGGTGCGGCAGGGGCAGGTGGCGGAGCTGATCGCGGCGAAGCCGGAGAAGCGCCGCAGCATTCTGGAGGACGCCGCCGGCATTTCCGGGCTGCATGCGCGCCGCAACGAGGCGGAGCAGAAGCTGCGCGCCGCGGAGCAGAATCTGGAGCGCCTCGACGACGTGATGGCGGAGATCAACGGCGCGGCTCGACGGGCTGCGCCGGCAGGCGCGGCAGGCGGTGCGCTACCGCAAGATCTCCACCGAGATCCGCAAGTCGGAGGCGGTGCTCTACGTCATCCACTGGCAGGCCGCGGAGGCGCGTCTGGCCGAGGCGACGCGCGCGCTTGAGACGGCGAAGGCGGCTTTCGCGGCTGCCCAGGCGGCGCAGCAGGAAGCGGCGGAGGCGGAGACGGAGGCAGCCGAGCTTCTGCCGGAGCTGCGCCGGCGCGCCGCCGATGCGACCGCCCGGCTGGAGCGCCTCAGGCTCGCCGCCAAGGAGATCGACCGCGAGGAGGCCGAGCGCAAGGCGCGCCGCGAGGAGCTCGTCGCCCGCCGCGCCGAAGCCGCCGCCGATCTGCAGCACGAGACGCGAGGTCGGCGGCGACGCCAGTGCCGCGATGCCGAGCGCCTCGACGAGGAGGAAGCGAAGCTCCGCCGCGAGTCGGAGGAGGCCGCCGAGCGTATCGCGGCCGCCCGTGCCGCGGCCGAGGAGGCCGCCGCCGCCGTCACCGCGCGCGAGGCGGAGTTTTCCGCCGCCGCCGGCGCGCTTGCCGCCGCCGCCGCCGAGCGCGCGCGCGCGCGAGCGCGCCATGCGCGAGGCGCAGGCGAAGCTTCGCCGGCTGGAGGACGAGAGCCAGGCGGTGATGAAGCAGCGCGACAAGATCGTCGCCGAGCATGGCGGCGACACCGGCCGCGGAGGAAGCGGCCGCGGCGCTTGCCGAAGCGGAGGCGGATCTTCGCCGGCGAAGGAGAAGGAGGCGGAGGCCGCGCACGCGACTTTCGCCGCGGCGCGCGAGACGGAGCGCCGCGCGCGCGGGCCGCTGGAAGCCGCCGAGCGGCAGCTACGGCGCGCTGCAGGCGGAGGCGCGGACGCTTGCCGAGATGCTCGACCTGGAAGGCTCGAAGCGCTTTCCGCCGCTGCTCGATTCGCTTGAGGTCGCGCGGGATACGAGAAGGCGCTCGCCGCCGCGCTCGGCGGCGACCTCGATGCGTCGCTCGACACGGAGGCGCCGGCCTTCTGGGGCGAGAGCGGCCCGGGCGAGAGCGACAGGCCGCTGCCCGACGGCGTCGAGCCGCTCAGCCGATTTCGTCAAGGGGCCGGAAAACCTCGCCGCGCCGGCTCCGCCAGATCGGCGTGGTCGCCGCGGAGCAGGCCGTGGCGCTGCAGGCCGCAGCTCGCCGCCGGCCAGCGTCTGGTGACGCGCGAGGGCGGACTCTGGCGCTGGGACGGCTTCCGCGCCGCGTCCGGCTCGGCCGCCTCCGGCGCCGGCGTCTGGAGCAGCGCAACCGCGTTGCGGAGCTGGTGGGCGAGCTCAGGAACGGCCAAGGCGGCGCTCGAGCACGCGCTCGATCTTTTCGGCATGGCGACGCAGGTGCGCGCCGACGCCGAATCGCTCGACAACGATGCCCGCGGCACGCTGCAGAGACTCGCGCGAGGCGCTCGACGCGCGGCGCCGCGAGCTGGCCGAGGCGGAGCGGCACAGGAGCCGCATCGCCGAGCGGCTTTCCGCCTTCGCCGGCGCGCTGGCGCGGCTGGAGGCGGACACGGAGACCTGCAAGGCCGAGCTGAGGGCCGCCGGCGACGCGCTCGACGGCCTGCCCGACGACGGCCGAGCTTGAGGCGCAAGCGCGACCAGGTGCAGGCGGAGCTGGCGAAGGATCGCGGCCACGCGGCGGAGGCGCGGCTGGAGGCGGAGCGGGCCGCGCATGCGGAGACCGTGCGCATGCGCCGGCTCGACGAGATCGCGACCGAGCGCGAGCGCTGGACCGGGCGGCTGGCGCGCGCCGAGGAGCGCGTCACCGCGCTGAAGCAGCGCCTCGCAGCGCTCGATGCCGAGATTGCCGACGACGCCCGACGATCCGAGCATCTTCGAGGAGCGCCGCGCCGACGCTGCGGGGCGACGTCGGAGGCGGCCGAGGAGAACGCCGCCAGCGCGTCGCACGACCTGTCGCGCGCCGAGGCGGAGCATCGCTCGCGCGCAGGAGCGGGCGCGCGCCGCGCAGGAAGCGCTGTCGGAGGCGCGCGAGACGCGCGGCCGCGACGAGGAGCGGGTGATCGCGGCGGAGGCGCGCAAGAGCGAGCTTGCCGCGCAGATCGCCGAGCAGTTCGACTGCGCCGCTGGAGGACCTGCACGCGATCGCCGAGCTGGCGCCGGACGCCGCGCTGCCGGAGGCGAGCGCGGCGGAGACGCGCCTGCACAGGCTGAAGGCGGAGCGCGAGCGGCTGGGCAGCGTCAATCTGCGCGCCGAGGAGGAGGCGCAGGAGCTGGAGACCCGGCTCGGCGAGATGCGGGCCGAGCACGAGGACCTCGAAGAGGCGATCAAGCGGCTGCGCCAGGGCATCCAGAACCTCAACCGCGAGGGCCGCGAGCGGCTGCTGAAGGCGTTCGAGGCGGTGAACGGGCATTTCGCCAGCCTCTTCCAGCTGCTTTTCGGTGGCGGCACCGCCGAGCTTGACGCTGGTCGGCTCCGACGATCCGCTGGAGGCCGGGCTGGAGATCGTCGCGCGGCCGCCCGGCAAGCGCCCGCAGACCATGACGCTTCTCTCCGGCGGCGAGCAGGCGCTGACCGCGATGGCGCTGATCTTCGCCGTGTTCCTCACCAACCCGTCGCCGATCTGCGTGCTCGACGAGGTCGACGCGCCGCTCGACGACGCCAATGTCGAGCGCTTCTGCAGCCTGCTCGATGACATGCGCAAGCGCACCGAGACGCGCTTCGTCGTCGTCACGCACAATCCCATCACCATGGCGCGCATGGATCGGCTGTTCGGCGTCACCATGGCCGAGCGCGGCGTCTCGCAGGTGGTGTCGGTCGACCTGGAAGCGGCGGAGCGTTTCCGCGAGGCAAGCTGACGCGGCGCGGACGAATCGCCTCGAAACAAAAAATCACATGATATCAACGGGTTGGCGTGAAGGGCGGTCGCCTTGACACCCCCTGGGGCCAAAACTATGGTGCGCCCGGTTTCGGAGGGGCCCGGCCCTGCCGACGCTGATTTGTGCCCCGAACGACGAGCGGCTTGAGCACGATCCCGAAAAGTGGACTCGGTTTTCGGATGAGATCGCTGCTGCCGAAGGCTGAGCGGGTATTCGGATGGCGGCACAGGGCGGCAACTCGGACAGGGCGGAAGGCGCTTCCGATGCCGAACTTGCCCGGCGGCTGGAACGTCTGTCGCGCGATCTCGAAAGGAGAAGCGAGAGCGCGCGGTTGACGAGCGAGCTGCCGAAATCGGACAGCACGGGCTATGCCCTGGCTTTCCGGCTGGCGAGCGAGTTCGTTGCCGGCGTCTCGTGGGCGCCGCTCTGGGCTGGGGGCTCGACCGCGTGGCGGGAACGTCGCCATGGGGTCTCATCGGCTTCCTGCTGCTTGGCTTCTGCGCCGGCGTGGTGAACGTCGTGCGCGCGGCGGCGGGATGTCGACATCCGCCGGCGACGGCAGCGGCCGGGACTGAGATGAAGCGCCCTTCGTCGGGCAATGAGAAGGATTGAGGCGTGGAAGACAAGGTCGATCCGATCCACCAGTTTGGGATCATCAACTACGTCGACTTCGGCACGATCGGCGGCGTGCATCTCGCCTTCACCAATTCCGCGCTGTTCATGGTCGTCATCGTGCTGCTGATCACCGGCTTCCTGGTGATCGGCGACCGCGTCGGGCGCGATGGTGCCGGGGCGCCTGCAGTCGATGGCCGAGATGTCCTACGAGTTCGTGGCGAACATGCTGCGCGAGAGCGCCGGCACCGAGGGGATGCGCTTCTTCCCCTTCGTGTTCTCGGTGTTCATGTTCGTGCTCTTCGCCAACATGCTGGGGCTTTTCCCCTATTTCTTCACGGTGACGAGCCACATCGTCATCACCGCGGCGCTGTCGGTGACCATCATTCTGCTCGTCATCATCTACGGCTTCTATCGCAACGGCCTGCACTTTCTCGGGCTGTTCGTGCCGCAGGGCGTGCCGGGCTACCTCCTGCCGCTGGTCGTCGCGATCGAGGTGATGTCCTTCCTCTCGCGCCCGATCAGCCTCTCCGTCCGTCTCTTCGCCAACATGCTCGCCGGCCACATCACGCTGAAGGTCTTCGCGAGCTTCATCCTGATGCTCGGCGCCTTCGGCGTTGCCGGCTGGGCGGGCGCGGTCATTCCCTTCGCCATGACGGTGGCGCTGACGGCGCTGGAGGTCGCTGGTGGCCTTCCTGCAGGCCTATGTCTTCGCCATCCTCACCTGCATGTATCTGAACGACGCGCTGCATCCCTCGCACTGACGGCAGCCGAACCCTTACCGACTCAGGAGAACTCGATCATGGAAGACGCGATCATCGATGCCGGCAAGTATATCGGTGCCGGAATGGCCTGCCTCGGGATGGGCGGCGCCGGCATCGGGCTGGGCTCGCTGTTCGGCAACTATCTGGCCGGCGCGATCCGCAATCCCTCGGCCGCCGACGGCCAGTTCGGCCGGCTGATCTTCGGCTTCGCGGTGACCGAGGCGCTGGGCATCTTCTCGCTTCTGATCGCGCTTCTGCTCATCTTCGCCGTCTGACACGCGGGCGGCGGGACTGCCCGCCGTTCAGCCGGAGGTCCGTCAGGTGCTGAATCTCGTCACACCGGGCTATGCCCAGGAGCACGCCCCCGCGGAGGGCTCGCCCGCCATGCAGGACGCGGCGCCCCATGAGGGCGCCGAGGCGCATGGCGGCGGCGAGCATGGCGGGTTTCCGCCCTTCGACCCGGCGACCTGGGGCTCGCAGGTCTTCTGGCTGGCGATCACCTTCGGGGCGCTGCTGCTGCTGATGAGACGGGTGGCGCTGCCGCGCATCGGCGGCATCCTGGAGGACCGCGCGAACCGCATCGCCGGCGATCTCGCCGAGGCCGGCCGGCTGAAGGAAGAGACGGACGCGGCGATCGCCGCCTACGAGCAGGCGCTCGCCGAGGCGCGGCAGAACGGCCACGCCATCGCCGCAGAAGGCGCGCGACAAGGCGAAGGCGGAGATCGATGCAGACCGCGCCCGCACCGAGGCGGACGCTGCAGGAGAAGCTCAACGCGGCCGAGGCGCGGATCGGCGAGGTGAAGACGCAGGCGCTCGCCGAGGTCGACGCCATCGCCAAGGACGCCGCCGAGGCGCATGGTGCAGGTGCTGATCGGCGGCGAGGTCGGCCAGAGCGAGATCGCCAAGGCCGTCGAGGCCGCCATGGCGGGAAGGACGTGAGCCGATGAACGCGACATCATGGGCCACGCTGTGGGTGTTTCTCGGCTTGCTCGTCTTCGTCGGCATCCTCGTCTACATGAAGGTGCCTGGCATGCTGATGGCGGCGCTCGACAAGCGCGCCGACAAGATTCGCGACGAGCTTGAGGAGGCGCGCCGGCTGCGCGAGGAAGCCGAAGCGCTGCTCGCCAACTACAAGGAGAAGACCGGCAACGCCGACGGCGGAAGCCGAAGCCATCATCGCGCAGGCGCGCCGCGAGGCCGAGGCGCTTGAGCGCCGAGGCGAAGGCTCGCATCGAGGACTACGTCGCGCGGCGCACGCGTGCGGTGGAGCAGCGCATCGCCCAGGCGGAGACGCAGGCGGTGGCCGAAGTGAAAAGCCGCGCCATCGACGTCGCCGCCGCCGCCGCCGGCCTCATCCTGGCGGAGCGGGCGAAGGGCAAGGCCGGCGACGAGCTGGTCGCGCGCTCCATCGACGCGGTCCGCAAGAACCTCAACTAGAACGCCGATAATTAAGCGCGCGCGGGCGATCGGCGTCTCCCCCATCTGCGATGGGGAGGAAACCCGAGAGCGCCCTGCCAAATCCGATAACCCTTGCTCGGAGCCCCTCCCACAAATGAAAAGCGCGCCCCGAGGGGCGCGCCTTCCGGAACTTCGCGGAGCAGCGAAGATAGGGGCTCAGGACCAGCCGCCGAAGCGCGTCCTGTAGAAGATGTGGGCGCCGATCTTGTCGACCTTGATCATGCGCCGTCCCCAGCGCGGGCTGACATAATTGGCGTGGTAGTGGGTCGAGTCGCCGACCTCGGCGATCCAGGTCTTGCCGTCGGTCACGTCGAGCGCGATGCGCTGCGCCGTCTTCCAGGCGCTGTGCGAGGTCACGATCTCGGCGCGGCCGTCGCAGGCGAACGAGAACTGGCAATGATAGCGCTGGTCTTCGTTCTGGTAGACGACGCCGCAGATCGTGCCGGGATAGGCGGGATTGCGCACCCGGTTGAGGATCACCTGGGCCACCGCGGCCTGGCCGGTCTCCGGCTCGCCGCGCGCTTCGAAATAGATGCCCTCCGCCAGACATTTCTGCTGGTCCTGGGCGTAGACGCTCGCCGGCAGCGGGTTCTGCAGCCAGTCGTGCTGGCCGGGAGCGAACTGCCCCGGGCTGCGGCCGTCGAGCCAGGCGGCGAGAACGTCTTCGCCCGGCCGCGGATGCGGGCGATAGAGGCCGTCGTCGGGCTCCTCGGTGGCAACCCGCAGCCCGCCGAGGACGGCGCTGAACGGCGCCTCGATGGAGTTGGGAGCCCGCGCATAGGCCAGAAGCGGCGACGCATCTGCCGAGGCGTTCCGCGCAGACCAGCCCTTCTTCATCGGCATCGGCCGCGACTGCGGCAGGCGCGCCATGGCGATCGCCTGCGCAACCTCCGGCGCAATCGGCCTGGCGAAGGCGGTGTGCACGATTTTCGCCGCCGGTGTGGGAGGAAACTGCCGCGCGGTGAAGACCAGGAGCGGCTCGTTGTAATTATGCGGCTCGCCGAGCTTGCGGCTGGCGATCACGCCGGAGGATGGCAGATCCTCTACGCGCGAGAGCATCGGGGCGTTTTCGGCCGCCTCGACTGCGATGGCGGGCATCGGCGGCCTCAGCCTGCCGTTCCGTGTGCGGCAGGGCCTTCAGAATGGCCAAAACCAGCGATTTATGGGTTTCTGTCGAGAGTGCCGCACCAACGGCTGCAATCGAGAAGACCGCCGTGGTCGCCGTCAATAATAGGACGCGTACGCGCGCTAACGCCTGTTGCACAGCGAGATTACCCCTCCACCTCGGCACCTGTTGCCCGTCCGCAACAGGGAGCCTCCGCTGTTCCGCAACGTCATTAAACCCGAGTTGAGGTTGACAGGCGGTTAACCGAGATGTGCCCCCCGAGGGCGCAGCCAGCTTGCCGCACTCATGACGCACCGGATTGTTGCTTAGTTAATCAGGCGACAATGCGGCCGTCAGCTTTTTACGTTACCCGGAAAAGATGTATTAGGCCGTTTGACCCTGCGCACTGGCAAGCGCTGCTTGTGCAGCCGCCAGCCGCGCGATCGGAACGCGGAACGGCGAGCACGATACGTAGTCGAGCCCGACCGCGTCGCAGAAGCGGATCGAGGCGGGGTCGCCGCCATGCTCGCCGCATATGCCGAGCTTCAGCCCCGGCTTTGCCCGCCGCCCTTCGTTGGCGCCGACGCGCACCAGCACCCCCACCCCGTCGGTATCGAGCGTGACGAACGGGTCTTTCTGGATCAGCCCCATCTCCAGGTAGGGGCCGATGAAGCCCGCCGCGTCGTCGCGCGAGATGCCGAAGGTGGTCTGCGTCAGGTCGTTGGTCCCGAAGGAGAAGAAGTCGGCGGCCTCGGCGATCTCCTGGGCGCGCAGCGCCGCGCGCGGCAGCTCGATCATCGTGCCGACCGTGTATGCGACAGTCGTGCCGTTGGCGGCGGCAAGCGACTTCGCCGTGGCATCGATCGTGGCCTTCACGCGGTCGAGCTCGCTGCGCATCCCCACCAGCGGCACCATGATCTCCGGCTCGACCGGCTCGCCGGTCTTCTTCGCCGCCTCGGCGGCCGCCTCCAGGATGGCGCGGGTCTGCATCTCGGTGATCTCGGGATAGGTGATGAGCAGCCGGCAGCCGCGATGGCCGAGCATGGGGTTCGATTCGTCGAGCGCAATCAGCCGCTCGCGCAAGAGCGCCGGGTCGACCTTCATGGCGGCCGCCACCTCGGCGATCTCCTTCTCCTCCTTGGGAAGGAACTCGTTGAGCGGCGGGTCGAGCAGGCGGATCGTCACCGGCAGTCCGTGCATGATGGTGAACAGCTCGATGAAGTCCTGCCGCTGCATCGGCAGCAGCTTTTCCAGTGCCGCCCGGCGACCGGCGGAATCGTTCGCCAGGATCATCTCGCGCATGGCGAGGATGCGCTCGCCCTCGAAGAACATGTGCTCGGTGCGGCAGAGCCCGATGCCCTCGGCGCCGAACTCGCGCGCGGCGCGCGCGTCGTTGGGCGTCTCGGCGTTGGCACGCACGCTGAGGCGCCGCGCCGCGTCCGCCCAGCCCATCAAGCGTGGCGAAATCGCCGGTCAATTGAGGTTGACGCGTCGGCACGCGGCCGTCGAAAATCTCGCCGGTGGCGCCGTCGATGGTGATGACGTCGCCGGCCTTCCAGGTCTTGCCGGCGACCGACATGGTGCCGGCCTTGGTGTCGATCTTCAGCAGGCCGGCGCCGCAGACGCAGGGCTTGCCCATGCCGCGCGCCACCACCGCGGCGTGGCTGGTCATGCCGCCGCGCGCCGTCAGGATACCGACGGCGGCGACCATTCCGTGAATGTCCTCCGGGCTCGTCTCGGTGCGCACCAGAAGCGTGTCGTGCCCGTCGCTGCGGCGCCGCTCGGCCTCCTCGGCGCTGAAGGCGATCTCGCCGGTGGCGGCGCCGGGGGAGGCGGGGAGGCCGCGCCCGATCATGGTGCGCTCGGCGTCGGGATCGAGGGTCGGATGCAGCAACTGGTCGAGCGTGTTCGGCTCGATGCGGCCGACCGCCTCCTCGCGCGTGATCAACCCGTCGCCTGCCATGTCGACGGCGATCTTGAGCGACGCCTCGGCGGTGCGCTTGCCGTTGCGCGTCTGCAGCATCCACAGCTTGCCGCGCTCGATGGTGAACTCCACGTCCTGCATGTCGCGGTAATGGGCTTCCAGCCGCTCTACCGTCGCTTTGAACTCGGCGAAGGCGTCCGGCATGGTCGCCTCGAGCGAGGGGAGCTTGGAGTCGGCGGCCTTGCGCGCCGCCTCGGTGAGGTCCTGCGGGGTGCGAATGCCGGCTACCACGTCCTCGCCCTGCGCGTTGATGAGGAACTCGCCGTAGAGCGCCTTCTCGCCGGTCGAGGGGTTACGGGTGAAGGCGACGCCGGTTGCCGAGGTGTCGCCCATGTTGCCGAACACCATGGCCTGCACGTTGACCGCCGTGCCCCAATCGGTGGGGATATCGTGCAGCTGCCGATAGGCGATGGCGCGCGGGTTCATCCACGACCCGAACACGGCCCCGATGGCGCCCCACAGCTGCTCGTGCGGATCCTGCGGGAACGGCTTGTCGAGGGTCTCCTTGATCAGCCCCTTGTAGAGCTCGACGATTCCTTGAAGCGCCTCCGCGTCGAGGTCGGTGTCCAGCGCCGCGCCGCGCTTCTCGCGCTCGAGCTCCAGGATCGCTTCGAACTCGTGGTGATCGACGCCGAGCACCACGTTCCCGTACATCTGGATGAAGCGGCGGTAGGAGTCCCAGGCGAAGCGCGGCTCGGCCGCCGCGGCGAGCGCGTTGACGGTCTCGTCGTTGAGGCCGAGATTGAGCACCGTGTCCATCATGCCGGGCATGGAGGCGCGCGCCCCGGAGCGCACCGAGACGAGCAGCGGCTCCGACCTGTCGCCGAAAACCCGGCCGGTCAGATCGGCGATCGCGCCGAGCGCCGCTTCCACCTCCTGCTTGAGGTCGGGCGGATAGGTGCGGTCGTTGGCGGTGAACCAGGTGCAGACTTCGGTCGTGATGGTGAAGCCGGGGGGAACGGGGAGCCCGAGGCTCGCCATCTCGGCAAGGTTGGCGCCCTTGCCGCCCAGAAGCTCCTTCATCTCCGTGGAGCCGTCAGCCTTGCCGCCGCCGAACGTGTAAACCCATTTCGCCACGAGCCGCCTCTCAATGCGATGTTTGCGTTGTTCTTGCCACGATGGACGCCCTGCCTGCTGCTAGCCCGAACGCGCCAGTGGCACAATCGCTAACCTGGGAAAGTCGGGCAATCCGCCGCGGTTCTCTATGCCTGGACGGTGATGTCCAGTCCCAGGTCGAGCGCCGGGGCGGAATGGGTGATGGCGCCCGACGAGATGTAATCGACGCCGCTCTCCGCCACCGCCGCCACCGTCTCGAGCGTGATGCCGCCGGAGGCTTCCAGCACCGCACGGCCGGCCGTCAGGGCAACGGCCTCGCGCAGCGTCGCAGGCGGCATGTTGTCGAGCAGCACGACTTCCGCGCCGGCGCCGAGCGCCTCGTGCAACTGATCGAGTGTATCGACCTCCACCTCGACCTTCGTCAGATGCCCGGCGAAAGCCTTGGCGCGGCGGACGGCTTCCGCCACGCCGCCGCAGACGGCCACGTGGTTGTCCTTGATGAGGATCGCGTCGTCGAGCCCGAAGCGATGGTTGGAGCCGCCGCCGCAGCGCACGGCGTATTTTTCGAGCGCGCGCAGCCCCGGGATGGTCTTGCGCGTGCAGGTGATGCGCGCGCTGGTATGCGCCACCGCGTCGACATAGCGGCGGGTGAGGCTGGCGATGCCCGAGAGGTGCGTGAGGAAGTTGAGCGCCGTGCGCTCCGCCGAGAGGATCGCCCGGGCATTGCCGCTGATCCGCGCCACCACCGTGCCGGCCTCGACCGCGGTGCCGTCGGCGAGCTCCGCCGTGAAGGCGATGCCGGAATCCATGCGGCGGAAGGCGGCCTCCGCCAGCGGCAGGCCGGCGATGACGCCCGCGCCGCGCGCGGCGATGACCACGTCGGCCCGCGCGTCGGCGGGAATGGTGGCCTGCGAGGTGATGTCTCCGGCGCGCCCGAGATCCTCCGCCAGCGCGCGATCGACCGCATCGTCGACGAGCGTCGGCGGCAGCGCGCCGAGCGCTTCGCTCACGAGGCCAGCTCGAGCGGCTTGGCCGCGGCATCCGCGTCGGCCAGCGTCATGTAGTTCCTGACCGCCAGAAGCGGGTCGGGCTCGGGGTAGTCGCTGCGGAAATGGCCGCCGCGGCTCTCGCGCCGCGCCAGCGCGCCCGCGGCGACGAGCTTCGCCGCCACCAGCGCGTTCTTCACCTGCGGCCCGTGCGGGGCCTCGGAGAGCTCCTCGAAGGTCGCCAGCGCACGCGTCAGTCCCGCCGCGTCGCGCACCACGCCGACATGCCGGCTCATGGCGGCGCGCAGCGTCCGGATCGTCTCGTCGTCGCCCTCCGGCGCGCTCGGGGCGTCGCCTTCCGAGGCGCCGAACCAGCGCGTCAGCTTGTGGTTGGGGAGCAGGCCGTGGATGTCCTCCGCCACGCGCGCGGCGAACACCACCGCCTCCAGCAGCGAGTTGGAGGCGAGCCGGTTGGCGCCGTGCGCGCCGGTGCAGGTGACCTCGCCGCACGCCCACAACCCGTCGAGCGAGGTGCGGCCGGTGCCGTCCACATGCACGCCGCCCATGTGGTAGTGCGCCGCCGGCGCGATGGGGATGGGCTGCGTCAGCGGATCGATGCCCGCCGCCTTGCACGCCGCATAGACGGTGGGGAAGCGCTCCGGGAACGCCTCGCCGATGGCGGCGCGGCAATCGAGGAAGGCGCCGCGGCCGGAGACCTTCGCCTCGTGCACGGCGCGCGCCACGATATCGCGCGGCGCCAGCTCGCCGTCGGGGTGATGGTCGAGCATGAAGCGGTGGCCGCTGCGGTCGACGATGATCGCGCCTTCGCCGCGCAGCGCCTCGGTGGCGAGCGGCGCCGGGTCGCGGCCGACATCGACGGCGGTCGGATGGAACTGCACGAACTCCGCGTCGGCCACCAGCGCGCCGGCGCGCGCCGCCATGGCAAGGCCTTCGCCGCGCGCTTCCGGCGGGTTGGTGGTGACCTCGTAGAGGTGGCCGATGCCGCCCGACGCGAGCACCACGGCGCGCGTATTGATGTGCACGCGGTCGGAGAGCCCGCCGCGCCGGTCGCGCGCCACCAGGCCGCTGACGAACTTGCCCTCGGCGCGCAGCGATTCCGCGACGTAGCCCTCCATGACGCGGATCGACGGGCGTGCGCCTGACGGCCGCGACAAGCGCCGCCATGATCGCCGCGCCCGCCATGTCGCCGCCGACGCGCACGATGCGGCGCTGCGAATGCGCCGCCTCGCGCGACAGCTTCAGCGCGCCGTCGAGATCGCGGTCGAAGGCGACGCCGTAGCCGAGGAGATCGTGCACGCGCTCCGCAGCCTCCGCCGCCATGCCGCGCGCCACGCGCTCGTCGACCAGCCCGGCGCCGGCGGCGATCGTGTCGGCGACGTGGTTCTCCACCGTGTCGCCGACGCCCATGGCCGCGGCAATGCCGCCCTGCGCCCAGGCCGACGACGCGCCTTCGCCGATCGGTGCGCCGGAGATGATGGTGACGGGACGGGGCGCGAGCTTCAGCGCGCAGAACAGGCCCGCGAGGCCGCCGCCGACGATGACGACGTCGTCGATGCCTTCCCAGGAGGTGGGGGGGAGGGGAGAGATCATGGTCCGCACATCATCATTAGGGTCCTCATCCTGAGGCGCCGGCCCGACGCAGTCGGGCCGGCCTCGAAGGATGGCGGCACGCTCCCGGGCTCGTGCTTCGAGGCTCGGCTTCGCCGAGCACCTCAGCATGAGGGAGAATTGGGAGCATATGGCAGCTTTCGATGTTCATGGGTCCCGGATAGCGCCGCGTTCCGCGCCGCTTCCGGGATGACAAATCGATAGGGTTGGAATATCCGACGCTCAGCTCTTCAAGTTCACCATGCGCTCGACGCTGCGCCGTGCCTTTGCCGCGATGAGCGGATCGATGAGCACCTCCTCCTGCATGAAGAGCAGGCTATCGAGGATCTTCGGCAGCTGGATGCGCTTCATGTGCGGGCAGAGGTTGCACGGCCGCACGAACTCGATGTCGGGCGCTTCGGCGGCCACGTTGTCGGCCATGGAGCACTCCGTCACCATCAGCACCTTCCGGGCGTGCCCGCTCTTCACCCAGTTGATCATCTTGGCGGTGGAGCCGGTGAAGTCCGCCTCCGCCAGGACGTCGGGCGGGCATTCCGGATGCGCGATGATCTTGATCGACGGATCGGCGTCGCGATAGGCGCGCAGCTCCTCGCCGGTGAAGCGCTCGTGCACTTCGCAGGCGCCGTGCCAGGCGACGATCTCCACGTCGGTCTGCGAGGCGACCCACTTGGCCAGGTACTGGTCGGGCAGGAAGATCACCTTCTTCGCGCCGAGCGACTCCACCACTTCGACCGCGTTCGAGGAGGTGCAGCAGATGTCGACCTCCGCCTTCACCTCGGCGGACGTGTTGACGTAGGCGACCACCGGCACGCCGGGATAGGCGTCGCGCAGGCGGCGCACGTCCTCGCCGGTGATGGAGGCGGCGAGCGAGCAGCCGGCGCGGCTGTCGGGAATGAGCACCGTCTTGTCGGGGCAGAGGATTTTCGACGTCTCCGCCATGAAGTGCACGCCGCACTGCACGATCACCTCGGCGTCCGACTTCGCCGCCTCCTGCGCGAGCTGCAGCGAGTCGCCGACGATGTCGGCCACGCAGTGGAAGATCTCCGGCGTCTGGTAGTTGTGCGCCAGGATGACGGCGTTGCGCTCCGCCTTCAGCTTGTTGATGGCGTGGATGGTCGGGGCGAAGGCCGGCCATTCGATCGCCGGGATGACGTGGCGCACCTTGTCGTAGAGATGCGCGGTCGCCGCGGCCACCTCAGGCGTGTAGGAGAGGTCGGGCGCGGGGAGGATCGGGAAGCGCTCGCGCGCCTCGCCGCGGTTGCGTTGCTCCGCCGTGCGGTCCTGGAGAGTGCTCATTTCTGCCTCCCTCTCGTCGTTATACTCAGTTTGAGTATAAGAGGGTCCAAAGAAAACCGGCCCATGCCGGCTAGAGGCTACATAGGACTGTCACACCGGCAATTCAAGCAACTTCCGCGCGCTCGATTGATCAATCGGATTGAACGGGCCGGTGAGAAAGTTGCGCGCGCCAAGCCGGTCCGTTGGACGTATAAGGTCAGCACACCTGACGGAATCCATAGCCATGTCCACAACCGCCCGGGCCAATCCCGCCGCCCGTTCCGTGACCATCGCGCTGCCGATGGTGATCGTCGCGGGCTGCCTGATCTCGCTCCTCTCCTTCGGGCCGCGCTCCGTCATGGGGCTCTTCCTGGCACCGATGACGGAGGCGCGCGACTGGAGCCGCGAGATCTTCGCGCTGTCGATCGCCATCCAGAACATCGCGTGGGGCTTCGGCCAGCCGGTTGCCGGGGCGCTTGCCGACCGCTACGGCGCCGGCCGGGTGCTGGCCGGCGGCGGCATCATCTACGCGGCGGGACTGGCGGTGATGGCCTGGGCGCCGAGCCCGCTGTGGCTCAACGTCTCCGCCGGGCTGATGATCGGCCTCGGCATGGCGGCCGCCTCGTTCTCCATCGTGCTGGCCGCCTTCAGCCGCCGCGTGCCGCCGGAGCGGCGCTCCATCGTCTTCGGCGTCGGCACGGCGGCCGGCTCCATGGGCCAGTTCCTCTTCGCGCCCTTCGGTCAGACGCTGATCGCCAGCTTCGGCTGGTCGCAGGCGCTCCTGGTCCTCGCCGTCGTGACGCTGACGATCCCGGTGCTGGCGCTGGCGCTGGCCGGGCGGCCGGGCTCCAGCGAGCTCGCCCGCGAGCAGACGATGGGGCAGGCGCTCAGCGAAGCCTTCGCGCACAAGAGCTACCTGCTCCTCACCGCCGGCTTCTTCGTGTGCGGCTTCCACGTCGCCTTCATCACCACGCACCTGCCGCCCTATATCGTCGACAAGGGCCTCGACCCGCGCATCGGCGCCTGGGCGCTGGCGCTGATCGGGCTCTTCAACGTGGTGGGCTCGCTCGCCTCGGGGCTCATCAGCCAGAACCATTCCAAGCCGCACTTCCTGTCGTTCATCTATGCCGCTCGCGCGGTGACCATCGCGCTCTTCGTGCTGTTGCCGACGACGCCTCTCACCGTGCTCGTCTTTGCGGCGACGATCGGCATCCTGTGGCTCTCCACCGTGCCGCCGACCTCGGGGCTGGTCGCCATCATGTTCGGGCCGAAGCATCTCGCCATGCTGATGGGGATCGTGTTCTTCTCCCACCAGGTCGGCGCCTTCCTCGGCGTGTGGCTCGGCGGACGGCTCTACGACCAGACCGGCTCCTACGACGTGGTGTGGTGGCTTGGCGTGGCGCTCGCCATCTTCGCCGCCATCGTGCATTGGCCGATCCGCGAGGCCCCGGCCTACCAGGAAGCGACGGCTTAAGTTCGATCCATCCTTTCGTCTGTCATCCCGGAAAGCGCGGAACGCGCTTGTCCGGGACCTATGACCACGGATTGCGAAGGAAGGGGCGCGGCACCGACATCCTCCCGCATGCCGCGGTGTTCATGGGTCCCGGTCTTGCCGCTCCGCGGCAAACCGGGATGACAGACGAGAGGGTGAGCGGCTCAGCCTCCCACCTTCTCCAGCCCGCCCATATAGGGGCGGAGCGCATCGGGCACGGTGATGGAGCCGTCCTCGTTCTGGTAGGTCTCCATCACGGCGATCAGCGCGCGGCCGACGGCGACGCCGGAGCCGTTCAGCGTGTGGACGAAGGGCCACGGCGCCTTGCCGCCGTCCTTGCGGTAGCGCGCATCCATGCGCCGCGCCTGGAAGTCGCCGCACACCGAGCAGGAGGAGATCTCGCGATAGGCCTTCTGGCCCGGCAGCCACACCTCGATGTCGTAGGTCTTTTGCGCGCCGAAACCCATGTCGCCGGTGGAGAGCGTCATGACGCGGTAGGCGAGGTCGAGGCGCTGCAGCACCGTCTCGGCGCAGGCGGTCATGCGCTCGTGCTCGTCGCGGCTCGTC
Organism: uncultured Alphaproteobacteria bacterium; assembly: GCA_963801225.1. Taxonomy (GTDB): domain Bacteria; phylum Pseudomonadota; class Alphaproteobacteria; order Rhizobiales; family Afifellaceae; genus DASWJZ01. Next base: position 421,006 of record CAWDED010000009.1, read on the forward strand.
TCCGGCGTGGTGATGGAGACGAGCTCCACCTTGTCGAACTGGTGCTGGCGCAGCATGCCGCGCGTGTCGCGCCCGGCCGAGCCCGCCTCGGAGCGGAAGCAGGGCGTGAGCGCGGTGACGCGGAGGGGGAGCTCCTTCTCGTCGGTGATCGACTCGCGCACGAGATTGGTGAGCGGGACTTCGGCGGTGGGGATGAGCCAGAGGTCGTTCGTTCGACGGCAGCTCGCTCGAGGACGCTCCGTATCGACGTATCGCTCGGCGTAGCTCGATGCTCGCCTCCGTGCGAATTGACGCATTGACTGATCCAGTCGCCAGTCGCAGAACTCGCGTCCATGGTTCGCGAAGCATGCTCGGCGACGCGCTCATCGTTCGACGTTCCAAGAACTGATCCTCCGCGAACTTCGGCAGCTGCCCCGTTCCGAACAGCACATCATCCTTCACCAGCAGCGGCGGCTGCACCTCGGTGTAGCCGTGCTCCGTCGTGTGCAGGTCGAGCATGAACTGGCCGAGCGCGCGCTCCATGCGCGCGAGCTGGCCCTTCAGCACCACGAAGCGCGAGCCGGACAGTTTTGCCGCCGTCTCGAAATCCATGAGGCCCATGGCCTCGCCCAGCTCGTAGTGCTCCTTGGCGAAATTGGTCCGCTTCGGCTCGCCCCATTTGCGCTCCTCGCGGTTGGCCTCCTCGTCGGGCCCGACGGGCACGTCGTCGAGCGGCAGGTTGGGGATTTCGGCGAGCGCCTTCTCCAGCGCCTCGCTCGCCTCCTTCTCCGTCGCCTGCGCCTCGGCCATGGTGTCCTTCAGCGCCGCGACCTCGGCCATCAGCGCCTGGGCGCGCGCCTCGTCCTTCTGCGCCTTGGCCTGGCCGATCTCCTTGGAGGCGGCGTTGCGGCGGGTCTGCATGTCCTGCAGCGCGGCGACGGCGGCGCGGCGCGTCTCGTCGAGCCGATGAGCCGCGCTGCCGCCGGCTCGGCGCCGCGGTTTGTCAGCGCGCGATCGAGCGCCTCGGGGTTGTCGCGAATCCAGCGAATGTCGAGCATGTCTAACGTTCCGTTCGGCCCGGTCGAGCGTGACGGCTCCGGGGCTGCGATGAGGTAGCGGAATGGATTGCCGTCGTCATCCCCGGTCTCCCGGGGCGCGGCAATCCTGCGTCAAATGGGGAAAAGAAGTGTTGTCCGCCGTCAGGCGGACGAGGTGGACGCGCTGAGCCGCGCCAGCGCCGCGTCGAAGTCGAAAGTCTCGGCGATCATGTCGTCCACGTCGTAAGGGCTTTCCGCCGGCAGCTCCGACCCCAGGTCGAAACCCTGCTCCTGCAGCTCAGTCTCGGCCGCCCTTATAGCGTTTCTCCAGATCACGTCCATCTCGATCAGCCGGCGCATCGAAGGAGCATAATAGCCTGGAATGTCCGCCTGCAGAGCGGTGGCTTTCGCGCGCCAATGGTCGCGTGACTGGGTGGCGGGCTCGGAAGCGGCTCTAATCAGTTGAACGAGCAGCTGCCGGATCGCGCCGGTGATGCTTCGCAGCTCCGCCCGTCCCAGGCTTTCGATCTCCTCCGCAAGGTGGTCGATGTCGAGGTCGTCCGGCAGCCTGGCGCCGGCACGATGGAGCGCGCGCAGCAGCTTCGCCTGCCGCTGCGTCCAGGCATAATAGTCCTCCTCGTAGTCGGTCGAGGTCTGGTAGCTCATACGAGGCCTCCGTGCGCGGCGTTCTACTTCAGCGCGGGCGCAGGGGATAGCTTGCCGGCAAACTCGGCGCGCAAATCCCGCTTGAGTGGAGGGCAATCGCATATGGGAGTGCGGCGCCGTCTTCCCGCCATCCTGTCGTCTGTCATCCCGGCCGAGCGCAGCGAGAGCCGGGACCCATGAACACCGATTTGACGGGCTGGCTCGCGGCGCATTGGCATGCACTCCACGACGGTGTTCATGGGTCCCGGATAAGCGCGTCCCGCGCTTTCCGGGATGACAAACGATGGTTGGCGCTCAAATGCGATAGCCCTCCCCTCGAAGGGGAGGTTACGCGCTGTGCCGCGTTGCTACTCCCCCGCCTCTGCCGCCGCTTTCGCCTCCGCGGCCCTGCGCTGGCGCTCGATGTAGCGCACCGACTGGATCGATATCTCGTAGAGAAGCAGCGTCGGGAGCGCCAGGCTCGATCTGGCTGATCGGGTCGGGCGGCGTGAGGACGGCCGCGACCACGAAGGCGATGACGATGGCGTATTTGCGCTTCGACTTCAGCATGTCGGAGGAGACCAGCCCGGCGCGGCCGAGCAGCGTCATCACCACCGGCAGCTGGAACACCAGCCCGAAGGCGAAGATCAGCGTCATGATCAGCCCGAGATATTCGTTGACCTTGGGCAGGAGCTCGATGGTCGCCTTGCCGTTGCCGCCCTGCTGCTCCATCGACAGGAAGAAGCGTCAGCGCCAGCGGCATCACCACGAAATAGACGAGCATCGCGCCGAGCGCGAACAGGATGGGCGTGGCGATCGAGGAAGGGCAGGAAGGCGCGCCGCTCGTTCTTGTAGAGGCCGGGCGCGACGAACTTGTAGATCTGGTTGGCGATGACCGGGAAGGCGATGAACAGCGCGCCGAACAGCGCCAGCTTCATCTGCGTGAAGAAGTATTCCTGCGGCGCGGTGTAGATCAGCCGGATCTCGCGCAGCGGCCCGGCCGCCCGCTCGTAGGGGATCACCAGGATGTTGAAGATGTCGCTGGCGAAGAAGAAGCAGATGATGAAGGCGATGAAGATCGCGATGATGGCGCGCATCAGGCGCTGCCGCAGCTCGATCAGATGCTCGATCAGCGGCGCCTTCGAGGCTTCGATTCTCGGCTTCGTCGGAAGCGCTCACGCCGCGTCGCTCCCGCGCTCGGTCGCGCCGGCCTTGAGGGGCTCCGCCTCGTGCACCTCGCTCGGCGGTCGCCGCAGGCGTGGGCGGCGCGGCGTCGGCGTCGGCTTGGGCGTGGCGTCAGAGCCGTCCGTGGCACCCGTTGCTCCGGCGTCCGCCGCCTTCGCCGGCGGCGTCGGACTCCTTCGGGCTGGTGCTCGCCGGCTTCGTCACCGAGCGCATCGAATTCGTCGAATTCCTTCTTGGCGCCGGCGATCGGGTTGGACTTGGCGATCGACTGAAGCTCCTTGCGGGTCTCGTCGAGACCCGACTCCCGCTCCGCCTCGCGCAGCGCCTCGTCGAACTGGCGGCGGAAGTCGGTCGACATGCGGCGCACCTGGCCCATGGTGCGGCCAAGCGAGCGCAGCATGCGCGGCAGGTCCTTCGGACCCACCACGATGATCGCCACCGTCGCGATGACGAGCATCTCCGTCCAGCCGATGTTGAACATGCGCTACGCCTGCGAAAGCCGAAAGGCCGAGAGCAAGGATCAGCCGACCTTGGTCTTCTCTTCGGCGCTCTTGGTGGCGATCGGCTCGGCCGTGTCATGGTCGATCGTGCGGTGCGAGTCGAAATCGTCCTCGGCCATGCCTTCTTGAAGCTCTTGATGCCCTTGGCGACGTCGCCCATCAGGTCGGAGATCTTGCCGCGCCCGAAGAGCAGCACCACGAGCGCAACGACGAGCAGGATTTGCCAGAAACCAATAGACATAGGGTCAACCTTTCATCCCATCCGGGAGGATTTGGCGCGGACTATCGCAGATCGCTCCAGCGCCTTCAATTGCGCGGGCGCTCTTCCTCCGGGAACACCAGCACATCCCGCGCATCGAAGTTAACCCGCACGTCGGCGCCGGGAACCAGGCCTTCGCCAGCGCGGGCCCTGGCCTGAAGATAGGTGTCCGAGCCGTCGACCGCCACATGGAAGAGGTCGATCTCGCCCAGGAAGTGCCGCGACATGATGCGCCCGGGAGCGCCTTCTCCGGGCTCGGTAGCGGGCTCGATCAGCACGCCGCGCGGGCGGATGGCGACCGTCACCTCCTGCCCCTCCTTGAGCCCTTCGGCGGCAAATGTCGCCGATCCGGGTCAGCGCGCGGCCGGATTGGACGGTTCCAGGCAACTCGTTGAGATGACTGAAGAATCGTGCCACGAAGAGGTCCTGCGGCCGGTCGTAGAGGCTCTCCGCGCTGCCGTGCTGCACGATGCGGCCGCCGCGCATGAGCACGATGCGGTCGCTCATGCGCATCGCCTCCTCCGGGTCGTGGGTCACGATAATGGCGGTGGCGCCGGTCTCGCGCAGCACCGAGAGCGTGTCGGCGCGCACGCTGTCGCGCAACCGGCTGTCGAGGCCGGAGAACGGCTCGTCCATCAGGAGAATGCCGGGGCGCGGCACGATGGCGCGGGCAAGCGCCACGCGCTGCTGCTCGCCGCCGGAGATCTCGTGCGGGTAGGAGGCCGCGAGATGCGCCAGCCCCACGCGGTCGAGCGCCGCCAGCGCCTCCTGCTCGCGCGTCTGGCGGTCGAGCCGCAGGAGGCCGAACTTCACGTTGCCGAGGACCGTGCGGTGCGGAAACAGCGCGTAATCCTGGAACATCAGCCCGATGGAGCGCTTTTCCGGCGGCACGAACACCTTGTCCGACGCCACCTCGCGGCCGTCGACCAGCACGCGCCCCGACGTGGGCACGTCGACGCCGGCGGCAATCCTGAGCAGCGTGGACTTGCCGCAGCCCGAATGGCCGAGCAGCGACACGATCTCGCCGGGGTCGGCATTGAGGTCGATGCTGTCGAGCGCCGTGACGCGCCCGAACCGGCGGCCGATCCCTTCCAGCGTCAGCCGGGAGGCGATGGTGGCGGCGGCGCGGCGGCGAAGGCGCTGGGCGATCGTGGCCATGGGGCGGCTTATGGAGCGCCGAGGGCCGGGGCGGCAAGCCGTTTCGGCTCGCCATGCCGCCGACATGCGCCGCGGAGAGCGGTTATTTCGGTGCTTCCGCCTCGCCGCCGGAGGCGGCGCCCGTTCGCAGCAGGAGCCGCTGATAGAGCCGGCCGATGACGATGAGCGTCGCGCCGAGGCCGAGGAAGGAGGCGGCGCGCAGCACGCCGGTCAGCGCCGCCATGTCGAACAGGAACACCTTGCAGACGACGAGCGCGATGACGAGGCCGGAGGCGGCGCGCACCATGGTGGAGCGCACCAGCACGCCGGCGCCGAGGAGCAGGATGCCGAAGACCAGCCAGACGGCGGAGTAGGTCCAGTTCTCCGCGTCGAGGATGTGCAGGCGGTCGAGCCGCGGCCCCCAGAAGGCGTGCCGCACCACCAGCGTCACATAGGCGAAGGCGAGCGCCAGCGAGAGCGCCGCCATCATCAGCACATACCAGCGCGGCCTCACCGCCCGCGCCGCCGCGGCGACCCACGCCGCCATGATGGCGGGGAGCAGATAGCCGGGAAGCAGCGCGTTGAAGACATGCCCGCTCCCCACCCGCTCACCGGTGAAGACCGGGTTGGCGGTGACGAACTGGCCGACCGCGATCATGATGGCGCCGATGATTCCGGCGACCAGCGACGCGGCGCGATAGATCGTGCTCTCCGTCTGCCGCGCGATGCGTTGCAGGCCGAGCGCGAAGGCGAGCGCCGCCATGGTGAGCGCGCCCTGCTCGCCGATCCCCGGCGGCCCGGCGCTGATCACGCCGCCATTGGCGTAATGGCGAATCTCCAGCGTCACGAACAGCGCCGTAAAGACGAGGCCGATCGTCTGCAGGATGCGCGCCGGGATGCCGTCGTCACGGCGGCGGAGTACTTCGCCGGCGACGATGACCGAAAGCGCCGGCAGGCCGAGCCGCAGGATGAGGCCGTTGACGATGGGCTGGTGCCGATCTCCTCCTGCGTGAAGGGCGGGCCGAAGGCAATGGCCGCCGCGGCAAGCCCGGCGGAGACCACGGCGAGCCAGGAGAGCAGGCGCACGGGGCGCTGCAGGCTGACCCACACGATCCCCGCCGCGCCGAGCGACAGCGCCAGCGGAATGAAGCGCGTGGCGAGCCCGACGGACATGGCGAAGCAGAGCGAAAGCACGGCACCGGCCGCGTAGAGCGCCGGGGCGGGTGCCATGTCGTCGCGCGGGCGTCGCGCGATGAGGCGCTCCGTCATCGCGGCGAAGATTGCCGCCAGCACCAGCGCGGCCATGCCGACCGCCGGGCGCGTCTCGAAGGGCACGTGGCGCAGATAGACGATGACGAGGATGAGCGAGCGGCGCGCCGGCGCCGGCTCCGGCGAAGAGGCCGGCGCTTCGCGGCGCGCTCGCCGCGGCGCGGTCGGCGCTCAGGAAGCTGCCGACGCCGACGACGAGCGCCAGCGCGCGAGGCCTTCAGCGCAAAGCCCGGAAGCGCTGCCGCCCCGCCGATGTTCCACACATATTCGCCGACGCGGAACACGCCGAGCTCCGGCGAGAAGGGGACCGGCAGCAGCATGGTGGTGGCGATTGCGAGCGCGCCGGCGATGAGCGCCGCCCCGCGCCGCGGCCGGCCAGCGGCTCGGCGACGGCGCCGAGCACGCCCGCGAGCACGATGCCGGACACGAGCGGCGGATAGTCGGGATCGTTCCTGACGTAGTAGCAGGTGAGCGCGGCGAGGCCGGCGAGCGCCGCCAGCCCGTAGACGTTCGGCTCAAGATCGCGCGGCTGCCGCCGGGCCGCGCTCGGCGACGAGCGCGAAGACGTAGATCGCCGCAAGGCCGGCGGCGAGAAGCAGCTCCGCCCGTGTGGCATCGCTGAGGTCGGTGCCGAGCAGAACGCCCCAGGCGAGGCTCGCGGCGATGCCGGCAATCGCCAGCCAGCGCCAGTCGCGGATGCGCGCCATCGCCGAGCACCGCTGCCGTCACGGCAAGCGTGTGGAGCGCCAGCGCCAGCGGGTTGGGCGCGGTGGTGGTGACGAGGAGCGGCGTCGCATAGCTGCCCACCGCGCCGAGCGCGGCGAGCGCCGGCCCGTGGATCACCGAAAGGAGAAGCGTGACGAGCCCGGTGAGCGTGAGCAGCACGAAGGCCGTGCCGGCGTCGATGAAGCCATAGAGCGCGTGGGCGGCGTAGATCGTCGCGAAGGCGGCGACGCCGCCGGCGGCGGTGAGGATCGCCGGCACGTCGGCCTTCGCGAAGATCGGCAGCTCGCAGCGCCCGGTCGCGGCGGCGAAGCCACTCGCCGGCGCCGAAGAGGACGGCGGAAAGAAGCAGGCCGAGCGCGATGCGCGCGCCGGGCCCGAGCAGGCCCTGCTCGATCGTGTAGCGGACGAGGAAGACCGCGCCGAGCGCCAGCGCCAGCCCGCCGACCAGCACGCTCCAGCGCGCGCCGATCCTGGTTTCCAGCGATTCGCGCTGACGGGCCGCGGCCGCGAGCTGGAGCCGGCTCCGGCTCGGCTCCTGCGGCAGCGATGGCGCTTCGGCGTTGGCCCCTCGGTCACCGGTGGTATGGCGGCCGGCTCCATCGGCTCGACGGGCTCGGGCGGCCGGCTCGCTTCCGGCGCCTCGGCCGGCGGGACTTCCGGCCGCGCGGGCTGTGCGGCGCCCCACGGCGATGGCGCTTCGCCGCCGGCAAGCCGCGCCTCGAGCGTCGCGACACGCTCGGCCAGCACGCGCGCCCTGCGGTTGGCGTTCGAGGCCGTGACGAGCGCGACGATCGGCCCGACCAGCACCCACAGCACGGCGGCGACGCCGATGAGGATCAGACCACCTTCCAAGAGACAGCTTCTCCACTGCCCTGCGCAGCGGAGACCCTATAGCCGAAACGCACGGGCTTGGTTAGCCGGCACGGCTTGGGCGGTCAGTCCTTCACGGTGGAGATGTCCGGCGCGTCGACCGCCTTCATGCCGACCACGTGATAGCCGGCGTCGACATGCACGACCTCGCCGGTGACGGCCGTCGCCCATGTCGGAGAGCAGGAAAACCGCCGAGCGGCCGACCTCCTCGATCGTCACGGTGCGGCGCAGCGGCGCGTTGTACTCGTTCCACTTCAGGATGTAGCGGAAGTCGCCGATGCCGCCGGCGGCGGCCAGCGTCTTGATCGGGCCGGACGAGATGGCGTTGACGCGGATGTTCTGCGGCCCGAGATCGACCGCGAGGTAGCGCACGCTCGCCTCCAGCGCCGCCTTGGCGACGCCCATGACGTTGTAGTGCGGCATCACCTTCTCGGCGCCGTAATAGGTGAGCGTCAGGATCGATCCGCCGTTCGTCATGAGCGGCTCGGCGCGCTGCGCCAGCGCCGTCAGCGAATAGCAGGAGATGTCCATCGTCTTGCGGAAGTTCTCCGCCGTCGTGTCGACGTAGCGGCCGTCGAGCTCGTCCTTGTCGGAGAAGGCGATGGCATGGACGAGGAAATCGAGCCCGCCCCAACGTCGCCTCGATGTCCTTGAACACCGCGTCCATGGTCGCCGTGTCGGTGACGTCGCAATGGCCGGCGACATGCGCGCCGAGCTCCGCCGCAAGCGGCTCCACCCGCTTCTTCAGCGCGTCGCCCTGGTAGGTGAGCGCCAGCTCGGCCCCGGCCTGACGCGCGGCGGACGCGATGCCCCAGGCGAGCGAGCGGTTGTTGGCGACGCCCATGATCAGGCCGCGCTTGCCGCGCATCACCCCGCTCGCCGACGCTTCCATCCCGAACCTGCTCTCAATTTGCCTTGGGCAGCGGCCGATTCCCGCCCCCTACGGGTAATGGCATGCGGCTCTCCCCCCATCAAGCCGCCTCGACGCGGCCATGCGCATCGCCTAAGGGGAGCCCATGACCAAGATCGACGTTCGAGCCGGGCCTGCTGGAGCGGCTCGCCGCCATCGTCGGCGAGCGCTACGTGCTGACCTCCGAGGCGGACAAGGCGCCCTATCTCGAACGAGCTGCGCGGCTACTATCACGGTCGCTCGCCGGCGGTTGTGAGGCCCGGCTCGGCCGAGGAGATCGCCGCCATCCTGAAGCTGGCTAACGAGACCGGCACGCCGATCGTGCCGCAGGGCGGCAATACCGGGCTGGTCGGCGGGCAGACGCCCGACGAGAGCGGGCGCGAGATCGTGCTTTCCACCGAGCGCCTCGACACGATCCGCGCCATCGACGCCGGCGGGCGGCACCATCACGGTCGAGGCGGGCGTGGTGCTGGATCGGCTGCACGAGGCGGCGGCGGAGGCCGGCATGCTGTTTCCGCTGTCGCTCGGGTCGCGAGGGCTCCTGCCGCATCGGCGGCAACATCTCCACCAATGCCGGCGGCACGGCGGTGCTCGCCTACGGCAACACGCGGAGCCTGGTGCTCGGGCTGGAGGTGGTGCTGCCGACCGGCGAGATCTGGAACGGCCTGCGCGGCCTCATGAAGGACAATTCCGGCTACGACCTGAAGCAGCTCTTCATCGGTGCGGAGGGAACGCTCGGCATCGTCACCGCGGCCGTGCTGCGGCTGTTCCCGATGCCGCGCGGCCAGGCCGTCGGCGATGGCCGCAGTCGCGACGCCGGCCGACGCGCTGAAGCTCTTTCGTCTGGCGCGCGACCGTGCGGGCACGAGCCTCACCGCCTTCGAGCTGATCCCGCGCATCCTCATCGACATGCTGGTGGCGCATCTTCCCGATGCGCGCGAGCCGCTTGGCGAGCGCGCATCCCTGGTACGTGCTGGTGGAAATCTCCTCCGGCCGCGACGAGGCCGAAGCCGGCGCGACGATGGAGGAGGCGCTCGCCAAGGCGCTTCGAAGACGAGGTCGTCGCCGACGCGGCGATCGCCGCGTCGCTGCAACAGGCGAGCGCGTTCTGGCGCATGCGCCACGCGCTTTCGGAGATCCAGAAGTCCGGAAGGCGCGTCCATCAAGCACGACGTGTCGATCACGGTGGAGCAGGTGCCGGATTTCATCGCACGCGCCAGCGAGGCGGCGGTGAAGGTCGTTCCGCGGCATCGCGTCCGGTGCCGTTCGGCCATCTCGGCGACGGCAACATCCATTTCAACGTGACGCCAGCCGCGGGGCATGGACCAGAAGGCTTTCCTTGCGCGCGCGCCGGAGGTGCATGAGGCCGTCTATGCCGTCATCGCCGACATGGGCGGCTCGATCGCCGCCGAGCACGGCATCGGCCGCTACAAGCACGACCTGCTTCCCGGCGTGAAGAGCGCCATCGAGCTCGACATGATGCGCCGCATCAAGAAGGCGTTCGACCCGAACAACATCCTCAATCCGGGGCGGGTGCTCTGATCGTGGCGCGCCGCGGGCGGCGTCGTCCAGCGCGGCGTGAGCCTCAGGCGCTCTGCTGCGCGAGCGCCCTTTGCACCGCCGGGCGCTCCGCCATGCGCTGGCGGTGCTCCTTGATCCTGGGGAAGCGGTCGGGATCGACGCCATCGCCCTCCATCCACTGCGCGATGGTGAAGAGGTAGGGATCGCAGATCGTGTACGCCTCGCCCGTCACCCAGGGTGCTTTCAGCATCTCGCGCTCGATCAGCTCGTAGCATTCGCTCACGGTCTCCGGCACCTTGCGCTTCATCGCCTCGATGGCGGCCGGGTCGTCCGCCCAGCGATAGCCGCGCATGCGATGCGCGTGCGCGACGTGCAGCGTGGCGCAGAGATAGAGGTTGAACGCCTGAGCCTCGGCAAACGCGAAGGGATCGGCGAGCGGCGCAAGCTGCGCGTCGGGAAAGCTCTGCGCGACGAAGGCGAGGATCGCCGGCGTCTCCGTCAGGATGCCGCGATCGGTGACCAGGGCCGGAACGCGTCCCTTCGGGTTGACGGCCAGATAGTCCGGCTGGCGCTGCTCGTTCGCGCGAAAGTCGACGCGCACCGCCTCGTAGTCCGCGCCTGCCTCCTCCAGCGCAATGTGCGAGGCGAGCGCGACGGTGCCGGGAGCATAGAAGAGCTTGAGCATCGGATTCGGCCTGATGAAACGGGACGGGAGTCCGGTATCGCTTTCCTAGAGGAGCCGCAACTGGCCATCCTGCGGGCTGCCGGATTCGTCGGGCTCGCTTTGCTCCTCCACCAAGGCCTCGCGCAGCAGCCGCGGGTCGTCGTTGTCGACGGAATTCACCAGCGTCGAGACCGGCCGCAAGGTGAACAGGTCCTCGCGCGCCGGCTTGAGGAGCGCGGCGGCTTCCTCCGGCGTGGTGTGCGGCGAGAGCCACGTCTCGAAATCCTTCGGCTCCAGCACCACCGGCATGCGCTCGTGGATCGGCGCGAGCAGGCGGTTGGCGTCGGTCGTCACGATGACGGCCGTATCGATCTCGCTGCCGTCGGCGCTGTGCCACGTCTCCCACAGCCCGGCGAAGGCGATGGGCTCGCCGTCGGCCGGCAAGGCGGCGTATGGCTGCTTCGGCCCGCGCCCGCGGCCCGATGGCGCCTGCCATTCGTAGAAGCCTGAGGCGGGAACCAGGCAGCGGCGGTATTTGAAGGGATCGCGATAGGCGGGCTTCTCCGCGATTCCTTCGGCGCGCGCATTGATCATCAAGGGCAGCGTCCTGGGGTCCTTCGCCCACCAGGGGATCAGACCCCAGCGCACCGGCACCAGCTCGCGGCCCTTGCCGCCCTGCCGCACCACGACGATCGGCTGCGTCGGCGCGATGTTGTAGCGCGGCACCACGAGCCGCTCGTCGAATTCCGGCAGCTCGAAGAGGAGGCGGATCGCCTCGGCATTGGCTATGAGGGTGTAGCGGCCGCACATGGATTGAGAAATGGACGATCCGCAGAGCTTGGGCAACCACGCGTCCCTGCCGAAGGGCGCCAGCATCGTGGTCATCCGCCGCGACGCCGTGCTGATGGTGAAGCGCGGCCGTCCGCCGGCCAAGGGGCTGTGGAGCTTTCCCGCCGGGCGCCGCGAGCCCGGCGAAGACGGCGAAGCGAACGCCCGGCGCGAGCTCATGGAGGAAACCGGCCTTTCGGTTGGAGACGTCCTGCATCTGGGCGATTTCAGTCCGCCCGGCGCGGCGTTTCACGTCCCCGTCTTCGCGGCCCGGGCGGGAGAGGGCACGCCGAGCGCCGGCGACGACGCGGCCGAGGCGGCGTTCGTGCCGTTTTCCTCGGTGCTGACACGGCCGCTGACGCCCGGTGCCGCAGGCTGGATCGCCCGCGCCATCGTCGCCCTCTCCGGTACGACGCCGCGTTGAGGCAACTTGCTGCTTGCCGCCCGTCGGCGCCGCCAGCACAATCGCGGCCATGAATCGGTTCGGCCGCCTCTGCCTCGTCGTCGCGCTGGCGCTTGCCCTTGGCGGCGGCGCGGCCGCGCAAAGCGATGGCGCGCCGGAGCTGCCGCCGCCGATCTACGAGGACAAGCTCCTGCGGCTCGCCGAAATCCTCGGCTCGCTCTCCTTCCTGCGCGACCTCTGCGGCGAGGATGACGGCGCGAGCTGGCGGGCGGAGATGAGCGCGCTTCTGGCGGCGGAGGATCCCGGTCCGCAGCGCCGGCAGCGGCTGGTGGCGCGCTTCAACCACGGCTTCGAGACCTACAAGGCCGTCTATCGCTCGTGCACGCCATCCGCAGAGCTGGCGATCAGCCGCTATCTGAGCGAGGGCGAGACGCTCGCCAGCGACGTGCGCACCCGCTACAGTCAGTAACCCAACCGGTTAATGATTCTTTCACAATACCGTGTGTGGCCGGCCGCGGCGCATGCTAGTCGGCAAGGCGAAGCCAAGAACAAGGGGCGACGATGAACGATTTCATGCGCGAGGACGGAGAGGAGCTGAGCGCTCAGAAGCGCGAGGCGTTCGTGCGCATTTCCGCCGCCTGGCAGGAAGCGCTGGGCAACGGAATTGAGCCGGAGGTGCTGGCGCATGTGGCGCTGTTCGCCGCGTTCGGCGACCTCGTCGCAACCTATGGCGAGAGCGCCGTGGCGGATTTCGCCGAGCGCCTCTCCACCCGCATCGCGGCGGGCGAGTTCACCGTCTCATCGTCCCTCCACTGACCCTTGCTCCGGGCGGGGGCGCCGCCCCCCGACCGGACGGTGTTGCGTGGCGCGTCGCCCGCCTCCTATCCTGCCACGTCAGGAAAGACGGTACGGCGTTCGCATGTTCTTGAGAGCAGTCGTCTGCGTAACGTTTCTGGCCGTGGCCCCGGCGGGCAACGCCGCGACGGCAGGCCCGGCGCTGGCGCAGTCCAACCAGGGCTCCCGCGCCAGCGTCGACCAGCCGCTCCCCACGATCCTGCGCGAAGAGTCTGATCTGCCGGAGCCGGTGCGCGAGAAGCGCCAGGCGCTGATCGACGTGGCGAAGTCGGGCGATATCGAAAGGCTGCGCGTCCTCATGCAGGCGGAAGCCGAGCCGCCCGCCGTCTCCTTCGGCGATCCCGGCGATCCGATCGAATATCTGAAGGCGCTCTCCGCCGACGCCGACGGGCGCGAAATTTTGGCGATCCTCTGGGAAGTGCTGGACAATGGCTTCGTGCATGTCGGTGAGGGAACGGCGGACGAGATGTACGTCTGGCCCTACTTCGCGGAATATCCGCTTGAGGCGCTGGCGCCTGAGCAGCTGGTGGAGCTGTTCCGGCTTCTCACGGCTGCCGACTACGAGGACATGAAGTCCTACGGCGCCTACACCTATTTCCGTGTCGGGATCGCGCCGGACGGACGCTGGCGCTTCTTCGTCGCCGGGGATTGAAGCAGGCGGCGACGTGTCTATTCGGCGGGCGTCTGCGTGGGGCGCGGGCCGAACAGCCCGCCGGCCTGCAGCAGGGCAAAGACCGAGGTGTTGACGTTGAGGCGCCGGTGCGCGGCGACGGCGAGCCACAGGCCCCGGAGCGTCATGGCGATGGCGCCGCCCATGGCCGCGCCGTTGATGCCGAACAGCATGATGAGCGGCACCGAGCACGCCACGTTCACCGCCACGATGACGAGGTAGGTGGTGGCGGAAAGCCCGCTATGGCCGGTCATGTTGAGCACGTCCTCGGCCGGCCCCGCCGCCACCCGCGCCATCACCCCGGCCGCCAGGATGACGAGCGCCGTGTAGCCGGCGTCGTAGCCAGTGCCGAAGGTGGCGAGCAGCCAGTTGCCGCCGGCAATGAGGATGGCGAGCGCCACAAGCGCGATGACGAAGGTCGAGGCGACGACGTGCCGGACCAGGCGCTGAAGGCCGACATGGTCGCCGCGCGTAAAGGCCGCCGAGAAGAGGTGCGCGGTCCCCACCGTTGCCGCGTAGGGCACCAGGTTCACCACCTGGATGACGCGCGTGGCGGCGAAATAGATGGCGATCTCGGATGGCGTGGCGAAGAACGACAGCACCAGCACGTCGGCAAAGCCGGCGAGATGCTGACCGGCGTAGAGAGCCGCGAAGGGCGCCGAGCCGAGGGTCCATTCGCGCGGCCGGTAGGCGCGCGGGCCCGCCGGGACCGCACGGCGCATGCGCAAGAAGATCGCCACCGCCTGATAGGCGGTGGAGACGGTCATCGTCACTGCAAGGCAGATGAAGCCGGTGTTCGCCGTCGCCGGCATGTCGAGCGCCACCGCTGCGACCATGAACAGAAGCAGCAGGCCGTGCCGCAGGATGTATTGCGGGACGAGCGCCGTGACGGTCCAGTTGTAGCTGCGGCCGAAGGCTTCCAGCAGCGACTGCAGGCAGGCGAAGGGAATGGAGATCGCCATCAACGCCATCGGCATGAGATAGACGTTGTCGATCCAGGCGCCGGCAAGAGGCAGCGCCGCGACGACCAGCGCGCCGAAGATGATCGAGGAGGCGAGGATCGCGAGGGTCGAGAAGAGGATGAATCCCCTGAGGTGGTCCTCCTCGCCGCGCGCCCTCAGCTGCGCGATGTAGCGCACCGGCGAATCGCCGAATCCGAACGTGCCGATGGCGCTGAACACCAGGAACCACACCCAGGTGTAGGCGAAAACGCCGTATTCGTGCTGGCCCATGAGCCGCGCCAGGACCACCTGCGCAAGATAGGCAAGGGCGGCATTGCTCAGGCGGATGATAAGCGCGATCGCCGCGGCGCGCTGCGCGACCGACGCGGTGTCCTTTCCCGAATGGAGCAGATGCAGCCGGTCGAAAAGGGCCTGCCTGCCGCCGAGGAACGCTTTGAAGTCAACCGCCAAATATCGCTCCAGGCCCGCCGGAATTGACGGTTAGTCTTACTTAAAGGGCGGTGCTTAAAGGAGCGTAATGCTCAGGCGTGGTTACCGATCACGCGGAGAAACGGCGCGGAAGCGCGGCGAGGAATCGGACCGGGCGGCCTTCGCCGGCCAGCACCAGCTCGTCGTCCCACACAACGGCGCGGCCGCGGATGATCGTGCCGACCGGCCAGCCGGTGACATTCATGCCGTGATAAGGCGTCCAGCCGGCACGCGAGGCCATGCCATAATCCTCGATCGTCGCCTTGCGCTTCAGGTCCACCACCGTGAAATCGGCGTCGTAGCCGACGGCGATGCGGCCTTTGCCGGCTATGGAGAAGAGCCGCGCCGGCCCGGCGCTCGTCATGTCCATGAAGCGCATGAGCGACAGCCGCCCGTGCGCCACATGGTTGAGCATCACCGCCACCAGCGTCTGCACGCCGGGCATGCCGGAGGGCGATTTCGGGTAGGGCTCCGCCTTTTCCTCCAGCGTGTGCGGCGCGTGATCGGAGCCGAGGATGTCGGCGGTGCCGTCCGCGACGCCGGCCCAGATGCCCGTGCGGTGGATGGCGTCGCGCACCGGCGGATTCATCTGCAGGCGCGTGCCGAGCCGCGCATAATCGTCGGCGGAGAAGGTGAGGTGCTGCGGCGTCACCTCCACCGAGGCAACGTCCTTGTGGTCGGCGAGAAAGCGCATCTCCTCCGCCGTGGAAATGTGCAGGACGTGGATCGGCGCGCCTGTGTCGCGCGCGATGGCGACCAGGCGGCGGGTGCAGGAGAGGGCCGTCTCCGCGTCGCGCCAGACGGGATGGCTCGACGGGTCGCCGGGTCGCCGCTCGTCCAGCCGCTCCTTCAGGCGGAACTCGTCCTCCGAATGGAACGCGGCGCGGCGGCGCGTCTGCGAGAGGATGCGGCGCACGCCCTCGTCCTCCGCCACCAGCAGGTTGCCGGTCGACGAGCCCATGAACACCTTGATCCCGGCGGCGCCCGGCAGGCGCTCCAGCTCCGGGATGTCGGCGGCATTCTCCACCGTGCCGCCGACCCAGAAGGCATGGTCGCAATGCATGCGGCCCTTCGCCCGAGCGAGCTTGTCGGCGAGCGCCTCGGCGCTGGTGGTGGTCGGATTGGTGTTCGGCATCTCGAAGACGGCCGTGACGCCACCCATCACGGCGGCCAGCGAGCCGGTCTCGAGGTCTTCCTTGTGCTCCGCGCCGGGCTCGCGAAAATGCACCTGGCTGTCGATCACGCCGGGCAGGATGGTCAGGCCCTTGGCGTCGATTACCTCGCCGGCGCTGGCGGCGGAAAGCGCGCCAAGCGCCGCGATCCGCCCGTCCTTCACCCCGATGTCGCGCTCGCCCACCCCGTCATGGTTGACGACCGTGCCGCCGCGGAGAATCAGGTCGAAGGTCATACGCACGTTCTCGCCTACTGGTTATGATCACCGAATGTGTTATATGACAAAGTCACACAGCGCCCCGGTGGGATCGAACCATGCGAGCATCCAAGCCTATCACAGTCACTCTAGGCGAGCTTCACGAGCGTGTGGAGGCGCGGGTCAATTCCGGCGAATACGCCTCGGCAAGCGAGGTTGTCCGCGCGGGGCTCAGGGCGCTCGATCGCGAAGAGGAAGTGCTCAATGAGTATCTCCGCGAGAAAATACGGGAGGCGTATGACGATCCCCGACCGAGCGTCCCCGCGGAGGAGGTGTTCGAGCGTCTCGAACGGAAACATGCTGCGCGGATGAGAGCGGAAGGGCATGGCGCGTAGGCTGATTTTCAGGCCCGCGGCAGAAACCGACCTGGAGTCCATCTACGAGTTCATTGCCCGAGACAGCCCGGTGAACGCTATCGAATTCGTCCGACGGATTCGCGAGAGGTGTTCCGAGCTCATCGTCTTTCCTGAACGAGGCGCCCCACGTGACGATTTGGAGCAGGGGTTAAGAACATTGGCGTTCGAAGGTCGCGTATTGATCGCATTTCATGTCCGCCCCGATGAAGTCGAGATCGCGCGCATTCTGTATGGTGGCCGAGACGTTCAGCGCATTTTCAAGCGACACTGACCTATGACCGTCGCCCATCTCGATGACCGCGCCGTTATCCGCATCGCCGGACCGGACGCCGCGAGCCTGCTGCAGAATGTCGTGACGCTCGACATGGAAAAGGTCGATGCGCAGGGCAGCGGCTACGGCGCGCTGCTGACGCCGCAGGGCAAGATCCTCTGGGATTTTCTGCTGCACAAGCTGGCCGACGGCTATGCGGCGGACGTCCGCGCGGAGGAGGCGGAGGCTTTCGCCAAGCGGCTGAAGCTCTATCGCCTGCGCGCGAAGGTGGAGATCGAGCCGGCGCCCGACCTCGCGGTGTTTGCCGCGTGGGGCGATGCGGGAGGGGAGGGGACGTCCGACCCTCGGCTCGCCGACCTCGGGCGGCGCTGGGTGGCGGCCGTCGGGTCGGTCGCGGCCGATGCCTCGTGCGCCGACTGGCATCGCCATCGCATCGCGCTCGCCGTGCCGGAGGGCGGCATGGATTTCGTCTTCGGCGATGCCTTCCCTTCCGACGCCGCCATGGATGCGCTGCACGGCATCGCCTACGACAAGGGCTGCTTCGTCGGCCAGGAGGTGGTGAGCCGCATGAAGCATCGCGGCACGGGCCGCCGGCGTGTCGTGGCGCTCAGCGCCGACGCCGGGCTGCCGGAGCCGGGCGCTGAGGTGACGGCCGACGGCAAGCCGCTCGGCCGGCTCGGCTCCTCCGCCGGCGGACACGGCATCGCGGTGGTGCGGCTCGACCGCACGCGCGCGGCGCTCGACGCGGGGCAGGCGGTTCGCGCCGGCGCGGAGGAGGTCAGCGTCGCGCTGCCCGGCTGGGCCACCTATGACTGGCCTCCCACCGCCACCGAGGGTGAAGAGTAGATGCCCGACCGTCCCGGCGCGCCGCCCCGAGCGTGGCAGCGCATGCTGTCGGGCCGCCGGCTCGACCTGCTCGACCCCTCGCCGCTCGACATCGAGATCGAGGATATTGCGCACGGCCTTGCCCGTGTGGCGCGCTGGAACGGCCAGACGTTCGGCGACCATGCCTATTCCGTGGCGCAGCACTCGCTCTTGGTGGAGCGCATCCTGCGCCTGCAGGAGCCCGACACGCACGCCGCGCGACCGGCTGGCGGCGCTCGTCCACGACGCGCCCGAATATGTGATCGGCGACATGATCTCGCCCTTCAAGGCGGTGATCGACACAGCCTATCGCGAGGTGGAGGCACGGCTCGCATCCGCCATCCGCCTGCGCTTCGGGCTTCCCGTTTCCCTCCCGCAGGCGCTCACCAAGCGCATCAAGAAGGCGGATCAGGTCGCCGCCTACTGGGAAGCCGTGCAGCTTGCCGGCTTCGCGGAGCGCGAGGCGCTGCGTTTTTTCGGCCGGCCGGGCGCCGTCGGGCTGCAGGCGGTTGCGGATTTCCTCCAGCCCTGGCCTGCAAAGCGCGCCGAATCGAACTATCTGAAGCGCTTCAAGGCCATGGTCGCGGCGACGACGGAGACAGCATGAGCGCCATTTTTGTCTGCCCGCTTTCCCGCCTGGGCGAGACCGTCGACAAGACCGGCGCCCGGCACATCGTCACGCTCATCAACAACGAGACGCTGGTCGACCGGCCGGAAAGGGTTGAGATCGGCAATCATCTCTTCCTCTCCATGCACGATATCTGCGATCCCGCCGACGGCATGGTCTGTCCCTCGGAGACCCATGTCGACGAGCTTCTCGATTTCGTCCGCCGCTGGGACCGCGAGACGCCCATCGTCATCCACTGCTACGCCGGCATCAGCCGCTCGACCGCCGCGGCGTTCACCGCCTATTGCGCCATGCGTCCTGACCTAAACGAAGCGGCGATCGCCGGGCGCATCCGCGCGCGCTCGCCCGAGGCGACGCCCAACATGCGCATCGTGCAGATGGCCGACGATATCCTCGACCGTCAGGGACGGATGGTGGAGGCGGTCGCGAGCATCGGCCGCGGCGCCTTCGCCTACGAGGGCACCGTCTTCGCCCTCCATCTCGATGAGTAGGCGCCCCGCGGCAGCGGCGGCAAAGCCCATTGTTCCCTCGCCCGGCGCGGCGATCGAGATCGGCCTCAATGCCGCGATCGTGGCGGTGGAGAGCCTCTCGCCCCTCATCCTGGTCGTGGAGAGCGGCGGCGAGCCGCGCGGCAGCCTGCCTTTCGGCCCGTTCGATCCGTTCCGGCACCGCACGCTGGAAAGCGGGCTGCGCGCCTGGGTGGAGGCGCAGACGCACCTGAAGCTCGGCTATGTCGAGCAGCTCTACACCTTCGGCGACCGCGGCCGCCACGCCGCGCCGTCCGATACGGCGCCGCGCGTCGTCTCCGTCGGCTATCTGGCGCTGACGCGCCGCTCGCCGGAATCCGACGAGGTGCTGGCCAAGTCCGGCGCCGGCTGGCGGCCCTGGTACGAGTTCTTCCCGTGGGAGGACTGGCGGCAGGGGCGGCCGGAGCCGCTCGACCGCTCCATCCTGCCGCTGCTGGAGGAATGGGCCGCCCGCCCGCCGGAGGCCGATGGCCCGGCGCGCCCCATCCCCCGGCGCGAGCGCATGAAGCTTTCCTTCGGCGTGGGCGGCCTGCCGTGGGACGAGGAGCGTGTGCTCGACCGCTTCGAGCTTCTCTACGAAGCCGGCCTCACCGAAGAGGCGCGGCGCGACGGCCGCCCCGCGGCGCTCGCCCGCCAGGCGCTGCCGCCGCTCGGCCTTGCCATGCGCCACGACCATCGCCGCATCCTGGCGACCGCCATCTCGCGGCTGCGCGGCAAGCTGAAATACCGCCCCGTCGTCTTCGAGCTGATGCCGGAGAGCTTTACCTTGACGGAGCTGCAGCGCACCGTGGAGGCGATCTCGGGCCGGCATCTCCACAAGCAGAATTTTCGCCGCCTGGTGGAGAGCGGCCAGCTGGTGGAGCCGACCGGCGCCACCTCCACCGCCACCGGCGGCCGCCCGGCGGCGCTCTTCCGCTTCCGCCGCGAGGTGCTGCAGGAGCGCCCGGCACCCGGCTTCCGCCTGGGAGCGCGCGCATGACCCGCGTGCCGATCGTCTTCATCCGCCACGGCGAGACCGACTGGAACGTCGCGCTGCGCTTCCAGGGCCAGCGCGATATTCCGCTCAATGCGCAGGGCCGCCGCCAGGCGGTGCGGAACGGCCGTGCGGTGGCCGGCATCCTGGCGTCGGGCGACTGGCGGCTGGTCGCCTCGCCGCTCGGGCGCGCGATGGAGACGATGCGGATCGTGCTGGGCGAGGCTGGCGAGAGCGGACGCAGCTTCGCCACCGACCCGGTGCTGATGGAGGCGCATTACGGCGACTGGGAGGGGCAGACCCTCGACGAGATCGCCGCGCGCCATCCGGAAGCGGCACGAGCCCGCGAGGCCGACAAATGGGGCTACGCGCCGCCGAACGGCGAGAGCTATTCCATGCTGGCCGACCGGGTCGCTCAGTGGCTGAAGACCATCGACGCGCCGACCTTCGTGGTGGCGCATGGCGGCATCCTGCGCGGGCTGATGCACCTCCTCGCCGGCGTGCCCGGCGACGACGCCACCCACCTCGCCGTGCCGCAGGACCGGGTGATTTTGTTCACGCGGGAGAGCGTGCTGACGATCTGAATTTGACGCCCCCCCACCGCCCGCCTACACGTTCCGGCCTGCCGGAGCTTCCATGTCGCACAACACGTTCGGTCATCTTTTCCGCGTCACCACCTGGGGCGAGAGCCACGGGGCTGCGATCGGCTGCGTGGTGGATGGCTGCCCGCCGAGGATCCCGCTGAGCGAGGCGGACATCCAGGGCTATCTCGACAAGCGCCGGCCGGGCCAGTCGCGCTACACCACGCAGCGACAGGAGCCGGACCAGGTGAAGATTCTGTCCGGCGTGTTCACGGATGAAGCGACGGGCGAGCAGGTGACGACGGGCACGCCCATCTCGCTGATGATCGAGAATGTCGACCAGCGCTCCAAGGACTATTCGGAGATCAAGGAGCGCTATCGCCCCGGCCACGCCGACTACGCCTACGACGCTGAAATACGGCATCCGCGACTATCGCGGCGGCGGCCGCTCCTCGGCGCGCGAGACGGCGATGCGCGTGGCGGCGGGCGCCATCGCGCGCAAGGTGGTGCCGGGCCTCTCGGTGCGCGGCGCGCTGGTGCGCATCGGCGAGCATCGAGATCGACCGCGCCAACTGGGACTGGAACGCGGTCGACGACAATCCCTTCTTCTCGCCTGACGCGCAATGCGGCGGAGGCATGGGCGTCCTATCTCGACGAAGTGCGCAAGGCGGGCTCGTCGGTCGGCGCGGTGATCGAAGTGCATGCCGATGGCGTGCCGCCGGGCTCGGCGCGCCGGTCTACGGCAAGCTCGACCAGGACATCGCCGCGGCCCTCATGTCGATCAACGCGGTGAAGGGCGTGGAGATCGGCAACGGCTTCGAGGCCGCAAAAATCCGCGGCGAGCAGAACGCCGACGAGATGCGCGCGGGCAACGACGGGCGGCCGGTGTTCCTCTCCAACAATGCCGGCGGCGTGCTCGGCGGCATCTCCACCGGCCAGCCGGTCGTCGGCGCGCTTCGCGGTGAAGCCCACCTCGTCGATCCTCGGCCCGGTGAAGGGCGTCACGCGCTCCGGCGAGGACGTCGACATCGTCACCAAGGGCCGCCACGACCCCTGCGTCGGCATCCGCGCCGTGCCGGTGGGCGAGGCGATGATGGCCATCGTGCTGGCGGATCATTATCTGCGGCACAGGGCGCAGGTGGGTAGCGCCTGAGCGGCTTCGATCAGAGACATGACCAAAAGCGAATACAGCGTCGTCATCGTCGGCGGCGGTGCGGCGGGGATCGGCGCGGCGCGGCGGCTGCATGATGCCGGGCGTGGACTGCCTGATCGTGGAGGCGCGCGAGCGGCTGGGCGGGCGCGCCTGGACCGTCGCGACGGACACCGGCATCCCCATCGATCTCGGCTGCGGCTGGCTGCATTCGGCGGAGCGCAATCCCTGGCGCGAGATCGCCGAGAGCGCAGGGCCGCACCATCGACGAGACGCCGCCGCCCTGGATGCGCCGCTGGATACCCGCCGACGTGTCCGGAGGCCGAGCAGGAGGCGTTCGCCGATGCGCTGATGGATTTTTACGCGCGCGTCCACGCCTGCGAGGAAAGCGAGCCCGACCGGCCGGCCGCGACCTTGCTCGAGCCGGGCAATCGCTGGAACGGCCTGATCGATGCGGTCAGCACCTATGTGAACGGCGCCGAGCTTGCGCGCATCTCGGTGACCGACTTCAACCGCTACGACGACAGCGGCGTGAACTGGCGCGTGGTCGGAAGGCTACGGCACGGCGATCGTCGCGCATGCCGCCGGCCTGCCGGTGAAGCTCGGCGCTCCGGTCACGCGCATCGACCACAGCGGCAAGCGAATCGTGATCGAGACGGCGGGAGGGCACGCTCACCGCCGATGCGGCGATCGTCACCGTCTCAAGCAACCTCATCGCCTCGGAGGCGATCGCCTTCGCGCCGGCGCTGCCCGAGAAGGTCGAGGCCGCCGCCGGCCTGCCGCTCGGCCGCAACGACAAGCTCTTCTTCTCGCTCGAAAACGCCGAGGAGTTCGACCGCGACGGCCGGCTCTTCGGCGACATGGATCGCGCCGGCACAGCGGCCTATCACTTCCGCCCCTTCGGCCGGCCGCTGATCGAAGCGTATTTCGGCGGCGCGCTCGCGGCCGAGCTTGAAGCAAATGGCGGCGAGCCCGCCTTCGTCGACTTCGCCACGAGCGAGCTGAAGGCGCGGCTCGGCAACGATTTCGCCCGCCGCATCACGCCGCTTCGCATCCATTGCTGGGGCAACGACCCCTATGCGCTCGGCTCTTATTCGCATGCGCTGCCCGGCAAGGCGGAGAGCCGCGGCGTGCTCGCCGCGCCGGTCGACGGCCGCCTCTTCTTCGCCGGCGAAGCCTGCTCGCGCCACGATTACTCCACCGCGCACGGCGCCTACCTCACCGGCGTCGCCGCCGCCGACCAGGCGCTTGCCGCAGTCAGGCCGTCAGCCGGGCCGTCTCATTCCTCCAGCCAGGCGACGGCGTCGTCGAGCGCGCGCTCGGAATAGACGCGGGCCTTTTCCGCGTAGGGCCAGCCAAAGGCATTCACCGCGTCGCCGTAGCGCTCGTGTTCCGACACGAAGGCCAGCTTGTCGAATCCGAAGGACGCCGCGCCGGGCGCCGGCCGGCCGAAGCCGGAATAGCCTTCGAATTCCGGCCCGGCGACGTAGAGGATGTGGCCGCTCTTGCCGAGCTTCTCCAGCACGGGAAGCACGGTTTCCCGGTAATCCGAGAGCGTGACTGTCCCCTTGGCGCGAAAGCCCGTGACGCTGTCGGGCAGGTTTGCGATCCGTTCGATCATGCACCGCCTCCTGAAGTTGCATGGTTTCTGCTTCATCAACGCGGAACCGCCCTTTCCGCTCCGCACTGATGGCGCAGGATCGAGCAGGAGAACCGCCGTGAGCGAAGCGAGAGCCTTCCCGCCGTCGCTCCCGGGCCCATCTGGACGCCACTCATCCCGGCGAGCTTCGACGCGGAGCATGTGGCGGAATTCGGCAGCGACGTTCCGCTCGGCCGCGCCGGCCAGCCGAACGAGGTGGCGCCGTCTTTCCTGTTTCTCGCCTGCGACGATTCCTCTTATTTCACCGGGCAGGTCCTGCACCCCAATGGTGGCGAAATCATCGGTAGCTGAGTATGGTCTTCCGGGGCCCGAGGGCCCGCACTCACAATCGCGAGGGGCGAGCGGGAGACGGTTCATTGTCAGTGAGATACCGCCGGGCTCTTCTGGCCCTGGCGTTCGCCCTGCCACTCTTTTCCACGGCAGCGCTTGCGCAGAGTTTTGAATCGCTGGTCGAAGATGCGTTGAAGCGCCAGCAGCAGGGCGCCGAGCCGCCGCCGGGCGAAGCCCAGCCCCTTTATCCGCCGCAGGGTGAAACCCAGCCGCTCTATCCGCCGCCGGCGGGCGCCGAGACGTCCACGCCGCCGGTGGTCGTCGGCCCGAGCGGACAGCCGCTCAACCCGGTCGAGCTCGGGCCGCGCCCCTACACACCGCCGAAGATCGAACCGCAGCCCGGCGAAGCACCGCCGGCGCAGGGCGGCGCGACACCGCCCGCCGGCACCGCCCAAAACACCTCCGGCGGCGCCACGGGCGAATCCGCCTCGGCGCCAGCCGGCCAGCCCGGAGCCCAGCCCGCGGCTCCCGTGTCCGGGACGGCGCCCGGCGTGGAGCGCACGCGCGAGAGCCTGCACCCGGACGAGGTGAACGATGCCGTGCTGACGGAGGAGGCGTTCACCGTCGGCGGGGCCAACCCGCTGGTCTTGAAGGCGCAGGTGCTGCTCGATCGCGCCGGCGCGTCGCCGGGCGTCATCGACGCTTATTCGGGCGGCAACCTCTCCAAGGCGATCTCAGCCGTGGAGACGGTGCTGAAGCTGCCGGTCGACGGCAAGCTCAATCCGCAGGTGTGGGAAGCGCTGAAGGGCGACAGCACCACCGACGTGCTCGTCCAGTACACGATCACCGATCAGGACCTCTCCTATCCCTTCGCCGCCGCCATTCCGGAGGATTATGCCGAGCAGGCGCGCATGCCGAGCCTCGCCTATACCAGCCCTGAGGAGATGTTTGCCGAGCGCTTCCACATGGATGAGCGGCTCTTGAAGGCGCTCAATCCCGAGGCGGACTTCCGCGCCGCCGGCACCACCATCTGGGTGGCTTCCGTCGAGGGGCGGCCGGTCAGCGGCAGGGTCGCCTCCATCGTGGCCGACAAGACGCTCGGGCAGGTCCGTGGCTACGACGCGGAGAACCGCCTGCTTGTCGCCTATCCCGCCACCATCGGCAGCGCCGACAATCCCTCGCCCTCAGGCCAGCACCAGATCGATTCGATCGCCCCCAACCCGGCCTACTACTACGATCCGGCGAACTTCGTGCAGGGCGGCAATCACGAGAAGCTCACGCTGCCGCCCGGCCCCAACAACCCTGTCGGTTCGACATGGATCGACCTCTCCGATCCCGGCTACGGCATCCATGGCACGCCCGACCCGACGAAGATCGGCAAGACGGCATCGCATGGCTGCGTGCGGCTCACCAACTGGGATGCGGAAGAGCTCGCCGGGCTGGTCGAGCCGGGAGTCATGGTGACGTTCGTCGAATGAGCGCGCGCCTTCATCGCGCGACGACGCTCGCGTGCCTGGCGCTCCTCGCCCTGTCGGCGCACGCCCTGGCGCAAGCCGATCCGGAGGCGCCGCGTCTGCCCCGCCCGCGCCCGGCCGTTGCGGCGCTATCGGGGACGGGCCAGTGGGCCACGCAGCTGCAGTCGCGATTGAGCGCCGCGGCGGAGAAGCTCGACGACGTGCCGGTGGCGCGAGCCACGAGCGCGGAACAGACGCCGCCTCCGGTCCGGTCGGCGTTGCAGGCGATCGAGCAGGTGGCGCGGCTGCCGCATGCGCGGCCCGAGCATCCGCCGGAGCTGCTGGCCCCCGAACTGGCCATGGTGCCGCCCCATCGACCGGCGGAGGCGCCCGCCGTTCCCGCCGCGCCGCACGTGCCTGCGCCGGAAGACCTCGCATGCCTGGCGCGTCTCGACGCGCTCGGCGTGACATACACGAAGGCCGAGCCGATCGATCCCGACGGACGTTGCTACGTCGATCACCCGCTCGTCCTGACCTCGGTCGGCTCAGGCGTCGCGATTACGCCGCACCCGACCCTCGACTGCCGCACGGCGGAAGCGCTGGCCCTGTGGACGCGCGACGTGCTCATTCCCTCGGCGCACAAGATCCTCGGCGCGACGCCGACGAAGATCGTGCAGGACTCCGCCTATGTCTGCCGCAATCGCTACAACGATCCCGACGCCAAGCTGAGCGAGCACGCGCATGCCAACGCGATCGACATTCCCACGATCGAGTTTGCCGAGCGTCAGCCCTTCAACGTCGCCAACCGCGACATGGACTCGCTCGAAGGGCGCTTTCAGGTGACCATCCGCGGCGGCTCGTGCGACTATTTCACGACCGTGCTCGGTCCGCGCTCAAACGTGGCGCACGCCACGCACTTCCATTTCGATATGGCGCAGCGCCGCAGAGGCTACCGGCTCTGCGACCTCGCCGACACGAATTTCGTCGGCGCCAC
The DNA here is from genome assembly GCA_963801225.1 of uncultured Alphaproteobacteria bacterium. Lineage (GTDB taxonomy): Bacteria > Pseudomonadota > Alphaproteobacteria > Rhizobiales > Afifellaceae > DASWJZ01. The sequence goes on from CAWDED010000009.1 coordinate 447,051, forward strand.
CGAGCCCTGAAAGGCGAAGCGCGAGTAGCCGAGATAGGAGAACGACATGGCCGTGAGCGTCGCGACGACGGCGGCCATGACCGGCGGCATGTCGCGCCACAGCGCCAGCACCAGGCAGTAGACCGCGTAGTTGAGGCAGGCGGTGGCGGCGGCGACGCTGACATAGCGCAACCCCTCGCTCGCCTGGCTGCTTGCCGATGCGCCGAAAGTGAGCGCGCGGTTGAGCCGCCATGTGGTGAGCACGGCGAAGAAGATCGAGATCAGCCGCGCGGTGAACGGGTCGAAGCCGAAATCGCGGATGAGGATGAAGAGCAGCCCGGCGTCGACGACGAAGCCCGTGCCGCCGACGACCGCGAAGCGCAGCATGCGCTCCAGCTCGGGTGCCATTCGGCGCAGCATCTCACTGCGCTCCAAGCGCCGGCACGGTGAGGAAGAGGATGCGCTTCTGCTCCACGCGGGCGCGCGACAGGCTGTCGAGCACGAGCCCGCAGGCGGCGCTGACGAACCCGATGACGAAGAGCGCGCTCGCCGCCGACACCGCCAGCATGTCTCCGGCCCACAGCGAGACGAAAAGTCCGGCAAGCCAGAACAGCGCCGCGACACCGAAATAGAAGGTGGCGGGGCGGGTCTCCTTCAGCAGCATGGCGAGCGTCTTCGCCGCGCTGAGCCCCTTCTTGACGAGATGCGCGGCCGGCGGTTCGGTCTCCGGGGCGTCGGAAAGGCCGATCTCGGCCACCGGGATCATCAGTTGCGCGGCGTGAACGCTGAGCTCCGCCTCGACCTCGAACCCGGTGGAGATGGCCGGGAAGCTCTTCACGAAGCGGCGGGTGAAGGCGCGGTAGCCGGAGAACACGTCGGCGAACGAGGCCCCGATGAAACGCCGGTAAAGCGGCGACAGGGCGCGCCCGAAACGGCTTGCCTCCTGCCCGCCCGCGCCGCGTCCCTACCACCATGTCGGCGCGCTCGGTGATGAGCGCGTTGACCAGCGAGGGGGCGTCCGCCGGATCGTAGCTGCCGTCGGCGTCGGCGAGCACGTAGATGTCGGCCTCGATGTCGGCGAACATGCGCCGCACCACGTTGGCCTTCCCCTGCCGGGCCTCGCGATAGACGCGCGCGCCGGCAAGCGTGGCGGCGCGCGCCGTGTCGTCGGTGGAATTGTTGTCGAAGACATAGACCCGCGCGCCGGGCAGCGCCTCGGTGAAGCCCTTGACGGCCGCGCCGATCGTGGCGGCACGGTTGTGGCAGGGAAGCAGCACGGCGATGGTGAAGCCGTCTTCGACGGAAATGGGGCTCATCGGCTGATCCGGTGGGTCTGAGATAGGGAAAATTAGACGCTCACCGGTTAACACCTGGTAAGATTTCGTCGTCCGGGAAGGTGATGTTTAACTTTGGGTGGTACCGGCTCGGTGATCTGCCGAAGCTGCCGGAACGCCGCCCTCACGATGACCACCGCCCAATCCGTAGCCAGCGAAGCGGTGCCGCGGGCCGCTGTGCCCGAGCGCGCGGCGAGCGAGCCGTCGCTCCTGACGATCCTCCTCATTTTCTGGGGCGCCTTCGCGACTGCCCTTGCCGCCGCGGCGATCTTCAATCCCGACATGTACGTGCGGCCGGACCCCGACGCCCTGCTCAGAATGGTGGAGGTGCGCGACCTGCTGGGCGGGCAGGGCTGGTTCGACATGATGCAGTACCGCATCGACCCGCCGCACGGCGTGCTGATGCACTGGTCGCGGCTGATCGATGCGCCGATCGCCGGGCTGGTCCTGCTCGGCGATCTCTTCGGCAATGGCGAGCGCTTCGCGCTGATCGCCTGGCCGCTCCTGCTCTTCCTCGGCCTGATGGGCGGCGTGATGCTGAGTGCCACGGCGCTTGGCGGCAGGGCGGCGGCGGTGCCGGCGCTGGCCTGTCGCTCACCTTCACCGATCCGATGCTCCTCTACCTGCCCGAACAACATCGACCATCACAACGCGCAATACGCGCTCCTGGCGATGATGCTGGCCGCCGGCGCTGAGGCTCGACGCGCGGCCGCTGCTCGGCGCGGCGCTCGGCTGCGGCCTTGCGGTCATGCTGGCGATCGGCCTGGAGATGCTGCCCTACGTGGCGGTGTTCGGGGCGTTCGTGGCGCTCACCTGGGGGCTGAAGGCGCTGAACGGGCGGAGCGTGGCGTTGTTCGGCGTGACGTTCGGCGCTGCGCCGGCGGCCTCTACCTTCTCGCCGGATCGCCGGACGCGCCGCTCGCCTGCGATGCGCTCTCCTGGTCCTTCGCGCTGCCCGCCGCCGTCGCCGGCTTCGGGCTGGCGGCGCTCGCATCGGTCGTTGCGCGACCGCTCGGGCGTCGCCATCCGCATCATGGGTCTCGGCGTGCTCGGCGCCGCGGCGCTGGCGACCGTCATGCTGATTGCGCCGCAATGCCTGTGCGGGCCCTTACGGCAAGCTCTCGCCGGAGCTGAAGACGACGTTCCTCGACACCGTGACGGAGGCGCAGCCCATCTGGGGATATGCCGCGAGCCGAGCCCGTCGGCTGCGATCGCGACGCTGGGCCGCCGATGGCGGCGCTTGCGCTGGTGCTCCTCAAGGTCTGGGCGGGCCCAGGGCGGAACCGGGTTCTCTGGGCGTTGCCGCTGGCGCTGCTCGTCGTGGCGCTGGCGCTCGGCTTCTATCAGGTGCGCACGCTGCCCTACGCCAATGTCGCGTCGATTGCCGTGCTCGGCGTCTGGCTGGGAGAGCTTGCGACACGCTACGGCGTCACCTCGCTGCGGCCGTCGCGGGCCGCAATGCCGGTCTATGCCGGCTTCGTGATCGCCTGTCCGTTCACCTATCTCGCCATCGGCTCGGTGGCGGTGCGGCGCGCTGTCGCTGCGTCACCGACGGCCGCGATCGCGCCGCCCGAGACGCCGACCGCGCCGCTTGAGCTGACCGAAGGCCTGACAACAGCCCAGAAGGAATGCCTCGACCCGAGCAGCGAAGCTCTCTTTGCCAGCGTGCCGCACGGACGAGGTCGTCTCCTCCGATCTTCTACGGCTCGGCCGTGCTCAATGCTCTCGCGCGCACAGCGTCGTGGCCGGCCCCCTATCATCGCGCCGGCCAGGCGATCCTCGACGCCATCCACGCCATGCAGGAGCCGCCTGCCGAAGCGCACGCCATCATCGACACGCGGCACGTCGACTATGTCGCCGTCTGCGCGACCTCGCGGGAATCCGCCGATGGCTGCGGAGAAGGCGCCCGACGGCCTGCTGGCGGCGCTTCTGGCGGGCGATGCGCCGGCATGGCTTGCGCCGGTTCCGGCCGCGGAGACGACCACGCTGCGTCTCTGGCGGCGTGCACGGATCTTGCGAGGACGGCAGCTCTTAAGCCGCTCGCCCGCTTCGTGCTAGTGGAGGCCATGCTTCGGGTTCTCCTGATTCTCGGCTCTTCTGGCTCCGGCTGCCGCCACGCGCGCGCGGAGCGCGCGGCCAAGGAGCTGTTCGGCGCCATGCCGCTTCCCGCCGAAGGCGCGTCCGAGCCGATCGGCTTCTACAGCCGCGGCTGCATGTCCGGCGGCGTGCAGCTGCCGCCGGACGGGCCCTACTGGCAGGCCATGCGGCTGTCGCGCAATCGGCAATGGGGACTGCCGGTCCTCGTCGATTTCATCGAGAAGCTGGCGCAGGACGCCGCAACCAAGGACGGCTGGCCGGGCCTCCTGATCGGCGACATGTCGCAGCCGCGCGGCGGGCCGATGGTGAGCGGGCACGCCTCGCACCAGGTCGGGCTCGACGTCGACATCTGGATCGACCCGATGCCGAGCCACCAGCCTGACCGCCAAGCAGCGCGAGGACATGTCGGCGAGTCTCGGTGGTGGAGCCCGGGCCGCACGAGGTCTATCCGGACCGCTGGACGCCGGCGCTGGGGCGCATGATCCGCCGCGCCGCGCTCGATCCGCGCGTGGAGCGCATCTTCGTGGCGCCCGGCATCAAGAAGAAGCTGTGCGAGACGGCCGGCAGCGACCGCGCCTGGCTGCGGCAGCTGCGCCCCTATTACGGCCACAACGACCACATCCATGTGCGGCTCTCGGCTGCCCGCCGGGGACGCCATGCCGCGTCGCAGTCGCCGCCGCCGGCGGGCGACGGCTGCGGCGCAGCAGCTCGACTGGTGGTTCTCGGCCGCGCCCTACAAGCCCGCGCCGCCCTCCAAGCAAGCCGCCGAGGCAGGTGATGCTCTCCGACCTGCCGGCCGCCTGCCGCGACGTGCTCCTGGCGCCGAACGCGTCGTCGTCGCATGACCATGCTGCAGGCTTTTGCCGCGGAGGAGGGCAAGCCGATCCCGCCCACGCCGGTCACGATCGCGACGGAAATCCTGGCGCAGGGCATGCTGCCCGCGCGCCTCCCCAAGCCGCGCCCCGACGGACGCTGAGCCGGCGGCAGGCCCCGTCCTTCCGTATTTGCCAGGGCTGTCGCTTAATGAAGCCCTCATCCTGAGGCGCGAGCGAAGCGAGCCTCGAAGGACGAGGGCGATGGCACCGCCTCTGCTGTCGCGGAAAAGCCGTACCCGGTTGCCGGTGGTTCGAGGCTCGCGCCTTCGGCGCGAGCACCTCACCATGAGGGTGCAGGTGGGCAGATGCGATTCGTCCTGTCGGCATGCCGCGGGGGAGGAACCGGGCGCCCTTCGTGAATCCCGGCTAAGCCGCGACGGTCTGCGGGATCGGGCAGCTCACGCCGGTGCCGCCGAGGCCGCAATAGCCGGCCGGGTTCTTGGCCAGATATTGCTGGTGATAGTCCTCGGCGAAGTAGAACGTCGGCGCCTCGCGGATCTCCGTGGTGATCGCGCCGTAGTTGCCGCCGAGCGCGCTCTGGTAGGCGTCGCGCGACGCTTCCGCCAGGCGCCGCTGCTCGTCGCCGAAGACGTAGACGCCGGAGCGGTATTGCGTGCCGACGTCGTTCCCCTGGCGCATGCCCTGCGTGGGGTCGTGCGCCTCCCAGAAGCGGCGCAGCAGCTCCGAATAGGAGACGACCTTCGGGTCGAAGACCACGAGCACCACCTCGTTGTGCCCGGTGCGGCCGGTGCAGACCTCCTCGATAGGTCGGGTTGGGCGTCTCGCCGCCGGCATAGCCGACGGCGGTCACCCATGACGCCGGGAGTCTGCCAGAAGATGCGCTCCGCGCCCCAGAAGCAGCCGAGGCCGAAGAGCGCCTTCTCCATGCCTTCGGGGTAGGGGCCCTTGAGCGGGTGGCCGTTGACGAAATGCGTGCCCGCGGTGGGGATCGGCTCGGTCGCGGCCGGGCAGCGCCTCGCCGGGCTTCGGCATTTCGAGTTTCTTCGAGCCGAACAGGAACATGGACGAGTCTCCTCCAGGTTCAGGCCGCGAACTCGCGGCCGATGGACGGGCGGCGCCGCTTGGCATGCCGAACGAGCAGCAGCAGCACGCCGAGGATGGCCAGCACCACGACGGTGGGCGCGGCGAGCAGCCAGATAGCAGGCGATATCGAGCGGCCAGACGATATAGGCCGCCAAGTCCTCCGCCGACCCCTGCCAGCCGGCGAGCGCGGCGATCGACGCCCAGCTCTCCGAGAGCGGCGTCAGGACCAGCGCCGAATCGGCGATCGACTTGGCGCCGTCGACGACGGCGGCGACCAGCGCCGCCGCCACAAGCCAGAAGCCGAGCGACCGGGCGATGAAGCGAAACATGGCACCATAGGTAGGATGGATCGCCGCCAGCGGCAATCGCCCGATGGCGCCGATCGTGCCGCCGATGCCGCCGATCGGGTCGGCCCGCCGCTAACGGCCGACCGCCTTGCGATTGCGGCACCCGGTCGATACATGAGGCGCCTGCGGAGGGGTGGCCGAGTGGTTGAAGGCGCACGCCTGGAACGCGTGTAGGCGGGCAACCGTCTCAAGGGTTCGAATCCCTTTCCCTCCGCCAGCCTTCGCTCTTCGAGCTCCGGCTGGCTTACGCCAGTAGCCGGTCGAAGCGGGATTGGAGCGAGGCTGTCATCCGAAGCCTTGGCGAAGGATGACCTCGACAACGCGTCGCGCCGGACCTCAGATGTACCCGTGTAACGGGCTCGGCCCCTCACGGAAGCACCGCGAAGTTGGCGTGCGCCACGACGAGCCAAGTGTCGTCGCTCTTTCTGAACACGGTGAGCCGTGGCGCCTGCGGCTTCTCGGCGCCGCCGGCGAGCGTGCCGCCGGAGGAAAGCAGATAGCGCGCAACCAGCAGATCGCCCTCGCCGGTGACGACGAGGCCGCTGATCTCTGGCGCGTGGGTGAAGCGCGGCAGGTCGCTCGCGAGATAGGCCTGCTTGTCGTAGGCGGTGCCGTCGGATCGCAGGATTTGGAATTCCGGCGCCAGCACCTTCTCGACGCGATCCACGTCGCCCGACACCACTGCGCCGACCCACGCCTCGACCGCCTGCTGGCCTTCCGTCTGGAGGCTCGGCCTCCTGCGCCGCCGCGAGCCCGGCGTAGCCGAATACGACCAGCGGCAGGGCCACGACGAGGACGAGCCGGAGCGTCTTGATCATGCTTGCAGCGTTGCTCATCGTGCATCTTCTCCTGGGTCAGAGATCGACAGGCGGCGAAGAGCCACCACGGCCGGCGCCTTCGCTCGGGTCAGCGCGCCTCAGGCATCTCCGCCATGCGCCGCGTTGGTGCGTGCCTGCAGCTCGCGCAGCACCTTGAGCTCTTCCTCGTTCGGCACCGGCGTCTCCTTCAGCTCGGCCGCGAACTTCAGCGCCCAGCCGCATTGCTCCTGCACCGTCTCGCGCGTCTGGCCGGGATAGAGCGCGGTGACCGTCAGCTCGGCGGTCGCGGGGTCGGGCTCCATCTCGCAGCGGTCGGTGATGACGCGCGTCGGGCCTTTGGTGGTGACGCCGAGCGCGCGGCGGCTGTTCGGGCCGGAGCCGTGGCCGAGCGAGGTGATGAAGGGCAGCTTGTCGACGAAGCCGCGCTTGCCCATCGCCATGGTGATGAAGATCTCGCCGCAATTGGTGGCGATCTCCGGCGCGCCGCCGCCGCCCGGCAGCCGCACCTTCGGCTTGGCATAGTCGCCGACCACGGTGGTGTTGAGGTTGGCGAAACGGTCGATCTGCGCGCCGCCGAGGAAGCCGATGGTGATGCGCCCGCCCTGCAGCCAGTAGCGGAACATCTCCGGCACCGCGACGGTGGTGAGCGCCGTGTCGCACAGCTCGCCGTCGCCGATCGACAGCGGCAGCACGTTGGGCTTGGTGCCGATCGTGCCGGATTCGTAGATGAGCGTGATGTCCGGCGCGTGGGTGAGGCGGGCGAGATTGCACGCCGCCGAGGGCGCGCCGATGCCGACGAAGCACACATCGTCGTTCTTCAGCGCGCGCGCGGCGACCACCGTCATCATCTCGGTGGCGGTGTAGGATTTTTCGCTGGCTTGAATGTTCATCGATCCACCCTCACGCCGCCTGCTTGGCATATTGCGCGAAATCCTCCGGCGTCTTCTGCAGGACGTTCTCCTCCATCCATTTGAGGAAGGTGTCGCGCTCGCGCGCGATCGGATCCCAGGCCTTGTAGAAGGAATTGGCGCGCTTGTAATAGCCGTGCGCGTAGGAGGGGAAGGCGCCGCCCGGCACCACCGAAATGGCGCTCACCGTCCAGGCCGGCAGGATCACCGCGTTGGGGCTGCGCGGGCCGAAATCCTCCACCATCTCCTCGACGGTGACGATGGAGCGCTTGGCGGCGAGCACCGCCTCCTTCTGCACGCCGACGATTCCCTCCAGCATGACGTTGCCGGCCTTGTCGGCGCGCTGCGCGTGGATGAACGCCACGTCCGGCTGGATGGCCGGCACGGTCGCCAGCTCCTCGCCGGTATAGGGGCAGGTGACGGAGCGGATCGCCGGGTTGACCTTCGGCAGGTCGACGCCCTTGTAGCCGCGGAACATGGCGAAGGGCAGCTTCGCCGCGCCCGCCTCGTAGGCGTTGGCCATCGCCGCGTGGCTGTGCTCCTCCAGCCCCAGCGGCTGCGGCCAGTTGTTCTCCACCGCGTCGCGCAACCGGTGCAGCGAGCCGACGCCGGGATTGCCGCCCCACGAAAAGACCAGCTTCTCCACGCAGCCCATGCCGATCAGCTGGTCGTAGATGAGGTCCGGCGTCATGCGGATGAGCGTCAGCCGCTTTTTCTGCTGGCGGATCACCTCATGCCCGGCGGCGAAGGGGATGAGGTGGGTGAAGCCCTCCATGGCGACCACGTCGCCGTCACGGAGATTGCGGCTCACCGCTTCGGAGAGGGAGAGAAACTCGGACATTCGGACAATCCACTATGAGAGAGGCACGATCTACGTATTGCTGCTGTGCTTGTCGACCGCTGCCTTGGCCGCATCGAAAAGCGCCTGCCCGTCGACGCCCCTGGCGCCGACATCCTTGATCCAGCGCTCGCCGACCGGCTGCATGGCCTCGCGGAAGATCTGCATCTCGTCCTCCGTCAGCGTGACCAGCTCGTTGCCGGCGTCGAGCGCGCGCTTGATGCCGCTTTCCTCCGGCGTGCGCCAGGCGAGGCCCAGCTCGCGCGCGAGCTCCGCCCCGGAGGCCTTGTTGACGACGGCCTGCAGGTCCGCCGGCAGCGACTGCCAGGCCTTCTGATTCATCACGAAGTGGTAGGTGGTCGTGCCGAAGCGCTCGCGATCCGGACCTTCTATCTGGTACTGCGTCAGGTCCTGCATCTCGAATGCCGGGATGACATTCCAGGGCAGCAGGCACCCGTCGAGCACGCCGTCGGAGAAGGCCTGCGGGATGTCGTCCACGGCTGTGCCGACCGGCACGGCGCCGAGCGCCTCGGCGACCCAGGCGCCGGTTCGCGCCGGAAAGCGCATCCGCTTGCCGGCGAGGTCGGTCGGCGCGTGGACCGGCGTGTCGCGCATGTGCATGCCGCTGCCGGGGCCGACATGCAGCAGCACGACGTGCAGGCCCTCGTAGTCGGCGGCAAGGTGCGCGTCGAACAGCTCGCGGATGGCGAGGTTGGCGGCGACCGGGTCGCTCGTGTAGACGCCGGGAAGCTCGAAAACCTCCGTGCGGGCGAACAGGCCGGCGGTGTCGTCGTTGGCGGTCCAGGCCATGTCGATGTCGCCCTGGCGCACCTGGCGAACCAGCTTCGAAGCCATGCCGATGGCCGACTCGGCCTGCTCGATCTCGATCGCGAGCCGCCCGTCGGAGGCGTCCTGCACCCGGTCGACCCATTGCTCGGCCATGCTCGCCTGCACCGGCGATTGCGGGCCGAGACGCAGCGTGAGGGGAAAGTCCTGGGCCGAGGCGCCGCGGAGCACCACCGGCGACGCCAGCGCGCCCCCCACGAGGCCCAGCAACTGCCTGCGATTGACCATCACCTTGCCCGCTTCCTCTGACGGCCCTCGGAGGCCGTCGTTCCCGCGCCCATCGTCACACCCGCGGCCGGTCGGCGCCACCTGCCTCAGGTCCCTCGTCTATCCTACGAGAGGAGGCGCGGCAGCAAGAGCGTGAAGGCCGGGAAGGCGACGAGCAGCGTCACGCGCACGATCTCGGAGATGAAGAACGGCATCACGCCCTTGAAGGTCTCGCGCATGGGGACGTCGGGCGCCTGCGAGTTGATGATGAAGACGTTGAGCCCGACCGGCGGCGTGATGAGGCCGAGCTCCACCACCACCAGCGCGATGATGCCGAACCAGATCTTGAGGTCGTTCTCCGACATGCCGAAATCCAGCCCCGACACCATCGGCCAGAAGAAGGGGATCGCCAGGATGATCATCGACAGGCTGTCCATCAGCATGCCGAGGATGATGAACATGACGATGATGATGACCAGGATGCCGATCGGCGGCAGGCCGCTGTTCTGCAGGAGCGCGGCCGCCGCCTGCGGCACGCCGGCGCGCGCCATGAAGATCGACAGCAGCGCCGCGCCGAGCAGGATCAGATAGATCATGCCGCTGGTGCGCGCCGTCTCGAACAGCGCATCGAGGGTGTGACGCCACGAGAGCCGGCGTCGCGCATAGCCGTAGACGGCAACGAGGAAGACGCCGACGGCTCCGGCCGGCGTGGGATTGTAAAGCCCGCCATAGATGCCACCGATCACCACGAAGAAGATGATGGCGATCGGGATCACGGCGATGCTGGCGGAAACGAACTCCTCTCGCGTCACCGTCCGCCCCTTCGGCCCGCTTTCGGGAAACAGCCGCACATAGATGGAGACGGTCGCAAGGAACATGATGACGGCAAGTATGCCCGGAAGAAGCGCCGCTTCGAACAGCGTCACGATGTTCGTCTCGACGATGATGGCGTAGACGATGAGCACGACCGAAGGCGGAATCAGGATGCCGAGCGTCCCGCCGGCGGCGATGGTGCCGGTGGCGAGCGACGGGGAGTACTTGTAGCGGCGGAGCTCCGGGAGGGCGACGATGCCCATGGTGGAGGCCGTCGCGGTCGACGAGCCGCAAACGGCGCCGAACCCGCCGCAGGCTGCGACCGCCGCCATCGCCACCCCGCCTCGGAAGCGGCCGAACCACGCGTCGGCGCCGCGGAACATGTCCTGGCTCAGGCCGCAGCGCGCCGCCAGGCTTCCCATCAGGATGAACATCGGCAGCACGGACAAATCGTAGTTGGAGAACTGCGAGTAGGCGAGGTCCTTCAGCTGATAGAGCACGATGGTCGGACCGGACTGGAAGGACGTGCCGATCACGCCGACCAGGATCATCGTGTAGGCGATGGGGACACGGATTGCGATCAGCGCCAGGAGGGAGAGCAGCCCGACGAGCCCGATGAGGAAGCTGGTCTCCATCGTCGCAGTGCCTCTATTCGACCGGAGGCTCAGCCGCGGCCAAAGGCTTGCCGCGCATGCCCTGCAGGCCTTCGATCAACGTCAATATCGCCGCGACGAGGAGCAGGGCGAGCGAAACGAGTGCCGGCGGGAATGCGGTCCACAGCGGGATGTGCAGCGCTGCGGTGGTTTCACGGTACTGCAGGTAGGCGCCGAGACCGAGATACATCTGCCTCAGCAGAACGCTGGAAAAGACCACCGCGAACAGCGAGGAGAAGGCCAGCATCGCCGCTTTCGCACGGTCGCTGGCGCCTTCGGTGAAGATGTCGACTGTCACGTTGGCGCCGGTCAGCTGGCAATAGGGCAGGAAGCAGAAGATGGCGATGGCCACGAAATGCTTCATCATCTCGTAGTCGCCTTGGAATGGCTTGTCGAACAACAGGTTGGAGAACGTGCTCGCCGCGGTCATCAGCATCAGCGCGACCAGGATGAACCCGCCGATAAGCGCCCAATACCGAATGATCGTTCGAAGCAAGCGGAGCAGGAGCGGCCGCTGAAAATCCGGGCGGGGTCCACCGACCCCGCCCGCGTCGTCATGATAGGCAAAGCTCATCAGCTATTTTTTGCAATGGCTGCCTTGGCTGCGTCAACAAGTCCGGCGGCGTCGATCGAGCCCGACCGATCCTTGACCCAGCGGTCGACCACCGGTGCCAGCGCCGTCTCGAACGCGTCGGTCTCTTCCTGCGTGAGCTCGATATACTCGTTGCCGTTGGCGATGATGACCTTCAGCGCCTCGTCGTCGTCGAGACGCCAGATGTCGCCGACTTCCTTCCACCAGTCGGCGCCGGTGTTCTTGTTGAAGACGTCCTGCAAGTCGGCGGGGAGCTTCTCCCAGGTGCCCTTGTTCATCGACACCTGGAAGGTGGTGGTGCCGAGACGCCACTTGTCCTTGCCTTCGATGTCGTACTTGGTGACGTCGTAGAGCTTCAGCGGCGGGGCGATCTCCCACGGGACGAGCGCGCCGTCGACCACGTGCGTGGCGAGTGCCTGAGGCATGTCCGGCACGGGCATGTTCACCGGCGTCGCGCCGAGCTGCTCGATGACGGCGGTGCCGGTCGGTCCGGGGACGCGGATCTTGAGACCCTGGAAGTCCTCCGGCTTGCGCACGAGCTTGTCGGCCATGTGGATGGCCTGTCCCGCGTGGACATGCAGCCAGAGCACGTGCACGTCCTTGTACTCCTCCGCGAGGTGGTCATCGAACATGTCGCGCATGGCGAGGTTGGTCGCCGCGATGTTGTTCTTGAAGATGGTCGGCAGCTCGAACACCTCCGAGCGCTCGAAGAGGCCGGGCGTGTAGCCGTTCACCGTCCACACGATGTCGACGACGCCATCGACGGCCTGGCGGAAGAGCTGGGGCGGGGCGCCACCGAGCGACATGGCCGGATAGATGTCGATCTTCACGCGGCCGTCGGAATCCTTGAGGATGCGGTCGGCGAAGGGCTGCAGCATCATCACCTGGGCCGGCGATTTCGGCCCCAGCAGATGATGCAGCTTCAGCGTGAATTCCGGTTCCGCGGCCCATGCGCGCCGCAACACGAATGGCGACGCCAGCACGCCGCCTGTCGTGGCCAAAAACTGCCTACGATTGAACATATTTCCTCACCTCCCGTGACGATGCTTTGCTTGCAGCCGCTTGACGGCTGCGGTTCGTTTTCCGCCAATCTATCAGCCTTTGCGGCTCCTTGGCGATGCGAGCGCCGATTTTTCGGGGAATTGACGGCGTCTGTCCAGATAGTTTTGATCCCAACTATCGTGAAAACGGTGATTTTCAGTAATTTTGATGACCGATCCCGCGCTGGCTGGCAATGCCGGTGTGCGATTTGAGCGGGGAGGAAAGGCGCGATGGGTGTCCAGGGGCTGCAATTGGTCGACGTCGGCGGAATCGAAGGCCTCCGCGCGCTCCAGCTCGAGCGGCTGAGGCAAACGCTCTCCCATGCCTATGAGCGCGTGCCGTATTACCGCGCGGCCTTCGACGCGGCCGGGCTTCGCCCCGAGGACCTTGCCGATCTCGGCGATCTCAGCCGCTTTCCATTCACCACCAAGGCTGCGCTTCGCGACAATTATCCCTTCGGCCTCTTCGCCGTGCCGATGGCGGAGATCGCTCGCATGCATGCCTCCAGCGGCACCACCGGCAAGCCGACCGTCGTGGGCTACACGCGCGCCGACATGGACGTGTGGGCCGACCTCATGGCCCGTGCCTTCCAGGCGACCGGCGCGCGGCCGGGAGACATCGTGCATAACGCCATTCCCTATGGCCTCTTCACCGGCGGGCTCGGCTGGCACGCCGGGGCGGAGCGCTTCGGCGTCGCGGTGGTGCCGGCGAGCGGCGGGGCGACGGAGCGGCACGTGCAGCTCATTACCGACCTGCGCCCCGACATCCTCGCTGGCGACGCCCTCCTACATGCTGGTGATCGCCGACGCGCTGGCGGCGCACGGCATCGCGCCCGAGCGAATGCAGCCTGCGGCTCGCCATGTTCGGCGCCGAGCCGAGCTCGGAGGCGATGCGCCGCGAGATCGAGGAGCGCCTCGGCGTGGAGGCCTACGATTCCTACGGCCTGTCGGAGCTGATCGGCCCGGGCGTGGCGCAGGAGCTCCCCGGCGACAAGGGCTACATGACCGTCTGGGAGGATTGCTTCTGGCCGGAGATCATCGATCCGGAAAGCGGCGAGGTGCTGCCGGAGGGCGAGGTGGGCGAGCTGGTGCTGACCACGCTTGCCAAGGAGGCGATGCCCATCGTGCGCTACCGCACGCGCGACCGCACGCGCCTCCTGCCGGGAACCGAGACGCCCTTCCGCCGGCTGGAGCGCATCGCCGGACGCACCGACGACATGATCATCATCCGCGGCGTGAACGTGTTTCCCTCGCAGATCGAGGAGGTGATCGGGGCCGATCCCGATCTTGCGCCGCACTATGTGGTGGAGGTGACGCGTCCCGGGCGCCTCGACCAGCTCGCCGTGCGGGTCGAATGCCGCGACATTTCCGCCGCGGCCAGTGGCGCACTCGCCAAGGCGACCGAAATGCGTATCAAGACGGTGCTCGGCGTGTCGGCCAAGGTGCATATCGAGGCACCGGGCACGATCGAGCGCTCCACCGGCAAGGCGAAGCGCATCGTCGACCTGAGACCGCGGGACTAGCTCCAGGGGAGGCAAATCGTGGCCAACGCACGGGAAATGACAGCGGGCGCGGCAGCGGCGCCGGGGCTCGACGGGTCGGCGATGGAGGAATGGCTCCGCAGCGAGCCGACCGCGACCGGCGTCCTGTTCGGCGGCGGCGGCGATGGCGATCGTTACGGAGCCTTCTGGGGGAGGGCCGCGGATCTGCTCGCGCGGCTGCCCGCCAAGGTGCGCAGGAGCGAAGCGGAAGCTGCGGCGGCAGCCTCCATCCTGGCGAGAGCCCGGGCCAGCCGCGAGCGGTTTCTCATTGCTCACGCCGCCACCGTCTACGACGCGCTGACGCAGAACCAGTCGCGCTTCCTCCGGCTGGAAGAGCTTGCCTTCGCCGCCGCCGAGCTGGCGCCGGGCCTCACCCCGACGCGCCAGCAGATGGCCGAGGAGGACCGCCTGCTCCTGAAGGAGAAGGAGGGGCTTGAGGTCGACCAGGGGATTTTCCTCGCCCACATGCTCGCCGACGAGACGCGCGGGAAAACATCTCTGCCACGCCATGCTGCTTCCCCGCTCCGAGAGCGCGGAGCTGGCGGAGCGCTTCGCCGCCGACGGCGTGCTCGATCTTGAGGTGGCGCGGCTGGAGCGCCGTGGCAATGCCGCATACCTGACGGCGTCCAACCCGCGCTTCCTGAATGCCGAGGACTGGTCGACGCTGGCACGGATGGAGGCGGCCGTCGACGTGGCCATCCTCGATCCGCAGACCACCATCGCGGTGCTGCGCGGCGGCAAGGTGGAGCATCCGAAATATCGCGGCCGGCACATGCTCGGCGCCGGCATCAACCTGACGCGGCTCTATCGCGGCGAGGTTCCCTATCTCTTCTACATGGAGCGCGACCTCGGCTACGTGAACAAGCTCTATCGCGGCGTCGCGACGCCCGAGATGCTGCCGGACGACGTCGATGGCCGCTGCACCGAGAAGCCGTGGATCACCGCCCTCGACACGTTCGCCATCGGCGGCCATTGCCAGCTGCTGCTCGTGTCGGATTTCGTGCTCGCCGCATCGGATGCCTTCATGACGCTGCCGGCGCGCAAGGAAGGCATCATCCCCGGCGGGGCCAACCTGCGGATGCCGCGCTTCACCGGCGACCGCATCGCCCGCCAGGCGATCCAGTACGAGCGGCGCTTCGAATGCGACAGCCCGGAGGGACGTCTGATCTGCGACGAAGTCGTGCCGCCGGACGAGATGGAGGCCGCGATCGCGCGCGTCGTCGACCGGCTCACCAATTCAGGCCTGGTCGGCGCGGTCGCCAACCGCCGCGCCTTCCGCGTCGCTCAGGAGCCGCTCGACCTCTTCCGCCGCTATTTCTCCGTCTATGCGCGCGAGCAGGCCTATTGCCACGTCAGCCCGGCGCTCACCTCCAACCTGGAGCGCTTCTGGAACGCCGAGCAGCGGCAGGTGTGAGGAGCCGCGAGCGCGGGGTCGTCCGGCCTTGCAAGCAAATGCCCGGGCCGGGCCCGGGCATCGCGACAAATCGTCGAGGAAACCCTCACACGTCGAAGAACACCGTCTCCTTGTCGCCCTGCATGTGGATGTTGAAGTGGTAGACGGGGCCGCCCGGCGTGTCCTCGCGCTGAGCGATGAGCGTGTCGCGCCTTGCTTCCGGCACGCTTTGCAGCACCGGGTCCTTGGCATTCGCCTCCGCCTCGTCGGAGAAGTAGGCGCGCGTATAGGCGTGCACCAGCATGCCGCGCATCATCACGATGACGTTGATATGCGGCGCCTGCTCTTCGTCGACGCGGCCCGGCTTGATGGTGTTGAAGATGAAGCGGTTGTCCGGATCGGTGCCGGTGCCGAAGCGGCCGAACCCGCGGAAGCGCTGGTTGGAGGCACGGCCGTCGGCGGGGTGCGTGTAGCGGCCCTTCCGCGTCGGCCTGCCAGATCTCGATCAGCGCGTCGGGGATCGGCATTGCCCGCGCCGTCGAAGACGCGGCCGACGAGGCGGATGTGCTCGCCCGAAGCGGTCTCGTCCGCCACCTGGTCGGAGGCGATCGCCGTGAAGGGATAGCCGTACTGCGGCGCCGTCAGCCCGTAGGCGAAGTAGGGCCCGACCGTCTGCGACGGGGTCTGCTTGTAGCTCACTTCACGTTCTCCGTCGGGGTCTCTTTCGGGCCGCGCAGCACGAAGTCGAAGACGTAGCCGAGCGCATAATCCGGCTCCGTCACGTCGATGGAGAACTTCGAGATGATGCCGCTCGCGCGCGCCCTCCGGCGCCGACTGGTAGATCGGGTCGAGGTCGAGCAGCGGGTCGCCGGGGAAATACATCTGCGTCACCAGCCGCGAGGCAAGGGTCGGTGCCGAACAGCGAGAAGTGGATGTGGTTCGGGCCGCCAGGCGTTGTAGTGGTTGCCCCACGGATAGGCGCCGGGCTTTACCGTCTTGAAGCGGTAGCGCCCTTCCTCGTCGGTCACGCAGCGGCCCGCGCCGAGGAAGTTCGGGTCGAGCGGCGCCGGGTGCTGGTCGACCTTGTGCACGTAGCGGCCGGCGGCGTTGGCCTGCCAGATCTCGATCAGCGTGTTGGGGATGGGCCGGCCGGCCTCGTCGAGCACGCGGCCGGTGACGATGATGCGCTCGCCGAGCGGCTCGCCGTTGACCGCGCTGTTGCGCGTCAGGTCGGCATCGAGCTTGCCGACGCTCTCATGCCCGTAGACCGGCCCCGTCAGCTCCGACAGCGTCTGCTTGATCGGGATGAGCGGGTTCTTCGGCCCGCGCAGCGGGGTCGAGGCGTAGGCGGGGTAGATGTACGGAGGATGCGACGTCCAATCGCGTTCCGTAGTCGAGGTCGAGGCCATTCTTTCCATCCCGGTTTGCTGTCTTGGCATTGTTAGCGTTGATGTTTTGCCGGCCGATTGATTTCAGTCAAACGGCAGGCCCACGTAGTTCTCCGCCAGCGCTGCACGCGCGGCGCGCGAGCCGACCAGATAGTCCAGTTCCGCAAGCTGCAGCTTGCGGCCGAAAGGCCCGTTCTCCGGAAAGAGGTGCAGCAGCGTCGTCATCCACCAGGAGAAGCGCTCCGCTTTCCACACGCGCCTCAGGCAGCGCTCCGAATAGGTGTCGAGCCCGGCGGACGGAGCCGTCGCGGTAATGCTCGATCAGCGCATGCGCCAGCACGCGCACATCGGCTGCGGCGAGGTTGAGGCCCTTGGCGCCGGTCGGCGGCACGATATGGGCGGCGTCGCCGGCGAGGAACAGGCGGCCGAAGCGCATCGGCTCGGCGACGAAGCTCCGAAGCGCCGCGATGCTCTTCTCGATCGACGGGCCGGTGACCATGCGTCTCCGCCGCCTCGGGGTCGAGCCGGCGCCGCAGCTCGTCCCAGAAGCGGTCGTCCGGCCATGCCTCGATCTTGTCCTGCAGCGAGCACTGCACGTAGTAGCGGCTGCGCGTGTGCGAGCGCATGGAGCAGAGCGCGAAGCCGCGCTCGTGATTGGAGTAGATGAGCTCATCCGAGACCGGCGGCGTCTCGGAGAGCACGCCGAGCCAGCCGAAATCGTAGACGCGCTCGAAGGTCTTCAGCTTGTCGGCCACGGCCGTGCGGCTCACGCCGTGATAGCCGTCGCAGCCGGCGACGAACTCGCACGCGATCTCCTTCTGCTCTCCGCCCTCGGTGTAGACGACGACAGGGCGAGTCCCGTCGATGTCGCGGATCGCGGTCACCTCCGCCTCGTAGCGCGGCGGCGCGCCGGCGTCTTCGAGGGCGTCCATCAGGTCGTGCGTGAGCTCGGTCTGGCCGTAGATCATCACCGACTTGCCGCCGGTCAGGTCGGCGAAGTCGACGCGGTGGCGGCTTCCTTCGAAGGTGATCTCGATGCCTTCGTGGATCAGCCCTTCGGCGTGCATGCGCTTGCCGACATCGGCCTCGTCGACCAGCGCCACGGTGCCCATTTCGAGCACGCCGGCGCGCACGCGGCCGAGCACGTAGTCCTTGCTGCGGCGCTCCAGCACGACGTTGGCGATGCCGTTGAGGTGAAGCAGGCGCGAGAGGAGCAGCCCGGAGGGGCCGGACCCGATGATGGCGACCTGCGTGTTCAATGCCTTTGCCCTTGCATGCATCCCCCCTCAGCTCAACTGGCGAGCCGCACGTCGAGGACGGCCGCGCGGCCTTCGTCGCGCACCGCGCTCACGCCGTCCGCCACGGCCTGTTCCAACTCTTCCAGCCGCTCCACTTTGCGCGCAAAGGCGCCGCCGGCCGCCGCGGCGATGCCCGAATAGTCCGGTGCCGGCTCGAAGGAGACGCCGATATCGTCGCCGCGGCTGGCATAGCCTTCCGGGTGGACGGCCACCGCCGAGAACCGCGGAGCCTTCCAGCCGCCGTTGTTGTAGACCACCGACAGGAACGGCGTCTCGTAGCGGCGCGCCATCCAGTGCACGCTCGAGGGCTGCGAGAACATGTACGAGCCGTCGCCGCAGAGCGCCATGATGGTCTTCTCCGGCGCCGCCAGCTTGGCGCCGATGGCCGCGCCGCCGCTCCAGCCGAGCGACCCGCCGCCGCTGGCGAAGATGGAGCCCGGCCAGCTCATGCGCATGTGGTTCTGGATCGCCGGATAGTTGGTGATGCCCTCGTTCATCACGATGGTGTCGTCGTCGGCGTGCTTGCGGATCGTGGCGGTCAGATATTCCGCGGTGATGTGGCCGTTGGCCGGCTTCTCCAGCGCTTCCAGCGCCGCTTCGCGCCTGTCGTGCAGCTCGCGCCAGAAATTCCGCCGCTCCTCCACAATGTCCGAATCCACGTCGCGATGGTCCATGGCGCAGTTCAGCTGCTTCAGCGCCGTCGTCGCATCGGCGCGGAACACGCGCTGCGCGGCGATATGCCAGAGCGGCATCTGCTCCTTCAGCGGGTCGACGTCGATGTGGAAGATGGTGGCGTCGTCGCGCGGGCGGCTGTTGGCGGGAATCCACGGCACGTCGCTGTCGATCACCAGGATCGCATCGGCGGCGGCGAGCGCCTCGTTCTGGTGCGGCTCGTTCCACTGATTGCCGAGATAGAGCGGGTGGTCGTACGGGAAGTTGAGCGCGCTCGGCACCGATTCCAGCACGCCGATGCCGAGCCGCATGCACAGAAGCACGAGCTGCCCGACGGCGCTCGGGTTGCGCCCGAGATAGGAGGTGACCACCAGCGGCCGCCTGGCGGCGCTCAGCGTGTCGAGGATCGGGGCGATCGCGTCGGGGTGCAGCGCCGCCGGCGCGATCGGCTGCCAGTCGGCGGCATCGACCGAAGGCGGCGAGCCCAGCTCTTCCTCCATCACCTCGCGCGCGCCCATGAGATAGACCGGGCCGCGCGGCTCGCTCTTGGCGAATTGCAGCGCCCGGTGCACCATCTGCTTGACGTTCTTGCCGGTCCGCAGCTCGTTGTCGTACTTCATGTAGCCGCGCACGATGCCGCGCTGGTCGAAGACGTCCTGGATCCACTGGATGAACTCGTTGCGGCTGCCGCGCATTTCGCCGTCCTGCGTGAACGGCGAGGCGCCCGCGAAGATGAGCATCGGCACGCGCCCCTTGGCGGCGTTGTGGACGGCGCCGCCGAGCGACTGGGTGCCGCATTCGACGTGGACCAGCACCGCCTGCGGCTTGCCGCTCACCTGGGCGAAGCCCTGCGCGGCGTGCATGCCGACCATTTCGTTGGGGCAGGTGAGGAGCTGCGGCACATAGGTGTTGCGGCCATTGGCGCGCGCCTCGGCGAGCGCCTCCACGATCGCCGGATGATCGCTCCCGAGATTGGCGAAGATATACGAGACGCCCGCCTCGGAGAGCGCCTCAAGGAATGCGGTACTCGCCGTGTACATGGAAGGCTCGAAATCGCTTTCGGATGCTAGTCGAGGAGATGGGTGATACGGCGGAGCAGCGCGATCAGCTCGTCTTTGTTCGGCCCGACGATCTCGTCCATGCGCCGGTCGTGCGCCTCCGCGTGCCTGGCGAGGCGGGCCAGCCGCTCCTCCCCCGCGGGCGTCAGCGACATGGCATAGCTGCGCCGGTCGCTGGGAATCGGCCGCTGGCGGACCAGGCCGTGCGCGATCAGGTCTTTGAGGACGGGGGTGAGCGTCGACTTGTCGCGTCCGCTGGCGCGGCTGAGCGCCATCGGCGTGATGCCCGGATTGACGTCGATCAGCAGCAGTACGGCATACCAGCCGGGGCGCAGGTCGGCCTCGCCGGTGTGGCGCTTGAAGGCCTTGAACGATGCGTCCTGCGCCATCCGCAGATGAAAGGCGACGTTGGCGCCGAGCGCGCCCAGGGTCACGTCATCGGCGCTTATCCGCTCTGCCGGCGCTTCCTGCTCGTGGATCGCCTCGCTTGCGTTCCGGTCCATATTCGCCCTTGGCTGGCTGGTCGGTGACACCGTATACGCAACGCAGAGAGCATTCCGCCGGTCGCCCGCAGGATGCAATGAATCACGGCAGGCGGCAAGGTAGTTTTGTTTCAAACTAAATTCGCCTGCCCGGATGGTCAATTTGGCATGAAGCGGGCGAAACGGATTGCGCGGCGACGGAGCTAGGCAGGACATGCTGAACGTTGGTGTGATCGGGGCGGGCTATGTGGGGCTGGTGACTGGCGCCTGCCTGTCGGAGCTGGGCCACGACGTGATCTGCGTCGACAACGATCCGGCAAGGGTCGCGCGGCTGAAGGCCGGCCAGGTGCCCATCTACGAGCCCGGCCTCGACGCCATGATCGCCGCCAATGTGAGCCGCGGCCAGCTGCGCTTCGGTTCCGAGCATCGCCGAGGCGGTGGAAAGCGGCGTCGACATCCTGTTCATCGCCGTGGGCACACCGACCGACGAGAACAGCAATGGCGGCGCCAATCTGGGCTACGTCTACGCCGCGGCGGAGGAGGCGGGAGCGGCGCTCGCCAAGGCGCCGGCGGCACCCGACGCCTTCACCGTCGTGGTGACGAAATCGACGGTGCCGGCCGGCACCAGCCGCAAGGTCGGGGCGATCCTGCGCCGTCACCTGCAGGACGAGCGCTTCGCCGTCGCCTCCAATCCGGAGTTCTTGCGCGAGGGCGAGGCGATCGCCGACTTCATGGAGCCCGACCGGATCGTGGTGGGCTCCAATTCGGAGCGCGCCCGGCAACTCCTGGAGGAGCTTTACCTGCCGCTTACCCGCAAGGGGCATCCGCTGGTGGCCACCACCGCGACGGAGACGTCGGAGCTGATCAAATACGCCGCCAACGCCTTCCTGGCGACCAAGGTGACCTTCATCAACGAATTGTCGCGCCTGTGCGAGGCGGCCGGCGGCGATATCACGGAGCTGGCGACCGGCGTCGGCCTCGACGAGCGCATCGGCCCGCAATTCCTCACCCCCGGGCCCGGCTTCGGCGGCTCCTGCTTCCCCAAGGATCTGGTGGCGCTCATCAAGACCGCCAACGATTTCGGCTCGCCCGTGGAGATCGTGGAGACGGTGATCCGCGCCAACGACCGCCACAAGCAGATGATGGTGCGCAAGATCCGCAACGAGCTGGGCGGCGTCGCCGGCCGGCGGATCGGCGTGCTCGGCCTCGCCTTCAAGGCCAACACCGACGACATGCGCAACGCGCCGGCGCTGACCATCGTCGGCCAGCTGATCGCCGAGGGCGCCGAGGTGCAGGCCTACGATCCCGTCGCCGCGGAGCAGGCCAAGGA
The DNA here is from genome assembly GCA_963801225.1 of uncultured Alphaproteobacteria bacterium. GTDB lineage: Bacteria > Pseudomonadota > Alphaproteobacteria > Rhizobiales > Afifellaceae > DASWJZ01. The sequence goes on from CAWDED010000009.1 coordinate 468,604, forward strand.
GCTGCTGCCGGAGCTGACCCTCGTCGACACGATCGAGGATGCCGCGCCGCGGCGCCGATGCGGTGGTGATCCTCACCGAGTGGAGCGCCTTCCGCAGTCTTCCCTGGCAGAAGCTCGCGCCGACCATGCGCCGGCCGCCTGCTCATCGACCTTCGTAACGTCTGCGACCCGAAGGACGTCATCCGGCAGGGCATGGAATATGTCTCGCTCGGCCGGCCGGGCAGCGAGCTCGCCTATCGCGCCGCCGCCGAATGACGGGTGCCGCAAGGCGGCGCATCGAAAATATCATTCCCGCGAATCGACGCATACGGTGCGCTGGCCCGCTCGTGCATACGAAGGCGATTTCTCGAACCGTCTCCGTTTTGGCGCTTTCCGCATCCCTGTCCGCGCGCAAGCGATGAAAAAATAGGCAGTGCCGATTGAGGCGGCACCGCTGCAGGGCCCTTCCTCGGCTTTGGCATAGGGTTTGCTTCGTTTTTCAGCGATGTGAACCGACCAGGGAGAGGGTCAATGGATTGGGTCAGGGGTTCTTTGCGGCGCGCGGGAGCTGCGCTTGTCGTTGCGGCGGGGGTAGCCTCGCTCGCGCACGCACAGGACGACACCATCAAGGTCGGCATCCTGCATTCGCTGTCGGGCACGATGGCGATTTCCGAGACGACGTTGAAAGACGTCATGCTCATGCTCATCGACGAGCAGAACGCGAAGGGCGGCCTGCTCGGCAAGAAGCTCGAGGCGGTGGTCGTCGATCCGGCCTCCGACTGGCCGCTCTTCGCGGAAAAGGCGCGCGAGCTGATCAGCCAGGACAATGTCGCGGCGGTCTTCGGCTGCTGGACCTCGGTCAGCCGCAAGTCGGTGCTGCCGGTCTTCAAGGAGCTCGACGGGCTGCTCTTCTATCCGGTCCAGTACGAGGGCGAGGAGAGCGAGCGCAACGTCTTCTACACCGGCGCCGCGCCGAACCAGCAGGCCATTCCCGCCGTCGACTACCTGATGAGCGAGGACGGCGGCTCGGTGAAGCGCTGGGTGCTTGAGGGCACCGACTACGTCTATCCCGCGCACGACCAACAAGATCCTCGAGGCCTACCTGAAGTCGAAGGGCGTCGCGGACGAAGACATCATGATCAACTACACGCCGTTCGGCTTCTCCGACTGGCAGACCGAGGTCGCCGCGATCAAGACCTTCGGCTCGGCCGGCAAGAAGACCGCCGTGGTCTCCACCGTCAACGGCGACGCCAACGTGCCCTTCTACAAGGAGCTCGGCAACCAGGGCATCAAGGCCGAGGACATCCCGGTCGTGGCCTTCTCCGTCGGTGAGGAGGAGCTTGCCGGTCTCGACACCGCTCCGCTCGTCGGCCACCTCGCCGCCTGGAACTATTTCGAGTCGATCGACACGCCGGAGAACGAGGACTTCATCGACAAGTGGCACACGTTCATCGGCAAGGACGACCGCACCACCAACGATCCCGATGGAAGCCCACTACATCGGCTTCAACATGTGGGTGAAGGCGGTGGAGAAGGCCGGCACCACCGATCCCGACGCGGTCATCGACGCCATCGTCGGCGTGTCCGTGCCGAACCTGACGGGCGGCTTCTCGACCATGATGCCGAACCACCACATCACCAAGCCGGTCTATATCGGCGAGATCCAGGCCGACGGCCAGTTCGACGTCGTGTGGCAGACGCCGGGCCTGGTGATGGGCGACGAGTGGTCGGACTACCTGCCGGACTCCAAGCCGCTGATCTCCGATTGGCGGGCCCCGCTCTCCTGCGGCAACTTCAACACCGAGACCGGCAAGTGCGGTGGTGAAGGCGGCTAGCCGCTCGGCCTGACACCCTCAAAGACGCTGCCGGCCAGCCACCCGGCCGGCAGCCCTGCCTCTTTCAAATTGAGTGGTCTCCAGCCGATGCGCGCACTGGTCAGGGTCTTTGCCCTGCTGGCTCTTTTCACGCTTGGCGATGCCTGACGGCGCGGCGCGTGCCGAGGGTTTCGCCGATGCGCTCGCTGGCTTCGCCAAGGGCAGCTACGGCGACACGGTCGATGCGATCGGCGCGGTTGTCGCAAGCGGCGACGAGCGGGCCGCCGACATCATCCGAGCGCTCAAGGCCAAGCGAGCTCTATTTCACCAAGTCCGACGGCAAGGTCTACATCAAGAAGCCGGACGGCACGCTGCTCGATGCCGCGACCGGGGAGCCTGTCACCGGCGAGAAGCCGTTCGGCCTGAAGGAGGTGCGCGTCAACAACCGCGTGCGCGGCGCCATCGACGCGGCGCTCGGTTCGCTCAATCTTCTCGCGCCCGATCCGGCGCGGCGGCGCGCCGCGGCGGAGGCGGTGTTCAAGTCGCGCGACGCGGACGCGCTGCCGGCGGTGGAGGCGGCGCTCGCCAAGGAGACCGATCCGTCGATCAAGGCGGTGCTTGAGCAGGCGCGCGCGGCCATCGTCATCGGCGACCCCGATGTAGCGGAAGCCGACCGCGTCGACGCTGTCGTCGGTCATCGCCGCGCGCGGCGACGAGGACGCCATGGCGATCCTGCGCACGCTGCCCCGCCGACACGCCCGAGGCGGTGACGCAGGCGGCGCAAAAGGCAATCTCGGGCATCGAGCAGATGCTCGCCTTCTGGAATGCCGGGCAGAACATCTGGTACGGCCTGTCGCTCGGCTCGGTGCTGCTGCTTGCCGCCATCGGCCTCGCCATCACCTTCGGCGTGATGGGCGTCATCAACATGGCGCATGGCGAGATGGTCATGCTCGGCGCCTATACGACCTTCGTCGTGCAGGAGACCATCCGCAACTCCGCGCCGCAGCTTTTCGACTACTCGCTGGCGATCGCCATCCCGCTGGCCTTCCTCGTCTCCGGCGCCGCCGGATTCGTGATCGAGCGCGCCATCATCCGCTGGCTCTACGGTCGGCCGCTGGAGACGCTGCTCGCCACCTGGGGCCTCTCGCTCATCCTGCAGCAGGCCGTGCGCACGATCTTCGGCGCCAACAACCGGCAGGTCGGCAATCCCTCGTGGATGTCGGGCGCCTTCGACCTCGGGCATCTGACCATCACCTATAACCGCATGTGGATCGTCGTCTTCGCGCTCCTCGTCTTCGTGGTGCTGAACATCATCCTCAAGGCGACGCCGTTCGGCCTGCAGATGCGCGCGGTGACGCAGAACCGCCGCATGGCGGCCTCGATGGGAATCCGCACGCCCTGGATCGACGCGCTTCACCTTCGCGCTCGGCTCGGGCATCGCCGGCATGGCGGGCGTGGCGCTCTCGCAGATCGACAACGTCTCGCCCAATCTCGGCCAGGGCTACATCATCGACAGCTTCATGGTGGTGGTGTTCGGCGGCGTCGGCAATCTCTGGGGAACGCTCGCCGGCGCCTTCACGCTCGGCGTCGCCAACAAGTTCCTCGAGCCCTATTCGGGCGCCGTGCTGGCCAAGATCCTGGTGCTGGTCTTCATCATCCTGTTCATCCAGAAGCGCCCGCGCGGCCTGTTCGCGCTGCGGGGCCGGGCGGTGGAATCCTGATGTCCCGCATGGTCCTGAGGGCGCTCGACCGCAATGCGGTCGCCGTCATCGTCCTGGTTCTCGTCGTCGCAGCGATCGTGCCGGTCCTGCACCTTGCCGTGCCGCGAACCAGCCCGTTCCACGTCCCGACCTATCTGGTGGCGCTTTTCGGCAAATACCTTTGCTATGCGCTGCTTGCCGTCGCGCTCAATCTCGTGTGGGGCTATTGCGGCATCCTCTCGCTCGGCCACGGCGCCTTCTTCGCGCTCGGCGGCTACGCGATGGGCATGTATCTGATGCGGCAGATCGGGACGCGCGGCGTCTACGCCAATCCGATCCTGCCCGACTTCATGGTGTTCCTGAACTGGAAGGAGCTGCCGTGGTTCTGGTACGGCTTCGACAGCTTCATCTACGCCGCCATCATGGTGCGTGCTGGTGCCGGGCCTGCTCGCCTTCGTCTTCGGCTGGTTCGCCTTCCGCAGCCGCGTCACCGGCGTCTATCTCTCCATCATCACGCAGGCGCTCACCTATGCGCTGCTGCTCGCCTTCTTCCGCAACGACATGGGCTTCGGCGGCAATAACGGGCTGACCGACTTCAAGGATATCCTCGGCTACGACGTCCAGTCCGACGCGACCCGCTCGGCGCTCTTCGCGGCATCCGCCGTCGCGCTGGCGCTTGGCGGTGCTCGTCACCTCGGCGATCGTCCGCTCCAAATACGGCAAGGTGCTGATCGCCGTGCGCGACGCGGAAAGCCGCACCCGCTTCCTCGGCTATCGCGTGGAGCACGTGAAGCTCTTCGCCTTCGTCGTCTCCGCCTGCATGGCGGGCGTCGCCGGGGCGCTCTACGTGCCGCAGGTCGGCATCATCAATCCGAGCGAGTTCGCGCCGGCGAACTCCATCGAGGTGGTGATCTGGACGGCGGTCGGCGGCCGCGCCACGCTGCTCGGGCCGATCCTCGGCGCCATCCTGGTCAATTTCGGCAAGAGCATCTTCACCGGCCGCCTTCCCGAACGCCTGGCTGTTCGTGCTCGGCGGGCTGTTCATCGCCGTGACGCTGTTCCTGCCGAAGGGCATCGTCGGCACCGCGGCGCTCGGCTGGCGCGCGCTTGCCGAACGCCGCAGCGCCGCGCGAGGCGGAGAAGGGCGAGGATGCGCCGGCGGTCCCCCGCGCGGCTCCGCGGCATCATCCAGCCGGCGACAGCGGCCTGCGGACGGCGGCGGCGGAGTAATGTCATGAGCGAGCACCGCGCCCGCCACGCCTTCTCTATCTCAACAACGTCACCGTCTCCTTCGACGGCTTCAAGGCGCTGAACGCGCTGTCGCTCGTCGTCGACCCGGCGAGATGCGCGCCATCATCGGCCCGAACGGCGCCGGCAAGACCACCATGATGGACGTCGTCACCGGCAAGACGCGGCCCGACCAGGGCGAGGTCTTTTTCGAGGGCAAGGTCGACCTCACCAGGCACGACGAGGCGGAGATCGCCGAGCTCGGCATCGGGCGCAAGTTCCAGAAGCCGACCGTGTTCGAGAGCCACACGGTGTGGGACAATCTGGAGCTGGCGCTGCAAGGGCGACGCGCGGCGTGTTCGCCACGCTCTTCCATACGCCGAGCGCCGCCGAGAAGCAGCGCGCATCGAGGAGATTCTCGACACGATCCGCCTCGCGCATCTGCGCGACTGGCTCGCCGGCAATCTCAGCCACGGCCAGAAGCAATGGCTGGAGATCGGCATGCTGCTGGCGCAGGACCCGAAGCTGCTGCTCGTCGACGAGCCGGCCGCCGGCATGACCGACGAGGAGACGGCGGAGACGGCCAAGCTCCTGAAGCAGATCGCCGAGACGCATTCGGTCATCGTGGTGGAGCACGACATGACCTTCGTGCGCGATCTCGACGTGAAGGTCACGGTTCTGCACGAGGGCTCGGTGCTGGCGGAAGGCTCGCTCGACCACGTCAGCGCCGACCCGCGCGTCATCGAAGTCTATCTGGGGCGGTGAGGATGGAGGGCCGAAACTTGCGGCGTGCACCACAACCTTCTCCCGAGGGGAGAAGGTGGCTGCGAAGCAGCCGGATGCGGGGTTGTGGCCTCCCGATCTGGACTCACGTCGCAACGCCCGCCGAGCCACACCTCCCCCTTGCGGGGAGGTCGAAACTCGAAGTGTCCTCGCGCAGCGAGGATGCGCGCGAGGTTCGGGTGGGGGTGAGCGGTTTGCTCTGTCGTATCCACGCCCACCCCCACCCGAACCCCGCTGGGCGGGCTTCGACCTCCCCGCAAGGGGGAGGTGCGGCCAGTGCCGTGTTGCGAGGCCCCATCAGCCCTGGACATTCGCCATGCTGAACGTCGAGAACATCGATCTCCATTACGGCGCGGCGCAGGCGCTGCGCGGCGTGAGCCTCGAGGCGGAGGCCGGCAAGGTCACCTGCGTGCTCGGCCGCAACGGCGTCGGCAAGACCAGCCTCTTGCGCGCCATCGTCGGCCAGCATCCGCCAGTCGGCCGGGCAGATCGTCTTCGACGGCGCGCCGCTCACCGGCTCGCCCTTCGCCCGCGCCCGCGCCGGCATCGGCTACGTCCCGCAGGGCCGCGAGATTTTCCCGCTGCTGACGGTGAAGGAGAACCTGGAGACCGGCTACGCGCCGCTGAAGCGCACGCGACCGCACCGTGCCGGACGGAGGTGTTCGAGCTCTTCCCGGTGCTGAAATCCATGCTCGGGCGGCGCGGCGGCGACCTCTCCGGCGGCCAGCAGCAGCAGCTGGCGATCGGCCGCGCGCTCGTCATGCGCCCCAAGATGCTCGTCCTCGACGAGCCGACGGAGGGCATCCAGCCCTCCATCATCAAGGATATCGGCCGCGCCATCACCTATCTGAAGGAGACCGCCGGCCTCGCCATCGTGCTTGTGGAGCAATATCTCGACTTCGCGCAGGAGCTTGCCGATCGCATCGCGATCATGGATCGTGGCGAAGTTGTCTTCTCGGGCACCGCCGCGGATCTCGATGACCCTGCCGTTCGCCGTCACCTCACGGTCTGAGCCCGTCCTCCCGCCGCCCGTCGGGCGGCTGCAGCGCGACGCGCGGCGCCGCCCGCATCGCCTTCAAGCAGGTGGACGGCCGGACGCGGCTCGACCGGCTGCACCAGTCGGGCGCCTCCAAGGTGCGGCTGCCGCGGACCTTCTCCGGCGCCGCGCCGGAGGCGGTGCTGATCAACACTGCCGGCGGCCTGACCGGCGGCGACCGCATCTCGGTGGAGGCCAGCCTCGGTCGCGGCTGCCGCGCCGCGCTCACCACGCAGGCCTGCGAGAAGATCTACCGGGCGTCGGAAGGCGTCGCCCAAATCGAGACCCGGCTGTCGCTGGCGGAAGGCGCGCGCCTCGACTGGCTCCCGCAGGAGACGATCCTCTTCGACGGCGCCGGCCTTGCCCGCACGCTCGACGTCGACCTGGCGCCGGGCGCCGGCCTGCTCGTCGTCGAGGCGGTGATCTTCGGCCGCGCGGCGCACGGCGAGACGGTGCGCTCCGGCCTTTTCACCGACCGCTGGCGCATCCGCCGGCAGGGCCGGCTGGTCTTCGCCGACGACCTGCGTTTCGATTGGTCACATGCCGAGTTGCTGAGCAGGCCGGCCGTGCTGGCCGGCGGCGGCGCCATGGCGACGATCCTCTATGTCGGCGAAGCGCCCGAACGTCATCTCGAGCCGCTCCGCGCCATCGTCGGCGAGGCCGGCGGCGTCAGCGCCTACAATGGCAAGCTTCTTGCTCGTGTCGCGTCCGAGGGCGGCGCGGCGCTGCGCCGGGTACTCATCCCTGGGCTCGTCGAGCTTCTCGACGGCGCCGCCCTCCCCAAAATCTGGCAGATGTGATGAACCTTACCCCGCGCGAGAAGGACAAGCTCTTGATCGCCATGGCGGCCTCGGTGGCGCGCCGGCGGCTGGAGCGCGGCGTCAAGCTGAACCACCCCGAGGCGATCGCCCTCGTCACCGACTTCGTGGTGGAGGGCGCGCGCGACGGGCGCACCGTCGCCGAGCTGATGGAGGCGGGCGCCCACGTCATCACGCGCGATCAGGTGATGGAGGGCGTGGCGGAGATGATCCATGACGTGCAGGTGGAAGCGACCTTCCCCGACGGGACCAAGCTCGTCACTGTGCACCAGCCGATCAGATGATTCGATCGGCCCATCCATCGGCGTGACCGAAATCCGGACGCCTTGTCGACCAAAGAAGGGACAGAGATGATGAGACGAATTCCGCTTGCCGCCGCCGCGCTGGTCGCCGCCGCAACGCCTGCCTTCGCCCATGTCGGGATCGGCTCCACCGCGTCGTTCGCGGCCGGCTTCCACCATCCGCTGTCGGGCCTCGACCACATGACGGTGATGGTGGCCGTGGGGCTGTGGGCGGCGCTGAAGGGCGGCCGGGCCATCTGGGTATGGCCGTGCTCCTTCGTCGGCAATCATGCTGGTCGGCGGCGCGCTCGGCATGGCGCATGTGCCGATCCCCTTCGTCGAGCCCGGCATCCTCGCCTCCGTCGTGGCGCTCGGCCTTCTGGTGGCGCTGGCCGTCGACCTGCCGGTCTGGATGGGCGGCGTGATCATCGGTCTCTTCGCGCTCTTCCACGGCCATGCGCACGGCACCGAAGTGCCGGAGACGGCGGCCGGCCTCGAATACATGGCAGGCTTCGCGCTTGCGACCGCCGCTCTCCACCTTGTCGGCATCGGCGCCGGGCTCGGCCTGGGGCGGCTCCACTATCGTGCCGTCATCCGCGCCGCCGGCGCCGCCTGTGCGCTGATCGGCGTTGGCCTTTCGGCCGGGCTCCTTTGACATGATCCCCGGCGAAATCTTTCCCGCCGCAGGCGAGATCGAGCTGAACGCCGGCGCAGCGGCCGTCACCTTGACGGTCGCCAATGCCGGCGACCGCCCCATCCAGGTCGGCTCGCACTATCATTTCTTCGAGACGAACGGCGCGCTCGACTTCGACCGCGACAAGGCGCGCGGCATGCGGCTCGACATCCCGGCCGGCACGGCGGTGCGCTTCGAGCCCGGGCAGACGCGCGAGGTGACGCTGGTGCCCTATGGCGGCGCGCGCAAGCGTCTTCGGCTTCAATCAGAAGATCATGGGTGGGCTTTGACAATGGAGAAGAGGCTCCTTACATTCTACCTGTAAATGTAAGGAGAATGTCATGGATCACTCCGCGACGTTGACGTCTAAAGGTCAGATCACCTTGCCAAGTCGAATGCGCAAGGAGTTGGGGCTTAAGGCGGGAGACAAGGTGGCGTTCGTCGAGGACGAAAAGGGGAGCTATCGTATCGAAGTGCGGAAGCACAGCTTTGCCGACCTCCGCGGTATTGTGAAAACGAAGAAGCCGATTGCGAGTTCGGATATCGATCGCTGGATTGAGGAAGCACGAGCGGCTAGGGGCGGGTCGAAGCGGGCGTGATTGGCATCGATACCAACATCCTCCTTCGCTGGCTCCTTGATGATTCCATAGTGCCAGACGACGCGCCGCATCAGACAAATCTTGTCCTGCGGCTGGTCCTCGAAGAAGAGGAAAGCTTCTTCGTCAACCATGTTGTGATCGCAGAGACCATCTGGGCGCTGAAGAACAAAGTCGGCCAATCGAAAGCCGTCATCGAGGAGGTCATGAGGCGCCTCCTGAGTAGCTTCAACGTCGAGATTGACCGCAAGGACACCGTGGAGGAAGCGCTGGCTTCCTTCCTCGCACATCCGGGCGACTTTGCCGATCATCTCATCGGCAAGATCAACCGGCACGCCGGTTGCAGGACGACGATGACGTTCGACAAGGCGGCTACGAAGTCGCCCGACTTCACGCAGCTCAGGGGTTGATCGACATGCCCGCCCGCATCTCCCGCGCCGCTTATGCCGACATGTTCGGCCCGACCGTCGGCGACAAGGTTCGCCTCGCCGACACCGAGCTGATCGTCGAGGTGGAGAAGGACTTCACCACCTACGGCGAGGAGGTGAAGTTCGGCGGCGGCAAGGTGATCCGCGACGGCATGGGCCAGAGCCAGGTGAGCCGCGCCGACGGCGCCGTCGACACCGTCATCACCAACGCGCTGATCATCGACCATTGGGGCATCGTGAAGGCCGATATCGGGCTGAAGGACGGCCGCATCGCCGGCATCGGCAAGGCCGGCAATCCCGACACGCAGCCCGGCGTCGACATCATCGTCGGGCCGGGCACCGAGGCGATCGCCGGCGAAGGCAAGATCGTCACCGCCGGCGGCTTCGACGCCCACATCCACTTCATCTGCCCGCAGCAGATCGACGAAGCGCTGATGTCGGGCGTCACCACCATGCTCGGCGGCGGCACCGGCCCGGCCACCGGCACCAACGCCACCACCTGCACGCCGGGCCCCTGGCATATCGCGCGCATGATCGAGGCGGCGGACGGCTTCCCGATGAACCTCGGCTTCGCCGGCAAGGGCAACGCCTCGCTGCCGGCGGCGCTCGAGGAGCAGGTGCTGGCCGGCGCCTGCGCGCTGAAGCTGCACGAGGACTGGGGCACGACGCCGGCCGCCATCGACTGCTGCCTGTCGGTCGCCGACGATTACGACGTGCAGGTGATGATCCACACCGACACGCTGAACGAATCCGGCTTCGTCGAGGACACCATCGCCGCCTTCAAGGGCCGCACCATCCACGCCTTCCACACCGAGGGCGCCGGCGGCGGCCACGCGCCCGACATCATCAAGGTGTGCGGGCTGCCGAACGTCATCCCGTCGTCGACCAACCCGACGCGGCCCTACACGCGCAACACCATCGACGAGCATCTCGACATGCTGATGGTGTGCCACCACCTCGACCCGGTCGATCCCCGAGGACGTCGCCTTCGCCGAGAGCCGCATCCGCAAGGAGACGATCGCGGCGGAGGACATCCTCCACGACATGGGCGCCTTCTCCATCATCGCCTCCGACAGCCAGGCGATGGGCCGCGTCGGCGAGGTGCTGATCCGCACCTGGCAGACGGCGCACAAGATGAAGGTGCAGCGCGGCCGGCTCGCCGAGGAAAGCGGCGACAACGACAATTTCCGCGTCAAGCGCTACATCGCCAAGGTGACGATCAACCCGGCGATCGCGCACGGCATGGCCGGGCATGTCGGCTCCGTCGAGGTCGGCAAGCGCGCCGACCTGGTGCTGTGGAGCCCGGCCTTCTTCGGCGTGAAGCCCGACCTGGTGCTGCTCGGCGGCACCATCGCCGCCGCCCCCATGGGCGATCCCAACGCCTCCATCCCGACGCCGCAGCCGGTGCACTACCGGCCGATGTTCGGCGCCTTCGGCCGCGCCGTCGGGGCGACGTCGGTCACCTTCGTCTCCGGCGCCGCTTGCGGTGACCTGTCGCTGTGGGAGGAGTTCGACATCAAGAAGGAGCTGGTGGCGGTTGCCGGCACGCGCGGCGGCATCTCCAAGGCGTCGATGATCCACAATTCCGCCACGCCGGCGATCGAGGTCGACCCGGAGACCTACGAGGTGCGCGCCGACGGCGAGCTTCTGACCTGCGAGCCGGCCGAGGTGCTGCCCATGGCGCAGCGGTATTTTCTTGTTCTAAATTAGGAACATGGCTCTCGGACCGCTCAAGAAGGACGTTCCTCCGCTCCCGCTCTACGAAGCGGACTTCCACCGCTGGACGCAGGAGCAGGGCGCGTGCTCTGCGCGAGCGGCGCTCGGCGGAGATCGATTGGGAGAACGTCGCGGAGGAGGTCGAGACCTTGGGGCGGTCAGACAAGCGAGCGATTGAAAGCAACCTCAACGTCATCCTCCTCCACCTGCTCAAGTGGCGCTATCAGAGCCAGCAATCGGAAGACGGGCTGGCAGTCGTCCATCGTCGAGCACGGGCGCGGCTGACGCAAGCTGACGGATGAGAGCCCGAGCCTTGCGGACGTATCCGGCGCTGGTGCTCAAGGAAGAATATGCGCTCGCGCGTGCGAAAGCGGCGGACGAGACGGGGCTGCCCGAGGAAGCACTTCCCCTGTCATGCCCCTTCACGATTGCCGAGGTCCTCGATCCGGGCTTCTTCCCCGACCGGCCGCAAGGCTGACATTCGTGCAAGGCAAGGCCCCATGACGACACGCCGTGCTAGTGTTCTTGACGGCGGTCGCCACCTGGAAACGGATTTCGCGGCGGATAAGCAGCAGGCTCGACCGGCATGATCCGCGCCACGAAGGTCATCCGCGCCGGCCATTGGAGCGGCCCCGCGGCCGATGCGGTTCTGCTCGCGCATGAGGATCGCCACCGGCGGCGGCTGGCGATGCAGGGCGAGGGCGGCCTCGAGTTCCTGCTCGACCTTCCCGAGGCGACGCGGCTGCATCATGGCGACGGCCTGGCGCTCGAGGACGGCCGCATCGTCGAGGTGCACGCCAAGCCCGAGCCGCTCCTGGAGGTGACGCGGACGCGATCCGCATCATCTGGCGCGGCTCGCCTGGCATCTCGGCAACCGCCACGTCCCCGTCGCCATTGAGCCGGACCGCATTTTCATGCGCCCGGACCATGTGCTCGCCGAGATGCTGAGCGGGCTTGGCGCCAGGGTCTCGGCCGTCGAGGCGCCGTTCGAGCCGGAAAGCGGCGCCTATGATGGGCACGCGCACGGCCACGCGCATGGCGGCGCGAGCGATTGAACGCCGCGATGACGATGACTAGCTCCGACCTCTGCATGAAAGAACGGAGGATCGGCATGGCTCTTTTCGACCCGCGGAACCAGACGAGCAGCGACTACAATCGCAAGCTCTACGCCGCTTACGAGATCGCCTACACATTGGTCGATTTCGCCGCTGCGATCCTGTTTGTCCTCGGCTCGGTCCTGTTCTTCTTCAAGCCGCTGGAGACCGTCGCGATCTGGTGCTTCGTGGTCGGCTCGGTCTGCTTCGCGCTCAAGCCGACAATTCGAGTGGCTCGCGAGATGCGCTATGTGGCGGTCGGCGACGTGGAGGACGCGAAGGAGGTGGCGGAGCATTGACGCACGACCTCGTCAGACTGACGACCTGGCTCTCGCCAGCCTTCCCGGTGGGTGCCTTCTCCTATTCGCACGGGCTGGAATGGCTGATCAACTCGCGCGAGATCGGCGCGGCCGACCCGCTGCAGGCGTGGCTGCGGGACATTCTGGAGCTCGGCAGCGGCTGGAACGATGCTGTGCTCTTCGCCGAGGCGCATCGCGCGGCGGCCGCGGACGACACGGCGCGGCTCTCGCGCGTCGCGGAGCTGGCGGAAGCGCTCGCGCCCTCGCGCGAGCGGCATCTTGAGACGATGGCGCAGGGGAGGGCGTTCGTCGCCGCCGTCGCCGCGGCGTGGCCGTCGCCGGCCATCGCCTGGCTCGCAGCCGAAGACGGCGCGGCCTATCCCGTCGCGGTCGGCGCCGCGGCCGGCAGCCACGCCATCCCGCTCGACATGGCGCTTCCCGCCTATCTCAACGCCTTCGCCGCCAATCTCGTGTCGGTCGGCGTACGGCTGATCCCGATCGGCCAGAGCGCCGGGCTCAAGATCCTCGCGGCGCTGCATCCGCTCATCGCGGCGACCGCCGAGCGCGCCGCGCAATCGACGCTCGACGATCTCGGCTCCGCCACCATGCTCGCCGACATCGCCTCCATGCGCCACGAGACGCAATATTCCAGGGTGTTCCGCACATGAATTCGAACGGAAGCGCGCACGGGCCGTCCAATGGACCTCTGCGCGTCGGCATCGGCGGCCCGGTGGGCGCCGGCAAGACCACGCTGACGGAGATGCTCTGCAAGGCGATGCGCGATCGCTACTCGGTCGCCGTCGTCACCAACGACATCTACACCAAGGAGGATGCGCTCATCCTCAACCGCGTGCAGGCGCTGCCCGAAGAGCGCATCATGGGCGTGGAGACGGGCGGCTGCCCGCACACGGCGATCCGCGAGGACGCCTCCATCAACATCGCGGCGATCGCCGAGATGCGCGCGCGCTTCCCCGACCTCGACGTGGTCTTCATCGAATCGGGCGGCGACAACCTCGCCGCCACCTTCTCGCCCGAGCTTGCCGACATCACCATCTACGTGATCGACGTCGCCGCCGGCGAGAAGGTGCCGCGCAAGGGCGGACCCGGCATCACGCGCTCCGACCTCCTGGTCGTGAACAAGATCGACCTCGCGCCCTATGTCGGCGCCGATCTCGACGTGATGGAATCCGACACGAAGCGCATGCGCGAAGGCCGGCCCTACGTCTTCGCCGACATGCTGCGCCGCAAGGGGCTGGACCGGATCGTCGGTTTCATCGAAACGGCGGGAGGCTTGGCGGTCTGACCGTTGCGGCCTCACGGCAGCAAGGAGCAGCGATCACCGCTCGGCTCAAGGATGATTCAAATTCTGGTTGTTTGGGCCAATCACCTGCACATACCGCTCAGGAGTTTGTCCCGTGACCATGTCGGGAACCCAAACTGAGAAGAAGCCTCTTGCCATGCCGCCGCGCGGCTCACAAAACGCCAAAGCATCGGCGCCGGAGAACTCTGTGGAGGCGATGCAAAACGCATGATTGCCTCCCCACTCCTTTCCGCTCTCCCCGACAGCGAAAAGGTAGAACCGCGTATTGTTCATGCGAGCCGATAGCTGGCGGCACTCTTCGTTCGGAATCTCTGTCCATCCTCTTGTCGTCCAAACCGCATTCTCGAACGAGGCGACGTTGACGATGATACGCTCGCCAAACTCGTTGCAGGCCCACAAGCCCTCGCGAGTCGGGGCGGGCACGCCGGTGGCAGGGCATTCCAGATGAATGAGTGGGATGAACGGATTGAAGGAGCACTCTGCTGCTGCTCCGTTCGCCGCGAGAATGGCCGCGAAAGCCAGAAATGTGCGAGAGCCTCGGTTCCGCATCTCGGATCCTCCTCCGATGGATGGCCACCCAATTTATCCGGCTGATTGCATAATTGCAATCTTAGATTGTATAACTTGGCAGGCTAAATAGTCTGATCGTAACGGGCTGAGCCTTTCAAAGCCCGGCGTCCGCAGCGGGCTCTTGTTCCGGCAGACCCGCCTTCTTCAATCCCATCGCGCACATGCTCCGTGTCCGGCATCTGCTTGTAGTGCAGCGTCCCCAGGAAATTTTCGATGGTGAAAGCGGGATCGTGCCGCAGCACTGCCTGGGCGTGCGCGGCGGCCGCGGTCATGTCGCCAAGCTGCGCCGCCGAAGCCGCCAGGAAGGCGTGATGCACCTGATCCGGCGTGGTGATCTTGCTGTAGGACTGGATGGCGTCGGCGTATTGCCGCGCCGTGTACTGGGCGCGGCCGAGATGGCTCCAGAAGCGCTCGGGGTGATAGGGATTGAGCCGCATGGCCTTGCGGATCCACTCGATGCCTTCCTCCGGCCGCCCGAGCCAGGTCAGCACCTCGCCCTGCTGCACCACGACGAGGTCGTAGTTGGGGCTGAGCTCAAGCGCCCTGTCCTGGTGGAAGCTCACCTTGTCGAAGCGGTTGAAGGTGAGATTGAGCGCCGCCAGGATGCGGTGAACGTCGGCGTCGTTCGCATCGAGCGATAGCGCGGTCTCCAGCTCCTCGGTGATCGCCTTCAAGAGAGCGTCTATGTCGTCGTGCCAGCTGTAGACGAAGCGCTGGCCGAGCACGCAGGCCTTCCAGGCGTGTGCGTGCGCGTATTTCGGGTCGAGCGCGATGGCCTTCTCCAGCATGCGCATCGCCTCTTCGTTCGCATCTCGTGCCGAGCGGTGGTGCAGCACCTTGCCGGCGAGCACGAACTCGTAGGCCGCCATGTTTTCCGTCGGCTTGTTCTTGGCACGCTCCTGCGTCGCCGCCTCGACGCGGCCGCGCAGCGTCGCCACGATGGCCGACGTCACTTCGTCCTGGATGGCGAAAATGTCCTCCAGCTTGCGGTCGTAGCGCTCCGCCCAGACGTGCCGTTCCGTGGCGCCGTCGATGAGCTGCGCGGTGACGCGAACACGGTCCATCACCTTGCGCACGCTCCCTTCCACCACGTAGTCGACGCCGAACTCCTTGGCGATCATCTGCGCCGTTACCGGCTTGCCCTTGTGCACGAAGACGGCGTTGCGCGAGATCACCATCAGCTCGCGGAAGCGCGCCAGCTCGGTGATGATGTCCTCCGTCAGGCCGTCGGCGAAGAACTCCTGCTCCGGGTCGCCGCTCATGTTGACGAAGGGCAGCACCGCGATGGAGGGCAGCCGCGCGCTCGTCTCCGGCGTCGGCCTGGCAGCCGAGGCGGGGCCGCCTGCCGCGTTCGCCTCGCCGTCGATCAGCACCTTGAACACGCGGATCGCGCGGTTGATGTTCTTGACGTGCTGGTCGCCGAGATCCTGGTAGTTGACGTCGAGCCTGTCGCCGATCTGGTCGCGCACGGCGGCGGAGATGCAGATGCCGCCGGGATCGGCCATCGCCTCCAGCCGCGCGGCTACGTTGACGCCGTCGCCGAAAATGTCCTCGTGCTCGACGATCACGTCGCCGAGATTGATGCCGATGCGGTAGAGCAGGCTGCGCGCCGCCGGCATGTCGCGATTGCGCCGCGCCATGCGCCGCTGGAAATCGACCGCGCAGCGGAGCGCCTCGGTCACGCTATTGAACTCCACCAGCATGCCGTCGCCGGTGGTCTTGATGATGCGGCCCTTGCACCTGTCGATGGCCGGATCGATCACCTCCAGCCGAACGGTCCTGAGGCGCGCGAGTGTCCCCTCCTCGTCCACCTCCATGAGGCGGCTGTAGCCGACCACGTCGGCCGCAAGAACGGCCGCAAGCCGGCGCTCGACACCCTGCTTTTCCATCGATGGCGACCTCGCTTCGCCGGCGCGACACTACCAGCGGCGAGCAATCGCGACAAAGACGAAGAATGGAGCGGGTTACCGAAAGCCCCGCCCACAGCCGGCACCGGCCAAAAAATTGATCGGTTGATAAAAAAATTGACCGCGCCGGGAGAGCGGTCCATCCTTTGCTTACGGGGAATTGGCGCGGGTCGGGGCCGTGTCCGCTCCGGTCGCGCGGAGGGTTTTGCGATGAGTGGTGGAGACCTTGCTCCAGACATTGCGGCGGGCCGGCTCGCCGCCGAGGACTACGTCCGCAACTTTTCCGACCTGCATGCGCCGCTGACCCGGCACGAGGCCTTCGTCGAGGCCGACCGCTGCTATTTCTGCTACGACGCGCCCTGCACGCAGGCCTGCCCCACCTCCATCGACATCCCGCTCTTCATCCGCCAGATCCAGGCCGACAATCCCGGCGGCGCCGGCAAGACCATCCTCTCCTCCAACATCATGGGGGGCATGTGCGCCCGCGTCTGCCCGGTGGAGACGCTGTGCGAGGAGGCCTGCGTCAGGAATCTCGCCGAGGACAAGCCGGTGAAGATCGGCGAGCTGCAGCGCTACGCCACCGACTTCCTCATGCAGCGCGGCGAGCATCCGTTCCAACGCGCCGCGCCGACCGGCAAGCGGGTCGCGGTGGTGGGCGCCGGGCCGGCGGGGCTCTCCTGCGCGCACCGGCTCGCCATGCATGGCCATGACGTCGTCGTGCTGGAGGCGCGCGACAAGCCGGCCGGCCTCAACGAATACGGCATCGCCTCCTACAAGAGCACCAACGACTTCGCCCAGCGCGAGGTGGACTTCATCCTGTCGATCGGCGGCGTGACCGTCGAGACCGGCAAGGCGCTCGGCCGCGACTTCGCGCTCTCCGAGCTGCGTGAGGATTACGACGCAATCTTCCTCGGCATGGGGCTCGCCGGGGTCAACGCGCTCAACGCGGAGGGAGAAAGCGCCGATGGCGCGCTCGACGCGGTGAGCTGGATCGCCGAGCTGCGCCAGGCGAAGGACCTTTCCAGGATGGCGATCGGCCGCCGCGTGGTCGTCATCGGCGGCGGCATGACGGCGATCGACGCCGCGGTGCAGTCGAAGCTGCTCGGCGCCGAGGACGTGACCATCGTCTATCGCCGCGGGCAGGATGCCATGAAGGCGAGCCGGTGGGAGCAGGAGCTGGCGCAGACGAAGGGCGTCAAGATCATGCACTGGGCGCAGCCGCTGCGTCTCCTCGCCGGCACGAACGGCAACGTCCACGCCCTGGCGCTGGAGCGCACGCGGCAGGAGGGCGGCCGCCTCGTCGGCACCGGCGAGATTGTCACGCTTCCCGCCGACATGGTCTTCAAGGCGATCGGCCAGACCTTCGAGCCGGCGCCGCTCAACGGCGCCGGCGGCAGCATCAGCCTGGAGGGCGGCCGCATCGCCGTCGACGACGAGCGCCGCACCTCCATGCCGGGCGTGTGGGCCGGCGGCGACTGCATCGCCGGCGGCGAGGATTTGACCGTCGTTGCCGTCGAGGACGGCAAGCTCGCGGCGGAATCGATCCACCGCGCACTGTCGGCCTGAATGTCCGAGCGTCAAAGAAGGTCGGTGAACGCCTCGATCGTCAGGCCTGCTTGCTTGATGATGGAGCGGACGGTCCCGGGGGGCAGATCGTTCGCGCCGTCTACTGGAACGATGACCCTGGCGCCCGACGCCCCGGACCTTGCAAGAACGTGGTGGCTTCCGCTTGCGCGGACCACTTCGAAGCCGGAGCGCTCAAGTGCTTTGACGATTTGGCGTCCGGTGAGGCCGGTGAGTCGCCGTTGGTTCAATCAGGCCGCTCGCTCGACTGTCACGACCCTGACAAGAGGCACCACGTCGGCGGGGATCTCGTCACCGAAACCTTTCCTGGCCTCGAGCGCGAGCTCGATGGCCTCGTGCGCCATGCGCAAAGCCTCGTCCTCGGTTTTTCCGAAGGTGACGACTTCGGGCAGTGCCGGAACGAGCACCGTGTACCCGCCCTCAGGCTCCGGCCGAAGGTTGATGGTATACTGTAGGGTGGCGCTCATTATGGCTGGCCTCGTCAGGCGAGTAATTGGCAATCTTACACGCTGTATTCGGCTCCCCAACGCAAAAGAGCAGACCCATGGCTGATCTCCGCACTGAATTCGCCGGCATCAAGTCGCCGAACCCGTTCTGGCTCGCCTCCGCGCCGCCGACCGACAAGGCCTACAACGTCGTGCGCGCCTTCAAGGAAGGCTGGGGCGGCGTGGTGTGGAAGACGCTCGGCGAGGACCCGGCGATCGTCAACGTCAACGGCCCGCGCTACGGCGCCATCCACGGGCCGGACCGGCGGCTCATCGGCTTCAACAATATCGAGCTGATCACCGACCGTCCGCTCGACGTGAACCTGCAGCGAGATCAAGCAGGTGAAGCGCGACTGGCCCGACCGCGCGCTGGTCGTCTCGCTCATGGTGCCGTGCGAGGAGGAGAACTGGGCCGACATCCTGAAGCGGGTCGAGGAGACCGGCTGCGACGGCGTGGAGCTGAACTTCGGCTGCCCGCACGGCATGAGCGAGCGCGGCATGGGCTCCGCCGTCGGCCAGGTGCCGGAATATATCGAGATGGTGGCGCGCTGGTGCAAAGCCCACACGCGCATGCCGGTGATCGTGAAGCTCACGCCCAACATCACCAACATCCGCTACCCGGCGCGCGCTGCGAAGAAGGGCGGCGCCGACGCCGTGTCGCTCATCAACACGGTGAACTCCATCACCTCCGTCGACCTCGACAGCTTCTCGCCCGAGCCCTCCATCGACGGCAAGGGATCGCATGGCGGCTATTGCGGCGCAGGCGGTGAAGCCGATCGCGCTTTCCATGGTGTCGGAGATCGCGCGCGACGCGGAGACGCAAGGGATGCCGATCTCCGGCATCGGCGGCATCACGACGCTGGCGCGACGCGGCGGAGTTCATGGCGCTCGGCGCCGAGCAACGTGCAGGTCTGCACCGCGGCCATGGCCTACGGCTTCAAGATCGTGAAGGAGATGATCGCCGGGCTGGAGCGCTGGATGGACGAGAAGGGCTACGACCGGCTCTCCGATTTCGCCGGCCGCGCCGTGCCCAACGTCACCGACTGGCAGTACCTCAACCTCAACTACATCACCAAGGCGCAGATCGACCAGGAGCTCTGCATCAAGTGCGGCCGCTGCCACATCGCCTGCGAGGACACCTCGCACCAGGCGATCACCGAGCATGGTCGACGGCAAGCGCCACTTCGAGGTGATCGACGCGGAATGCGTCGGGTGCAATCTGTGCGTCGAGGTCTGCCCGGTGGAGGGCTGCATCACCATGCAGCCGCTTGCCGTCGGCGCGATCGATGCGCGCACCGGCAAGCGCGGTGGAGGCGGGCTACGCCAACTGGACCACGCACCCCAACAATCCGATGGCGCGGCAGGCGGCGGAATAGTTTCCGTTCGCCATGGGATTTTTGTTACAGGCGCGGCCGCCCGGCGCGCGCTCAAGCACAGAGTGTATCGTGCAAGGGCAATGAGCTGAGCCTTTGGGTGATCGGTCCCGGAACCGCGTCCCGGCCGCCATCGCAAGGCGGCGGAATGTCAAACTATTAGTTGAGACAACCTGGATGGCGGGCGTCGCCAGGGCGAAGAAAATCGACATTTCTGAGCATTTTAGCAAGCATACGCGTCAACATTGCCGCAAGGAGCGCTCTGTTACCTTGCAGCTCCTGTTGCAACCAGGAATGTGTCGCGTGCCGAGCTTTCGCCGCCGGTCTGTTCTGTTGGGTCTGGCGCTTGATCGGGCTTTCGACCGGCCTTTTCCTCGGCGCCGCGAAGATCGGCGGCGCCGCCTTTGTCGGCGCGCAGAACAGCCGTCAGCTCGACGACCTCGCACAACTGGTGCTGCGCCGCGCCGAGCTGGAGGTCGACTTCGCCCTCGTGGCGCTGAGCGAGCTGGCCCAGAAGGGCGTGGCGGACTGCAGCCCCGCGAGCCTCGCGGTCATGCGCCGGCAGGTCTACGAGAAGAGCACCATCAAGGATATCCGCATCGTCGATCAGCGGCGGGCACACCAAGTGCTCGGCGTTCTCCGAGACGCTCGAGTTCGACACGCGTCCGATGGAGGAGATCGAGGCCTTCCAGTCGCGCAATTCCGTCGGTGAGGCTGACGCGGCTTCAGCAGCAATCGTCGCTGGCCATGGGCGTCTCTGGCAGGTGCTGCCGGATGCCTCGCTGGTCGCGGTGGTCAACACCGACGCGCTGCTGTTCGCAGTCCTGCCGCGCGAGCTGCGCGATCACGGCGAGGTCAGGCTGGTGCTCTCCGATGGCAGCCCGGTGGCGGAATATTCCTCGGAGAGGGCAGGCGCGAAGGCCGACGCCCGAGACGGTCGAGTTCAAGGACGTCTCGGAGCGCTATCCCTTCAACGTCCAGCATCGACGTCGCCGGGCCGGTCTTCGCCTCCTGGAACAGGCGGTCGGAGCGCTACTTCCTCGGCGCCGGCGGCGTGCTCGGGCTTGCCTTCGGGTCGCTTCTCGCCGGCGCCGCCGTGCGGCGCACGGACCCGGTCTCGGAGATCGACCGCGCGCTCGCCGAAAACGAGTTCAAGCCGTTCCTGCAGCCGATCGTCTCTCTGAAGACCGGCGAGATCGTGGGCTGCGAGGTGCTGGTGCGCTGGATCAAGCGCGACGGCTCCATGGAGATGCCGCAGCGCTTCATCCGCCAGGCGGAGGATAGCGGGCGCATCGTCCCGCTGACCCACCATCTCGTCTCCGAGAGCCTCGAGCAGCTGCGCTCCTGGATGAACCTCAAGACGCACTTCAAGGTCGCCTTCAACGTCTATCCCGGCCATCTGATGTCGGAAGGCTTCGTGCAGGAGTTCGCCGCGCTGGTCGACGCCTCCGGGGCGGGGCGCGGGCAGGTGGTGATCGAGCTGACCGAGCGTCAGGAGCTTGCCGACCTGAAGGCCGCCGCCGAGCGCATCGCGGAGCTGCGCGACCTCGGCTTCAAGGTCGCCATCGACGACGCGGGCACCGGCCATAGCGGCCTGTCCTACCTGCAGCGGCTCGGCGTGAACATCGTCAAGATCGACAAGCTCTTCGTCGATTCCATCGAGTACGATCACTCCGCGCGGGTCATCGTCGACATGCTGGTGCGGGTTGCCGGCGAGCTCGGCATGACCACCGTGGCGGAAGGCGTGGAGCGCACCGAGCAGGTGGCGGCGCTGAAAGCCTGCGGGGTGGACGAGATCCAGGGCTTCCTGATCTCGCCGGCGCTTGCGAGCTTCGATTTCCTCAGGCTGCTCTACGCCGCCGGCCGCTCGAGCGCGCCGGCCAAGCGCCGCCCGGCGATGCGGGCGTAACGCCGACCTTCACGATCGAGCGCTACTGGAACGTCACGGTCGCAATCGCCCGGTCGACCTTGGCCTGCGGCCAGTTGGTGACGGGGCCGGGCGCCGCGCCCGGCGTGGCGATGTTGGTGCCCTGGCCGGGCTGGCTCAGGACCTGCTGGCCGGCGGGGTTGGTCACGCTCACCTGGCCTTCGATGAGGAACACGCCGAGCGCCTGATCGTCGATCGGCCCGCCCCAGAACTCCGTTCCGCGGATGCCGACCGTCGCCACCGGGGTCGTCACGCTGACGTCGGAGCTCGCCAGCTTCGATGCCTGGCCGGAGAGGAAGCGGAAGGCGCCGACCACGCCGAACTTGATGGTGCCGCTGCCGGCGGCCGGGTTGAAGACGAACGTGTCGAGCGTCAGCTCCGCCTTCTCGCCGAGCGTCACCTGCGTGCCGTCGGTGAAGGTGACCTCCAGCCGCGCCGCCTCGCCGGTGGAGACGACCTCGTCGAGAAAGACCGAGCTGTCGAGGGCGAGCGCCTCGGCGGCGCCGTCATGCGTCCCGCTCGCCTCGCCCTGGATGCGGCTGACGGCGCCGATTGCCTCCTGCGCCGCGGCCTCGCCGCCGGCAATGCCGAAAAGAAGCGCCGCTGCGACGACGATCAGCCTGCTAGTCATGATCTTCCGCTCCAAGGGCTTGCCACAGCCAATTCTGGCACAACGCGAGCGCCGGCCCAATGCCGGCTATCGCGTTTCCTGCGCCAGGGTGTACGTATCTACGCGCGCACCCCGAGTCTGGTTTTCCCACGCCGCTGACGGACACCGCAATGCCGGTCTCATGGTTGCCGGCCGGCCTCCGCCATGCTTCAAATGTCGGATGGTAACCCGCAAAATTGCGGGCTCTGGAGGAAACGATCATGACAAAAGCTGCCTTCGCGGCTCGGACCTTTGCGCTCGCCGCCTTTGCGATTGGCCTGTCTTCGGCGCCTGGCCTCGCCTTCGAGCCCGGAAACACCGAATGCGTTGCACCGGCCGGGGCGGGCGGCGGCTGGGACTTCACCTGCCGTCAGGTCGGCAAGACGCTCTACGATCTCAAGATCGTGCCCTCCCCGGTGCAGGTCACCAACCTCTCGGGCGGCGGCGGCGGCGTCGCCTATGCCGAGGTGGTCAACAAGCGCAACGACGACAACAACCTGATCGTCGCCGCCTCCTCGGCGACCTCCACCCGCCTCGCGCAGGGCGCCTATCCGGGCAACTCCATGGATCAGGTGCGCTGGGTCGGCTCGGTCGGGTCCGACTACGGCGTCATCGCCGTCGCCAAGGATTCGCCCATCAATTCGCTCACCGCGCTGATGGACAAGATCAAGGCTGACCCGTCGTCGATCGCCTTCGCCGGCGGCTCGGCGGTCGGCGGATGGGATCATCTCAAGGTGCTGATCGCCGCCAAGGCGGCCGGCATCGACGATATCCGCAGCATCAAATACGTCGCCTTCGAGGGCGGCGGCGAGGCGATCACGCAGCTGCTCGGAAACCACGTCCAGGCCTTCACCGGCGACATCTCCGAAGCGCAGGGGTTCGTCGATTCCGGTGACATCAGGATCCTCGCCGTGCTGGCGCCGGATCGCCTGCCGGGCGATTTCTCGAAATATCCGACCGCCAAGGAGCAGGGCATCGACGCGGTCGGCGCCAACTGGCGCGGCTTCTACGCCCCGGGCGGCATGTCGGACGACGCCTACGCCTTCTGGGTGGACGCCATCAAGACGGTCTACGATTCGGACGAGTGGAAAGGGATCATGGCCAGCAACGGCCTGATGCCGCTCGATCTTTCCGGCGATGCGTTCCAGGCTTTCGTGGCCGACCAGGTCGCCAAGACGACGCAGCTCTCCAAGGAGATCGGCTTGATCAAGTAGGCCCGGGCGACTTTTCTGCGGCGGACCATGAGCGACCGCGTCTTCGGCGTCGTCTGCATCCTGCTTGCCGGGTTCTTCATCTGGCAGGCGACGCTGATCGAGACCGGCTTCATCGTCGATCCGATGGGGCCGAAGGCGTTCCCGATCGTCATCGGGATCACCCTGGCGGTCGCCGCGATCTACCCGATCGTCAAGCCCGACCCGCGGCCCGACTGGCCGGCCGCGGGCCGTCTTCTGGAGATCGCCTTCGCTGTCGTGCTGATGATCGCCTATGCGCAGGCGCTGCCGCGCTTCGGCTTCGTCCTGTCGACCGCGGTGACGGCGGCCCTCCTGGCCTGGCGGCTCGGCTCCAGGCCGCTTGCCGCGGCGGCCGCCGGCGTTGCCATCGCCATCGGCATCTACGTGGTCTTCCACCTGGTCCTCGGCCTGACGCTGGCCCGCGGTCCGTGGGGCTATTGAGCCATGGAGGCGCTTTCTTCGCTTGCCCACGGCTTTGAGGTCGCGCTGACCCTGCAGAATCTCGGGCTGGCGCTGATCGGCTGCTTCATGGGCACCATCATCGGCGCGCTGCCGGGGCTCGGACCCTCCAACGGCGTGGCGATCCTCATCCCGCTCGCCTTCACGCTCGGCCTGCCGGCGACGCCGGCGCTGATCCTCCTCACCAGCGTCTATTACGGCGCCATGTATGGCGGGCGCATCTCCTCCATCCTGCTCAACATCCCCGGCGACGAGCCGGCGCTGATGACCACGCTCGACGGCTACCCGATGGCGCGCAAGGGCCAGGCCGGCGAGGCGCTGGCGCTGTCCGGCATCGCCTCGTTCGTCGGCTCGTTCTTCGCCACCTGGGGGCTCGTCTTCCTGGCGCCGCTGCTGGTCAAGCTGGCGCTGCTCTTCGGCCCGGCGGAATATTTCGCGCTCTACACGCTCGCCTTCGCCACGCTCGGCGGCATCGCCAGCCGCAACCAGGCGAAGGCGGCGATCGCCGCGGCGCTGGGGCTCGGCATCGCCATGATCGGCGTCGACCACCAGACCGGCGTGCCGCGCTTCAGCTTCAACAACGTCTACCTCTACGACGGCATCAACTTCCTCGTCGCCATCGTCGGCCTCTTCGCCATCTCCGAAGTCTTCCTGTTCCTGGAGCACAAGGGCGAAGGCGAGACCGAAGCCTCGAAGGTCAAGGTCGGCCGCGTGACCGCGCCGCTTGCCATGCTGCGGCTTTGCCTCGGCGCCATCTCGCGCTCGACCGGCCTCGGCTTCCTGGCCGGGGTGCTTCCGGGCGCGGGCGCCTCGCTCGGCTCCTTCATCGCCTACACGCTGGAAAAGCGCATCTCCGACCGCGACGGAACGTTCGGCAAGGGCGATCCGCGCGGCGTGGCGGCGCCGGAGGCCGGCAACAATGCCGCCGCCGGCGGCGCGCTGGTGCCCATGCTGGCGCTCGGCGTGCCGGGCTCGGGAACGACCGCCGTTCTGCTCGCCATGCTGCTGGCGCTCAACGTCACGCCGGGGCCGCTTCTCTTCCAGTCCAATCCCGACGTCGTCTGGGGCCTCATCGCGGCGCTGTTCATCGCCAATTTCATGCTGCTCCTGATGAACATCCCGCTGGTCAGCCTGTTCGTGCGCGTGCTCCTCATTCCGCCGCGCTATCCTGATGCCGACGGTCGCCATGATCTCCTTCGTCGGCATTTACGGGGTGTCCGGCTCCACCTTCGACCTGATGGTGATGGTCGCCTTCGGCGTGCTCGGCTACCTTCTCAGGAAGCTCGACATTCCGCTCGTCCCGGTGATCCTCGGCGTGCTGCTCGGCAACGAGATGGAGAAGAACCTCCGCCGCGCGCTCACCATCTCCGACGGCGACCTCGTCGATCCTCTGGGGCTCGTGGCTGGCGATCGGCCTGTGGGCGTTCGCCATCGTCGGCTTCCTGGCGCCGCTCATCGTCGGCCGCTATTTCCGCCCGAAGATCGCCGACGAGCCGGTGGGCGAGGGCGCCGACCCGGATTGATGGCGGCCCGCGGCGGCCGGCGGTTCAGGTGCGCGGCCTCAGCCCCTCCAGGAGCACGCTGCTCAACGTCGCTTCCGCGTCCTTGAACCGCTGCCTGGCGCTCTCCCCCAGCACCGCGCGCACCTGCACGTCGAAATCGGCGTAGTGCTGCGTCACCGCCCAGATCATCATGATGAGATGCCGCGGCTCGACCGGCGCCAGCCTTCCCTCGGCGATCCAGGCGGAAATCACCGCCGCTTCGCGGTCGACCAGCTCCTTCAGCGGCCCCTTCGAGGAACGCGCCGATGGCCGGCGCGCCGTGCAGGATCTCGTTGGCGAAGAGCCGCGAGGCCGCCGGCCGCCTGCGCGACATCTCAAGCTTGGCGTCGATGTAGCGGCCGATCTCCTCGATCGGATCGCCGGCGGGATCGAGCGCGGCGAGCGGCGCCAGCCAGAACTCCAGCGTGTCCTCCAGCACCGCGACGTAGATCGCCTCCTTGGAGCGGAAATAGTAGAGGAGGTTCGGCTTCGACAGCCCGGCCTTCTCGGCGATGCGGTCGATGGTGGAGCCGCGGAAGCCGTAGGTGGAGAACACCTCCAGCGCCGCATCGAGGATGACCTTGCGGTTCTTCTTCTGGATGCGCGTCGCCTTCTTGGGCGGCGGCTCGGGCCTGTTCATGCGACGTATCCTACCTCACGCCAGTTTCGCCTTGACCGGCTCTGCCGCCGAACCTAGCGTTGATTTTGACCAATCAGTCAAGTTTGGCTACGGCGCCGGAAACCGCTAGAGGTGACGGCGCGAAGAGCCACAAGCGCGGCGGAGTTCACATCATGTTGCAGACAAGCCCCCATCCCCAACAATCTCGAAGCCTTCTGGATGCCGTTCTCGGCGAACCGGCAGTTCAAGAAGGCGCCGCGCATGCTCGTGCGCGCCGAAGGCACGCACTACTGGAGCCACGACGGCCGCCAGGTGCTCGACGGCACGTCGGGCCTGTGGTGCGTCAATGCCGGCCACGGCCGGCCGGAGATCGCCGAGGCGGTCAAGGACCAGCTCCTGGAGCTCGACTACGCGCCGGCCTTCCAGATGGGCCATCCGAAGGTCTTCGAGCTTGCCGCGCGGCTGACCGCCATCGCGCCGCAGGGGCTCGACCACGTGTTCTTCACCAATTCCGGCTCCGAATCCGTCGAGACGGCGCTCAAGATCGCGCTCGCCTATCACCGGGTGAAGGGCGACGGCAGCCGCACCCGCCTGATCGGGCGCGAGCGCGGCTATCACGGCGTCAATTTCGGCGGCATCTCGGTCGGCGGCATCGTCTCCAACCGCAAGCATTTCGGCATGATGCTCGCCGGCGTCGACCACATCCGCCACACGCACGACCCGGCGCGCAACGCCTTCATCGCGCGGCGTGCCGGAGCATGGCGCGGAGCTTCGCCGACGATCTGGAGCGGCTGGTCACGCTGCACGACGCCTCCACCATCGCCGCGGTGATCGTGGAGCCGGTCGCCGGCTCGACCGGCGTGCTGATCCCGCCCAAGGGCTACCTGCAGCGGCTCCGCGAGATCTGCGACAAGCACGGCATCCTGCTGATCTTCGACGAGGTCATCACCGGCTTCGGCCGCCTCGGCACGCCGTTCGCGGCGGACTATTTCGGCGTCACGCCGGACATCATGACGACCGCCAAGGGCGTCACCAACGGCGTCGTGCCGATGGGCGCGGTGTTCGTGAAGAAGGAGATCTACGAGGCCTTCATGAACGGCCCGGAGCATCTCATCGAGTTCTTCCACGGCTACACCTATTCCGGAAATCCGGTGTCGTCGGCGGCCGGCCTTGCCACGCTCGACATCTACCAGCGCGAGGGGCTGCTGACGCGCGGCGCGGAGCTCGGCGGATATTTCGCCGACGCGCTGCACGGCCTGAAGGGCCTGCCGCACGTCATCGACATCCGCAATATCGGGCTGGTCGGCGCGGTCGAGCTTGAGCCGATCGCCGGCGCGCCGACGAAGCGCGCCTTCGCCGCCTTCCTCAAGGCCTACGAGGCAGGGCATCCTCATCCGCACCACCGGCGACATCATCGCGCTGTCGCCGCCGCTGATCATCGAGAAGGGCGAGATCGACTTCCTCGTCGACAAGCTCGCCGGCGTGATCAAGAGTCTGGATTAAGGAAGAAAAGGAGAACGATGCAGCGCATCGCCAACGTCATCAACGGCAAGGCGGAGCCTTCGGCCTCCGGCCGCGTCTCGCCGGTCTTCAATCCGGCGACCGGCGAGCAGACGGCCGAGCTTGGGCTGTCGAGCGCCGCGGAGGTGGACCGCGCCGTGCAGGCCGCCAAGGCCGCGGCGCCCGCATGGGGCACCATGCCGCCGCTGAAGCGCGCGCGCTTCATGTTCAAGTTCAAGGAGCTTCTGGAGACGAACGCCGACGACCTCGCCAGCGCGATCTCCGCCGAGCACGGCAAGACGCACGCCGATGCGCTCGGCGAGGTGGCGCGCGGCATCGAGGTGGTGGAGTTCGCCTGCGGCATCCCGCAGCTTCTGAAGGGCGAGTTCTCGCGCAATGTCGGGCCGGAGATCGATTCCTATTCCGACCGCCAGCCGCTCGGCGTGTGCGCCGGCATCACGCCGTTCAACTTCCCCGCCATGGTGCCGATGTGGATGTACCCGATGGCGATCGCCTGCGGGAACACCTTCGTGCTGAAGCCGTCGGAGCGCGATCCCTCCGCCTCCATGCTCGCCATGGAGCTCTTCAAGGAGGCCGGCTTCCCCGACGGCGTCTTGAACATCGTGCACGGCGACAAGGAGGCGGTCGACGCCATCCTCGACCATCCCGACATCAAGGCGGTGAGCTTCGTCGGCTCCACGCCGATCGCCGCAATACGTCTACACGCGCGGCACCGCGGCCGGTAAGCGCGTGCAGGCGCTGGGCGGCGCCAAGAACCACATGATCGTCATGCCCGACGCCGACATGGACAAGGCGGCCGACGCGCTGATGGGCGCCGGCTACGGCTCCGCCGGCGAGCGCTGCATGGCGATCTCCGTCGCCGTGCCGGTGGGCGAGGAGACGGCCAACAAGCTGATCGAGGAGCTGGCGCCGCGCGTGCGCGCGCTGAAGATCGGCCCGGCCACCGACCCGGACGCCGAGATGGGCCCGCTGGTCACCAGGCAGCACATGGACAAGGTGCTCGGCTACATCGACGACGGCGTGAAGGAAGGCGCGGAGCTCGTCGTCGACGGCCGCGGGCTGAAGCTGCAGGGCTACGAGAACGGCTATTTCGTCGGCGGCTCGCTGTTCGACCGCGTCACGCCGGACATGTCGATCTACAAGGAAGAGATTTTCGGGCCGGTGCTCTCCGTCGTGCGCGCGCCGACACTACGACAACGCCGTCGATCTCATCAACAGCCACGAATACGGCAACGGCACCGCCATCTTCACGCGCGACGGCGACGCCGCGCGCACCTTCGCCGACCAGATCGAGGTCGGCATGGTCGGCGTCAACGTGCCGATCCCGGTGCCGGTCGCCTATCACTCCTTCGGCGGCTGGAA
Source organism: uncultured Alphaproteobacteria bacterium (assembly GCA_963801225.1). Classification (GTDB taxonomy): domain Bacteria; phylum Pseudomonadota; class Alphaproteobacteria; order Rhizobiales; family Afifellaceae; genus DASWJZ01. The sequence goes on from CAWDED010000009.1 coordinate 497,598, forward strand.
GCGCTCGCTGTTCGGCGACCATTCCATCTACGGCCCGGAGGGCGTGCGCTTCTACACGCGGCTGAAGACGGTGACGACGCGCTGGCCGGCCGGCATCGCGCACGGCGCGGTCTATACGTTCCCGTCGATGCATTGAGTGACCCGTCAGAGGGAGTTGTTTGTGGTCTTGCTTTTGATTGTGGCATTTCTCCTTTTGATAGGAAGCGCACAAGCTCAGCCGCTCAGTCCCGAGGAAGCAGCGAAGGCCGAAAGAGTATTTACTCCGCAGGTAAACGATGTTGGTCGCTGGCTATTCTTCAACGGCTATGATCCCGCTTTCGCGGGACCACGACCTCTCCTATCCCTGGTCCTAGGGGTAGTGGACAGCGAGGCTGTAGCGACGGCGATCGACCAGCGCGATGAGGTCTGGCAACAGACTGAACTGGCGAAACTGGCGAGTGCGACGCGGGTCCCACGGGAGCAGGTCCTACAATGTTGCCGCAGCTTGCATAAAGCACACGGCGGAAGAGATGATCGCAGAGGGGCGCCACGTGTTCCTTGAGCCGCTGCGAGCGCGCGTCGAAGATCGCTGTATCACCTCCCTTTTGGAAACAATAAGGTCGAAGATGCTCGGAGACTGTGAGGACATCGAAGGGGTGCTCCCGCCGTCGTGCAGCAGCCTCAAATGACATCCTGTGACCAGGAGCCCCTGCAATTGAACGCGACCGCCATTTCGAGGATGCTAGGAGCGTGAGAATCTCGTCTGAGATATCGCCGGATGCCGGGGACGGAAGTGATCAGATCGAGGTCTACCTTGATCGAGAAGGACGCGATTTTCTGGTCAAGCAACTCGGCAAGTTGAATACAGAGCACGAACACTTTCACATGTTCGCCGAGACTTGGGCCCCAAATGGGGACCTAACCGAGGAAAGAAGGAACGCAGCTTCCCGTGTTGCTAGGCACGTACAGGTCAACCTGCGCCCCGATGGGGAAGCATTGTTCGTCCCAGAGCCATCAGATCAGGCCCAGCGATGACGACAGGAAATAAGCGATGGCAGAAGCACCCGGCTCAAACCTGAAGAATCAACGCCGACCGGCTCTGGGATTCCATCCATGAGATGGCGGAGATCGGCCCGGGCGTGCGCGGCGGCTCCAACCGCCAGACGCTGACCGACGAGGACGGCGAGGGGCGCAAGCTCTTCAAGCGCTGGTGCGACGAGGCGGGTCTCACCATGGGCGTCGACAAGATGGGCACCATGTTCGCCCGCCGCGAGGGCACCGACCCCGATGCGCTCCCCGTCTATGTCGGCTCGCATCTCGACACGCAGCCGACCGGCGGCCGCTATGACGGCGTGCTCGGCGTGCTCGGCGCGCTGGAGATCGTGCGCTCGCTGAACGACATGAACGTCAAGACGAAGCACCCGATCGTCGTGGTCAACTGGACCAACGAGGAGGGCACCCGCTTTGCTCCCGCCATGCTGGCCTCCGGCGTCTTCGCCGGCGTGATCGACCAGGATTGGGCCTATTCGCGCACCGACGCGAAAGGCAAGACATTCGGCGACGAGCTGAAGCGTATCGGCTGGCTTGGCGACGAGGAGGTCGGCGCGCGCAAGATGCACGCCTTCTTCGAGCTGCATATCGAGCAGGGACCGATCCTCGAGGCCGAGGGCAAGCGAATCGGCGTCGTCACACACGGCCAGGGCCTGCGTTGGATCCAGTGCACCATCACCGGCAAGGAGAGCCACACCGGCTCTACGCCGATGCCCATGCGCAAGAATGCCGGCCGTGGCCTGGCTCAGATCACCGAGCTGGTGCACGAGATCGCCATGAGCCAGCAGCCCAACGCGGTCGGCGCTATCGGCCATATCGACGTCTACCCGAACAGCCGCAACATCATCCCCGGCAAGGTGGTCTTCACCGTCGATTTCCGCAGCCACGTGCTGGAGACGCTGACCGGCATGGTCGACCGGCTGATGGAGGAGGCGCCGAAGCTGTGCAAGGCGCTCGGCGTCGAGTTCGAGGCGGAGATCGTCGGCCAGTTCGACCCGCCGGCCTTCGACGAGAAATGCGTGAAGGCCGTGCGCGACGCGGCTGAGCGGCTCGGCTATTCGCATCGCGACATCGTTTCCGGCGCCGGCCACGACGCCTGCTGGATCAACCGCGTGGCGCCGACCGCCATGGTCATGTGCCCCTGCGTCGACGGCCTCTCCCACAACGAGGACGAGGACATCTCGAAGGAATGGGCCGAGGCTGGCGCCAACGTGCTGTTCCACGCCGTGGTGGAGACGGCGGAGATCGTGTCGTGATCGGGGACCCTGCCAAGTCTTCGGGAGACGCGTTTCGTGGCCGCGCCTGGAAGTAACCTCAGGGTCAACGGCGAAAGGCTGTGGGACAGCCTCATGGAGATGGCCAAGATCGGCCCGGGCGTGAAGGGCGGCAACAACCGCCTGACGCTGACCGACGTCGACCGCGAGGGGCGCGACCTCTTCAGGTCCTGGTGCGAGGAGGCCGGCTGCACGATGGTCGTCGACACGATGGGCAACATGTTCGCCAGGCGCGCCGGCACCGACGACACGCTGCCGCCGGTGATGGTCGGCAGCCATCTCGACACGCAGCCGACCGGCGGCAAGTATGACGGCGTGCTCGGCGTGCTCTCCGGGCTGGAGATCGTGCGCACGCTGAACGATCTCGGCATCAGGACGAAGCATCCGATCGAGGTGGTGAACTGGACCAACGAGGAGGGCTCGCGCTTCGCGCCGGGGACGACCGCCTCCGGCGTCTTCGCCGGCGCCTACACGCTGGACTACGCCTATGGGCTGAAGGACGCGGAGGGGAAGTCGCTCGGCGACGAGCTGAAGCGCATCGGCTATGTGGGCGACGAGCCGGCCGGCCGGCATCCGCTCAAGGCGTTCTTCGAGCTGCATATCGAGCAGGGGCCGATCCTCGAGGCGGAGGGCGTCGACGTCGGCGTCGTCACGCACGCGCAGGGCCAGCGCTGGTTCGACGTGACGCTGACCGGCTTCGAGAGCCACGCCGGCACCACGCCGATGCCGCGCCGCCGCGACGCGCTGGTCGGCGCGGCCAGGCTGGTGCAGGCGGTGAACGAGATCGCGCTGCAGAACGCGCCGCACGCGGTCGGCACGGTCGGGGCGCTGACGCCCTATCCCGGCTCGCGCAACGTCATTCCCGGCTCCGTGTCGATGAGCGTGGAGTTCCGCCATCCGGTCGACACGACGCTGGCGGAGATGAAGGAGCGATGTCTCCAAGGCGGTGGAGACGATCTGCGCCGAGGGCGGGCTCACGGCGGCGGTGGAGGAGGTCTTCACTGTGCGCCGGTGGCGTTCGACCACGACTGCGTCTCCGCCGTCCGCCGCGCCGCCGAGCGGCTCGGCTATTCGCACCGCGACATGGTCTCGGGCGCCGGGCACGACGCCTGCTACATTGCGCGCGTGGCGCCGACCGCGATGGTCTTCTGCCCCTGCGTGAACGGCATCAGCCACAACGAGGCGGAGGAGATTTTTCCGCGATGGGCGACGGCCGGCGCCGACGTGCTGTTCCACGCGGTGGTGGAGACGGCGGAGATCGTGGAGTGAGTTCGGAGGTTTCCCCCTCCCCCTTGCGGGGAGGGGCTAGGGGAGGGGGAAGGACACGATCGTCCGAGCCTGCGCTTCCCCCCTCTCCGGTCTCTCCCCCGCAAGGGAGGAGAGGGCGAATACGGCATAGGAGCGTAGTCATGAGCAAACTCATCAAAGGCGGCACGGTCGTCACCGCCGATCTCACCTACAAGGCCGACGTCTTCGTCCAGCACGACAAGATCGTGGCCGTCGGTCCCGATCTGGAGCACGACGCCGACCACGTCATCGACGCGTCGGGCTGCTACGTCATGCCGGGCGGCATCGATCCGCACACCCATATGGAGATGCCCTTCATGGGCACCTTCTCCACCGACGATTTCGATTCCGGCACCGCCGCAGCGCTTTCCGGCGGCACCACCATGATCGTCGATTTCTGCCTGCCGGCGCCGGAGCAGGGGCTGATCGACGCGCTGCAGCAATGGTACCAGAAGGCCGGCAAGGCGCGCACCGACTATTCCTTCCACATGGCGATCACCTGGTGGGACAAGCAGGTGTTCGACGAGATGCCGAAGGTGGTGGAGCAGGGCATCAACACCTTCAAGCATTTCATGGCCTACAAGGGCGCGCTGATGGTGAACGACGACGAGATGTTCGCCTCGTTCTCGCGCTGCGCCGAGATCGGCGCCATGCCGCTGGTGCATGCGGAGAACGGCGACGTCGTCGCCTTCCTGCAGCAGAAGCTGCTGGCGGAGGGCAATAACGGCCCGGAGGCGCACGCCTATTCGCGCCCGCCGGAAGTGGAGGGCGAGGCCGCCAACCGCGCCATCATGATCGCCGACCAGGCCGGCGTGCCGCTCTACGTCGTGCATGTCTCCTGCGAGCAGGCGCACGAGGCGATCCGCCGGGCGCGGCAGAAGGGCATGCGCGTCTACGGCGAGCCGCTGGTGCAGCATCTGGTGCTCGACGAGAGCGAATACGCCAATCCGGACTGGGACCACGCGGCGCGGCGGGTGATGTCGCCGCCCTTCCGCAACCAAGCTGCACCAGGACGGGCTGTGGGCCGGCCTCGCCTCCGGCTCGCTGCAGGTGGTGGCGACCGACCATTGCGCCTTCACCACCGAGCAGAAGCGCATGGGCGTCGGCGACTTCACCAAGATCCCGAACGGCACCGGCGGGCTGGAGGACCGGCATGTCGGTGCTGTGGACCTTCGGCGTGCGCACCGGGCGGCTGACGATGAACGAGTTCGTCGCCGTCACCTCCACCAACATCGCCAAGATCCTGCACATGTATCCGAGGAAGGGCGCCATCATGGCCGGCGCCGACGCCGACATCGTGGTGTGGGACCCGGAGGCGACGAAGACGATCAGCGCCAAGACGCAGAAATCGGCGATCGACTACAACGTCTTCGAGGGCATCAACGTGACCGGCCGTCCGAAGCTGACCCTGTCGCGCGGCCGCGTGGCCTACGAGGAGGGCGACGTGAAGGCCGAGCACCGGCGACGGCCGCTTCGTGGAGCGCCCGCCGTTCACGCCGGTGCACAAGGCGCTCTCCACCTGGAAGGAGCTGACCGCCCCGCGCAAGGTGGAGCGCACGGGCATTCCGGCGGGGGTGTGAGTCAGAGAGGGCACGGAAGCCTTCTCCCATGGGGAGAAGGTGGCTGCGAAGCAGCCGGATGAGGGGTTGGGCGTAGATATCGCACGATTATCCTCGCGGCTTTGTCATCCCGGTTCGGCCGTCAGGCCGACACCGGGACCCATAATCCCGGTGCTCGCGACCATTCTGGCACGGCGTCCATGTCTCCTTCCTCTGTGGTCATGGGCGCGCCCGCCGGGCGGGATGGTGAGGCGATGGCATGCGGATGCCGTTGCGAGCCCACGGTTTCCGCCGCCGAAACGCGGCCTAGCGGAGAAAAGTTTCGACATCATGTCGCGCCGATTGCCGCGACATCCCGGCCTCGTTCGGCTAGGTTGACGCTCACGAAAGACGCGAGTGGGTGGGGCCAGGTTTGCTGAATTCGGCTTCGGAGACGGGCAGGCGCGGCGAGGCGGAAGAAAAGGCGGCCGCCGGCGGCGAGCAGGTCATCGCCATCGACAAGACTTGTCGCTGACCTTCCAGACCGCCGACGGGCCGGTCCAGGCGCTCTCCGACATCGACCTTGCGGTCGATCGCGGCGAGTTCGTCTCGCTCATCGGCCCCTCCGGCTGCGGCAAGACCACGCTGCTGCGCGTCATCGCCGACCTGGAGCAGCCGACCGCGGGCAGCATCCTGGTCAACGGCCTCTCGCCGGATGAGGCGCGCAAGCGCCGCGCCTACGGCTACGTCTTCCAGTCCGCCGCGCTCTATCCCTGGCGCACCATCGCCAAGAACGTGGCGCTGCCGCTTGAGGTGATGGGCGTTTCGGCAGCGGAGCGCGCCGAGCGCATCAAGAAGAACCTCGACCTGGTCAACCTCACCGGCTTCGAGCAGAAGTTTCCCTGGCAGCTTTCCGGCGGCATGCAGCAGCGCGCCTCCATCGCCCGCGCGCTCTCCTTCGACCCGGCGCTGCTCCTGATGGACGAGCCGTTCGGCGCGCTCGACGAGATCGTGCGCGATCATCTGAACGAGCAGCTGCTCGAGCTTTGGGCCAAGACGCGGAAGACGGTGATCTTCGTCACCCACTCCATCCCCGAGGCGGTCTATCTCTCCACCCGCATCGTCGTCATGTCGCCGCGCCCCGGCCGCATCCACGACGTCATCCCGAGCGACCTCCCCGCCGAGCGCACCCTCGACATCCGCGAGACGCCGGAGTTCCTAAGCTCGCCCACCGCGTCCGCGAGGGGCTGAGGGCAGGGCACAGCTATGAGGACTGAGGTGGCGCACAGCGCAACCCTCTCCCTGAGGGAGAGGGTGCCCGCGAAGCGGGCGGGTGAGGGTGTTCGCCGCCGGTTATGGGGCTCGGCCTTTCCGCCGTGCCCCCTCATCCGGCTGCTTCGCAGCCACCTTCTCCCCATGGGAGAAGGGGTTGCCCGTGAGCGCCGGCATTCCCGAGCCGGGCGGCGCCGTCGGCTACCAGCCGCGTCCCGCATGGCACCGCCGCATCATGGCCGGCAATGCCGGCCCGGTCATCATCGTGATCCTCGCCATCGTGGCGATCTGGTACGTCGGCGCCTTCTTCCTCAACGCCCCGTTCCAGCGCGATCTCGACGAGCGCGCGGGCCGCACGCCGAGCTTCTCCGAGCTCGTCGGCGAGACGATGACCCAGAAGAAGCCGACGCTGCCGGCGCCGCATCAGGTCGCCGCGGACCTCTACCAGAGCGTCTTCGTCGCCAAGCCGTGGAAGCCGTCGAGCCTCGTCTATCACGGCTGGGTGACGCTCTCCTCCACGCTGCTCGGCTTCGCCATGGGAACCGTGCTCGGCATCGTCATCGCGGTCGCCATCGTGCATGCGCGCAGCCTCGACAAGAGCCTGATGCCGTGGATCATCACCTCGCAGACGATCCCGATCCTCGCCATCGCGCCGATGGTCATCGTGGTGCTCGCCTCGATCGGGCTGAAGGGCCTGGTGCCGAAGGCGCTGATCTCGACCTATCTCTCGTTCTTCCCCGTCACCGTCGGCATGGTGAAGGGCTTTCGCTCGCCCGATCCGATCCTGCTCGACCTGATGCGCACCTACAGCGCCAGCCGCGCGCAGGTCTTCTTCAAGCTGCGCGTGCCGGCCTCGATGCCGTTTCTTTTCACCTCCATGAAGGTGGCGATCGCCACCAGCCTGGTCGGCGCCATCGTCGGCGAGCTGCCGACCGGCGCCGTCGCCGGCATCGGTCGCGGTCCTGCTCTTCGGCTCCTATTACAGCCAGACGGTCCAGATGTGGTCGGCGCTGATCGCCGGCTCGGTGATGGCGGCGGTGCTGGTCACCATCGTCGGCCTCGTCGACCGCCTCGTGCGGCGGCAGATGGGCACGCGATGAACCGCCACCCCTCGCAGATCCTCTATCCGGCCGCCTCGATCGCCATCGTGGCGCTGGTGCTTCTGGTCTCCGTCGACGGCCCGGCCGTGATGGGCTCGTCGCTCGGCGTCGTTGCCGCTTTCCTGGCGGTCGGGGGCCTCATCGCGCTCTGGCGGCCGCGATGGCAGTTGCTTCTGACCGGCATCACCGCCCATGCCGCCGCCATCTTCCTGATCCGCGCGCTTCCCGAGATCGCCGGCCATGCCGGGCCTTGGCTTTTGGGCGGTGGTCGTCGCGGCGTGGCTGACGGCCTGGGCCTTCGTGCAGTCGCTCTCCGCCCTTCGGCCGGGCAACCCGTGGGTCCGGCGCGCTGGTGAGCGTCGCCATCCCCTTCGTCTTCGGCGTCTGGGTGCTGATCCTCTGGGAGATCTGGTGCGCGGCTTCGCCGTCCCGCTGGTCCTGCTGCCGCCGCCGAGCATTATCTGGCAGAAGCTCATCGTGTCCGGGCCGACGCTCCTCGCCGACTTCCGCCAGACCTTCCTGAAGGCCGTGCTGATTCGGCTACGCGGTCGGCTGCCTCTCCGGCTTCGTCGTCGCCATCCTCGCCGACCGGGTGCCGTTCCTGCGCCGCGGGCTGCTGCCGGTCGGCAATCTCGTCAGCGCGCTGCCGATCATCGGCATCGCGCCGATCATGGTCATCTGGTTCGGCTTCGACTGGCCGTCGAAGGCGGCGGTGGTGATCGTGATGACCTTCTTCCCGATGCTGGTGAACACGATCGCCGGTCTCGGCGCCACCGAGGCGATGGAGCGCGACCTGATGCGCACCTATGCCGCCGGCTATTGGAAGACGCTCGTGAAGCTCAGGCTCCCGGCTGCCCTTCCGTTCATCTTCAATGCCTTAAAGATCAACTCAACTCTTGCTTTGATCGGCGCCATCGTGGCCGAATTCTTCGGCACGCCGATCGTGGGGATGGGTTTCCGCATCTCCACCGAGGTCGGCCGCATGGGGATCGACATGGTCTGGGCGGAAATCGCCATGGCCGCGCTGGCCGGCTCGCTTTTCTACGGGCTGGTGTCGCTGATCGAGCGGGCGGCGACGTTCTGGCATCCGTCCTTCCGGACGTAAAACCCTAAGATCATTAGGGAATTCCACACGGAGGTAGTCAATGAAGAAGAGTATTCTTGGAGCAATGGCGTTTGCGGCGGGGCTCGGCCTCAGCCAGGCTTTCGCGGCCGACGACGTGACGCTGCAGCTGAAATGGGTCACGCAGGCGCAGTTCGGCGGCTACTACGTCGCGCTAGGACAAGGGCTTCTACGAAGAGGAAGGCCTCAACGTCACCATCAATCCCGGCGGGCCGGACATCGCGCCGGAGCAGGTGATCGCCGGCGGCGGCGCCGACGTGATCGTCGACTGGATGGCGGCCGCGCTTGCCGCCCGCGAGAAGGGCGTGAAGCTCGTCAACATCGCGCAGCCCTTCAAGCGCGCCGGCATGGAGCTCGTCTGCCCGAAATATACCGGCATCGAGACGGAAGCCGACTTCAAGGGCAAGACGCTCGGCGTCTGGTTCTTCGGCAACGAATATCCGTTCTATGCCTGGATGAACAAGATCGGCATGCCGACCGAAGGCGGCCCCGACGGCGTCACCGTCCTGAAGCAGAGCTTCGACGTGCAGCCGCTCATCCAGAAGCAGGCGGACTGCATCTCGGTGATGACCTACAACGAATACGGCCAGGTGCTCGACGCCGGCTTCAAGCCGGAAGACCTCATGGTCTTCAACTACTCGGCGATGGGCAACGACCTGCTGGAGGACGGCCTCTACGTGCTTGAGGACGACCTCGCCAAGCCGGAGTTCTTCGACAAGATGGTGCGCTTCGTCCGCGCCTCGATGAAGGGCTGGGACTACGCGCTGGCGCATCCGGAGGAGGCGGCACAGATCGTCGTCGACAATGGCGGGCAGGACCTCAACCACCAGATCTACATGATGGGCGAGGTGGCCAAGCTCACCGCCGGCGGCAACGGCGTGCTCGACGAGGCGGCCTACGACCGCACCGCCAAGGCCGTGCTCGACCAGCACATCATCATGCAGCAGCCGGAAGGCGCCTGGACGCATGACGTGACCGACAAGGCGCTGATGCATTAGCCTCGTCGGCCATCGTGCTATCCTGGAGCCCGGCCCTCGGCCGGGCTCTTTCGTTCCTACGACGCTTGAGCGCTGCCGTCCTTCACAACCGCGCGCAGTAGCTTCGCGCCGTGGACCTTCACCAGCGCGCCGTGCCCGCCGACCACCTCCGCGGCCACCGCGTGGCCGAGCTTTGCCGCGCGGAACGCGTCGAGCCCCATGAGCCTGCCGGCAAGATAAGCGCCGGAGAAGGAATCGCCGGCGCCCGTCGTGTCGACCAGCCGCTTCGCCTTCGCCGGCGGCACCTCGCCCTGCCGGCCGTCGCTGAAGACGAGCGCCGGCCGGTCGCCGTTCTTGATGACGAGCTCGGTCGCGTCCGCTCCCGCGGACAGCTCCGCCACCATGCGGCGCCAGGCGCGCGCGCCATAGAGCGCCTCCGCGTCCGAGAGCGTCGGGAGCGCAATGTCGGAGACGGCGAGCGCGTCGTCGATTGCCGCCCGCGCTGTCTTCCTGTCGGGCCACAGGGCGGGCCGGTAGTTCGGGTCGAAGGCGATAATCGCCCCGGCCTTGCGCGCGGCGGCGAGCGCCTTCAGCAGGCGGGCGCGCGCCGGAGGCGCCAGGATCGCCAGCGTGATGCCGGAGAAATAGAGCATGTCGGCGGCGGAGGTCGCCCGCTTCAGCCACGCCGCATTGTCGGCGAGCGCGCCGCGCCGCCGATTCGCCGCGCCAATAGGTGAAGGAGCGCTCCGCTTCTTCCAGCGTGATGGCGTAGAGCCCCGGCCCCTTGCCGCGGACGGTGCGGACGCGGTCGGTCTCGATGCCGGCCCGCGCGATGAAATCGCCGAGCCGCAGCGAAAACGGGTCGTCCCCCAGCGCCGTGACATAGGCGACGCGGCTTTTCGCCGGCAGCAAGGCGCGCACGTACCAGGCGGTGTTGAACGTGTCGCCGGCAAAGCCCATCTGCCAGCGGTCGGCGCGGCCGCCGGACAGCTCGATCATGCATTCGCCGATGGCGGCGAAGGAGACGGGTTTCATGCGTGCGATGGCTCCGGCAGTCGGCCAGTCATGCCGAAACCCGCCCGCCGCCGCAAGCCGCCGGATCGGGAGGAGGCGGCCGGCGTTGACACCTTTGGGGCGAGGCCCTAAGGCAGGCCGGCTTCGAGCATGATCCCGAAAAGTGGAAAACGGTTTTCGGGCAAGATCATGCTCCGGCAAGCCCAGGTGGCGGAATTGGTAGACGCGCACGGTTCAGGTCCGTGTGCCGCGAGGCGTGGAGGTTCGAGTCCTCTCCTGGGCACCAGGCTCCGCTGTGCATGCGCAGCGAAATGAAGACGGGCGATGCACGACGGGGGGCCACGCTGACCAATATCCGCATCCATGACGGCGATCTGCACGACCTCTCCGCATTTCAAGGACGTCGTCGCCGTCGACACCGAGACGATGGGGCTGAAGCCCGGCCGCGACCGGCTCTGCCTGGTGCAGCTCTCGCCCGGCGACGGAACCGTCGACATGGTGAAGATCGAGCAGGGCCAGACCAGCGCGCCCAATCTCGGCCTGCTCCTCACCGACCCGGAAATCACCAAGGTCTTCCACTACGCCCGCTTCGACATCGCCATGCTGAAGCACGGGCTGGGCATCGAGGTGGCGCCGGTCTGGTGCACCAAGATCGCCTCGCGCCTGGCGCGCACCTATACCGACCGGCACGGCCTGAAGGACCTGGCGCGCGACCTGCTCGGCATCGACATCTCCAAGCAGCAGCAATCCTCCGACTGGGGGGCTGCGGAGCTGACCGACGCGCAGCTCGAATATGCCGCCTCCGACGTGCTCAATCTGCGTGGAGATGAAGACCCTGCTGGAGGAGCGGCTGAAGCGCGAGGGGCGCCTGGAGCTCGCCGAGGCCTGCTTCGCCTTCCTCTCCACGCGGGCCGAGCTCGACCTTCTCGGCTGGGACGACATCGATATTTTCGCCCATTCCTAGAGCATGATCCCGAAAGGGAGCGCCGGTTTCTCGCCTTCGCGAAGCCCGCTTCGGCGTGCGAAGCAAGGTCGGATAAGATCATGTTCTGACAAAGAGATAGCCCGGTTCTGATCCAATCGGAACCGACAAGGCTCTGCGCGTTTCCGGCATAGGGAGGGGGGATGCGGTCGTTGGGCGCGTCGGCTTGCCGCTGCTCGGGCTTGCAGGGCGCCCCCAAATCACCACACTCTGCCGGCTAACCCGATGCGAGAATGGCGAATTCCGAGATGAGCTTTTCCGCGTCCTGGCAGGACAGCGGTGCGCCTGGGCTGGTTGCCGCGCGCGGCAGGGCGATTGCCGCGGCGCGCCGGCACAGCCGCCGCGTCCGCATTTTGCGCGTGCTGCTGCCCGTCCTGGGGCTTGGCGTCGTCGCCGGATTTTTCGTGCTGACGCGTCTCGGCCTTCCCGGCGCCCTCGATCTTTCCGCCGCGCGGCTCAGCATCACGCCGAACGCGGTCATCATGGAGCATCCCAACATCACCGGCTTTGACGGCGACCATCGCGAATATTCGGTGGTCGCGGAGCGCGCGATCCAGCCCCTGCTGAGCCCCGAGCAGGTGCGGCTGGAGACCATCAAGGCAACGATGGCCACCGCCGAGCAGGGCTCCACGATCGTCACGGCGGCCTCGGGCGAATACGATCACACCGCGCGCACGCTGCGGCTCGACGGCGACATCAGCGTCGACAGCGACCAGGGCTTGCGCTGCGCATGACCGACGCCGACATCGATTTCAACGCCGGCACCATGCGGTCCGACAATCCCGTCACGGTGATCTATGCCGATGGCGAGATCACCGGCCAGCGCTTCCGGGCGACCGAAGGCGGCAAGCGCATCCTCTTCGAAGGCGGTGTCAGCACCACCATCATGCCGCCGAAGCGCGCAGGCCGCCACCGGCGCCGCGGCGGAGCCCGCCGCGAATGAGGCGCCTCCTTCTCGCTTTCGCCCTCGGCGCTTGCTGCTGGCGCCGCGCCGGTGCGCGCGGCGCAGGATTTCGCCGCCGCCTTCTCCGGCTTCGACACCGGCTCCAACACGCCGATCCAGATCGAGGCGGACCAGCTTGAGGTGCGCGACCCGGAGAAGGTCGCCGTCTATAGCCGGGCACGTGCGGGTGCGCCAGGGCGAGACGGTGCTGGAGGCGCCGACGCTGCGCGTCTTCTACACCGGCGACGCGCCGACCGCGGCGGGCGTGCCGGGCTCGCAGGTCTCGCGCATCGAGGCCGGCCCCGGCGTCATCGTGCGCACCGGCGAAAGGACGGCGAGCGGCGACCAGGCGGTTCTCGACATGGCCCACGATCTCATCACGATGACCGGCAATGTCGTCCTGACGCAGGGGCCGAACGTCGTGCGCGGCGAGCGGCTCGTCGTCAATCTCGCGACCAAGCAGGGCCGCATCGATGGCGGCCGGGTGCAGACGCTGATCACGCCGCCGGCGCAAGGAGCGCCGAAGCCGTGAGGCCTGACTCCGCCGCCGAGGGGCGCTTCGGTGAACCGTCTCGACAAGATCGAGGGCTCGTCGTGGCCGCTGGACGGCGATCGGCCGCCGCGCGCGCTGGGCGAAGAACGGCGGCGAGCCGCAGGGCGAGGCGTGTGCAAGCCAGGCCGGGCCCCGATCGAGCAGGGATGGCTCGTCGCCCGCGGGCTGCGGCGCGCCTTCAAGGGCCGCATCGTGGTGGAGGACGTCTCGCTGGCGCTGCGGCGCGGCGAGGCGGTCGGCCTTCTCGGCCCCAACGGCGCCGGCAAGACCACCGTCTTCTACATGATCACCGGCCTCATCCGCCCCGGTGGCGGCACGCATCGAGATCGACGGCTACGACGTCACGCAAGCTGCCGATGTATCAGCGCGCCCGGCTCGGCGTCGGCTATCTGCCGCAGGAGGCGTCGATCTTCCGCGGCCTGTCGGTGGAGGACAATATCCGCGCCGTGCTGGAGATCGTGGAGCGCGACCGCGCCAGGCGAAAGACCGACCTCGACGCGCTGCTGGAGGAGTTCCACATCGCGCATCTGCGCAAGGCGCCGGCGATCTCGCTCTCGGGCGGCGAGCGCCGGCGCTGCGAGATCGCCCGCGCGCTCGCCAGCCGTCCCTCCTTCATGCTGCTCGACGAGCCGTTCGCCGGCATCGATCCGATCGCCGTCGGCGACATCCAGGCGCATGGTGCGCCACCTGACGCGGCGCGGCATCGGCGTGCTCATCACCGACCATAACGTGCGCGAGACGCTCGGCCTGATCGATCGCGCCTACATCCTCAATTCCGGCCACGTGCTGGCCGAAGGCCGGCCGGAGGAGATCGTCGCCAACCCGGATGTGCGACGCGTTTATCTTGGTGAGCGTTTCAGGCTTTGACTCCGCCGCGAGAGCGGTTTAAGTTGCACTGCAATATGACGGGCTCGTGAACAGGTCGGGGAAGCCTGAAGCCCGTTGGGACGGGGCAGCGTTGATGGCTCTTTCGGTGCAGGCTGCAGGGCAGGCAGGTCCAGTCGCTGGTCATTACCCCGCAGCTGATGCAGGCGATTCGCCTGCTGCAGATGTCGGGGCTGGAGCTGGAGCGCTTCGTCGCCGCCGAGCTGGAGCAGAACCCGCTTCTGGAGACGGACGAGAGGCGGCGAGGCGGCCGGCCGAGCAGGAGCCGCCGGCCGGAGGAGCCGCGCGCCGAACCGCGAAGAGCGAAGCGAGCGGCCGACGACGCGGTCGACGCGGAGCCGGCGATCTTTACCCCGAGCAGGTCGGCTCCGGATGCCGGCTGGACGCCGTCGCTCGGCGGCCGCGGACGAGCAAGCGGCGGCTGCCGCTCGACGATCTCGGCCTCGACCAGACGCTGCCGTCGCGCGAAAGCCTCGAGGAGCTGCTGGAGCGCAAGATCGACGCGGTCTTTCACCGTCCCCGCCGATCGCGCGATCGCGCTGGCGCTGCTCGCCGGGCTCGACGAGGCGGGCTATCTGACCGTTTCGGTCGGACGACGCTCGCGCGCGACCCTCGGTGCGACGCGCCAAGCGGTGGAAGAGCGTGCTGCGCACCTGCCAGGACATGGCGCCGAGCGGCATCTTCGCGCGCACGCTGGCGGAGTGCCTGGAGCTGCAGCTTGCACGAGCGCGGCAGGCTCGACGAGCCGATGCGCACGCTGCTCGCCAATCTCGAGCGGCTGGCCGCCGGCGAGGTCGCCAGCCTCGCGGCGCTTTGCGGCGTCGGCCGCGCCGGCTTCGAGCGCCTGGTCGCGGAGATCCGCAGCCTCGACCCGAAGCCCGGCCTCGCCTTCGCGCACGAGCCGGTGCGCACGCTGATCCCCGACGTCTTCGTGCGTCCCGGGCCGGCGAGCGACTGGATCGTGGAGCTGAACGACGAGGTGCTGCCGCGCCTCATCGTCAACAACGCCTATTATGCGCGCGTCTCCTCGCGCTGCGCCGGCGCCGAGCGCGCCTATGTGGACGAGTGCCGCGACAAGGCGAAATGGCTGAAGAAGAGCCTCGACCAGCGGGCGCGCACGGTGCTGCGCGTCGCCTCGGAGATCGTGCGCCGGCAGGAAGGCTTCCTGGCGCGAGGGCGTCGCGCATCTGAAGCCGCTCAATCTGCGCATGGTCGCCGACGCGCTCGGCATCCATGAATCCACGGTCAGCCGCGCCGCGGCCAACAAGACCATCGCCACGCCGCGCGGCATCTTCGAGTTCCGCTATTTCTTCACCGGCGCGATTCCCGCCACCGCGGGCGGCGAGGCGCATTCCGCCGAGGCCGTGAAGCATCGGATTCGCAGGATGATCATGGAGGAGTCGCCCGATGCGATCCTTTCCGACGACGCGATCGTTGCGATTCTGTCGCGCGAGGGCGTGGAGATCGCCCGCCGCACCGTCGCCAAATACCGCGAGCTCATGCGCATCGGCTCGTCGGTGGAGCGCCGCCGCGAGAAGCGACTCAAGGCCGCCTCCTAGCGGTTCCGCGGCTCGCGGTTCCGCTCCGCTCGATTGCGTTTGACACGCGGCGAGCGAGCCTCGTACAGGTCCGCCGCGCAGAGCGGCCCGGCCATTGGAAATCCGCCATGGTTGTGAGGATAGCCGGCACGAACGTCGATATTGGCCAGGCGCTCCGCACTCGCATCGACGCAACCGTGGCCGATACGGTCCGCAAATATTTCGATCGTGGCTATTCCGGGCAGGTTGCAGTGTCGAAGAACGGCCGCATCTTCGAGACCGAACTTGTGCTTCACATCGACACCGGCAAGGTCTTCGAAGCGCGCGGCTCCGACACTGACGCGCATGTGAGCTTCGAGCAGGCGGCGGAGCGGCTGGATAAACAGCTCAGGCGCTACAAGCGACGCCTCAAGGACCACTGACGCGAGAGCTTCCGCTCCCGTGGCATTGTCTCATGGTACCCCCAATGGACCTCAGCGATCTCCTGAAGCCGGAAGCCGTTCTGCCGTCGGTCGACGCGCAGTCGAAGAAGCAGGTGCTGCACGAGGTATGCGCCGCCGCGGCGCGCCAGACCGGGCTCGGAGAGCGCGAGATCCTGGAGACCATCCTGCAGCGCGAGCGGCTCGGCTCCACCGGCGTCGGGCAGGGCGTGGCGATCCCGCACGGCAAGCTCGGTGCGCTGAACACGCTGGTGGGCGTGTTCGCGCGGCTTGCCCGCCCGGTCGATTTCGATGCGCTCGACGATCAGCCGGTCGACCTCGTCTTCGCGCTGCTCGCGCCGGAGGGCGCCGGCGCCGATCATCTGAAGGCGCTGGCGCGCATCGCCCGCGTGCTGCGCGACCCGGAGGTGGCGCAGAAGCTGCGCGTTGCCTCCGATGCCGGCGAGATCTACGCGGTGCTCACCGCGCCGATGGAAGCCTCGCACGCCGCCTGACCGGACTGCGCTCAGAGCGACCCCGGTTTTCGGAGAAGATCATGCTCAAACGAAGCGATAGAGCCCGATTCTGATTCAATCAGAACCGGGCTCCAGGCCGGAAAGAAAGGGGCCCCGCGAGGCCCCGTTTTCGCAAAGGCCGTTTTGCTCGCGTCAGTGCACGCTGACGGTCTCCAGGTCGTTCTCGTGCGCGCCGGCGATCGCCGCGGCCTTCGAATCGGTGAGCATGATGGGCTGGCCGGCTGCCGAGAGCAGCGCCCACAGGGGGACGCCCGGCGCCATTTCAGGCGCCTGCGGAAAGATGCGCGCGCACGTCCTCGGAGCGGAGCGGCCTCAGATAGGCGATCTCGCCGCCGCCCAGCGCGGCGAACTGATCCTGCGGCATTGTCTTGACGGTCTCGATGCTTGGTCATGGTCATTCTCCAACGTTTCAGCCGCCGTACGTGATGGGAACTTGCCTGATCTTGCGCTCAGGCTCCAGCCTCACGAGGTCGATCGAAAGCAGCCCGTCCTTCAGTTCCGCGCCTTCCACCTCCATGCCATCCGCCAGCACGAAGGTCCGCTGGAACTGCCGCGCGGCGATCCCCCGATGGAGATAGTCGCGGCCCGTATCGTCCTTCTGCCGTCCGCTGACGGTAAGCTCATTATCCTCCACAGTCACTTCGATTTCGTTATCGGTGAAACCGGCGACGGCCAGGGTAATGAGAAGATGCGCCGGCTCATCGTCTTGTCGCCGCGATCCGCTCGATATTGTAGGGCGGATAGCCGTCCGCGGATTTCGAGACCCGCTCAAGCAGGCGCTCGATGTCCTCAAAACCCAAAAGCAATGGGTTCGAAAGCAGGGGTGGGCGGGGCATGTGCTGCAAAGTCCTCATCCTTCAAGCGACTTCGCCATGCCGGACCCTCAAGAGGCATCCGGCCGGTTGCTGAGGATATGGTGCCGCACCGGTATTGCTTCAAGCTGGTGCCGTGGCGCGCAAAAAAGGCCAAAAGTCACGGATTCCCGGGCCGGAGACGCACCAAAGCCGCGCCGGCCGCCGCGGGCCTTGCAATTCGGCACTCTGCCGAATAGGTAACGCGCGGCCCGCGGAGCCCAAGCCGCGGGCGGCGACAGTGGGGCCGTAGCTCAGTTGGGAGAGCGCTTGAATGGCATTCAAGAGGTCAGCGGTTCGATCCCGCTCGGCTCCACCAGCAGCCTTCACCTGAGCCTCTGAACGCAAAACGCGGCGCTAGCGCTCGTCTTCGTCCTCCGCGTCGACGTCGAGAAGCCCTGCAACGTCGTCGCTCTCTTCTTCGTCTTCTTCCAGGAAGGTATCGTCGTCGTCGGTCGTCTCGATCTCGGCCTCCACCTCGACGTCCGCGATGGAGTCCTCCTCCTCGTCGCTGTCGGGTCCCACGTCTTCGTCGGTGTCGGCCTCGACATCCTCAAGCGAAACGGTGTCCGCGTCCCGCTCCGTCGTGACGGTTTCCTCCACTTTGGGGGCCGGCTGCGGCTCGGCGGCTACGCGCTCGGGTCGCGCGCCCGCCACCACGAAGATGGTGCCGCAGCTGGGGCAGACGATCGGGATCGCGATTGAGGTCGTAATATTTGATGCTGCAGGAAGGGCATACCCGCTTCGTGCCGAGATCTGGTTTCGCCACGTCTGTTCGCCTCTATTTCTAAAGTGCGCCGCGTGCCTAACCACGGTCCACACTTGTGTCAAACCCCTTGTGAGCCGCCCGGCTGCCGCGGTCCATGGCTTTGCGGCACGTGACCTGAAGGGGGGGCTGTGCTACCACCCGCGCCGTTCCGCTGAACCGCCAGCCGCCGCCCCGATCCGCGCCCTGCACTCGCCATGCCTCATCCTTTCGCCAAGCCATTGAGCGCGCTGCCATCCGGGCCGCTTGCGCGGCCGCGTGTCGGTGCCCGGCGACAAGTCGATCTCGCACCGCTCGCTGATGCTCGGCGCGCTGGCGATCGGCGAGACCCGCATGGCCGGCCTGCTGGAATCCGCCGACGTGATGGCGACCGCCGCGGCCATGCGCGCCTTCGGCGCCGGCGTGGAGCGGGGCGCCGACGGCGAGTGGCGCGTCAACGGGCTCGGCACCGGCGGGCTCCTGGAGCCGGAAGGCGTCGATCGATTTCGGCAATGCCGGCACCGGCGTGCGGCTGACCATCGGCATCGCCGGCGCGCATCCCTTCGCCACCACCTTCGTCGGCGACGCCTCGCTGTCGCGGCCGCCCCATGGCGCGCGTGCTCGATCCGCTGCGCGAGATGGGCGCCGAGGTGGTCGCCCGCTCCGGCGACCGGCTGCCGCTTTCCATCCGCGGCGCCGATCCGATGGCGCCGATCGAATATCGCCTGCCGGTGCCGTCGGCGCAGGTGAAGTCGGCGGTGCTGCTGGCCGGCCTCAACATCGAGGGCGTCACCACGGTCATCGAGCCGGTCGCGACGCGCGACCACACCGAGCGCATGCTGAAGGGCTTCGGCGCCGACATCACCGAGCGAGCCGGGCGAGGACGGCGCCACCGTCATCCGCCTGGTCGGGCGGCCGGAGCTGAAGCCGCAGGCGATCACCGTGCCGGCCGACCCGAGCTCGGCCGCCTTCCTCATCGTCGCCGGGCTGATCGTCGAAGGCTCCGACCTGACCGTGGAGAACGTGCTCCTCAACCCGTCGCGCACCGGGCTGATCGCCACGCTGAAGGAGATGGGCGCCGACCTCGCGGTGGAGAACGAGCGCCTCTCCGGCGGCGAGGCGATCGGCGACGTGCGCGTGCGCGCCTCCCGGCTGAAGGGCGTCGCGGTGCCGCCGGCGCGCGCGCCCTCGATGATCGACGAATATCCGGTGCTGGCGGTGGCGGCGTCCTTCGCCGAAGGCCCCACGTTGATGCAGGGCCTCGCGGAGCTGCGCGTGAAGGAATCCGACCGCCTCGCGGCCGTGGCGCGCGGGCTGGAGGCGAACGGCGTTGCCTGCAGCGAGGGCGAGGAGAGCCTCACGGTCGACGGCGAAGGGCGGCAGGCCGGCGCGCGGCGGCGGCACGGTCGCCACGCATCTCGACCACCGCATCGCCATGAGCTTCCTGGTGATGGGGCTCGCCGCCGAGCGGCCGGTCACCGTCGACGACAGCGCCATGATCGCCACCTCCTTCCCGAACTTCGTGGAGCTGCTGCGGGGCTCGGCGCCGATTTCGCGGACGGCGCGGAAGCGGCGTGAGCGACGCCTCGCTTGTCATCGCCATCGACGGTCCGGCGGCAAGCGGCAAGGGCACGCTGGCGCGCCGTCTGGCCCAGCATTTCGGGCTGCGCCATCTCGACACCGGCCTCACCTACCGTGCCGTCGCCGACCGCATGCTCGCCGAGCAGGCGGCCATCTCGAGGACGAGGACGCCGCCGTGGCGGCGGCCGAGGCGCTCGATCTTTGCGCGGCTCGACCGGGCGCGCCTGTCGCAGCACGAGATCGGCGAGGCGGCGTCGCGCGTCGCCGTCATGCCGCGCCTGAGGCGGGCTTTGCGCCAGAAGCAGCGCGCCTTCGCCGCCGCCCCGCCGGGCGCCGTGCTCGACGGCCGCGATATCGGCACAGTGGTGCTCCCCGACGCCCCGGCCAAGCTCTACGTCACCGCCTCGCCGGAGGTGCGGGCCCGGCGCCGCGCGATTGAAATGAGCGGCGGCCGGTAACCATATCGGCGAGGCGGAAGTCCTGGAGGATCTGAAGCGCCGCGACGCCCGCGATATGGCGCGCGCCGATTCTCCGCTCCGCCCCGCCCCGGACGCTTACTTGCTCGATACAACCGATAAGGATATAGAAGCCGCGTTCCGGGCGGCTGTGGACTATGTGAGCCGCACAATCGAGGGTCTGCGGGAAGGCGCTCCCTGACGGGTGTGCCTCTTTCGTTTTAGCCCCGGTTGATCACGCGGAACCGCTCTGAGGAGCAGGAATCGTCGCCCTCGGCCTCGACGCGCCGGCCCGCGCAGTTGCGAAAGCGGGGAGGCAGAAGGCGGCAAATGCAAAGCCAGCCAGCCGGCGCTGGGTCAGGGACCGTGGGGGTCCCGCCCGTGAAGGAGTATTGATGCAAGCAGTCGAACATCAGCCAACGAGGGAGGATTTTGCCGCTCTCCTGGAAGAGTCCTTTGCCAAGACCGACCTTGCCGAAGGATCCGTCGTAAAGGGAACGGTCGTCGCCATCGAAAAGGACATGGCGATCATCGATGTCGGCCTGAAGGTCGAGGGACGCGTGCCGCTCAAGGAGTTCGGCGTGCGCGGCCGCGACGGCGAGCTGAAGCCCGGCGACGAGGTCGAGGTCTACCTGGAGCGCGTCGAGAACGCCCTCGGCGAAGCGATGCTGAGCCGCGAGAAGGCGCGCCGCGAGGAGAGCTGGGTCCGGCTGGAAGAGAGTTTCGAGAAGAACGACACCGTCAGCGGTCAGATCTTCAATCAGGTGAAGGGCGGCTTCACCGTCGATCTCGACGGCGCCGTGGCCTTCCTGCCGCGCAGCCAGGTCGACGTGCGCCCGGTGCGCGATGTCGGCCCGCTGATGAACACGCCGCAGCCCTTCCGCATCCTCAAGATGGACAAGCGGCGCGGCAACATCGTCGTCTCGCGCCGCTCGGTGCTGGAGGACACGCTCGCCGAGCAGCGCTCCGAGCTGGTGCAGCGCCTCTCCGAAGGCCAGGTGGTCGACGGCGTGGTGAAGAACATCACCGAATACGGCGCCTTCGTCGATCTCGGCGGCATCGACGGCCTGCTGCATGTCACCGACATGGCGTGGAGGCGCGTCAACCATCCCTCCGAGATCCTCAATATCGGCGAGACGGTGAAGGTGCAGATCATCCGCATCAACCCGGAGACCTTCCGCATCTCGCTCGGCATGAAGCAGCTGGAGACCGATCCCTGGGAGGGCATCGAGGCCAAATACCCGATCGGCGCCAGGTTCACCGGCCGCGTCACCAACATCACCGATTACGGCGCCTTCGTGGAGCTGGAGCCGGGGATCGAGGGCCTCATCCACGTCTCGGAGATGAGCTGGACGAAGAAGAACGTCCATCCGGGCAAGATCGTCTCCACCTCGCAGGAAGTCGAGGTGGTCATCCTGGAGGTCGATCCGGCGAAGCGGCGCGTGTCGCTCGGCCTGAAGCAGACCATGCGCAATCCGTGGGAGGAGTTCGCCGAGAAGCATCCGGTCGGCTCCACCGTCGAAGGCGAGGTCAAGAACAAGACCGAGTTCGGTCTCTTCCTCGGCCTGGAGAACGACGTCGACGGCATGGTCCACCTCTCCGACCTCGACTGGAGCCGCTCCGGCGAGGAGGCGATGGAGGACTACAAGAAGGGCGACATGGTCCAGGCCAAGGTGCTCGACGTCGACGTGGAGAAGGAGCGCATCTCGCTCGGCATCAAGCAGGTCGGCGGCGACCCGATGGAATCGGCCGCCGGCTCCGGCATCCGCAAGGGCGCCATCGTCACCGGCGAGGTGACGCAGGTGCATGGATTCCGGCATCGAGGTGAAGATCGCCGATACCGACCTCACCGCCTTCATCCGCCGCGCGGAGCTGTCGCGTGACCGCTCCGAGCAGCGGCCCGGACCGTTTCGCTCCGGGCGAGAAGGTCGATGCCCGCATCACCAACATCGACAAGAAGAGCCGCAAGATCTCGCTCTCCATCAAGGCGCTGGAGATTGCCGAGGAGAAGGAGGCGGTGGCCCAGTACGGCTCGACCGATTCCGGCGCCTCGCTCGGCGATATCCTGGGCGCGGCCCTGAAGAAGCAGCAGGACAACGGCGACGACGACGACGACACGCCGGCGCGCCGAGCCCGAGGAGCCGAGGCCGACGCCGACGAGGCGGCGAGCGACGCCGACGTGGACGCCGGCGAGGAAAAGCCGGCCGAGTAGCATTTCGGCCGATCGAAACCGGCCGGCCGCCTCGCGGCCGGCCTCTCTTTCGTGGCGGCGGCGATGATCCAGGAGCTCCTGATCATCTTCGTCGCGCTGCTGATCGGGGGCGCGCTGAAGGGCGCGACCGGCATGGGGACGCCGATCGTCGCCGTGCCGGCGCTTGCGGCGTTCTTCGACGTGCCGTTCGCCATCGCGGTTCTCGTCGTTCCCGACCTGCTCACCAATGCCTGGCAGGCCTGGCGAATTCCGCGCCCATTGGGCGGGCCTCGCCTTCCTGCCGCGCCTTCTGTCGTCTCGGCCGTCGTCGGCATCGTCGATCGGCACCTGGTTGCTGACGACGCTGCCGGCCAATCTGCTGTCGCTCGGCCTGGGGATGACGACACTCCTCTACATCGCCGTCCGGCTGGCCGGCCCGAGCTGACGATCGGCCCGGCGCCGCCCGCCGCTGGGCCCCGGCCGTCGGCGTCGGCTTCGGGCGTGCTGCAGGGCGCCACCGGCGTCTCCGCGCCGGTCAGCGTCACCTTCATCAACGGCATGCGGCTCTCCCGCCCGCAATTCGTGCTGACCGTCTCGATGTTCTTTCTCGCCTTCGTCCTGACGCAGATCCCGACGCTGTCGTTGGCCGGCGTGCTCACCTGGCAGCGGCTGCTCTACAGCGTCATCGCGCTCGTCCCGGTGCGCCATCGGCATGCCGCATCGGCGGCTGGCTCGGCCGCGCGCCTGAGCGCCAAGAGCCTTCGACCGCCTGATCCTGATCCTCCTGGCAGTCATCGCCCTGAAGCTTTTCTGGGATGCTGGACTTTCCAGGCTCTTCCCGTAGGCACGCAGCCGGCTCGAATTTCTTCGCTGCGTGGAATTGATGCGACGGGCCACTTGCCTTGTGGCTTGCATACTGCGCCATGGCTGCTCAAATTGCCTGGAGCCTGAGGGTTTGCCGTGGCCGATACGTTCCTCGCCCATCTCACCGAAGAGCTTGCCGCCATCGAGGCCGACGGCCTCACCAAGCGCGAGCGGCTGATCACCACGCCGCAATCGGCGCATATCCGCATCCGCGACGAGACGCGCGCAGGGCGGCGAGCGCGAGCTGCTCAATCTTTGCGCCAACAACTATCTCGGCCTCGCCGACCATCCCGAGGTGATCGCCGCCGCGCGCGCGGCGCTCGACCAATTCGGCTTCGGCATGGCCTCGGTGCGCTTCATCTGCGGCGCGCAGACGCTGCACCGCGAGCTGGAGGAGCGCATCGCCCGCTGGCTCGGCAAGGACGACGCCATCCTCTTCGCCGCCTGCTTCGACGCCAATGGCGGCGTGTTCGAGCCGCTGCTCGGCGCGGAGGACGCCGTCATCTCCGACGCGCTGAACCACGCCTCCATCATCGACGGCATTCGCCTCTGCAAGGCGAAGCGCTACCGCTTCGCCAATTCCGACATGGACGAGCTGGAGGCGCAGCTGAAGCAGGCGGAGGCCGACGGCGCGCGCTTCAAGCTGATCGCCACCGACGGCGTCTTCTCCATGGACGGCTACGTGGCGAAGCTTCCGGAGATCTGCGATCTCGCCGAGCGCTACGGCGCCTTCGTGCATGGTCGACGATTGCCACGCGCACGGCCATCTGGGCGAGGGCGGCCGCGGCTCGCCGGCGCTGACCGGGGCGGGGGACCGCGTGCAGATCGTCACCGGCACGCTCGGCAAGACGCTGGGCGGCGGCATGGGCGGCTTCGTCGCCGCCCCGCAGCCGGTCATCGACATGCTGCGCCAGCGTGCGCGGCCCTACCTCTTCTCCAACTCGCTGGCGCCCGCCGTCGCCGCCGGCGCGCTGAAGGCGATCGACATCGCCGAGGCGGCCGACGACCGCCGCGCGCATCTTGCGACGCTGGTGAAGCGCTTCCGCTCCGGCATGGAGGCGGCGGGCTTCGACCTGCTGCCGGGCGAGACGCCGATCGTGCCGGTCATGCTGGGCGAGGCGAAGCTGGCGCAGGCAGATGGCCGCCGCGCTCGACGCGCGCGGCGTCTATGTCGCCGGCTTCTTCTATCCGGTGGTGCCGAAGGGCAAGGCGCGCATCCGCACGCAGATGTCGGCGGCGCTCAGCGAAGCGGATGTCGATTTTGCCGTTCAGGCATTCACCGACGCCGGAGCGGAGCTCGGAATTATCTGAAAGGCTTGACAAATCTCAAGCCAAGCCATAAATGTAGCAACGTAGGAACATTGGGAGGCTTGAGATGCAGGATCATGTGAAAAGCCCCCGCACCTTCTCCAGCCGCGAGTTCAACCAGGACGTCGGCAAGGCCAAGCGCGCGGCCGACAACGGCCCGGTGACGGTCACCGACCGCGGCCGGCCGGCTTACGTCTTGATGCGGCACGACGAATACCGGCGTCTCGTGGGGCCGGAGAAGAAAGAGACGCTTTTCGATCTCCTTGCTCAGAACGAGCCCGAGGCGGATTTCGATTTCGACCCCCCACGGCTGAGTGACGACATGGGCCTGCGCATCCCTGATTTCAGCGAAGACTGATGCTGCTGCTCGACACGGACGTCTTGTCAGCGTCGCGCCGGCCGGACAAGGCTGTGCCACAATTCGCGGCCTGGGTCGAAGACACGAAAACAAGCGATATGTTTCTTTCGACCGTCAGCATCCTTGAAATCAAGATCGGCGCGCTTCGCATTGCGCGTCGCGACACGGCTCAGGCGGCGATCCTCGAACGCTGGATCGGTGAAAACGTGCTCAGACGGTTCGAGGGGCGTATTATTTCAGTCGATGCCGATATCGCGCTGCGATGCGCTTCTCTGCACGTGCCCGACCCGCGTCCGGAGCGTGATGCCATGATCGCGGCGACCGCGCTGCATCACGGCATGATCCTCGTCACGCGCAACATACGAGACTTCGTGCAGATGAGCGTGCCGATCCTCAACCCATGGGAACATCTAAGTGCGTAACGACATGAAAGCCCTGGTGAAGGCCAAGGCGGAGCCGGGCCTGTGGCTTGAGAACGAGCCGGTGCCGGAGATCGGCCCGGACGAGATTCTGGTGAAGGTGGCGAAGACCGGCATCTGCGGCACCGACATCCACATCTGGAACTGGGACGCGTGGGCGCAGAAGACCATCCCCGTGCCGATGATCGTCGGCCACGAATATGCCGGCGAGATCGTCGAGGTCGGCTCCTCCGTGCGTGGGCTGAATGTCGGGCAGCGCGTTTCGGGGGAGGGGCACGTGATCGGCATGCAGAGCCGCGCCTCACGCGGCGGGCGCTACCATCTCGATCCGGAGACCCGCGGCATCGGCGTCAACATTCCCGGCGCCTTCGCCGATTACGTGAAGATCCCCGCCTTCAACGCCGTCGTCGCTTCCCGACGACATCGACGACGAGCTGGGCGCCATCCTCGATCCGCTCGGCAACGCCGTCCACACGGCGCTCTCCTTCGATCTCGTGGGCGAGGACGTGCTGGTCACCGGCGCCGGGCCGATCGGCATCATGGCGGCGGCCGTGGCGCGCCATGTCGGCGCCCGCCACGTGGTCATCACCGACATCAACGCCTACCGCCTGGAGCTCGCCGGCCGCGTCGCCGACGTCGTGCCGGTGAATGTCGCCACCGAAGAGCTGCCATCCGTCATGCAGCGGCTGGGCATGCGGGAAGGCTTCGACATCGGCCTTGAGATGAGCGGCGCGGAGGCCGCGCTCAACCAGATGCTCGACACGATCCTGGTCGGCGGCAAGATCGCCATGCTCGGCATCCCGGCGCGGCCCTTTCCGGTCGACTGGACCAAGATCGTCTTCCACATGCTGACCATCAAGGGCATCTACGGTCGCGAGATGTTCGAGACTTGGCACAAGATGATCGCCATGCTGCAGAGCGGCCTCGACATCCGCTCCATCATCACCCACCGCTTCCCCGCCGCCGACTTCGCCACGGCCTTCGACATCATGGCCAAGGGCGAGTCCGGCAAGGTCGTGCTCGACTGGTCGCACGCATGCGACTGCATCCCTAGCTCCAGGTCGGCATGTCGCTCCGAGATTTCGCGCTGTTCGTCGCTGGTGTGCGCGCTCTGGGGCTTCAACATGGTGGCGTCCAAGATCGTCGTCGGCGATCTCGGCGTTCCGCCGCTTTTCTACGCGGCGGCCCGCTCGGCCGTGGTGGCGCTTGCCGTCGCGCCGTGGCTCCTGCCGGCGCCGCGCCCGTTATGGCGCGTCTTCCTCGTCGGCATTCTGATGGGCGGCGGCGGCTTCGGGCTGATCTTCATCGGCCTGCAATGGGCGACGCCCTCCGCGGCCGCCGTCGTCATTCAGCTCAGCGTGCCGATGGTGACGGTGCTTTCGGTCGTCATGCTCGGCGAGCGCATCCGCTGGCGTCGCGGCCTTGGCATCGCCCTGGCGATTGGGGGCGTCGTCCTGGTCATGTGGGACCCGAACGGCTTTCAGCTCTCCAGCGGCCTCCTGTTCGTCGCCGCCGGCGCCTTCTGCGGCGCGCTCGGCGCGATCATGATCAAGCAGATGGGCGGCATCAGCCCGCTCCGCTTCCAGGCCTGGGTCGGCTTCTCCTCCGTGCTGGTGTCGATACCGCTCTCGGTGGCCTTCGAGCATGATCAGCTTGCGCGGGCGTTCGAGGCGGGCTGGCCGTTCGTAGGCCTGCTGCTCTACTCGGCTCTTGCCGTCTCGGTGTTCGCGCATACGATGCTATTACGGGCTGATCCAGCGCTACGAGGCCAACCTGATCGCGCCTTTGACGCTGATGTCGCCGCTCATGTCGATCGGCTTCGGCATCTGGATTACCGGCGACCGTTTCGACCTGCGCATGGCGCTCGGCACGGCGGTGGCGCTGGCCGGCGTCCTCATCGTCGCCGTCAGGCCGAACGCCACCATGGGCAAGGGAATCTTTCGTGAGGAACCGGGTCTAGGCTTTGGCCGCGCGCTCTGCCTCAAGCACCGCCTTCAGCCCCTCGCGATAGCTCGGATAGACGAAGCTCCACGCCCAGCTCGCGCTTGATCCCGTCGTTCCGCACGCGCTTGTTCTCGCCGTAGAAGCTCCGCGCCATCGGCGTCATCTCCGCATCCTCGAAGCGCACTTCGGGCGGCGGCGGCACGCCGAACAGCTCCGCTGCGCAGGCGAGCACGTCCTCGGGCGGCGCCGGCTCGTCGTCGACGCCGTTGAAGACGCCGTCGGCGCGCTTGTCGAAGGCGGCCTCCACGATCGCCGCGATGTCGTCGACATGGATGCGGTTGAACACCTGCCCCGGCTTGACGATGCGCCGCGCCGTGCCGCGCCGGATCTTCTCGAACGGCCCGCGGCCCGGCCCGTAGATGCCGGCGAGACGGATGATCGCCGACCGGCACGCCGCTCTCGCTCGGCAAAGCGCCAGCCATTCGGCATTCTCGGCCGCCAGCCGCAGCCGCGAGCGCTGCGAGACCGGCCGGCATTCGCTCGCCTCGTCCACCCAGGCGCCGCCATGGTCGCCGTAGACCCCGACCGTGGAGAGATAGACGATCGATGCCGGGCGCGCGGCGGCGAGCGCGGCGCGGTGATGGTTGAGCACCGGGTCGCCATCCGCGCCGGGCGGGATGGAGACGAGCACATGGTCGGCGCTCGCCAGCGCGTCCCCGACCGCGCTTCCCTCCCCCCTCTCGCCTCGGCGAAGCCGGTGCTTCGCTCCGGCGTAGCCGGGTGCGGGGGAGGGCCGGGGAGGGGGAAGGAGGCCGGGCGCCTCCATCGAAAGCAGCGGGGTCACCCCGAGCCTCTCCATCTCCGGCAGCCCGGAGGCGTCGCGCGTCGTGCCCCACACCGCGTCGAGCCGCGGCCGCAGCCGCTCCACGACCGCGCGCGCCGAATAGCCCAAGCCGAAGCAGAAGAGCTTCAAGCCGTCTCGACCTCGTCGCTGTCTTCGCGGGAATGCACGATGAGCCGGTCGACCTCCAGCGTGCCGACGGAGAGCCGTTCGATGCGGGCGCGCTTCACCGCCAGCCGGCCGATCGCCAGCGCGCCGATGGCCAGCGCGCCGATCGGCCAGCGAGCCGAGCGCCAGCGCGCCAACCGCGCCGGCGCCGAGCGCGCCGCGCGCCACCTTCACTTCGCGCCCATGCTGACGCAGCGCCGGAAGCGAAACGCGCCGCCCGGCAATGTCCCAATGTCGTCTCATGCCGAAGCCTCTTCGATCGCCGTGTGTCCATTCAGCGCGCACGTCCGCGTCGCTGCTCGCCGGCAAGCCGCGCCGCCGCTTCGGAGGCAACGCGCTCCGGCGCTAGCCGTTGCAGCGCCCAGACGGCGGCGCCGCGCACCTCGGGCTGTCCGCATCGTCGAACATCAGCGTCATTGCCTCCCGGGCAAGTGCCGCGATCGCCGGAATTCCCGATCGGCGATCAACACGTTGCGAACGAACCGCCCGCGCCCGATCCGCTTGATCGGCGAGCCGGAGAAGCGCCGGCGGAACGCCGGCATCGTCGAGCCGCGCAAGCTCGGCGAGCCGCGGCGCGTTGAGATCCTCGCGCGCCTGGCAGCTTCGCCTGCCGCCCCGCCGCGGCGAACTTGTTCCACGGGCAGACGGCCAGGCAGTCGTCGCAGCCGAAGATGCGGTTGCCCATCGCGGCGCGCAGTCGCGCGCGGGATCGGCCCCTTGTGCTCGATGGTGAGGTAGGAGATGCAGCGCCGCGCATCGAGCCGGTAGGGCGCGGGGAAGGCGTCGGTGGGGCAGACGTCGAGGCAGGCGCGGCAGGAGCCGCAATGGTCGGCCTCGGGCGCGTCCGGCGGCAGCGCCGCGTCGGTGAAGATCGCGCCGAGGAAGAGCCAGGAGCCGTAGGCGCGGCTGACGAGGTTGGTGTGCTTGCCCTGCCAGCCGATCCCCGCGGCTTCCGCAAGCGGCTTCTCCATCACCGGCGCGGTGTCGACGAACACCTTCACGTCGGCGCCGGCGCGCGCGGCAAACTGCGATGGCGATGCGCTTCAGCGCGCCCTTGATGAGGTCGTGATAGTCGCGGTTGCGCGCATAGACGGAGATCGTCGCCGCCTGCCGGTCGGCGAGCGTCGCGAGCGGATCGCGCTCCGGCCCGTAGTTCATGCCGAGCATGACGACGGAGCGCACGTCCGGCCAGAGCGCCGCCGGGCTGCCGCGCCGGCCGGCGGTGTCGGCGAGCCAGTCCATGGTGCCGTGATGCCCGTCGGCGATGGCCGTCTGCAAGCCGTCGCCGCGGCTTCGGGAATGGCGTCCGGCGCGGCGACGCCGATGGCGTCGAAGCCTTCGGCGCCGGCGAGCGTCTCGACCAGCGCGCGAAGCTCTGCCGGCTTCAGAAGTCGAGCTTTTCGTAATGGTCGGGCGGCAGGTGGCCGCGCACCATCTCGGCCCTCAGCGGACGGAAGGCGGGGCGCGACTTCATCCGCATGTACCAGTCCTTTGCGTCCGGGGCGTCCTGCCATGGAACCTCGCCCAAATAGTCGGCCACCGAGAGCGCCGCCGCGGCCGCCAGGTCGGCATAGCTCATCCGGCTCCCGGCGAGCCAGTTATTCGCCGAGATCAGGTGCTCGATATAGTGAAGATGGGTACGGATGTTGGAGCGCGCAGCCCTCAGAACCGAGGAATCCGGCGGGCCGCCGCTGATGCCGGCCTTGGACTTCTCGCGCTTGATCACCTTTTCCTCCACCAGATAGCCGGTGACCTCCTCGTCGAACTTGTAGAGGAACCACTCGCAGAGCCGCCTCACCTCGGCGCGCTCGTCGGCGTTGGCCGGCAGGAGCCGCCGCTCGTTCAGCGCGAAGCCGCGCGTCTCGTCGAGATATTCCGATATCGCCCACACGCCGACGATCGGCGGCCCGTCATGCTCGATCAGCACCGGCAGCGTGCCGGCCGGGATTGAGCAGCAGGAACTCCGGCCGCCGCTCCCAGGGACGCTCCTCCACCAGCTCGGCCTCGGCGCTCGCATTCGCCGAGCACCAGGCGCACGAAGCGCGAGGGGACCGAGAGGGGATAGTGGTAAAGGTTGATCATGCCTGGCTCGTTCGTCGGTCGGTGCGCCGGTGCGGATTTGTCAGGTGGAAGGTGCTAAGCGGCTTTATTCCGACCGATTCGCGCCCCGAGGTAGCCCGGCATGAGTTTCCAGTCCATGTTCGATGCGGTTCTTCTCGGGGTGATTGAAGGCATCACCGAGTTCCTGCCGGTCTCCTCGACCGCGCATCTTCTTCTTTCCACGCGCTTTTTGGAGATCAACGGGCCGTTTTGGGACACGTTCAGCGTGCTTATCCAGCTCGGCGCCATACTCGCCGTCGTGGTCGTCTATTTCGGCCGCTTCTGGAAGGTGCTGGTGACGCTGCCCACGGATCCGAATTCGCGGCGCTTCGTGATGTCGATCATCGTGGCCTTCATCCCCGCCGCAGTGGTGGGCCTGCTGCTTCACGACTTCATCAAGAACGTGCTCTTCAACGCGCCCCAGATGATCTGCATCGTGCTGATCGTCGGCGGGGTCGCGCTCGCCGTGCTCGACCGCTACGACGCGAAGCCCGTACACGCGGATGCCATGCGCTTTCCGCTCGGGCTGGCGTTCGTCATCGGCATCTTCCAGTGCCTGGCGATCGTGCCGGGCGTGTCGCGCTCCGGCGCGACGATCGCCGGCGCGCTTCTGATGAAGTGCGAGAAGCGGTCGGCGGCGGAGTTCTCGTTCTTCCTCGCCATCCCGACCATGCTCGGCGCCTTCGTCCTCGATTTCTACGAGAATCGTGGGGTCGCTTTCCGGCGGCGACATCGGATTGATCGCGGTCGGGTTCGTGGTGTCGTTCCTCGCCGCGCTGGTGGTGGTGAAGACTCTTGTCGATTTCGTGGCGCGCCACGGCTTCACGCCCTTCGCCTGGTGGCGCGTCATCGTCGGCGTCGCGGGCCTGATCGGCCTGTGGATTCTACGGCTAGATTCCTAGAGCGCGCCGACCTGCGTGAACTGGCCGTGCTCGCGGAAGCGCGTGAGATAAGTCGGCAGAATGATCTCCAGCGCCGTCGGCTCGATCCCGAGCCCCGCCAGCGTGCGGTTGTCCCTCTTGGCGTCCTCCGACACGACATTGTCGAAGCGCAGCATGCGCACCTGGTCGCGCGTCAGCGGCTGGCCGGGCACCAGCTCGCCGAAACGGCCCATGATCCGCGCCAGCGACCAGGGCACGGGCACGAGCATGCGCCGCCGCCCGGTGATCTCCAGCATGCGCTCCATGCACTGTCGGAAGCTCAGCACCTCCGGCCCGCCCAGCTCGTAGATCGCGCCCCTTGCGCGCCTGGCCGTCGACGGCGCGGGCGATCGCCTCGCCGACATCGGCGGCGAAGACCGGCTGGAACTTCGTCTTGCCGCCGCCGATCAGCGGCAGCGCCGGCGCCAGCCGCGCCATCGCCGCGAAGCGGTTGAAGAAATGGTCCTCCGGCCCGAACACGATGGACGGCCGCATGATGACCGCGTCGGGATAGCCCTCCAGCAATCCCGCCTCGCCCTCCGCCTTGGAGCGGATGTAGCCGATGGTGGAGGGCTGGTCGGCGCCGATGGCCGACAGATGCACCACCGCCTTCGCGCCGGCCGCCCGCGCCGCCTCGCCGATGGCGCGCGGCCCGAAGCTCTGCACCGCGTCGAAGGTCTGCCGCCCGGACTGCGCCAGGATGCCGACCAGGTTGATGACCGCGTCGGCCCCCTCCACGGCGCGGTCGATCGACCAGCGATAGCGCAAATTGGCCTGGATCGGCTTGATCTGCCCCACCATGCCGAGCGGCTGCACGTGGCCGGCGAGGTCGGGCCGGCGCACCGCGACGCGGATGCGGTGGCCGCGCCGCGCGAGCGCCTGGCAGACGTAGCGGCCGATGAAGCCGGAGCCGCCGAAGACGGTGATCAGCTTGGCGGTGGATCGCGGCGCTTCCATCGAGGGCTCCTGCGGGATTTCGGGCGATTTCAGCCCATTCCTTTATCGCGGGCCTTATCGGGTGTGAAGGGCAAGGGCGCGCCCCCTTGGGGAATGCCTAAAGCCCGGGTGCCGCCGCTCCGGTCAGGGACAGGGCTCAGGCCGAGGCAATGCGCCTGCCGGCGCTGCCGAAAGCGCGGACGTCGGAATCGTCGAACCTGACGAAGCACGGCGCGCCCGCCTGCGGCGCCGCAGCGCTGCCGCTTTGCCGAACCGTCAGCATACGGTCCTGGGCGAGTGCCAGGTGCACCAGCGATTCCGCCCCGAGAACCTCCGCGTAACGCACCTCGCCGGTCAGCCGCGCCCCGGCCGCGTCGCAGAAGGTGAGATGCTCCGGGCGGATGCCGATGGTCACCGTGCCGCTGCCGATCTCCTTGGCCGAATGCACCGCAAGGCCGTTCAGCAGGCGGTCGTTCTCCGCGCCCTGCGCCAGCGCCGACGCCGGCACGAAATTCATCGGCGGCGAGCCGATGAAGCCGGCGACGAACATGGTGGCGGGGCTCTGATAGACCTCCAGCGGCGCGCCGATCTGCTCCGCCGCTCCATCGTTCATCACCACCATGCGGTCGGCCAGCGTCATCGCCTCCACCTGGTCGTGCGTCACGTAGAGCGACGTCACGCCAAGCTCCTTCTGCAGCCCCTTGATCTCCAGGCGCATCTGCACGCGGAGCTTGGCATCGAGGTTGGAGAGCGGCTCGTCGAAAAGGAACAAAGCGGGCTTGCGGACGATCGCCCGGCCCATCGCCACGCGCTGGCGCTGCCCGCCGGAGAGCTCGCGCGGCTTGCGCGCCAGGAACGGCTCGAGCTCAAGCAGCCTCGCCGTGTTCTCCACCCGCTCTTTGATCTCCGCCTTCGGCGTCCGGGCGATCTTCAGCCCGTAGGCCATGTTGTCGAACACCGACATGTGCGGATAGAGCGCGTAGTTCTGGAAGACCATGGCGACGTTGCGGTCCATCGGCTCCAGATCGTTGACGCGCTTGCCGTCGATGAAGATGTCTCCGGCCGTCACCGTCTCCAGCCCCGCCACCATCCTGAGCAGCGTCGACTTCCCGCAGCCCGACGGCCCCACGATGACGATGAATTCCCGGTCCGCGATGTCGATGTCGACGCCGTGGATGACCTCCGTCCTGCCGAAGGACTTGCGCACCGATTTCAGCCCGATCGTCGCCATGCGCTACTTCTCGCTCTCGATGACGCCCTTGATGAACAGGCGCTGCATGAGGATGACCACGGCGATGGGGGGCAGTGTGGCGAGGATCGCGGTCGCCATGATCATCGGCCAGTTGGCGAAGTCGTCGCTGCTGGGAAACATCTGCTTCAGCCCCATGACGATGGTGTTCATCTGCGGCTCGGTGGTGACCAGCAGCGGCCACAGATACTGGTTCCACCCGTAGATGAAGAGGATGACGAAGAGCGCGGCGATATTGGTGCGCGACATCGGCAGCATGATATCGAAGAAGAAGCGCATCGGCCGCGCCCCGTCCACCCGCGCCGCCTCGACCAGCTCGTCCGGCAAGGTGAGGAAGAACTGGCGGAACAGGAAGGTCGCCGTGGCGGAGGCGATGAGCGGCAGGATCAGCCCGGGATAGGAATTGAGCAGTCCCAGGCGCGCCGCCACAGTGTAGGTCGGCACGATGCGCACCTCCACCGGCAGCATCAGCGTCAAGAAGATCAGCCAGAAGAAGAACTGCCGCAGGGGAAAGCGGAAATAGACGATGGCAAAGGCCGACAGGATCGAGATGGCGATCTTCCCGATGGCGATGCCCCCCGCCATGATGGTGGAGTTGACCAGCATGCGCCAGACCGGCGCGTTGATGCCGGAGACGAGCGCGTCCCGGTAGTTCTCGTAGAAATGGCCGCCGGGGACGATCGGCATGGGCGGGCGGATGATGTCGCCCTGGGTCACCGTCGAGGCCACGAAGGCGAGGTAGATCGGGAAGCCGATGACGGCGATGCCGGCGATCAGGCCGATATGGGTCAGCCAAATTCCGCGGCCGCGCCTTTCCACCATGCCTGCCATCAATAATGCACCCTGCGCTCGATGTAGCGGAACTGGATGACGGTGAGCACGCCGACGACCAGGAGCAGGATCACCGACTGGGCAGCCGAGGAGCCGAGGTCCTGCCCGACGAACCCGTCCGAGTAGACCTTGTAGACGAGGATCATCGTCGCCTGCTGCGGCCCGCCGGAGGTGATCGTGTGGATGACCCCGAACGTCTCGAAGAAGGCGTAGACAACGTTCACCACGAGCAGGAAGAAGGTGACGGGCGACAGCAGCGGAAAGACGATCGTCCAGAAGCGCCGCCAGAAGCGCGCGCCGTCGATCGCCGCCGCCTCGATCACGCTTTGCGGGATCGCCTGCAGGCCGGCCAGGAAGAACAGGAAATTGTAGCTGATCCGCGGCCAGGAGGAGGCGACCACGACCAGGCCCATGGCCTCCTTGGCGTTGAGGACATGGTTCCAGTCATATCCCAGCAGGCCGAGATACCAGCTCGCCAGCCCGATATTGGGGCTGAACATGAAGAGCCACAGCACGCCGGCGACGGCCGGCGCGACGGCGTAGGGCCAGATCAGCAGCGTGCGGTAAACGCCGGAGCCCCTGATGACCCGGTCGGCCATGACGGCGAGCAGCAGGCCGAAGGCCATGGAGACGAGCGTCACGAGACCGGAGAAGATTGCCGTCGTCTTGAAGGATGCGAGGTAGTAGGGGTCGCTCAGCAGGAACTCGAAATTGCCAAGCCCGACGAAGCGCGACTTCAGCCCGAACGGGTCGGGAATGAAGGCGGAGCGGTAGACGGCCTGGCCGGCCGGCCAGAAGAAGAAGACGGCCGACACCAGGACCTGCGGCGCGAGCAGGAGGTAAGGCAGCGTCCAGCCGCGAAACGTAACCCGCTTTTCCATGCTCCCCAGCGTGGTCCGGGGGCCGCAGCGGCCCCCGGCTCTCCGAACGTCAGTTGTTGGCCTGCTCGAAACGGCGCAGCAGCACGTTGCCCCGCTCTACGGCGCTGTCGAGCGCCTGCTGGGCCGTCTTGTCGCCCGACCAGACCGCCTCGAGCTCCTCGTCGATGATGCCGCGGATCTGGTCGAAATTGCCGAGCCGGATGCCCTTCGAGTTGGGAGTCGGCTCCTTGCCGGTCATCTGGATGATGGCGATGTCGGTGCCGGGGTTCTCGTCATAGAACCCGTCCTGCTTGGTCTTCTCGTAAGCGGCCAGCGTGATCGGCAGATAGCCGGTGTCCTGGTGCCACTTGGCCTGGATGTCGGCGGAGGAGAGGAAGTTCAGGAAATCCGCGACGCCGTCGTATTCCTTCGGCGTGCGACCCGCCATCACCCACAGCGAC
The DNA here is from genome assembly GCA_963801225.1 of uncultured Alphaproteobacteria bacterium. Lineage (GTDB taxonomy): Bacteria > Pseudomonadota > Alphaproteobacteria > Rhizobiales > Afifellaceae > DASWJZ01. The sequence goes on from CAWDED010000009.1 coordinate 533,150, forward strand.
GCTCCGCCGATGATGGTGTTCTGCGGCGCGCCCTCCACGTCGGCCCAATAGGGCAGGGGGCGGATGTCGAAATCGAAGTCGGCCTCCGCCTTCACACCGGCATAGCCGGCCGACGATTCGGTGAAGAGCGCGCATTCGCCGCCGCGGAAGTTGGAGCCGCCTTCGTTACGGCGGCCGGTATAGATGAACTTCCCGTCCTTGGCCCATTCGCCCATGGTCTGGATGTGCTTCACCTGCACCGGGCCGTTGAACGCCAGCTCCGTGTCGAGCCCGCCGAAGCCGTTCTCTTTGGTGGCGAAGGGGACGTTGTGATAGGCGGAGAGGTTCTCCAGGTGCACCCAGCTCTGCCAGGCGGTGACGAACGGGCAGGTGCTGCCGCCCGCCTTCAGCTGGTCGAGCGCATCGCCGACCTTCTCCCAGGTCGAGAGATCCATGTCGGGATCGACGCCGGCCGCTTCGAAGGCGTCGCGGTTCACGTAAAGAACCGGCGTCGAGGAGTTGTAGGGAAGCGAGAGCATCTTCCCGTCGGTGGTCGTGTAATAGCCTTTGACGGCCGAGAGATAGGCGTCCGGGTCGAACGGCTTGCCGGATTCGGCCATCACCTCGTAGACCGGCTTGATGGCGCCGGCAGCCGCCATCATGGTAGCGGTTCCCACTTCGAAGACCTGCAGGATGTGCGGCTGCTCGCCGGCACGGAAGGCGGCAATCCCCGCGTTGAGCGTCTCCGAATAGTTGCCCTTGTAGGTGGCCACGACTTTGTAGTCGGACTGCGAGGCGTTGAATTTCGTCACCTGCTCATCGAGAAGCTCGCCGAGCCGTCCGGTGAAGGCGTGCCACCACTGGATTTCGGTCTGAGCCTGCGCAGAGCCTACCAACACGGCGGTCGTTGTCAGAGCGGCGATTCCGAGCTGTTTCCACATCGCGTGTCTCCCCTCCTCAAGGTTCGGTCCAGCCGACCTTGGCTGGTGAGGGTAAGAAACACCTGCCACCGTGACAATAGGTTGACGTTCGCTGTGGAAGGCCCTCGGAAGAGCGGCTTTTTCCGCGAGTTTTCGGCCGCTCTCAGCCTTGGCGGTCGGCTGCAACCAGGCGCGTGCAGACCGCGGCGAGGAAAAGCTCGTAGGCGCGGTCCACGATCTCCTCGAACGATGCGGTCCTGGCAAGCATCGCCCGTGCCTGGGCGGCGAACTCCTCGCGGCTCGGCAGGTGCGGCAATTGCCAGGTCGCCAGCACCTCGGCGGTACGGTCGCGCGCGCGCGTCAGCGTCTCCTGCAGCGCGGTCAGCTCCGGCCCGTGCAGCGCCGAGGTGATGGCATGCGCGATCCGCTCCGGATTGAAATGCGCCGCAAGGTGCTCCGCCGAGCGGTTGACGACGCGCGAGCCGAGCCGCTGCTCATTGCGCAGCACCTGCTCGGGCGGCGTCTTCAGGTCCCACACCAGGCCGGTCCACGAGAGCGCCTTCAGGATGTAGAAGGTCGGGTCGATCTCCCACCAGCGGAAGCCCTGCCTGACGCTCGACTGATAGGCATGGTGGTTGTTGTGCCAGCCTTCGCCCATGGTGAAGATTGCAAGCAGCAGGTTGTTGCGGGAATCGTCGCCGGTGACGTAGCGCGTGCTGCCGCTCACATGCGCCAGCGAGTTGATGCAGAAGGTGGCGTGATAGACCGCGACCGTGCTCCAGAAGAAGCCGACGATCAGGCCGGGCCATCCCGCGACGAGATAGCAGATGAAACCGAGCATGAGCGCCGGCGCGAGCTCCAGCCGGTGCAGCCACATCAGCTCCGGATAGCGCGCCAGGTCGGCGACTTTCACCAGGTCGGCCTTGTCGTGGATGCGCGAAAAAATCCATCCGAGGTGGCTGTAGAGGAAGCCCTTGTGGCGCGGCGAGTGGATGTCGTGCTCGGTGTCGGAATGCAGATGGTGGTGTCGGTGCTTGGCGGCCCACCACAGCACGCTCTTCTGCGCGGTCGACTGCGAGAGCACGGCAAGCACGAACTGGAAGGCGCGGCTGGTGGAATAGGCGCGATGCGAGAAATAGCGGTGATAGCCCGCCCCGATGGCGAAGATGCGCAGCCAGTAGAGCCCCATCCCGAGCGCCACCGCCTCCCACGTCACGCCCGTCCAGAACGCCGCGAAACACGCGAAATGCGCCAGCACGAATGGGATGGCCGACGGATACATGATGTCGTCGTGATCGCCGTCGAAGTCCGGACACGAAACGCCGGGGGGCTTGCGTGACATGTCGATGAATCTCCCGTCTTTCCCGCTCCCGCGTGTAACACGGTCGCGCCGCTTCATGCCAATCAATGCTGTAACGGGGCTTGCCGGCGTGAAAGCGCTCCCCTCGGGCCGTCTCTTCCGGGCTCAGCCCTCGCGACGATGCCGCAGCGCTTCGTAGATGGTGAGCCCGGTCGACACCGCAAGGTTAAGGGAATCCGCCTTGCCGCGCATGGGGATGCGCACGACCTGGTCGCAGGCGGCGGTGAGCGTGTCCGTCAGCCCCTGCTGCTCGTTGCCCATCACGAGGATGAGCGGCTGAGAATAGTCCGCCTCGCGGAAGTCGACCGCCTCCGCGGTCAGATGCGTGCCCACCAGCCGCGCGCCGTGCCGCTTCGCCTGCGCCACCAGCGCCTCCTGCGAAAGCCGCGCCAGCGGCACATGGAAGATCGAGCCCATGGTGGCGCGCACCGCCTCCAGCGCGAACGGGTCGCAGCAGGCGCCCACCAGCGCCACGCCGGCGAGCCCCGCTGCGTCGGCGGTGCGCACGATGGTGCCGAGATTGCCGGGATCGCGCACCCGGTCGAGCGCCACCCAGATTCCCTCGCGCCCCACAGCAGCCTCCGGCGCGAAGCGCTGGCGGAACACGCCGACCACGTTCTGCGGGTTGTCGCGCCGCGTGATCTTCTCCAGCACCGGCGCGGAGACCTCCAGCACCGTGCCGCCCGCCGCCTTGGTCGCCGCGGCGAGCGCGCCGACCGCCGAGCTCGCCCGCCAGCTTCGCCGCATAGGCAAGCATGTCGATCGGCCAGCCGCCGTCGACCGCGTCGCGCGCCAGCTTCTGCCCCTCGGCGATGAACAGCCCCGTCTCGTCGCGATGCTTCTTCAGATGCAGCGCGCGGATGTCCTTCACCAGCGGATTGGCGAGGCTGGTGACCTTCTTGAAGCTGCCGACGCGCGGGCGCTCGCTCATTCCCCGCTCCAGCGGCAGAAGAGCGATGTGGCGAGCAGCCGGCCGTCCTCGCCCTCGAGCGCCAGCTCGCCCGCCTCGACGCCTGAGCCCAGCGTGTCCTCGCAGATGCGCTGCAGCGACAGGAACGAGGCGCGGATGGCATAGGCGGTGAGGATGAGGAAGCCGCCGGGCTTCACGAGGTCGCGGCAGAGCGTCAGCATCTCCGGCAGGCTCTGGAAGAGGTCCCACACCTCGTTCTTCGGCCCGCGGCCGAATTTCGGCGGGTCGAGCAGGATGCCGTCATAGCTGCGCCCGCGCCGCACGTCGCGCGCGGCGAACTTCGTCGCGTCGTCGACGATCCAGCGGATCGGCTTGTCGTCCAGCCCGGAGAGCGCCTGGTTCTCGCGCGCCCAGGCGATCGCCTTCTTCGACGCGTCGACATGCGTCACCTCGGCGCCGGCCTCCGCCGCAATCAGCGAGGCGAGCCCGGTATAGCCGAAGAGGTTGAGAAGGCCGGCGCCGGCACGCGCCTTGAGCCGCTCGCGCATGAAAGCCCAGTGCGCCTCCTGCTCGGGGAAGGCGCCGACATGGCGGAACGAGGTGAAGCTTGCAGGCAAAGCGGATGGCGCCGTGCCGGCAGGTCCAGGTCTCCGCCAGCCCCGCCCGCCGCTTCCAGCGTCCCGCGCCTTCCTCGTCGGTATTGCCGGTGAAGACCGCGTCGGCCGCTCCCCACGCGGCCGTGTCGAGCCGCGGCGCCCACATCGCCTGCTCCTCGGGCCGGTCGAGCGTCAGCGCGCCGAATTTTTCGAGCTTCCGCCCGTGGCCGGAATCGAGGAGCGCGTAGTCGTCCAGTCCCTTCGTCGTGAGGATGAGCGGCGCGGCGCTTCATGCGGCTTTGGTGAGCGCGTCGAAATCGAGCCGCTCGAGCAGGCTCGCGGTCGCCCGCGGCGAGGAAATACGGGTTCTCGAACGCCGCGCATGCCCTCCACCCTGGTCTTGCCGTAGCGCGAGCGGCGCCGCCGTCGAGCGTCACGACCGTGCCGCCTGCGGCCCGCAGCACCGCATCGCCCGCGGCGGTGTCCCATTCCATGGTCGGCCCGAGCCGCGGATAGAAATCCGCCGCGGCCTCCGCCACCAGGCAGAATTTCAGCGACGAGCCGATGGAGTTTCTGTCCGTCGCATCGCGCCTGCGTCACCGCCGCCTCCGTCGCCGGCGTCAGATGCGAGCGGCTGGCGACCGCCACGGGCGAGGGGCCGGCCGCCCGCACGCTGATGGGCTGCCAGTCCTCCACCGCCCCGAAACGCGCGTCGGTGCGGCCCTTCCAGGCGCCCTGCGGCGATCCGGCATAGGCAAGCGACAGGGCCGGCGCGAGCACCACGCCGCAGACCGGCACGCCGTCCTCCACCACGGCGATGTTGACGGTGAACTCGCCGTTGCGGTTGACGAACTCCTTGGTGCCGTCGAGCGGGTCGACGAGCAGGAACGACCGCCCGATCGTCGGAATCGCTCCTTCCGAGACGGCTTCCTCGGCCACCACCGGAACGCCGGGCATTGCGGCGGAAAGCCGCGCCAGGATCACCGCTTCGGCGTTGCGGTCGGCGGCGCTGACGGGTGTGTCGTCGGACTTCCGCTCAACGGTGAAGTCGGTCGCATAGACCGCCATGACCTCTTTCGCCCCGGCGAGCGCGGCATCAACGATCATGGCGAGGCGGGCATCGGACCCGGGGGCGTTTGACATGCGCGGGCTTTTAGCCTTTTGCATCGGGCACGCCAACGGCGGCGGAGCCGGCGCTTTGTTCGGATATCCTATTGTCCGGGTGTGCGCTGCCGTGCAAAATCCGGCTCGGGAGGTCGTTTCATGGAGTTGAAGGGCGAGTATCGCATCCCGGCGCCGCGCGAGCGGGTCTGGGAGATGCTGAACGACCCCGCCGTCCTGCGCGAATGCATCCCCGGCTGCGAATCGCTGGAGGGAAGCCCGGAGGAGGGCTTTGCCGCCCGCGTGACCACCAAGGTCGGGCCGGTGAAGGCGACCTTCAACGGCCACGTGACGCTGTCGAACCTCAACCCGCCGCAAGGCTACACGATTTCCGGAGAGGGCAAGGGCGGCGTCGCCGGCTTCGCCAAGGGCGGCGCGAACGTCAACCTGGCCGACGAGCAGGGCAACACCGTGCTCACCTACGACGTCAACGCCCAGGTCGGAGGCAAGCTCGCCCAGCTCGGCTCGCAGGCTCATCGATTCCACCGCCAAGAAGCTAGCCGACCAGTTCTTCTCTTCGTTCGCCGCAAAGGCCTCCGAGGGACCGGCAAGGCGGGCGATGGACGAGGTCGTCCACGACGTGGAAGAAGTCGTCCACGAGGTTGAAGAGGTCGCCCGCGAGGTCGAGGAGGAGGTCGAGGAGAAGGCCGCAATGGGCTTCCTCGGCGGTCCGACCGTCTGGGGGCTGCTTGTCATCCTGGCGCTGCTTTTGGTTTATGTTATCGCGACCTAGCGCGGCGCTGCCGTAGCGAGGCTCGAAAGGGAGGAGTTGAATGACGAAAGTCACCATTACCGTGAACGGCGAGACCGCCTCCCGGGAGGTCGAGGACCGCACGCTGCTTGTGCATTTCCTCGGGATCACCTGGGCCTGACCGGCACGCATGTCGGCTGCGACACCTCGCAGTGCGGCGCCTGCGTCGTCCATCTGGACGGGGTCGCGGTCAAGTCGTGCACCACGCTCGCCGCCGCTGCCGACGGCTCGGAGGTCCTCACCATCGAGGGCCTGGCCGAGGGCGACCAAGCTGCACCCCGTGCAGGAGGCGTTCCGCGAGCATCACGGCCTGCAATGCGGCTTCTGCACGCCGGGCATGATCATGACGGCGGTCGACATGATCCGCCGCTACGACGGCCAGCTCGACGAGAAGACGGTGCGGCACGAGCTGGAGGGCAACATCTGCCGCTGCACCGGCTACCACAACATCGTGAAGGCCATCCTCGCGGCCGCCGACCAGATGGGCGGGCGCGCGCCAGGCTGCCGAATAGCGAACAAAGGGAAGCGCGCCCGGCCCGGCTGCCGGGCTGCGATGCGACCTCGCCAATGGAGGAAACGTCATGACGGAGAAGGGGATCGGCGCGGCGGTCAAGCGGCGCGAAGACGGTCGCTTCATTACCGGTCGCGGCAACTATGTCGACGACATCAACAAGCCCGGCCAGCTCTACGCCTATTTCCTGCGCTCGCCCGAGGCGCACGCGGAGATCGTCAAGCTCGACGTGGCGGCGGCCAAGGCCACTGACGGCGTGGTCGCCGTGCTGACCGGCGAAGACGTGAAGGCCGACGGCCTCGGCGGCATGCCCTGCGGCTGGGGCATCACCAACAAGGACGGCAGCGCCGCCATCGAGCCGGCCTGGCCGATCCTGGCGCAGGAGCGCGTGCGCTATGTCGGCGACATGGTCGCCGTGGTGATCGCCAAGTCGAAGGCGGTCGCGCGCGACGCCGCCGAGAAGATCGTGGTCGAATACAAGTCGCTGCCGGCCGCCACCTCGACGGCCACGGCGATGGCAGCCGATGCACCCCGCAGATCTGGCCGCAACGCGCCGAAGAACGTCTGCTTCGACTGGGAGATCGGCGACAAGGCCGCGACCGACGCGGCGATCGCCGAGTCCGCGCACGTGACCAAGCTGGAGATCGTCAACCAGCGCCTCATCCCCAACGCCATGGAGCCGCGCGCGGCCCTTGCCGAATACGATCCCCACGGTGAGTTCCTGACGCTCACCTGCACCAGCCAGGCCCCGCATGCGGCGCGGCTGCTGCTCGGCGCCTTCGTGTTGAACCAGCCGGAGCACAAGTTCCGCGTGATCTCGCCCGATGTCGGCGGCGGCTTCGGCTCCAAGATCTATCCCTATGCCGAATATGCGGTGCTTTGCTGGGCGGCGCGGCGGCTCGCACAAGGCGATCAAGTGGACGGCGGAGCGCTCGGAATCCTTCGTGTCCGACGCGCACGGCCGCGACCATGTGACGATCGGCGGAGCTCGGCCTCGACGCCGACGGCAAGTTCACGGCGCTCCGCGTCAACACCATCGCCAATATTGGGCGCCTATCTCTCCGCCTTCGCGCCGCTCATCCCGACCTATCTCTACGCGACGCTGTTCGCCGGCCAGTACACGACGCCGGTGATCTATGCCGACGTGCAGGCGGTGTTCACCAACACCACGCCGGTCGACGCCTATCGCGGCGCCGGACGCCCGGAGGCGACCTATCTGCTGGAGCGCCTCGTGGAGACGGCGGCGCGCGAGCTGAAGATCGATCCGGCCGAGCTCCGCCGGCGGAACTTCATCGCCGCGGACGCCTTCCCCTACCAGACGCCGGTGGCGCTTCTCTACGATTCCGGCGATTACGCCACGGCACTCGACAAGGCGCTGAAGCTCGCCGACTACGACGGCTTCCCGGCGCGCCGCGAGGAAGCCAAGAAGCGCGGCAAGCTGCGCGGCATCGGCATCTCCACGCCGATCGAGGCGACCGGCGCGGCGCCCTCGGCCATCGCCGGCCCGCTCGGCGCCCGCGCCGGGCTCTACGAGTCGGCGGAGGTGCGCTTCAACCCGACCGGCTCCGTGACCGTCTTCACCGGCTCGCACAGCCACGGCCAGGGCCACGCCACCACCGTCGCCCAGATCGCCTCCACGCATCTCGGCGTGCCGTGGGAGAACATCGAGGTGGTGGAAGGCGACACCGGCAACTCGCAGTTCGGCATGGGCACCTACGGCTCGCGTTCCGCCTCCGTCGGCGGCAGTGCCGTGGTCAAGGCCTGCGAGAAGATCATCGCCAAGGGCAAGAAGATCGCCGCTCACATGCTGGAGGCGTCGGAGGACGACATCGAGTTCGCCGACGGGACCTTCTACCGTCTCCGGCACCGACCGCTCCAAGACGATCGGCGAGATCGCCTTCGCCGCCTACGTGCCGCACAACTACCCGCTGGAGACGCTGGAGCCCGGCCTCAACGAGCAGGCCTTCTTCGATCCGGTCAACTTCAACTTCCCCTTCGGCGCCTATGTCTGCGAGGTGGAGGTCGATCCCGACACCGGCCAGACGGACATCGTCCACTTCGTCGCCGTCGACGATGTCGGCACCATCATCAACCCGATGATCGTGGAAGGGCAGGTGCAGGGCGGCGTCGTGCAGGGCATCGGCCAGGCGCTGATCGAGCAGGGCGTCTACGACCGACAGCGGCCAGCTTCTCACCGGCTCGTTCATGGACTACACCATGCCGCGCGCCGACGACGTGCCGATGATCGACGACCGAGACGACGGTCACGCCGTGCCCGATGAACCCGCTCGGGCGTGAAAGGATGCGGAGAGCTCGGCACGATCGGCTCGCCGCCGGCCGTCATCAACGCCATCACCGACGCGCTCGGCAACAACAACCTCACCATGCCGGCAACGTCGCAGAAGGTCTGGCACTTGGCGCAGAGCGCGGCCACTAGGATTTCGGGAGACGAAGCGATGTATCAGACCACCTACCACCGGCCGAGCCAGCCTGTCCGAGGCGGCAAGCCTGTTCTCCAGTTCCGGCGACGCCGCCTACCTCTCCGGCGGGCACACTCTGCTGCCCACCATGAAGGCGCGGCTCGCGGCTCCGGCCAACCTCATCGACCTGCGCCGCATTCCGGAGCTGAAGGGCATCACGCGTCGTCGGGCGACACGGTGATCGATCGGCGCCGCCACGACGCACTTCGAGGTGGCGGGCTCCGCCGACGTGAAGGGCGCGATCCCGACGCTGGCGGCGCTCGCCGGCTCGATCGGCGATCCGGCGGTGCGCCACGTCGGCACGATCGGCGGATCGGTCGCCAACAACGATCCGGCCGCCGACTATCCCTCCGCCGTGCTGGCGCTTGCCGCCACCGTCCACACCAACAAGCGCCAGATCGCGGCCGACGATTATTTCACCGGCCTCTTCACCACCGCGCTGGAGGAAGGCGAGATCGTCACCAAGGTCGCCTTCAAGGTGCCGGAGACGTCGGGCTACGCCAAGTTCCGCAACCCGGCCTCGCTCTATCCGATGGCCGGCGTGTTCGTCGCCAAGCACAAGGACGGCTCGGTCCGCGTGGCGGTGACGGGTGCCGGCAATGACGGCGTGTTCCGCTGGGCCGCGGCCGAACAGGCGCTCTCCGGCAACTTCTCGCGCCGGCGCCCTGCAGGGCCTCAGCGTCGACGCTTCCGGCATGATGGGCGACATCCACGGCTCGTCCGAATACCGCGCCCACCTGGTCGCGGTCATGGCGCGCCGCGCGGTGAAGAATCTCGGCACCGTCACGATCGATTGAGGTCGCGGCCGCGCAGCGCCGCAACCCCGACCCTCCCTGTTGTCATCCCGGACGGCGCGAAGCGCCGATCCGGGACCCATGAACACAGGTGGCTGAGGGCGCGCTGCGGCGCCGCTGGCGGAACGGGAAGCCCCGCTCGCGCCATCGCGCGCGACGCCTCACTTTGAATCACTAAAGTGTTGCTTGCCCCTGCGGCGGTGGCTGCGCCACTCCGGCGGGCAAGGAGCTTCTCCCATGCGCCTCGTGATCGCCTTCATCGCCACCGTCCTTCTTCGGCTCGTCCGTCGCCAGCGCCGGCGCGCCTGATCCGCGCGACTGGGACAAGGTGCTCGCCGAAGCCAAGGGCGAGACCGTCTACTTCTACGCCTGGGGCGGCGAGCCGCGCATCAACGATTACATCGCCTGGGCGGGACGCATGGTCGAGGAGCGCTACGGCGTGCGCGTCATCCAGGTGAAGGTGGGCGACACCGCCGAGGTCGTGTCCCGCGTGCTGACCGAGAAGGCCGCCGGGCGGAGCGAGGGCGGCGCCGTCGATCTCGTCTGGATCAACGGCGAGAATTTTGCCGCCATGAAGCGCGAGGGCCTGCTGCAGCCGCAGCCCTGGTCGACCCTCCTGCCCAACTACCGCTTCGTCGACGTGGAGAACAAGCCGACGGTGGCGATCGACTTCACCGTCCCGGTCGACGGCCTGGAAGCGCCTTGGGGGATGGCGAAGCTCGTCTTCTTCTACGACAGCGCGCGCCTGTCCGACCCGCCGCGCTCCGCCGCGGCGCTCGCCGCGTGGATGAAGGCGCATCCCGGCCGCTTCACCTATCCGCAGCCGCCGGATTTTCTCGGCACCACCTTCCTCAAGCAGCTCCTCTCCGACCTGACGCCCGACCCGGCGGCGCTGCAGCAGCCGCCGACCGACGCGAATTTCGATGAAGTGACGGCGCCGCTCTTCGCCTGGCTCGATGCCACCCGGCCGGACCTGTGGCGCGAGGGCCGGGCCTATCCGCCCAACACGGCGGCGCTCCGCAGGCTGCTCGCCGACGGCGAGGTGGACATCTCGTTCGCCTTCAACCCGGCGGCCGCGTCGAGCGCCATCGCCAATGGCGAGCTGCCCGACACGGTGCGGAGCTTCGTCTTCGACGGCGGCACGCTCGGCAACACGCATTTCGTGGCGATCCCCTTCAACGCCAACGCGCCGGCCGGCGCCATGGTGCTCGCCAACTTCCTCATGTCGCCGGAGGCGCAGGCCCGCAAGCAGGACCCCGACGTGTGGGGCGATCCGACCGTGCTGGCCGTCGACCGCCTGCCGCCGGAGGACCGCGCGCGCTTCGCCGCGCTCGACCTCGGCATCGCGACGCTGCCGCCGGAGGACCTCGGCCCGGCCCTGCCCGAGCCGCATCCCGCCTGGATGGACGCCATCGAGCACGAATGGGCGCGCCGCTACGGCGTGGTGCAGTAGAGGCTTGACGGGGACGATCAACCTCGCCCTCATGCTGAGGCGCGACGCGCGCCCTTCCGGCAAGGCGAGCCTCGAAGCACGACGCCCGCGGAGCCTGCGTCTGCATCCCTCTCACGGGCCGATCCGCCCTTCGAGGCTTCGGCGCGTCGCGCTCTCGCACCTCAGGATGAGGCGGACGGGCGTCAGCGCTCTAGAATGAACGAATGTCCATCTGCCACTACCCTGCCTCAAGCGGGAGGTTAGACGTGCCACCTGGTTCGGCCCGATCGCGTTCCGGCAGCAATGTGCTGCGGCTCTTTCCGCTCGCCGCCGTCCTTGTCCTCATTGCCCCGGTCGTTGCCGGCCTGGCCGGCATCCTCCTGCCGGCCTTCGATTATCTTCCCGTCCTCGGCCGCAGCACGTTCTCGCTCGCGCCGTTCCGCGATCTTCTGGCCATGCCGGGGCTCGGCCGCTCGGTGCTTCTGAGCCTCGGGAGCGGCCTCGCCACCACGGCGGTCGCCTTCGCCGTCGTCATGCTCTTCGTGGCCGCCTGGCGCGGCACGCGTCTCTTCGCGGCCCTGGAGCGGCTCATCTCGCCGCTTCTCAGCGTGCCGCATGCGGCCGCCGCCTTCGGCCTTGCCTTCCTCATCGCCCCCTCGGGCTTCCTCTTCCGCCTCGCGGCGCAGGCGACCGGCCTCCTCGGCAATCCCCCCGATCTCCTCATCGTGCACGATCGGCTCGGCATCGCCATGACCGTCGGCCTCATCGTGAAGGAAATCCCCTTCCTGCTGCTGATGACCCTTGCTGCCCTGCCGCAGGCGCGAGCGGCGGAGATGCAGCGCATGATGGCGACGCTCGGCTACGGCCGCATCGTCGGCTTCGTGCACGGCGTGCTGCCGTCGCTCTACCGGCAGATCCGCCTCGCCAGTGCTTGCCGTGCTCGCCTTCTCCACCTCGGTCGTGGATGTCGCGCTCATCCTCGGGCCGACCACGCCCGCGCCGCTCGCCGTGCGGCTGCTCGCCTGGCAGCATGATTCCGATCTCGACATGCACTTCACCGCGGCCGCCGGCGCCGTGCTGCAGCTTGGCGTGACAGCCGTGGCGCTGCTGCTCTGGCTCGTCGGCGAGCGCGTCTCGGCGGCGCTCTGCCGCGGCCTGGCGCGCTCCGGCTGGCGCGCCGCCTCCGATGCGCTGGCGCGGCGGCTCGCCGCTCTCCTCATGGCGCTCGCCGCCGGCGTGGTGCTCGCCGGACTGGCACTGCTGGCGCTCTGGTCGCTCGCCGGGCCCTGGCGCTACCCCGAAGCGCTTCCCCCCATGCTGTCGCTCACCACCTGGATGCGCCTGCCGGGGAGCCTCGGCATGGCGTTTCGCGACACGCTGGCGCTGGCCGCCGCCTCCAGCCTGGTGGCGGTGGTGCTGGCGCTCGGCTCGCTGGAGTTCCAGGCGCGCGCCGGCGGCAACGGGTCGGCGCGGGCGCTCGCGGCAATCTATGTGCCGCTCATCACGCCGCAGATCGCCTTCCTCTTCGGCCTGCAGATTCTGTTCTCGTATCTTGGCTTTGATGGCACGTTCCTCGCCGTCATGGTCGTGCACCTCGTCTTCGTCTTCCCCTATGTGCTCCTGTCGCTGAGCGACCCTTGGTGGGCGTGGGACCCGCGCTACGGCCATGCCGTCCGCGCGCTTGGGCGTGGCCCGGCCGCCATCTTCTGGCGTGTGCGGCTCCCCATGCTGGCGCGGCCGGTGCTCACTGCTGCAGCGCTCGGCTTCGCCGTCTCCATCGCGCTCTACCTGCCGACGCTCCTGATCGGCTCCGGGCGCTGGCCGACCGTCACCACCGAGGCGGTGGCGCTCGCTTCCGGCGGCGACCCGCGCCTCATCGGCGCAACCGCGCTCCTGCAGGCGCTGCTGCCGTTCCTCGGCTTTGCCGTTGCGGCGCTGCTTGCGGCGATCCTCTTCCGCAACCGCCGCCTCATGCGGGCCTCGGCATGAGCGAGACGGGTGAGGCAGGCGGGCTCGTCCTCCGCGACGTCGCGATCTGGCTGAACGGCGACCAGCTCCTGAAGCTCGACGCCGCGGTGGCACCCGGCGAGGTGCTGACCGTCATGGGGCCGTCGGGCGTGGGCAAGTCGACGCTGCTCGCCTTCGTCGGCGGCTTTCTCGGCCGCGACTTCCGCGCCACCGGCCGCATCCTCCTGAACGGCCGCGACGTGACCGCCCTGCCGCCGGAACGGCGCGGCATCGGCCTGCTCTTCCAGGACGCGCTGCTGCTGCCGCATCTCTCCGTCGCCGGCAATCTGCTGATCGGCCTGAGCCCCGACGTGAAGGGACGCGCGGCGCGCCGGCGCGCGGCGGAGGAGGCGCTGGCCGAGGTCGGCCTTGGCGGCTTCGCCGACCGCGATCCCGGCAACGCTTTCGGGCGGCCAGGCGGCGCGCGTGGCGCTCATGCGCACGCTGCTGGCGCGCCCCGAGGCGCTGATCCTCGACGAGCCCTTCTCGCGCCTCGACGTGCAGCTCCGCGAGCAGGTCCGCGAGGTGGTCTTCGCCGAGGCGCGCAAATACGGCCTGCCGGTGCTGCTCGTCACCCACGATCCCGCCGACGCCGAAGCCGCCGGCGGCCGCATCGTGGCGCTGGGCTGAACGGAAGGCGCATCAGCGAAACCGTGCCACGCACGGCGCGAACCGGAGCTGGAATGATCGGCTGATGTTCAGCCGCTCACCTTGGGTTTCGCCTCCTCGGACCGCTGCTTCGCCGGGCCGGCGTTCGAGATCAGGTTGTTCGCCGTGTTGACCAGGCCGACATGCGAGAAGGCCTGCGGGAAATTGCCCAGCTGCCGTTTGGCGCGCGGGTCGTACTCCTCCGCCAGCAGCCCGAGATCGTTGCGCAGCAACAGCAGCCGCTCGAATATCTCCTCCGCCTCTTCGCGGCGCCCGATGATGCTGAGCGCGTCGGCCAGCCAGAAGGTGCAGACGATGAAAGCGGCCTCCTCGCCCTCAACGCCGTCCTCCAGGTCCTCCTGGCGGTAGCGCAGCAGAAAGCCGTCCTCCATGAGATCGCTCTTGATGGCGTCGACGGTGGAGGCCACGCGCGGATCGTCCGGCGGCAGGAAGCCGACGATGGGGATCATCAGGAGGGCCGAGTCGAGCGCGTGCCCGCGATAGGACTGGACGAAGCTGTTGCGCTTCTCGCTCCAGCCGTTCTCGAGGATCTCCTTGCGGATCTTCTCCCGCTCTGCCTTCCATTCCTTCAAGGGGCCGGAGAGGCCGAAATCTTCGATGCCCTTCACCGCGCGGTCGTAGGCGACCCACGCCATCAGCTTGGAATGGGTGAAGTGCTTCGCCTTGCTGCGGATCTCCCATAGACCCCGGTCGGGCCGTGGCCATTTTCTCTTGAGGTTCTCCAGCAGCGCGCACTGAAAGTTCCAGGCGTCGCGCGACGGACTCGAGCTGGAACTTGCGGGCGACATGCAGCGCATCCATCATTTCGCCGTAGACGTCGATCTGCAGCTGGTCGTAGGCCGCGTTGCCGATGCGCACCGGCTTGGAGCCCTCGTAGCCGGGGAGCCACGGAAGCTCCATCTCGCTGAGCCGCCGCTCGCCCGACAGCCCGTACATGATCTGCAGCTGCGAGGGGTGTCCGGCCGACGCGCGCATCATCCAGTGCCCCCAGGCGCTGGCCTCCTCGCGGTAGCCGGAGTTGAGCAGCGCCAGGAGCGTCAGCGTCGCGTCGCGGACCCAGCAATAGCGGTAATCCCAATTGCGCGTGCCGCCGATCTCCTCCGGCAGCGACGTCGTGGCTGCCGCGACGATGCCGCCGGTCGGATGATAGCTGAGCGCCTTCAGCGTGATGAGCGAGCGCACTACCGCCTCGCGCCACGGATGCGGCTCATGATTGCCGAACCGGCAGCGATTGGACCAGTCGCGCCACCAGCTCTCGGTTTCCTCGAGCCGCGCCTGCGGGTCGATCTTCACCTCGCGGTCGCGATGCGAGGGATGCCAGCAAAGCGCGAAGGGAACGGTTGCGCCTTCCCCCACGCTGAAGTGCGAGATGGTACGGTAGTTCTCGCTCTTCAGCTCGACGCGCGTGTGCAGCTCCAGGGCATCGGGCCCGGCGACGGCGCGCAGGCCGAAATCGGTGCGCTGCACCCACGGGATCAGCTCGCTGTAGGCGAAGCGGAGCACCAGCTCCATGCGCATCGCAACGCGGCCGCGGTCGCCGCGCACCACGCGAAAGACGTCGACATGCTCCTCGTCCTGCGCCAGCGGCATGAAGTCGATGAGCGTGACCGCGCCTTCCTCGGTCTCGAAGGTCGTCTCCAGGATGGTGGTGCCATCGCGGTAGCGACGCGTGACCTTGTAGCTCTGGTCGACCGGCGCGATCCGCCAGTGGCCGTTCTTCTCCGTGCCGAGCAGCGCCGAGAAGCAGGCGTCGGAGTCGAAGCGCGGCAGGCACAGCCAGTCGATCGAGCCGTCCTTGGCCACCAGCGCGCAGGACAGCATGTTGCCGATGAAGCCGTAATCCTCGATGCGTTTGCTTCCCCCGCTCATCGTCCTCACCCCGCGCCGCGGAAGCCCGGATGGAGCTGCATGCCGCCGTCGACGAAGATTGTCGCCCCGGTCATGCAGTCGGAGAGGTCGGAGGCGAGAAAGACCGCGGCCTTGCCGATATCGGGCCGTGCGAAAGCGGCCTTCATCGCGGCGAGGGCTGGGCTAACAGGCAAAGGACGGTCTTCTTCATTCATCTCACCGCAGGGTTATTTCATCCAACGCCTTCCCAAAAGGTTGACGCCGAAGCGTTGCGGCGCGCGGGCGAAGGCTGCGAGCCCCTTCAGCGCCGGATTCTCGCCGATCACGACCCATGTGGGAATCTGCGCCATCAGCTCCTGATGCGGTGCCTTCGCCTCGAAGGCGCGGCGGAACTCGCCGTCGGCGAGCAGCGGAAGGATGCGTGGCGCGATGCCGCCGGCGACATAGGCGCCGCCGCGCGCCATGAAGGTCAGCGCCATGTCGCCGGCAAGCCGCCCGAGCAGCCGGCAATAAAGCTTCAGCGTCCGCACGGCGATCGCGTCGGTGCCGGCGAGCGCGGCCTCGGTGACTTCGGCGGGAGTGGTCCATTGCAACGGCTTCCCCTCCGTCTTGGCGACCGCACGGCTAGAGCCGCACCAGCCCGCGGCCGGCGAGCAGCGATTCCGCGGAGATGCGTCCGAGCTCAGGCTCGATGTTGGGCCACAGGCGGAACTCGTCCTCCTCCGCCGGGCCGATCGCCACGTGCCCGCCTTCGCCGGGCACCGGCACCCACATCCCGCCGGCCTCGACCAGCCCGCCGACGCCGAGCCCGGTTCCCGGCCCCACCACCACCTTGGCGCCGCTGGCGCTCTCCGGATGGCCGCCGATCAGGGCCAGGTCGGCCGCGTCGAGGCAGGTCAGCGCCAGCGCCAGCGCCTCGAAGTCGTTCAGCAGGATCACGTCCTCGACGCCGAGGCGGCGGATCATGTCGCGCGGCCGCACGATCCAGTCGGCATTGGTGAGATCGACGGCGTCGCCGTCGATCGGCCCGGCGAGATCGATCAGCGCCGAGCGCGGCCTGAGCGACGTGCGGGCGAAGATGCTCTCCTCCACCGCGCTCTCGATGTCGGGAAAGCCTTCGGTGGGGACGGACTCGAAATCCTCCAGCGGCGCGTCGTGCGCGGGGATCAGCGCGAAGCGCGCATTGGTGCCGCCGATATCGCCGATCAGCACGGGGAAGGGGAGGGCGGGAGCCGCCTTCGGTCCGGAAGCTGCGTTCATGGCGTCGCCGTCACCGCCGCCTGCCGCTCATTCCTTGATGTAGGGCTTGCCGTCGGCGGCCGGCGGCTTCGCGCGCCCGATCAGGCCGGCCACCAGCACGATGGTGGCGATATAGGGCGCCATGGCCAGGAACTCCGAGGGGATCGGCGTCTGCAGGATGGCGAGCTTCTGCTGCAGCGAGTCGGCGAAGCCGAAGACCAGCGCCGCCATCAGCGCGCCGACCGGATGCCAGCGCCCGAAGATCATCGCGGCCAGCCCGATGAAGCCGCGCCCGCCGGTCATGTTCTCGTCGAAGCGGCCGACCGTGCCGAGCGTGAACCACGCGCCGCCGAAGCCGGCCACCATGCCGCCCAGCATCGCGTTGATGTAGCGCAGTCTTGTAGACGTTGATGCCGAGCGTGTCGGCGGCTTCCGGGTGCTCGCCGACGGCGCGCGCCCGCAGCCCGCTGCGCGTATGGAAGAGATAATAGGTGGCGATCGCCACCAGGATCAGCGCGCCGTAGACGAAGATGTTCTGCCGGAAGAGCACCGGCCCGACCACCGGCAGGTCGCTCAGATAGGGGATGTAGATGGAGCGGAAGACGGGCGCGTTGTTGAGCACGCGATAATGCGTCAGCACCTGGCTGCTCACGTAGGACGTAAGCCCCAGCACGAAGAGATTGATGGCGACGCCGGCGACGATCTGGTCGACCCGGTAGGTCACCACCAGCGCCGCCAGGATGATGCCGAACAGGCCGCCGACCAGCACCGCCGCAACGACGCCCCCGACGCCGGCGATCAGCGACCCGGTCCCGATCACCCCGGAGAGCACCGAGGCGATCAGCGAGGCGGTGAAAGCCCCGGCGAGCAGCATGCCCTCGATGCCGATATTGATGACCGCCACGCGCTCGCAGAGCACGCCGGCAAGCCCGCCGAGCGCGATCGGCACGGCGCGCACCATGGTCGATTGCAGCATGCCGGTGAGGAAGAACGACTTTCCCGCCGTCGCCCAGGCGAGGAAGGCCGTGACGAGGAGCAGGAAGCCGATGCCGAGCAGCAGGCTCGACCAGCGCGCGCCGCCGCGCAGGAACAGCCGCACGCCGAAGAAGGCGAGCACCGCCGCCACGACGAGGGAATAGGAGCCCGGCGCCACGACCAGGCTCGGCAGCGGGATCGCGTCGTTCGGGCGGGTGAGGCGGAAGACGGCATTGCCGTCGCCCCACGAGCCCGCGCCGAAGACCGCCGCGACGAACACCGCCAGGAGGAGCAGCAGCCAGGCGACCACCAGCGTCTGCCGCCGGCGGCTGAGCTCGATGTCCTTGTGCGGACCTGCGGCTTCGGTCACGGCCATTTTCTATCCGCTTTCCTTCGCTGCCGGCTGGCCCGCCGCGGCCGGGCCTCTTCGCGCCCGCCCTCTCGAACGCCCACGGGAACACGGTGCGCACCAGCGTCGGCGCGGCGATGAAAACGATGATCAGCGACTGGATGATGGCGATGAGGTCGATGCTCACGCCGGCGGAGACCTGCATCTGCCGCCCGCCGGCCTCCAGCGCCCCGAACAGCAGCCCGGCCAGCAGCACGCCGATCGGATGCCCGCGCCCGAGCAGCGCCACGGCGATGGCGTCGAAGCCGATGCCGGCGGAGAAGTTCGGCGAGGCGCGGCCGAGCACGCCCAGCACCTGGTTGGCGCCGGCGAGGCCGGCAAGCGCGCCGGCGATCGCCATCACCGCCACGATGAGGAAGCCGGAGCGCATGCCGGCATAGCGCGCTGCGTCCGGGTTGGCGCCGGCGGAGCGGAACTCGAAGCCGAGCGTGGTGCGGAAGAGCAGCCAGTAGACCAGCGCCACCGCCGCCAGCATCACGAAGATGCCGGCATGCAGGCGGAGGTTCGGGTCGACCGACAGCAGCAGCTTCGGCAGCTCGGCGCTGTCGAGCACCGTCTTCGAGATCGGGTCGGCCCGCCCCGGCCGCTGCACCCACGAGCTGCGCAGGAAGTAGTCGACGAGCCGGTAGGAGATGAGGTTGAGCATGATCGTCAGGATCACCTCATGCGCTCCCGTGGCGGCCCGCAGCCACCCGGCGATCGAGGCATAGAGCGCGCCGAAGACGATGCCGGCAAGCAGCGCCAGCGGCAGATGGATGACGGCCGGAAGCCCGGCGAAGGAAAAGCCGACGATGACGGAGGCCATGCCGCCGATGAGGAGCTGCCCTTCCGCGCCGATATTGAACAGCCCGGCGCGAAAACCGAGCGCGATGCCGAGCCCCGCGAGCGTCAGCGGGATCGCCGCCGTCAGCGTCTCGGAAATCGCATAGATGGAGCCGACCGAGCCGGTGAATAGCGCCGTGAACGCCCGCTCGATCGTGTGGGGATCGACGCCCGTCGCCAGCATGGTGATGCCGCCGAGGATGAGCGCCAGGATCACGGCGATGATCGGGACGATCACCACTTCCTCGATGGTGAAGCGGGTCACGAGCGCGCGGTGCAGCAGCGCCTGCGGCACCCCCTCGTGCTTGGCCGCCTCGCTCATGCGGCGTCTCGCGTGGTGGCGCCCGCCATGGCGAGCCCGATCTCGCCGACGCTCGTCTTGCCCTTGAACTCGGCCACGATGCGCCCGCGGTACATGACCAGGATGCGATCCGACAGGGCCATGATCTCGTCAAGCTCGGTGGAGACGATGAGCACGCCGACGCCGCTGTCGCGCGCTTCCACGATGCGGCTGTGGATGTACTCGATGGAGCCGACATCGACGCCGCGCGTCGGCTGCGAGGCGATCAGCAGCTTGATGTCGCGCGACAGCTCGCGCGCCACCACCAGCTTCTGCTGGTTGCCGCCGGAAAGGTGGTCCGCGAGATCGAAGATCGAGGCGGTGCGCACGTCGAAATTGGTCGACCACGCGCGCCGTTTCCCGGTAGACGTCGGGCCAGCGCAGCGACAGGCCGGACGAGAAGCGCGCGTCGTAGTAGGAATCGAGCACCATGTTTTCGGCGATGGTGAAGTCGCCGATGATGCCGTCGCGCTGCCGGTCCTCGGGGATATGCGCCATGCCGAGCTTGTGCCGCATGCGCGCCGAGGCCTCGGTGACGTCCTCACCGAGAAAGCTCACGCTTCCGCTGACCGGCGGCCGCAATCCGGTCAGCGCCTCAACGAGCTCCGTCTGGCCGTTGCCCTGCACGCCCGCGACGCCGACGATCTCGCCGGCCCTCACGTGCAGGTCGACGTCATAGACCGCCGTCTCCTCGCGCTCGTCGAGGACGTAGAGGTCCTTCACGTCGAGCAGCGTCTCGCCGGCGGGCATCACTTTCTTCTCGACCTCGAAGCGCACTTCGCGGCCGACCATCATCTCCGCCATCTCCGAATCGGTTGCCGTCTTCGGGTCGCCTTCGCCGACGATCTTGCCGGCGCGCAGCACGCTCATGCGGTCCGCCACCTCGCGCACCTCGTGCAGCTTGTGCGTGATGAAGACGAGTGCCTTGCCGGCGTCGCGCAGCGAGCGGACGATGCCGAAGAACTCCGTCACCTCGTGCGGGGTCAGCACCGCCGTCGGCTCGTCGAAGATCAGCACGTCGGCGGAGCGGAACAGCACCTTGATGATCTCCACCCGCTGCTGCGTGCCGACCGGAATCTCCTCGATCACCGCGTCGGGATCGACCTCCAGCCCGTATTCGGCGCTGATCTTGCGCACCTGCTCGCGCGCCTTCGGCATGTCGAGGTGGTCGAGCCTGCCGGTCGGCTCCACGCCGAGCACCACGTTCTCCGCCACGGTGAACACCGGCACCAGCATGAAGTGCTGGTGCACCATGCCGATGCCGGCGCGGATGGCATCGCCCGCGCCGTCGAAATAGACGGGCTTCCCGTCGATGAGGATCTCGCCCTCGTCGGCGCGGTAGAGCCCGCTCAGGATGTTCATCAAGGTGGTCTTGCCGGCGCCGTTCTCGCCGAGCAGGCCGAGGATCTCTCCGGCCCGGATGGTCAGATTGACGTCGGAATTGGCAACGACTTCGCCAAAGCGCTTGGTGATGCCGCGCAGCTCGATGTCCAAAGCCGAAGGTCCCGCCCCATGTCGCCCCGCCGTGCCGACAAAGGCGCGGCGGGGGCTGTTTTCAGATCCGGTCGGGCCTCAGCCGCCCTTCACGGAGATCGAGCCGTCGACGATGCCCTGACGGAGCGTGTCGATCTCGGCCTTGAGGTCGTCGGGAACGGCCGAATCGAGGTCATGATAGGGAGCCAGGCCGACGCCGCCGTTCTCCAGCGTGCCCACGGTCACGCCACCCTCGAAGGAATCGCCCATGGCGGCCTTGATCGCCGCCACCACGGTGGCGTCCATCTTCTTCTCCACCGAGGTCAGGTAGACGCCCTGATGCTCGGGGTCGGTGGCGTACTGGTCGACGTCGACGCCGATGATCTTCAGCTTGTCGGTGCCGAGCTCCTGGGCGAGCGCCGCCGAGCCGAGGCCGACCGGGCCCGCGACGGGCATGACGATGTCGGCGCCCTCGTCGTAGAGGTTCTGCGCAAAGGCGCGGCCGTCATCGAGCGACTCGAAGTTGTTGGTGAAAAGCCCTTCCTTCGAGTCGGGGTCCCAGCCGAGCACCTGCACGTCGGTGCCCTTCTGGTCGTTGTAGTAGCTCACGCCGCGCACGAAGCCGTCCATGAAGATCGACACTGGCGGGATGTTGATGCCGCCGAACGTGCCCACGATGCCCGACTGCGAGACTCCGGCAGCCAGATAGCCGGCAAGGAAGGCCGCCTCGTCGGTCGCGAAGACCTCGCCGAGGATGTTCGGCACCACCGGATCGTAGGCGAAGTCGACGATGGAGAACTTCTGGTCGGGATTGGCCTCCGCCGCCGCCTTGGTGGCGTCGCCGAGCAGGAAACCGACGGTGATGATGATGTCACAGTTCTCGCCGATGAAGGAATTGATGTTCGGCGCGTAGTCGGTCTCGGCGTTGGACTCCAGCAGCTTGCCCTCGACGCCGAGTTCCTTTTCGGCGTCCTGCACGCCCTTCCAGGCGGTCTGGTTGAAGCCCTTGTCGTCAACGCCGCCCGTATCCGTGACCTGGCAGGCGGAAAACGCCGCCGCTTGGCTGGTCATGGCGCCAAGCATCGTGGCGGTTGCGAGAGCGGCAAGGCTGGCGGCGATCGATATGGATTTCACGGTCTCCCTCCATGGCAAACTGCAGGAATCCCTCCGCTTCGGCCTCCATTCAGGGCGGCCGGAGAAGGGTCTGGAGACAAGCTTTGCATTTTCGCGAAGGGCCGCCAAGGCTCTTTGCTGCGCCTTTGGGGCCGTTCGCAACGGCCTTGGGCAGAGGTGCTGACGCAAGCCGCCAAAGCGGCTAAAAGCGGCGAATCTCCGAGGCCGCGATCGCTCCATGACGCCCGCCATCCCCGACCTCCTGCCGCTCGCCCGCGCCGTTGCATTTGCCCGGCGGGCCCAGTCCGCTCCGCCGCGCCGGAGGCCGTCGGTCGCGTTCTTCGCCGCGCTCGTGATGGGCCTCTTCGCGCTTGCGGCCTGCAGGACCGTCGGCCCGCAGCCCATCACGCCGATCCGGATCGATGCCGCCCAGGTGGCGCGGATGATCTCCGCCTTCCGCGCCGAGAACGGGCTCGCCTCCGTCACGCGTCGACTCGCGCCTGATGCGGGTTGCCGCCGACTATGCCCGCGTCATGGGCGAGCATGATACGATCAAGCACGGGATCGGCGGATCGCTGCCGCGGCGCGTTTCGGCCGCCGGCTATGATTGGGGCTACGCGGCGGAGAACCTCGCCGCCAGCTTCTCCACCATCGAGGAGGCCATGCAAGGCTGGAAGAATTCGCCCGGGCACAGGAAGAACCTCCTCAGCCCCTACGCGACGGAGATCGGCATCGCCGCCGTGGCAACGCCCGCCGGCTCCGACCACCGCAATTACTGGGCGCTCGTCCTCGCCACCCCGCAGCCGGATCGCCTCGTCGCCGCGCACCGTCCCCGCGGTGCCGCAATGAGCGCCGCGGCTCTCTTCGAAGCCGCGCGCGCCGCCATGCGCCACGCGCACGCGCCCTATTCGAAATTTCCCGTCGGCGCGGCGATCCTCACCGGCAGCGGCAAGGTCTATTCCGGCGCCAACATCGAGAACGCCTCCTATCCGGAAGGCTGGTGCGCCGAGACCAGCGCCATCGCCCACATGGTGATGGCGGGCGAGACCAACATCGCCGCGGTTGCCGTTATCGCGGAGAAGATGCCGCGGATCACGCCCTGCGGCGGCTGCCGCCAGCGGCTGCGGGAGTTCGGCTCGGCCGACACGCTCGTCCACCTCTGCGACGCGAGCGGCGTCGTGGAGACCGTCACGCTCGGCGACCTTCTGCCGAAGAGCTTTTCGTTTGAGGCAAAGGGGTGATGACACCAGAAGCATCGTTCGCCTCCCCCTTGTGGGAAGAGCTATCGCACATAGAGAAAGCCCTCATCCTGAGGCGCGAGCGACTTGTCCGCCGAAGCCCGAAGGGCGAAGGCGGAAGCGAGCCTCGAAGGACGAGGGCGATGGCACGGCGGCTGTTTTGGCCCGCGTGGCGGGGCCGTGCCCTGTCGATGGTGGTTCGAGGCTCGCACCTTCGGCGCGAGCACCTCACCATGAGGGTGGGGATATTGGATACGAGCGCCCCGCTCTCGTGGGAAGGGGCCAGGGGAGGGGTCGTCTGAGCGGAGCTCCGAAGCTGAGCGACCGGGCGGAAGCCAGCGCCGCGCTCGTCCGCGCGCGCGCGGATGTCTCGCCGCGCATCGGCATCGTGCTCGGCTCCGGCCTCGGCGGCTTCATCGCCGCCATCGAGGGGGCGGTGGAGATTCCCTACAAGGACCTGCCGGGCTTCCCGCGCCCATCCGTCTCCGGCCATGCCGGCTCGCTGGTGCTCGGCCGCGTCGGCGGCCGCGAGGTCGCCGTGATGGCCGGCCGCGGGCATTTTTACGAGGACGGCCGCGCCGACGCCATGCGCCCCGCGCTGGAGACGCTGAAGGTACTCGGCATCGAGAGCCTGGTGCTCACCAATGCCGCCGGCGGCCTTCGCGAAGACATCCCGCCGGGCTCGGTGATGCTGATCACCGACCACATCAACCTCAACACCGGCAATCCGCTGATCGGCGAGCCGAGCGACGCGCGCTTCGTCGGCCTGACCCAGGCCTATGACGCAACGCTCCGGCAGGCGGCGCTCGCCGCCGCGGTCGAGGAGGGGGTCGCCCTCCACGAAGGCGTCTACATGTGGTTCTCCGGCCCGAGCTTCGAGACGCCGGCGGAGATCCGCGCCGCGCGCGTCCTCGGCGCCGACGCCGTCGGCATGTCGACCGTGCCGGAGGTCATCCTGGCGCGCTTCCTCGGCCTCCGCGTCCTCGCCTTTTCCGTCGTCACCAACTATGCCGCGGGCATGACCGGAGGCGAGCTGTCGCATCAGGAGACGAAGGACATGGCGCCGCTCGGCGGCGAGAAGCTGATGCGGATTCTACGCGCATGCTGCGCGACTGGCCGGATTAGCGCCCGGGATTGCCTAGAGTATGACCCGAAAAGGGCAACCGTTTTCGGATAAGACTGCTCGGAGCCCGGATTGACTGGAGCCTAGGAAAATTGTCTGAGAGCTGCCCCTGCCGCAGCGCTGAGGCCTGAGAATTCTTCCGTCGCCGCCTTCATGAGGTCGCCTGCGGCGGTGACGCCGAGAAGGGGTTTTTCGTCGCCGCTCGCCAGGAACTTGGCGACGGCCACGCTCGCGATCACCTCCGAGACGATGGACATGGCACGCCAGGCATCGGTGGCGTCCTGCACGGCAAGCGCTGCCGACAGTGCGACCATCTGCTGGGCGTTGTTGCCGGCGGGCGAGATGTTGGACGCCGCGGCTTCGCGGATCGCGTTCACCGCATCGAGGACCTGCGGATCCACCGAAGCGAGCGCCGCCTCGCTTGGCGCGGCGGCATTTTTGGCGCCATCTCCGTAGGACCTCGCAGCTTCGCTCTGTGCGGACGCTGCGTTCTTCTGGGTCGCCTTCGCATCGCCCAGAGGGAGCGACAGCAGGAGTTGGCAAACCTGGGTTACCGCGGCGGTGCGGACAATCTCGGCGTTCTGCTGCGCCTGAACCGCGTTCTGCATGGCGGTGGCAAACGCCTTCGCGGCGATCGCATCGAACGCCGTCTCCACGACCTCGGTTGCGCCGCTCGCGGCCGGAGCGCCGCCGTCGCCGGCAACCCCTTGTGTGGTGTCGTGACTCGCCATTGCGCAGCTCCGCAGAATGTGTTGCGACGAGGATGAACCGTGGTCCGACGGGAGAGTGGTGTCAACCGCAGGTGATATTCGGCTTGCGTTGTCGTAGCATCCTGCGCGCCTGTCCGTCCCGGCAAGGCGATATGTGGCCTTCGACACGAGGAGCCGGAGGACACGTCTCTTGACCGAGCCGTCGCGATTGCAGAAGGGAGCGGGTGGCACGGCGCCCGTTGCTGCTATGAGGTCCTGAATGTCCTTCCTCCCGCAGGAGATCATCCGCAAGAAGCGCGACGGCGGCGCGCTGTCGCGCGCAGGAGATCGCCTTCCTCATCGAGGGCCTCACCGACGGCAGCGTCACCGAAGGGCAGGTGGCGGCCTTCGCCATGGCCGTCTTCTTCCGCGGCATGTCGATGGACGAGCGCGTCGGCCTGACGCTCACCATGCGCGATTCCGGCGACGTGCTCTCCTGGCCCGAGGCCAAGGGCCCGGTGCTCGACAAGCATTCCACCGGCGGCGTCGGCGACAACGTCTCGCTGATGCTGGCGCCGATCGTGGCGGCCTGCGGCGGCGTCGTGCCGATGATCTCCGGGCGCGGGCTCGGCCATACCGGCGGCACGCTCGACAAGCTCGATTCCATTCCCGGCTATCAGCAGCCAGCCCGACGAGGCGCTGTTCCGCAAGGCGATCGCCGAGGCCGGCTGCGCCATCATCGGCCAGACCGGCGACCTCGCGCCGGCCGACCGGCGCCTCTACGCCATCCGCGACGTGACCGCGACGGTGGAATCCGTCGCGCTGATCACCGCCTCGATCCTGTCGAAGAAGCTCGCCGCCGGGCTTCAGGGCCTGGTGCTCGACGTGAAGACCGGCTCCGGCGCCTTCATGCCCGAATACGACGCGGCGAAGGAGCTGGCCGAAAGCCTGGTGGCCGTCGCCAACGGCGCCGGGCTGAAGACCAGCGCGCTCATCACCGACATGAACGAGCCGCTCGCGTCTGCCGCCGGCAACGCGGTGGAGGTGATGAACGCCGTCGCCTTCCTCACCGGCGCCCACCGCGACCCGCGGCTCGAGGCGGTGGTGATCGCGCTCGCCGCGGAGATGCTGACGCTGGGCGGCATCGCGGACGGCCGCGGCGACGGCGAGACGATGGCGCGCGAGGCGCTGGTCAGCGGCCGCGCCGCGGAGCGTCTTTCAGCGCATGGTGACGGCGCTCGGCGGTCCGTCCGATTTCGTCGAGCATCCCACCAGGCATCTTCCGCATACCGATTCGTCGAGGCGGTGCACCCGGCGGAGGCCGGCACGATCGTCGCCATCGACACGCGCGCCCTCGGCGTCGCCGTGGTAGCGCTCGGCGGCGGGCGCCGGCGCGCCGACGACTCGATCGATTATGCCGTCGGGCTGACCCAGCTTGCCGGCATCGGCGACGAGGTGGGGAGGGACGCCCGCTCTGCGCCGTGCATGCCCGCGACGCGGAATCGGCCAAGGCCGCCATGGCGACGATCCGCGCCGCCTACACGCTCGGCGATGCGCCCCCGCCGCGCCGCCTCATTTATGAACGGATCGGCAAAGAAGCTTTTTGATATGGCACGTGCAATTCTTCTCGTGATGGATTCCGTCGGCATCGGCGGGGCGAAGGATGCCGCCGCGTTCGGCGACGAGGGCGCCGACACGCTCGGCCACATCGCCGCCGCCTGTGCGTCCGGCGCCGCCGACCGGGCGGGCCTGCGCTCCGGCCCGCTGGCGATCCCGGTGATGAACCGCCTCGGCCTCTGCCGCGCGGCGGAAGCTTCGACCGGCACGCATCCCGCCGGCATCGAGCGGATCGAGAAGCCGGAGGCGATCTGGGCCTATGCCAGCGAAGTTTCCAAGGGCAAGGACACGCAGTCCGGCCACTGGGAGCTCGCCGGCTTGCCGGTGCCGTTCGAGTGGGGCTATTTCCCCGAGACCATCCCCGCCTTCCCCAAGGAGCTGACCGACGCGCTGATCGCCGAGGCGAAGCTGCCCGGCATCCTCGGCAACAAGCACGCCTCGGGCACCGACATCATCGACGAGCTCGGCGAGGAGCACATCCGGACCGGCAAGCCGATCTGCTACACCTCGCAGGATTCCGTCTTCCAGATCTGCGCGCACGAGGAGCATTTCGGGCTGGAGCGGCTCTACGAGGTCTGCGGGATCGCCCGCAAGCTCTGCGACCCGCTGAAGATCGGCCGCGTCATCGCGCGGCCCTTCGTCGGCGAGCGCGCCGGCGAGTTCAAGCGCACCGGCAACCGCAAGGACTTCGCCGTGCCGCCGCCGGGCGAGACGCTGCTCGACCTCGCGTCCAGATGAAGCGCGACGTCTGGGGCGTCGGCAAGATCTCCGACATCTTCACCGGCCGCGGCGTCACCCAGGTCCTGAAGGCGCCCGACAACGAGACGCAGTTCGCCGCCACGCTGGAAGCGATGGGCAAGGCCAAGGACGGCGACCTCGTCTTCACCAACTTCATCGACTTCGACCAGCTCTACGGCCACCGCCGCGACGTCGCCGGCTATGCCGCCTGCCTGGAAGCAGTTCGACCGCCGCCTGCCGGAACTGATCGCGCTGCTGAAGCCCGGCGATCTCGTCGTCCTCACCGCCGACCACGGCAACGACCCGACCTTCAAGGGCACCGACCACACGCGCGAGAACATCCCCGTGCTCGCTGTTCGGCCCCAAGATCGACGGCCGCGACGGCGGGCGCCTGCGCAGCTACGCCGACGTGGCCCAGACCCTCGCCAGCCACCTCGCCTTGCCGCCCCTCCTCGTCGGCACCCCCATGATGTGAGGGGCGCGCGAATCTCGCCCTCTCCCCTTGCGGGAGAGGGTGGCCCTTCGCGTCAGCGAAGGGTCGGGAGAGGGGATACGGCGTCGAGGCTGGAACTCATACCGCGAGGCCAGAACCCCTCCCGTCGCCGAAGCCTGTCCTCGGGCCGGCCTTCGGCCGGACCGGGGGGCGACACCCTCTCCCCTCAACCCGGATGTTTCCGGGTTGCTCTCCTAAAGTGCCAAAGTCGGGAACACCCGACTTTGGTGGGAGAGGGGTGAACTCCGTGCCGACCCTACGGCATTGCCTTCCCCGTCCCGCCCTGTATGAAAACCGAAGACAGAGAGGCGGCCCATGTCCGACAGGAAATACGAAGGCGTCACGGTCATCGACCACCCGCTGGTCGAGCACAAGCTGACCATCATGCGCGACAAGGACACCTCCACCCGCGGCTTCCGCCAGCTTTTGCGCGAGATCGCCGGGCTTCTCTGCTACGAGGCGACGCGCGACCTGCCGCTGGAGGAGGTGGAGATCGAGACGCCGCTCACCTCCATGAAGGGCCGCAAGATCGCCGGCAAGAAGCTG
>CAWDED010000010.1:0-149477 GCA_963801225.1 uncultured Alphaproteobacteria bacterium
CGCGCCACCCTCTCGCCGTGCCAGACGCCGTCAACGGCTTGCTAAGAGGTTTGCGGCAAGTCTGGCGCATGGATGACCGGCAGGCCGCGACCAGCACCGGGCTCACGCGACGCGTCGTTCTCGGCGCCGTGCCGCTGGTGGCCTTCGGCTGCGGGGCGCTTTCGCCTTTGCGGGCCTTGGCGCAGGCGCTGTCCGCGGCGCCGTTCTATGCCGATCCCGGTCTTATTCCGAACCTGCCGGCGGACCAGAGCCGCGCCTTCATGCAGGCGCTGCAGAAGGCGGAAGCCGACAAGCGTCCGCTCTTCCTGCCGCCGGGCCGCTACGAGATTGCCGATGTGACGCTGCCGGCCACCACGCACCTGATCGGCGTGCCGGACCGGACACAGCTCGTGTTTCGCGGTGGGCGCTTCATGCTGGCGGCGCAGCATGCGCGCGCGCTGCGGCTTGAGGGCGTGACGCTCGACGGGGCGTCCCTGCCTCTCGATCCGGCCGCGCGGGCGCTGCTCAACGCGGAAGACGTCGCGGACGTGTCGATCGCCGATTGCCGCGTCACGGCCAGCGGCGGCGCCGGCATGTGGCTGCGCGAGGCGGCGGGGCGCGTCTCGCGCTCCGATTTCTCCAACATCGGCACGATCGGCATCGACGTCGACCAGTCGCGCGGCATGGAGGTGATGCAGAACCGCGTGTCGGATTGCGGCGACACCGGCATCCTGGTGGAGCGCGACGCGGAAGGCGACGACAATTCCATCGTCTCCGGCAACCGCATCAGCCGCATCCGCGCCAATTCCGGCGGCAGCGGGCAGAACGGCAACGGCATCAATCTCGACAAGGCGAACGGCGTGGTGATCGCCGACAACCGCGTCGACCAATGCGCCTTCTCCGCCATCCGCTGCTATTCGTCCGACGATATTTCGGTGACCGGCAACATCGCGACGCGCTCCGGCGAGACGGGGCTCTATGTCGAGTTCGCCTTCGAGGGCGCGGTGGTCGCCGACAATTTGATCGACGGAGCGAGCGACGGCATCTCGTTCGCCAATTTCATGGAACAGGGCGGCCGGCTCGGCACCTGCTCCGGCAACGTGGTGCGCCGCATCACCGGCGGCCCGCAGCTTGATTCGAAGGGTCGTCCGCAGGCCGGCGCAGGCATCGCCGCGGAGGCCGACGTGGCAATCACGGGGAATGTCGTGGAAGATGCCGTGTGGGGGCTGCAGCTCGGCTGGGGGCCTTATCTGCGCGACGTGTCCGCCACGGGCAACGTCATCCGCCGCACGCGGATCGGGATCGCCGTCTCGGTGGTGGAAGGCGGCGGCCCGGCCTTGATCTCGGGGAACCTGATCTCCGACAGCGGAAGCAGGGCGCCATCCTCGGGACGCGCTGGCACGACGTTGCGACCGACGAGCTGAAGGACGGGACGGCCGCGCCCGGCATCGTCCTCTCGGGGAACACGGCTTCTTAGCGGACCAGCCGCGGCCTACGGCGAGACGTTGAGCGCCACGGCGGCGCGAATGAGCGCCTTCAGCGCCGTCTCGTCGATCCTGTCGCCCTCGCGGAAATCGATGGCGCGCCTGGTGTTGCCTTCGAGGCTGGAATTGAACAGGCCGGAAGGGTCTTCGAGCGATGCACCCTTCGCGAAGGTCAGCTTCACCTTGTCCTTGTAGGTCTCGCCGGTGCAGACGATGCCGGCGTGCTCCCACACCGGCACTCCCAGCGGGTTCGACGGCTTTCGCCATTTCACCGTCTTCGACCATTTCGGGATCGGCCTTCTTGATGAGAGCGCGCGCCCGCGCGAGCGTCTCGCCGCGCCAATCGCCGAGCGCCGCGATGCGCGCATCGATCAGCTGAGACGGCGCGTCGCCCTCCGATGCTTCCTTCGGGGTGCTCTTCGTGGTCTTCATGGGTGCCATCGCTTTTGTCATCACTGTTCAGCAAGCCGCCCAAATCTAGGCAGGGCTCAGGCGCTCCCGGATGTCGCCGTAAGCCGCTTCGATCAGGCCGCTCAAGGCGTTGTCGTCAAGCTCCTTGCCGGGGCGCAGCTTCACGTGGCGCATGCGCTTGCCGGTGCCCTCGAGGAGACCGGCCGGATCCGCAAGCATCGCGCCGTAGAAGAAGCCGACGCTCGCATGCGCCTTGAAGGCGTTGACGTATGCGAACGGCGCATCCTTCACGCACGCGACGGGACAGCCATCGTTCAGGAGCTCGCGGACATCGGCGCCGCAGCCCCGCATGCGCTCAAACCATGGCTCCGTCATCGCCCGCAGCGGGTCGAGGACGTCCGCGAACCAGGCCTCGACCTTGGGATGGCGGCGGAGTCCGCCGTGGAACAGCAACAGGGCTTCTGCGTTCGTTCCGGCTTTCGCCGGCATCTCGGGCCTTCTGCCGGCCATTGCGCTCTCCATCATCCGCCAACGCGCTGTCCGCTGCGCCATGCGGCGGCGTAGGGCAACACAAACATGTAGAGGCCGGTGAACAGCAACAGGAAAAGCGGCGGCAGCGGCGCGTAGACGACCCAGGAGGGAGGCTCCCCCACGGCCATCGTGACGAAATTGGCGATGACGGTCAGCGTGAAGATGATCGACAGCCAGCGATGGATCTGCCGAATCCACTTGCTCCAGTTCAACGGCACCTCCCTTGAAGACGAGACACGCGCGCCTGATCAGTCCATCTCCGCCAGGACCCGCTCCAGGGCCGCAAGGAACCTCGGCCACCCGGCCTGGGCGCCGCGATAGTACGGCTGCTGGTCCGGCCGGAAGCCGGACTGCTCCATGCGCAGGCGGGTTCCGCTGCGCGTGGCGGTGAGCGTCCACGTGACGACGCTTTTGAGGTCCTTGGTGTCCCACGTGTAGGTCAGCGTCTTGTGCGGCTCGATCGTCTGCACCTCGCACGCGACGGCGCCCCAGTCCGCGCTGAGATTGAAGCGGTGGCCTTCCTCCGGCTTGAAGTCGTTCGTCATCAGCCACTCCTCGATCAGGTGCGATTGCGTAAGCGCCCGCCAGATCTTTTCCGGCGGATGCGGGATGTCGCGCTCGACGATGACGGAGAGCGTTTCGCTCGAGGTTTCGCTCATTGGTCCATCCTTTTGAGCAGGTCTTCGAGGCGATCGAACCGGCTTTGCCAGAAGCCGGCCATCCGGCTCGTCCAGTCGATCAGCGGGGAGAGCGCGCCGAGCTGCGCGCTGTAATGCGTCTGGCGGCCTTCGTGGCGGTCGCGCACCAGACCGGCGCGCTTCAGCAACGCGAGGTGCTTGGAGACGGCCGGCTGCGATATCCCGGCCTCAGCCGTCAGCGCCCCGACCGTCTGCTCGCCTTCGCGGCACAAGCGCTCGAAGATCGCCCGACGGGTCGGGTCGGCGAGCGTTCGGAACAGCGCGTCGTGAGGTTTCGGCATCTGAGATCAATAACTCTTTGGTTATTGATCATCGCATAACCAGCGAGATATGAATTAGTCAAGACCGCCGCTGGAAAATGACGGCGGCACTCGACGCACCCGCGGGCTTCGCCGGGTTGGCGATACCCGCTGGTTATGCGCCGCGGATCGTCAGGTCTAAGAGCGCGGCCCGGCTGCGGCCTTGCCGGTGTCGCTGATGCGGAGCTGCCAGGATTGCGGCTCCAGGTAGCTCTTGCCGACGTCGATGTCGTGCCAGCGCACCTCGGGCGAGAACAGCCCGAAAATGTCGCCGGAGGAGAACGCCGTGCGCTCGCTCGCCGGCTGCAGCAGCGTCTCCCCGCCGGTCGTTGCGACATCCGCGTCGGAATAGCCCATCAGGCTCATCACCGTCGGCATGATGGAGAAGTGCGTGCGCGGGCCGCTTCCGGCGGCGGCATCGGCGAACTCTTTCTGCAGCTCCGGCTCGCCGGTGGAGACGAAAAGCGGCACCAACCCCTCGCGCGGATTGGGGTCCTCCACCGTGCAGTGCGAAAGCGCATGCGGATCGAACTGCTGCCCGTGGTCGGAGGTGTAGATCATCGCCGTATCGCTCATATCCGTGCTGCCGAAGAACGTCGCGAGGAACCCGTCGACCGACCAGCGGACGGCGTTGCGATAGGAGTTGATGCGCGCGGTCGACGTGTCCTCCGCTGAGTCCGACATGACCGGATTGAACAGGCGCTCGCTCGCCGGATAGCTCTCGTCATAGGGGAAGTGCGCCCCGTTCTTATTGGCGTAGATGAAGACCGGCTTGTCGGAGTGAAGCTCCTTCTCCACGATGTCGAGGAGCTTGCCGTCGAGCTCGGGGGCCGGCACGTCTTCGTCCATCGTGTAGAGCCGGTCGATATTCGCCGTCTCTTCGGTAGTCATGAAGTTCTGCAGCTTGCCCGGCGTCTTGTTGAAGGCCGATTGGGCATCGATGTAGACGGTCTCGTAGCCGGCATGCTTGGCGTATTGCCAGATCGTCGGATTCTCCAGGACCGGCCCGCCGAGATCCTTGGGCTCGGCCGTGAAGCGCAGGATGGAGTTGGAGTAGTGGCTGCAATTGCCACCCGATGACGCGTGGCCGAAATCAACGATGCGGTCGCTGAAGCCAGCGAGCTGCGGCGTCAAGTCGTTGCCGGGCGTGAGGTCGACATAGTCGCCGCGCACGCTCTCGTCGACGAACAGCACGATGTCGCGGACCTTGTGGGGACCGACCTGCCAATCGACCGCGCGGCGCTTTTCGGCCGACAGCGTGGAGAGCTTGACGCTGGTGACGGCGCCCACCGAGAGCGGCACGAACTGAACCGGCAGGCCCTCGGTGCCGCCCCCCTCTTTCGCAACGGTGATGCCGGCGATGGCGATGATCGGCAGCGCCGGCACGAAGGCCATGCGCGTCAGCCAGCGCCGCACCGATGCGCCCTCGAGCCTCGGGCGCACCATGAAGACGACGAGGGTGGCGACGAGCACCAGCGCCGACCAGTAGATCTCAGGCCCGTAGAAATCCGCCGCGCGCCCGGCTTCATGCTTGGCTGCCCAGAGCGAGATGACGTCGAAGACCGTCATGTCGCCGCCGCTGACGGAGTGAAAGGCCGCGCCGACGGTCGCGGAAACGGCAAAGACGACGGCCCAGCCGGTGCGAATCCACAGCTTCTGCTGAAAGACCGCGACCAGCAGCGACCCAATGCAGACGCCCCACACGCCGAGGAAGGCTACCGCAGTGAGCCACCGCTTCTGGCCGGCGAGCAATTCCAGCCGCTGCATGAAGCCGTGGTTGGTGGCGACCAGCAGGACCGCGAACGCCACAAGCCACAGCGCGAGCAGCGCCGGGTGCGGCACCGCGGCCCGCACACGGGTGGCGAAGCGGCTGAAGAGGGTTGGAGACGTCGTACGCATAGGGTTACTCGTTTTTCGTTCGTGTTTAGATGAGCTGGAAGCGCTCACTGACGGCAGCGCCCCAGGTCAGCGCCGCCAAGGCCAGCCCGCAGAAGACGGCGGCGGAGCCGAAATCCTTGATGAGCCCGATGCCGGGGTGCCAGTCGGGATTGACGTGGTCGGCGAGCTTCTCGATCGCCGTGTTCAGCAGCTCGATCGCCATGATGACGAGGAGCACGCCGATCATGGCGACGTACCAGCCGGCGCTGGGCGCAAGATAGACGCCGGCAACCACCGCCACCGTCAGCAGGATCAGCTCCTGGCGCAGCGCCGCCTCGGTCCGCGCGGCATGGCTGATGCCGCGGCAGGAGTTCAACATGGCAAAGTAGATCCGCATCTTTTCGTCGTCCTAGTCGGCTGAGAGCGAGTGGTCGGGGGATGCCCTGCCGACGAGAAACAGCCCGACCGGCAGAGTGGCGACAAAGAGCGCGCTGAGGGCGGAGAGCGTCGTCCACGGGAAGAAGACGATGGCGGCGAGCAGCAGCGGCGCTGCGATTGCCAGGAGCCGGACATCGACATGCAGCGACGCCTTGCCGGAATAGACCGGCAGACGCGACACGCAGAGCGCGGCGACCAGCAGCAGATAAAGCGCCATGAGCGACGGCGGCACCGTCAGCCCGAAGACGAACCCGATCATGATCGGCAGCAGCGCCATTGCCGCGCCGGCCGGCGCGGGCACGCCTACGAAGAAATC
Source organism: uncultured Alphaproteobacteria bacterium (assembly GCA_963801225.1). Lineage (GTDB taxonomy): Bacteria > Pseudomonadota > Alphaproteobacteria > Rhizobiales > Afifellaceae > DASWJZ01. The sequence goes on from CAWDED010000010.1 coordinate 6,035, forward strand.
CGGGTTGCTTCCCGGCCGCGCGTGCTGAAGCTCGGCGTTGAAGCGGGCGAGCCGGAAGGTGATGCCGGCGGCGAAACAGGTGGCGGCGACCCATCCGAAGCCGCCCAGGCCATGCAGTCCGCCGTAATAGAGGATCATCGCCGGCGCCACACCGAAGCTCACACAGTCGGCGAGCGAGTCGAGCTCCTGCCCGAAGATCGACGTGGCGTTCAGCCGGCGCGCCAGGCGGCCGTCGATGCCGTCGAGAGCGATGGCGACGAAGATGGCAGCCGTTGCGAGCCGCAGGTTGCCGTCGAGGGCGGCGCGGATGGCCATCAGCCCGCATGCGAGGCTGAAGAAGGTGACGGCATTCGGCAGCACGAGGCGGTACGATCCGCCCGTCGGAAGCGCTTGCCCGGCTCGTGTCAGAGGGTTCTGCATTGGCTGTCCTCCCGCCCTTTCCGCCTTGGATTTCAGGTCTTAGAGAGCACGCCGGGGACTATGGTGACACATTGATGACGGGTGAAGGACGACCCTCAAACTTGATTAAAGGCGATGGTTACTGCTTGGCCGGCTCAAGGCCGCCAGCGGCAGAGTATTTGGCGTTGGCGACGCTCAGGCCCCAGATGAGGCCCATCAGCAGATAGAAATGCCGCCAGTGGTCGGTGTCGACGATGAACCCCTCCCCCACGATGCCCACGAAGGTCGAGAAGACGGCGATCAGGAAAGGCTGCCACGGCGTTCGCTGCCAAAGGGACATGAGCCCCACCTGCAGCGTGCCCAGCACGAGCGTGATGTAGGCGAGGCCGCCGAGCCAGCCGTAGGAGAGGAAGGCGTTGATGTAGACGTTGTGCGGATCGACGCCGCGCTCCTTGCCGAACTGGCGCGGCCCGACGCCGTCCGGATGCTCGGAGATGACCTCAAGCCCGTCCACCCACCCGGCAAACCGGCCGCCATGCCCGACGTCGTAGAACTGCTCCAGCTTGGCGCGCTCGACGAACATGTCGGCGACGACGTTGGTCGAAAGCGCCACCAGCACGATGCCCACCACCGCCACCGCGCAGACGATGAAGCCCGCGAAGAGATTGGCGCGACGCCTGGCGGACCGCTCCGTGGCAAACAGCAGAACGACCATGATGGCGGCCGAGACGACGAAGTGCGCCCAGGCGCCGCGCGAGAAGCTGAGGAACAGCCCAAGCAGGATGGTCACGCCGGCAACGATGTAGCCGAGGCTGATCCGGCCGCGCAGCAGCCGCATCATGATCAAGAGCAGTGGCAGGATGAGAAACGGCCCGAACACGTTCGGGTCCTTGAAGGTCGCCTTGACGCGGCCGTTTTCCAGCATGGATGCCGCGTCGGGCATCAGGTCGAAATATCCCAGGATGCCGATGAACGAGGCGAAAGCCGCGGCCAGGATGTAGGCCGAGCGAAGCGCCGCGAGCCGGCGCATGACGTCGGCGGAGAACAGGCAGGCGAAGAGGATCGCGGAAACGCCCATGTAGACCGACACGAAGAAGTACACCCTCGCATCGGAATCGTGGAGCACGGGCATGACCGAGAACAGCCCGCCGAGCGCCAGCAGATACATCAGCACGATGAGAGGAAGCAGCCTGATATGGACCTGCAGGCGGCCGAGGGCGATGAGCCCGACCGCGAGGATCAGCACGAGCCCCTCATAGGGCGACGGCTCGATGAAGACGAACGGGCTGCCGAGGATCGTGACGAACACCAGCAGCAGGACGAGGTTGTCGGCATGCTGCTGCACGATGCCGCGGTCGATGACGGATGCGCCGACGGGTACGGGTCGCGCGGCCTGCCGGGCAGTTCCTTCAACCAGATTCGCGTGCATCAGGCGGTGTCCATCTCCGAGCCCAATTTTGCGGAAAGGGGGTAAAGAATTCGGTAGCGCCGCCCCGCCCGGCGGCTCCGGGATTGCCCCAAGCGCCGGCGCAAGGCCGGTCGACGAAGATGCGCGCCCTTCCCCATCAAGGCCCGCGACGCTAGCGGCCGGCCGCTGAAGGACAATCACGTCGTCGGCGGCTGGTTAACCCCGCGGCGAAACGCCTGCCGCCCCGCTGACCGGGGCCAGCGAGGCGGGAAGCGTGACCGGTGCAGCCGTGTCCGCTCAGTGCCGCGGATGCAGCCACTTGGGGAGGAACGCGTAGGCGTCGACCTCTTTCGCCGGGTTGAAAGCCACCCGGCTCTCCGCCAGCAGCTTTTGCAGGCGGCCTTCCGATATGGCCTCGAACGTTTCGGTGCAGCCGCCGATATGCTCGCCGCCGACGAAGATCTGCGGGATGGTCGGCTGCCCGGTCCGGGCGTTCAGGACCGTGCGAATCCGGCCGCCCCAATTGTCCTTCTGATAGGCGGCGGAATCGAGATCGACGGACCGATAGGGAATGTCGAGAGCCTGGAAGAGCTTGCGGACGGACCAGCAGAACTCGCACCATTCCAGGGCGAACATCACCACCGGCTGATCGCGATCGGTGATCGTCTTCTCCACGAACGCATCCGCTTCCGGGGAAACAGGCGGCGGCGCCGCCTTGCTCTCGGCCACCGGCGGCGGGGGCGGGGCCTTGGCATCGAAGCGGAAGCGCGGCGTCGACTGCGCGATGTCGACTTCTTCCTCCGTCATCTCGGCCGGGATGTCCTCGAACAGCGGCGTGCTCAGATAGCGCTCGCCGGTGTCGGGCAGCATGCAGAGAATTCTTCGAGCCCTTCGGCGCCCGCGAAGCGACCGCGATCGCCCCGGCGAGCGTCGCGCCGCTCGAGGTTCCCACGAAAATCCCCTCCTTCTGCGCCAGCTCCCGCGCATAGCGGAGCGCATCGTCGCCCTTGATCGGGGCGACCTCGTCGACCAGCCCGGCGGCGATGGCGTCCTCGGTGAGCTTGGGGATGAAATCGGGCGACCAGCCCTGCATCAGGTGCGGGCGGAAATGCGGATGGCTGGCGGCGATGGAGCCGTCGGCGTTGCGCGACTGGGGGATGCCGCTGGCAAGCACCGGCGCGTTGTCGGGCTCGCATACGACGATCCTGGTCGCGGGCGATTCCTTCTTCAGCACGCGTGCGACGCCTTTCAGCGTGCCGCCCGTGCCGGCGCCGGTCACCCAGTAATCGAGCCCGATGTCCTTGAAGTCTTCGAGGATCTCGACCGCCGTCGTCCTGGAGTGGACATCGGCATTGGCCTCGTTCTCGAACTGGCGGCAGAGGAACCAGCCATGCTTCTCGGCGAGCTCGATCGCCTTCAGCAGCATGCCGGTGCCCTTCTCCGAGGCGGGCGTCAGCACCACCTTGGCGCCGAGGAAGCGCATGAGCCGCCGCCGCTCGACGCTGAAATTCTCCGCCATGACGACCACCAGCGGATAGCCCTTCTGCGCGCACACCATGGCGAGCCCGATGCCGGTGTTGCCGCTGGTCGCCTCGATGACGGTCTGTCCCGGCTTCAGCGCGCCGCTCCGCTCAGCCGCCTCGATGACGCCGAGCGCCAGGCGGTCCTTCACCGAGCCGAGAGGGTTGAAGGACTCCACCTTGACGAACAGCTCCACGCCTGGAGGCGAGAATTTGGCGATCCTGACGACCGGCGTGTGGCCGATCGTGCCCAATATGCTGTCAAACCTAGCCATCTGATCCTCCATCGGAGCCTGGCCCATGCCCACGATTGGGCAGGCCGGCAAATCCAGTCACGCCGCCTCGACCGCGGCGAACGCCCTCTTTCGCGGTGCGAGCGAAGCGAAAGCCGGCAGTGCCCGCTCGACCATCGCGTCGGAACCCGTCAGGCTGATGCGGAAATAGTCCGGCGTATTCATGAGGCTTCCCGGCAGGACGAACACCTTGCGGTCGGCGAGAGTGTGCCAGTGACGCTCCGGATCGCCCTTCGGCCAGCGGCACCAGAGATAGAAGGCCCCTTCCGGCGGAAGCACCTCGTAGCCGGAAGCGGAGAGCGTCTGCTGCAGTCGGTCGCGCCGCCGCGCCAGCGCTTCGACGTCGATAGTCAGCGCCTCGATATCCGGCAGCGCGTACTGCATGACGGCGTTGGGGAAGCACCAGCCCAGGGCCATCTGTGCGGCAAACATCACGTCGCGGAACGCTTGACGATCGTCGAGCGGCATCAGGGGAGATGTCGCGAGGTAGCCGAGCCGCTGACCGGGGGCGAGGATCACCTTGCCGAAGCTGTAGGAGACGAGCGTCCAGGGATAGATTGCCGCCGGGCTGGTGAAGCCGCGGCCGTCGAAGCGCAGGCGCCGGTAGGGCTCGTCGGAGAGCAGGAAGATGCGCCGGCCGATCCTGGCCGAGGCGCGCTCCAAGAGGTCAGCCAGCGCCTGCAATGTCTCGCGGTCGTAGATGCGGCCGGTGGGATTGTGCGGCGTGTTGACGATGACGAGCCGCGTCTTCGGGCCGATGGCGCGCTCGATCGCCTCCAGGTCGAGGTCGAAGGACGGCGCCTTCAGCGCCACCTTGCGCGGCACCGCATCGGCGGCGAGCAGCATCGGCTCGTAGCAGAACCATCCGGGCTCGGAGAAGATGGCCTCGTCGCCGGCGTCGAGCACCAGCCTGAAGGCCACCATGATGGCCGCGAAGGCGCCGGTGGTGAGCGCGACGTCTTCCGGCTCGAAGCGGAGCCCCAGCTCCTCGCTGAGGCGCTCAGACAGGAAGGCCCGCGGGTGCTCCTCGCTTGTCTTGTAGGCGAACCAGTCCTTGTCGCGCGGGACGGCGCTCTCCTGGACGCCTGCGACGAAGTCCGCAAGCGGCATCTCGTGCGGATTGCCGAAGGTGAAATCGCTGATGGCCGGGTCGCCCCGGCATTCGCTGTAGCGGGAATTGGAATGGAAATCGCGGATTGCCGCGAAGACCGCATCGGTCCGACGAATTCTCTCCGAGATCAAAGCCATGCCCTCTCGCTTGTCGACAAAATCCCGGTCCATCCGGCGAACTCTGCGACGATACGGACGCCGGCAGGACCGCGCTTGAAGAGCGCCGGCGGGATTTCGTGGAGATTTCATGGAGAACCGCGCTGGCTCGATGCCATGGGAGCTCAGGGGCAGGCCACTCGCTCCTTGCTATGGGCAATGAGCTAGCTTATCGGCATAAGGCGGTCCAACACATTGGCACCCGAAGAAAAAACGGCCGACGTCGTTTGACCAAGGGAACCGAACCACGGGAGGAGCAATGCCAGACGCACCGCGGGAGACCGATGTGCTCGTCGTCGGCGGCGGCGCCGCGGGATGCGCGCTGGCGGCACGTCTCTCCGAGGATGCAGGCCGCCGGGTGGTCCTCGTCGAGGCGGGGCCGGACATCACCGAAGAGAGCATGCCGGCGGCCATCCGCTCGGCCTATCCGAGCCGCGCCTTCTTCACGCGCGAATATTTCCATCCCGAGCTCTTCGGCCTTTTCGGCGACGCGCCGGGCGTCTCTTCGCGCACGCGCGCAGAGGCACGCTACGAGCAGGCGCGCGTGCTCGGCGGCGGCTCCACCATCAACGGCCTTGTCGGCAATCGCGGCGCGCCCACCGACTATGACGAATGGGCGGCGATGGGCGCCGAGGGCTGGAGCTGGCAGGACGTGCTGCCCTATTTCCGCAAGCTCGAACGCGACCTCAATTTCGACGGCGACTATCACGGCAAGGACGGGCCGATGCCGGTGCAGCGGCTGCCGCGCGACAAGACGAGCGGCTTCGTGCGGCAGGCTTTTGCCGTCCTCACCAAGCGCGGCTACGCGGAGCTCGCCGACCAGAACGCGGAATGGCGTGACGGCGTGATGCCCGCCGCCATCACCGTCAATGAGAAAGGCGAGCGCGCCACGACCGCCACCGCATATCTGACTCCGGCGGTCCGGGCGCGGCCCAATCTGACGCTGCTGACGGAGAGCGAGGTCACCCGTCTCCGCTTCGACGGCGGCGCGGTCACCGGCGCCGAGATCGCCTCAGGCGGCGCGCGCCACTCCATCTCCGCGCGCGAAACGATCCTCTGCTGCGGAGCGATCAACACGCCGGCGCTCCTGATGCGCAACGGCATCGGCCCGGCCGAGGCGCTCGGCGCGCTCGGCATCCCCGTCGTGCGCGACGCGCCGGCGGTCGGGCGCAACCTCCACGAACACCCTGCCCTCGGCATCAGCTGCTTCGTGCGGCCCGGCTATCGGCACACGCTCGACGACCGCCACCACACGCAGGCGCATCTGCGCTTCTCCTCGGGCCTGCCGGGATGCCCGCAGGGCGACATGAAGATGGCGCTGCTCGCTCGCTCCGCCTGGCATGCAGTGGGCTCGCAGCTCGCCACCTTCTATCTGTGGATCAACAAGCCCTACTCGGAAGGCATGGTATCGCTGAAATCGGCCGACCCGGACGTGCCTCCGGGCATCGACTTCCGCCTCCTCTCCGATCCGCGCGACCTGACGCGCATGCGCGCGGCGTTCCGCCTGATCGCCGACATCGCCCGCGACCCGGGCTTCGACGGCGTGCGCCACGAGGTCTTCCCCACCATCTACTCCGACCGCGTGCGCAAAGTCTCGCGGCCGACGCGGTGGAACGCGCTGCAGACCGCGGCGCTGGCGGCGCTGCTCGATTTCGCAGGCTTTGCCCGCGGCCGCCTCATCCGCAAGCTGATTGCGCCGGTCGACATCGACACGCTGCTCGCCGACCAGCAGGTGCTCGACGATTATCTCGACAGGGCGGTGGTCGGCGTCTGGCACCCGACCGGCACCTGCCGCATGGGGCGCGCCGACGATCCCGCCGCCGTCACCGATCCGACGGGCCGAGTCTACGGCGTGGAGCGGCTGCGTATCTGCGATGCGTCGCTCATGCCCTCTGCCGTCTCAGCCAACACCAATCTCCCCACCATCATGATCGCGGAGCGCATGGCCGACCTCATCAAGGAGGGACGCTAGCCTCCGCCCCGCTACATGCGCGCCGGCAGAAAGGTCGCGATCGGCGGGAAGATCACGATGATCAGCATGAGCAGGACGAAGAGCCACACGAACGGCCACGAGGCGCTGTAGATCTTGCCGAGCGACACGTCGGGCGCCGTCGCCTTGAAGGCGAACATCGTGTAGCCGAAGGGCGGCGTGATGCCGCCCACGGTGAGATTGAGCAGCACCAGCATCCAGAACCAGATCGGATCGAAGCCGGCAGCCTCCACCATCGGCTTGTAGATCGGCACCAGGATGAGCATGAGCGCGATCTGGTCGATGAACATGCACAGCACGAAGACGATCGCCAGAAGCACGAAGAGCAGCAGATAAGGCATGTCCGCCAGCCCGGCGCTCAGCGCCACCAGCTTCTGGGTCGAGCCGGTGAAGGCCAGGAGCTGCCCGAAGAGGTTGGAGCTGACGACGATCGCCATGATCATGGCGGTGACGGCCGTGGCGCCGCGGAAGGCGGTCGAGCAGCATGCCGAAGCTGAACTTCCGGTAGATGATGGCAACGACGATCGAGCCGAGGACGCCGGAGGCGGCGGCCTCCGACGGCGTGGCGATGCCGAGCAGGATCAGGCCCATGACGGAGAAGGCGATGATCGAGAAAGGCAGAAGCAGCGCCACGGCGAAGACCTTGCCGAGCCCCCCTTGCGCGCGTCGGACGCGTGGGCGTCGGGCGACAGGCCGGGGTCCCGCCAGCACGCGATAGCCGATGTAGATCGAGGAAGATCAGCGCCGCCACGAGCCCCGGGCCGATGCCGGAGATGAGAAGCTTGCCGATCGAGACGTCGGCCAGCGTCGCGACGACCACGATGAGGACGCTCGGCGGGATGATCGGGGCGAGCGACGCGCCGGCCATGATGGCGCCGATCGACAGCGCCGGATCGTATTTGCGCTGGACCATGGTGGGATAGAGCGAGCGGCCGAGCATCGCCGCCACCGCCATGGCGGCGCCGGACAGCGCGCCGAAGACCACCGAGATGAGGATGGTCAGCACATATTGGCGCCCGCGCACCCGGCCGATCAGGCCATCCATGCCGCGGAACAGGTTCTCCACCGAGCCGGAATGGGTGAGGATCTCGCCCATCAGGATGAAGAGCGGGATGGCCGTCAGCGCGGAGATCGTGGCGGACTCGAAGATCGAGTTGGCCACCAGGATGAAGCCCCGCGTGCCGGCGATCAGAACGACCGTCACGAGATTGACGAGCAGGAAGCCGACGAAGAGTGGCGCGCCGGAGACGAAAACGGCCAGCAGCAGGAACAGGCTGCCCGACAGGATGACCCACCATTCCATGAGGGGCGCCTACCGCCGGCCGTTGCGGAAGCGCGGCCTGGGGCCGGAACTTGGCACCGCTCGCACGCCTCGCGCCGCAAACTCCTCGTCCAGGGCGTCGCATTTGGAGGAAGCCCTCATCCTGAGGTGCGAGCGCAGCGAGCCTCGAAGGACGAGGGCGATGGCACGGCGGCTGTTTTGGGTTGGCAAGGCTGTGTGCTGCCGATGGTGGTTCGAGGCTCGCGCCTCCGGCGCGAGCACCTCACCATGAGGGTGGGGATAGCCAATTGCGATTGCCCTTCCCTCAACAGGGCAGCTAAGCGCAGCCGCGACGGCTCCCTCCGAATTCATCACCTATCCGCCATGTGCGCATCCAGCTCCTAGGCCGCGGCGGGGCGCGGGAGGGCGAGGCGCAGGAAGTGAAGGCCGGCGCTCCCGAAGCCGAGCGGTATCCAGACCGATATCCACACTTTCGGGATCGGCTTCACCCGCATCATCATCTCGTCGCGGACGAGCTGGTGGATGCTGGTCTTCAGGCATATCCACGCAACGATCAGGCAGACGATGCCGCTGACCAGCATGATCGCGATGTTGAAGTGCGCCTTCGCGCGCAGCGGCAAAGCGTCGGTGAGGAAAGTGATGGCGATATTTCCCCCCTCGCGCGTCACGTAAGGCAAGGCGAGGAAGGTGCCGATGCACAGCGCATAGGCCACGATCTCGTTCGACCACCAGGTCGGCGCCGCGAAGAAGTATCGCGACACCGTTTCGTAGCTGTAGGAAAAGACGATGACGAAGAGACAGAACTGCGCCAGCCACGAAGAAAGCCGAGGTGAGGCGGTCATGCAGCGATTCCAGCATCGCCAGGAACCGGCGCATGAATGCCTCCCCTCCGCCTCGCGGCCGCTGACGCGCCGGGCTAATTCGTCAGGCCGGCATCCGTTGCCATCTTGCGCAGCTCAACCGAGTTGTCAGCGCCGCAGCAATCGGACACGAGCTGCCAGATGCCGTCATAATAGGCCTTCTGCACCAGCGCGTATTTGTCCGGCGGGAAGGTGGTCACCTCGACGCCCTGCGTCGCCAGAAAGTCGAGATCGCCCTTGGCCGCGGCGTTGCCCTTCTCGATGACATCCTTCTCGGTCTGGATCGCCGCCTTGTTCAGCGCGTCGCGCTGCGCGTCGGTGAGGTCGTTCCAGGTGTCGAGGTTGATGGCCATGTAGGAGACGAGCTGGCCGAAGGTCGGCTCGGTGCGGTACTTGGCGACCTCGTAGTGCTTGGTGGCGCGGAAGACCGCCTGCGGCGCGCAGGCTCCGTCGACGACGCCGCGCTCAAGCGCCGAATAGACCTCGCTCATGTCGGTGTTGACCGCCGTGCCGCCCAGCGCCTCGATCACCGGCACATAGGTCGCAACGCCACGGATCTTGCGGCCGGCCCAGTCGCCGTCCGCCGAGAGCGGCTCACGCAGGTAGCAGTGATAGCCGGCCGTGCCGATCGCCACGTTGGCCAGCAGCTTCAGGTTATGCGTTCTTCTGCATGTACTGGTCCATGAAGTCGAACACGCCGGAGGAGCGCATCTTGTCCATGTCCGCGTCCATCGCGTTGGTGGCGTTGGTGATGGCTTTGTCGTGATAGGCGGGATGCGTGTAGATCATGTCGAACACACCGGCCGAGGCAGGGCCGATCTGCTCGAACGGCGGCACCGTCTCCGGGCCGCTGATGGCGATGTCGAGGTCGGCATTCATGCGCCTCGAGGTTCTGTTTGAGCTGCGCGGCCGGCAGATAGGCCATCGCGTTGCTTTCCGGCCAGCTGGCGATCATCTTCAGCGTACGCGCGTCGGCAGGGCCGGTGGCCAGCACTGCGGCGACTCCCAGAAGCAGAGCATATTTCTTGAGCATTTCGTTCCTCCCTGACTGTGTGCGATGGTCTTTTCTCTGCAGCGCTTTGACGTGCTCATCACACGCCGGTCGGCAAACCTTACGTCCCTCAGGCACGAATAAGTCAATCGACTAGCCTTTAAGTCGAAACAGGCCTGCGAGCCGTGAGGGCCTCAGGCCTGGGTCGACAGCCCGGGCGGCGCGCATGCGGGCGACGATCTCCTCGCGCCGGCTGCGGGCATTCTCCGACAAGCTGGTCGTAGAGGCTGTTGCCGTGCGCATCGATGGCGACGGTCAGCGGACCGAGCCCGCTGACCTCCATGGCGACCAGCCGGTAGTGCGAGATCAGGTCCTCCCACGCCACCTTCACGATCTTTCTGATCGAGGCGGAGATGCAGCGGCGCCCCGCCGCCGAGGAACGACAGATAGACGCCGCCCACGTCGCGCAGCGCTTCGGCGCATGCAGTGTCGAGCCCGCCCTTGCCGCCGACGCAGCGCAGCTCGAAGTGCCGGATGATCTCCGGCATCATGGCGTTGAAGCGCGTGCTGGTCGTGGGGTTCATGTAGAGCACCTCGAGACCCTGCCGCGCTCTCGCGGCTGTAGCTGCCGAGATGGAAGAAGGCGGCGTGCGTCAGGTCGATGGGCGGCGCCTCGCCCTTGCGGATGCCGTCGAGGATGCGCTGGTGGGTCGGGATGCCGGCGGTCATGACGATGGGGCCGTCGAGCGTTACCATCTCGCCGAGCGTCAGGTCCGCGGCGGTCTCGCGGCTCATCGGCAGCTTCAGTGCCTTCGGCTCGCTCATGGCGCCGCCTATTCCAGCCGCTCGACGCGGCCGTCGCTGATAGATGCGCGCCCGCGTGCGCCGGTTGATCCAGCAATTGAAGGCGACCGCCACCGGCGTGAAGCCGTGGCCGGCGGCATAGTTGACGTGCACGCCGAGCACGGTGGTGTCGCCGCCGGTCCCCATCGGCCCGAAGCCCAGCGCATTCACCGCGTCGTAGAGGCGCGTCTCCATGGCGGCGAGCGTCGCATCTTCGTTGACCGTGCCGAGCTTCCTGAGCGTCGCCTCCTTCGCCATCTTGGCGCAGTAGTCGAACGTGCCGCCGATGCCGACGCCCATCACCACCGGCGGGCAATGCTGCGAGCCCGCCTTGATGGCGACGTCGAGCACATAGGTCTCGATGGTCTCCAGCGTCGGGAAGGTGAAGAGCTCCATCGCCGCCCAGCGGCCGGAGCCGAGCGCCTTGGGCGAGCAGACGATCTCGATATAGTCGGCGTCCTCGATCAGGTCGTAGGTGACGATCGGCATGTCCTTGCCGAAATAGCCGCGCTCCAGCGTCAGCGGATTGGTGACGTGCTTGAGGATGGGCGGATCGATGGTCTCCACCAGGTGCTCGAAGCCCTTGCGGATCGCCGACTTGATGTTGGCGTCCCAGTCGGCCTTGGTGCCGATCTTCACGAAATAGACCGGCACGCCGGAATCGGAGCAGACGAAACGGTCCCTGTCCTCCGCCGCCTTGGCGCTGGTCAGCATCATGTTGAGCGTGCGGCGCGCCGTTTCCGAGGTCTCGCGGTCGCGCGCCTCAGCCAGCGCCGCCTTGGTATCGTCGGGCACCTTGCGCAGCGCCCAGGAATAGAGGTCCTCGGTGAGCTTGGTGATATCGGAATCGTGGATGGTCATCGCACAGACCGTATCGCGCTTTCCCCGGCGGTGCTCATTCCCGCGCGGATGCCTTGGGCGGGGGCAGCGCGCTCAGCGCGCGCGGCGCCGAATTGCCATCGCCGAACGCCGGCGCAACCCCGTCCGGCAGCGGCACGCGATGCGCGTTCAGCATCATCGCCACCATGGTGTAATAGCCGACGATGCCCGTCAGTTCCACGATCCCGCGCTCGCCCCAGCGCTCAAGGACCGCGCGGTAGGTGGCGTCCTCGATCTCACCCGTCGTCTGAAGCTGGCGGGTGAACTCGTAGATTTCCGCCGCGGGCGCCTCCAGCTCCGGCTCGCTTCCGTCGCGGATGGCGGCGATCACGTCGTCGGGCACGCCGCCTTCCCTGGCGATGCGCGAATGCACGCCCCATTCCACTTCGCTGTTCCAGCGCTTGGCGGAGACGATGATCGCCAGCTCCTTCAGGTCTTCCGGCAGGACGGTGCGGTAGCGCACGAACTCGCCCAGCCGCTGCCAGCGGGCGGCCAGCTCGGGGCTGTGGATCACCGCCCTCAGCGGCCCGATCATCATGCCGCGCGGGCCCTTCACCACGTCGTCGTAGACCTTCTGCTGCTCCGGCGACATCTGCTCGCGGCCCGGCAGCGGAATGCGCCCCTCCCGGCCGCCGCCGGCACCAGCGGTTCCGCTGGGGCCGATATTCGAGTTGTCGGCTTTCATCGCTTCTGCCCGTCCGCTTGCTTGGATGCGTCGCCCAGCTCGCGCCAGCACTTCGTCCGTGTGCTCGCCAAGCATCGGCGGCGGACGGTCGAAGCTGAGCGGCGCGTTGGCGAAGCGCATGGGGCTCACCACCTGCGGCACCTCACCGTTCAAGGGGTGCTTCAGCTTGCGCAGCATCTGCCGGTGCTTCACCTGCTCCTCCTCGAAGACGCGCGGCACCGTGTTGATCGGGCCGCATGGCACGTGGTTCTCGCTCAGTAGCGCGATCCAGTGATCGAGCGGCTTCTCCAGCAGCAAAGCCGCGATCAGCGGATGCAGGATGTCGAGGTTGCGCACGCGCTCCACATTAGTCGCGAAGCGCGGATCGTCGGCGAGCTCCGGCCGTTCGATCGCCTTGGCGAAGCGGCGGAACTGCTCGTCATTGCCCACCGCCAGAACGAGGTGCCCGTCCTTTACCGCGAACACGTCCTGCGGCTGGATGTTCGGGTGCTTGTTGCCCTTGCGCGTCGGCGTGCTGCCCGACACCAGATAGTTCATCGCCTGGTTGGCGAGCATCGCCACGGAGACGTCCAGCATGCCGATGTCGATCCACTCGCCCTCGCCCGTCTCATAGCGCCGGGCCAGCGCAGCCAGCACCGCGATGGTCGCGTACATGCCGGTCATGATGTCGACGATCGGCACGCCGACCTTCTGCGGGCCGCCGCCGGGCATATCGTCGCTTTCGCCGGTGATGCTCATCAGGCCGCCCATGGCCTGGATCATGAAGTCGTAGGCGACCTGGTCGCGGCGCGGCCCGTCGAGGCCGAAGCCGGTGATGGAGCAATAGATGAGCCCGGGATTGAGCGCCTTCAGGTCTTCGTAGCCGAGGCCGTAGCGGGGAAGCGTGCCGACCTTGAAGTTTTCCAGCAGAATGTCCGACCGCGGCGGCCAGCGCCCGCACCACCTGGCGGTCCTTCTCGTCGGAGAGATCGACCTCGATGGAGCGCTTGCCGCGGTTGACCGAGAGGTAGTAGCCGGACTCCCTGGTGTCCTTGCCGTCCCGATCCTTGAGGTAGGGCGGGCCCCAGCCGCGCGTGTCGTCGCCGGCGCCCTTGCGCTCCACCTTGATCACGTCGGCGCCGAGATCGGCGAGGATCTGGCCGGACCAGGGGCCTGCCATGATGCGGCTCAGGTCGAGCACGCGAATATGCGAAAGCGGGCCGCTCATCACTGCGCGCTCAGGAAATCGATGGGCGAAACGGAATCGTCGAACGACGCACCGGTCGACGGCCGGCGACGGATCGTCTTTCGGATCGGTCCGCACCACGCTTGGCCGACGCGACACCTCCGCGTGCCACTTGGCGAACGCCGGGAAGGCTTCGCGCCAATGGTTCTCGGGGAAACGGAAGTCGAGCTGGCCGATGGCGCAGACGATGGCGGCGTGGCCTACGCCGAAGGGCGCGGCCGTCAGCCCGCCCGCTTCCCGCTCGAGTCGGGCAAGGCATGCCCTGAGCTTCCGGTCGAAGGCGGAGGTCACGACGTCGTAGGGGCCCTCAGGCCGCATCTGCTCGTTGCGCCACAGGAGCAGGATGTCGGTCATGCCGTCGCCCAGCGCCTGCCAGCGCAATTGGCGAAAGCGCGGAGCGCCGCCCTCGGGCAGCATACGCGGGCCGGAATGCAGCGTGTCGAGATATTCGCAGATCACCGGCGAGTTGAAGAGGCTGGTGCCGTCGTCGAGCACCAGCGTCGGGATCTTGCCGAGCGGGTTGTCCTTCAGCACGTCCTCGTTCGGTTTGGCGGCGTAGGCCACCACCGAGCGCTCGCACTCCACACGGTCGAGCAGGCCCGTTTCGTGCAGCACGATCATGACCTTTCGGACGAAAGGCGAGCGCGGCGACCAGTGCAGCTTCACGGAACCCGATCCTCCCGGAATTCGCCGTCCGCACGGGCTTTGGGCGGCTATTCTGCTCTATCGAAACTAGAGAGCGCCTACCATAAAGTCAATCTTATGGACATTTAGCTTAATGATCCCAGCGGCCCGACGGCGCCGGCTTCAGCCGAGGAAGTCGAGCAGATGGCGATTGAAAATCTCGGGCTGCTCGTAGTTCGGAATATGCCCGGCGTCCGGGACGACATGCATGATCGCACCGGGGATCGCCTCGCACATTTTGCGCATGGAGACCGGCATGTTGCCGTCATTGGCGCCCGCCATGATCAGCGTCGGAACCTTGATCTCGCCCAGCGCGCGGTTGAAGTCGTAGCTCTGGAGCGCACGCGCGCACGCGATGTAGCCCTCAAGTGGCGTCGCCGCCGCGGCCGCGCGTGCCCGCTCATGTTTGCCGGCAGCCCGGAACTCCGGCGTGAACCAGCGCTCCATGGTGACCTCGGCGAGTCCGTCCATGCCGAGCCGGTGCGCATCGGCGATGCGGTCCTCCCAGGTCTTGGCGCCGCCGGGCGCGGTGGCCGACTGGCCGTCGGAGAAGACCAGCTTCGCCACCCGCTCCGGATGATGCGAGACGAGATGCAGGCCGGTCGTCACGCCCATGGAGAGCCCGACATAGACGCAGGCCGACACGCCGAAATGATCCATCAGCGCCAGCACGTCGCCGCCGAGCTGGTCGAAAGTGCACGGGCGCGGCGGAACGCTGGTCTTCCCATGCCCGCGCTGATCGTAGCGAAGGATGCGATAGCGGTCGCTGAGGACCGACACCTGCGCATCCCACACCGTGAGGTTGGTCAGCAGCGAATTGCTGAAGACGATCCACGGCGCCCCCTCGTCCGCGCCGTCGATCCGGCAGCGAAAGGTCAGCCCGTCGTGCTCGACCCAAATATCGTCTCCGCTCACGCATCCTCCTTCGGGGAATCGCTTCGGCGCCGCACGCCGTGCGACGTTAAATCAAAAAATCATGTTTATAGGCTTTCCCGGCGCGATCAAGGCGCGGACGCGGAGCAGCCGTTCATCGTAAACTGGGCCGCAAACTCGTGAACGCAGAGCCATCGAGGCATGGCAGCGGACTCCGCCCGGTCTGAGAGGTGACCAAACGGCGGTCGTGCGCCAGCCGCGAAAACAGGTGATGCTGTTCGCCGCGTCCTCGCAACCCGCTATATTCGCTGCGCATCGAAGACGGGACGACGAATGACATTCAAGCTGATCGAGGTTGCAACGCCCGACGAGCGCGTACGCGCCGTCACGTCAGTGGCTCAAGAGATGAACGCATCCGACGTGCAGGTCGGACCGCCGCTCGGTGACGGACGCCGGCTGATCCGGCTTCTGGTCGGTGACATCGATCGACAGGCCCTGCTCGACCGGCTCCAGGCGGCGCTTGAGAAATCGGAAAACTGGCACATCATGATGCTGCCGACCGACACGGTCATCCCGCGGGAGCGGGAGGAGGAAGAAGAAACGGAGGCAACGGAAGCGGAGGAGGAAGAGAAGAAGGAGGAGCAGGCGCGCGCCTCCCGCGAGGAGCTTTATAATCTGGTTGCCGGCGGCGTTCGTCTGGACTCGAATTTCATCCTGCTCGTCGTGCTCTCGACGATCGTGGCCTCGGTCGGCCTTGAGCGGAACAGCGTCGCAGTGGTGATCGGCGCCATGGTCATCGCGCCGCTGCTCGGCCCGAACGTCGCCTTTGCCTTCGCGACGGCCATCGGAGACCGCCGCCTCATGCTCACGGCTGCGCGCGCCAATCTCTTCGGCGTAGCCCTGGTCGTAGGCGTCGCGGCCGCTCTGGCCCTGCTCGTTTCACCCGAAGTCACGAGCGCCGAGCTGCTGGCGCGATCGTCGCTCGACTACGGAGGCATCGTTCTGGCGCTGGCCTCCGGAGCAGCCGCCGCATTGTCAGTCACGACCGGCCTCTCCGCTACGCTGGTCGGCGTGATGGTCGCAGTAGCGCTGCTGCCGCCGGCCGCGACGCTCGGAATCATGCTTGCAGCCGGCCAATCCGACCTTGCCACCGGAGCCGCGATGCTGCTCGGCGCGAATATCGCCAGCGTCAATCTCTCCGCCCAGGTCGTGTTTCTGGCGAAAGGAATCAGGCCCCGCCTGTGGCATGAGCAACGGAGCGCCCGCACGGCGGTGGTCGTCAATCTGGCGACGTCGGCCGTCCTGCTCGGCATCCTGGTCGGCATCATCGCCCTGCGCTAGTTCGTCTGGCTGATTGGGGAATATCCGATGCTCCGGCAAAAAGACTCAGCGCGGCGCATCGATCAGCTTGAACGTGCGTCGCTCTGAGCGTCTCTTCTGTCGAATTCGATCGATTCGGGGCAGCGTCTTGCCGCCGCAGACGCCGCCCGACGCGAGACATTGACGACGCCGTGAGTTCACCGCGCTAGCGCAGCTTGATGTCGAAGCGGACGACCTTGCCGTCGTAGATGCCCAGGGCGATCAGCACCGCGACGCCCTTCTTGTCGACGGCGCGGCGGTAGACATAGGCGACCGGCGCGTTGACCGGAATGGACAGGTATTCCGCGGTCTCCAAGTCTGCCGTGCCGATGGTCAGCGTCTGCTGGGCATCGACGATGGTCACGCCCTTCACATCGTTGATCAGCCTGAGCGCCGTCTTGGTCTCGATGTCTTCCTGGGTGATCTTGCCGCGCAGGCGCTCGTCGATATAGACGTCGGTGAGGAGGAACGGCACCTCGTGGCGCCAGTGCCGCCGGCGCAGATGCCGATAGGCGGGCGCCAGCTCGCCGATCATGTAGGGCACGGTCTCCAGCACTACGTCGGGCTTGTCCTCGAGCACCTCGATATTCGCCGTGTGGCTCGGCCGCAGCAGCCCCGACCAGTCGGTGCCGACGGCACACCACAGCTCCTCCTGCGGACGGCGCCGCACGAAGGTGCCCTTGGCGCGGAAGCGCTCGATCAGCCCCTCGTCCTCCAGCATGTCGAGCGCCTGCCTGATGGTGGCGCGCGCCACGCCGCAATCGATGGACAGCTCCTCCACCGTGGGGATCTGCTTGCCGACCGGCCACTGACCGGAATCGATCCGCTGCCGGAACAACGTCGCCAGCTGGATGTAGCGCGATATGGCGCTGCGGCTGAAGTCGACCGTCTTTCGCTGCGCAGTATTCATTGATCCGACCGGCCCCTTGTTTCTGCGAGGACGGCTCGTCCTCTGCATCGGTCAACATCGCGGGGTGAATCATCGACAAGACCCGATGCATAGTGCTTGCCGGAACGCACAAACTCAATATGCCTGCCGCACGGTGAGGAAAGCATGGGGACGAGGCCGTGGCTTACCGGCCCTGGAAGACCGGCGCGCGCTTCTCGACGACGGCGCGGGCCGCCTCGCGCGCATCCTCGGTCGCCATCAACCTGGTGCTGTACTGCTGCTCCAGCTCATAGCCTTCTTCGACCTGCATGTATTCGACGCGATTGAGCGCCTCCTTGCCGAGGCGCAGGCCGAGCGGCGCTTTGCTCGCGATGACGGTCGCCAGCTCCTCGGCGGCGCCGTGCAGCTCATCGTCCGGCACGACCTTCTGCACGAATCCCAGGCGGTAGGCCTCGGCGGCGTCGATCGGCTGTCCGGTGAAGAACATCTGGCGCAGCAGCCCCTGCGGCAGATGGCGGCTCATATGAGCGGTGCCGCCGCAGCGGCCGACATTGATTTCCGGCATGCCGAAGGTCGCCTTCTCCGCGGCAATGCGCACGTCGCAGACGGAGGCCAGCACGCAGCCGGCGCCGAGCGCCGGGCCGTTCACCGCGGCGATGACCGGAAGCGGCGCGTTGCGCACGGCGGCGAACATGCGCCGCACGATCTTGGCGCGTGCCGGGTCGTCCTCGACCTTGGCGGCGAGGAACTCCTTGAGGTCAAGGCCGGCGCAGAAGGCGCGACTCCCGGCCCCGGTGAGAACGGCGACGTTGACGTCGCTCCAATCCTTCATGCTCAAGAAGAGATCGCCGATTTCCTCGTAGACCGCGAGCGTCAGCGCATTGACCGGCGGCCGGTCCAAGGTCACCTGCACAATTCCGGCTGATTTTTCGACTTTCAGCGCCATGGGCCCCCATCCGAAACGTCTCGTCGTTCACCATCCGCCTCCGCCGCGGCACGCTGAGCCCCTTCGGTTAGCGCCACGGCGCGCGGCACAGGGCTCGTAACACGGGTTCTGCCCGTGCTATAGCACAAAAAGCTAGTTCTATGGCAGAGCAGGATGCTTGCCCGGGTCAGGGCGTCCGACCATCCAAAACATGCGATGGCGGCTGGATTTACAAAGGCCATTAAGCTAGTCTATATGCATTAAAGCTCCGTATTTGAGTGGTGGCCCAGTCTTTGCCCTCGCGGCGCTTGGATGCCGGAGCTGAAGAGTCCCAAGCGGAAAAAGCTCAAAGGGAGGAAAGAGAATGAAGCTGTTTGCAGCCCTTGGCCTTGCTGCAGCCGTGGCCGCAGGTGCCGGCCCTTCGCTCGCGCAAGACTACCCAACTCGCCCCGTCACCATCGTCAATCCCTATTCGGCCGGCGGCCCCGCCGACCTGATCAGCCGCACGCTCGCCGAGGGCATGACCAAGATCCTCGGCCAGCCGGTCGTGGTGGAAAACCGCCCGGGCGCCGCGACGGCGATCGCCGCGACCTATGTCGCGCAGTCCGACCCGGACGGCTACACGCTGCTCATCGCCGGCTCGCCGACGCATATCATCACGCCCGCCCTGCAGGATGTGAACTACAAGGGCATCGAGGACTTCTCGCCAGTGGCGATGGTCGCCATGGTGCCGAACGTGCTGGTCGTCGCCGCGTCGTCCGGCATCAAGACGGTTGACGACCTCGTGGCCAAGGCCAAGGAGGCGCCCGACGCGGTGAGCTTCGCCTCGGTCGGCAATGGCAGCCTGCCGCATCTGTCGAGCGTGCTCTTCCAGCAGCGGACCGGCACCCAGCTCGTGCATATCCCCTACAAGGGTGCCGCGCCGGCCGTGGTCGATCTGCTCGCCGGCAATGTCGACATGGGCTTCCTCAACGCGCCGCCGATGATGAAGTATTTCGAGGACGGCGAGCTGATCCCGCTCGCCATCGCCGCGCCTGAGCGGTCCGATCAGCTTCCCGACGTCCCCACCATGGAGGAGCTCGGCCTCGGCGAGTTCAACATGAGCACCTGGTACGGCATCTCCGCTCCGGCGGGCACGCCTGACGATGTCATCGCCAAGCTCGACGATGCGATCTCCCAGTCGGAGAACGACCCGGAAATCCGCGACCGGCTGACCAAGCTGGGCGTGGTGATCTTCTTCAAACCAGCCAAGGAATTCGCCAGCTACTTGGCGACCGATTCCAAGCGCATGCTCGACCTGCTGGACGCAGCCGGCGTCAAGCCGCAATAGGCTGCCGGGCAGATGCCCTAAGGGAGGCGCCGGCGCCGTAACGCGTGCCGGCGCCGGGCTCGGGAAGGAGTGAATGCGCGTGCCGGCTGGCTTCAACGATCGGCGGCTGAATTTCTGGGAGCTCGGCGCCGCCCTGCTGGTCTTTGCGCTCGGCGCGTTCATGGCGCTGAAGGGGCTCAGCTACTCCATCGGCAGCGTCAACCGCATGGGCCCCGGGTTCTTCCCGGTCGCGGTCGGCGTCATCCTGATGCTGCTTGCCGTCGCCATCATGCTGGAGGTGCGCCACAGCAACACCCCGGCGCCCGACTTCCCGCTTCGCCCGCTCGCCGCCCTCACTGCCGGCCTCGTCGCCTTCGCCGTGCTGATCGAGCCGCTGGGCCTGGTGCCGGCGACCTTCGTCCTGGTGCTCGTCAGCTCCTTCGGCGACGCCTCGATGACCTTGCGCCGCGCCGTCCTCGCGGCGGTCGCCATGGCCGCGCTGGGCTACGTCGTCTTCGTGCTCGGCTTCCGGCTTCCTCTCCATCCGTTCTGGTGGTGACCCTTGCATATCTTTGCAGATATCGCCCTAGGCATTGACCGCGCCGTCTCGCTCGACGCGCTGCTCTTCTGCTTCATCGGCGTCACCATCGGCACCTTCGTGGGCGTGCTGCCCGGCGTCGGCGCCATGGCGGCGGTGGCGCTCTGCCTGCCGATCACCTTCTATCTCGATCCGACCGTCGCCATGATCATGCTCGCCGGCATCTTCTATGGCGCCCAGTACGGCAGCTCCACCGCCTCCATCCTGCTCAACGTGCCGGGCACGGTGACCGCCGCCGTCACCTGCCTCGACGGCTATCCGATGACGCAGCAGGGGCGCGCCGGGCTGGCGCTGTTCGTCACCACCATCTGCTCCTTCGTCGGCGGCTCCATCGCCATCGTGCTGATGATGCTGTTCACACCCGCCATCGCGCGCTTCGCGCTGCGCTTCTCGTCGGCGGAATATTTCATGATCATGACGCTCGGGCTGGTGGTCGCCTCCACCATCTCGCCGGGCTCGCACCTGAAGAGCCTCGCCATGGTGGCGGTCGGGCTGGGGCTCGGGCTGGCTGGGACCGACATCAACACGGGCGTCATGCGCTTCACCTTCGGGCGGATCGAGCTCGCCGACGGCGTCAGCCTCGTCGCCATCGCCATGGGCATGTTCGGCGTCGTCGGAGATCCTCGCCAGCATCGGACGCCACAGCAACAAGCCGATCGACCCCAAGAAGATCACCTTCCGCTCGATGATCCCCACCCGGGAGGAAGTCCGGCAGGTGGTCTGGCCGACGCTGCGCGGCACGGCGATCGGGGCGGGCATCGGCGCCCTGCCCGGCTCCGGCGCGACGGTGGCGACCTTCATGGCCTATGCGGTGGAAAAGCGCGTCGCCAAGGACCCGTCGCGCTTCGGCCGAGGCGCGATCGAAGGCATCGCCGCACCGGAGGCCGCCAACAATGCCGCCGTGCAGGCCGCCTTCATGCCGACCCTCAGCCTCGGCATTCCGGGAGATGCGCTGATGGCGTTCCTGCTCGGCGCCATGATGATCCACGGCATCGTGCCCGGCCCGCGCTTCCTGACCGAGCAGCCGGCGATGTTCTGGGGACTGGTGGCGAGCTTCTGGATCGGCAACATCATGCTGCTCATCCTCAACATCCCGCTGATCGGCCTGTGGGTGCGGATGCTCGCCATCCCCTACAACATCCTCTATCCGGCCATGCTGTTCTTCATCTGCATCGGCGTCTATTCGATCAACAATCAGGTGTTCGACATCTACGCGGTGATCTTCTTCGGGCTCGTCGGCTACGCCATGAACAAGTTCGGCTACCCGCCGGCGCCGCTGCTTCTCGGCTTCATTCTCGGGCCGCTGATGGAGGAGCATTTCAAGCGCGCGCTTCTGATGTCGCGCGGGCATTTGAGCATTTTCTGGGAGCGGCCGATCAGCGCCGTGCTGCTGGCCGTCATCGTGCTGGTGCTCTTGCTTTCCATGCGCGGCATCGTGCGGCAGATCCGCTTGGGACGGGGTGAGGTCGCCAGTGGCAGCCAGGGCTGAGCTGCTGGTCGTCACGCCGATTCCGCCGGAGGTGCGGGCGCGGCTGTCGCAGGACTACACGCTGGTCGACGGCCGCCCGGCAGCAGGCGAGACGCGGGCCGGCGTCCAGGTCATCGTGACCATGAGCGTGTTCGGCGCCGACCAGGCGCTGATGGACGCGCTCCCCGACCTGAGGCTCATCGCCTGCAACGGCACCGGGCTCGACAAGATCGACCTCGAGGCCGCCAAGGCGCGCGGCATCGCCGTGCAGCACACGCCCGACATCGTCACCGAGGACACGGCCGATTTCGCCATCGGCCTGATCTACGCCACGCTGCGGCGCATGGGCGAAGCCGAGCGCTTCGTCAGGAGCGGCCGCTGGCGGACCGGCCGCATGACGCCCTCGCGCCGCGTCTTTTCCCGGCGCATCGGGATCGTCGGCCTCGGCAGGATCGGCAGCACCATCGCCCGCCGCGCTGCCGCCATCGGCATGAGCGTTGGAATATACCGGGCCGAACAAAAAGAGCGGCGTGCCCTATACCTTTCAGCCCGATGTCGTGGACGCTGGCACGCGCCGTCGACGTCCTCGTCTTGAGCTGCCCGGCAGGCCCCGCGACCGAGCATCTCGTCGACCGCAACGTGCTCGCGGCGCTCGGGCCGGACGGCTATCTCGTCAACGTCTCGCGCGGCAGCGTCGTGAAGGAAGCCGACCTCATCGAGGCCCTGGAGACGAAAGCCATCGCGGGAGCCGGGCTCGACGTGTTCGACCACGAGCCCGACATCGACCCGCGCTTCTTCGCGCTGGAGAACGTGGTGCTGCAGCCGCATTACGCCACCGTCACCGCGGAGACGCGCGAGGCGATGGCCGAGCTGCTGAAATCCGCGATCGACGCGTTCTATCGGCAGGGCCGCACGCCGTAGGAAATCACGCCGCTTCGCGCTTCGGAATCCGAGACGCTGGGAAAGGACTGCCTGGATGTTTTACGAGCCACGCAACGGTCACGGCCTTCCGCACGATCCGTTCCGCGCCATCGTGGCGCCGCGCCCGATCGGGTGGATATCGACCGTCAGCGCCGGCGGCGAGGTCAACCTGGCGCCCTACAGCTTCTTCAACGCCTTCTGCGGCGCGCCGCCGATCGTCGGCTTCGCCAGCGAGGGCCGCAAGCACAGCGCCGACAACGCGCTGGCGACGGGCGAGTTCGTGGTGAACCTCGCAACGCGCGCGATGGCGGAGCTGGTGAACGTCACCTCCACGCGGGTCGAGCCGGAGGTCGACGAGTTCGATTTCGCCGGCATCGAGCGCGCACCGTGCCGGCTGGTGGCGCCGCCGCGGGTGAAGAACGCCCCCGCTTCGCTCGAGTGCAAGGTGACGGCGCACCTGGATCTGCTCGACCTCGAAGGCTCGCCCACCGAACGCCACCTGGTGGTCGGCCAGGTGATCGGGATCCACATCGACGAGAACTACCTGACCAATGGTCTCTTCGACATCGTGAAGGCCGGCACGATCGCCCGCCTCGGCTACCGCGACTATTCGCAGGTCGACAACATCTTCTCCATGATGCCGCCGGCCGCCGTGCTGGATCACTGACGCGCCGGGGCGGGTCAGAACCCGACGCGGTCGCCGCCCTTCAGCGCCAGCATCTCACGCGCCTCGGCAGGCGTGGCGATCTCCAGCCCGAGCTCCTCCACGATGCGGCGGATCTTGGCGACCTGCTCGGCATTGCTGCGGGCGAGCTGGCCGCGGCCGATATAGAGGCTGTCCTCCAGCCCGACGCGGACGTTGCCGCCCATCATCGCCGCCTGCGTGGCGAACGGCATCTGGTGGCGCCCGGCCGCCAGCACCGACCAGCGGTAATCCTCGCCGAACAGGCGGTCGGCCGTCTCCTTCATGAACATCAGGTTGCGCATGTCAGCGCCGATGCCTCCGAGGATGCCGAAGATGATCTGCACGAAGAAGGGCGGCTTCACGAGCCCGCGGTCGACGAAATGGGCGAGGTTGTAGAGGTGGCCGACGTCGTAGCACTCGTGCTCGAAGCGCGTGCCGTGCTCCTCGCCCAGGACCTTGAGGATGCGCCCGATGTCGCGGAACGTGTTGCGGAAGATGTGATCGTCGGTGTTGCGGAGATAGGGCTCCTCCCAATCGAACTTCCAGCTCTTGTAGCGGTCGGCGACCGGGAAGAGCGCGAAGTTCATCGAGCCCATGTTGAGCGAGCACATCTCGGGCAGCAGCTTGAGCGGCGCGGTGAGCCGCTCTTCGACGGTCATGGTGAGGCCGCCGCCCGTGGTGATGTTGATCACGGCGTCGGTCGCCTGCTTGATGATCGGCAGGAAGCGCAGATACGCCTCGGCGGCGGCGGCGGGGGCGCCCGTCTCAGGATCGCGCGCGTGAAGATGCAGGATCGCCGCGCCCGCCTCCGCCGCGCCGATCGCTTCGGAAGCGATCGCCTCCGGAGCATAGGGAAGCGCATCGGACATGGTGGGCGTGTGCACCGCTCCCGTCACCGCGCAGGTAATGATGACCTTATCGTTGGCCGCGCTCATGCTGGTCTCCTTTCGGCTGGCGGCATATTCGAGAAGCGGCGGGCGCGATCCATGCGTCGTCGCCCGGATTTCGGTAGGAGAAACTTTGCAAGAAGAGCGGCGCGCCGAGCCGGCCGATCCCTAGGCTCGCAGCCACGCCGAGGAGAGGAGCGCACATGCCAGACGCCAGACCAGCCTATCGTGACTTCCGCCGCCGCCTGAAGGCGCGCGAGCACCTGCTCGGCACCTTCGTCAAGATTCCGACGACGCACGCCACCGAGATTCTCGGCCTCATCGGCTTCGACTTCGTGGTCTACGACCAGGAGCATGCGCCGCTCGGGCACGCGGCCATCGACGTCATGCTGCTGGCGGCGCGTGCGTCGAACGTCGCCGGCATCGTGCGCGTCGGCGATGCCAGCGACGCCAATATCCTCTCGGTTCTCGATTGCGGCGCCACGGGCATCCTGGTGCCGCACGTCGCAACGGCAGAGAAAGCGCGGGCGATTGCCGCCGCGTGCCGCTATCGCGGCGGGCATCGCGGCTTTGCCAACACGACGCGCGCCGGCGGCTATGGCTCGGCCAAGTTTGCCGACCACATGGACACGCAGGATGCCGAGACCACGTGCATCGCCATGATCGAGGACGTCTCCGCCCTGGACGAGATCGACGCCATCGTGCGGGTGGAAGGCATCGACGCCCTGTTCATCGGCCGCGGCGACCTGACCGCTGCCATCGGCGCGCCGTCCATGACCTCGCCCGAGACGCACGAGGTCGTCGCGCCGATCATGGCGGCGGCACGCGCGGCGGACATGCCTGTCCTCATGCTGTGCCCGGACCGCGCCGACGCGACCGCCATGGCGAAGCTCGGCGCCAGCGGGTTCCTCGTCGCCAGCGACCACGGCTTCCTCAAGAGCGCCGCACAGCAGGCGCTGAAGGATTTCGCGCCGCCGATCGCATAGCTTGGCGCGGCGTCGGCGATCGTGCGAGCGGCGCCGTCGCGCTTGTCAGCCCGGATCGGCGCTTCATTTCGGTCCACGAAAACGCTGGCGATACGCGCCGCCGGAGCGCGCGCCGGCGTCGCCTGCTTCGATTCTCTGGGCTAGCTTGCGCGCGAGCGCCCGGGCCGGGCACGTCGGAGAACGAAGATGAAAATTTCCCCGGAACGGATCGCCATCACGCAGGAGCTTCATGCGCTGGTGATCGACTATTGGCACGACGTCGACACCAACTGGGGCCACAACGCGCCCGACTACTACACCGAGGATGGCGTCTTCGTCGGATCGTCAAACTCCTATCGCGGCCGCGAAAAGATCCGCGCCTTCTACAAATGGCGGGAGGACCGCGGCGCCCGCACCGTCGTGCACAGCGTCCATAACTTCCAGGCCATCCCGGACGGGCCGGACAAGGCGACGTGCCACTGGTTCCTGATGCTCTACGCCGCCGACGGCAAGCCGATCCTTCCGACCAATCCGCCTATCCAGATCGCCTATATGACCGACCACGTGATCCGCGATCCCGACGCCGGGTGGCTCGTCGCCTACCGGAAGTTCGAGACCCTGTTCGAGGGCGGGATCCCGACCACCAACCCCAATCTCGACGGCGACGGCGAGGCCAAGACGGCAGGCGCCGCCGCCCCGGCGTGATCAGCGCCCGAGGCTCCGCAGCCAGCCCAGGCCCTCCTCCACAGTCGCGCGCGGACGGTATTCCGCGCCCACGAACCCGTCATAGCCCATGGCGTCGATGGCGCTGAGCAGCCGATCGTAGGCGATCTCTCCTTCGTCCGGCTCGCGGCGCGAGGGGACGGCCGCGATCTGGACGTGGCCGACGATCGGAAGGAGCGTCTCCAGACGCCGCGTCAGGTCGCCCTCGCTGATCTGCACGTGGTAGCAGTCGAAGAGGATCTTCACGTTCGGGCGGCCGAGCCTGCCGATCAGCTCCGAGGCCTGCGCGGTGGTGCGCAGGAAATAGCCCGGCGCATCGTAGACGTTGAGCGGCTCGACGACGATCGTCAGCCCGGCCGGCCCGGCCTTGTCCGCGGCATGCTCGAGCGCCGAGAGATAGGCCCGCTCCGCGCTCTGGTGCTCCCCCGCCGGCGGCTTGCCGGCCATGACATGCACGTAGCGGGCGCTAAGCGCCGCGGCGTAGGCGACCGCCTCGTCGATCGCCGCGCGCGCTTCGGCTTCGCGGCCCGGCAATGCGGCAAGCCCGAGGTCGCCCGCCGCGATGTCGCCCGGCCGCGTGTTGAGCCCCACGACCGGCAGCCCCGTCTCCGCCAGCACGGCGCGCACGTCGTCAACCGGCGTGTCGTAGGGATAGTGGAACTCCACCGCCTCGAAGCCGGCGGCCTTCGCCCGGCGGATGCGCTCCACCAGTGGCAGATCGAGCCACAGGAACCCGAGATTTGCGGAAATGCGAGGCACGGTGAACCGGCTATATCACGGCAACCGGGACGCGCCGGCTGCCGCGGCCGGATATTTCACGCAAAACGTCCGCACGCGCTGCCCGATCCGAAGCGGCGTCAGAAATCCAGCTCCAGGCCCTCCGAATCGGGATGGTGGGGAAACCCGCCGGAGTTCATGAAGTTGAATGCCTCCTCGATCTTCGTCGTGGTGCAGCGAAGCGGCGCCACGATGCGCTCGGCGACCTCGCTGCGAGGCACCGCGGTCGTGAAGAAGCTCATGCTGATCAGCGCATGCACGTTGTCGTCCTGGCGGATCGCCATGCCGAGCGTCGTCATCCGATAAGGCTTGGTGCGCGGGTCGCGCATCGCGTAACCGTCGGCGCGGATGCGCTCCAGCAGCAGGCGGAAGCGGCTCTCCTCGCCCTCGTTGAAATTGCGCTCCGGCTCCTTGCGGAAGCGCGCTAGATGCCGCTCGCGCTCGTCGGCCGGGCAAAACGCCAGATAGGCGCGCCCCATCGCCGTCGACTGAAGGTCGGGCCGCAGCCCCAGAACCGTGTTGGTGTGCGCCCACGGGCTGATGGAGCCGGTCCAGAACTGGATGGAGATGGCGTCGCCGTCGATGACGCCGATGCCGATCGGCCACTTGATGCGGCGCGTCAGGTCGATGGCGAGCGGCCGCGCCGTCTCGATCACCCGGGAGATGCCCTCATAGCCGGAGTTCAGCTCGCGGACACGGCAGGTGACCCGGTAGCCGCCGCACATGTTGTCGCGCGCGACATATCCCTCGGCCATCAACGTTTCCAGCATCCGCACGATGGTGGGCTTCGGGAAGCCCGTCTCCTCGAAGATGCCGTTGACGGAGGCGATGCGCAGCTTGTTGACCGTCTTCAGCACGTCGAGCGCACGGCAGACCAATTCCACCGGCGGATAGGAGCGGCGCGAGGGGTCGGTCAGCCCCCGCCGCGAATTCGTCCGGCAGCGCACGCGCGTTTCGGGCTTGGTATCCTTGCTGGCCTGGGCCGTGGCTTTCGCAGCTTTGCCGATGGCTTCGTCTGCGACGCCGGTCGCATCTACCATCATGCTCATTACGCTTCCTCCCGTCAGTGCCATATCGAGGCACTGTCCCCGGCACGCAGACATGGCGCGCCATTCGGCTCGCGGCTTTGGCGCCGCTTCTTGCTCACTCCATCTTACACGCGGCGTTGATAAGCCGCCACTCGCCTACCGCGCATCGGAAGCCCGTGGGACGAAATCCGCACGCCCGACGCGCGAGATTCGGCGCTCTCATTTTGTCATTCTAGGCGGGCCGCCGCCCCACATGCGCCCGCCTTTGCGCTATTTCAGCCCACGAAATAGCACCGGATTTCGTTGGCGGCACAGGGGCCTCGCGCCGATCATTGGGCGACCAAGACCATCGCTGCACCGCATCTTGAGGCGGTGGCGGCCGCAAGGGAGAATTGCGTGACAGAGACGTCCCCCCGCCCAGCCTCGAAGGCCGAGTTCCACAAAATGGACCCGCAAGTCGTCGATTCGGGCGGCAAGGCGAAGACCTGGATCACGCGCGGCGGCAACTTCGCCGTGGCCGTGTCGGAGGTCGAGCCGGGGGCCGTGCTGGAGCGCGAGGACAATCCCGAAGAATACATGGTCATCCTGCCGCCCGACGGCGTCTCGGCCACCATCGAGGCGGGCGGCGAGACGGTGGAAGCGGGCTCCGATTCGCTGACCATCGTGCCGCCCGGCCCCAGCCGCATCACCGCCACCGGCAAGGGGACGATCGCGCGCATCTTCTCCAAGGCTTCCCAGGACATCATGGCGCAGGCGTCGAACGCCGAGGTCTACGCCGACGGCGCGCCCGAGCTCGCCCCGCCCGACCTCTGGCCGGAGCCGGTCGGCGGCTACAGGCTTCGCCACTACCCGCTGGCGCAATATGCCGACCCGAACGGCGAGCGCATCCAGCCGCGCCTCTTCCGCTCGACCAACATGATGGTGAACCTGTTCGTCCACTACAAGACGCGGCGCGACACCACGAAGCTCAGCCCGCACTGGCATGACGATTTCGAGCAGGCGTCGCTCACACTGAACGGCCGGTGGGTCCACCACATGCGCTACAGCTGGGGGCCCGACCTCGCAGGCTGGCGCACCGACGAGCACGGCGAGATGTCGACGCCGTCGGTCATCATCATCCCCGCCACGGCCATCCATACGAGCCGCGATGTGGGCGAGGAAGGGTCGGAGTCCTCCCTCTACGACATCTTCTGCCCGCCGCGGCTCGACTTCGCGCGCAAGAAGGGGTTCGTCATCAACGAGGACGAATACCCGATGCCGGACGTCCCGATGGACGACGGCGTGAAGACCGGCGGGAGCCTGCTGTCCTGGCAGAAGCCGGGCTAGCCGCCGCAAGCGAAAGCTCAAGCGCGCCGGTTGTCGGATGCAGTCCTCGCCCGCCAGTCATCCGCTCATCGGCCTCGTGGGCCTCGGCTCCATGGGCTTCGGCATGGCGCAGTCGCTGCTCCGCGCTGGCCTTGCGACCTACGGCTTCGACATCGACCCCGCGCGCGTTGCGCGGCTTGAGGCGCTTGGCGGCCGCGCCGGGGCGATCGCCGAAGTTGCCGGCACGCTCGACATCCTCGTTCTGGTGGTGGTCAACGCCGCGCAGATGCAGGATGTGCTCTTCGGAGCCGACGGCGCCGCCTCGAAGCTGAAGCGCGGCGCGGTCGTGGTTGCCTGCCCGACCGTCGCGCCGGACGTCGCGCGCGCCATGGAGGCGCGCCTCGCCGCGCTCGGCGTTCTCTATGTGGACGCGCCGATCTCCGGCGGCTCGGTCAAGGCCGCGGCGGGCGAGCTGTCGGTCATGGCGGCCGGCAAGCCGGAGGCGATGGCGGCGGCCGAGCCGGCGTTCCGCGCCATGGCCGCCAAGGTCTTCCGGCTCGGCGACGCGGCCGGCCCCGGCTCGGCGATGAAGATGGTGAACCAGCTTCTCGCCGGCGTGCACATTGCTGCGGCGGCCGAGGCGATGACGTTCGGCATCTCCATGGGCATAGAGCCGGCGCGCGCCCTGGACGTGATCTCGCAAAGCGCCGGCACGAGCTGGATGTTCGAGAACCGCGGGCCCCATATCGTCGAGGGCGACTATGCACCGCGCTCCGCTGTCGATATCTTCGTGAAGGACCTGGGCATCGTCGGCGACGTTGCGCGCAAGCGCCGCTTTTCGGCGCCGCTTGCCGCGGCCGCGCTGCAGCAGTTTCTGGCGGCGTCCGGTTCGGGATATGGAGGCGAGGACGATTCGGCCGTGGCCAGGATCTATGCGCGCAATGCGGGGCTGAAGCTCCCGGGAGACAACTGATTCATCTCGGCTGCATCGGGGACGACTTCACCGGCTCCTCCGACCTCGCCAACACGCTGGCGCGGGGAGGCATGCGCACCGTGCAATATTCGGGCGTGCCGTCGGAGCCGGCCGGCGGCGATGTCGAGGCGGGCATCGTCGCGCTGAAGTCGCGCACCATCCCGGCCGACGAGGCGGCTGCGCAATCGATCGTCGCGCTCGACTGGCTGCGGAAGCAGGGCTGCAGCCAGTTCCTGTTCAAATATTGCTCCACCTTCGATTCGACGCCGGAAGGCAATATCGGCCCCGTCGCCGACGCGCTGGCCGATGCGCTCGGCGCCAGCCGCGTGATCGTGTGCCCCGCCTTCCCGTCCCTGAAGCGCTCCGTCTTCCAGGGGCATCTGTTCGTGGGCGACCGGCTGCTCAACGAGAGCGGCATGGAGAGCCATCCGCTCACGCCGATGTCCGATCCGGACCTGCGCCGCTGGCTGGCGCGGCAGAGCCGCTCTCAAGTCGGCCATGTTCCGGCGCAGACCGTGCTGAAGGGAGCCGCGGCAATCCGCGCCGCGCTCGACGCGCGAGCACGAGGCCGGGCGCAGGCTGATCGTCGTCGATACCGTGCGCGACGAGGACCTGATGGCGATCGGCGCGGCGGCGGCGGACCTGCCGCTGTTGACCGGCGGATCGGGGGTGGCACTGGGCCTGCCGGCGAATTTCCGCGCGCGCGGTCTGATTGGCGATGCGGCGGAGGCCTGGACCGGCGTCGACGGCCCGTGCGTCGTGCTCTCCGGCTCGTGCTCGACCGCGACGCGCGCGCAGGTCGGCCACCACCTTCGCGCCGGGCACCCGTCGCTCGAGGTGCAGGTGGACGCGCTGATGCAAGGGACGCTGACCGCGACAATCGCCGCCGAATGGACGCTTGAGCATCGCGAGGCGCTGCCGCTCGTCTTTTCCTCGGCGGAGCCGGCCGTCGTGAAGGCGGCGCAGGATAAATACGGCCGCGCTGAGACGGCGAGTCGCATCGAGCATTTCTTCGGCGAGACCGCGCGCCGTCTGGCCGACGCCGGCGTGAGGCGCATCGTCTCGGCGGGCGGCGAGACCTCCGGCGCCGTGGTCGAGGCGCTTGGCGTTACCGCCATGGAGATTGGCCCGGAGATCGATCCGGGCGTCCCGGCGCTGCGGGTCGTCGGCCGCGACCTGGCGCTGGCGCTGAAATCGGGCAATTTCGGCGGCGAGGATTTCTTCGCGCGCGCGCCACGCGTGCTGGCCGGCCGATGAGCGCCGAGGCCTCGCTGCGCGAGGCGATCTGCCGCTTCGCCAAGTCGATGTTCGACCGTGGGCTCACCGGCGGCGCCTCCGGCAACATCTCCGCCCGCAGCGAGGACGGCGGGCTGCTGGTCACGCCCGACCGGCTCGTCCTTCGGCTTCCTCGACCCGGCCCGCCTCAGCCGCTTCGATGCCGCGGGCCGGCACGTGGACGGCGACGCGCCGACCAAGGAGATGCCGCTTCACAGCGCCTTCTACGACACGCGCGGCGCCAAGGCGGGCGCGGTGGTGCATCTTCATTCCACGCATTCGGTGGCGCTCTCGATGCTTGCCGACATCGATCCCGACAACGTGCTGCCGCCGCTCACCGCCTATTCCATCATGCGCCTCGGCAAGGTGAGGCTCCTCCCCTATTTCCGCCCCGGCGATCCGGCCA
Organism: uncultured Alphaproteobacteria bacterium; assembly: GCA_963801225.1. Classification (GTDB taxonomy): domain Bacteria; phylum Pseudomonadota; class Alphaproteobacteria; order Rhizobiales; family Afifellaceae; genus DASWJZ01. Next base: position 37,726 of record CAWDED010000010.1, read on the forward strand.
TGGGCGACGCCGTGCGCGGGCTCGCCGGGAAACGCTCCGCGGTGCTGCTTGCCAATCACGGCCCGGTGGTTGCCGGAAAAGACCTGGAAGCCGCCGTCTACGCCATGGAGGAGCTTGAAGAGACCGCACGGCTGGCACTTCTGACGCGCGGTCTCGGCCCGCGCCTGCTCACGCCGGAGCAGATACGCGACCTGGTCGATACGTTCGACGTCGAATGGGATTGAGGCCTCGCTGCACGGCCGGGTTTCGTCGGGCGAAATAAGCAATAACGCGGCCGCGTCCGAATCGGTGAAGGCGCTATCGTTGGACGGCGAATTCGCAGGGGCGAAGAACACGGGGAACAGAGGTCGCGATGCAGGTCAATCTCAGGGACATCGCCGCCGGCGCGGTCTTCGTCGCGATCGGCCTCTTCTTCGCGTTGAACGCTTGGCTCAACCTCAGGATCGGCCATGCCTTCTCCATGGGCCCCGGCTACTTCCCGGTCCTGCTCGGCACCATCCTCATCGGCCTCGGCCTGGCCATCGCGGTGATGGCCATCGGCCGGCCGGCGGAAGCCTTCGGCGCCATCCCCTGGCGCGGCGTCGGGCTCATCCTTCTGGGGATCGTCTTCTTCGCGGTGACCGTGCGCGGCCTCGGCCTCGCAATATCGCTCGGCGGCGCCACGATCATGGCGGGCCTGTCGTCCGGCCGGATGTCGATCCTCTCCGCCATCCTCGTAAGCGCCGTGCTCACCGCCTTCTGCATCCTCGTCTTCGTCACTGCGCTCGGCCTGCCCTATCCGGTCATCGGCCCGTGGCTCCATCACTGAGGCGCAAGACGTGGACCTCATCCATCACCTGGCAATCGGTTTCGGCGCAGCACTTTCGCCGGAGAACGTTCTCTACTGCTTCATCGGCGCCCTGCTCGGCACCTTCATCGGCGTGCTGCCGGGCATCGGCCCGACGGCGACCGTCGCCATGCTTCTGCCGATCACCTACTACCTCTCGCCCACCGCCTCGCTGATCATGCTGGCGGGCATCTATTACGGCTCGCAATACGGAGGCTCGACGACCGCCATCCTGGTGAACCTGCCCGGAGAAGTCTCCTCGTCGGTCACGGCCATCGACGGCTACCAGATGGCGCGCCGCGGCGAGGCCGGCAAGGCGCTGGCCATCGCCGCCATCGGCTCGTTCGTCGCCGGCACCTTCGCGACGTTCCTCATCGCGGTCGTGGCGCTGCCGCTCACCTCCATCGCCTTGAAGTTCGGCCCGGCGGAGTATTTCTCCCTCATCCTGCTCGGGCTCGTCACCTCGACCGCGCTGGCGCACGGCTCCGTCGTCAAGGCGATGGCCATGATCGTCACCGGCATGCTCTTCGGCATGGTGGGAACGGACGTCGACAGCGGCGCCTTCCGCTTCAACCTCGGCATGATCGAGCTTTCCGACGGCCTGTCGACCGTCGCCGTGGCGCTCGGCATCTTCGGCGTGGCGGAGATTCTGCGCAACCTGGAGAACACGCCGGACAGCATGGCGGGAACCGCCAAGATCACCAGCCTCATGCCGACGCTCAAGGACCTTCGCCAGGCCGCCGGTGCGATCATACGCGGCTCGCTGCTCGGCTCCTTCCTCGGCACGCTGCCGGGCGGCGGATCGATCCTCTCCGCCTTCTCCTCCTATGTGCTGGAAAAGCGCATCTCCAAGCATCCCGAGCGCTTCGGCCATGGCGCGATCGAGGGCGTCGCCGGGCCGGAATCCGCCAACAACGCCGGCGCGCAGACCTCGTTCATCCCGCTCCTGACGCTCGGCATTCCCTCGCATCCCCTGATGGCGCTGATGATCGGCGCGCTGATGATCCAGGGCATCACGCCGGGGCCCAACGTGGTCAACGACCAGCCGGAGCTCTTCTGGGGCGTCATCGCCTCCATGTGGATCGGCAACGCCATGCTCATCATCCTCAACCTGCCGCTGGTCGGCATCTGGGTGACGATGCTGAAGATCCCCTACCGCATGCTGCTGCCGGCGATCGTCGCCTTCTCGATGGTCGGCGTGTTCACGGTGAGCAACAGCGGCTTCGACGTCTACGTGCTCGCCTTCTTCGGCCTGCTCGGCTACCTCTTCTCCAAGGTGGGCTGCGAGCCGGCGCCGTTCCTGATGGGCTTCGTGCTCGGCGGCCTGCTGGAGGAATATCTCCGCCGCGCTCTGGTGTTCTCGCACGGCAACCCGAGCGTCTTCGTGACCGAGCCGATCAGCGCCGGATTGCTGGCCGTGGCCGTCGTGGTCCTCGCCCTCATCACGCTGCCGGCCATCGCCAGGAAGCGCGAGGAAGTCTTCGAAGAAGAGATGGACTGAGGCGCCCCTTCCCAGGGTCGCTGTCGTGTTCACTCCCCCGCCGGAGCGACACGCGCACGCGCGCGTCACCTCCGTTGCCCTGCCGCAGCTCGGGATCGCCCTCCCAAAAGCCTCGAAAAGAAAAGGCCGGCGCAAAGGCCGGCCAGGTCACGGAGGGTAGCTTCGAAGACGCGCGCGGCGCCGCTATTCGATGTTCACCATCTTCACGAACTCTGCGAGGAACGCCTGCTCCTTCTGAAGCGCGGCGACGAAATCCTCGGGCGTGCCGGGGGCGGGCGTCGCGCCGGACTTCGCCATCAGCGCCTGGAACCCGGGATCGTTCATGGCATCGTTCATCGCGGCGTTCACCTTCATGGTGATGTCGTCCGGCAGCCCCGGAGGGCCGAACAACGACCAGAAGATCTGCGCCTGCTCCATGCCCGGCACGCCGGCTTCCGCCATGGTCGGCGCTTCCGGCGCGTCGGCCGGGTGATTGCCGTCGGTGTAGGCGAGCAGCCGAAGCTGGCCGCCTTCGATCTGCCCGAGCGTGCTGGCGACGGTGACGAACATCAGCTGCAGCCGCCCCGCCACGAGGTCCGTCTGGGCATCGGCCGAGCTCTTGTAGTTGACGGGCAGCACATGCAGCCCGGCGTTCTTGTTGAACAGCTCGGCGTGCTGCTGCTGCGTCGTGCCGATGCCGGACATGCCGTAGAACGTGTCGTCCGGATGCGCCTTGGCGTAGTCGATGAACTCCTGCACCGATTTCACCGGCAGGCTCGACGGCACCACCATGGCGGTGGGCGAGCGGGCCAGCAGCCCGATCGGCGTCAGGCTCGTCAGCGGGTCGAGGTCGACCTTCATGATCGGCTTGAAGCCGACCACGCTGTTGGGGATCTCGAGGAAGGTGTAGCCGTCCGGCTCCGCCTGCGCGACCGAGTTGGCGCCGGTGAAGCCGCCGGCGCCCGGCCGGTTCTCCACCACGAAGGGCTGCCCGTACTTCTTCGTCAGGATATCGGCAAGCGCCCGGGTGAAGGTGTCGTTGCTGGCTCCCGGGCCGTAGGGAACGACGAGCGTGACGGGGCGGCTGGGCCAGTCCTCAGCCAGCGCGCCGCCGGTCGCGGCCACACCGGCGAGGCCGGCGGCCACTGCCATTGCAAGGACATTGCGGCGCGACGGGCGCTGATGGTCGATCGGCATGATTTCCTCCCTGGGCGCGGACGCCCATTGTCATTTTGCGCGTTTCGTACGCACCGCAAATCTAATAGCTGCCAGACGATCGGCATTGCGCCTTCCGGGCATGTTTCGCCGCGCGAAATTGCTCGCAACCGGGTACTGGCATCGCGGATTGCTGAGACGTCGCGGCGAGAAGCCCGCCACCGACCTATCGATTTGTCACCTATGCACACCGAAAAAGGCGGACGCAACGAGGTCTCAACGTAAGTTGAATTGCGCGCTTCGGTGTTCATGGGTCCCGGACTGGCGCTGACGTGCCATCGGGGATGACAGACGATAGGAAAGTTTCTCCGTCGACGCATGACTCACCCGTTTCCGAACAGCCGCGCCGGATTCTCCGCCAGGATGCGGTCGCGCATCGCCGCTTCCGGGGCCCAGTCGAGCATGAGGTCGAGCAGGTCGCCGTCGTTCGGCATGCTGCGGCCGTTCATGTTCACATGCGGCCAGTCCGATGCCCAAAGCAGCCGGTCGGGCCGATGCGCCACCAGCGCGCGGGCGAGCGGCGTGACGCTCGGATAGAGCGGCTCCTCGGATGTGATGCGCATCGGCCCGGAGAGCTTCACCCACACGCGGCCCGTGTCGAGCATGCGCAAGAGCGCCTGGAAGGCCGGCTGCCCGGTGCCGCCGTCGGCGGGGATATGGCCGAAATGGTCGATGACGATGTCGCTCGGCAGGCGGAGCAGCGTGTCGGCCATGTCGGCGAGCTCGGTCCGGTAGGGATAGTACTGCACATGCCAGCCCGCATCGGCGGCACGCTTCGCGACGCGCTCCGAGAGCGGCGGGAGGCTCCCGCCGTGCCGCGGGCTGATGAAACGCACGGCCTTTACGCCCAGCCGGTCGAGCCGCCGAATGTGGGCCGCCGTCACGTCCTCCGGCAGCAGGGCGACGCCCAGGAACCGGTCGCCAAACTGCTCCAGCGTGTGCTCCAGATGGCTGGTATTCCTGCCGTAGCCGCCGCCGCTGACGATGACGGCACGCGCAATGCCGAGGCGGTCCTGCAGCGCGATCTGCTCCTCGGGGAGACGGTCGTCGGAGACGTATTTGCTGCCCGGCGCGAACGGGAAGAGCACCTTGGGCCCGAAGATGTGCACATGGCAGTCGATGGCGCCGGGCGGACAGCGAAGCCGCGGCGTCTTCGGGTCCGGGTCGGGCGGCTGGGCAAGGGCTTGCGGCATGCACGTCATCCCCTTCAAACGCGAGCGCCTCCCTCCTCGATAGCACGCGCGCCGTCTCGATCATTCCGGCGTGCGAAATTTCCAAGCGCCTGAAGCGGCTGCGACATGATTTGCGCTATGAGGTGGGGACCACGACTCTGGACGGATTGAATGGTGAAACGCTTTGCGCCGCCGCGGCGCGTGACCGAGGCCGAACACGGCATCGTCTACCGCAACGACCGCGAATTCTGCGGCTGGCCGTTCGTCTGCGGATTGTGGACGCCCGCCGACGACGAGCTGCTCGTCGCCTTCCAGAAGAAGCCCAGCACCTATCTGACGCCGGACGAGGTGCATCACGACGAGGTGGCGAAGGTCGGCCCGAAGATCGTGACGCTCCGCACGACGGATCGGGGCCGGAGCTGGGACGCCGACGGCATGCAGGTCCTTTTCGAGCTGGGCCGTCCGCACCGGGAGGTGTTCGAGGACGGGCCGCAGGACTACGCGGCGGAACCTCCGCTCGATTTCACCGATCGCAAGGTACTCGTCGCCTCCGGGGCGACGCCGGACTTCTTTCGGCCGGAAAGCGAAGCCTGGCTGCGCGTCTCCACCGATGGCGGGGCGAGCTGGCGCCGGACGATCCGGGTGCCGAAGGTGGGGCTCCCGTCGCTGTCGGGCCAGGCATCCGCTATCGTGCGGCCGGACGGCGTCAGCCTCGTCTTCATGACGGCGGTGAGCGACGACGGCTGGAAGCGCCGGCCGGTCGTCTACGCCAGCGTAAACAACGGCGCCTTCTGGACCTTCCTGTCCTTCATCACGCCTGCGACCGACGACGGAGCCGCCGAGCCGGACCGGACGATGCCGCTCCGCTTCGGCGCGCATCGCTATTTCTATCCGCGCGCCATCATGCTCGACGAGCATCGCATCCTCTGCTCGGTGCGCTGCCAGCGCGACCCGACGAGCCTCTTGTGGACCGAGGTCTTCCTCAGCGAAGACGGCGGCCGCACCTGGCGCTTCCTGTCGCGCGTCAACGACTGGGGCGCGCCGGGCGATCTCGTGCGGATGGCGGACGGCCGCATCGCCTGCGTCTACGGCTATCGCCTGCCGCCCTTCGGCATCCGCGCCCGCCTCAGCGAGGACGACGGCGCGACCTGGGGCTCGGAGCTGATCCTGCGCGACGACGGCGGCAGCTGGGACCTCGGCTATCCGCGTGTGGTGGAAGCGGAGCCCGGGCGGCTCCTCACGGTCTACTACATGAACCGCAAGGACGACCCGATCCAGATGAACGGCGGCGTCCGCCACATCGCGCAGACGCTCTTCACGCCGGACTGAGCCTCTCCCCTACTCCTCGGCTTCGGTGAGGATTTCCTGCCTGCGCCTCGATATTTTCGGCAGCAGCGCCGAGCCGATGACGGTGAGCGCGATCAGGAGAAGCACCAGGGTCAGCGGCTCGCTCAGGAAGGTGAGGACATGGCCGTGGCTGAGAATGAGCCCGCGGCGCAGATTGTCCTCCAGCATGCCGCCGAGCACCAGCCCGAGGAGCAGCGGCGCCGGCTCGAACTTCAGCTTGAACAGGAGATAGCCGGCGACGCCGAACAGCGCGACCTGGATGACGTCGGTCGGCCGCGAGTTCACCGAATAGATGCCGATGCAGCAGACCAGCACGATCATCGGGAAGAGCAGCCGATACGGCACCTTGAGGAACTGCACCCAGATGCCGATCAGCGGCAGGTTGATGATGACCAGCATCAGATTGCCGATCCACATGGAGGTGACGACGCCCCAGAAGAGATCGGGATGCAGCTCGATGACTTGCGGGCCCGGAACCACACCGTGCAGCGTCATGGCGCCGCCGACCAGCGCCATGGTCGCCGTTGAGGGGAGGCCGAGCGTCAGAAGCGGAACGAAGGTCGTCTGCGCGGCGGCGTTGTTGGCAGACTCAGGGCCGGCCACGCCCTGGATCGCGCCTTTTCCGAACCTCTCGGGATGTCGGGCAATGCGCTTCTCCAGGACATAGGAGGCAAACGAGGAGATGGTGGCGCCGTTGCCGGGGATGATGCCGACGATCGCGCCGAGCAGCGAGCCGCGGCTGATGGCGCCTGCCGATTCGCGCATATCGTTCCAGTCGGGAAGCAGCCGCCCGACGATGTCGCCGGCGAAGGGACGATGCTCGGGGTTCTCCAGGTTGCGGAGGATCTCGGCAATGCCGAACAGGCCCATGGCGACGATGGCGATGTCGAAGCCGTCATAGAGGGTCTGGATGCCGAAGGTGAGGCGCGGCTGCGCGGTGATCTGGTCGGCGCCGACCATCGCCATGGTCACGCCGATGATCAGCATGCAGAACGCCTTGAGGAGGGAGCCACCGGCAAGCACGATGGCGAGGCTCAGCCCCAGCACCATCAGCGCGAAATAATTGCCCGACGTGAAGCTGAGCGCCATTCTGGACAGCGGAACCGCAATCGCGGCGACAACGAGGGTCGAGAACGTTCCCGCGATGAAGGAGCCGATCGCGGCGATGCCGAGCGCCTTTCCGGCCCGCCCCTGCCGCGCCATCGCATGGCCATCCAGCGTGGTCACGACCGAGGAGGATTCGCCGGGCATGTTGACGAGGATCGCGGTGGTGGAGCCGCCGTACTGCGAGCCGTAATAGATGCCGGCGAGCATGATGAGCGCGCCGATCGGCTCGGCGTTGTAGGTGATCGGCAGCAGGATCGCGATGGTCGCCAGCGGGCCGATGCCCGGGAGCACGCCGATCAGCGTGCCGACCAGGCAGCCGACCAGGCAGAGCAGAATGTTCTGGAACGACAGAACGACGGAAAAGCCGAGGATCAGGTGCTGGAACAGGTCACCCACGGCGCATCTCCGGGAGCCCGAAGAACGTGACGTAGAGGACTGCCGCAAGACAGCCGTAGGCCGCGTAGACGACCCTCACCGCGGCATCGACGCCGAACGACGGCGGGATCGCGTCCTTGATGGTTTCGGGAAACACCGGGATCGGCACGCCGAGAAGATCGGGAAACACCAGGAGCGCCGCCGCGGTCAGCCCGAAAGCCAGCACCACGAGCTCTTTCGGGTTCGCCTCCGGCGTCGCGAACCCGGCGATGAAGACGGTCAGCGGGCCGACCACCATGAGACCGAGCCGCGGCGTGGAGAAGAGCCAGAACTCGCCGCCGCGGACGAACAGCCCGAACAGCACGATGGCGATTGCCAGGATCAACGGCGGACGGAGCGCGACCATCAGCGGCTCCGCCTCCTCGCCGCGCTGGAAAAGCCCGTGAAGCAGCACCGCGGCGCCGGCGACGAACAGGATGGCGCCCAGCGCTCTCGGCATCGCGCCGGGCCCGAAATGCACGATTTTGCCCACGCTGAGGCCGATCGCGCCGTTCCAGACGAGCGCGGCGATGAAGACCATCACCGCTCCGCCGATCACATCGATGCGCGCGTAGCGCGGAACGGCGCCGGTCCGTTGCGGCGCTGTCGGTTCAGAAGTCATCCATGGAGCTCCGGTTTGAAGTCGGTCCAGGCGATGTGGCGGATGCCGCCGTTCATCTGGCTCGGATCGCTGGCGAGGTTCATGTAGTAGACCGTGAGGAGCCGGCCCGGCGCGTGCTCGATGACGCGCGGATAGCCGAGGTCCCAGCTGCCGCCGTCGTCGCGCAGGACCTGCTCCGGCCCCCACGTCCGGCCGCCGTCTTCGCTGGTCCTGGCGCGGACGCCGTAGGGCGGCAGCCGGTAGCCGTAGACGCAGGCGATGCGACCGTCCTGCATCGCGACGATGTCGCCCGGCGCGCCCCAATCGTTGACGCGCGAGAGGAACGACCAGGTCCGCCCGCCGTCGTCGCTTGCGTGGAGCTCGGTCCAGATGACGCTATCGGCCTCGCGCTGGAACCGCAGCCCGCAAAGGATGCGCCCGTCGGCGAGCGGGATGAGCTTCGGGTAGATGTAGCGGATGGCGCCGAAGATGAACGGGCGCTTGCGGTCGCTCCACGACGACCCGTCGTCCGCCGCCGGCACGATCACCGAAAGGAACCGCCAGCTCATGCCGTCGTCGCTGGCATAGACGATGGGCTGGTTGCTCCACCCGTCCTCGCGCGTGACGGTGAGGCCCATCAGGTGCACGCCGTCGGCGCGCCGCATGGAGGAGCCGTTTCCGGTGAGCGACGGCAGGCCGCCAAGCGGCAGCAGGATCGGCCTCCGCCACGTCTCGCCCCCGTCTTCGGAGGCGCGCAGCCATGCCTGGCTGTTCGGCTTGAAGAGCGCCGGGACGGCGCCCGACAGGATCAGCGTATCGGGGCTGGCGAAGTCGAGCGGCCCTTCCGGCTCATAGCTTCGCGGCCCGAGCGCCTCGATCTCCTCAGCCGTGATGTCCAGCCGGTGCACCGCCTGGAAGGTATCGGGGTCCCAGCTTCGCCCGTTGTCGCGCGAGCGGATCACGTAGAGCTCGCCCTTTTGATAGGTGAGCCTGTCGTGGCTGATCTCCGACGCATCGGCATAGCGGTTCGGGATGCGCTTGAAGCCGACGACCAGGTCGCCGTTCCTCACCTTCCAGAGCCCGCAATAATGCGGCCAGCCGCAGAACTCGGTCTCGCTGCGCCAGACGATGCCGTGGCGGACCCTGGGCTCTGTCTCAACCAGCATGAAGGTGCGCGGCTCTCTCGTCTGGCGGCCGGGCGAGTCGATCTCGCACCCGCGCCGGAGAAGACCGCGGCCGGAGCCTGCCCCATGGGACCGGACACCGGCCGCAGCCGATTGTCGCGGCGGCCGCTACTTGCCGGAGCCGGTCGCCTCGATCATGGCCTTCCAGCCGCTGATCTGCCGCTCGATGAACGCAACGGTGTCCGCCACGCTGTAATCGCGGAACTCGATCGCCAGCTCGGCGTAGCGATCCTTCACCGCCTGCGTCTGCAGCGCCTCGCGGGTCTTGGCGTTCAGATACTCCACCTTGTCCATCGGGGTGCCCTTCGGCACGAAGAGCGTCACCCACGAATCGATGAAGTAGTCCTTGACGCCGGCCTCGTCGATCGTCTGCACGTCCGGCACCTGCGCGGACTTCTGCGGCCCGGTCAGCACGATCGGCGTGACGTCGCCGGAGCGGATGAAAGGCAGCGCCGAGGCGAGGTCGACGATGGTCCCCGATGCCCGCCCGGCGATGATGTCGGTCATCGCATCGACCATGCCCTTGTAGGGCACGAGGGTCATCTCAAGGCCCGTCCGCACCTTGAGCCCCTTGCGGGCGATCTCGCCCACGCCGGTCCAGTTGGCGAAGGTCAGCTCGTCCGGATGCGCCTTGCCGTATTCGATCAGCTCCGGCAGGGTCTTCACGTTGAGGTCGTTGGCGACCACCATGACGTAGGGCGTGTAGCCGATCAGGGCGACAGGCTGCAGAACGTCAAGCGGGGTGTAGTCGGCTTCCGCGATGGTGAAAGGGTTGATGGTGATCGTCGAGGCGACGCCCATCACGGCCGTGTAGCCGTCGGGATCGGCCGCGATGCCCTGCTTGGTGCCGATGATGCCGTGCGCCCCGGGCACGTTCTCCACGATGATGCGCTCGCCGATGAGCGGCGCCATGGCCTCGCCCCACATGCGCGTCTGCGTGTCGGTTCCGCCGCCGGCACCGAATGGCACGATCGCCGCGATCGGCTTATCCGGATAGTCCTCGGCCGAGGCGCTGCCCGGCGCGAAGCCGAGTGTCGCGGCGACAATGGCGGCCGCGGCGGCAACGCCCCGCAACATGCCGGTTCTGGTGATCTCGAAAGTCGTCTTGCTCATCGGCGGCTCTCCCTATGGTTCAGCGTCATGCCGCCATCTGCCGCTCCGGAAAGATCGTCGGAACTGACACGCGATCCGAGCTGGCGGGTGCCGAGCCCGAAAGGCGCTGCGCGGCGGTACTGCCTCGACGCTAGATCAAATCGGCACCCGGCCTGCCGTCCGCTTGTCGGGTTTTCGCGCAATGAAATCCAGTACAGCGGGCGCCTTGCCGCTGCCGCGGCGCAAACGGAGGCTCGCGCTCTCAGCGCTGGGCACCCATCACGTTCAGGATCGCGCCGGTGACGAACGAAGCCTTGTCGGAGAGCATCCAGATGATCGCCTCCGCAACCTCTTCCGCCGTGCCCGCACGCCCCAGAACCGTCTTGGACGCAAACTCCTTGATCCTGTCCGCCTGGCCCGCTTTCGCATGGATCGGGGTGTCGATCATGCCCGGGCGGATGGCGTTGATACGGACGCCGTCGCGCGCCACCTCCGTGGCGAGGCCGATCGTCATCGTGTCGACGGCGGCCTTCGAGCCGGCATAATGGATGAAGCGGCCGGGAGAGCCGGTGAGCGCTCCGATGGAGGAGATGTTCACGATGCTGCCGCCCTTGCCGCCGTGCTTGGTCGACATGCGCTTGATCGCTTCGCGGCAGCAGATCAGCACGCCTGCCGTGTTCACCGCGAGGATTCGCATCGTCTCGTCGAAATCGTAGTTGTCGGCAGCGCGCCATTCGGGGCCGTTGATGCCCGCATTGTTGACCAGCCCGGTCACCGGACCGAAGGCCCGGTCGGTCTCTTCGAACATGCGGACGATGTCGGCTTCCGTTCCCATGTCGGCGCCGACGGCGATCGCCTTGCCGCCGGCCGCCTCGACATCGGCGACAACGCCGTCCGCGAGGTCTTTCGAGCTCTTGTAGTTCACGACGACGCTCGCGCCGTCGGCACCAAGCATGCGCGCCGTCGCGGCACCGATGCCGCTGCTTGCGCCAGTTACGATTACGACTTCCGGCATGGGACCTCTGCGTTGTGACATAGGATGGGGTATGCGCAGGCCTTCGCCCGCACGGCTCAAGCTGCGGTGCGTGAGCATGCCCGATGCGAATGACGCAGGTCATCGTCCGCGCGGCAGGTTGTCAGCAGGGCGCAGCCTTGCGGTGTCGATGCTACCCGCATTCGCGGTTGCATCTTCGCCGCAGATGGCCGCTTTTCGCTGCGTGAAATTGGCAGGCGGGCGCGGGTCCCTCCAGCTCGCGCGGAAATGCGTTTGCGGCGACGCGGCGAACCGCGCCGCCGGCGGACGCTATTGGCGGGGCGCGACGAAAATCCCCTCGTCGAGGAAGCGCTGGATCGGTTGCGCCCGGGAGCGTTCCGATTGGTCGGTCGGCAGCCGGTCTTGGTACATGTTTATCGGATAGATCGGCTTGCTGTACATGTCCTGGAACGCTTCGGCGCGAATCTGCGTCAGCCAGTTCTGCCGCGGATCCATGCGGCGTCGCCGCACCGCGTCCAGGTTGATCTGCGCCGCCGTCACCGATTCGCCCGGATAGGGAATCTGCTGGATGATGGCGCCGTGGAAATCGACCACCATCGAGTTCCCCGGATAGGCGTTCATGGGATTGCCCTTGACGTTCAGGTAGCCGGGAGCGCAGGCGACCACGTACATCGTGTTGAAGGCGGCGTGTGCCCGGTTGGTCACCTCCCACAGGTCCTGCGGCGGCGAGCCGTCCGGCTCGGCCATGCCGCTCGAGCGGATCATTACCTCGCAGCCCTGCAGGCCCATGGCGCGGGAATGTTCCGAATAGAACCCCTCGTTGCAGATGAGATAGCCGAGCTTGCCGATGTCCGTGTCGATGACGGGGAACATGCAGCTCAGCATGTCGCCCTGTTTGCGCCCGTAGCGGCCGTCCATCACGTCGACATATCGGTCCCAGACGTCGTGCGGGCTGACGTCGTCGCGGCCGTTATAGGGCAGGTAGGGGCAGTATTTGTGGCGCTTGTAGATGACCTCGCCGTCCGGATCGATGATGAAGGCGGCGTTGAAGGCGATGTCCTCGCTGAGCTCGGGGATTACCTCGTGGGCGTTTCCGGCGACGTAGGTCTTGTACTTCTTCGCCTGCTCCGCCAGGAGGTCGGTCTCCTCGCCGGGGATGCGGATCGCCATGTCCTTGGCGACCTTGGTGAAGATGTTCGAATAGGGCGCGGCGTTGTCGTTCCAGCCCTGCATGAACACCTCGGGGAATACGACGAGCTTGAGCGGCGCGTATTCGCGGAAGGCGAGGCGCAGCGCCCCATAGCCGAAGATCTCCAGGCAGCGATCGAGGTTGGCCTTCCTTATCTCCTTGCGATGGTCGATGCCGACCCGGTTCGTCTGCATGCATACAACAGTGTAGAGGTCCGTCATTCCGTTCGTGCTCCGGGTGGGGTTTGGCTGCCGCTACATCAGGCTCGGCAGAAATGTTGCGACACTGGGAAAGATCATCAGGATCAACGCCATCACCATCTCGGCGATGAGGAAGGGAAGGATTCCCTTGAAGATCGTCGACAGCGGCACGTCGGGGGCAATCCCCTTGATGACGTAGACGTTGATGCCGACGGGCGGCGTGATGAGCGCCATCTCCATGGCGATGACGATCAGCACGCCGAACCACAACGGATCGAAGCCGAGCTGCTGGCTCACCGGATAGAAGATCGGCAGCGTGAGGAGCAGAAGGGCGAGCGAATCCATGAAGGTGCCGCCAATGAGATAGAGGCCCATGATGATGAGCATCACCGCGTAGGGCGGGACGTCGAGGCCGAGCACCCAGCTTGCCGCGGCGGTCGGCAGCTGCGTCACTGAGAGGAAATGCCCGTAGATGGTGGCGCCGGCGATGATGAGCAGGATCATCGCGGAGTTGGTCAACGTCGTCTGGATGGCCTCCAGGAAGCCGGACCAGCGCAGCTGGCGCCGCAGCAGCGACACCGCGAGCATGCCGGCCACGCCCGCCGCGCCGGCTTCCGTCGGCGTGAAGAAGCCGAGGAACAGCCCGCCCATGATGAGGGCGAAGATCGCCACAACCTCACCGGAATTGCGCACCACGATGGTGACCTTGTGCCGCAACGACGTGGGCAGCGCGGGCGGCCCGACGAGATCGGGCCGGAAGACGGCCACCAGACCGACGCTGATCACGTAAAGGCCGGTCAGGATGATGCCGGGCAGCAGGCCCGCGACGAAGAGCTGGCCGATCGAGTTCTCCGTCATGATGCCGTAGATGACCATGGTGATGCTGGGCGGGATGAGGATGCCCAGCGACCCGGCAGCAGCCACGCATCCGGTGGCAAGTGAGTCGGCGTATTTGTAACGGCGCATCTCCCGCAGCGAGACGGCGCCGACCGTCGCCGCCGTCGCCGGGCTCGAGCCGCAGCAGGCGGAGAACGCGGCACAGGCCAGCACCGTGCCCATCGCCAGGCCGCCACGCACCTTGCCGAACAACACGTGGCCCGCTTCGTAGAGCCTCTGGCTGATGCCGGTCTGGAACGCGAGCATCCCCATGAGGACGAAGAGCGGGATGACGATGAGCGTGTAGGAGCTGAAGACCTCCCAGACATCGAGGGCCAACATGTTAAGCGCCGGATGGATGCCGATGACGTAGCTCACGCCGAGGAACCCGAGGAGCGCAAATACCAGCGCGATCGGCATGCCGGTCAGCATGACCAGCAGCAGCGCGACAATGCCGACGACGCCCAGAAGCGGACCGCTCATTGTGATTCCCGGCTGCCTGCCCCGAGAGCATCCGTGAGAAACACGAAGGCCAGCACGATAAAGCAAACGCTCAGCACGAAAATGAACGGAAAGAACGGGATGAACAGCGTGAGCGACACTTCATGCCTGCCCCACAATATCATTCCGTAAGCGACCAGCCGCCAGGCGAGCAGGGCACACAGCCCCATGCAGATCAGCGCCAGCACCCGCTTCAGGATGCTCGCCGCCGGCTTGGGAAGATTGGCCTGAGCGAACTCGACGGAGATGTTCCGGTCACGCAGCTGCGTAAGCGGAAGCGCCAGGCCGATGAGGAGCGCGCCCATGAAAGAGCTGACCTCGTGCGCCCCCAGGATGGGGGCGTAGAACGGCGCGCGGCGCAGAATGATGTTCGCCGTGATCAGCGCGACGACGGCCATGAGGCAAACGCCGGCAATGACTGCGCAGAAGCGGCTCGCAACTTCAGCCATCGCCCGGATGCGGTGCATCAAACGCCGTTCCCTGTGGCCCGCCCTTTACGCGGGCGCAGGCCACGTCGAGCGCTTCGGCCGGCTGCCTTCATGGGAGGCTTTCAGACGGCCGGCCGAAGCTTTTCGTTCAGCTCTGGTGATCCTGCATCGACTGAAGCACGAATTCGAGAACTTCCTGGCCGGGAAGGCCCTTGCCCTCGACTTCCTTGACCCAGTCGTCCTTGATCGGCGCCAGCGCCTGGTCGAACCGCGCCTTTTCTTCGTCGGTCGGCGTGATGATCTCATCGCCGGAATCGAGCACGTACTGGCGGCCCGCCGCCTGCGCGGCGTCAAGTGCTTCACCGGTGAACGCCACGGCGTCGGCGCTCGCCTCGTCGATCGCCTTCTGCGATTCCGGATCGAGGCTGTTCCACTTGTCCTTGTTCATCGCCACCCAGAAGCCGGCCGAGCGGATGTTGTGCTCGGTGGTGTAGTCGGTGACTTCGGCGAGTTTCGCAGCCTGAAACGAGGCGTAGTTGGAGATCATCCCCTGCACGATGCCGCGCTGCAGCGACAGATAGACCTCACCCCAGGGCATGCCGACCGGCGTGCCGCCCAGCGCCTCGATCAGAGGCACGTCGCTGCCGGTGCCGCGAATCTGCATGCCTTTGAGATCATCGATGCTGCGGACGGGCGTCTTGGTGTGCAGGTTGCCGATGGCGTCGGTGTAGAGGAAGAGCAGGTGCACGTCGTCCCACTCTTTCGGATGAAACTTTTGATAGTAGTCCCAGCTCACCAGGCTCGCCTGCCGGCTGCTGGTCCATCCGAGCGGGATGTCGGTGACGCGGGTGAGCGGAAACGTGCCGGCATTCCAGCCCGTCGCTGCCGCGGCGGCATCCGAAATACCCTGCACGACGCCTTCATAGGCCTGCGGTCCCTTGGTCAATGTCCCGCCGTAGTAGAATTCGAAGCTCACCTTTCCGTTGGTGCGCTTCTCCACGTCGTCGGCCCAATGCTGGATCGCCTTGACCATGTAGTGGGTCGGCTGCTGCCAGATGCTGAACGACAGCTTCACCGCATCGGCTGCCATACCGGTGCTCGCGGCCAACAACGGACCGAAGATCACCGCAAAGGCGAGGGTAATTGCTCTGCGCATAGCGTTCCTCCCTGCTGGGTTATCGTTGCTTTATCAGCAACATCTCTTTGTTTTATTGGAGAAAAAGTACCATGCGGCCCGAAATGTGTCAAATTAAACCGCAGCTTTGCCCCGCTATTTCGGCTCAGCCACATGTTGCTTTTTGCGCAACATAGAGGGCACTATTGGCCCGCGGGAAATTCGTGTGCTGTGTGCTGCCATGCGCCGGCCTCGGCGGTGCCTTCGCTATGTCTCGCAAGGCTTAGGCGGAGAGAATGTTGTGACGATGTGGAGAACGAAGTGATGAAGCTGCAGGGAAAGGTCGCCTTGATCACCGGAGCGGCGACGGGCATTGGGCGGGCAAGCGCGATCCTGTTCGCGCAGGAGGGCGCCAAGGTCGCCATCGCCGACATCAACGACAAGGACGCGGCGGAGACCGTCGAGACGATACGCGGCGCCGGCGGAGAGGCGATCTTTCAGCGGACCGACCTGACGCGGGTCTCCGAGATCGAGCGCATGGTGAAAGCCACGGTCTCGGCGTTCGGCCGGCTCGACATCTTCTTCCACAATGCCGGCGTCGCCGGTCCCGGCCGCCTGGAATCGACGAGCGAGGAGGCCTACGACCAGATCATGGACGTCCACATGAAGGCGGGCTTCTTCGGAGCGAAATACGCCGTGGAGGAAATCAAGAAGGCGGGCGGCGGCTCCATCCTGTTCACCGGCTCCGGCCTCGGCCTCAGGCCTTCGAAGCAATCCCCGGCCTACTCCGCCTCCAAGGCGGGGCTTTTGATGCTGACCCGCGCGCTGGCCGTGGCGCTCGCCGACGACGCGATCCGCGTCAACGCCGTCTGCCCCGGCCCGATCGCCACGACGCCGCTCTGGCAGGGCGTCCTGTCGCGCAACCCCGACATCATGGCCGATGAGTACACCAGGATGAACATGCAGGTGCGCCCCATAAAGCGCCTCGGAACCCCCGAAGAAATGGCCCAAGCCGCCCTCTACCTCGTGTCGCCCGAGGCCTCGTACATCACCGGCGTCGCCCTGCCGGTCGATGGAGGAGGTGCGATCAGCTGAGGCGCAACGTTTGAAGAATGTGCGCAGAGGTCTCGATGACGAAGGCTCAGGGCTTCTGCAGGCCGAGGTCCCTGAACTCGGGCCGGCCCACTTCGCTCATCCAGATCTGGCCGCCGTTGCAATCGACGATGACGCCCGTCATCCAAGCTGCTGCGTCCGAAGCGAGGTAGAGCGCAATGTCGGCGATCTCTTCCGGCCGGCCCATGCGGTCAAGCAGGACATTCGACAGCAGCTGCTCGAGCTGCTCGGGACGGCGGTTCCTCGAGGTGCGCTCCGTCGCGACCAAGCCGGGCGCCAAAGCGTTGACACGCACGTGTGGCGCAAACTCCATGGCAAGCGACTGGGTGAGATTGATGATCGCCGCCTTGGCCGCCGAATAAGCCGGCATGCCGGCCCATGGCAGGCGACCGGTGATCGACGCCATGTTGATGATGCTGCCGCTCTTCTGCTCCAGCATGATGCGGCCCACGGCCTGTGTGCACAGGAACACGCTCTTGAGATTGATGGCGATCGTGTCGTCCCAGTCCTGCTCGGTGATGTTCATGACCCGGCCGATACGAAACGTCGGCCCGCTGGCGCCGCCAGCATTGTTGACCAGCACATCCACGCGTCCGTAGGTCTCCATCGCCGTGTCGGCCATGGCCTTCACCTGCGCGCCGTCCATGATGTTGACCTCGATGGCGAGCGCCTTCCCGCCTGCGTCGGTGATTTGACCCGCAAGCTCCTGGGCAGCGGCCATATTGATATCGGCGATGCAGACAGCAGCGCCGCACTGCGCCAGCGCCAGGCTGATCGCCTTGCCGATGCCCTGGCTGCCACCGGTCACAATCGCCACCCGGTCGTGCATCGACAATTCTGCCAGTCTCATTGGAAGCGTCTCCTGCGTCTTACCCTGTCCGACTGCGGCTTCGGCCGATCACCCTTTCGCGCCCCTCATGCCACGGCAAGACGTGCCGGCGCGGCGCGCCGGCCGGAGCCGCGCTGCGGAACCATGGGCAGCGCGAAGCCCTGTTCGTGGCAGGCGCGCGTGATCACCCAGAACTTCCACAGGGTGCCGCCGCAGACCGCCGAGACTCCGGCGAGGCCGCACAGCGCCGCGCCCCATGGGCCTGGAATAGAGGCTCAGCGCGTAAAGCAACGCAGGCGCAGCATGCGCGAGAAGATGCACAAAAGGCGTGACGGCAGCGAGATCACGACGCGAGAGCGGGCCGATGCCCTGCGCTTTCGCGGTCGCGCGGTAGCGCCACCACAGCCACGCATTCAATACGGCGAGCGCCAGACCCGCGGGCGCCAGGCTCGTGCCGATGCTCGCCGGCAAGGCTCGCAGCGCAACGGCCAAGGCCAACAGGCCCAAACCCTCGGCCAGACCGGTCGCGACGAACATCCACGGAATAAGCCGCGCGCGCCACGCTGGGATGCCTTTCGATGCGTGGATTATGCCGGCCTGACAGATCAGAAACCCCGCCGCTGCCAGAGCAGCGATCAGCGCCAGCGCCGCGTGCGGCCACAGCACATTGGCGGCGACTGCGGGATAGAACACGGCAACGCACCAGGTTTCCCGCGTCATCCACGATGATTGCGGACGCAGCAGCACGTTCAAAAAGCGCAGCCTGCGTCCGATCTTCAGGAAAACAAAGAAGAGCCCAACGGCCATGATTGCCGCCGCGAGCAGGTAAATGCGAGACAACGTGACCGCGTCGATGAGGCCGAAGAGATTCGCGACCCAGGCAGCGACCGCCAGGCCGGATGAGGTGCCACCGGCCATGAAGTTCATTGCCGCCCGGTAGTCCCAGAACTGCTGCCTCTTGCCGACCAGAGGATTGGACGGATCGCACATCGCTTCGTCGTCGTGGTCAGACGGATCGGTCATATGGCCGGGCGTGCTCGACGGCACTTCGTAGAGGTAGCGGATCTGCGGATCGGTCCCGAGCTCCGCGTGCATCTGGAAGCTGCGGTTGTCGCGCGCCAGCCGCGAGACGTTGCTGTTCGGGTCGGCGAAATCGCCGAACTGGATGGCCGACGCGTTGCAGGAGAGCGCGCAGGCGGGCGTGACCTCGCCGTCGACGCCGGGCGTGAGGCCGAGCGCCTCGGCGCTGTCGATGCGTTCGATGCAGAAGCTGCACTTGTTGGCGACCCCGATGCGCTCCGCATGCTGCGCGTGCTCTTCCTGCACCGTCGGCGCACCGTAATAGCCGGCCATCTCGTGCACGATGGTGCGCGCCTGGTACGGGCAGGCGACGGCACAGGCGGCGCAGCCGATGCACAAATCGTAGTCCATCGTGACCAGGCCGTCGTCGCGCTGCCGCGTGGCGCCGCTCGGGCAGACCGGCACGCAAGGCGGCTCGGCGCAGTGCTGGCAGCCGGTGACGAGGAAGATGCGCTCCACGTCGGGGAAGCTCCCCTGCTCCACGTCGAGCACGCGGCGCCATTGGACGCCGGGAGGCGTCGCGTTGGCGTGCTTGCAGGCCATGGTGCATGCTTGGCAGCCGACGCAGCGGTTGAGGTCTACGACCATGCCGTAGCGCGTCATGGCGTCATCCCCGGAGACTCACGCCTGACGGAGACGCGGATGAGGTCGGCACCGCTGCCGGTCGCGTCGGTCAGCGAGAGCGCCAGAGGCGTGAGCGAATTGAGGCTGCCGAGACCGAGGTCCTTCGCGTAGGGCGTCGCCCAGTGATCGAACTGGCCGAGGAGAAGGATCGTGTCGGGACGAATGCCTTCGCGCAGCGTCGCACGGCCGCGCGTGACGCCGGAGGGGGACTCCACCACGATAGGGTCACCGTTGGCGATGCCCATGCGCGCGGCCGTGTGGCGGTTGATGATGATGCCTTCGTGACCGGCGACGTTCTCGGCCATCTCGTGGATGAGCGGCAACCCGACATTGGCGCCCCATGCGTATTGCATGCTGCGCGAGGTGAGGGCCCAGAAGGGAAACTCGTCGGGGTCGCGGCCGACCTCTCTGGCGTAGTTCGTCCAGATCTCCGGGAAGCGCTTGTAGCCCGGCAGCGCCTCGTATTCCTCGAGCTGGTGATCCCACCATTCGATGCCGATCTCGTGCAGCCGACGCGCCAGCTGTGCGCCGTGCCGCTTGATCCGCTCCTGGTACGGCAGCTCGAACCTGAGCCCCTGCCGCTTCATCTCCGGATAGAGGTACCAGTCGAGCTGCGAGAACGGGCGGATCATGAAGCCGCGCTCGCTGAACCAGTCGAGCCCACGCACCTCCTCGCCGTCGGTGAGGTCGTGGCTCGCCGCCTTGGCCACGGCGTCCCAGATCTCGGCGGCCGAGTAGGCGACGTCCGGCTGCAGCGAATAGTCGTAGGCGTCGCTCTTCAGTCTGATCGCCGCAGAGCCGCGATTGATGGCGGCGTTGTATTCGGCAAGGAGCCCCGTCCGCTTCGCAAGCTCCGTGGCGATGTCGGTCATGTCCATGCATTCGCCGGCCGGCTTCACTGCCGGCTGGCGTAGCGCCCAGCCCTCGTGGTGCCAGAACTGCTCGCCCGATCCCGTTCCTCCGATGCGCGAGAACTGCCAGCTCTCGATGTCGGTGGCGTCGGGGAAGAGCACGTCGGCCATGTAGTTCGACTCGTCGAGCGTGTAGGCGAAGGCGAGCGTGAAGGGAAACTCGGCGATGCGCTTGGCGACCTCCTTCGCATTCCACGACGAGATCGCCGGATTGGTCCGGTAGCAGATCCACATCTCCGGCAGCGTCTGGCGCGGCCAAGGCTTGGGCGGCTTCTTCTGGAAGAGCCACGGAAGGTGGGCCGGTCCGAGCGCCGCCGACCACGGCGAGTTGGCCGAAAGCGGCACGAGCATGCGGTAGCCGTTGCGGATGCTCGGCTTGGACTGCCACCCCTCCTTCGTCGTCTCGTTGAAGGGAAAGTGCATGAAACCGTCCGGCCCCGGCGTGACGCTCTTCAGCCGGTTGTCGGCGGGGCGGTTGAGCCGCACCTTGGTGCCGAGCGTGGCGCCGGGAACCTCCAGCCCGCCGAACAGGCAGCCGATCATGGTGCGCGCCCACACCGCCTGATAGCCGCCCCAGCCGTTGTTGACGCCCTTGCCGAGGATCATCCCGGCCGGACGATAGGGAAGCGTCTCGCCCTCGATCTCGATGGTGGCGCCGACCCTGGCATGTGCGGCGTACTCGTCGGCGATACGCCGGATCGTGTCGGCCGGCACGTCGCATTCCTGCTCGGCCCATTCGGGCGTGCAGGTCGCCAGATGCTCGCGCAGAAGCGCGAAGGCAGGCTTTACGGTGACGCCGGTGTGGTGCCAACGCTCGCCGTCCGGCCCATCCTCGATGCCGTCGAGGGTGTAGGCGCCGTCGAGCGCCGGCTCGCCTATCGGTTCGTCGTGCGCTTTGGCGCGCCCTTCCGCGCTGTCCCAGATCAGCGGCTTCGCCGAGGCGGGATCGCGCAGGAAGTATCCGTTCGGCCCGACCAGATAGGGCGAGTTGGTGTCCTCGGCCAGAAAGCGGACATCGCAGATCGAGCGCCAGTCGCGCTCATGCAGGATGCGGTGCATCAGGGCATAGAGGAACGCGGCGTCGGTCTTCGGCCTGATCGGCACCCATTCGGCGGAAACGGCGCCGGTCACCGACAGATGCGGCTCGACCTGGATGCGCTTCAGGCCGCGGGCGCGCGCATCGGCCTGGCGCCAGATGCCGGTGACGCCGCCGGAGGCTTCCTGGTTGTTGCCGAGATTGATGACGTAGTCGCAGCGCGGCGTGTCGACCGTGACGGTGAAGGCGCGGTGCCAGAACTCGCCGTAGAGATGCTCGGAATGGAAGCACTTCACGCCCTGCCCGCTTCCGAAGCCGAGATCGAGCGGCCCCCACGCCGACAGGAAGGCCGGGAACGTTCCCATGTAGCGCGTCGGCGTGCCGCCGCCGCCGAAGCTTGCGGCCACGCGCGGAAAGCCGCTTTCGTCCTTCGGGCCCTTGGCGCGGATCTCGCTCAGCTTCCCCGCCACGATGTCGAACGCCTCGTCCCAGGAGATCGGCACGAAGCCCGGGTCGTGCTCGCGGCCTTTCCTGGGATTGGTGCGCTTCATGGGCCGCGTGACGCGGTTGGGATTGTAGGTCTTCTGGATGAGGCCGTAGGCCTTGACGCAGACCCGGCCGTGGGCGGGATGCGCCGGGCCGATATCGAGGTTCGGCTCGATGCGCATGGCAACGCCGTCCTCCACCTCAACCTTGAAGAGGTCCGGCCCGCAGACGCACTGATTGCAATAGACCGGCACCTGCTTCTTGCCGGACATGCTCGGTGCTGCTGCGGTCTTCGGCATGGCTAGCCCTTGTCCAGCTCTTCGAACCTGGCGGCTTTGGCTTTCAGCCGCTCACGCTGCTTGTCGAGCATGAGGACGAAGCGGGTATGCTTCGCCCTGCCCACGACCTCTATCGGATCGGAGACTTCAGCCTCGAAGTCGATGCGGCGCCGGTCGACCAGAGTGACGGTCACTTTGACATCCACCCACATGCCCTTGAGCGTCGGGCCGAGATGATCGATCTCGACATGCGAGCCGACGGAATTCTCCTCCTCCGTAAGATATTCTTCGAGAAGCAGCCGGCACAC
Source organism: uncultured Alphaproteobacteria bacterium (assembly GCA_963801225.1). Taxonomy (GTDB): domain Bacteria; phylum Pseudomonadota; class Alphaproteobacteria; order Rhizobiales; family Afifellaceae; genus DASWJZ01. The sequence goes on from CAWDED010000010.1 coordinate 60,131, forward strand.
GCGCTCGACGTCGCGCACCATGAAGGGCGTCGCGTAGACGCTCAGCGCCTCGCCCATGAAGGTGATGCAGCGGGCCTCGTCCACGTCGAAGCGCTGGGTTCGCGTCGCTCCCTCAGCCAATCCGGGCTTCATGTCCTCATCTCCTTGCGGCACGCGCTTCCCTTCCGGCGCCTCGGCCCACCCGGGGCCGGATAGCGCGGCATCAGGCGGCAGTGCCTTGCGTTTCCTTCGACTTTGTCTTGAACGCACCGCCGTAGGAACGGCGGATGTCGTGCTTCAGGACCTTTCCCATCGTGCTCTTCGGGAGTGCGTCGGTGAAGACCATGCGGCGTGGAATCTTGAAGCCGCCGATCCGCTCGCGGCAGTGAGTCATGATCTCCGCGGTGGTCGGGCTTTGCCCGGGCGCGGGAACGATCACCGCAAGCAGCGCCTCGCCGAACTCATCGTCGGGAATGCCCACAACGGCGACCTCGTGCACGCCGGGATGCTCGTGAATCGCGGCCTCGACCTCGGAGGTGAAGACGTTCTCGCCGCCGGTGACGACCATCTCCTTCTTGCGGTCGAGAACGAAGAGATAGCCATCCTCATCCAGCCGCCCGACATCACCGGTGTGGAACCAGCCGTCCTGAAACGTCACGGCGTTCTCGTGCGGCCGGTTGTGATAGCCCTTGGTGACCTGCGGCCCCCTGACCGCGATCTCCCCCGCCTCCCCCGCCGGCACCGCACCTCCCTCATTGTTGAGGATGCGGATATCGACGCCCGGCAGCGGACGGCCGGCGGCGCGCAGCAACGCGCCCTGGCCGTTCAGCCCGCGGCGATGGTCGACCTCGTCGAGAATGGTCAGGACCGGCGACGTCTCGGTCAGCCCGTAGACCTGCTGGATGCCGACGCCGGGAAACGCCTGCATCATGCGGCGCACCCATTCCGCCGCCATCGGGGCAGTGCCGTAGCTGATGAGGCGCAAGGAGCGAAGATCGTGCTGCTCGAGCTCCGCATCCTGCAGGATGCGGATGATCATGGTCGGCACGAGGCTGGCAATCGTCACACGGTAGTCGGTGATGGCGGAGAGCACGGCGTGCGGCGAGAACTCGGAGAGATAGGCATGCGCGCCGCCCATCATGGTCAGCACGGTCGCCTTCAGGTGCGTGGAGTGAAACATCGGCGAGACGTGCAGATAGAGATCGTCTTCGCTGACGCTCATGATGCGGGCGAGCTGCAGCGCGTTGGCGACGATGTTGCGGTGGGAGAGACGCACGCCTTTGCCGCGGCCGGTCGTGGCGCCGGTGTAGAGCAGGATGGCATCGTCGTCTTCCGCCGCCTCCTGCGCGTCGAGAGCCGACGCGGCGGCCTTCAGCTCGCTGTAGCGCGGCAGGGCGCCGCCGGTGCTGCCGGTGTCGATGCAGAAGGCCCGGCTCTGCCACTCGCTCAAGTGCAGGTCATCGAGGAGCGCAAGGAACACGTCCTCCACGGCGAGCATCCGGCAACCGGCATCGTCGAGCTGAATAGCGATCTCGGCAGGCGCCAGCCGATAGTTCACCGGGACGGGAACGACGCCGAGCCAATAGCCGGCCTGGAGGAGCTCCGCCTGCTCCTCGCTATTGCGGCAGAGGATAGCGAACCGCTCGCCGCGCTTCAGCCCGAGCGCGGCAAGCGCACCGGCGGCCCTCGCAATGCCCTCGATGTGATCGGCCCACGTCAGATCGCCGCCGGCGCCGCGCACGGCCGTGCGCTTGCCGTGGAGCAGGAGAGTCCGTTGCAGGAGCGAAGGGAGAGTAAGCATCGTTTCCGCTACCGGCCGGTCTCTACGATTGCTGGCGTGAGGCGATTTTGGATCGGCGAAAATGGATGGCTTGGGCGGGGCGGACTGCCAGGATCATCGAGCGCCCTGGCGGCTCCGCTTCGGTCCCTCGGCTTATGGGCTACCCGTCGGGCAATCGTTTCACATTCCGTAGAATAGCTCATTCGTCTCTTTATCAGCAACTCTTTTTCTTGCTTGATCAGTATGGATTTGGCCTGAATAGCCTGTCAAGCTCATAGCTTGTGTTGCATAAAACACAACGGAAGAGATGCCTCCCCAACGTGGTGATACGGACGCTTTCCTGGCAAAATCATCGCAGCGCCAGAGGGCGCAATACGATGACGGGCGGTGCGGTCACGCGACCGCGGTGGGCGCGGCAAGCGTCTGGCGCAGCCCGGTGAAGAAGCGGCCGGTCAGGTGCCTGGCAACACCCTTCAGGATGCGCTGGCCGACGCCGGCGACGAGCCCGCCGATCTCGCCCTTGCCCTCGTAGGTCAGCTTGGTGGTCGCGGCATCGACCGCGACCAGCACGAACTCCGCCGTGCCGTTGCCATGGCCGAGCGTGCCGCTTCCCGACACCGTGATGCGGCAGCGCGTCGGCGGGTCCTTGTCTGAAAGCGCAATGCCGCCGCTGAAGCTGCCACCGACGGAGGCGACGCGAAGCTGCATCTCGACGGTGTAGTCGTCCGGCCCGAGCGCCGTCATCGACTTGCAGCCGGGGATGCACCTGGTGAGCGTGTCCGGATCATTGAGCGCAAACCACACCGCCTCGTGCGGCGCTTCGAGAACTTCCTCACCGGTGATTTCGAGCATCATGGCGCTTCACCTTTCGAGTCAGAGGCCGAAGAGCTTCGCGGCAAGCCCGCCTTGCATCGACGCGACCTCGGCACGCGAGAAGCCGCTCTCGGCGACGATCGCGCGCGGCTTGAGGTCGCCGATCGGGAACGGCATGTCGGAGCCCATCATGATGCGGTCGCTGCCGACGATTTCCGCCAGGAAGCGCAGCGTACGCGTGTCCTGTACGATCGTGTCGAAATAGAGCGCCTTCAGCCCCGCCTCGGGATCGGCCAGATCCTTGCCGATCGCGTAATTGCGCTTCAGGCGTCCCAGCACGTAGGGCAGCGCCGCGCCGCCGACCGATGCGACGATCTTGGCGTCGGGATATTTCAGCACATGCCCTGAGCAGAGCAGCCGGCTGACGGCGATCAAAGTGTCGGTGACGCGGCCGATCGCGTTGGCCAGACCGTAATCGTGCACGCGGTCGTCGCCGCTTTCGAAGACGGGATGCAGGAACACGACGGCGCCGCGCTCGTGCGCCATGGCCCAGAAGGGGTCGAGATCGGGATCGTCGAGCACGCCGCCGACACCCTTCGGCTGCGTGCCGATCATCACGCCCGGGAAGCCGAGGTCGATCGCATCGCCGAGCGCCTTCGCGGCCTCGCGGCCGTCCTGCATGGGCACGGTGGCGAGCGGCACGAAACGCGGGTTGGCCTCCGCGGCCGCGAGCAGATGCGCGTTGATGAGGCGGCTCCACGCGGCGCACTCGGCGACCGGAATCTCGTAGGCGAACATGTCGAGCCAGCCGCCCACTACCTGCCGCTCGATGCCCTCGCCGTCCATCCATTTTGTGCGCGCTTCCAAGTCGGTGAGCGGCTTCGGGACCGGCCGCGTCGGCTTGCCGCCGGCGAATGCGAAGCCGAGCCCCCCGCCCTCCCCCTCGATCATGCGGACCGAGGGGAAGCTGTCCGCCGAGGCGCGAAGCGCATCCAGCAGACCCGGCGGGACGAGGTGGGCGTGGCAGTCGATGATCATGAAGAGGTCCGTTGCGATGGCGTGCCGCCGGCTTCGAAGACGGCATCTCCGATCTCGGCGATGCGGATGGGGAGCTTGCTGAAGGTCACGCCGAGCGGGCGCGTGGCGTCGTTGATGGCGCTTGCTACCGCCGCCGGCGCGCCAAGATAGCCGGACTCGCCGGAGCCCTTCTGGCCGAATACGGTGAAGGGTGAGGGCGTGCAGTGATGCACGATCTCGACCTTCGGCACCTCGCAGGACGAGGGCAGGAGGTAGTCGGCAAAGGACTGCGCGATCATCTGCCCCTGCTCGTCATAGGCAAATTCCTCGAGCAGCGCCGCGCCGATGCCGTGCGCGATCCCGCCGAAGGTCATGCCGTCCACGATGTCGGGATTGATGACGGTGCCGCAATCGTGCCCGATGACATAGCGGAGGAACTCCGGCTTGCCGATCTCCGGGTCGATGCGCACGAGCACGACATGGAACTCGAAGGCGTGCACCGGATACATCTGCACCCGGCCGTCCTCGGTGGGGAGCCCGCCGCCGGTCGGCACCTGCATGATGTGCGAGACCTCGAGGCCCGGCTCCATGTCAGGCGGCAGGCGGTGGAAGTTGCGATGCGCGATGTGCACCAGCTCCGCCCAGGTGCGGCGCTTCGAGCTGTCGGCGGTCGAAACGTCGCCGGCCTTGTAAGCGATATCCGACGCGTCAACGCCGAGATCGTGCGCGGCGATGCGGACGAGCTTGTCCTTCAGCTTCTGCGCGGCGTGGAAACCGGCGCCTCCCAGCATCACCGCCATGCGGCTTCCGACCGGGCTGTTGGTCGGGAGGCTCGCAAGCGAGTCGGGCCGGGCGACGCGAATGCGCTCCGGGTCGATCTCCAGCACCTCCGCAATCACCGTCGACAGCAGCGTCTCATGGCCCTGACCGGAGGAGGTGGTGTGCATGGTCGCCGCCACATTGCCGAGCCCGTCGACGTTGATGCGGCAGGATTCCATCCATGTGGTGGTGTCGTTCTTGGGGTTGAGCAGCGGCTCGAAGGAGGAATTGCCACCGCCCGGCTCAAGGCACGCCGCAAGCCCGATGCCGGCGAGCCAGCCCTCGGCGCGCAAGCGGTCGCGCTCCTCCACCAGCGCCGGCCAATCGGCCCGGGCCAGCACCTTCTCGACGACGGCGTGATAGTCGCCGCTGTCGTAATAGGTGCCGCTCGGGATGAGATAGGGGAATTCCTCGGCGCAGATGAAGTTGCGGCGGCGCACGTCGATGCGGTCGAGGCCAAGCGCCTCGGCCACCTTCTCGATCCCGGTCTCGATGGCGTAGTTGGTCGGCGCCTGCCCGAAGCCGCGCACGGCCTCCTGCATGGCCTTGTTCGTCTTGACCGATATGGCGTGATACTCGACGCTGCCGATGCGGTAGGGGCCGACGATCGCGCCGATGGGCTTGCCAAGCTGGAACGGTGCGCGCCCGGCATAGGCGCCAACTCCGTCGAGCGCCCGCATCTTCATCGAATGGATGATGCCGTCGTTCGAGAACGCCAGCTCGACGTCGAACACGCGCTCCGGCCCGTGCATGTCGCCGCCGCGCATGTTCTCCAGCCGGTCCTCGATGAGGCGCACCGGCCTTGCCAGCTTGCGGCTGAGATAGCCGACGAGCACGGTCTGCTTGATGCCGCGCTTGACGCCATAGCTGCCGCCGACATCGACGTCGTTGTGCACACGCACGTTGTTGAGCGACATGCGCAGGGCGCGGGCGATCTGATCGGCAAACTTCGGCATCTGGATGGATGCCCAAACGTCGAGCGTCTCGCGCCATGCATCCCATGACGCCGTGACGTGGAAAGTCTCGATGGGAACGGTCGAGCTGCGCCCCCATTTCACCCGGTAAGCGAGCCGGCGATCGGCCTTGGTGAAGTCGGCTTCGACATCGCCCCAGACGAAGCGCCTCTCGAGCAGCACGTTCGAGCCGTGCGACGCGTGTACCAGGATATCGTTCGACCGGTAGGCTTCCTCAGCGTCGAGAACGAAAGGCAGAGGCTCGTATTCGACACGGATGAGGTCGCGCGCATCTTCGGCGACCGCCCGGCTGTCCGCCACGATGGCCGCCACCCACTCGCCGGCGTAGCGCACCTGGCCGACGGCAAGCGGGTAGCGCTTCACCGTCGGCGCGTCGACGCCGATCATCAGCGGATCGACGGAGGCGGCGATCTCCTCGCCAAAGACGACGTCGACGACGCCCGGCACCTTCAACGCCTCCGACGCATCGAACGAGACGATGCGCGCCGCCGCGTGCTCGGAGCAGAGCACGGCGACGTGCAGCATGCCGGGGACGTTCACGTCGGCGGCGAAGTGGCCATCACCCGCGACGAAACGGCGATCTTCCTTGACGCGCCGTTTCTTGCCGATGACCTTGAATTTGGAGTCCGCCGCGCTCATGCGCCACCGCGCCGGTCGGGGTCGTTGACGCCACGCAACCGCTCAGCGGCGAGCTGGATCGCATCGACGATCTGACTGTAGCCGGTGCAGCGGCAGATGTTGCCGGAGATCGCCTCCACGATCTCCTCCCGCGTGGGCTGCGGGTTGCGCGCGAGCAAGGCCTGCCCGACCAGCACCATGCCCGGCGTGCAATAGCCGCACTGCATGCCATGCGTCTCGCAGAACGAATCCTGCAGAATGCTGAGACTACCGGCGCTCGGGGCCACTCCTTCGATCGTCGTGATGTCGTAGCCGTCCGCCTGCACGGCCAGCATCAGGCAGGAGCGTGCCGGCTCGCCGTCGACGAGAACGGTGCAGGCGCCGCAGACGCCATGCTCGCATCCGGCGTGCGTGCCGCAGAGATTGAGCTCCTCGCGCAGGCAATCCAGCAGCGTCCGGCGCGGCTCGACGTCGAGCGCATGCGACGCGCCGTTAATGCAGAGCGTGACGCGCATGCTTCCGACCCAATGCTTCGTCCCGCGCTTCCAGGATCACCCGGCGCGCCAGTACGCCCGAGACGCGCTTGCGATAGGCGGCGGAGGCGTGCAGGTCGGCTTCCGTCTCGACCTCCGCCATTGCCTCCGTCACGGCGTCCCGGACATGGCTGTCCCCGAGCCGGCCGCCGCGAAGCGCTTCGGCGACCGTGTCCAGCCGAAGCGGCGTGTCACCGGCGCCGCCGATGCCGACATTCAGCACCGTGCAGCGGCCTTCCTCATCAAGCGCCACCTCCGCCGCTGCGGCGGCCAGCGCAAAATCACCCTTGCGCGGGCTGACTTCCTGGAACGCGGTGCCGACCCGGCCTCCCTGTCGCGAGGGGAAGCTGACTCCAACGATCAAGGAGGCCGGGGGCAAGGCGGTAATCATCGGTCCGATGAAGAAGTCATCGAGCGGCAGTGTCTCCTCACCGCTATCGCCGGCGACCGTCAGCGTCGCCCCGAGCGTGAGCGCGACAAGCGGTATCTCGGCGGAAGGATCGGCGTGGGCGATGGAGCCGCCGACGGTGCCGCGGCTTCGCGTCGCCGGATGGCCGACCCAGGACATGGCTTTGGCCAAAAGCGGGAGCCTGGCGCGGACCAGCGCGCTGCGCTCCACCTCCACCTGGCGCGTCACGGCACCGATCGTCACGCCGCCGGCATCTTCCTCGATGCCGGACATCGCCGGTATGCGCGATATGTCGACGAGCCTTGTCGGACGCGCCAGGCGCATGGCCAGCATCGGGATGAGGCTCTGCCCCCCCGCTATGGCGCGGGCGTCGAAGTCGCTTGCAAGCGCGTCGCAGGCCGCCTGAACCAATTCAGGCCGCTCGTAGTCGAAGTTGCAAGCCTTCATCGCGCGGTATCCGCCAACGCCCCGCTCTTACGCATCACGCCGATCGTTCGCTCCCGTTACAACGATTACTTCCGTCTCGTTATACGCAACATCATCCACCTAGTGCACACTAGTCCGATAGGCTCCGGTTCGGCAAGTGCCAACGGCGCGCAGAGCCTCGTCGGCCATGAAATGCCGCGTATTTAAAGCAGCTTGGACCTGCGTTTCGGGGGTCGCAAATCCATTGCTAAATCAGCAACGTTCCTGGTAGCGTATCCGATTGACACCTCGGCGCATACGCCGCTATGTCAGACGTTGTTGAAATAGCAACGCGTAAATCATGCCCGGCAACACTGAAAAGGCCGCCAACGGCGAAGCCTCGTCGTTGAAGACCATCGACAAGGCGATGCGCCTCCTGGAGGCGTTCTCGCACGAGCGCGCCGAGCTCTCGATCGGAGAGCTGAGCCGCGAGCTGAAGATTCACAAGAGCATCGTCTCGAGGCTGGTGGCAGCTCTGAGGCGCGGGCGCCTGCTGGAGCAGGATCCGGTGACGCGGCGGGTGCGCGTGGGGATCGGCGCCTTCCGGCTCGGCTCCATCTTCGCCAGCCGACAGAGCATCGTGCAGACGGTGACGCCGTTCCTCGGCATGCTCGTCACGCGCACCGGCCAGTCGGCGCATGCGATGGTGCTCGACGGCACGCTGGGCCTGGTCGTCGCCACGGTGGAAAGCCCAAGCGCGCTGCGCGTCATCATGCGCGTTGGCGAGCATCGCCATTTGCACGCCACCGCCGGCGGGAAGCTCTTCCTCGCCTTCTCCGACCAGGCTCTGTTCGATGCCGCAACCGAAGACCCGGGGCTGGTGAAGCTGACGCCTTCGACCATCACGGATGTGAAGAAGCTCCGTGGCGAGCTGAAGGAAATCCGCGAGACGCACGTCTCCTGGAACCGTGGCGAAAGCCATACCGGAGCCGGCGGCATCGCCGCGCCGGTTCTCGACCAGGGCGGCCGCATCGTGGCGGCGATCTCTTCCGTCTTCCCGCTCAACGTGGTGGGCAAGAAAGAGCAGGAGGAAATCGCAAAGGAGGCGCTGGCCGTCAGCAAGAAAATCTCGGCGCGCTTCAGCGCGGGTTGAGCGAGGCGGCTATCCCGCCTTGCGCTCGTGCGCCCGCCAATAGCGCTCCAGGTTGGCGACGAGCGCCGGGCTCACCTGGCAGTAGCCCTGCTCGCGGGCATAGACCGCGAAATACTGGCGGAAGAGGTCGAACGGCTCCACTGCCATGCGGAGCGCCCGGCGGTTGCCCGAGGCGCTGACCATGCCCGAGTTGGTAAGCCGCTCCACCGCTTTGTCGATGGCGGCGTCCATCTCCTCCGTCTCGACGATCTCATTGCACAGCATGCGGCCCGCGGGTGTGTCGAAGTCGATGCGCTGGTCGTTCATGATGGCTTCGCGCGTGAGGCGGTCGCCGATGAAGCGCGGCATGCGCAGGTTTGCCATGCCCGGCACGATGCCTTCCTTGCGCGCCGGCAGCGTCACATAGGCGCCGCGCTCGGCGATGACGTGGTCCATCACCAGGACGAACTGGCATGCGCCGCCGATGGCGAACCCGTCGACCGCGCCGATCCACAGCTTCTCCAGCGTGCCGCCGCCGACCTCGGAGGGATCGCGATTCGGGCGGGCGATGCCGCGGAACATCTTGTTGATCGGCCCAAGATTGCGGCCGACATAGAACATGTATGAGACCTGCCCCCAGTAGAGCGCGGTCAGATTGATGCCGCTGCCGAAATAGCGCTTGTCGGGGCGCTTGGCGGCGAAGTCGCCCCTCAGCACCCCGATGCGGATATCGCGGTCCATGAGAGCGACATCGACGGCGACCTCGAGCGCCGGATAGGTCGTGTCGTCCTCGCAGTTGAGTCGCTCCGGCTGGCTCATGATGACATGCGCCGCCGCGCCGCGCCGCTCAAGCCGCGCACGGCCGAGATCGAGACGGCCGTCGCGCCTGAACCTGGCGAGCGCCTCTGCCGATTCCTCGCGCGGCAAAAGCATGGCGTGGCAAAGATGCGAGCCCGCTTTCTGCGAGGCGCCGATCTTGCTGCAGAGGATCGCCTGCTGCAGTTCCAGCCCGCGCTTCTCGGCGAGCCTGAGCTTCCGCTCCTCCCGCATCTCCGCCCGGCTCGGAACGAGACCCGGCACGATGTCGGCGGCGTCGAGCACGAGTGCTTCCGCGCGCACGAAGCTCCGATAGTCGTTCGTCAGCCGGCCGTAGAGCTCCTCGACATGCAGATCGAGAAAGTCCTCCCGCGTCTCGCATTCATAGTCGCGGACGGCGACGTCGAGATCGTTGTCGCCTCCCCTGCCCCGCAGGCGGCGCCGCACCTCGCCGAGCGCCGTCCACAGCATGCCGTGCGACGCCGCGTCGGATGCGAAGTCGCCGGTGAGCACCAAAGGCGCGCGAAGCTGCGCCAACAGCGTCTCGTCGATCCCGGCCTTCTGGAGCGGCAGGAGGATGCTGTCATGCATAGTTCTGCTTCCTCAAAAATGTCTCTTTATCAGCAACGATTTTTTGTCACTTAGCGATGAAACGTAACGCAGCTCGTGCGACATGCGCAAGAGTCATATGAGCTTGTTTCGTCCAGTTATATGGAATTGCTCGCGAACTTTCATGCCGCACCATCGTGGCGCGCTCAGTCAGCCTTGACCTCACTCGTCTCTTTTATCACAACGCTTCGTTCTCACCTCTGCGCCAGTGCCCGCTCGCGCAGCTCGCTCAGCGTGGCGCGCGTGGTGATGATCTCCGGGTCGATGTGCACATGCACCAGCGCCGGCTTGCCTGCGGCGAGCGCACGCTCGAACGCGGGCGCGAATTCCTCCGTCGCGGTGACCGACTCGCCGTGCGCCCCGAAGGAATGGGCATAGGCGGCGAAGTCCGGGTTGGTGAGCGCCGTGGCGTAGGGGTTGCCCGGATAGTTCCGCTCCTGGTGCATGCGGATGGAGCCGTAGATGCCGTTGTCGAGGATGACGGTCACGACGTTGAGCCCGTACTGCACGGCGGTCGCCAGCTCCTGGCCGGTCATCATGAAGCAGCCGTCGCCGGCGAAGCAGACGACGTCACGGTCCGGATGGACCGCCTTGGCGGCGATGGCGGCGGGGAAGCCGTAGCCCATCGCGCCGCTCACCGGGCCGAGCTGGGTGGGATAGTTGCGATAGAGGTAGTGCCGCATCGGCCAGCCGGTGTAGTTGCCGGCGCCGAACGCAATGATGGCGTCGGCGTCAAGGCGGTCGCGGACCGCCGCCATGACGGCGCCGAGATCGACCGTGCCGGGGAATTCGCGGGCGGTCAGCTGTGCCTCGAAGGCCTGGCGCGCCGCCTTGACCCAGGCCTGCCATTTCGGCGCCGCCTGCGGCTTCAGCTGCGCCGCCGCGGCGAGGAACGGTCCGACGCCGGCGTTGATGGGAAGCTTCGCCGCATAGACGCGCCCAAGTTCCTCCGCGCCCGGATGCACATGCACCAGCGTCTGCACCGGCACCGGCGCGCGGATGAGCTCGTAGCCGGAGGTCGTCATCTCACCGAGCCGCTCGCCGATGGCGATGACGAGGTCCGCCTCGCGCACGTGCTTCGAAAGCTCCGGCGAGACGGTGGTGCCCAGCTCGCCGACATAGAGCGGATGCCGGTTGTCCATGCGGTCCTGGCAACGGAAGCCCGCGGCGACGGGAAGCTGGAACGCCTCGGCGAAAGCGACGAGATCGTCGCGCGCCGCCTCCGTCCAGCCGCTGCCGCCGGCAATGGCGAGCGGGCGCTCCGCCTTCGCGAGGAGGTCGGCCAGCGCCGCCATCTGCTCGGGCGGTGGCGACGGCTCCACGACGGGGAAAGGCGGCACGTCCTCCGCCTCGGCCAGCTCCGTCAGAAGGTCCTCGGGGAAGACCAGCGCCACCGGCCCCTTGCGGCCCGACATGGCAATCGCATAGGCGCGCGCCACGTATTCGGGGATGCGCGCGGGGTCCTCCACCTGGTCGACCCATTTGGTGAGCTCGGGGAGCATCCGGCGGAAATCGATCTCCTGGAAGGCCTCACGGCCCATCATGTCGCGTCCCACCTGGCCGATGAGGAGGATCATGGGCGTGGAATCCTGCCGCGCGGTGTGGAGGCCGATGGAGGCGTTGGTGACGCCCGGCCCGCGGGTGACGAAGCAGATGCCCGGCCGGCCGGTCAGCTTGCCGTAGGCCTCCGCCATGTTGGCGGCGCCGCCCTCCTGGCGGCAGACGATGAGCTTCAGCCGGCTCTCCACCTCGCGCAGCGCGTCGATGGCGCCGAGAAAACTCTCGCCCGGCACGCAGAAGGCCAGGTCGGCGCCGTGGCCTATGAGGTTGTCGATCAGAATGCGGCCGCCGGTTCGCTTCGCCATGGTCCCTACCCTTCGCTGGAAGGCTATGCCATACGCGATGCAGCCGGGCCGCCGCCTAGACCCGCCCCTGTCCAACCGTGCCGCATTGCGCCCGCCCCTTAGGCTGGCTAGTCATCTCCGCGCCAAGGAGAAACGATGAGCCTCAACAGCGTATCGGAAGCGATCGCCGCCATAGCGGCGGGCGAGATGGTCGTGGTCGTCGACGACGACGACCGCGAGAACGAGGGCGACCTGATCCTGGCCGCCTCCAAGGCGATGCCGGAGCAGCTCGCCTTCATGATCCGCCATACCAGCGGCATCATCTGCGCTCCCATGACCCAGGAGAGCGCCGACCGGCTGCAGCTGGCGCCGATGGTGGAGACCAACCGCGACCCGATGCGCACCGCCTTCACCGTGTCGGTGGACTACCGCGAGGGGGTGACCACCGGCATCTCGGCGGAGGAGCGCACGCATACCTTGCGGGCGCTCGCCAACGACAATTGCGGCGCCGCCGACTTCCTGCGCCCCGGCCATGTCTTTCCGCTGATCAGCAAGACCGGCGGCGTCATGATGCGCTCCGGCCACACGGAGGCGGCGACCGACCTGACGCGGCTCGCCGGCCTGCCGCAGGTCGGCGTGCTGGCGGAGATCGTCAACGACGACGGCACGGTGAAGCGGCTGCCCGAGCTGATCGCCTTCGCGGCCGAGCACAAGCTGAAGATCGTCTCCATCGCCGACCTGATCGAGCACCGCATCCGCACCGAGACGCTGGTGGCCCGCATCGAGAGCCGTCCCGTCGCCACGCCGATCGGCGAGGCGACGGTGCACGTCTACACCACGCCCTTCGACGAGACGCAGCATCTGGCGGTGGCCTTCGGCGAGGTCGCGGGCAAGACCGGCGTGCCCTGCCGCATCCACCACGAGCAGCCGCTGCGCGACCTGTTCGAGACGCCGCGCTCGCAGCGCTGGCTCGACGTGGCGCTCGCCAACTTCAAAGCCGGCGGCCGCGGCGTGCTCATCTATGTGCGCGATCCGAAGATCACGACGCTGCAAAGCCCCTCCGGCACGGAAGCGGCCGGTACCGACCGGCACCTCTCGTCGAGGCAGCGGCGCAAGCGCTGGCGGGAGATCGGGCTCGGCGCGCAGATCCTGCGCAATCTCGGCGTCTCCTCGATCAAGCTGATCGCCACCCAGCACCGGCAATATGTCGGGCTCGCCGGCTTCGGCATCGAGATCGCCGAGACGGAGATCGTGGAGAGCTGAGGCCGGGGGGTCCCGGCGCGCAACGCCGAGGCCTTCGCTCGCTTCCCAAGAGTGTTCGTGAGCGAACACTGCCGCTACGAGATCGCGGCCTCGCTGATCAACGCGCGCAGATCCAGCCGGCGCGTGACCATTTCCAGGTGACCTGCTGCGTCGCGCGGCCAGAGAGGCTGCGGGCGGTCCCAGTAGAGCTCGATGCCGTTGTCGTCGGGATCGCGCAGATAGAGCGCCTGGCTCACGCCGTGATCGCTGGCGCCGTCGAGACCGACGCCCGCCTTGCGCAGCCTGAGGAGCGCGTCGGCAAGGGCGCTTCGCGTCGGGTAGAGGATCGCCAGATGGTAGAGGCCCGTCGTGCCGCGCGGCGGCGGCGGCGCGCCGGCGCTCTCCCAGGTGTTGAGGCCGATGTGATGGTGATAGCCGCCGGCCGAGACGAAGGCTGCCTGGTCGCCATAGCGCTGGATCAGCTCGAAGCCGAGCACGCCGCAATAGAACGCCAGCGACCGGTCGATGTCGGCGACCTTCAGGTGGACGTGGCCGATCCGCACGCCCGGATCGATCGGACGCGGGGTCAGCGCGGTTTCGGGGCTCGCCAGTTTTTTGGTGGGTGTGCTGAGTCCCGCTCCCCGGCACCTGCGCCGGCATCGAGCGACGCGTCTGTTCTCGGCCTACCCGCGCACGCCGGCGAGCTTCCGCACCATCGAGACAGCCATCGCGATCGTTGCGATCCAGCAGAGGAACGCGCCGAAGCCGAAGGCGATGCGCCCGATGGCAACGCCGGTGCCGAAGACGATGCCGAAGCCCGAGACGGAACCGGAGAACTGGCCCGCTTCGCCGAACAACGCGATCCAGGTTCCGAGCACGGCGAATACGGCGAAGATCGCGAACACGAGCAAGCGCTGCACGACATGCATCCATGCCGGGCGCGTCGGGCGGCAGCTCGCCCTTGGCGTTCGCCCTGCCCAGGCCTTGAATCAACACGGCGACGCCGCCCAGGAAGAACGGCAGCCCGGCGAGGAAAGCGATCCACAGCGGCGCATGCAGGTGGTCCGGGCCGCCAGGCACCGGAACAAGGCCTGCGCCGATCAGCATGATGAAGAGCCCGGCACCTGCGAACAGCGTGCCGATCCAGATCATCTCTCTCGGGGTCGCGGGCTTGGAGCCGCTCATGATCAAGCGCCGGTCGGGGAGCGATCCTTCCGTCTACCAATGCGTCTTTGAGGATCGGTTAATTGCCGCGGCCGAGCGCCTGCGGAAGAGCGCCAGCCGTTTGCCGGCCACGGCCTTCCGCGCGCTGCCTGCTCAGCCCCGCCCGACGAACGGCATCTCGTTGGCCATGATCGTCATGAACAGCACGTTGGTGTCGAGCGGCAGCGAATCCATGTGCAGCACCGCCTTGGCGACGTCCTCCACGTCCATCAGCGGCTCGACCGCGATCGTGCCGTTCGCCTGCGGCACGCCATTGGCCATGCGTGCGGCAAGCTCGGTGCGGGCATTGCCGATGTCGATCTGGCCGCAGGCGATGTCGAAGCGGCGGCAGTCGAGCGCGATCGACTTGGTCATGCCCGGTGACCGCGTGCTTGGTCGCGGTGTAGGGGAGCGAGTTCGGCCGCGGCGCGTGCGCGGAGATCGAGCCGTTGTTGATGATGCGGCCGCCGCGCGGCTCCTGCGCCTTCATCAGGCGCACGGCCTCGCGGGCGCAATAGAACATGCCGGACAGATTGGTATCGACGACCGCCTGCCATTGCGCGTTGGTCAGCTCCTCGAACGGCTTGGCCGGCGCGCCAATGCCGGCATTGTTGAAGAGCAGGTCGAGCCGCCCGAATTTTTCGTGCGCCGCCTTGAAGAGCGCCGCCACGGCATCCGGATCGGCGACATCCGTGGGCACGACCAACGCCGCGTCTCCGCCGTCCTTCGCGGTCTCCTCCAGCTTCTCGCGCCGCCGACCGGCAAGCGCAACGCCGTAGCCGGCCTTGAACAGCACCTTCGCAACGGCCCGGCCGATGCCGCTTCCGGCTCCTGTCACGACTGCGATCTTGCCCATGCGTCTCCCTTTCGCTGTTCTTGACCTCACCGCAGCATACCGGGCGGCGCGTCGCGGATGTATTTTGGCATTTGGTCTGGTGCGAATAGCGGATATTGCAACGCCAAGGAAGCAAACGACGCCGCACATCGCGCGGGTAACGGGCTTCGATGACGAGCAACGGAAACGTCCTGATATCCGGCGCAGGGATTGCCGGGCTGACACTCGCCGTCCTCCTGAAGGAGCGCGGGCTTGCGCCGCTGGTCGTGGAACGCGATCCCGGCATCCGCAGCGAAGGCTACATGATGGATTTTTTCGGCAGCGGCTGGGACGTTGCCGAACGCATGGGCCTGGAGCCGGAGCTGCGCGCCATCGACTATCCGATCGACGCGCTGGAATTCGTCGATCGCCGGGGCGAGCCCTACATCACCGTTCCGATCGACCGCGTACGCGACGTGCTGGGCGGCAAATACGTCTATCTCAGGCGCTCCGACCTGGAGCGCATCCTGCATGAGCGCGCGGTGAGCGCCGGGGTCGAAATCCGCTTCGGCACTCACGTGGAAGCGCTCGCGCAGAGCGACGGCAGCGTGGAGGCGCGGCTGAGCTCGGGCGCGAGCCAGCGCTTCGACCTGGTATTCGGCGCCGACGGCGTGCATTCGGCGATCCGCGCCCTGACGTTCGGCGAGGAGGAAGCGTTTTCCTATTATCTCGGCGGCTATGTCGCGGCCTTCCACATGCCGAGATCGCGGCTGGCGCTCGACCGCGCCTTCAAGCTGCACGAGGAGGTCGACCGGGTGGCGGGCTTCTATCCGCTGGGAGACGGGGCGGCCGACGCCACCTTCATCGTCCGCCATCCCGATGTCGGGCATATCCCGGCGGAGGACCGGCTGCCGCTTCTGAGGGAGAAATTCTCCGGCCCCGGCTGGGCCGGCGAGAGCGTGCTTCAGGAGCTCCCCGACTCCACGCCGGTCATCTTCGATTCGCTGACGCAGATCCGCATGCCGAGCTGGCACCGGGGGCGCGTGGCGCTGGTCGGCGACGCCTGCGGCTGCCTGACGCTGCTCGCCGGCCAGGGCTCGCACATGGCCATGGCCGGCGCCTACGTGCTCGCCACGGAGCTTCACCGCCACGCCCACGACCACGAGGCGGCCTTCCGCGCCTACGAAGCGCTGATGCAGCCGGCGGTGATGAAGCGGCAGACGGAGGCGGCGCGCTTCGCCAAGGTCGCCATGCCGACGGAGAAATCGCGGCCGTGGCTGAGGCGGCTGGTGACGAAGGCGATCTTCTCGCGGCTGGGGCTGCGCGCCACCATGCGGTCGTTCGGCGCGAAGAGCGTGCTGGAGGGATACGGGTGAGCTACTGCGAGACGATGGTCTGCTGGTTGCCGCTCATCAGGATGTCGACGATGCGCATCTGCTTTTCGCCTTCGCCGTGGTCGACCGTGACGTTGAAATAGTTGGGATAGTCGGTCAGCACGGCGAAGTTCGACAGCGAGCAATCGCCGGCCTTGACCCGCTCCAGCACCACGTTGATGCCCTCGTCGTGGAGCGTCTGCATGCGGCTGGCGGCGGTCGGATCGTCGAGGTCCTTGGCGGCGATCAGCACCAGATCGTGCTCGCCGGCGAGCGGGCCGTCGGGATCGGAGGCCGGCAATGCGCGCATGCTCTTCGGCACCTGGTCCATCGTGACGTGGCCCAGGCCGCCGCTCGGGATGCGGTCGGGCGAATTGCTGTGCAGCGCGATGACCGACGGCGCCGGACTTGATGAGATCGTGCATGAACTGGGTGAAGCGCGGCGCTTCGTCGTCGCCGAGCTTGCTGCAGCCGATGCCCTCGCCTGAGAAATTGCGGTTCGGATCGACGCCGCTCAGGTTGCGCTTGCCACCGGTCTCGATCGCCACCAGCGTGCCGCCGTAGCTTCGAAGCGCCTGCACCGCCGTGTCGAAGGCGGTATCCTCGTCGTCGTGCACGACGACCCAGAGCGGACCGGTCTGGCGGCTCTTGACCGTCTGGATGACCCAGGGGCGCCGCCGCTCCTTGAACTCCTCCTGGACGATGCAGAAGCCGGTGCCCGACAGCACCTCGGCGTTGCGCTTGAAGTCTCCGTCCTTGTCGGTGACGTCGTCGACGGAGAGGCAGGCATCGGCGGCAACCAGCTCAGGCGCGGGCGCGGGCGCTTCCGCCTTGGTCGGCACGATGAGCGGATCGGGCTCCTCGTCCTCCTCGCGCAGCGCGGCGGCGAGCGCAGCGGATTGCTGCGTGGACGCGACTTTCACGGGGAGCGCGGCTTGTTCGACGGCGGGCGCGGCGGCACCGGCCACCAGGTCGAGGGGACGGCCGATCAGATCGGGCGAGGCCGTTGCTTCGGAGGTGACGACAGGCCGCGGCCGCGGCAGGCGCGCCAGGTCGGAATCGTCCTCCGCGGAGCCCTGCTCGATCATCGCGACCGCGTCATCGCGGCGCGGCCGGCTCTTCGGTCGCCTGGTAGGGCAAGGGGTTGACGGCGCTCTCCTCGCTGTCGTCGAAGCGGCGCGCCAAGGCGCGGCGGGTCAGCGGGATCGCCAGCTCGGCGGTGTTGTTCAGGATCAGATCGAAAGTCGAACTCGATCCGGTCATCTATCTCGGCAGTGCTTTGCGCGTGTACAGGCGTGCAGGCCAGCAGGACGCCCGCAAGCGTCCCCACCGCCAAAGCAAAGCGTCCGCGCCCGAGAGAGCTCCCGGCCTCGACGCACTCACCCTGTGCTCCCCGGTATGGCTCCGGGTTCGCTGTCGGCTCTGCCGCACGCATAAACTTCTTGCCCGCCTCAGCAGAACGGCTTCGTAACCCGCCGCATGCCCAACAATTTAGAAAAATTAAGGCATATATGTGAACCCCACGCCTTGATTCACGTGGAAAATCTACCGCTGGGTACGTGATTCGGCGTGACGCTCTTCATAGCTTCGGAGCGGAGGCTTCAGTGCGGGAGCTTCAAAGCGCTGTCCAGCCGCCGTCGACGGAGAGCGCGGTGCCGGTGATCTGCGCCGCCGCGTCGGAGCAGAGGAAGACAGTGAGCGCGCCGATATCGGATATCTTGGCGAACTGGCGCGTCGGCTGGCGCTCCAGCATCACCTCCTTGATCACGCGCTCGCGCGACAGCTTGTGCACCTTCATCTGGTCGGCGATCTGGCTCTCAACCAGCGGTGTCAACACGTAGCCGGGGCAGATGGCGTTCGCCGTGATGCCCTCCTCGGCGACCTCCAGCGCGATCGTCTTGGTAAGGCCGACAACGCCGTGCTTGGCGGAGATGTAGGCGGACTTGAAGGGCGAAGCCGTCAGCCCGTGGGCGGAGGCGATGTTGACGATGCGGCCCCAGCCGGCCTGGCGCATGGCGGGAATGGCCTGGGCCGAGGTGTGAAAGGCGGAGGAGAGGTTGATCGCGATGATCTGGTCCCACTTCTCGATGGGGAACTCCTCGACCCGCGCCACGTGCTGGATGCCGGCATTGTTGACGAGGATGCTGATCGGCCCGAACGCCTTCGTTGCCTGAACGACGAGCGCGCGGCACTCGGCCGGGTTCGCCATGTCGGCGCGGATGTATTTCGCCCTCACGCCGTGCTCGGCGCCGATCTTCTCCGCCAGCGCCTGGTCCTCGGGACCGTCGGTGAAGGAGTTGAGGACGACGTTGACCCCCTCCTTGGCCAGGGCCTCGGCAATGCCGAGCCCGATGCCGGAGGTGGAGCCGGTGACGACGGCGGATCTTCCCTTGAGCATGCGGTTTCTCTAGGGCCGGCCGAAGCCCATTGCAATGCAGCAAAAGCGCTCCCCATAGCCCGATGAAGCCCCCGGGTCCGGCTTCGCCGGCCCGAGGACAGGCTGCGCGCAATGCGGAGACGGATTGCGCGGCTTCGCCGCTCCATCCGGGCTACGCCGCCGGCATGCGGAAATCGGCAGTGACCTCGCCGGTCGTGCGCACGTCCTCCTCGTAGCGGGCGATCCGCGTCGTCTCGGCGAGCGCGCCCGTGTACCACTCCGCCATCGCCGGCTGTTCCAGGAGGAGCTTCACGTAGGCAGCAGCAGGCGGCGTCGAGCAGCAGGCCGAAGGTCTGCGCGCGATAGGCGACGGGGCAGAAGAAGGCGTCGACCGCGGTGAAGGCGCTGCCGGCGAGGAACGGCCCGCCGAAGCGTGTCAGGCCCTCGTTCCAAAGCTCCTGCAGGCGCTCCAGGTCGACTTCAAGATCGGGGGGCATCGCATGAAGCGTCGCGCGGATGCCGCAATTCATGCCGCAGATATTGCGGAGCGAGGCGAAGCCGGAATGCATCTCGGCGGCGGTGGAGCGCGCCCAGGCCCGCACCGCCAGATCGGCCGGCCAGACGCCGGGATGCCGCTCGGCGAGATATTCCGCGATCGCCAGCGAATCCCACACCACGGTCTCGCCGTCGTGCAGGCAGGGCACCTTGCCGCTGGGCGAAAAGGTCAGGAACGTCGCATGGGTCTCGGCGCGGTCGTCGGTGAAGGGCGTCAGGTGCTCGCGGAAGGGAATGCCGAGCGCCTTCATCAGCACCCAGGGCCGGAGCGACCATGAGGAGTAGTTCTTGTTGGCGATGTGGAGGTCGTACATGGGGCTGACCTACTCCGTACTCGAAACTTCGGCACTCTGCTTCCGAACCCAAGATGACTCGGAAAAGCGCCAGATCAACGTCCTTGCCGCTTTATCAAGAGACATCGCCAGGCGGGAGGGGACTTCCTCCACGCTCAGCCCCTTCGCAAAGCTTCCGGCCACGCCATGGGTAAGCATTCCGTCAGACACGGCAACGATGAGGACTTCATGCCGGAACGAGTTGACCCTCATTGGCGTCGGGCTCACAAAACTCTCGAAGAGATGCTCGAACATCCCTCGTTGGATTCCCATCCAGTCCACATCCGCCGACACCACTGCGAATTCGCCGTCACGCACAACCTCCGCCGCTATTCGAGGCACTCCCGCGACATCTCGCATCACCATGGAAATCAGCTCCTCCATCGTGGGAACTCCGTCCTGAAAATAAAGATGTGGACTGCGGCGGATCGCACCGACCGCGCGCAGGACTTCCGGCTGCCCTCGATCGTTCGTAGCCATTAACTCCCCCATTTGGGCGAGATTAACCCATCAAACGCCCTGCCACGAATGTGAAACAACGGCGTGTCAGTGGAGCGGTAACTCGGCGCAATCCGTTGACTTTACCCGCGGATTTCGCCACCTGTGGGGCGTTCGAGCGAGACGAAAATGAACCTTCAGTGCCTGCCTGAGGCGATTTCCGCCGCCCCCCTGCCCCGCCGCAATTCCGTCGGGGTGGATGTCGGTGGCGTCACGGTCGGCGGCGGCGCCCCGATCGTCGTGCAGTCGATGACCAACACCGATACGGCGGACGTGGAATCGACCGCCAACCAGGTCGCCGCGCTGGCGCGCGCCGGCTCGGAGCTGGTGCGGATCACCGTCGACCGCGACGAGGCGGCCGCCGCGGTGCCGCATATCCGCGACCGGCTGGCGAAGATGAAGGTCTCCGTGCCGCTGATCGGCGACTTCCACTATATCGGCCACAAGCTGCTCGCCGATCATCCGGCCTGCGCCGAGGCGCTCGACAAATACCGGATCAACCCCGGCAATGTCGGCTTCAAGGAGAAGAAGGACAGGCAGTTCGGCGCCATCATCGAGATGGCGATCAAGAACAGCAAGCCGGTCCGCATCGGCGTCAACTGGGGCTCGCTCGACCAGGCGCTGCTGACGGCGCTGATGGACCAGAACGCCGAGAGCGACGCCCCCATGTCGGCCGGCGCGGTGATGCGCGAGGCGATGATCCAGTCGGCCCTCCTGTCCGCCGGGCGCGCGGAGGAGATCGGGCTCGGCCGCGACCGCATCATCCTCTCGGCGAAAGTCTCCAACGTGCAGGACCTCATCGCCTGCTACCGCATGCTCGCCGCACGCTGCGACTACGCGCTGCATCTCGGGCTGACCGAGGCGGGCATGGGCTCCAAGGGCATCGTCGCCTCGTCCGCCGCGCTCGGCATCCTGCTGCAGGAGGGGATCGGCGACACGATCCGCATCTCGCTGACGCCGGAGCCCGGCGGCGACCGCTCGCTGGAAGTGAAGGTGGCGCAGGAGATCCTGCAGACCATGGGCTTCCGCGCCTTCATGCCGGTCGTCGCCGCCTGTCCCGGCTGCGGGCGCACGACCTCCACCATCTTCCAGGAGCTCGCCAAGGAGATGCAGGGCATGCTGTCGGAGCGCATGCCGGTGTGGCGCGAGACCTATCCGGGCGTGGAGGAGCTGAAGGTCGCGGTGATGGGCTGCATCGTCAACGGGCCGGGCGAATCCAAGCACGCCGATATCGGCATCTCGCTGCCCGGCACCGGCGAGACACCGGCCGCGCCCGTCTTCATCGACGGCAAGAAGGCCGTGACGCTGCGCGGCGCCAATGTCGCGAACGACTTCAAGGCGCTGGTGGAGGACTACATCGCCAAGCGCTTCGGGGGCGAGCGCCCCGCCGACGCGGCGGAGTAGGACCGGCTCGCCTTCATGGACCCTCGCGTCGAGGCGCTCCTCCCAATCATCCGCTCGTTCGGGCTCGACCGGCCGACGATTCCCGAGATCCGCACCGACCTTCGCCGAGGCGGCCGCCGCACTGCCCTTGCCGGAAGGCGTCGCCTTGGCGCACTCCACGCTTGCCGGCATGCGCGCGCTGCGCGCCCGGCGGGAGGGCACGCGGCCGCAGCGCCGCCTGCTCTATTTCCACGGCGGCGGCTACGTGTTCGGTGATGTCGATGCGCAGAAGGGCATGGCCTGCCGGCTCGCTCTGGCGACCAACCTGGAGATCGTGCAGCCGGAATACCGCCTGGCGCCGGAGCATCCCTGCCCGGCGGCGGTGGAAGACGCGGTGGCGGCCTATCTCTCCTTGCTGGAGGACGACCTGCCGGTGGCGGCGCTTGCCGGAGACTCGGCCGGCGGCGGAATGGCGCTGCTCGCCGCCATCGCCATCCGCGATGCCGGGCTGCATCCGCCGCCGGCGATCGTCGCCTTCTCTCCATGGACCGACGTGGCGCTGAGCGGGGCCCGCTTCGCCGCCAGCTTCCGCGACGTGGTGCTGCCGCGCTCGCTGCTTCACATGGCGCAGGCCGCCTGGCTCGGCGGGCGTGTCGGCGAGGACCCGGAGGCTTCGCCGCTCTACGCCGACCTCGCCGGCCTGCCGCCGGTGATGATCCACGTCGGCGGCGACGAAGTGCTGCTCGACGATTCCACGCGGCTTGCGGCCCGCCTGGCGGAGGCGGGCGGCGAGGTTTCTCTGACGGTCCGTCCGGACATGGTTCACGTCTACCCCGTCTATCCCAGCCTGGCGCCGGAAGCCGACGATGCGCTGGCCGAAGTCGACGCATTCCTCAAACGCCATGGATAGCGAGCGGCGCGGCAGCCCTTGCCGGCAGGCGCGCACGTGACCTATCGAGACGCGATGCAGGCGCCATCGGCGTTTGCGGCGAAGAGGAACCGCCATGCCTCATGAACCGAGCGCGCTCGCCGCGCGTTTCCTTGAGGTGATCGAAGAGGAGATCGTCCCCAAGACGCATGCCGGCGTGGCCGCCGGCAACAAGCTGTTCGGCGCGGCGATCCTGAGGAAGGACGACCTGTCGGTGGTGATGGCGGATGTGAACCAGGAGACGACGAACCCGCTCTTCCACGGCGAGATATCGACGCTCAACGCCTATTACCGGCTGCCGCCCGAGAGCCGCCCCGCGACGCGCGACTGCATCTTCCTCTCCACCCACGAGCCCTGCCCGCTCTGCCTGGCGGCGATCACCTGGGCGGGCTTCGACAACTTCACCTATCTCTTCGGCTACGAGGACACGCGCGACGCCTTCGCCATCCCGCACGACCTGAAGATCCTGCACGAAGTGTTCGGCGTGCCCGACGGCGGCTACCGGCGCGACAACGCCTTCTGGCGCTGCCAGTCGCTGGCGGAGCTGATCGCGGAGGCGCAGGAGGAAGAGCGGGCCGCGCTGACGGCGCGGGTCGGGGCGCTCGGCGAGACCTATGCCGCGCTGTCGGAAACTTATCAGGCGCAAAAGGGCGGCGCCGACATTCCGCTGAGCTGATCTTGCCGAAGTCCCTTCCGCCGCTGAAGCCAATCGAGACGATCCGCGACGTCAGGCGTGCGACCAAGGCGCTCATCGCCGCCGACCCGCGCCTCGTGCCGATCGCGGAGATCGCCGGGCCGCTGCCGCTGAGGCGCCGCGAGGGCGGCTTCGAGGGGCTGGCGGCGATCATTACCGCGCAGCAGATCTCCGACAAGGCGGCCGCCGCCATCTGGGCGCGCTTCAAGCAGGCTGTCGAGCCGTTCACGCCCGAGCAGCTCATGGCGACGCCGGAGGAGACGCTGCGCGCCGTCGGCCTGTCGCGGCCGAAGATCAGGACGCTCACCGGCATCGCCGCCGCCGCGGCCGACGGCTTCGACCTCATCGCCGTGCACGATTTGCCGGCCGAGGACGCTATGACCACGATGACGGCGCTGAAGGGCATCGGCCCGTGGACGGCGGAGATCTATCTCCTCTTCTGCGTCGGGCATCCCGACATCTTCCCGGCCGGCGATCTGGCGCTGCAGATCGGCGTGCAGCGGGCCTTTCGCATGCGCAAGCGGCCCGACGAGAAGAAGCTGCGCAAGATCGCGGCGAAATGGTCGCCCTGGCGCGGCGTGGCGGCGCGGCTCTTCTGGGCCTATTACCGGGCCATGCGGGAGCGCGGAAAAGACGAGGCGCTCATGCAATGAGCCACAACAAGGATGATCGGAAGCCCATGATCGACGGACCGCGCATCCCCCCCGCCTCCGGCGGCGCGCCGAAAAGCCTCGTCGTGTTCCTGCACGGCTACGGCGCCGACGGGAACGATCTGATCGGGCTCGGGCAGCAATGGGCGCGCGGCGCTGCCTGACACCGCCTTCGTCTCGCCGCATGCGCCGGAACCCTGCGCGCGGCGCGCCGATGGGGCGGCAATGGTTCGGCCTCACCATGCGCGATCCGAACGAGCTCGTGCGCGGGGTCGCCACGGCGCGGCCGGCGCTCGATACGTTCCTCGACGCGGAGCTTCAGCGCCACGGCCTCGACGAGAGCGCCATGGCGCTGGTCGGCTTCAGCCAGGGCACGATGATGGCGCTGCATGCGGGACCGCAGCGCAAACGGCGGCTTGCCGGCATCCTCGGCTATTCCGGCCTGCTCGCCGACCCGAATGCGCTCAGCGGCGAAAGCGTGCAGAAGCCGCCGGTGCTTCTTATCCACGGCGACCAGGACGAGCTCATCCCGGTGCAGGCGCTGTTCGGCGCGGCGCAGGGCCTTTCGGCCGCCGAAATCCCGGTGGAATGGCACGTTTCGCCGGGAATTCCGCACGGCATCGGGCCTGACGGGCTGGAACTCGGGCTGGCCTTCCTCAAGCGGGTTCTGCCGCGCTGAGGAGGCCGCGGAGCCAAACGCCGCAGCATGCCTGTCTCATGCAGAGCTTCACAAGACTGACACGACCGCTGTAGACTATTCAAAACAAGGGGAATCATCGGGATTCCCGTAGGGTCGCTGCGTCGAATGACAGTACACGTGTCACCCGAAGCGCATCCGGCGCTGGTGCTGAACGCTGACTACCGGCCGCTCAGCTACTATCCCTTGTCGCTGTGGTCCTGGCAGGACGCCATCAAGGCGGTGTTCCTGGACCGCGTGAACATCGTGGCGGAATACGACCTGAAGGTGCGAAGTCCGAGCTTCCAGATGCAGCTCCCGAGCGTCGTATCGCTGAAGACCTACATCCGCCCCTCGCGCCACCCCGCCTTCACCCGCTTCAACGTCTTCCTCCGCGACCGCTTCCAGTGCCAGTATTGCGGCACCGACGACGACCTCACCTTCGACCATCTCATGCCCCGCTCGCGCGGCGGGCACACGACCTGGCTGAACGTCGTAGCCGCCTGCGCGCCGTGCAACCTGAAAAAGGGCAACAAGACCTGCCGCGACGTGAACATGTGGCCGATGCAGAAGCCCTACGAGCCCACCGTGCACGATCTGCACAAGAACGGGCGGCTCTTCCCGCCCAACTATCTGCACGAGAGCTGGCTCGACTATCTCTACTGGGACGCCGAGCTGGAGCCGTAGAGGCTACGCCTTCTGCCAAGCCAGCACGCGCGGCATGGAGGCCGAGCAGCGCCAGCAGCGCGGAGATCGGCACGTTCCATCCCGCGAAGGACAGACCCAGGAAGCGCCAGACCGCCTGCGTAGCAGCTTGCCGGCGTGACCGCGTCGAGCTGGCTCAGCATGGCCGCGGCGCCGTGAGCGCCCGCCAGCGCCTGCGAGCAGGACGCCGGCCCTTCCCAGAAGCCCCACTCCACGCCGGAATGATAAACGGCGAGGCCCGTCTCGTAGATGAAGAGCAGGCCGAAGACCGCGAAGAGCAGGGCGATCAGCCAGCGCGGCGCTTTGAGCCATACGGCGATGCCCGCCGCCGCGACCAGCGGGATGCCCGCGTAATAGGGCGTGCGCTGCATGAGGCAGAGCATGCATGGCTCGTAGCCGCCGATATACTGGAAGCCGAGCGCGCCGAGGATGGTCGCGGCGGCGATGACCAGCATGACGAGCGCCAGGGCGAGCAGCTGCTCGGGTGGGCCGGCCACCCGAGAGCGCGCCGTGCAATGAAGGGTCTGGGGCAGGATTGAGCATGCCGGTCCCCTTACATCAGATTGCGGCGAAAGTCGTCAGCGGCAGCATGCGGTCTCGCTGCAGTAGCGGCGCTCTGCGCGACCCCGCGCCCATCCTCGCAGCGCGTTTGAAGACCGATCCGCCGCATCCGGCCGGTATGGGCACAGATACCATTTTGGATTGTGGATGGTGTCCCCCATAGTAGTGGCTTGGGTTCGTTGCATGGGAGCTTGGCAATGCCAAATCGTGTCGGCAGGAAGGTGGGGCTTCCCCGCGACATCAGCGCGCTGATGGGGCTGGCGGCGCTCGCGCTGCTCGTGGCTTTCGTCTGGGCGGTGTGGCGGCTGATCGTACATGCGAGCGCCGCGCCGATCATCTGGCTCATCGTCATCCTGGCCATCGCCGCCTTCCTCTACTGGCTGGTGTTCCGCGTCCACAAGCTGAACCTGGCGCTGCTCCGGGTGGCGGACGCGGAGAGCATTCCCGCCATCCCGGTAAAGCTGTCGGAGCTGCCCGGCACGATCTTCAACCTGCTCAAGCGCAACACGGAGCTGACGCAGGCGCGCGCCGGCCTCTCGACCGTCTGGACGATCGACGACCGTACCGAGACGGCCTACACCTTCCTGGGGATGGGCGTCTCCGTGCCGGCGGCACGCAAGAAGCCGGCGACGCAACTGTTTCTCGACAAGCCCGAGCAGTTCGCCATGTCGTGGACCACGCTGGGCGGCGTCTACGAGCGCGCGACGCAGAAATGGCTGGCGCCCTTCACCGCCGCGCTGACCGACCCCGCCGAGGCGACGCGGCAGTTCTGGCCGACCATCGCCCGCTTCGGCATTCCCTACAATCTCCTCATCCTGGAGCGCGTCGGCCCGGACGTGCGGCGCTTCAAGGACATGCTCGGCGCCGACTGGACGGCACGCATGGAGGAGGCATGGCAGGCGGGCAATCTCTACGTCATCGACATGACGTTCTTCACGCCGTTCGAGGCGCATGCGGTGAGCGGCTCGCCGCGCTTCACGCCGGGGACCCTCACCTTCCTGCAGCGCAATCCCGAGACGCGCGCCATCACGCCGTTTGCGGTGCGCGTCACCAATGCCGCCGGCGACGCCGTGCTCTACCGCGACGAAGACCCCGCCTGGCTCTACGCGCTGCAGGCGGCGAAGGCCTCCATCACCGTGTGGGGCATCTGGCTCGGCCACGTCTATCACTGGCACGTCGTGACCGGCGCCATGGTGCTGACGATGCTCAAGCATCTGCCGGCCAGGCATCCGGTGCGGCAGGTGTTCGGGCGGCAGGCGAACTACCTCATCGGCTTCGATCAGTTCCTGCTGCTCGACTGGAGCATCGCGCCGCCGACCTCGATCACCTCCAGCCGGCAGTTCCTGGAAATGACCAACGCCTTTGCCAGGGGGCGCGACTTCTTCGACGACGATCCCGGCCCGACGCTGGAGCGCTCCGGCCTGCGCAAGGACGACTTCACGTCCGCCGGCGGCGCCGCCTGGGACGAGTTCCCCACGGCGCGCTACCTGCTCACGATATACGACGCGACCGCCGACTATGTCGGCAAGGTGGTCGACGCCTACTATCCCGACGACCGCCACGTCGCCGAGCGACAAAGCGCTGCAGCGCTGGATCAAGGCGTCGGGGTCGCCGGCCGGCGGGAACGTGCGCGGGCTTCCCGACATGACGACGCGGGCGGCGCTGAAACGCGTCCTCACCAGCCTCATCTACCGCGTCACCGCGCACGGAAACTCGCGCATCGCGCAATCGGTCAACCCGGTCATCACCTTCGTGCCGAATTTCTCGCCGTGCCTGCAGGACACCACGCTGCCGCCGCCGCATGCGCCGATCGTCTTCAGAGCCGGCCCACGACGCGCCGCCGGGCGCCCTGAGCCTGGCGGATTTCCTGCCCAACACCGGCACGATCGGCGAGCTGATCAGCTTCGCCTTCACCTTCACCTATTCGGCGCCCTACATCCCG
This sequence comes from uncultured Alphaproteobacteria bacterium, assembly GCA_963801225.1. GTDB lineage: Bacteria > Pseudomonadota > Alphaproteobacteria > Rhizobiales > Afifellaceae > DASWJZ01. The sequence continues at coordinate 87,812 of CAWDED010000010.1, forward strand.
CTTATCCCCATCACCGGGATCGACCGCGACCTTCCCTTCGTCGGCCCGCGCGAGGCCGCGCGCGCCGCCAACGATGCGCTGGTCGGCTTCCGCCAGCGGCTGCAGGCCTTCATGACCCTCTACGCCGAGGAGGCGGAGGTCGACGGGCCGCCGGCCCAGCTCCACCAATGGCCGCTCAACATCGAGACGTAGGCGGCAGAGCGACGCGCCGGGGCGCATGACCTGCGTTTCGGGGATCGATCGGCGTTGACCCCGCGCCTCCGCTCCCTATAGTCCGCGCCCCGTGCCCCTGTGGCGGAATGGTAGACGCGGCAAACTCAAAATCTGCTGCCCGCAAGGGCGTGCTGGTTCGAGTCCGGCCAGGGGCACCATTCTTCACTTTCGCAGACACACTGTGCTCCTTCGGCGGGAGCATGGGCGCCTTAGCGAAGGGCTCCCGGCGCAACCGCGCCCGCGCCAACGGTCAGCTCTCGGGCCTGGAGCCGGCCTTGGGATAGCGGGAGGACGCCTCGAGCTCGTTGAGGTCCATGTGGTTGCGCATGTAGCGCTCCGAGGCCTTCTGCAGCGGCTGGAAGTCCCACGGATAATAGGCCCCGTTCCTCAGCGCCTCGTAGACGAGGCGGCGCCTCGCCTGGCTCGACAGGACATCGGCATTGAAGGCGGCGAGATGCCAGCGCTCCGCCACGGCGGCCCGGAAGCGTTCCGCAAGCGCAGCGCTGCCTGCGTCTGCCGCGAGGTTCATCCGCTCATCCGGATCGTTTGCGAGATCGAAGAGAAGCGGCGGATCCGGCTCGGAGTGGATGTATTTGTAGGGGCCCTCGCGGATCATCACGACCGGTGCGATCGCGCCCTCGGCGGCGTATTCGGCGACCACGCGGCGCGCCGCGTCGGATGTGCCGGACGCCAACGGCACCAGGCTTTGCCCGTCGAGCGAAGCGGCGCTCTCCGCGACCGATCCGCCGGCAAGCTCCACCAGCGTGGGCAACACGTCGAGCAGGCTCGTCGGCTCGGAAACGCTGCGCGGCTCCCAACCGGGCGCGGCGATCAGCAACGGCACGCGCGCGCTGCCCTCGAAGAAGCTCATCTTGAACCACAGCCCGCGCTCGCCGAGCATGTCGCCATGGTCGGACGTGAAGATGACCACCGTGTTGTCGGCGAAATCGCATGTCCTCAGCGTCTCGAGCAGGCTGCCGATCGCCTCGTCGAGGTAGGAGATCGCCGCGAAATAGGCGCGCCGCGCGGTCCGGACGTGCTCCTCGCGGATGGCAAAGCGCTGCCGGTCGCACGAATCGAGGATGCGGCGCGAGTGCGGGTCCTGCTCCTCATAGGGGATCGCCGGGCCGGGCATGGGCAGCTCGACGCCCTCGTAGAGGTCCCAGAACCTTCGCCGCATGACATAGGGGTCGTGCGGATGCGTGAAGCTGACGGTGAGGCAGAAGGGCCGCCCGTCGCCCTTGCGCGCGAAGTCGAAAATCTGCTGCCGCGCGAAATGCGCGACCTCGTCGTCATATTCGAGCTGGTTGGTCATCTCCGCCACGCCGGCATCGGTGACGGAGGAGAGATTGTGGTACCACCAGTCGATGCGCTCCCCCGGCCGGGTCCAGTCGGGCGTCCAGCCGAAATCGGCGGGATAGACGTCCGTGGTGAGCCGCGACTCGAAGCCGTGCAGCTGGTCGGGCCCGACGAAATGCATCTTGCCGGAAAGCACCGTGCAATATCCGAGGCGGCGCAGATGATGCGCGAAGGTCGGAACCGCAGAGGGGAGCTCCGCGGCGTTGTCGTAGACGCCGGTGCGCGAAGGCAGCTGCCCCGACATGAAGGCGGCGCGCGACGGCGCGCAAAGCGGGCTGGCGCAATAATTGGCGTTGAAGCGAACGGAGCGCTCCGCCAGCCGCGCCAGATTGGGCGCATGCAGGAACGGCGCCGGCCCGTCGGGAAACAGCGTCCCGTTCAGCTGGTCGACCATGACGATCAGGATGTTCGGCTGCACGGCCGGCGCCCTCTTTGCTTTGCAGGTCGGTTCAGTTCCCCGCGCTTTCCATGCGCCGCGTTTCCAGCACGTTCTCAAGCCAGCCGATCTCCATCTCCGGGACGGAGGAGAGGAGCAGGTCGGTGTAGTCGTCGAAGGGCGGGGAGAGCACCTTGTCCTTCGGCCCGAAGCGCACCAGCCGCCCGCGATACATCACGGCGATGGAATCGGCGATGGCCCTCACCGTGGCGATGTCGTGCGTGATGAAGAGATACGACACGCCCGTGTCGGCCTGCAGTTTCGTCAGGAGCTGCAGGATGCCGTTGGCGACGAGCGGATCGAGCGCCGAGGTGGGCTCGTCGCAGATGATCAGCTTGGGCCCGGCGGCAAGCGCGCGGGCGATGCAGACGCGCTGCTTCTGCCCACCGGACAGCTCCGCCGGATAGCGGTCGATCAGGTCGCGCTCCAGCTCGATCTGGTCGAGAAGCTCTTCGACACGCCGCCTCTTCTCTCGGCCGCGCGTGCCGAAATAGAACTGCAACGGCCGGCCGATGATCTGCCCCACCGTCTGGCGCGGATTCATGGCCACGTCCGCCATCTGGTAGATCATCTGCAGCGTGCGCAGCTCCTCGCGGCTGCGGCTCGCGAGCGCCGGCGCCAGCATCTTGCCTTCGAACTCGATCGCACCGCTGCTCGGCGGCAGCAGGCCGGTGATGACGCGTGCCAGCGTCGACTTGCCCGACCCGGATTCGCCCACCACGGCCAGCGTCTGCCCCGGCGGGAGATGCAATGTCACGTCGTAGAGGATCTGCAGCGACTTCCCGTAGGACGCATCGACATGCTCCACCCGCAACAGCGCCGCCGACTGGTCGGGGGCCGCCTGCTTCAGCTCCTTGCGGATGGAGACGAGGTCCTGCGTATACTCCTCCTGCGGGGCTTCGATGATCTGCTGCACCGGCCCGTATTCCACCGTCTTGCCGTGGCGCAGCACCATGATGTCGTCGGCGACCTGCGCGACGACGGCGAGATCGTGGGTGATGTAGAGGGCCGCCGTGCCGGTCTCCTCGATGGCCCGCTTGATGGCGGCGAGCACATCGATCTGCGTCGTCACGTCGAGCGCCGTGGTCGGCTCGTCGAAGACGATGAGGTCCGGCTTGGGGCAGAGCGCCATCGCCGTCATGGCGCGCTGCAGCTGTCCGCCGGAGACCTGATGCGGGTAGCGGTTGCCGAAACTCTCCGGCGCGGGAAGCCCCAGGACGCGAAAGAGCTCGCGGGCGCGGCGGTGCGCCTCGCCGCGCGACATCAGGCCGTGCTTCACCGCCGCCTCGACCACCTGGTCGCCGATGGTGCGGGCCGGGTTGAAGGAGGCCGCGGCCGACTGCGCCACATAGGATACGCGGTCGCCCCGCAGCTCGCGCACTTCGGCGCGGTTGAGCTTCAGGATGTCGATGCCGTCGAGCAGCACCTCGCCGCCCACAATGCGGCAGCCGCCGCGCCCGTAGGCGAGCGCCGCCAGCCCGATGGTCGACTTGCCGGCGCCCGATTTGCCGATGAGGCCGAGCACACGCCCCTTGCCGAGCGTGAAGGAGACGCCGTCGACGATGGTAATGTCGTGCGGGTCTTCGCCCGGCGATTGCACGGTCGCCTCGATCTTGAGGTCACGCACGTCGAGCAGAAGGTCAGACATCGCCGCGCCCTCCTTTCAGGCTGGACGTGCGGTTCAGCACCCAGTCCACCACCAGGTTGACGCAAATGGCCAGCGTGGCGATCGCCCCGCCGGGGATCAGCGCCGCGGAGATGCCGAAGACGATCCCGTCCTTGTTCTCCTTCACCATCGAGCCCCAGTCGGCGGCCGGCGGCTGCACGCCGAGCCCCAGGAACGACAGCGCCGAGAGGAACAGCACCGCGAAGGCGAAGCGCAGGCCGAGCTCCGCCAGAAGCGGCGACAGCGCGTTCGGCAGGATCTCGCGCGTCATGATCCAGCCCCAGCCCTCGCCCCTCAGCCGCGCGGCCTCCACGAAGTCCATCACGGCGATGTCGACGGCGACGGCGCGGCTGATGCGGAAGACGCGCGTGGAGTTGAGCACGGCCATCACCAGGATGAGGACGTAAAGATCGGTGGGCAGCACCGAGAGCACGACCAGCGCGAAGATGAGCGTCGGGATCGCCATCAGGAGATCGATCAGCCGCGACAGGACCTGATCGACCCAGCCGCGCATGATCGCCGCGAAGAAGCCGAGCGACACGCCGATCCCGAAGGAGAGGAACGTGGCGGCCGCCGCGATGAAGATGGTGATCTGCGCGCCCCAGATCAGCCGCGAGAGAAGGTCGCGGCCGATATTGTCGGTTCCGAGCGGGAACTGCCAGGAGGGCGGCTGCCAAACCTTCCCCACCACCTCGAAGACCGGATGAGGCGCGATCCATTGCGCAAAAAGCGCCATGAACAGATAGACACCGAACCCGAAGAGCCCGACCATCGCCGATAGGGGAATGCGACGGAACATGATCACCTCGGATGCCTGAGGCGCGGATTGGCAAGCACCGCGGCAAGATCGGCGATCAGGTTCAGAATGATGTAGACCGAGGCGAACACCACCCCGCAGGCCTGCACCACCGGCACGTCGCGCTTGGCGACATGGTCCACCATGTACTGGCCCATGCCGGGATAGACGAAGATGACCTCCACCACCACGACGCCGACCACGAGGTAGGCGAGGTTCAGCGCCACGACGTTCACGATCGGCGCGAGCGCGTTGGGAAGCGCATGCCGCCAGATGATGCGCGAGGGCGAGATGCCCTTCAGCTCCGCCGTCTCGATATAGGCGGAGGAGAGCACGTTGAGCACGGCGGCCCGCGTCATGCGCATCATGTAGCCGACCACGACGAGGACGAGCGTGAGCGTGGGAAGCGAGATCGCATAGAGCTGTTGGCCGAAGCTCATGGAATCGCGGATCGTCGCCGTGCTCGGAAGCCAGCGCAGCTTCACGGCGAAGAGGACGATGAGCAGATAACCGGCGAAGAACTCCGGCAGCGAGACCGCCGAGAGGGTGACGATGGACAAGAAGCGGTCGAAGAAGGTGTTTCTGTAGCGGACGGCCAGGATCCCGAGCATGATCGCGAGCGGCACGGAGATGGCGGCGGCGGCCGAAGCCAGGAACAAGGTGTTGCCGAGTCGCTTGCCGATGGCCGTGCCGATGTCCTGGCGGTTCGTGTAGCTCTTGCCGAAATCGCCCCGCACGGCGTGGCTCAGCCAGTCGAAATAGCGCACGATGGCGGGCCGGTTGAGGCCGAGCTCGTTGCGGATGTTGGCCACCGCCTCCGGCGTCGCCTGCTGGCCGAGCATGGCGGTCGCCACGTCGCCGGGCAGGATCTGGGTGCCGGCGAAGATGACCACCGACACCGCCCAGAGCAGGACCACGCCCAGCGCGATACGCTGGGCGATCATGCGGAGGAGCAGCCCTCCCTTCCAGCGTCGGCGCCGCCCAGGCTGGGCCGCCGACGCGGGCTCGACCTCGTCGATTTCTATCGTCATCCGCAGCCCCCCTTGCAGCCTTGGATTCCGTGAGCCGCGGCTCAGGGACGTGTCATTCTCGGGCGGGCAGCACTCCGCCCGAGAATTGTGCCGCCGTCGCCCGGCTCACGCATATGCCGAAGCCGGCGCTACGAGGAGAGCCAGACGCGGATCGGAGCGCTCAGATTCGACGTCTCCTGGTTGGCGTCCACGACCCAGCCCTGCACCTGTTCGGTGTGCGCGTCGATGAAGTCGTTGAACATCGGCAGGATCAGCCCGCCGGTGTCGCGCACCAAGCACCGCCATGTCGTGATAGAGCTGCGCCCGCTTGGCGTTGTCCAGCTCGCCGCGCGCCTGAAGCAGCATCTTGTCGAAGTCCGGGTTGAAGAAGCGCGTGTCGTTCCAGTCGGCCTTCGAGTAGTAGGCGGTCGAATACATGGAATCCTGCGTCGGCCGCCCGCCCCAATAGGAGGCGCAGAAGGGCTGCTTGTTCCACACATTGTCCCAGTAGCCGTCGCCCGGCTCGCGCTGCACCTCGATCTGAATGCCGGCCTTCGCCGCCTGCTGCTGATAGAGCGTCGCAGCGTCGACGGCGCCCGGAAACGCCACTTCCGAGGTCCTCAGCAGGACCGAGCCGGAGTGGCCGGACTTCTTGTAATAGTGGCTGGCTTCCTCCGGATCGTAGGCCCGCTGCTCGATGTCGGCGGGGAAGTAGGGATACGACTTGGAGATCGGGAAGTCGTTTCCGACCGTCGCATAGCCCTGCAGGATGGTCTGGACCATCGACTCGCGGTCGATCGCAAGCTTCAGCGCCATCCTGAGATCGTTGTTGTCGAAGGGCGGCGTGTTGCAGTGCATGATGAACACGTAGTGCCCCTTGGACGGGACACGCTCGATGACCACTCCACCGGCGGCTTCAATCAGCGACACGGTCTTCGGCTCGACGCGGTTCACGAGGTGGACCTGGCCGGACTGCAGCGCCGACATGCGCGCCGTGTTGTCGTTCATCACGAGGATCTCGACGGAGTCGACGAAGCCGACCTTGTCGTTCCAGTGATCGGCGTATTTGGTCACGAAATGGCGCACGCCCGGATCGTTATCCACGATCTTGTAAGGCCCGGTGCCGATACCCGCATCCGGGGCGTCGACGCCGCCGTCCGGCTGGATCACCAGGTGATAGTCGCTGATGAGCAGCGGCAGGTCGGCATTGGCGTTCGCCAGGGTGAGCACGACGTTGTCGCCGTCCGCCTTCATCTCGGTGATGTCCTTGACCACGCCAAGGGCGCCCGACTTGGCGTCGGGATCGGAGTGCCGCTTCAGCGTCGCCACCACGTCGTCGGGCGTCAGCGTCTTGCCGTTGTGGAACGTCACGCCCTTGCGGATCTTGAAGGTCCACTGCTTCACGTCGTCGGACGCCTCCCACGATTCCGCCAGCATGCCGGCCGGCGAGCCGTCCTCCGGCGCGGCATAGACCAGCGTCTCGCCCCAGCACTTGCCCAGGATCTGCGGCACCTGGCTGAGCCAGGTCGCCGGATCGAGACTGTTGGTCGACTCGCCGCCGACCAGCCCGCAGACGAGATCGCCGCCGTGCTGCGGCTCTTGCGCAAGCGCCGTCGACGAAAGCAGCTTCGAGGCCGCCGGCAGCGTCAATCCGAGCGCCGCAGCGCGGCCCAGAAACGCACGCCGGCTGATGCGGCCACCGATGGCTTTCCTTGCCAGATATTCAAGCTCTGAAGACATGATCCCCTCCGTGTCTAGCGCGGCCGCCTCGTCTCCCGGCGGCCCTTTCTCGTCCCTCGGCGCAGGCTATCGGCCGGAGCGCCTGAGACCCTTCGTGATAGCGACCTTCCGTGGCGTCGGCGGAACGAGCGGCGTTGTCTTGCCGGTCAACGTCCTTGCCACTTCGGGTCGCGCTTCTCGGCAAAAGCCCGAGCTCCCTCCTTCTGGTCTTCGCTGCCGTAAAGGATATCGACCGTCGGAAACTGCCGGCGGGCGATCCTGTTCATCACCGTCTGGAAATCCTGCGCCTCGGCCGCGCGCGCCACTTCCTTGATCGCGGCGAACACGAGCGGCGGTCCGTCCGCAAGCGTGCGCGCAAGCTCTCTTGCGCGGCCGAGCAGGCGCGTCGCCGGCAGCACTTCGTTCACCAGCCCCCAGCGCTGCGCCTCGGCGGCATCCATCCAGCGGCCGGTGAGCAGAAGCTCCATCGCCACGTGATAGGGCATGCGCTTCGGCAGCTTAGCCGTGGCGGCGTCGGCAAGCGTCCCGGCGCGGATCTCCGGCAGCGCGAAACGCGCATGCTCCGCCGCCAGGATCAGATCGGCCGAAAGCGCCAGCTCGAAGCCGCCGCCGACCGCCATGCCGTTGACCGCCGCGATGACCGGCTTGTTGAGGTCGCGCAGCTCCTGGATTCCGCCGAAGCCGCCGACCCCGTACCAGCCGTCGACCGGATCGCCGGCCGCCGCCGCCTTCAGGTCCCATCCCGCCGAGAAGAAATCTTCGCCGGCCCCGGTGACGATCGCCACACGCAGGCCGGCATCGTCGCGAAACGACTGGAACACCTCGCCCATGGCGCGGCTCGTCGGATAGTCGATGGCATTCGCCTTTGGCCGGTCGAGCGTCACTTCGAGCACGGCGCCGTCGCGGCGTGTCCGGATCGCGTCGCTCATGCACCGGCCCTCATGCGGATCAGCGCGTCGACGGCGACCGCGCCTTTTCCTTCAGGCCGCACCATGAGCGGATTGACGTCGAGCTCCTCCAGCCCGTCCGCATGCGCCTCGGCAAAGCGCGCGATCGCGAGCGCAGCAGCGATCGCCGCCTCGATGTCGGCGGCGGGACGGCCGCGGTAGCCCGTAAGGAGCGGCGCCATCATCAGCGACAGGATCGCGCGGCGCACCTCATCCGCCGTCGTGGGAAGCAGCAGCGAGGCAACGTCGCCGAGCAGCTCCACCAGAACGCCGCCGGCTGCGATCCGCATGAGCAGGCCGAATTGCGGATCGCGCACGACACCGATCAGAAGCTCCGCCACCTGATCGGTGACCATCCGCTCGACCAGCAAGCTGCTGCTCAGCCCGGCGAGAGACTCCGCGGCTTCCGCCACCTCGCGAGCCGACGAAAGATTGAGGCGCACGCCGCCGACATCCGTCTTGTGGGCGACGCCGAGCGCCTTCACCACCACCGGATAGCCGAGCGCTTCCGCCGCCTCGGCGGCACAGCACGGGCTCGCCGCGACCCGTCGAAGGGGGCATCTCAACGCCGAACGGCGCGAGCGCCTGCTTGGCTTCGCTCTCGTCGAGGACGATGGAATCCGCGCTCGGCGCCAGCGCCGGCAGCAGCGGCCGGGGCGCGGCCAACGCCCAGCTTTCGCCGACCATGGCGGCTGCGTCGGCAGCTGCAAGCGCTTCGTCGATGCCGTTGAGCGGTGCCACGCCCGCCTCCAGAAGCTCTGCAGCATAGGCCTCCGGCATGCTCTCCGGAAAGCGACGCGACCATTGCGGCGCGGCCGCCGGTGCGCTCTGCCGCCGCGACGAGGGCTCTCGACGCGACGCGCCAATCGGCATCGTCGCAGCGGTCGCCGCGCGGAAAGTCGAGAACGAGGAGCGAAAGATCGAAGCCGCAGCCGATCATCGCGGCGAAGGTGTCCGCCATCGCCTCCTCCTGCGCCCAGATGAAGGTGTGATAGTCGAGCGGGTTCTCCACCGCGACAAGCTCGCTCAGCGTCGCCTTCACGCGCGCCTTCTCCTCCGCGCCGAGCGCGCCGGAACCGGACGCCGCGGCCGAGCGCGGCGTCGGCCATCAGCGCCGCCTCGCCGCCGGAGCAGCTCATCGAGCAGAGGTCGCGGCCGGGAAGCGCGCCGTGGACGTGAAGCAGCTTCAGCGTCTCCAGGAATTCCGGAATGGAGCGAAGCCGGGGGATGCCGAGCCGCGCGAAGAAGGCCGCGACGGCCGAGTCCGATCCGGCAATCGATGCCGTGTGGGAGAGCGCGGCGCCCCTCGCCTGCTCCGAGCCGCCGACGAATATTGCAGCGATGGGCTTTGCGAGCGCCCGCGCCCGCAGCGCCAGCGCCTCGAAGCGCGCCACGCCGGCGATCCCCTCGATATGCAGGCCGATGGCGGTGACGCGATCGTCCTCGATCAGCTCCGACGCGATGTCCGCGAGCGTCGTCTGCGCCTGGTTGCCGGCCGTTGCCACATAGGCGATCGGCAGGCCGCGCCGCTGCATCGTCATGTTGAGGGCGATGTTCGACGACTGCGTGATGATCGCAACGCCGCGTGCCACCGGTGCGCCGCCATGCTGATCGGGCCAGAGCGGCACGCCGTCGAGATAGTTGATGAGCCCGTAGCAATTGGGGCCGAGCACCGGCATGCTGCCGGCCGCGGCGACAAGCTCGTCTTCCAGCGCCGCGCCGCTTTCCGCCTCGCGGAAGCCCGAGGCGTAGCAGATCGCGCCGCCGGCGCCGCGTGCCGCGAGCGCCCGCACGATCTCGATCGTTGCGCTCCGGTTGACGCCCACGAAGGCGGCATCGGGCGCTGCGGGAAGCTCCGCGACGGAACGGAAGCAGCGGTGCTCGCCGATCATGTCGCGCGTCGGGTGCACCGGCCATATCTCGCCGGCGAAGCCCATGCGATCACACTGCTCCAGAACGCGCGCCGCCTCGCGCCCGCCGAAGACGGCGATGCTCTTCGGCCGGAACAGCCGATCGAGGCAGCGGGTCGTCATGCGCCGAGCTCCCTGAGCAGCGCGCGGCTGATGATATGGCGATGGATTTCCGAGGTTCCGTCCCAGATGCGCTCCACCCGCGCATCGCGCCAGAAGCGCTCCAGCGGCAGGTCGGCCATCAGCCCCATGCCGCCGTGGATCTGGATCGCCTCGTCGGTGACGCGGGCCAGCATTTCCGTGGCGAACAGCTTGGCCGACGATATCTCGCGCGTCGCCTCGAGCCCCTGGTCGAGGCGCCAGGCGGCGGCGAGCGTCAGCCAGTCCGCCGCGTCGATCTCGGTGACCATGTCGGCGAGCTTGAAGGAGACGCCCTGGAAACGCCCGATCGTCTGGCCGAACTGCTTTCGCGTCGCGGCGTGATTGAGCGCCAGGTCGAAGGCGCGCCTCGCGCGGCCGACGGCCATGGCGGCGACCGTCAGCCGCGTGCCCGAAAGCCATTCGTTCATCGCATCGAAGCCGCGGTTCACCTCGCCCAGCACCTGACCCGCGGGCAACCGGCACTCGTCGAAGGAAAGCACCGCGTTGTGGTAGCCGCGATGCGAGACGGAATTCGTAGCCCGGCCTGATCTCGAAGCCCGGCGTGCCGCGGTCGACGAGGAAGCCGGTGATCGCCTTCTTGCGGCCGGCCGAGGTATCCTCTTCGCCGGTGGCCGCGAAGACGATGACGAAATCCGCTTTGTCCGCGTGCGATATGAAGTGCTTGCTGCCGTTCAGAACCCAGTCCGATCCGTCCCGCCGCGCCGTGCATTTCATGGCGCGCACGTCGGAGCCGGCGTCCGGCTCCGTCATGGCCAGCGCATCGAGCTTTTCGCCGCGGATGCAGGGGATCAGATATCGCTCCCGCTGCTCGCCCATGCAGGCCATCAGGATGTTGGACGGCCGAGCCCAGTAAGTGACGAGCGCCAGCGAGGCGCGGCCGAGCTCGCGCTCAAGCAGCGTAAGCGTGAGCGCATCGAGGCCGCCGCCGCCGAGATCCGCCGGCATGTTGGGCGCGTAGAAGCCGAGCGCGATCACTTTCCGCTGGATCTCTCTCGCCATCTCCTCCGGCACGTCGTTCAACCGCTCGACCTCAGCTTCGAGCGGATAAAGCTCCGTCTCCACGAACGTCGCGGACGGTCTTCACGACCATCTCCTGCTCGGGCGTCAGGCCGAAGTGCATGCCGCTTCTCCTGACCGCGTCCGCTGCCCGACCGCGCGGCCGGCCCCGTCGGGGCGGGGCAGCGCCGCATGCGCATGAGCGATTTCGCGCAGTCGCTGAAGCACGTCCGGCCCGGCCGGGCATGCGCGCCCTGCCTCCGTGTCGACGGAGAGAAGCATCTGCTCGGCCGTGGCGAGCAGATCGCCGCTCGGCGTGTGGACCAGCCGGTGGAAGACATGCAGCCGCTTGTCGTCGACCGCCAGAACCTGGGCCGTCGTGTGGATCGGCTCGAGCGCCCGCACTTCCTTCCGGTGCATGATATGCGTCTCGACCGTGTAGAAGCTGCGGCCCCGGTCGTGGTACGCCTGATCGACCCCGGCGAAGGCGAGCAGCGCATCCGACGTATCGCCGAAAACCTGCAGATAGCGGCTTTCCGTCATGTGGCCGTTATAATCGGTCCAGTCCGGCGCGACGCGGGTGGCGAACAGCTCAAGCGGCTTCGTGAGATCGCGTGACCCGGTCGCGGCCTCGCGATGCGCGCTCTGGAAGAGGCGGTCTTCGTAGTCCTTCAGAAGCGCGCCGGCGCCCCAGCCTTTGCCGCCGTCCTGTGCGCGGAGCGCCTGGAGGATGGCGACCAGATTGTCGTCGCGGATGCGCTCCAGATCGCGGATCGAATGGCCGTTCGCCTGCGCGTCCGACTGCGCCGCGATCTTGTCGATGAACGCATCGTCGAGTGTCCGGCACATCGGTCAGCCGCGTCCACGGCCAGGCGAGCGCCGGGCCGAACTGCTGCATGAAATGCCGCATGCCCGCCTCGCCGCCGGCGATGCGGTAGGTGAGAAACAATCCCATCTGCGCCCAGCGCAGGCCGAACGAGTAGCGGATGACGTCGTCGATCTCCTCGGCGGTGGCGACATCGTCGTGGACGAGCCACAGCGCCTCGCGCCACACCGCCTCGAGCAGGCGGTCGCCGATGAAGGCGTCGATTTCCTTGCGCACGACAAGCGGCTGCATGCCGATCGCGCTGCACAGCGCCTTGGCGCGCCGCAGGGTGGACGCTGCGGTCTTCTTGCCTCCCACGACCTCCACCAGCGGCAGCAGGTAGACCGGGTTGAAGGGATGCATGATGACCAGGCGCTCGGGATACCGCATCGGCGCCTGCAGATCGGTGGGGAGCAGGCCTGACGTGGAGGAGCCGACCAGCGCGTCGGGTGCTGCGTGCCGGTCGATCTCCGCGAGGAGCTCGCACTTCAGCTCCAGCCTTTCCGGCGCGTTCTCCTGCACGTGATCGGCGCCCGCCACCGCCGCCGCGATGGAGTCGGCGAAAGAGAGCGTGCCGCGCCTGCCCGGCGGCGCGTTGGTGAGCCTGGCGAAGGCGCGGTCGGCATTGGCGACCACCTCTCCGACCTTGCGCTCGACATCCGGATCGGGATCGTAGATCGCCACGTCGATGCCGTTCTGCACGAAGCGTGCGGCCCAGCCGGCACCGATGACGCCGCCTCCGATGATCGCTGCGCGTGTGACGTCGGACGCCATGTCAGCTTCGCTTCCCAAGCTTGAGCTTCTCGCGCACCTCGGCGGGCGAGAGCACCCGCGCGCCCATGCCCGTGACGATCGTCGCCGCGCGCTCGACCAGTGCGCCGTTGGTGGCGAGCTCGCCCTTGCCGAGCCAGAGATTGTCCTCCAGCCCGACGCGCACGTTGCCGCCGGCGAGCACGGCGAGGGCTGCATAAGGGAGCTGGTTGCGGCCGATCGAGAAGGCGGAGAAGATCCAGCCCGGCGGCAGGTTTCCCACGAGCGCCATCAGCGTGGCGATGTCGTCCGGCGCGCCCCAAGGGATCCCCATGCAAAGCTGCACGAGCACGGGGTCGTCGATGAGCCCCTGCTCCTTCAGCCATTGGGCAAGCACCAGGTGGCCGCCGTCGAATATCTCGATTTCCGGGCGGACGCCGAGGTCGCGAATGCGGCCCGCCATGGCCTTCAGCATGGCGGGCGTGTTGGTCATGACGTAGTCGCCCTCGCCGAAATTCATCGTGCCGCAATCGAGCGTGCAGATTTCCGGTAGAAGCTCCGCCACATGGGTGAGCCGCTCGCTGGCGCCCGCCATGTCGGTGCCGCTCTGCGACAATGGGAGAGGCTGCTCGACCGAGCCGAAAGTCAGGTCTCCGCCCATCCCGGCGGTGAGGTTGATCACCACGTCGGTGCCGGAGGCGCGGATGCGCTCCACCACTTCGCGATAGAGCTTCGGATCGCGGGCGCCCTTGCCGGTGGCGGGGTCGCGCACATGGATATGCGCCACGGCCGCGCCGGCCTGTGCCGCCTCTATTGCCGCAGCGGCGATCTCGGCCGGCGTCACGGGCACCTTGTCGGAGCGCCCCACCGTATCGCCGGCGCCGGTGACGGCGCAGGTGATGAAGACTTCGCGGTTCATTGACAGCGGCACGGTGCCCCCCGGCGCTCGCGGCGCGGAGAGAATGCGCCCGAAACGCACGAGCTGTGATACGCTTTACGCAACGTTTCATACCGGATCCGCAATGCAGAAGCTGTTCGCGCCCGCTTCCGAGCCGCTCGCCATCGACTTCCTCGTGCTGCCCGACGTGTCGCTGCTCTCGCTTGCATCGACGATCGAGCCCCTCCGTGCCGCCAACCGGGTGGCCGGCCGGGTGCTCTACCGGCGCCGCCTGCTGAGCCCGGACGGTTCGCCCGTGCTCACCTCCGGCGGCCTGCCGATACCGGTCGAAGGGCGGTTCTCCGCCGACGAGGAGCGCGACTGTCTCGTGGTCGTCGCCGCCTTCAACGCGGCAAAGCATGCGCGCGCGCCGTTGCTTGCCACGCTCCGCAGCGTCGCACGGAAGGGCGTGGCGATGGGCGGCATCGAATCCGGCTCGTGGGTGCTCGCCATGGCCGGGCTGCTGAACGGACGCGCCGCGACAACGCACTGGGAAGACCTCGAGGAGCTCGCGGCACGCTTTCCCGAGATCGACGTGCGGCCCGACCGCTACGTAATCGACAAGCTGCGCTTCACCACGGGCGGCGCTTCCCCGGCGCTCGATCTGATGCTGCACCTGATCCGCGCCCGCCAGGGACATGCGCTGGCGCTCGATGTGGCGAGCCTCTTCATCTACGACGAGCTGCGCGTTGCCGGCGACCCGCAGCGCATGGTCTCGCTCGGCCGGCTCGGCTCGAACGAGCCGCGCGTCGCCGCGGCGATCGGCATGATGGAGGAGCACATCGAACGCCCGCTCGCCATCCCGGAGCTGGCCCGCAGAGCAGGAGTGGGCGCGCGCATGCTGGAGGCTCTCTTCGCAAGGTCTGTCGGAATGTCACCGCGCGATTATTATGCGGCGCTCAGGCTGAACGCCGGGCGCAGGCTGGTCCTTGAGACACGCAAGAACATGACGGAGATTGCCGTGCAGACCGGCTTTGCCTCCGCTTCGGCATTTGCGCGCCGCTTCCGCGGGCGCTTCGGCGAAAGCCCGCGAGCGGCCCGCAAGCGCCGAAGCGCCGGGTCGATCGGCTTGCAGAGCTGAGCCGCCTCCATGCACTCACACTCCTACCAGTGAACGTTAACTCGGCACCGGCCGTGGACCATGGGTTCGGCCGCAAATGTCGTTGGCATCGACAAGATGCGCCTGACGCACGATTACGGCGAAGCACGAGCCGCGGCTCGACGCCGAGTTGCACGCAGTTAAAGCGCCGGAGGAACTGAAATGCGAGAAGCGGTCATCGTCAGCACGGCGCGGAGCGGAATCGGCAGGGCCTATCGCGGCAGCCTGAACGCGACGAAGTCGCCCACCTTGACGGGCCATGTGCTGCGCCATGCGATCGAGCGTTCGCGGGTCGAGCCGGGCGAGATCGACGATTTCGTGCTCGGCACGGTGTTGGCCGCCGGCACCGCGGGCATGAATCTGGCGCGCCACGCCGTCTTCGCGGCAGGCGCGCCGGTAACGGTCTCCGCGCAGACCATGGATCGCCAGTGCTCGTCGGGGCTGATGGCGATCGCCACCGCCGCCAAGCAGATCATGGTCGACGGAATGGACATCGTCGCGGCCGGCGGCCAGGAAAACATCTCCGCCGTGCAGGACCAGTATTTCGCATGGGGCCGGGAAGCGGCCGACCCGCACGTGATCGAAAAGGTCCCGCACGCCTATATGCCGATGCTGCAGACCGCCGAGTTCGTTGCAGGGAAATACGGCGTAAGCCGCGACGCGCAGGACGAATACGCGCTGCAATCGCAGCAGCGGACGGCCGTGGCGCAGGAGAAGGGTCTCTTCGACGACGAGATCGTGCCGTTCTCGACGGCGATGATGGTCCAGAACAGGGACACGGGCGAGGTGTCGGAGCGCGAGGTGACGCTCGACCGCGACGAGGGCAACCGGCCGCAGACGACGCTCGACGCCTTGGCGAGCCTCAAGCCCGTTCTGGAGGACGGCGTCATCACCGCGGGCAACGCAAGCCAGCTCTCCGACGGGGCCTCGGCCTGCGTCCTGATGGAGGCAAGCCTCGCAGAAAAGCGCGGGCTTGAGCCGCTCGGCACCTATCGCGGCATGGCGGTTGCGGGCTGCCCGCCCGAAGAGATGGGAATTGGCCCGATCTACGCCGTCCCGAAGCTGCTTGAGCGCCATGGGCTGAGCATCGACGACATCGGTCTGTGGGAGCTGAACGAGGCCTTCGCCGTCCAGGCGCTCTACTGCCGCGACCATCTCGGCATCGACCCGGACATCTACAATGTGGACGGCGGCAGTATCTCCATTGGCCATCCCTACGGCATGACCGGCTCGCGTCTGGTCGGCCACGCGCTGATCGAAGGCAAGCGGCGGGGCGCCAGATATGTGGTCGTCACGATGTGCATCGGCGGCGGCATGGGTGCCGCGGGATTGTTCGAGATCAACAATTGAGCCGGCTGGCGGACGCGCCCGGCGGCCGGGGCGCGAGCCCTTCCCTCACCAGCGGTTGAAGAAATCGGTCCGTCTTTCGGAGAGGTAGGGGTTGGCCGCTCGCGCCCGTGAGAACGCCGCCGGGTCATAGTCGGCGACGATGACCGCGCCGCCGGCCGCCGGGGCACGCGCGGCGTCCGTCCCGTCCGGCAGCGCGATGCACGAGCGCCCGGCATAGGCGAAACGCGCGTCGGCACCGGCATGGTCCGCGTAGGCGATCGCGATGCCGTTCTCGAAGGCGCGCACCGGCACCAGCCTCTCGGCGATGAACGGCGCCTCCGGGGTGGACGGCAGAGCCGTCGGGACGAGCACGGCCTCCGCGCCCCGCAGCGCCAGATGGCGGACGGCTTCGGGGAACTCCACGTCGTAGCAGATGAGGATGCCGACCTTCAGC
Organism: uncultured Alphaproteobacteria bacterium; assembly: GCA_963801225.1. Taxonomy (GTDB): domain Bacteria; phylum Pseudomonadota; class Alphaproteobacteria; order Rhizobiales; family Afifellaceae; genus DASWJZ01. The sequence continues at coordinate 104,481 of CAWDED010000010.1, forward strand.
CCGCCGAGCATACGGACGTCCGGCGGCCTGTCCCCCGGTGTGAACAGCGCCTTCTCGTATTCGCCGTAGAGATGGCACTTGCGGTAGACGCTGCGCGTGCCGGCAGCGTCGACAAGCAGCGCGGCATTGTAGATCGCGCCGCCGTCCCGCTCGGCAAAGCCAGCCGCGATGGTGAGGCCGTGCTCGGCGGCGATCTCGGCAAGACGGCTCGCCTGCGCACCGTCGGCCGGCTCCGCGAGGTCGCGGATCGCCTCCCCGGCCCCATAGCCGGTTGTGGCAAGCTCCGGTGCTACGAGGACCTCAGCGCCGCGTTCCTTGGCTTCCGCGGCGGCGTCGGCGATCGTCGCAAGATTGCCGGCAACATCGCCGGCGCGCGCCACCATCTGAAGCACGGCGATGCGCATCACTCGCCGTGCGAAGACCAGGCGCCAAGCAGCCGCGGCAGGTCGCCGAACCGGGCGATCAGCCCGAAGATCACGATCGCCGCCGCCACGAAGACCACCGTCACCGCCGCCATGGTCGGCGTGTAGCCATAGCGCAGCGCGTTGAAGATTTTGATCGGAAGCGTCTCCGTCGTGAAGCCGACCACCATGTAGGCGACGATGTATTCGTTGAGCGACAGGACGAAGGCGAAGGCGAAGCCTGAGAGGATGTAGGGACCCACCAGCGGCAGCACGACCGTCCGCAGCACCGTCCCGTCGTCGGCTCCCATGGTGGCGGCGGCCTCCACGATTTCGCGGTCGATCGACGCGAAGCCGAGAGAAAGCGTCACGAGCGGCAGCGTCACGAAGAAGATTGCGTGGCTGATCACCACGGTCCACGGCGCCCCGTAGAAGCCGGCCGTCGCCCAGAAGGACAGGAAGCCGAGCGCCGTGATGACGGGCGGCAGGATGAACGGCGTCAGCGCAACGCCCTCCACGATGCGCGCCCATCGCAGGGGCCGGCGCCATTGCGACCAGACCAGCGGGAAAGCGATCGCGACCGACAGCGCCGCGGAGCTTGTCGCCACGATCACCGAGGCGAAAAGGGCGTTCCGCCAGCCGGCGTCCGTGACGATCTGCGGTGAACCAGTGCAGCGAAAAGCCGCGCGGGGGAAATCGCAGCGTCTTCTGCTCGTTGAACGCAACGCTGGCGACGATGACCAGCGGCATCGTGAGGAACAGCCCCACGGCGGCGAAGAAGAGCCGGTTTGCCAGCCTCGCCATCATGCCGTGCCCGCCCGGCGCCCGACGAAGAGCGCCAGCCCCACCAGCGAGAGGCTCACGGCCACCAGGAAGACGGCCATCGCCGCGGCGAAGGGCATGTTCGACTGGTAGATCGCCTGGTCGGTGATGAGGACCGACAGCGTCCAGTGCTGGGGGCGTCCGAGCAGCTGCGGCAGCAGGTAGGAGCCGAGCGCGAAGACGAAGACCATGATGAGCGTGGCGAGCACGGCATTGCGCAGCACAGGGACCACCAGGTTGAAGAAGGCACGCAACGGCGAGGCCCCGAGCGTGCGGGCGGCTTCCACGAGCGAGGGGTCGAGCCTCACCACGGATGGATAGAGCACCAGGACCGTGTACGGGAAGCGCCTGATAGACCATGCCGGTCAGCACCGCGCCGAAGCTCGGCGACAGCGACACCGGGGCGCTCATCAGCCCTACCGCGACAAAGAGGTTCGTGATGCCGCCGGTGCGCGAGAAGAGCGTCGACCAGGCGAAGCCGATGATCACCTCCGACAGCGAGAGGACCGCCAGCAGGCCCACGAGCCACACGACCTGCCGGCGCCGCGGCAGCCGGCTCAGCCGATAGGTGAACGGCAGCCCCACGGCCACGCAGATGGCCGCGACAAGCCCCGCCAGATAGAGCGAGAAACCCAGACGCTCGGCGAAGAAGGCGGAGAGGAACCGGGCATAATTGTCGAACACGAAGTCCGGCTCGTAGAACGCCCCCTGAATGCGGCGAAAGAAGCTGACCGCGATCATCGTCGCGAAGGGCACGATGAAGAAGACGGTGAGCATCAGCGTGGGAAACGCCAGCGGCAGATAATTCGAGAAAGCGGTGGCGGGTCGTCATCGCTCGAGCACGACGCAATCGCTCGGATCGATGGCGATGCCGGCCTCGTCGCCTTCGCGGAGGTCGGGGCGGTCGACGCGGCGCCGACACGGCGACGACTTCGGTGCCGTCGCACGCGAGATAGATCTCGACGCTCGCGCCGAGGTCGCGCACGAACGTCACGCGGCCGCGCATGGCGGCAGCCTCCGGCGCCGTCAGGCGGACATCCTCCGGGCGCACCGAGACAAGCGCGTTCTCCCGTCCGGCAGGAATCGTGAGTTGCGGGACGAGGCCGCCCGGCACACGGGCGCCGTCTCCGTCGGGCTTGGCGGGCAGCAGATTGGTCAGAGCCGATGAAGGCCGCGACGAAGGCGTCGCTCGGCCGGCGGTAGATGTCGAGCGGCGTCCCGACCTGACGGATGCGCCCCTCCCCCATCACCACGATGAGATCGGCCATCGTCATCGCCTCGCGCTGGTCGTGCGTTACGACGATCGTGGTGATGCCGAGCTGGCGCTGAAGCTGCCTGAGCTCCACCTGCATGGCTTCGCGCAGCTTTGCGTCGAGCGCCGAGAGCGGCTCGTCGAGCAGGAACAGCCGCGGCGAGCGCGCCAGGGCGCGGGCAATCGCCACCCGCTGGCGCTGCCCGCCCGAAAGCTTCGCGCACCGGCCGCTCCGCCAAGCCGGAAAGATGCACGAGCTGCAGCAGCTCATCGACTCGCGCCGACTGCCTCGGCGCGGGCCTCGCCGCGGATGCGCAGCGGATAGGCGATGTTCTCGCCGACGGTCAGATGCGGGAACAGCGCCAGCGACTGGAACACCATGCCGAAGTCGCGCCTGTGCGCCGGCAGCCCGGTGATGTCGCGCGCCGTCGAGCAGGATGCGCCCGGCGTCGGTTCCTCCAGGCCGGCGATCATCCTGAGCAGAGTGGTCTTGCCGCAGCCGGACGGCCCCAGCAGGCAGACGAACGTGCCGTGCGTCGACCGCTGAGCTCGACGTCGTCGACCGCGGCGAACGTCGCCGAACCGCTTCGTCAGATGCTCGAGGACGAGGCCCGACATCGTCTGGCGAAAGGCTGACGCTCGTCTTGCAGTCAGGCGCCGGCCGCTTCAGCCGCCGACGATCAGCTCCGTCCACTTCTGGTTCAGCCAGTCCGACTTGGTCTGGTAGAGATCGTAGCGCGGGATGATCGGCGGAATATCCGATGAGACGGCCGCGAACTCCTCGTCCGTCAGGTCCAGCACGTCGCGCTTGACGGTCGGGGACGTGCCGACCTTGCGCGAGAGCAGCGCCTGCATCTCGGGCTGCGAGGCGAAATCGATGAAGACCTGCGCCTCCTCGAGCTTGTCGGACGCCTTGGAGACGACCCACGAGCCTGAGTCGTTCGACGCCGCCCTCCTTCGGGAAGGTGGAGCGGACGGGGAAGCCGTCGGCGATCGCGAGGCCGGTCACGTCGTGATAGTACTGGCCCATCGGGATCTCGCCCGACTTCAGCGCCTGCTCGAACTGCGCCTCGTCGCGGTACCAGAGCTTCACGTTCGGCTTCAGCTCGGCGATCTTGTCCATGACCTTGAGGATGCCCTCGTCGGTGTCGAGGATGTCGTAGCCGCCGAAGAAGGTCTTGGCAGTGATCTCCAGCAGGAAGGAGTTCGACACCAGCGCCAAGAGGCCGAGCTTGTCGGCGTTCGAGGGCTCCCACATGAAGCGCCCAGGAGTTCGGCGCTTCGGGGTAGACGTCGGTGTTGGAGACGAGCGTGATGTACCAGGTCACCGCGCCAATGCCGGCAGACGCGTCCGTCGTCATATTTGTTGATGAACTCCGGCTTCACGTTCGCCGTGTTGGGCATGGCAGCCACGTCGAGCGGCGACCACAGCTCGACTTCCTTCCCCTTCAGCACCGTCGTCTGCGCCATCATCGAGACGTCGGCCGGGGCCACGCCCGCCTGCGCCGCCTGCTGAAGCTGCACGAGCCACGCCTCGCCGGTCGGCTCGGCGACCGATTCCACCGCGATGCCGGTCGCTTCGGTGAAGACCGGGAAAGACGTGCTTGTCGAAGGAATCCTTGAAATAGCCGCCGTAGACGCCGACCTTGATGCTCTTGTCCTGCGCCCGGACGATTGCCGGCATGGCCAGCGTTGCCAGCCCGGCCGCACCGGTGGCCAGGACCGAGCGGCGCGTGACGTCGTTTTTCAGGAGCTTGGTCATCCTACCCTCCACAGGCACCCAAAGAATACCGAAGCGGAATGTTCCACGTCGCAGGGAAACAAGCAATTCTGATGCCGGGAGGCCTCCGTCGGGGTCCCGGCACGGCGCGGGAGCGCAGGCGGCTCAGGCCGCGGCGATCGACGGGCTGAAAACCATGAGGCTGGCGATCTCGAACAGCATCTGCGCTCCGGCGTGAGCCGTGTTGGTCGTGGCGTCATATTGCGGCGCCACTTCCACGACGTCGCCGCCCACCAGGTTGACGCCCTTGAGCCCTCTAAGGATCGCCAGCGCCTCGCGCGTCGACAGCCCGCCGATCTCGGGCGTGCCGGTGCCCGGCGCGAAGGCCGGGTCGAGGCTGTCGATGTCGAAGGTGAGGTAGGTCGGTCCGTCGCCGACGACCTTGCGGGCGGCCTCGATGACGGCGTCGATGCCGAGCCGGTCGATCTCCTCCGCGTGGATCACCGTCATGCCGGAATCGAGCGAGAACTCCCACAGATATTCCGACGAGCCGCGGATGCCGATCTGGATGGTGCGCTGCGGGTCGAGCACGCCGTCGAGCACCGCCTGGCGGAACGGCCCTCCGTGATGGAACTTGCTGCCGTCGAACGGGCCCATCGTGTCGCAATGCGCGTCGATCTGGATCATGCCGACGGGACGATTCCGCCCTACGGCGCGCAGGATCGGCAGCGTCATGGAATGGTCGCCGCCGACCGAGAGCGGCACCACGCCTGCCTCGACGATGAGCCCCACATGGCGCTCGATATCCTCGTGCGACTGGTCGAGGCTGAAGCGGCTGCGGAAGGGGATGTCGCCGATGTCGGCAACCTTCATGTCGAAAGCGGGCGCGCATTCCAGCACGTGGTTGTAGGGGCCGATCCGTTCGACCGCGCGCACCGCCCGCGGGCCGAAGCGGGAGCCGTTCCGGTTGGAGACGCCGAGGTCCATCGGAATGCCGACGGCCGCGACATCGAGGTCGCCGAAATCGGGGGCCGACCAGTCGATCTGGCGGATGGGCGCCGAAAAGAACGTCGTGAGCCCGGCATAGGGCGCCACGCGCGAGCCGCCCTTGAAGATGCGCTCGGCGACCTTGCGGAATTTCGGGTCGCGGACCGCCCCGCCGTCGGCGGAGCCGTACTGGTCCCGCAACCGCTTGAGGTTCGTCTCGAAATCCATTCGGTCCTCTCTCAGTTGGCCGCTCCAGCCGTCTCCAGCATGCCCAGGCGCGCGGGAAGCGCGGCGATATCCGAAACGCCGACATTGGCGAATGCGATGCGAAGATAGGGCTCCTGCCCGGCGCCGAAATACGAGCCCGGCAGGCACAGCACACCGCGCTCGCGCGCCAGCGTTTCGCACATCTCGACACCGCTCCGGCCGGCATCGGGGGGCGCGACATAGGCGAAATAGGCGCCGATCGAGCCGAGCCGCCAGCCTTCCAGGGCCGACATTGCCGACCTGAAGGCGTCGGCCCGGGCGAGCATTTCATGGCGATTGGCTGCGCGCCATTCCGCCAGCGCCGGAATCGCCCAGGGCAGCACCAGCTGCGGCGCGCGCGGCGCGCATATCTGCAAGGTATCGAGCACCTTGGCGACCTCGGCGATCACCGGCCGGCCGGCCAGCAGAGCGCCCACCCGATGCCCGGGAATGCAGTACGACTTGGAAAAGCTGTAAAGCTGAACAACCGTCTCGGCCCAATCAGATGCGGCGAGACATGTGTGCGGTGGCGCGTCGGAGCCGATGAAGTCGCGATAGGTCTCATCGAGCACAAGCGCTATTCCGTGCTCGGCGCAGAGCGCGCGGAAGCTCTCGATGAGGCCCGGCGGATAGACGGCGCCGGTCGGATTGTTGGGGGTCACGAGAACGATCGCCCGGACGCGGGAGGTGAGCAGCGGCTTCGCGTCCTCAGGCACCGGCACGAAGCGATTGTCGGCTCGGCAGGGAAGCGCAACGGCCTCGATGCCGAGCATGTCGAGCGCCATCTTGTGATTGAAGTACCAGGGCGTGGGGAGAATCACCGCGTCGCCGGCCTGGGCGAGCGCCATCATCGCGACAACGAACGCCTGATTGCATCCCGCCGTCACCGCGACATTCGCGGGCTCGATGCGCGCGTCGTAGAGCCCGGAAACATGACTTGCATAGGCCTCGCGAAGCGGCATGTCGCCGACGATGTCGCCGTAGCGGGCCGCCTCCTCGTCAGCGGCCGCCTTGCCGAGCCGCGTCAGAAATTCTGCGTGCGGCGGGTAGCCGGGCACGGCCTGCGAGAGATCGATGAGCGGCCCGGCGGAGCGATCGTATCGGGCAGCCCAGGTTCGCGCCGCGGGAATGGGCGGCACTTCCGTCTCAAAGAGAAGCGGGTTGATACGCAAGTCCCCTCCACCCTCGCCAGAGCTGTTCCGCATACGCAGAGCCAGGAGGCATACACCAACAACGAGCCGCTTTCGACAGCACGGCGATCCAGGCGGCCGGGCCGCCGGGGGCCCCTTGCCATTGCGATCGCCGCGCTGGTCGCAATGCAGGTGACGGGCGCGAGCCGGGCCGTGCCAGGCCCGCCGTCGGCTTCCGGGGATCACGGTGATCAGTTGGAAGTTCGAGTGCATGATGGCCAAAGGCCGCGTCGCCGACACGGAGCCCCGGGCGAAAACATAATGCACTGATCTACAACGAGCTTTTCGACATTCGTTATGGCCCCACAACCATCCGACCTGGAACCGGAGGCCGCGCGCTACGCCACCGAGACGGCGTTTGCCGCTCGCATGGCGGAGATCTGTTCCGGGCCGTATCCGAGCTGCTTCAGAATCTCTTCGGTGTGCTCTGCAAAGATGGGAGGATGCCGCACCGCGGCGCGCCCGCTCTGCGAAAAGCGCACGGGATTGTCGACATAGCGAACGCGGCCTGCCACCGGGTGATCGAGCTCCTTGAGGAGCCGGCGCTCCTCGACCTGCTCCATCCGGAACGCATCATCGAACGCGTTGAGCGGGCCCGCCGGAATGCCGACGGCCTGCAGATCCTCGCACCACGCTTCGGCCGTCCGCGCCTTCAGCTTCGCGGCGATCATCGGGATGAGGATGCCGGCGTTTTCCACGCGCGCGAGATTCGTCGAAAACCGCTCGTCGTCGGCGACACCCTCGAGCCCCAGGTGACCGCAGAGCCGGCCGAACTGCGCGTCGTTTCCCACGGCGATCATGAGCGGCCTGTTGCTGCAGTCGAACGCCTGCCAGGGGCAGGTAATCTGCGACGCCGTGCCGTTGCGGCGAGGAACCCTGCCCGACGACAGGTAGTTCATGGCCATGTGCGACATGGCGTGGATCTGAGCGTCGAGCAGCGCGATGTCGATATACTGGCCGGTGCCGGAGACCGCATCGCGGTGATTGAGCGCCGCGAGGATCGCCGCCACCGCGTACTGGCCGGCGGTGATGTCGGATATCGAATAGCCGACAAGCGCCGGACCGGCGCCCGGCGCGCCGTCCGGAGTACCAGTGATGCTCATCAAGCCGCTCATCGCCTGGAAGATCGAATCGTAGCCAGGCAGCTCCCGCATCGGTCCGGTCTGGCCGAAGCCGGTAATGGAGCAATAGACGAGCCGCGGGTTCAATGCGGCCACCGACGCGTGATCAAGACCGAACCTTGCAAGATTGCCGACCTTGAAGTTCTCGATGAGGACGTCGGCCGTGCCGATCAGTCGACGCACGATCTCCTGCCCGGCGTCGGTCGACAGGTTGACGGCGATGGAGCGCTTGCCCCGGTTCATGGCGAGAAACGACGAGGTCTCACCGGTCGGCTTTCCGTCGGGCCCGATGTGCGGAACCCCCATGCGCCGCACGTCATCACCGCCTTTGACATGTTCCACCTTGATCACATCGGCGCCGAAATCGGCAAGCATCTGTGCGGCCCATGGACCGGCGAAGACGCGGCTGAGATCGAGAACCCTTATGTGGTCGAGACACCCTGCCATCACGGCCCCATTCCGCGCGCGGCTTCGTTGCGCAACTTGGCTGCACATGCCGCAGTACGGCGATGCGAGGCAAGGGTTTAAGTCATAAATTCAACTTTTTGACTGATGCCGACGCCCGGCCGCGTTTCGCGGCCGCCAGCGGAGCGTCACCTCGATCCGCAAAGTGTCGCTTCGGCGCCGAGATGGCCGGGGACTGGGCGTCCCGCCTGCGTCGTGCTTTACGACGGCAGATCGAGCACTGCCTTGGCCAGTAGGTTGCGCATGACCTCGGTCGAGCCGCCGAAGATCGTCGTCGGCCGCGCCGCCAGATAAGTGCCGGCGGCGTGGAGCTGGGGATCGTCGTCGATCGGCACGCGCCGGCCTGCCTCGTCGCCTGCGATGTCCATGATCTCCTCGGAGATGCGCTGGAACAGCTCGCTCTGAAAGATCTTCAGCATCGCCACGTCGGCGCCGATGGGCGCGCCGCTGCGCAGCTTGTCGACATAGGTCTCGAACAGATCGGCGAGATCCTGAAGCTCGCAGTAGAGCGTGACGTAGCGGTCACGGAACGCCGCGTCCTCCCAGGCGCCCGCCCATTGCGCCACGCGCTTCAGCCGCGCAAGCGCGTTGGCCGAAAGCCGGGGCGCGCCGATGAAGACGCGCTCATGGCCGAGCAGCGCCTTGGCGATCGTCCACCCGTCGTTGACGGCGCCGACGATGTGATCGGCCGGCACGCGCACGTCGTCAAAGAAGATTTCGCAGAGCTCCTCGTGCATTTCGAGATTGCGGATCGGGCGGACCGACACGCCCGCCGCATCCATCGGCACCAGGAGGAAGCTGATCCCGGCCTGCTTCTTCACGCTCTTGTCGGTGCGTGCCAGGATGAAGATCCAGTTGGCGTCCATGCCGAGCGTGGTCCAGGTCTTCTGGCCGTTGATGACCCAGTGATCGCCGTCGAGAACCGCCTCCGTGCGGATGGCCGCGAGGTCCGAGCCGGCGCCGGGCTCGCTGTAGCCCTGCGCCCAGATATGCTCGCCGGAGAGAATCTTCGGCAGGAAAGTGGCCCGTTGCGCCTCCGTGCCGTATTTCAGCAGGAGCGGACCCAGCATCACCGGACCGATGTCGTTGACCCGGGCGCAGCCGAACCGCTCGAACTCCTCGATGAGGATCAGATGCTTGCCCGCCGAAAGCTCCATCCCGCCATGTTCGCGCGGCCAGGTCGGGCAGATCCAGCCGTGCTCCGCCAGCGTCAGATACCACGGCCCGACCTCGGGCCAGTGCAGCCGCCGCTGGGCGAAGCGCGGAACATCGGGATAGTGCGTTTCGACGAAGGTGCGGACGGTGCGGCGGAAGTCAGCGTCCGACATCGCGTTGAAATCCGGCAGGGCGCGGGGGCTCATGCGGCCAGTCCTTCGATGCGCTCAGCGAGGCGCAGGCGGTGCAGGCGGGCCGATCCAAAGCGGTTGGCCTCAGTCATCGCCTTGCGCACGAAGAGGCCGATATCGGCTTCGTCTGTGACGCCCATGGCGCCGTGCATCTGGACCGCCTCGCGCGCCACAAGCATGGCCAGCGTCGCCGCGCCGACTTTGCATCGGGAGACCCCGACGGCACGAGCCGCGCCATCGACGCCCTCATCGAGACGCCGCGCCGTCGCGAAGATGCCGGCACGCGACAGCTCAAGCCGGATCTTCATTTCGGTGGCGCGATGCTGCAGCGCCTGGAAACTGCCGATCGGCCGCCCGAACTGCTCGCGAACACGCAGGTGCTCGAGCGTGATCTCGAGCGCCCGCTCGGAGATGCCGAGCAGATAGGCCGACTGGGCGAGGATCATCTCGTCGAGCATGCGGTCGACGTCCCCGAGCGGCAGGAAATCCGCCGCAATGCCGTCGAAGGTGAGGGTTGAGACGCGGCAGCCGTCCTGTGTCTCTACCGTGTCGATGCGAAGCCCCGCGGCGTCCTTCTCCACCAGCGCGATCCCTTGCGACGTGGTTACAGCAAAGAGGTCAGCGCCTTCGGCGCCGGGGACGAGCACCTTGCTACCGCTGAGGGCGCCTTGCACCGCGCCGCCCCGCCAGGAGAGCGTGTTAGCGCGGTCCTGCCATGCGGTGACCAGGACGGCTTCGCCGGCGAGCACCGGCGCGGGCAGCGCGTCGCGCAGAAGCGAACACGCCACCATCGAGGACAGCAGCGGCTCCGGCACGAGGCCGCGCCCCATGACCCGCATCAACGCGCACATCTCGCGCATGCCGAGGCCGAGCCCGCCCGCATCCTCGTCGACCCGCAGGAGCAGCCAGCCCATCTCCGCCATCTGTCGCATCACGGCGCGATCGAAGCCGGGCGGCTGGAACCGCAACCGGCGGATGCGCTCCAGGTTGCCGTCGGCGGGAACGACCGCCGCCGCGCTCTCCTCGATCATCCTGGCGTGGTCCGCCCACTCGTCCATCGGCACCCTCGAAAATTCGACAGGCGGGCTGCCTCGCCTCGGGAGGCGGGAGGCCCTTTGGGCTATAATACTATCAATTAGCTCATTGACCCAAAATTACCGTGTGCGCTACTTTGCGCGCAAGGGAGGAACAATGAAGCTGCACTGGTCGCCGCGATCGCCTTTCGTCCGGAAGGTGATGATCGTGCTGCACGAGAAGGACCTCGTCAGCCATGTCGAGTGCGTGCGGTCTGCCGTGATGATGGCAGCCCCCCCGAACCGGGATGTGCTGCGCGATAACCCGCTCGGAAAAATTCCGACGCTCGTCCTCGACGACGGGATGGCGCTATTCGATTCCGGTGTGATTTGTGAATATCTCGACGGGATCGGCAGCGGACCGGCCCTCATGCCGGAAAGCTTCGAGGACCGGATCGAATGCCGACGCTGGCAGGCGCTGGGCGACGGGCTGACCGACATCCTGCTCCTGTGGCGAATCGAGCTGGCCCGGGGAGCGTCGGCCGACCCGACGATCTCGGAGGGCTTCGACGCGAAGGTCCATGCCAGCCTGGCGCGCCTGGAAAGCGAGGCGGAGACGCTGGCGGCGCGCCCGTTCGGGCTGGGCCACGTGGCCATCGTCTGTGCGCTCGGTCAGCTCGACTTCCGCTATCCCGAATGCGGCTGGAAGGCGGCGCATCCCAGGCTTGCCGCCTGGTACGAAGAGCAGCAGGACCGTCCGTCCGTGCAGGCGAGCGCCATCCGCGACGACGGCAAGCTCCCAATGGGCGATATCGTGATGCCGCTGACATTCGCGGCGGCATAGGAACAACGAGAGCGTCCAGACCGTGGCGTAGCAGGAGACGACAATGTCCGAGCCGCAGGCATCCCACACTATCGTCACTTGCGCCGTCACGGGCTCGAGCCTGACGCCGTCCATGTCGCCGCACCTGCCGTTCACGCCGCAGGACATCGTGGACCAGTCGGTGGAGGCAGCGGCGGCCGGCGCCGCCATCCTGCACCTGCACGCCCGCGACCCGCAGGACGGTCGGCCGACCAACGACCTGGGGGTCTGGCGCGAGATCGTGCCGGCGATCCGCGCGCGCTCCGACGGCATCATCAACATGTCCGCCTCGCGCGGGCAGACGGCTGACGAGCGCGTCTCGGCGGTGCTCGACCTGCGGCCGGAGATCGCAACGGTGATCGTCGGTTCGATGAATTACGGGCGCTTCGCCAAGGCGACGAACCAGGGCATCGACAGCTTCCGCCTGGAATGGGAGCGCGAGCTGTTCACCAGCGCCGACGCCTACGAGGTTGTCACGTCGAACACGTTCGGCAAGATCGCGCGGATGATCGACATCCTCACCGATCATGGCATCGCCATGGAGTTCGAGTGCTACGACGTCGGCCATCTGCACATTCTCGACTACCACCTCTCGAAGCGGGCCATCTCGGGGCCGATCATCATCCAGTTCCTGACCGGCATCCTCGGCGGCATCACATCCGACATCGACCACCTGGTACACATGCGGCAGACAGCCCAGCGGCTGTTCGGCCGGGATTGCCAGCTGTTCACCCACGGCACCGGCACGTCCAACATGCGCGCCGCGATATCGGGCGCGCTGATGGGCACACATCTGCGCATCGGGCAGGAAGACAATCTGTTCGAGCGCGAGGGCGTGCCCTACCCTTCGAACGAGGCGCAGGTGCGCAAGATCCGCCGCCTCCTGGAGGAGCTCAACTACCCCGTCGCCAGCGTCGCTGAGGCGCGCCGCCTTCTGGCCCTGCCGGAACGAACCGCCGCATGATGCGGAGCTGGCGCATCGGCGAGGCGGTCCTGACCGGATTGGCGGAGTATTACGGGCCGGTGCATGTGCCCGCGACGCTCTATCCCGACATGGACCATCAGGTGCTGCGCGACCATCGCGCGCTGATGGAGGGGGCCTTCTGGATCGAGGCAGTGGACCGGCTGGTCATCGGCATCCAGGTCTGGGTGCTTCGTATCGAGGGAAAGGTCATCCTGGTCGATACCGGCATCGGCAACGGAAAGACCAGGACGACGCCTCGCGCCAATCGGCTGAACACGGTGTTCCTGGAATGGCTGAAGGCGGCCGGCGCCGGACCCGAGGCGGTCACAGATGTGGTCATGACCCACCTTCACAGCGACCATGTCGGCTGGAACACGGTGGAGCAGGACGGCGCTTGGCGGCCGACCTTCCCGAACGCCACCTATCACATCCCGCGCGCCGATTATGACTGGTTCAAGGAGGCGCATCGGACCGGCGTGATGCGCGACGGCGGGTCGTTCGACGATTCCGTTGAGCCGGTCGTGACGGCCGGTCTGGCGCGTTTCGTGGAGCCCGGCGACATTGTCGCCGGTTGCCTCGAGGCGGTGGCGGCGTTCGGCCATACGCCGGGCCAGCTGAATTATTGGCTCGAGGCCGGAGGCCGACGGGTCGTCTTCGCCGGAGATGTCCTGCACCATCCGGTGCAGGTCTACCGCCCGGACTGGAACACGATCGTCGACATAGAGCCGCAACGAGCGGCCGAGACGCGGGCGGCGTTTCTGCGGCGCGCGGCGGCGGAGAACGCGCTCGTCCTCCCCTGCCATTTCGGCGTGCCGCATTGCGGCTTCATCCAGGAGCGCAAGGGCTACGCCTTCCAGCCCGCGCCACCGGGGAGTTGGCTCGCCGGCGAGGCGACATCGCCATGGGAGTCGGATGGCCAACAACACCGCAACGCAGGAGGCGTACCGCTCCAGCAAACGAGATAATGCCCGCGCTCGAGAAATCGCCACGAACTCCGGGTCGTGCGGGGCCCCGGAATGAAAAAGGGAGAAAAGTATATGAAACGCAGAAATTTCACATTCGGCTTGTTAGCAGGAGCGGCTCTGACCGCGGCCGGCGGCCTGCCTGGCAGTAGCGCATTTGCCGCCAGCCAGGAACTGATCGATGCGGCGAAGGCGGAGGGGAAAGTCGTCTGGTACACGACGATGATCGTCGACCAGGCGGTGCGCCCCATCGTGGCGGCGTTCGAGGAGAAATATCCCGGCATCAAGGTCGAGTTCTCGCGCGCCGGCTCCGGCGACACGGCGCTCAAGATCATCAACGAAGGCCAGGCCGGCCGGATGATGGGCGACGTGTTCGACGGCACTGCGACCTTCGCGTCGATCATGCCGGCCGGAGACGTCGAGCCCTATGTCCCTGAATCCGCCGCCGGAATCCCCGACAAGTTCAAGGATCCGGATGGCTATTGGCACGCACTGAACCTCTACTTCCTGACGACGGTCTACAACACCGACATGGTCTCGCCGGATGAGGCGCCGAAGACCTACGAGGACCTCCTCGATCCCAAATGGAAGGACCAGATGGTCTGGTCGGTGGTGCCGGAACCGGTCGCCGCGCCCGGCTTCGTCGGCAACATGCTGATGACCATGGGTGACGAGAAGGGCATGGCCTATCTCGACAAGCTGGCCGAGCAGCACATCACCAACATGACGTCGTCGCAGCGCACCGTGCTCGACCGCGTCATCGTCGGCGATTTCCCCATCGGCCTGATGTGCTTCAACCATCACGTCGCGATCGATCAGGCGAAGGGCGCGCCGGTCGACTGGGTCCGCATGGAGCCGCTCGTCTCCGCCGCCAGCCTGCTCGGGCTCATCAAGGGCGGGCCGAACCCCAATGCCGGCAAGCTCCTGATCGACTACATCCTTTCGGAGGAGGGCCAGACCGTGCTGGCGTCCACCGGCTATCTGCCGGTGCATCCCAACGTGCAAGCCAAGGTCCCGACCTTGCTGCCCACCGGGCCGGAGCCGTTCGAGATCACCTTCATGTCGCCCAGCGTTGTGGAGGACAAGCTGAAGGGCTGGATCGCCATCATCAACGACAAGTTCATGTGAACCGTCGCGTGAGCGGGGCGGCATCGTCCGCCCCGCCGCGATTGCGCCCGTTTCGGCGCAGAAGAACGGACGGCATGAGCTCCGGCGATACCCTTCTTGACGGCGCCGCAGGCGCCACACCCCGCCCCGTGCGCGGGCTCGACCAGACGCGCGTGCTAGCCGTCGTGCTTGGGCTGCTGCTGGCGGCGCTGGTGGTTCCGCCGGCCGCCATCCTGATCATCCGCTCGGTCTCCGTCACCAATCCGGATGCGACAGTGGGCGGCTTCACGCTAGCCCACTATCTCCGCTTCTTCACCACGGCCGACCTCTATATCAGCCTGATCAACTCACTTGTCTTCGCGGTGTTCTCAACGGCCGTTGCACTCCTCTTCGGCGGCACGCTGGCCTGGCTGGTAGAGCGCACCAACACGAGGTTGAAGGCGCTTGCCTACATCACCACCATCATCTCGATGGGCACGCCCTACATCCTCTATGTCAGCGCCTGGCTTTTCCTGCTCGGGCGCTCCGGGCCCTTCAACGATCTCTGGTATCAGCTCTCCGGCACGCGCTCGCCGATCATCGACCCCTATTCGCTGACCGGCATGGTGCTGATCGAAGGCTTTCTCTGGTCGCCGCTGGTCTTCCTGCTGCTTTCCTCCACCTTCCGCTCGGCGAATGCCGACATGGAGGAGGCTGCGCGCATGAGCGGCGCGAGCGTGCTGCAGACCATCTGGTTCATCTCCATCCGCATGGCCAAGCCGGCGATCCTGGCGCTGGCGCTCTTCGTCTTCATCCGCGCCATCGAGGCTTTCGAGGTCCCGGCGCTGGTCGGCATGCCCGGCAACATCGACGTGCTGACGACCGACGTCTACAAATCCATCAAGGAAAGCATCCCGCCCGATCTCGGCTATGCCAGCGCTTATTCCGTCGTGCTGCTGGCGGCGGTGACCGTGCTGCTTCATTTCTACGGGCGCCTCTCCCGCAATGCGGGGCGCTATTCGACGGTGACCGGCAAAGGCTACCGGCCGCGCATCTTCAATCTCGGCCCCTACCGGTGGATCGCCGACGCGCTTGTGCTCTTCAACTTCGCCATCGTGCTGCTGCTGCCGCTGACGGCGCTGCTGTGGCTCTCGCTACTGCCCTATATGCGCTCGATGCGGCTCGCGGCGATCCCGCAATTCAGCCTCGAAAACTACCTGACCGTTCTCCAGTCCGACTATTACCGGATGCTGGCGCTCAACACGCTGATCGTGGGCGGCGTGGCAGCGACGCTCGCCATGCTCATCGCCTTCCTGGCGGGCTGGCTGAGCGCCAGGCGCAAATTCGGAGGACAGGTACTCGATCAGCTGGCGACCATGCCGCTGGTCTTCCCCGGCATCGTGATGGGCGTCGCCTTCCTTATGATTTATCTCGCGATACCGTTGCCGATCTACGGCACCATCTGGGCGCTCACCATCGCCTATATCGTGCGTTACCTGCCCTACGGGCTGCGCTACACCTATGCTGGCGTTCTGCAGATCCACGCCGAGCTGGAAGAGGCGGGCGGCGTGGCGGGCGCGACCCCGCTGCAGACGCTGAGGCGGATCGTGGCGCCGCTGCTGTCGTCGGCCCTCATTTCCGGCTGGCTCTTCATCTTCCTGATCGCCACCAAGGAGCTGGCCGTCGCTGCGCTGCTTGCCGGGCCGAGCAGCCAGGTGGTGGCCGTCGGCATGTTCGACCTGTGGGTCAACGGACAGGGCGGCGAGCTCGCCGCCTTCGGGCTGATGTGGGCCGCCGTCATGACCGTCGTCGCCACCGCCTTCTACCTCACCGCAAACGAGCGCGGCCGCTCGACCGCGCCCTGATCGCCGCAGCGGAGCCCAGATGCTGAACCTGACGCGTCTCACCAAGGTGTATCCGGCCCGGCCCGGCGAATATGCCGGCGGCATCCGCGGGGCCGAGATCAGCCTCGATCCCGGCACCTTCTTCACGCTTCTTGGGCCGTCGGGCTGCGGCAAGACCACGACGCTGCGCTGCGTCGCCGGGCTGGAGACTCCCGACGAAGGCCGCATCGTGATCGGCGACCAGGTGATGTTCGATGGCGCGGCGGGCGTTTCCGTGCCGCTCCACCGTCGCAACATCGGGATGGTTTTTCAGTCCTACGCGATCTGGCCGCACATGAGCGTCTACGAGAACGTCTCCTTTCCCATGCGCGTCTCCAAGGTGAAGAAGCACACAGACGCCGAGATCAAGACGGCCGTCCACGAGGCACTGGAGAGCGTCGGGCTGCACGGCTATGCCGAGCGTTCAGCGACACAGCTTTCGGGCGGCCAGCAGCAGCGGGTGGCGCTGGCAAGGGCGATCGTGCATCGCCCCAAGCTTCTTCTTCTCGACGAGCCGCTCTCCAATCTGGACGCGGCGCTGCGCGAGGACATGCGCTCCGAGCTGAAGCGCCTGCAGCGCGAGCTTGGTGTCACGGCGGTCTACGTGACGCACGACCAGTCGGAGGCGCTGGCCCTCTCCGATACGATCGCGGTGATTGACAAGGGACGCGTGGTGCAGATCGGCACGCCGCGCCAGATCTACTTCGAGCCGGAGACGGAGTTCGTGGCCGGCTTCGTCGGCCACACCAACATCCTCCACGGCCGCTTGGAGCCAGGCGACGGCGCTTTGCGCACGGTGACTCTGACGGCGGGCGGCGCATTGCGGGCGCGGGCCGCGGAGGGCGTCGGGCCGGATGTGGCGCTTTCGATCAGGCCCGAGGATATCGTGCTGAATAGCGGTCCCCCGTCGGAGCCGGGCGATATGAACCTGATCGACGGCACGGTGACGTCCGCGAGCTTTCTCGGCAATATCATCCACTACGAGGTGGCGGCCAAACGGTCCGGCGATGTCTTTCGCGTCGAAGGGGCGCCCAGCCGGCCATTCGAGACCGGCTCCGAGGTGACCATGAGCTTCCGGCCGGAAGACACGATCGCGGTGCCGCTCGGCTGATGTTCTACGACCCGAACCCCGAGCCGCACGGCCTTGCCGATTTCTTCTTCATCGACGACATGGCCGGTCACCGCGCCCCGGCAGCCGGCCCAGCACTCCCGATCCACTCCCGCCGATGCCTGCGTCGAATATGCTGCACGACTCGCGGCGCGCCGCATCCAGCCGAGCATGAGCCGGATCGGAAACCCCTATGACAATGCCAAGGCTGAGCGCTTCATGCGCACGCTGAAGGAGGAAGAGGTCGACGGCCGGGCCTATCGCGACATCATCGATGCCAGGACGAGGATCGGCGAGTTCATCGAGCGAGTTTACAACAGCCAGCGTCTGCATTCCGCGCTCGACTATCTCTCGCCCGATGAATACGATGCCGGCTTAGCCCGATTGCGCCAGCAGCCTCTGACCGAACCTGACCGAAACGGAAACACGCATCCTACGGGATTACATCGCGGAGCACCTGCGGCAGGGCGATTTAGAGGGAGAAAGATAAGGCAAGACTTCGTTCGCGCCATCTCTCGATGACTGAGTGATTACCCGTGCTACACCTTTTTTGCCAAAGGCTTTGAATTATCATGCGTCGGGCGTGAGCTGACGAATTCCATCTATCGACAAGCTGGAGCTATCTGCCGAACTTCGGCGACCGCCGCCTGGCCGAGATCGACTCGGCATCGCCTATCCGAACGAGCCGGGAAAAGAGACCGCCCTCGCCTATGACGGTCTCGGCCGACGCACGACGATCAGAAATGCGCCAATTCGAGACCTCTCGTGGCATTGTCTTGAGGGAAGTCAATGCCCGGAGGGGGGCGGTGAGAGAAGTTTGAGCCTCACTCGCATCCCGGGTCCGATTTGGACGTAGCGCTCCTGGAGGCCAGTAGGCATGAGCTTTGTCCTAGCAGACCTGACGCCGGTCCTGCGCGCGACCATGCAGAAGGGCGCCGGCCCGCAGCGCTGGCAACACCCGGCGTGGATCGACCACCTGCCGCCGTGCAATCGCGCCTGCCCGGCCGGCGAGAACATCCAGGCTTGGCTGGCGCACGCTCGCGAAGGCGCATTCGAGCAGGCTTGGCGGACGCTGGTGTCCGACAACCCGCTGCCCGGCATACACGGCCGCGCCTGCTACCATCCGTGCGAGACAAAGTGCAATCGCGCCGACCTTGACGAGTCGGTCTCCATCCATGCAGTCGAGCGCTTCCTCGGCGACCTCGCCGTCGAGAAGGGATGGACCGTTCCTGCCGGTGCGGCGACGGGCAAGAAGGTTCTGGTCGTCGGCGCCGGCCCGGCCGGGCTGTCGTGCGCCTGGCACCTCCGCCATATGGGTCATGCGGTGGAAATCCGCGACGCGATGGATGAGCCCGGCGGCATGATGCACTACGGCATCCCCGCCTACCGCCTGCCGCGCGCCGAACTGCTGAGAGAGATCAAGCGGATCGAGGCGATGGGCGTGCGCTTCACCATGGGGACGCGCGTCGAGGATGTTGCCGGCGCGATGCAGACGGGAGGCTTCGACGCCTGCTTTATCGCCGTCGGTACACACGACGGCAACCATCTCGATATTCCGGCCGCCGACGGCAAGCAGATGATCGACGCGATCTCGCTGCTGGAGCACGTCGAGAGGGGCGAGGCCCCGCAACTCGGCCGCGTCGTCGCCGTGGTTGGCGGCGGCAACACCGCGATGGACGCGGCGCGGGTCGCCAAGCGCCTCGGCGTCGAGGAGGCGATCCTGGTCTACCGCCGCGACCGCGCCCATATGCGCGCCGAACCCTACGAGGCCGATGAAGCATTTCTCGAAGGGGTCAAGGCGAAGTGGCTGACCAACCCGACCCGCTTCGGCAAGGAAGGGGTGACGATCGAGCGGATCGCCCTCGGGGATGACGGCACCCTCCACCCGACCGGCGAACTGGAAACCCTTCGCGTCGACACGCTGGTGCTGGCGCTCGGCCAGCACGCCGACGTCGAATTCCTGCGCAATGTGGCGGGCGTCGAGATCGGCCGCGACGACACGATCATGGTGGACGAACGCCTGATGACCGGCCGGCCGGGAATCTTCGCCGGCGGCGACGCGATCGGCGGCATCCGCACCATGACGGCGGCGACCGGCCACGGCAAGAAAGCGGCGCGGGCCATCGATTCCTGGCTCCGAGGCGAGACCTACGAGGCGCCGGCGAAGTCACCGACGATCACCTTAGAAGCGCTCAATCTGCCGCTCTTTCTCGACGCCGGACGCACACAGGCGAGCGAGCTGCCGCTAGAGGCGCGGCAAGGCTTCGCCGAAGTGGTGGCCGGCATCAGCGAGAAGCAGGCGCGTTACGAGGCCGATCGCTGCCTCTCCTGCGGCAACTGCTTCGAATGCGACAACTGCTTCGCGGCCTGCCCCGAGCAGGCGATCGTAAAGCTCGGCAAGGGGCGCAAATACAGCGTCAACCTCGACCTGTGCACCGGCTGCGCGGTCTGCTTCGACCAATGCCCCTGTCATGCAATCGAAATGATCGCTGAGCCCGGGTCGGCGGCCGGTAAGGTCGGCAGTCTCGGCGAGGCATTGGCGCCCCACCGCTTCAAGCTGCGTCCCTGAGCCAAGGATTCGCCGTCATGGCCGACACGACCGAAACGATGGACGGTAACACGGCCGTGGCCCATGTCGCCTATCGGCTGAACGAGGTCTGCGCGATCTTTCCGATCACGCCGTCCTCGCCAATGGCGGAACTCGCAGACGAATGGGCGTCGAAGGGCATCACCAACATCTTCGGCACCGTGCCCGTGGTGCAGGAGATGCAGTCGGAAGGCGGTGCGGCGGGCGCGCTGCACGGGGCGCTGCAGAGCGGCGCGCTGGCTACCACCTTCACGGCATCGCAAGGGCTGCTGCTGATGCTGCCCAACATGTTCAAGATTGCCGGCGAGCTGACGCCGATGGTGATGCACGTCGCGGCGCGGTCGCTCGCGACGCAGGCGCTGTCGATCTTCGGAGACCATCAGGACGTGATGGCGGCGCGCACCACCGGCTTCGCAATGCTCGCGGCGGCTTCCGTCCAGGAGGCGCACGACCTCGCGCTGGTGGCGCAGGCGGCGACGCTGAAATCACGCGTGCCGTTCATTCATTTCATGGACGGCTTCCGTACCTCGCACGAGGTGAACATCCTGAGCCTGCTGCCCGACGATGCCATTCGGGCGATGATCGACGAGGATCTCGTCCGGGCGCACCGCGAGCGAGCGCTGAGCCCGGCGCACCCGGTGGTGCGCGGCACAGCGCACAATCCGGACACCTTCTTCCAGGCGCGGGAGACGGCGAACCCCTACTACGCGGCAACGCCTGGCATCGTGCAGGCGGCGATGGACCAGCTCGCCGGCCTGTGCGGACGGCAGTACCGCCTCTTCCGCTATGACGGGCACCCCGAGGCGGAGCGGGTGATCATCTCGATGGGGTCCGGAGCCGAGACGGCGAGGGAAACGGCGCTGTGGCTGGCCGAACGCGGCGAGAAGGTCGGCGCGCTCCAGGTGCTGCTCTATCGGCCGTTCTCGGCTGAGCATTTTCTCTCGGCGCTGCCCCGCGCGGTCAAGTCGATCGCCGTGCTCGACCGCTGCAAGGAATCAGGCGGCATTGGCGAGCCGCTCTATCAGGACGTGGTCGCCACATTCGCGGGCGCGGTCGCCGAAGATCGCTGGCCGGCGATGCCGCGGGTCGTCGGCGGGCGCTACGGGCTCTCGTCGAAGGAATTCCACCCGGGCATGGTCAAGGCCATATTCGAGGAGATCGCCGGCCCCAAGCCGAAGAACGGCTTCACCATCGGCATCGACGACGACGTCTCTCACACGAGCCTCGACTACGACCGCGACTTCGACATCGAACCGAAGGAAACGACGCGGGCGATCTTCTACGGCCTCGGCGCGGACGGGACGGTCGGCGCCAACAAGAACAGCGTGAAGATTCTTGCCGAGGAGCCCGGCCGCTACGCCCAAGGCTACTTTGTCTACGATTCACACAAATCCGGCGCCGAGACGATCTCCCATCTGCGCTTCGGCACTAAGCCGATCCGCGCACCCTATCTCATCCGGCACGCCGACTTCGTCGCCTGCCACAAGTTCGATTTCCTCAAGCGGCTCGACGTTCTGGGCGCGGCGCGCGAGGGCGCGACGTTCCTTCTGAACGCGCCGCAGGGACCGGAGGAGGTGTGGGATACCCTGCCCCGACCGATCCAGAAGCGCATTCTCGACCGCAAGCTCAAGTTCTTCGTCATCGACGCCACCAAGGTGGCGCGGGACCTCGGCCTTGGCCCGCGGGTGAACACGATCCTGCAGACCTGCTTCTTCGCCATTTCCGGCGTGCTGCCACCCGATGAGGCGATCGGCGCGATCAAGCATGCCATCGAGAAGGCCTATGGCCGCAAGGGTGGCTCAGTCGTCGAGAAGAATTTTGCCGC
The DNA here is from genome assembly GCA_963801225.1 of uncultured Alphaproteobacteria bacterium. Classification (GTDB taxonomy): domain Bacteria; phylum Pseudomonadota; class Alphaproteobacteria; order Rhizobiales; family Afifellaceae; genus DASWJZ01. Next base: position 126,321 of record CAWDED010000010.1, read on the forward strand.
GGTCGACGCGGCGGTGGCCCATCTCCATGAGGTGACGGTGCCGCGCCAGCTGACAGGCGCGGAAGTGCCGCCGCTGGTGCCCGCCGATGCGCCGGAGTTCGTGCGCAAGGTCACCGCCATGATGATGGCCGGGCGCGGCGACGAAATACCGGTGAGCGCGATGCCGATCGACGGCAGCTTCCCGCCGGGCACGACCGCCTATGAGAAACGCAACATCGCCGCCGAGGTGCCGCGCTGGGATGCCGATTTGTGCATCCAGTGCGGCCAATGCTCGATCGTCTGCCCGCACAGCGTCATCCGCGCCAAATACTATCCGGAGGAGATTCTCGCCGAGGCGCCGGAAGGTTTTCCCTCAGCCGAGGTCAACGCGCGCGGCTTCCCCGGCAGCCGCTTCACCCTGCAGATCCATGTCGAGGATTGCACCGGCTGCGGCATATGCGTGGAGAATTGCCCGGCGCTCAGTCCGACCGAGCCGGAACACCGCGCCATCGACATGGTCGACAAGCAGACGCTGATCGACAGGGAGAAGCGCAACCTCGCCTTCTTCGAGACGCTGCCATTGCCCGACCGCTCGCGGGTCAATTTCGCCAATGTCCGCGGCGTCCAGTTCCTCGAGCCGCTGTTCGAGTTCTCCGGCGCTTGCGCCGGCTGCGGCGAGACCCCCTATGTCAAGCTGATCAGCCAACTCTTCGGCGACCGGCTGCAGGTTGCCAATGCCACGGGCTGCTCGTCGATCTATGGCGGCAATCTGCCGGCCCACCCGTGGAAGATCGGCGCGGGCGGGCGCGGACCGACCTGGGCGAATTCGCTGTTTGAGGACAATGCCGAATTCGGCCTCGGCTACCGGCTGGCGGTCGACCAGCAGACGGCGATGGCGCGGCAGCTGTTGAAAACGCTGGCGCCTCAGGTCGGCGAAGACCTCTCCAAGGCGATCCTTGAAGCGCAGCAGGTGACGGAGAGCGAATTCGTGGCGCAGCGGGAGCGGGTGACCGCACTTCGCGCCAGACTCGAAGGCCGCACGGATGACGAGGCGGTTAACCTTGCGGTACTTGCCGACTTCCTCATCCGGAGGAGCGTTTGGATCGTCGGCGGCGACGGCTGGGCCTACGACATCGGCTACGGCGGCCTCGACCACGTGCTGGCGCAGGACCGCAACGTCAATATTCTGGTGCTCGATACCGAGGTCTATTCCAACACCGGCGGCCAAGCCTCCAAGGCGACTCCGCTCGGAGCCTCGGCGAAGTTCGCCGCTGCCGGCAAGCGCGTGCCGCGCAAGGACCTCGCCATGCAGGCGATCGCCTACGGCTATGTCTATGTGGCGCAGATCGCAATGGGCGCGAACGCCGAGCAGACGCTGGTGGCGCTCCGCGAAGCGGAAGCCTATCCCGGCCCGTCGCTGGTGCTCGCCTATTCGCATTGCATCGCGCACGGCTTCGATCTCCGCTACGGCATGAAGCAGCAGGCGCGCGCCACCGCGTCGGGCTACTGGCCGCTCTTCCGCTACGACCCATCGTTGCGGAACAGCGGTGCCAACCCGTTCCGCCTCGATTCGACGCGGCCGCGACTGAAACTCGAGGACTTCGCCTATAACGAATTGCGCTACAGCGTCCTCAAGCAGGGAGATCGCGAAGCCGCCGCGCAGATGATGCGGCAGGCGCAGGCGGCGGTGGACGAACGCTACCGCTCCTACGAGGATCTCGCCGCACGGGACGGCAGCCGGTTCCTGCCCAACTGGGAAAACGCTTGAGGGCTCGGCCATGAACCTCGCAACAGACTATCTCGGACTGAAGCTCGGGCATCCGATCGTCGCCTCGGCCTCGCCCCTGTCGCGTGAGCTCGACGGCATCCGCCGGCTGGAGGACGCGGGCGCCGCGGCGGTGGTGATGCCGTCGATCTATGAGGAAGAGATCGTAGCGGAGGACGACGCCTATCAGGCGCTGGTCGAACAGGGCAGCTGGACCCAGCCCGAAGCGGCAGAAGGATACTTCCCCGAGATGACGGCGTTTCGCGTCGGCGGCCTGCAGGCGCGGCTGGATACGCTGCAACGGGCCGCGGAAGCCTGCGCGATCCCGATCATCGCCAGCCTCAACGGCTCGACGCCGCAAGGCTGGACCGGGTTCGCGCGCGATCTCGAACTGGCCGGCGCGGCGGCGATCGAACTCAACCTCTACCGGGTGCCGACCGACACGCATGAGAGCGGCGCCGCGGTCGAGCAACGCTGGATCGACACAGTTCAGGCGGTGGCCACCGCCGTATCGATCCCTGTGGCGGTGAAGCTCGGACCTTGGCTTTCCTCCCCCGGCCATCACGCCACGCAGATCGCCGAAGCGGGCGCCAAGGGTCTCGTGCTCTTCAACCGCTTTTACGAACCGGACATCGATCTGGAGACGTTACAGCCGAAGCCTAGCCTCGAATTGAGCACACCCTACGAAATCCGCCAGGCGCTGCTTTGGATCGCGCTGCTCGCCGGCCGGATCAACGCGTCGCTCGCGGCGACCAGCGGCGTCAGCTCGGGCGACGAAGTCGTCAAATACCTGCTCGCCGGCGCCGATGTGGTGATGACTGCCTCGTCATTGCTCCGACACGGGCCACAACACATCAAGGTGCTACGCCGTGGTCTGGAGCAGTGGATGGAAAGCCGCGGTTTCGACGATCTTGGCCAGTTGCGCGGTCGGCTGGCGGCGGCCTACCTGCACGACCGCGAGGCTCTGGTGCGCGCGCAATACATCCGCATCCTCATGGACTATCAGAACACGCCTTAAGGGCGTTGCCCTTAGGCGGCATCGGACCTGTTCGAGTGTTCGAGCACCGCGATGAGCCCTTTGAGCAGCGCGGTCGGGGTCGGCGGGCAGCCGGGGACATGGAGATCGACCGGCAGCACTGCCGACACACCGCCCGCAACGGCGTAGGAGCCCGCAAAGATTCCACCGTTAAGCGCGCAGTCACCGACCGCCAGCACCCATTTGGGGGCAGGCGTCGCGTCATAGGTTCGTTTTAGCGCTTCCGCCATGTTGTTCGTGACCGGGCCTGTCACCATGAGGACATCGGCATGCCTGGGCGAGGCGACGAAATGCAGGCCAAGCCTCTCCAGGTCGTAGAAGGCGTTGTTGAGCGCATGGATCTCCAGCTCGCAGCCGTTGCAAGATCCGGCATCCACCTCGCGGATGGAGAGCGAGCGACCGAGCCGACGTCGCGCCGCCCGTTCGAGCGTGTCCGCCAGTTCCTTAAGCGCGGCGTCGTCAGGCTCGGGCGCCTGCTCTGTCAGCGGCCCGCGAATGATGCTCTCGAATAGGGTCTTGCGCATGGAAGCCTAGAGATCGTGACCAGAGTAGGAGCAGTTGAAGCTCTTATTGCAGAGCGGGAAGTCGGCGACGATGTTGCCCTCGATCACCGCTTCGAGCAGCGGCCATTGGAACCATGACGGGTCACGCAGATGGCAGCGCCCGATGGTTCCGTCGGGCTCCAGCCGCAGCCAGACGAGGACGTCCCCGCGGAACCCTTCGACGAGGGCCAGGCCCTCCCCTGCCGCCGCATCGAGCTCGACCGCAATTGGGCCTTCTGGCAATCGGTCGAGAACCTGCGTGATCAGCGAGAGGCTTTGCTCCACCTCCTTGATGCGTACCCACAGGCGGGCGTTGACGTCGCCGTCCTCTAGCGTCGGCACCTCGAAGTCGAGCGCGTCATAGGGTGGGTAGCCGGGCGTGCGGCGTGCGTCGAAGGCACGACCCGACGCCCGACCGACTACGCCGCCGGCGCCGAACTGACGCGCCAGCGCCGGAACAAGGATGCCGGTGGAGACCGTCCGGTCCTGCAGCGAGGCGGTGTTGTCATAGAGCTCGATCAGGCGTTGGAAAGTCCGGCGGGTATCGCTGACGAGCGTGCGAACAGCCGCCGCACCTTCGGGGCTGAGGTCGACGGCGACGCCGCCCGGGACGATGCGGTCCATCATCAGCCTGTGGCCGAAGCAAAGATCGGAGGCACGCAGGATGCGCTCGCGCAACACGCCGCATTGCGCCAGCATCAGCGGAAAGGTCGCATCGTTGCAGATCGCGCCGATGTCGCCGAAATGATTGGCAAGCCGTTCCAGCTCCGCCATCAGCGCGCGCAGGCTTTGCGCGCGCGCCGGCGCATCGACGCCCAGCGCCGCCTCTACGGCGCGCGCAAAGGCGAACGCATATGCAACTGTGCTGTCGCCCGACGTGCGGCCGACAAGCCGCGCCGCATGCGACAAGTCCGCGCCGCGCGTCAGTCGCTCGATACCCTTGTGCACATAGCCAAGGCGCTCCTCCAGCCGCACGACTGTCTCGCCGTTCGCGGCAAAACGGAAATGCCCCGGCTCGATTATCCCGGCATGCACCGGCCCGACAGGGATCTGGTGCAGGCTTTCGCCTTCGGCCGGCAGGAAGACATAGGGCTGAGGTGATGCGTCCGACGGCGTCGCCGCGCCGAGCGGGTGCCGCACGCCCCAACGGCCATGATCGAGCCAGGGCCGCGCGTCCGGCGCACCCTCAGCAACGAGACCAAGGAGATCGCCGATCGCACGCTCCAGCCGGATCCCCGGCGGATGCACGGCGCCGACCGACGGAAAGGCTCCGCCGTCACAGTCGAGGCTGACGATGGCAAAGCTTTCCGCCCCTTCCGAGAGAGCCATGTGCACGGTCTGACCTTCGCCCCAAAGGCCGACAAGCGTCAGTTCGCCGGTGCCAAGCCGATCGACGGCCATGCGCCACGCCGCAGCATTGATGACAATTCGCGGCCAGGGACGCGCCGCGGCGACCGTCCTGCCCTTTGCCACGATGTCTGCGAGGATCGCCATGATGCGCTACCCGAGCAGCCGCGCGACATGCTGGAACCACGCAACGAGCGGCCCCGGCAGGAAGATGCCGGCGGTCAGCACCAGCGCGAGATGCACGAACATCGGCACGTAGGAGGCTTGCGCTGGCGCGACCGGGCCGCGCGGCGCGCCGAACGCAATGCCGTTCAGCCGCAGGAACAGCGCGCCGATACCGGTCAGGAGCCCGAAGACCAGCGGGATGGCGAGGAGCGGCTCGCGGGCGAAGGTCGAGGAGACGATCAGGAACTCGCTCATGAAAATGCCGAGCGGAGGCATGCCTGCGATTGCCACGACGCCAAGCACGAGCCCCCAACCGAGCCAGGGATGCGTCTCGGTGAGCCCGCCCATATCGGCGATCTTCTGCGTGCCCTTCACCTGCGCGATGTGGCCGACGGAGAAGAAGATCGCGGATTTCGTCAGCGAGTGCATCGTCATGTGAAGAAGCCCGGCGAAATTGGCGAGCGGCCCGCCAATCCCGAAGGCGAAGACGATGATGCCCATATGCTCGATGGAGGAATAGGCGAACATGCGCTTGATGTCGCGCCGCCGATAAAGCATCAGCGCCGCGAAAATCAGAGAAATCAGGCCAAGCACGACCATAAGCGCCCCGGGCGCGAGTGCCTCCGGGTTCGCGGCGAGCAGGATCTTGAAGCGCAGCATCGCATAGAGCGCGACGTTGAGGAGGAGCCCGGAAAGCACTGCGGAGATCGGCGTCGGGCCTTCCGCATGTGCGTCCGGCAGCCAGGCGTGCAACGGAGCCAAGCCGACCTTCGTCCCGTAGCCGAGGAGCAGGAACACGAAGGCGAGGTTGAGGAGCGCCGGATCGAAGTTTCCCGCGCTCTTCACAAGCACCGTCCACACCATCGCCTGCATGCCTTCGCCGACGACCGGCTGCGCCGCCATGTAGACGAGGATCGTGCCGAAGAGCGCGAAGGCGATGCCGACGCTGCCGAGGATGAAATATTTCCACGCCGCCTCGAGCGCTTCGTGCGTGCGATAGATGCCGACCATAAGCACGGTGGTCAGCGTCGCCATTTCGATCGCCACCCACATCAGTCCGATATTGTTGGCGACGAGCGCGAGGTTCATCGCGAACATCAGCACCTGATACATCGCGTGATAGAAACGGAGATAGGTCGGCGTGAGCCGCCCGATTTCGACTTCGTGCGCAATGTAACTGGCGCTGAAGATCGAGGTCGTGAATCCGACGAAGGTGGAAAGCACCACGAAGACGATGTTGAGATCGTCGACCAGGAGATAGACCCCGGGCTCCGGCCGCGCGGCGAGGAGGAGAAGCGCGGAAACGAGGGCGCCAAAGCTCGCGATGGCGTTGAGCCGTGCAGCGAGCCGGTAGTCGGGCAGGAACGCAAGAATCGCCGCCGCACCGAGCGGGATGAGCAAAACCGCGTAAAGCGGCTCGAAGGCGAGGCTCATTGCAGCTCTCCGCGGTAGCTGTCGAGCGCTTCCAAATCCACCGTGTCGAAGCGCTCGCGGATGCGGAAGAGGAAGATGCCGATCACGATGAAGGCGATCAGGATCGAGAAGGCGACGCTGATCTCCACGACGAAGGGCATGCCTTTCGCGCCCGTCGCGGCGAGCACCAGTCCGTTCTCGAGCGACATGAAGCCGACGACCTGGCTGACGGCATTCCGCCGCGTCACCATGACGAGCAGCCCGAGAAGCACCACGGAGAGCGCGAAGGCGAGATCCTCGCGCGCCAGTGGATCGGCCTCCACGGTGACTTGCAGCATGACGACGGTCGAAAGCGCGACGAGCCCCATGCCGACGAGCATGGTCAGCCCGACGCCGCCGACCGTCTCGATCTCGCGATGGATGCCGAGCCGGACGATCATCCGGTGCAGTGCGACGGGGATGACGATCGCTTTGAAGAAGAGCGCGATCGCGGCGGTGATGTAGAGGTGCGGCGCATGCTGGATGTAGGCCTGCCAAGCGACGGAGAGGCCGAGCACGACGGCGTGCAGCGCAAACACGTTGAGAAGCGCATAGAGCCGGCGCTGATAAAGCATCGTCAGGCTGACAAGCACAAGTCCGCCGGCGAGGAGATGCGCGATGTCGAAGGAAAGCTTGGTGATCATTGGCTCTGCACCACGAAGAGGAGCAGCGTTCCAAGGAGCCCGAGCATGAAGGCCGCGCCCAGAAATTCCGGCACGCGGAAGACGCGCATCTTGGCGATCGCCGTCTCGAAGACGCCGAGGAGAACCGCGCCGACGGCAAGCTTCAGCCCGTAGGTGACGATCCCGACGGCGAGCGCGCCGATGCCCGCATCCGGCCGCGCGAGACCCCACGGGGCGAAGATGCAAGCGATGAGCGAGACGTAGAGGAGGAGCTTCAGCGACGCCGCGAACTCCACCATGGCAAGATGCCGGCCAGAATATTCCAGTACCATCGCCTCGTGCACCATGGTGAGCTCAAGGTGCGTCGCCGGATTGTCGACCGGCACGCGCGAATTCTCCGCTATCGACACGATGATAAGCGCGATCAGCGCCAGCCCGAGCGAGACGCTCAAACCCGCCTCAGGCGAGAGCATGAAGGCGGCGATGCTTGAAAGCTGCGTGGAGCCGGCGATCAGCGCGACGGTGAAGGTGATCATGATCATCGCCGGCTCGGCGAGCGAGGCGATCATCACTTCGCGGCTTGCGCCGATTCCGCCGAAGCTGGTGCCCACATCCATACCGGCAAGCGCCAGGAAGAAGCGCGCCGAGCCGATGAGCGCGGTGATCGCGATCAGATCCGCCGACCAGGAGAAGGTGAGCCCGGTCGCGAAGGTCGGCACGAGCGCGGCGGCGACCCAGGTTGCCGCGAAGATCAGATAGGGCGAGACACGAAAGAGCCAGGAAGCGCTGTGCGCGAGCACGACCTCCTTCATCAGGAGCCGGTAGAGGTCGCGATAGGGCTGGATGAGCGACGGGCCCTGGCGCTGCAGGAGCCGCGCCTTCACCTTGCGCACGAGTCCGGTCAGGAGCGGTGCGAGGAGAAGCACCAGCGCCATCTGCAGACCCTGCACGGCGAGATCGCGGATCACGGCCATATCGCGAGCACCGTGAGAAGAACGACCAGCGTCACGAAGACGAGCATGAGGTAGCGGCGGATGGAGAGGAATTGGAGCGCGTTGAGCCGGTCCGCGGCAGCGCTGATGCCGATTGCGACCGGCGCGTAGAGTCCGTCCCAGATCAGGTCGCGCAGAACCACCTCGAAGCGGGCGGGACGCATTGAGCCGGGGGGCGGCATGTCGACCTTTTCGCGCGCCGCGAAAACGAGCGTGCCGAAGACGCGCCGGATCGGCTGCGCGAAGCTGCCGGCCGAATATTGCGTCACCGGGCTCGGATCTGGGTAGCCGCAATCCCACGCATCGGAGCGGCGGAAGGCGCGCGAGGCAAAGCGGTGGATGACGAAGACGGCGATCATCCCCGACGCGGCGATGAAGACGAAAAGGAGGAGGCCGTTATAGGAACTGCGGCTCTCCGCGATCGGCACCACCGACAGCCACGGCTCGGCGATTTGCTGCGGCATTGCCTGCCCGACGAGGCTCAGGACCGCCGGCGCGAGCGCATCGATCGCAAGGCCCGGCAGCACGCCGACGAGCACGCAGAGCCCAGCGAAGGCGAACATGGCGGCGAGCGAGGAGCGCTCGACCTCTTTCGCATCTTCGGCAGCCTTTGAGCGCGGCCGGCCAAGGAAGGTCACGCCGAACGCCTTGACGAAGCAGGCGGCGGCGAGCGCGGCCGAAAGCGCGAGTAGTGCGCCGACGGTCGGGATGGCGAATTTCAGCGCCCATTGCGGCAGTGTCGGGCTGATCAGGATCGCCTGGAACGTCAGCCACTCCGACGCGAAGCCGTTGAGCGGCGGCAGCGCCGAGATCGCCGCGCAGCCGATCAGGAACGCGAAGCTCGTGTATTTCATGCGGTGGATCAGGCCGCCGAGATGTTCCATGTCGCGCGTGCCCGTCGCGACGAGCACGGCGCCGGACCCGAAGAAGAGCAGACTCTTGAAGAGCATGTGGTTGAAGACGTGGAAGAGGGCGGCGGTCAGCGCCAGAGCCGCACCGGCCGCCATATTGTTCGCCGCGAAGGCGAGCGACAGGCCGAGGCCGATGAAGATGATGCCGATATTCTCGACCGTGTGGTAGGCGAGGAGGCGCTTCAAATCATGCTGCATCAATGCGTAAAGCACGCCGAGCGCCGCGGTCGCGCCGCCGAGCGTCAGCACGACAAGTCCCGCCCACCAGGTCGGCACGCCGACAAGATCGAAGACGATGCGGATGAAGCCGTAGACGGCGACCTTGGTCATAACACCGCTCATAAGCGCGGAAACGTGGCTCGGCGCTGCTGGATGCGCGAGCGGCAACCAGACATGAAGCGGGACGAGGCCGGCTTTCGATCCAGCGCCGACGAGAACAAGCCCGAGCACGAGCGCGTCGAAGAGCGGGGAGCGTGCGCCGGCGCGGATTGCCGAGAAGGCGTAGCTTCCCTCCGGTCCGGCAAGGAGTCCGAATGCGAGGAGCAGGCAGAACGTGCCGAAGCCCGCCATCACGAGATAGATATAGCCGGCGCGGACGTTCTCGCTGTCGCGATGATGCGCAAGCACCAGCGCCCACGAAGCAAGCGACATCACCTCCCACGAAAGCAGGAAAGTGAAAGCATCGTCCGCGAGGACCACGAGGTTCATCCCAGCCAGGAACGCCGCGTAGAACGGAAGCACGCGGTGCGGCGCGTCTTCGTGACGGCCGTAGCCGATCGCATAGACGCTGGCGCCGAGCGCGCCGAGATTCACGACGATCAGGAAGAAGGCGGACAGCGAATCAACGCGGAAATGCGCGCCGATCCCCGGTAGTCCGAGCGGCAATGTCGCTGTCGCGGGCGATGCCGCGGAGAGAAGGTGCGTGAGTGCATAGAGAAGAAGCACTGCGGTGATGACGGACGCTGTGCCGTAGACGATCGCAGAAATGTTCTCTGCGCGGTTGAAGGCAACCGCGATCACTCCGAGGGCAAGGAGCGCGGCGACTGCAAGGAGCGGCAATGCGTCAAGCATGGCGCTGCCCCGCGGAAACGCGAAACGGCTCGCTCGCGCACGACGGCGGTCGGCGACAAGAACTCCCCCCGCGCGCGCTCATGTCTTCAAGCGAACGCCACGCCCGCCGCCGGCGCTCACCGCGCCTTCACCGATCAGTTCCACGCTCGCGGCATCGAGCGCGCCGATCAGTTTCATCAGGGAATCGACGTTGCCGCGGATCACGCCGTCGCTCGCCTCCATGCGCTGGATGGTCGGCACGGAGAGGCCGGCGAGCTCCGCGATCTGTCGCTGATCGAGCCCCGCAAGCGCACGAGCTGCCCTGAGTTGAGCCGCAGTTATCAAGTCTCAGACATCATTTATTGGTCGTGAAGCATGATAACTGCCATACAACATGCCCACGTTCAATAACGGATTTTTGTCTTCGATGCGAAATCCTCGCCTCTCGCCGAAATCAGGGCTGCAGGGCTGAAACGACGATTCTGCGATTGACGGGCAAATAACGTTCTGCAGCTTTTAAGAGTGCATCCCGTGCCGACGCGCTGAGTTCTCCGTCTACACTGCGAGCGCTTCGTCATGCCGATGTCGGAGATCGAGCCGCCGCGCAACGTGCCGGCAGCGGATTGGAGATCGCCCTATTGCGCCAAATGGGACGATGGATGCACGGAATGCACGCGCATCTCGCTCGACGAGATGCCCGACTGCCGTCCGGCTCCCCGCTATGTCGGCTACGCGACGCCAGCTCGTTTTGTTAGAAGCATTGGTCCATAGCGAAGCGCGAAGAGGAGGAAGGCCAGGCTCCAAGTGATCCCGCCTCCCATGAGCAGCGTCACGTAGTGGATCGGCCATAGCGGTGCGGCCACGCGCAGCAACGCGCCGCCGGTTACCATCCCATAGATCGCAAGCGTCGCCGCATCTGTCTCGATGGCGCGGCCGGTATGGCCGAGCGTCGCGCGTGTCATGACGGCGAGCGTCATGGTGGCGATGGCGCCGGCGGTCAAAGCGTGCAGCGCCGCGCTCAGCGGGATGAGCCCGGGCGCCAGTATTGAAGCGCCGAGGGCGAGCAGCGCCACGGCGAGCCACGCGTAGCCGAGGTGCAGAATGAGCACGATCGGCTCGCGCCACGCGTCGAAACCGCGCCAGCGCACCAAACGCACCGCGAGAAGAGCGCCCGCGAGCAGAAGCAGCGCGCCGGTGGCTGGCTGGTCCGGCGCGATGTTCCAGGCCAGCACGCTGGCCGCCGCCGACAGAAGAGCTGCTTGATCCACAAGACCGAAGCTTGCCGGCAGGCGACGCGCGCCCCGCTTCACCAGCCAGTTGCGCGTGAAGCTCGGCACGATGCGGCCGCCGATCAGCGCAATCATGATGGCCGCCACGCCGAGCGCGAGCCGGACCGCGATATCGCTGAGCGCCGGCCAGAATCCGCCGAGATGATGGATCAGGCTAGCGGAGGCGAACAGCGTGAGCAGGAGCGCGACTGGGGCGTTCCGCCAGTTCTTCCCGGCCAGCACCTCGCGCCAGATGGCGAGGGAAAGAGCGATCGGAAAGGCCAGGTCGAGAACCATCGCTGCCACCGGCGAGCCGGCGGCAAAGCACGCGACACGGCCGGCGATCCACAGAGCGAAGAGCACCGCAAGCGGCGCGCCGCTCAGCGGCAGCCTGCCCGTCCAGTTGGGCACGGCCGTCAGGATGAAGCCGGCCATGACCGCGCCGAGATAGCCGAAGATCATCTCGTGCGCGTGCCAGCTCACGCCGGTAAACGGCCCCATCGGCTCCGCGCCGGAGCGAATCATCCAAAGCCAGAGCGGGATCGCTGCGGCGGCGTAGACCGACGCGCCGAGGAAGAACGGACGGAACCCGTAGCTCAGGATCGCCGGTGCCGCGCGCCGCCGGCCGCGGCGGTCGATCGACGTGTCGCCGCGGCGAACACGGATGCGCGGGACGGAGCGGTCGGCGCGCTCCTGATGCGCGGCAAATCCTTCGGCACTGCGAACGCTACTCATGGCCTCGAACGTCAGTTCCTCTTGGCGAGCGCATGCGCGAGCGCGCGCTTGAAGCACACCATCCCCGGATCGGGATCACGGTTCATGGCGCCGAGCAGCGTCACCCATTCCTCGTCCGACGCATGCGCGGCGTATTGCCGGACGGCACCCGCCGCGAAGGCGCCGACATCAAGGCCGCGCGCTTCCGCCTCGTCGCGCACCGATGCAAGCAGCGTGAGGTCGCCGAGCTCCAGGATCGTCTCGGCGGCGACGCTTTCGTCCGTGAAGCGCATCAGCAGGTCGCCCAACAGCATCGCCCCTCCCCTCAACTGACGCGATGCGCTTCGGCGCCGTCCATCGCGATGCCGCGAATCTCGGCGCGCGAGACGAGACGCGCGATGTATTGCGCCGTGGCGCGGCGGGTGACGCTTTCGCGCAGGTATTCGGCGATGCGCTCCGCGACGAGCTCGAACGGCAGCTCCCGGCCTTCGATCTTCCGGTCGAGGCGGATGATGTGCAGCCCGTAGCGCGTCGCCACCGGCTCGGGCGCAGATCGTGCCCGGCTCGAGGGCAAAGAGCGCCTGCTCGAACTCCGGCGTCGTCTGACCGGCCGTGATCTGCCCGAGGTTGCCGCCCTGCGCCGCCGAGGAGCAGGCGGAATGCGCCCGCGCGCAGATCGGCGAAGCGCTCCGGCTGCTGCTTCAGCTCGGAGAGGATCGCCCGCGCCTCCGCCTCGGCGCGCCGGTAGGCCATCGGATCGCCGGCTGGCGCCGACACGAGAATATGCGCCGCCTCGAAGATGTCCGGCGAGCGGAACAGCCTTCTGTTCTGCTCGTAGTAGCGGCGGCAGGTCGCCTCGTCCGGCTCCGGCGTCTCGACCGCCTGCTCGATCAGGCCGCGGATCAGCGCCTCCTCCTCCGTCTCGCGGCGACCGGAATCGTCGCTGAGCGGTGCCGCCTCCACCTCCGACCGCCGCGCCTCCTGCAGGAGCAGCTCGCGGATCACCAAGGCGCGCGCCGCGGTCTCGAAGGCGTCGCGCGGCGCGGCGGCGGGATGAAGCTGCGCCTCTTGCGCGATCGCATCGCGCGCGATGGCAACACCGTTGACGCTGATCGTCTGCGGCTTGGGCAGGTCGAGCGAATGCAGCGCGCAGCTCATGGCCACTCCGCGGGGATGTGTTGCGGTGCCGGCGTGACCGGCCTGCGGCCGTTCGGGCGGCTGGTGCGGACGACCTGGTAGCCGCGCCGTCCGAGATACCAGACCGGCGCGCTCCAGATGTGCACGAGCCGCGTGAACGGGAAGACGAGGAAGATCGTCATGCCGAGGAACAAGGTGCAGCTTGAAGATCGGGTTGGCCTCGGCGACCAGCACCCAGACGTCCGGCTTGCAGCGTCAGCACGCCCTGCGCCCAGGTCATGAACTGCACCATCTCGTGGCCGTCGAGGTGGTTGAGCGACACGGGGATGGTGGCGAGACCCAGCGTGAGCTGCGCCCAGAGCAGCAGCAGGATCGCGATGTCGCCGAACGACGAGGTCTTGCGGATGCGGGCGTCGAACAGGCGGCGATGGGCGAGCAGTGCGATGCCGATGAAGCAGAAGATGCCGGCAACGCCGCCGACGACGATCGCCAGCCACTGCTTGAAGGTGTGCGAGATGCCGAGCGTGTCGAACACCCAGATCGGCGTCAACAGCCCGACGAAATGGCCGAGGAAGATGACCAGGATGCCGACGTGGAAGAGGTTGGAGCCCCAGAAGAGCTGCCGCCGGCGCAGGAGCTGGCTGGAGCCGCTCCGCCACGTGTATTGCTCGCGGTCGAAGCGCACCAGGCTGCCGATCAGGAACACCGTCAGGCAGAGATAGGGATACCAGCCGAACAGCGCGTGGTTGATGAAGTCGCTCATTTCGTTCCTCCTCACGCGTCGGGAGACGGCGCCGGGCGGCGCGCGGCGCGGATGCGGGCGATGAGGCCGTCCTTGCAGCCGCCGCTCCCCGGGCCGAAGGTGACCGGCTCGTCCTCCCAGGCTCGGTCGAGCGCAGCGAGATCGGTCGGATCGGGGTCCGGCTCCTGCATCAGCTCCGCGACGTCCTCGTCCTTAGGCTTCGCCGCGGCGATCGCGACGAGCGCGCGGAACACCGCTTCGTAGGGCGAGCCGCGCTTGACGAGCCGCTCGGCAAGCGCGGCGAGGATGTGCGCCGTCTGGCCGAGCGTCTCGGCGGCCTCGGCGAGCGGGCGGGTGGAAAGGTATTCGAGGAACAGCGGCAGGAAATCCGGCAGCTCGGTGGCGCTGATCGCAAGGCCGTTCGTCTCGTAGAGCGTCTTCAGGTCGATCATCGCCTGGCCGCGGTCGCGGCTTTCGCCGTGCACGTGCTCGAAGAGATAGAGCGACAGCGAGCGCGTGCGGTCGAACAGCAGCACGTAGCGCTCCTGCAGATCGTAGAGATCGCCCGACGCGATGTCGTCGATCAGCGGATGCAGCGCGCGCCGCTCCTGGCCACGCACGACGCCTTCGCTTGGCCAGAACGTCGCGAAGCTCGCACACATTCGCCTGCAGTTCGGCGGTCGGGTAGCTGAGCAGCAGCGACAAGGCCTTGAACGTCTTCACCATCACGCCATCTCCATCGGGTTCCTGGCCCGCTTCGGCTTGCCGAAGAGGTTGGGCTCGCGTTGTGCCGCCGGAGCAGCCGTTGCCGAACGAGAAGCCGCACGAGCCGCGCAGGTCGTAGGCATCCTCGCCGAGCTCGCGATGCGCGGTCGGGATGACGAAGCGGTCCTCGTAGTTGGCGATCGCCATCACCTGGTACATCTCCTCGATGTGCTCGGCGGTGAGGCCGACGCGCTCGCGCAATACTCTCGTCGATGACGCCGTCGACGGTCTTGGCGCGCATGTAGGCGCGCATGGCGAGCATGCGCTCCAGCGCCTGCGCCACCGGCTCCTCCTTGCCGGCGGTCAGGAGGTTGGCGAGGTATTTGAGCGGGATGCGCAGCGAGCGCACGTCCGGCATCTCGCCATCGACGCCGATCTTGCCGGCCTCCGCCGCCGACTGGATCGGCGAGAGCGGCGGCACGTACCAGACCATCGGCAGCGTGCGGTATTCCGGATGAAGCGGGAAGGCCACCTTCCACTCCATCGCCATCTTCCAGATCGGCGAACGGCGTGCGCCTTCCAGCCAGCTCTCGCTGATGCCGTCGGCGCGCGCCTGCTTCGATCACTCGCGGGTCGTTCGGATCGAGGAAGACGGAAAGCTGCGCCTCGTAGAGATCTTCTTCGTCGGCGACGCTTGCCGCCTCCTCGATGCGGTCGGCGTCATAAAGCACCACGCCGAGATAGCGGATGCGCCCGACGCAGGTCTCCGAGCAGACGGTCGGCTGACCGGCCTCGATGCGCGGGAAGCAGAAGATGCACTTCTCGGATTTGCCGCTTTCCCAGTTGTAGTAGATCTTCTTGTAGGGGCAGCCCGACACGCACATGCGCCAGCCGCGGCATTTGTCCTGGTCGATCAGGACGATGCCGTCCTCCTCGCGCTTGTAGATCGCGCCGGAAGGACACGCTGCGACGCAGGCCGGGTTGAGGCAGTGCTCGCACAGCCGCGGCAGGTACATCATGAAAGTGTTTTCGAACTGCCCGTAGATGTCCTTCTGCACGCCCTCGAAATTGCTGTCCGCAGAGCGCTTGGCGAACTCGCCTCCGAGAATCTCCTCCCAGTTCGGCCCCCACTCAATCTTCTCCATGCGCTCGCCGGTGATGAGCGAGCGCGGCCGCGCCGTCGGCGAAGCCTTCAGCTCGGGCGCCTTCTGCAGGTGCTCGTAGTCGAAGGTGAACGGCTCATAGTAGTCGTCGATCTCGGGCAGGTCCGGGTTGGCGAAGATGTTCGCGAGCACCCGCCACTTCGCGCCGATACGCGGCTCGATTTTGCCGTTCTTCTTGCGCCGCCAGCCGC
Source organism: uncultured Alphaproteobacteria bacterium (assembly GCA_963801225.1). GTDB lineage: Bacteria > Pseudomonadota > Alphaproteobacteria > Rhizobiales > Afifellaceae > DASWJZ01. The sequence goes on from CAWDED010000010.1 coordinate 142,103, forward strand.
CGTTCCAGCGGTCCTGGTTCTCCCAGTCCTTCGGATAGCCGATGCCGGGCTTGGTCTCGACGTTGTTGAACCACGCGTATTCCATGCCTTCGCGATTGGTCCACACGTTCTTGCAGGTGACCGAGCAGGTGTGACACCCGATGCATTTGTCGAGGTTCAGCACCATCGCGATTTGCGCGCGGACTTTCATTCTGCGGCCTCCATGCGCGGCGTTGTCTCGGCGGGGCGATCGGATGCGGGCTCGTCGAGCCAGTCGACCTCCGCCATCTTGCGGACGATGACGAACTCGTCGCGGTTGGAGCCGACCGTGCCGTAATAGTTGAAGCCGTAGGATTGCTGGGCGTAGCCGCCGATCATGTGGGTCGGCTTCAGCACCGTACGCGTCACCGAGTTGTGGATGCCGCCGCGCTGGCCGGTCTGCTCGGAGCCCGGCACGTTCACGATCTTCTCCTGCGCGTGGTACATCATGCACATGCCCTCCTTCACGCGCTGCGAGACGACCGCGCGGGCGACGAGCGCACCGTTCGAGTTGAAGGCCTCGATCCAGTCGTTATCGACGATGCCGGCCTTCTTCGCGTCGATCTCGCTGATCCACACGATCGGTCCGCCGCGCGACAAGGTGAGCATCAGCAGGTTGTCGGTGTAGGTGGAGTGGATGCCCCACTTCTGGTGCGGCGTGATGAAGTTCAGGACAACCGCATCGTTCCCGTTCGGCTTGCGGTCGAGGACCGGCTTCACCGACTTGGTGTCGATCGGGGGACGGTAGACGCAGAAGCCCTCGCCGAAGGCCCGCATCCACAGATGATCCTGGTAGAGCTGCTGGCGGCCGGACAGCGTGCGCCACGGGATCAGCTCGTGCACGTTGGTGTAGCCGGCGTTGTAGCAGACCTTCTCCGATTCCAGCCCCGACCAGATCGGCGACGAGATGATCTTGCGCGGCTGGGCGACGATGTCGCGGAAGCGGATCTTCTCGTCCTCCTTCGGGATTGCGAGGTGGGCATGCTCACGCCCGGTGAACGTGGAGAGCGACTCCCACGCCTTGACCGCAACCTCGCCGTTCGTCTCCGGCGCCAGGCTCAGGATGACTTCGCAGGCGTCGATATCGGTTTCGATCCGGGCCAGGCCCTTGGTCGGTCCGTCCTCCGTCACGGCGCCGTTGAGCCGCTTCAGCGAACTCCACCTCGTGCTCGGTGTTCCAGCTCATGCCCTTGCCGCCATTGCCGATTTTCGACATCAGCGGGCCGAGTGAGGTGAAGCGCTTGTAGAGGTTCGGATAGTCGCGCTCGACGACCGTGACCTGCGGCATCGTCTCGCCGGGGATCGGCGCGACCTCGCCCCGCTTCCAGTCCTTCACGTCGAGCGCCTGCGCGATCTCGCCGGCGCTGTCATGCATGATCGGCGTGAGCACGACGTCCTTCTCCACGCCGAGCACTTCCGGCGCGACCTTGGAGAAGGCCTTGGCGATGCTCCTGTAGATGTCCCAGTCGTTGCGCGACTCCCACACCGGATCCACCGCCGACGTCAGCGGGTGGATGAAGGGATGCATGTCGGAGGTGTTGAGGTCGTTCTTCTCGTACCAGGTGGCGGTCGGCAGCACGATGTCGGAGTAGACGCAGGTGGTGGACATGCGGAAATCGAGCGTCACGAGAAGGTCGAGCTTCCCCTCCGGCGCCTCGTCGTGCCAGGCGACCTCCTGCGGCTTCTGTTGCCCGGTCTCGCCGAGGTCTTTGCCCATCACGCCGTGATTCGTGCCGAGCAGGTGCTTGAGGAAATATTCGTGGCCCTTGCCGGAGGCGCCGAGCAGGTTGGAGCGCCAGACGAAGAGATTGCGCGGCCAGTTGACCGGCTTGTCCGGGTCCTCGCAGGAGAGCTTCAGCTCGCCCGACTTCAGCGCGTCGGCGACGTAGTCCTTCGGCTCCTGCCCCTTCGCGGCGGCGTCCGCCGCGATCTTCAGCGGATTGGTCTCAAGTTGCGGCGCGGAGGGCAGCCAGCCCATGCGCTCGGCGCGGACGTTGTAGTCGATCAGCGCGCCGTCCCACGGGCCGGCAGGCGCCGTGGGCGAGAGAATCTCCGACACGCCGAGCGTCTCGTAGCGCCACTGGTCGGTGTGGGCGTAGAACGCCGAGGTGGAGTTCATCTGCCGCGGCGGACGGCCCCAATCGAGGCCGAAGGCGAGCGGCAGCCAGCCGGTCTGCGGGCGCAGCTTCTCCTGCCCCACATAATGCGACCAGCCGCCGCCCGACTGGCCGACGCATCCGCACATCACCAGCATGTTGATGATGCCGCGGTAGTTCATGTCCATGTGGTACCAGTGGTTCAGGCCGGCGCCGACGATCACCATGGAGCGCCCGTTCGTCTTCTCGGCGTTGCGTGCGAACTCGCGCGCCGTCGTGATGATCTGGTCGCGCGGCACGCCGCTGATCTTTTCCGCCCAGGCGGGCGTGTAGGGCTCCAGGTCGTCGTAGCTCCTGGCGATGTTCTCGCCGCCGAGGCCGCGATCGATGCCGTAGTTGGCGACGAGCAGATCGAACACCGAGGCGACCAGCGTCTCGCCCTCCGCCAGTTGCAGCTTCTTCACCGGAACGTTGCGCACCAGCACGTCGGGATGGTCGGTGCCGAGGAAATGGTCGTGCTCGCGGTTGCCGAAATAGGGAAAGCCGACCGCAGCGGTGTCGTCTTTGATATCGGCCAGCGACAGTCGCAGCTTCGTCTCCCGGCCGTCAGAAGCCTTTTCCTCGAGGTTCCACTTGCCCTTCTCGCCCCAGCGGAATCCGACGGAGCCCTTCGGCACCACGACCGTGCCGGTCGTCTCGTCATAGGCGACCGTCTTCCATTCCGGATTGTTGGTCTCGCCGCATGACGTCGCGAAGTCGGAGGCGCGCACGAACCGCTCCGGCACGTAGTGCTCTCCCTGCTTCACCAGGCGCACAAGCATCGGCATGTCGGTGTATTGCCGGGCGTAGTCCTGGAAATACTGCGCCTGCCTGTCGATATGGAACTCGCGCAGGATGACGTGGCCCATGGCCATGGCCGAGCGCGGCGTCGGTGCCCTGCTTCGGCGACATCCAGAGATCGGCGAACTTGGACGCTTCCGAGTAGTCGGGGCAGATGACGACGCTCTTGGCGCCCTTGTAGCGCGCCTCGGTATAGAAATGCGCGTCCGGGCGTGCGGGTCTGCGGGACGTTCGAACCCCACAGGATGAGGAAACTCGAATTGTACCAATCGGCGCTCTCCGGCACGTCGGTCTGCTCGCCCCAGGTCTGCGGGGAGGCCGGCGGCAGGTCGCAATACCAGTCGTAGAACGACATGGAGACGCCGCCGAGCAGCGACAGGTAGCGCGAACCGGCGGCGTAGCTCACCATCGACATGGCGGGGATCGGCGAGAAGCCGAAGATGCGGTCGGGGCCGTAGGTCTTGACCGTGTAGGCGTTGGCGGCGGCGACGATCTCGGTCGCCTCGTCCCAATCGGCGCGCACGAAGCCGCCCAGCCCGCGCTTTTCCACATAGGATGCACGCTTCGCAGGGTTCTCGACGATCGACTTCCAGGCGGCCACCGGCGTCATCGACGCACGCGCCGCGCGCCAGAGCCTCAGCAGACGCGAGCGGACGAGCGGATATTTGAGCCGATTGCCGGAATAGAGGTACCAGCTGTAGCTGGCGCCGCGGGCGCAGCCGCGTGGCTCATGATTGGGAAGGTCGGGCCGCGTTCGGGGATAGTCGGTCTGCTGCGTCTCCCAGGTGACGATGCCACCCTTGACGTAGACTTTCCACGAGCACGAACCGGTGCAGTTCACACCGTGCGTGGAACGCACGATCTTGTCGTGCTGCCAGCGCTTGCGATAGCCGTCCTCCCAGCGGCGGTCCTCGCGCGTGGTGATGCCGTGGCCGTCGGCGAACGTGTCGACGGTGCGGTTGAAGAAGGTCAGGCGGTCGAGGAAATGGCTCATCGTCTTCTCCGCTTATTCTGCGGGTTGGGAGGCTGCGGGCGGCAGTGAGCCGCCACGCTCGACGTCGTGCAGGAGGCCGCCGCGGCGCGTGTAGAAGACCCAGGTGACGGCGACGCAGGTGACGTAGAAGGCCATGAAGCCCCAGAGCGCCATCTCCGGCCCGCCGGTGAGCGAGATGGAGGTGCCGTAGGCCTTGGGGATGAAGAACGCGCCGTAGGCGGCGATTGCCGAGGTGAAGCCGATGATGGCGGCCGATTCCATCTCCGCCTGCCGCTGGCGCTCGACCGGGCTCATGCCGGGTGCCAGGCGCGGCATCTCGGTGCGCATGATCGCCGGGATCATCTGGAAGGTCGAAGCGTTGCCAACGCCCGTCGCGAAAAAGAGCACCATGAACATCGCGAAGAAGCCCCAGAATGCGCCCGGCTGGTCCTTGATGCCGAGGAAATAGAGGACGCCGGCGACCGCCGCGATCATCAGCACGAACACCCAGAGGGTGACGCGCCCCCCGCCCCAGCGATCGGATATCCAGCCGGTCGCCGAGCGCGACAGCGCGCCGACCAGCGGGCCTAGGAAGACGAATTTGAGCGAGTCGACCTCGGGAAACTGCGTCTTGGCGAGCAGCGGGAAGCCGGCCGAATAGCCGATGAAGGAGCCGAACGTGCCGGTGTAGAGCCAGCACATGATCCAGTTGTGCTTGCGCTGGAAGATCACTGCCTGATCGGCGAAGGAGGCGCGCATCGAGGCGATGTCGTTCATGCCGAACCACGCCGCAGTCGCGGAGATGGCGATGAACGGCACCCAGACGAAGCCGGCATTCTGCAGCCAGAGCCGGGCCGTGCTGCCTGCCGCGACGGTCGTCAGCGGCTCGCCGCCGAGCCAGCCGAACACGCCGGCGGTGATGGCGAGCGGGATGACGAACTGCACGACGCTGACCCCGAGATTGCCGAGTCCGGCATTAAGGGCAAGCGCGTTGCCCTTCTCCTTCCTGGGGAAGAAGAAGCTGATATTCGCCATCGAGGAGGCGAAGTTGCCGCCGCCGAAGCCGCACAGCAAAGCCAGCGACAGGAAGATGATGTAGGGCGTGTCGGTGTTCTGCACCGCAAGCCCGATGCCCACTGCCGGAAGCATCAGCGACCAGGTCGACACCGAGGTCCACAGCCGTCCGCCGAAGATCGGCGGCATGAAGGAATAGAAGATGCGCAGCGTCGCGCCGGAGAGGCCCGGCATCGCCGCCAGCCAGAAGAGCTGGTCTGTGCTGAAGCCGAAGCCCACCGCCGGCAGCTTGGCGACGACGACCGACCACACCATCCAGACCGCGAAGGCGAGGAGCAACGCAGGAATGGATATCCACAGGTTGCGCCGGGCGATGGCGCGCCCCTTCTCCTGCCAGAAGCGCGGGTCTTCCGGCTTCCACTCGTCGAGCACATGCCCGGCAAGCGCGCCGACATGCTTCTCCTCGTGGATCGGCGCCATCTCCGGGATTTCCGGCAGCCTGCGCAGCTCCGGCTGCAGCGCCTCGCGCTCCATGCGCTGGATGGCGAAATGCATCCACAGCAGCGACACGCCGGCGACGAGGAAGAGCAGCATGAAGCAGCTCGTCCAGATGCCGGTGAGGTCGTTCAGCACGCCGAAAGCAATCGGCATGACAAAGCCGCCGAGACCGCCGATCATGCCGACCAGCCCGCCGACGGAGCCGACATTGTCGGGATAGTAGACGGGGATGTGCTTGTAGACCGCCGCCTTGCCGAGGCTCATGAAGAAGCCCAGCACGAAGATCAGCGCGGTGAAGGTGACGATGCCGGTCGCCATATGGAACTGGATCGGCCCATGCATCCCCTGCACGACATATTCGGTAGGCGGATAGGCGAGGATGAAAGTGATCAGCACCGACACGCCGAACATCCAGTACATGACGCGGCGCGCGCCGAACTTGTCGGAGAGGTGTCCGCCATAGGCGCGGAAGAGGCTGGCAGGGATCGAGTAGGCGGCGCCGAGCATGCCGGCAGTCTCGATGTCGACGTGGTAGACGCCGATCAGGTAGCGCGGCAGCCACAGCGCCAGCGCCACGAAGCCGCCGAACGCGAAGAAGTAGTAAAGCGAGAAGCGCCAGACCTGGACGTTCTTGAGCGCCTCGAGTCTCCAGAAGCGCGCTGCGCGGCCGCCTGCCGCTTGGCGCGGCGCTCCATCTCCTCCGGGTCCTCGCGCGTGGTGAGCCAGAAGACGACGGCCATCAGCGCGACCGCTGCGGCCCAGACCTGCGCCGTCGTCTGCCAGCCGTAGGCCACCATCACGAAGGGCGCGACGAACTTGGTGACGGCGGCGCCGACGTTGCCGGCCCCGAAAATGCCGAGCGCTGTGCCCTGCTTCTCCTTCGGATACCAGCGCGACACATAGGCGATGCCGACTGCGAAGGAGCCGCCGGCGACGCCGACGCCGAGCGCCGCGATCAGGATCTGCGGATATGTATGGGCATGAGAGAGGAGGAAGGTCGCCACCGCGGCCGCCAGCATCACCAGCGTGAAGACGCGGCGCCCGCCGTACTGGTCCGTCCAGATGCCGAGGAAGATGCGCGTGAGCGATCCGGTCAGAATCGGCGTACCGACCAAAAGGCCGAACTCGGTCTCGCTCAGGCCGAGATCCTGCTTGATGCGGACGCCGATGATGGCGAAGATCGTCCACACCGCGAAGCAGACGGTGAAGGCCACCGTCGAGGCCCAAAGCGCAGTGCCTTGCCCTTCGGGCGCGACTGTTCCAGCGCGTGATGCGTTCATCGATTTGCCCGGTCCATGTGCAGCATTTGAATGCAGCTCGCACCATGGTCCACATGCGCTCGATCTAATTTGCGTCAGATCAAATACAGATGACAGCCACACCGAAAACGGAATTTTTGAGAACATGATGATATTTATACTGTTAAATGATCTTTTTCTTCTTTCTGATTGACATTTATCAATCGCGAGCATTATGCTGTTCGGGCAAAGGAGTCCGATGCGCATCGCCGATCAACAGATCGTCCGTTCCCTTGAGCTGTTCGCGGACATGCGGGAGGCGCATTTCCGCACGCTCATGAACGCTGCGTTCCTGCAGACCTTCCCGCCGCGCGTGCTGCTGATCCGCGAAGGCGAGCTGCCGGATTTCCTGCACGTGCTTGTGGAGGGCGCGGTGGAGCAGTTTGCGGCGCACCGCAATCGCGCGACGGCGATCGAAGTGCTTGTGCCCACGACGACCTTCATTCTGGCGGCCGTGATCCGCGACGAGGTCTATCTGAAGTCAGCGCGGACGCTTGTGCAGAGCCGCATCCTGATGATCCCAGCCGCCGCGGTGCGTGACATTTTCGGCCGGGACGGCGCTTTCGCGCGCGCCGTCGTCGGCGAGTTGGCGTCGCGCTACCGCTCGATCGTGCGTGCGCTCAAGAACCAGAAGCTGC
>CAWDED010000011.1:0-252059 GCA_963801225.1 uncultured Alphaproteobacteria bacterium
GCACGGGAACGGAGCGGCTGGCGAACTGGATCCTTTGCATGGACGAGCGAACCGGTGGCAAGGACATCATGGCCCTGCCATTCGAGAAGCGACTGCTCGCTTCGCTCCTCGGGATGACACCGGAGAACCTTTCACGAAGCTTCGCGACGCTGTCTTCACACGGCGTTGTCAGCGAGGGCCGCACGATCGTCATCAAGGACCGTGAGGAGCTCCGGGGGTTCGCGCGAGAGAATCCACTGATCGATGATCGGGTGGATATCGCCCAATAGTGCAAGTGTCTGCTGGCCGGGCTAAGACCCGAGAATGCTGTCCTCGAAGAACTTGATGTCCGCCTTGGGCCTTGGCCGTGTCAAAACGCTTTAGCCGCCCGATCGGAGGAACGAGCGGCTTCTAACACGGCATTGGCGGTGTCAGCGGGCGTCGAGGTGACTTGAGAGGCCGATTTCCGCGAAGGCGCGTCGCTCCAGCCGGTTTGTTGCCAGCGACAGGCTTCTTCCCTTCCTAAGCTGTGAAACGGCTTCGAAGACTGACCCCCCGCCAGATCACAGCCAACCGTATGATATTGCGAATAGATTCTCGTTCGTTCTGGGGTCCCGATCGGCGCAAGCTCACGTTCAAAGCTAAAGAACTGGACAACGAGACCTGGGAACGGTTGATCATCGATCTGCGTCGCGTCACGCACGGGATGCATGGCCGACGAACAGCGTCGAAGTTTGATCTAGTCGCCGACGATATCGTCAATGATGCGATCCTTCGATATCTTGCGCATGATAAAGTATTCCATACAGAGGTTGAGCTAAGACAGTATCTCATATCGCTGGTTCGTAGCGTGATAGGCGACCGCACTCGCCGACATGACGCTCGCGCTCGGGCCTACAGCGAAGTCGACTTTGTCGAAGACGCGGCTATTCGACCGGACAATTCGCTTGAGGTGGAAGATGCCATGCAACGCTTTAGGGATGCGATTGCGGATGATCCAAAATTGTTGAGTGTCTTTGAGAAGGTAGTGGCGGGGGAGACCTCAACGGGGGAGATCTCTTTAGGGCGCTTGGCCTTTCACTTCCCGAAGTAAGCCGAATTCGACAGCGCCTAAGAAAGCGTCTTATCGCCTGGGCGGACAGCTTGGATGAATAACATCAGCCTCTCTTTTGATAGTGTAGACCCTGCATCTGGCAAACCTGGGAAAAAGGGCGGGGAGTTCTGATGCTCACGACGATCCTCATTGTAGCCCCCTGCGTAGCCCCAGAACGGTAAGCGAACGCGCCGGTTTGTCTAAGTGCTTGGCCTTGTTGGTGGGTCCGGTAGGACTCGAACCTACAACCAGACGGTTATGAGCCGTCGGCTCTAACCATTGAGCTACGGACCCCCAGGGACCTGTTCCCCGGATCGGGTTACGATGTTCGCGGCCGGGCGGCAAGGGAGCCGCCAAGGATCGGGCGCGGTCGTGCGTCTCATGCTTCGGACGCCGTGATTTGCGGGAAGCGGCCGCGCGGGCACAACCTCGCAAACGCCGCAATTCCCGGCCATGGCGCTCATCGTAATGAGGGGACGCGACCGACAAGGATATCCGACATGAAACGACAGTTGAGCATTCTTCTGATGGCCACGGCGCTGGCCCTTCCGATCGCCGCCCCCCCGTTTGCCGCCGCCTTCGCGCAGGAGACCGAGCAGCAGCGGCAGCGGATCATCACCGTCTCGGGCGAGGGAACGGTGCAGGCCAGCCCCGACATGGCGCTGATCACCGTCGGCGTGGTGAGCGAGAACGAAAGCGCGCGCGAGGCGCTCTCCGCCAACACGCAGTCCATGACGCAGGTTCTCGACGCGCTGAAGGCGGAGGGGATCGAGAGCCGCGACCTGCAGACCTCCGGCTTCTCCATGGAGCCGGTCTATTCGCAGCCGCCGCGCAACACCGATAATTCCACGCCGTTCGTGCCGGAGATTACCGGCTATCGGGTGCGCAACAACCTCAATGTGCGCGTCCGCGACCTGTCGCGCGTCGGCGCCGTTCTCGACAAGGTCATCACGCTCGGCGCCAATTCGGTCTCCGGGCCGACCTTCTCCGTCGCCGAGCCCAAGCCGCTCCAGGACCAGGCGCGCCGCGCGGCGGTGGCCGACGCGCTCCGCAAGGCCGAGCTCTACGCCTCGGCGGCGGGGGTGACGCTCGGGGCGATTTCCCGCATCGAGGAGGGCTATGCCAGCCAGCCGCAGCCCATGGCCGCACCGATGTTCCGCATGGAGGCGGCGGGCGCGTCCGTGCCGGTGGAAGGTGGCGAGCTCACATTCGAGGCGCAGGTCACGGTGACCTGGGAGCTTGCGGAGTAAACCGGTCGTTTCTCCGCTCTTTGTAGCCTTTGATTTTGTCATCCCGGAAGCGCCGCTCAGCGGCGCTGTCAGGGACTCATGAACACGGACAGCGGAGAATAAGGGTTGGCGCTACTGGCCTTATCCGCAGCCTAAGTGTTCATGGGTCCCGGCCCTCGCTGCGCTCGGCCGGGATGACAAAAGAGAGGCAAGAGGGCTCCTCCCGCCAAGCCTGTCCTCATCTCCCACCCGCTGATATGACTTCACACTCGCATCTTTGGGAGGGAGCGCGTGATGGGCAGCCGGCTGGAGATCGAGGTCGCAGGCGAAGGGCGCAATCTTGTCTGCCTGCACTCGCTGCTTTCCGACAAGAGCTCGTTCGCCCCGCTCATCGAGCGGCTGGCGGACCGGCGGCGAATGATCCTCGTCAATATGCCGGGCTTCGGCGCTTCGCCGCGTGGAGCCGATCCGATCGACGGCTATGCCGATGCGGTTGCCGAGGTCTTCGACGCGCTGTCGCTGCCGCCCGAAACCGATGTGATGGGCAATGGCTTCGGCGGCTTCGTCGCGCTGTCGCTCGCCGCGCGGCACGGCCAAAGATTCGACCGCGCCGTGCTGATCGGCAGCGCCGTGGCGTTTCCGGAGGAGGGGCGCCAGAAATTTTGCGGGCTTGCCGACAAGGCCGAGAGCGCCGGCATGGCGGCGCTCGCCGACACGGCGATGAAGCGCATGTTCTCCGACAGCTTCATCGCGGCAAACCCGGCGCTGATCGCCGACCGCAAGGCGGTCTATGAGGCGATTCCGGTGGACGTCTTCGCCAAGGCGGCGCGGGCGCTGGCGACACTCGACTTCGCGCCGCAACTGGCGGCGATCCGCAATCCGCTTCTCATCGTCGTGGGCGCGGAGGACGGCGCCACGCCGCCGGCGCTCGGGCGCGATCTTGCCGCGCGGGTCGCCGAGGCACGCATGGTCGAGATGCCCGGCCTCGGGCACTGTCCGCATATCCAGGACCCGGACGCCTTCGTGGCCGCGGTGTCGGATTTCCTCGAACTGGAACAGCCGAGCGGCCAGAGCCGCGTGGCCTAATAGCCAGGCAACACCAGCACTTTCGGGCGCTCCGGCAGATTGCGCACGGAGACGAAGATCTCCGGCCTTGGGCTGATCTCCACGTCGAAGGTCTCGCCGAGATGGGCGAGGAAGCGCGAGAGCGTTGACGAGCTGAAATAGTGCATGGGCAGGACGAGGCGCGCCTTCACGACCTGCAGCGTCTCCACCATGGCCTCCTGGCTCATCGTGTAGGAGCCGTCGACCGGCACCATCACCACGTCGAGCTGGCCGATGAAGGCGAGGTCCTCCGGCGCCAGCTTGTGATGCAGGTGGCCGACATGGCCGATGCACAGCCGCGCCACCTCGAAGATGAAGATCGAATTGCCGTCGGGGATGCGCACGCCGATGCCGCCGTCGAAGCCGAATCCGCGGATGTCGGTGGTGACGTTGCGGATGAGGACGTCGTCGACCTGCAGATGATGCACCGCCTTGCCGCCCTCAGGGTTCCAGCCGCGCAGCACATATTCGATGCGCGGGTCGGGATTGGCGGTCCAGTGCGAGGTGTGCGCCCGGTTCATGGTGACGACGCGCGGGATCACGCCGGGGCCGGCATAGCCGGCGTAGTCGGTGGCGATGGTGACGCCGGCCGGCGTGGTGATGAGGAAGGTGGAGTGCCCGATGAAGCGGATCGACACCTCCTCCACGACGGGCGGCTGCAGGCCTTCCTGCGCCGGAACGTAGGCGACGGGGAGCGTCGTCGGTGCCGATTGGGCAATGGCCAGGCAGCGGCTCGAGGTCGCCTGCGCAAGTGCAGGCGGCGCTGCCATCAGGGGCAGGGCCAGTGCCGCAGCCAGCCTCCTCAGCATTGCCATTGCCTGCCTCCTTGCGCGCACGCTGTTGCACGGTTTCGGCCGGATTCGGACGGCCGAGAGCCACCGAAACCGTAGCAAATCACGTGCCTGCGCCGTTCAGAAAACAAGCTCAACAAAAGGTGATTGCGCCGGCCCGACTGACCTCCCGCCGCGCATCCGTTCAAGCCGCGAGGGTGCACAACGCAAATTGACGGGAGTCCACTCCATGAACAAGCCAGCACACATGCTGCTTGCGGGGGCCATGATGCTGTGCCTTGCGGGCGGCACGATCGCGCCCGCGGCCGCGGCGCCGCTGCGCGCCACCTCTACAGAATCCGCCGCCTCCGCTGGCGGCGGCGATATTGCGAAGGTTCGAGATCGTTGGAACAACCGGGGCGATTGGCAAAGGCGCCGATGGCACGACAGGCGGCGTGATTGGGATCACCGCCATCGCCGGCACAGCCAGCACCACCATCGCTATCAGCGGCGCCACTTTGCGCCGCCGTTCTTCTACGGCTTTCCATTCTACTTCGCGCCGCCCCATCACCATCGCCATTGGTGAGGGATTGATTGAGGGCCCGGTGATCGCGCCGGGCCCTCATGCCACTTGGCGGAAGGCGGCGATCTGCCGTGCTGGTTGCGGCACGGAGCTCTTATGTGCGGCTTGAAAGAAGAAGCCGTCGCAGCGGCTCGGGGCGAGAGGGGGGCGGGTGATCGCCTCCGGGGCCGCGGCGACGGCTAAGTCGGACGGGAGGATGTCTGACGGGCAGGCCCGCCAGACCACGCGAAACTCTTGAGCGCTATTCGCTCCGGTGCTGCTGGGCGGTGAAGTCGGCGACGGTCATGGCATCCATGCGCAACAGGGTCGTCGTGTTGCCGTCACGCGTCTCCACCACGATGCTCGGCACCGAGGGGACCTCGTAGGCCACGTCCATGCACTCGGACTGATCCTCCGGCGACATCCACAGGCAGCCCAACGGGATCGGCAGATCCCCCTTCTGGGCCATGGGGACGCTCACCGGCTCGACCGCCGGCATGTTCGCGGCGACGTTGAATGCTGCGTCGATGCGCTTTACGGCGTATTCTGGCGCGTAAGCCGTCCCGGCCTGTGCTGCGCTATGAGACAACTCCACACCAGCAACGCCTGTCACAACGATCAGCGCTGCAAGGGCAAATGCTTTCCTGGTGGTATTCATCTGACGCTCCCGTAGCCAAGTTCCTGGCTTCATTGACGGTAGATATAGGCCGTCGATGCTTCGGCTTTCTTACGCGCCACGGGCAAAATGGTTTCGCGGTTGCTCAAATGTTTCCTTGATCGAACAGACCACGAAACATTGCCCAGGAATCCCGCGGATTCGCTGGTAAGATTTGGGTAATCTCTTGAACAGTCGGCGCTTCCCTGCTGCACTTTCGCCGTTTTGGCACGCTCCGAGAGAGGCTTTTTTCGGCCGTTTCCGCGCCCAAACCAGTTAGCCCGTTAACAATTCGTCCTCTTCCAGCTCGCTGCCGCGCGTCCGGCGGAAGCGGGCGACGAGGTCGTCCACCGTCAGGTCGCGGCGCTCGGGGTCGCGCACGTCGAGGATGATCTCGCCCTCGTGCAGCATGATCGTGCGGGTGCCGAGGTCGAGCGCCTGACGCATGGAATGCGTCACCATCAGCACGGTCAGGCCGAAACGCTCGGCGAGGCTTCTGGTCAGCTCCAGCACGAACTCCGCGTTGGCGGGATCGAGCGCGGCCGTGTGCTCGTCGAGCAGCACGACGGAGGAGGGGGCGAGCGTCGCCATCACCAGCGCCAGGGCCTGGCGCTGGCCGCCGGAGAGCGAGCCCATCGGCTGGTCGAGGCGCGTCTCCAGCCCGATGCCGAGCTCGGCGATGCGCTCGAAGATGAATTGCGTGCGCTGCCCCGCAAGCGCGTATCCGAGGCCGCGCCATTTGCCGCGCCGCGCCGCGATGGCAAGGTTCTCGGCAATGGTGAGCTCGCCCGCAGCTCCCGGCAAGCGGATCCTGGAAGACGCGCGCCACCTGGGAAGCGCGCCGCTCCGCCGGCATCCGCGTCACGTCGCGGCCGGAGAGGAACATGCGCCCGCTCTCCGGCATGACGTCGCCGGCGATCGCCGATAGCAGCGTCGACTTGCCGGCGCCGTTCGAGCCGATGACGCTGCAGAACTCCTTTTCGCCGACCTGAAGCGTGAGGTTCTTCAGCGCGCGGCGCTCCAGCGGCGTTCCTGCATTGAAGCAGACCGAAAGCCCCTCCACCGCGATCATGCCGCCGTCCTCCGCTGGCGGAAGCGGGGCAGGATCAGCGTGATCAGCACCAGGACGGCGGTGGCAAGGTTGAGGTCTGAGGGGGTGAGGCCGAGGAAATCGAGGCCCAGCGCGAACTGCACCGCCAGCCGGTAGAGCACCGAGCCGAGCACGCAGGCGATCACCGCGACGAACATGCCGCCGAAGGGGAGCAGCGTCTCGCCGACGATCACGGCGGCAAGCCCCACGACGATCGTGCCGACGCCGGAGGTCACGTCGGCGAAGCCGTTGGTCTGGGCGAAGAACGCGCCGGCCAGCGCCACCAGCGCGTTCGAGAGCGCCACACCGGCCATGATCTGCGGGCCCACGCGCACGCCCTGCGCTCGCGCCATGCGCTGGTTGGCGCCGGTGGCGCGCATGGCAAGCCCCAGATCGGTGCGCAGGAACAGCGCCAGCAGCCCTCCGACGATCGCCACGACGACGAGCAGGAAGAGCGGGCGAACGAGGTAGGCCCGCAGCCCGAGATCGAGGAACGGCGTGAGCACGGTCTGCTGATTGAGCACCGCAATGTTCGGGCGGCCCATGATCCTCAGATTGACCGAGAACAGCGCGATCATCGTCAGGATGGACGCCAGCAGGTGCAGGATGTTGAAGCGCACGCTGACGAAGGCGGTGACGAAGCCGGCGAGCGCGCCGGCGAGACAGGCGCAGGCCATCGCCAGCCACGGGTTCCAGCCGCCGACGATCATCACCGCCGCGACCGCCGCGCCGAGCGGGAAGGAGCCGTCGACCGTCAGGTCGGGAAAGTTGAGAACGCGGAAGGAGAGGAAGACGCCGATCGCCACGAAGGCATAGACCAGCCCGAGCTCGATCGCGCCGAAGAAGGCGAAAGCCGACATGAGCGGCCGTCTAGCCCGACGACGAAGCAGCGCTTCCTCTCACCCGCACTACTCGATCACCTTGGCGGCGCGGTCGAGCACGGCCTGCGGCAGCGTCACGCCGATCGTCGTCCGCGGTCGCCTTGTTCACCTGCAGGTCGGTGCCTGTGGCGAACACGACCGCGATCGTTCCCGGATCGGTGCCCTTGAGCACCCGATCGACGAGCGCCGCCGTCTGCACGCCGACATCGAAATAGTTGAAGCCGACGGCGGCCAGCGCGCCGCGCGCGACGCTGTCGGTATCGGCGGCGTAGAGCGGCAGCTTCGCCTCGTTGGCGACGCCCACAGCTGATTCCAGCGCCGAGACGATGGTGTTGTCGGTCGGCACGTAGATGGCGTCGACCTTGCCGACGAGCGAGAGCGCTGCCTGTTGCACGTCGGCGGACTTCGTTGCCGCGCCGGCGACGACGACGATGCCCTTCTTGTTGGCTTCCTCGCGAAGCGTCGCGACGGACGACACGGAATTGGCCTCGCCCGGATTATAGAGCACGCCGAGCCGCTCGACGTTGGGCGTGATCTCCTTGATGAGCGCGACGTGGTCGCTGATCGGTGCCATGTCGGAGACGCCGGTGACGTTCTTGCCGGGCTTGTCGATCGACTCCACCAGTCCCGCCGCGAGCGGATCGGTGACGGCGGAGAAGACCAGCGGGATGTCGGTGGTGGCCGCCGCCACGGCCTGGGCCGACGGCGTGGAGATGGCCACGATGACGTCGGGCGCGTCGCCGACGAACTGGCGGGCGATCTGCGCGGCCGTCGCCGGGTTGCCCTGCGCGGTCTCGTAGGTGAAGGTCACGTCGGTGCCCTCGGTGTAGCCGAGGTCGGCAAGCCCCTTCTTGACACCGTCGCGCACGGCGTCGAGCGCCGGGTGCTCCACGATAGCGGTGATGGCCACTTTCTTCGGCTCGGCAGCCGCGCCGGAGGCGGTGCTCACGGCGGCCGCCGCGAGGATGGCAAAGGCGAGTTTTCTCATGATCCTACCCCGTTTGCTTCGGCCCGAAACGGCCGGGCCTTTGCCGTTCGTGGTATCATCCCGCACGACAGGGGGTCGAGAGCAAACTGCGGGAGAGGTGCCGCCTCTTAGCGGCCACGCCGGGGCGAGCCGCCTACGGATCCTTGGGATCGACCGGGCCGTTGCCGTTCTTGTTCTGCTTCGCCGCGATGCCGAAGATCGCGCGGCGGCGCTGCAGCTCTTCGCAGACTTCGTCGAAGCGGATGTCCATGCCCTCCAAAAGGACCACGAGGTTGTAGACGAGGTCGGCGGCTTCCATGATCGCCGCGTCGCGATTGTCGCGCATCGCCTCGATGGCGAGCTCGGCGGCCTCCTCGACGATCTTTTTCGCCTGCTGCGGGGGCCCGGCCGAGATCAGCTTGCTGGTGCGAGGAAAGCGCGCGGGATCTTCGCCGACGCGCTGCAAGTCGTCTTGGAGCTGATGGATCGCGTCAATATTACCGGGGTCGGTGTCAGAGTACGTGTCCATCGATGTCAAAGAGCCCCTCCGCATGTTCAGCATTCATGGCTTTGTCTGGTTCATTGTTATTCTACGCCCAGTCGCGCGCCTGTCGATCTTGCGGCTAGTGGATAGTAAACGGCGCGGTCAGATGGCCAGCCTCAGTCAAAACGCACCGTGTAAAGTCGATCGTCTGAGCCGACTCGCTCAGCATAACCGATTGAAACGAAATTGAGAAATGTAAAGCCAGCCACTGTCGCGCGACACGCTGGCTGCAACGCTGGTTGTAGCCAGCGGGGAAGGGCTCTCGCTGGTCTTGGCGTCCGCAATACTAGGCCTCATCTTCTGGCGGCAGATCGACCCCCGAGAGCCACGGCTTGATGTCGAGCACGGGCGTGCCGTCGAGGCAGTCGAGCGCGTCAACGGTGAGGACGCCGCTCTCCGCGTTGCACGCCAGGAGCCGCACGATGTGCAGCCCGATCGGGTTGGGCCTGACGGGCGAGCGGAGCGCGAACACGCCCGTCGTCCTGTCGCTGTGACGCGGCGACTGAACGACGAGGTCGCGACGTGCGCGGTCGAACCAGGTGAGCAGGATGACGGCGCTGCCGGCCGAAAGGTCCTTGAGGCCGAGACGCCAGGGCGGGGCGATCTCGATACGCCCGCCGCCGCCGCGCTCACGCGCCTGGCGAAGGTTGTGCGGCATGTCCTTGCGGTCGGTCCACGGCGTATGCGCCCAGCCGATGAAGACGAGGCCGGCGTCTGCGGGACCGGCAGCCGGGTCGACGGGCGAGCGGATCTCGCCGGGCCGGATGCTTTCGTTCATGATGCGTGTTGCTCGTCGCTGTTCGGGTTGCCGATCCTAGCGCATCGCCGGCGTCGGAGTCGTGATGCGCTTTCTGACGGTGAGGAAGAGCGATCCCACGATGATGAGGTTGACGATTCCGGCAAGGGCCGCGTTGGCGAAGCTGACCGTGTAGGTGCCGGTGAGGTCGAAGCAAAGCCCGCCCTGATAACCGCCGAGGCCATGCCCGAGCCAGCTGAACGCCAGGATGATGCCCGTCGCGCCGCCCCGGTTCTCGGCCGGCGTCAGCGCACGTATGGTGATCAGCACCGTGGTCATCACGCCCGCATAGCCGAAGCCGTAGATCGGGGCGAAGGCGTAGAATGTGTCCAGGCTGGCGATCTGGGTGAACAGGAAGACCAGCGACGTCTGCCACAAGGACGCCGCTAGGTAGGCAGGAAGGGAGCCGATCATGTCGGCCAGCTTGCCGAATGCGACGCGGCCCACGATGGCGGCGAGCAGCATGACAAAGAGAACGCCGCCCGCCTCGGGGGCCGAAATGCCGCGGCCCTGAATGAGCGGCATCAGATGCATCAACGGAACCGACATGCATGTGCAGCACATGAGCACGGCGGCGCTGAGCCACACCACGACAACGACCACGGGGAGGGGCGCTTCGTCGCCGTTGCTCGTGGCGGTCGTCGCGGGTTGTTTTGGGGGCTCTCGCAACAGCAGTGCCAGCGTCACCAACGTGCCGAGCGTGACGATGCCGAGCGCCGCGAACGCGCCTCGCCAGCCTAGCCATTCGATCAGGAAGGCCGTGCCGAAGGGCACGCCGCCCTGTCCCACCGCCTGGCCGGCCGAAGCGATGCCGATGGCCAGTCCCGCGCCGGTCCGGAACCAGTTTCCGACAAGGGCGATGAGCGGCGCGAAGAGGGAGCCACCGCCGAAAGCCCCCGCGACAAAGAACAACGCGTAGAGCTGCCACAGATGCTCAGCCCGTGACGCGGCGAGGACGCACAGGCCAAGGACAATGGCGCCGAAGAGACAGACAGTGCGGATATTGGCGCGGTCGGCGATTAAGCCCATCGCGATGCCGCCGAATGCCAGCCCGAGAAGACCGGCGGTATTGATGAAAGCTATCGAGCCGCGCTGCCAGCCGAATTCCTGCTCCAGCGGGATGAAGAACGCGGAGAGGCCGTTCACAAGCTGGCCCATTGCGACCGCGAGCATTGCCGCGGCGGCGAAGACGATCACCCAGCGATAGCTTGGTTCGCTCGTGTGGCTGTGCATTGCAGTCATTGCGGCAGGCTCGTGTGTCAGGCGGATTGTTCGGTGCTGCCTTTCAGCGCCAGAGGCCACCGCAACGCTGTTGTTCCTGCGATGAACGATACCTGCGCGCGCCACGCCTGTCTTTAGCCTTCACGACAGCCGGTTCCGAAGCCGCTTGACCTGACGCGGTAACGATATAAAGATATGCGCATATCCTTTGCAGGAGACGCGCGTGGGCTCGTCGATCGACCTCCTGGTGCATCAGATGAAGGCCGCCGGCGACGAGACCCGCGTCCGGCTGCTGGCGCTGTTGCAGCGCGGCGAGCGCACGGTGAAGGAGCTTACCGAGATTCTCGGCCAGTCGCAGCCGCGCATTTCCCGCCATCTCAAGGTGCTGACGGAAGCCGGCCTGGTGGCACGATCGCCGGAAGGCTCGTGGGTCTATTACCGCCTGGCGGACGATGCCGGGCGCGAGGTGGCACTCGGCATTCTGCGCGGGCTGGACGAGACCGACGCGCGGCTCTTGCGCGACAGCGAGCGGCTGACGGTGCTGAAGCAGCGGAACCAGGAGGCGGCGGAGGCCTATTTCGCGGAGCACGCCGGCCAGTGGGATGCGATCCGCTCGCTGCACGTACCGGAGCGCGAGGTGGAGACGGCAATCCTCCAGCACGCCGGGCTGGGGCCGTTCCGCGCCATGCTCGACATCGGCACCGGCACCGGCCGCATGCTGGAGCTGTTCGGCGACCGTTACGAGCGCGCCGTCGGCATCGACCTATCGCCGGCCATGCTGGCGGTGGCGCGCGCCAATCTGGATCGCACCGGCATCGAGCATGCGCGCGTCAGGCTCGGGGACGTGATGAACCTGCCGGTGCTGCGCGACAGCTTCGACCTCGTCGTCATCCATCAGGTGCTGCACTTCCTTGACGAGCCCGATCGTGCGCTCGCCGAAGCGGCCGGCACGCTGGCGCGGGGAGGGCGGTTGCTCATCATCGACTTCGCGCCGCACGAATTGGAATATCTGCGCGAGAGCCACGCGCATCGCAGGCTCGGCTTCGGCCAGAACCAGATGAAGCAGTGGATCGCGGCCGCGGGGCTGAGGCTCGATGCGGCAGAGGATCTGGCGCCAGCGAAGGGGTCGGGCGGGCTCACCGTCACGGTCTGGTCGGCGCTCGACCGGCGCACCGCCGGCTCGGGCCGGAAGGAAGCACAGCTATGATCGCCAGTCATGCCTATGGAAGCGGCGGCGTGACCGCGCGGCCGGCCATCTCTTTCGAGTTCTTCCCGCCGAAAAATGACGCGCAGGCCACTATGCTTGCCGACACGGTGACGCGGCTCGCCCGTTTCCGGCCGCCCTACATTTCCGTCACCTATGGCGCCGGCGGCAGCGACCAGATCAGGTCGTGCAGCTCCGTGCGGCTGATGCTCGACCGGAAGCTCGCAACCGCTGCGCACATCACCTGCGCCGGCGCCGGCCGCGCAGCACTGGCTCACATGATCGGGTGGTTCCGAAAGCAAGGGGTCAAGCACTTCGTGGCGCTGCGAGGCGATCCGCCCGGCGGCCTCTCGGAACGTTACGCACCGCATCCTTCCGGCTACCAGGACACGGCCGATCTCGTGCGCGCGCTGAAGCACGCGGGTGCCACAGAGGTGTCCGTCTCGGCCTATCCCGAGCGCCACCCGGAAAGCCCGGACTGGCAGAGCGAGATCGACACCTTGAAGCGCAAGGTCGACGCCGGCGCCGACCGCGCCATCACGCAGTTCTTCTTCGACAACGATCTCTACGAGGCGTACCTGGAGCGCGTGCGGCGCGCCGGCATCTCCATCCCGGTCGTGCCCGGCATCATGCCCATCCACCGCTTCCCCTCGGTGTGCAGCTTCGCCAACCGCTGCGGGGCGAGCATCCCACCGCGACTTGCCGAGCGCTTCGCCGACCTCGACCCGGGCTCGGAGACGCATGCGCTGGTGGCGGCGGAGGTGGCGGCAGAGCAGGTGTCCGACCTCATGGCGCGCGGCGTGGAAGCCTTCCACATCTACACGCTGAACCGCGCCGAGCTTGCGGAAGCGATCTGCCGGGTGTGCGGAATCGCGGAAGACGAGGAAAACGCCGCCCACGCGGCGTAAGGGGATCGATCGCGATCAATGGGTTAGAAAAGAAACCGCCGGCAGCCCGAGCTGCCGGCGGAAAACTTTTTGCCGATACGCCACTCAGAGCAGTCCGAAGACGATGGCCCCGAGGAACAGAAACGCGGCACACACTGCAATAAGATTCAGAGGCTTCATGAAGGTCATCGGGGTGGCCTCCCTCTGCTTCATGCTCACACAATACCCCGAAAGCGGGTCCTGCAGAACTGGAAATGTGTGGTGCGCCGCACAAGGCGCAAGGCATCAACACAGCTCAATTTGAATTTTAGCGAAATGCGTCAATTCGTTAACCGTGGTATACCAGACAAACCTTATTCATCCACAGGCCATATCTGGCTGTTTTTGATGCTGTTCGGGGGAAGATGTAGTGGGTCGCCCTGACGCCGCGGGCGGAGCACAGCTGGACTGACCCGGCGGCTATTCCGGCATCTCCACTGTGACTTTAAGGCTTGAGAACCATGCCGCGAGATTGGCGATGTCGTCGTCGCTCAGCCCCTGCGCGATGATCGACATCTGCTCGTGCTGCCGCTCGCCGCTCCTGAAGGCTTTGAGCTGCTTGATGATGTAGATGGCGCTCTCGCCCGCCAGGTTCGGCGCGTCGGGGACCTTCGCGATCCCGTCGAGACCGTGACAGACGGCGCATGTCGTTTGCACCTTCTGCTTCCCCGCTGCCGCATCGGCGGCGAGGGCGGCCCTGGGCGCCAAGGTCATTCCTAGAGCGAGGAGTATGACAGCAAACGTGCTCGGCCACATCGGGATGCAACTCCATTCCGCGTGAGAAACCGCGGCGCGGTGGCGCCGCGGCAGGGTTTCGCTCACATGCCATAGGAGATGCGGTAGAGCGCACCGGCGAGATCGTCCGAGACGAGAATCGAGCCGTCCGGAAGCTGCGCGATATCCACCGGGCGCCCGAGATATTCTCCGGAGTCGGTGAGCCAGCCTTCGGCGAACGGCTCTGTGGTGGCCGTCCCGTCTTCGTTGACGGTGGTGAACATCACGCGTGCGCCGACCGGCACGGTACGGTTCCAGGATCCATGCTGCGCCGAGAAGATGCCGCCGCGATATTTCTCCGGGAACTGTTTGCCCGAGTAGAACATCATGCCGAGATCGGCGGCATGCGCGGTAAACTCCACGACCGGCGGCACAGCATCCGCGGGCGGCTCGGAGTCCATGTATTCGTTGGTGCGGGTGGACCCGCCGCCGAACCACGGGAAGCCGAAGTTCTGGCCGGGAGCGGTGGCGTGGTTCAACTCGCCCGCCGGCTTGTCGTCGCCCATGCCGTCGACCTGGTTGTCGGTGAACCAGAGATCACCCGTCGCCGGGTCGAAATCCATGCCGACGGAGTTGCGGATGCCGCGCGCGTAGACCTCGCGATTCTTGCCGTCGCGGTCCATGCGGATGACGCCGCCAATGCCCCACTGATTGTACTTGTCCATCTTCTCCGGGGGCGGAACGTTGAACGGCTGACCGATGGTAATGTACAGCTTGTTGTCGGGACCGACGTCGCAAACCCGCGCCGTATGATTGAACGATTCCTCGTCGGGTGGGATTAGCTCGCCTTGCGGCACCACCGGCCCGATCGCCACGTCCGGGCTCTCGTAGAAGAATTCCGCAGCCGGGAAGACCATGACGCGGTTCTGCTCGGCGATGTAGAGGAAGCCGTCCTTGGAGAAGCACACGCCGTTCGGAATCGCGAACTGAATCGAAGGCGCGAAGCGCTTCACCTCGTCCGCGACGCGATCCTTGTTGCGGTCGGTCACGGCCCAGACCTGCTCCTTGCGTGTGCCGACGAAGGTGACGATGCCCTGCGGACCAACGGCGATGTGCCGTGCGTCGGGCACGACCGCGTAAAGCTCGATGTGGAAGCCGCTGGGCAGCTTGATATTTTCCAGATTTTTCGTCAGCTGATCAGCATATTCGCCATTCTGCGCGACCGGCTCGAAAGCCGCGGAGCCCGTTCCGGTCGACTGCATGTTGCCGAGCTTGTTGAGATTGTCCGACCGTGCAAACGCCCCCGACGCGCACATGATGGCGATGGCGCCTGCTGATGCCGAAGCAGACAGAGATTTCCTCATTTTTCCTCCTCCCGTCGTGCCTCTTGGTTGCGTTGCATGACACGTAGAACGAGAATTTGAGGATCAGTTCTGGGCTAACTTAAGGCGACTCGCCTACAAGCGGCGCGAGTCGAGTTGCCGCTTCCGATCCGACACCAGATATGCCCGGCTGACGCCGTTTTCCGACCGAGGAGGCTCCAATCGATACGTTCGAAACAGGGCATGACGTAGCGCTGGCGCTGCGCCCCGACGCGCCGGTCTATTGCTTCAGGCCGGGCGTGCTGCGCGCCGACGCGTGCGCCTTCATGGCGGCGTTCCCCGGCAAGACCGCCTATGCGGTGAAGACCAACGGCGAGCATTTCGTGCTGAAGACGCTGGCGGAAGCCGGCATTCGCGCCTTCGACGTAGCGAGCCCCGGCGAATTCGCCTCCGTGCGCGCCGTCTCGCCGGACGCGGAGATGCTCTACATGCATCCGGTCAAGGCGCAGTCGGACATACGTCTGGCGCTCGAGCATTACGGCATCCGGACCATGTCGCTCGACCACGAGGACGAGATCGCCAAGATTCTTAGGATCGTGCGCGCGCTCGATCTCGATCCGGCGGCGATTACGCTGTTCGTGCGGCTTCAGACGCGCGGCTCCGCGGCCTACGACCTGTCGAAGAAGTTCGGCGCGGCCCCGGCGCATGCGGTGGAGCTGTTGCAGCGCATCGCCCGGCTGGGCTTCCGCGTCGGCATGGCCTTCCACGTCGGCAGCCAGATCAGCGACCCCAAGGTCTATGAGCGCGCGCTCGCCTCGGCGGATTGGGTGAGGAGCCGCGCCGGCGTGCCGCTGGTCGGGCTCGACGTCGGCGGCGGCTTCCCCGCCGAGTACGGCAGCGACCCGCGCCGCAAGTCGGCGGAGATGCCGGACCTGCCGGACCTGATGGCCTCGGTCCGCCGCGAAATCGCGGAATGGGGCTTTTCCGACCTGCCGCTGATCGCCGAGCCGGGCCGGGTGATCGTCGCCCGCTCGCTGTCGGTCATCGTGCGGGTGCTCCTGAAGAAGGGGAGGCGGCTCTACATCAACGACGGGATCTGGGGCTCGCTTTCGGATTCGTGGACCGGCAAGATCACGCTGCCGGCCCGCCTCATTCTCGATCCGGCGCGCAAGCGCCGCACCGGCAGCCTGGAGAAGCTGGTGCCGTTCAAGGTGTGCGGCGCGACCTGCGATTCCGTCGACATCCTGTCGCGCCCGTTCTGGCTACCGGAGACCGCCGACACCGGCGACTGGGTGGAGATCGGACACATCGGGGCCTACAGTCTCGGGCTGCGCACCCACTTCAACGGCTTCTATCCCGACACCTTCGTGGAGGTCGCGACACCCTTCGAGGACGAGAAGGGACCGGAAGCGTTCGCGGCGATCGAGACGATGGCGGACTAGAGACGTTTCCCTTCCGATCGAATCTCGGGCACGGTGCGCAAGAGGTGAGGAATGCCCCGGCGTACAAAAGTTGCGCATGCCCAGGCGCTCGCCGCAATGCGCGCGGCGGTAGTGGGACTTGCGGTGGTCGGCTTGGCGGCGAGCGCGTCGGCGGCGGAGTTCTTTGCCGGCGGCTACTCCTTCAGTGACGAGCTGGGCGGCTTCCGGCTTCTTTCCGCCTCGGGGATCGGCACGTTCGACGACCCTGTCGTGCTGGTGGAGGAGCTTCCGAGCATCGACCCGATCATCCTGGTGATCCGGCGGCACGACACCCGGCCGGGGCAGATGCAGCTGACGCTCGTGAAGAAAGTCTTCAACCGCTCCCGGCGCGTCTGGGCCGGGTTCGAAGTCGAGCTGCAGGAGATCCTGCACAAGCCGAGCGTCTACAGCGACGGCCTTTCCTTCAAGCAGTTCGCCGCGCAGGACACGCGACGTGCAGTCCGACAAGTTCACCCTTAACAACAGGCGGTTCGAGCCATACGACCGCATCACCTTCCAGGGCGGCTCGGTCGACCCGGACGAGGCGGTGCGCTTCCGGCTGACAATCACGGACCCAACGCCCGTGCCGGAGTTTTATCTGTTGCAGGACCCCAATCTGCTGGCCGCGGGATTGCCGGTTACGGGCCGCAGCTTCGCGGAGAACGCGAGGTGAAGTGAAAGGCCGAACGGCTCGGGATTTCTTCCGCCGACGTATTGGTCCTGGGGTGAAGCAGAAATTTCAGACGCGGATGTCACACGCGCAGATGCTGGCTCGTCATGCTGTCGGAACCAGCAGAAGGAAGAGAATCATGACAGCCAGACTCGACCCCATGGCCGCGGCCCCGGACCTGATGAAGGCGTGGCTGCGCACATCGATGACGATCGCTTCGAGCCTTGAGCCGACCCTCGTTGCTCTCGTTGAGATCCGCGCCTCCCAGATCAACGGCTGCGCCAACTGCATCAATCTGCATACCGTGCAGGCGCGCGAGAAGGGTGAGGCCGAGCAGCGCATCTACCTCTTGTCGGCCTGGCGTGAGGCCCCGTGCTACACGGATCGCGAACGCGCCGCGCTCGGCTGGACCGATGCGCTCACCCGGCTCTCCGAAGGACACGAGCTTGAGGGTGCGTATGAAGACCTGACGGCTCATTTCACCGAGGAGGAGCGGGTCAAGCTCACCTTGATGATCAACATCATCAACGGGTGGAACCGCATCGCCGTCGGCTTCGGCGTCATTTGCCGATCCGGCGGCCGTCAAGGCAACCGCGGCGGCGGTCGCCGCCTGATGGCTGGAGCCGGGCACGAGGACGCAGCGGCGAGCTTCGACCCGCTGCGTCCGAAGCTCATGCGGGTGGCTTACCGCATGCTCGGCTCCGTGGCCGACGCCGAGGACGTTCTGCAGGAGGCCTTCATCCGCTGGATGGGGGCCGAGCGCAGCGAGGTGCGTGAACCGGAGGCGTTCCTGCGCCGCACGGTCACGCGCCTCTGCCTCGATCAGCTCAAGTCTGCGCGGCGCCAGCGCGAGACCTATATCGGTCCGTGGCTTCCTGATCCCGTCGTCGAGGAGGAGGAAGAGGAGGACGTCACGCTGCCGCTGATGCTGGCGCTGGAGCGTCTCTCTCCGCTCGAGCGGGCGGCTTTCCTGCTGCACGACGTGTTCGGGCTGGAATTCGAGGAAGTGGCAACGACGATCCAGCGCGACCCGGCCGCCTGCCGCCAGCTTGCCGCCCGGGCACGCAGCCATGTCCGTGAGGCGCGGCCGCGCTTCCAGGTGGAGAAGCAGCATGGCCTCGAGATCGCGAATGCCTTCTTCACCGCGTCACGCGGTGGCGACATGGAGGCGCTTGCCAAGATGCTGGCGACCGATGTCAGTGCGCATACGGACGGCGGCGGCAAACGTCCGGCGGTCCTGAAGCCGATCGTCGGATTCGCTGCCGTCATGGAAGCGCACGAAAAACTGGCGGTCCTTTTCAAGCACAGGAGCTCGAAACTCATCCGTGCCGGTTTCGTCAACGGGCTACCCGGTTTCATAACGCTCGAGGCCGACGGCGAGTTTCAGACGACCGCGCTCGAAATCGAGGATGGAAAGGTTGCCGCAATCTATGTGGTGAGAAACCCCGACAAACTGAGGCACCTGCATTAGGCCGCTCGCCAAGCGAAGGGAGGAGGACGCCGACTCGTCGGAGGCGGGCATTTTGTTCCCTGCCTAAATCAGCAGGAGCACGGTTGCTGCAAGCAGCGCGCCCATTGCGATATTGAAGGTGCGGAGCGCGCGGTCGCTCCGCAGAAAGCGCTGCATGGCCGCCCCGAAGCCGAGCCACAGAAGCATGCAGGGCGCGCCGAAGACCACTTCGATCAGCCCGAACAGGGCCGCCTGCACGATCGGCGGCGGCCCGTCGATCTGAATGAAGCTCACCGCTCCGGCGCAGATGAGCCAGGCCTTCGGATTCACCCATTGGAACAGCACGGCGTCGAAGAAGCCGACAGGCCGCTCGCCGGCCTTGCTCTTCGTGCGGTCGGCGGTGGCGATCTTCCAGGCGAGCCACAGGAGAACCCCAACACCGGCGATGCGGAGCGCAAGCAGCAGGCGCGGGCTGTCGGTCAGCGCCGTCCCGATGGTGACGGTCAGCAGCCCGAGCATGAACGCGAAGCCGAAGGCGACGCCGAAGAGATGCGGCAGCCCGCGGCGAATCCCGACATTCGCGCCAGTCGCCGTCAGCATGACATTGTTCGGCCCCGGCGTGACCGTGGTCACGATCGCAAACACCGTGAAGGCGATGAGAGGCTCGAGGCTCATGGGCCGCGTTTGTTATTGGGTCAGCGTTGCTGACCTTTCTACGCGGCCCAGGCCAAGGTTGCAATGGAGGCCGGTTGGCTGCCGTTCAGATCACGTAGGATTGGAGCGGTGCGAATCCGTTGAAGGCGACCGCCGAGTAGGTCGTCGTGTAGGCGCCGGTGCCCTCGATGAGCACCTCGTCGCCGACGGTGAGCGTGAGCGGCAGCTCGTATGGGAGCTTCTCGTAGAGCACGTCGGCGGAATCGCAGGTCGGGCCGGCGACCACGCACGGTCCGGTATCCCCGTGGCGCGGCGTGACGATCGGGTAGCGGATCGCCTCGTCCATGGTCTCGGCGAGGCCGCCGAACTTGCCGACGTCGAGATAGACCCAGCGAACCGTGTCGGCGCGCGATTTCTTCGAGACGAGCACGACCTCCGCCTTCAGCACGCCGGCGTCGCCCACCATACCCCGGCCGGGCTCGATGATGGTCTCGGGGATGCGGTTGCCGAAATGCCGGCGAAGGCCCTGGAAGATGGCCTGGCCGTATTCCTCGCGCCGCCGGCACGTCCTTGAGGTAGCGGGTGGGGAAGCCGCCGCCGAGATTGACCATGGCGAGCTGCATGCCGCGGTCGGAGCAGGCGCGGAACACCATGGCCGCGTCGGCAAGCGCGCGGTCCCACGCGTCGATGTCGGTCTGCTGCGAGCCGACATGGAAGGAGACGCCGTAGGGCAGGAGGCCGAGGCCGCGCGGGCATGCGCGAGCACGTCGACCGCCTCGTCGGCGACGCAGCCGAACTTGCGGCTGAGCGGCCATTCGGCGCCGGCGCCGTCGGTGAGGATGCGGCAGAAGACGCGGGCGCCTGGGGCGACGCGGGCGATCTTCTCGACCTCCTCGACGCAGTCGACCGCGAAGAGGCGGACGCCAAGCTCGAAGGCGCGGGCGATGTCGCGCTCTTTCTTGATGGTGTTGCCGTAGGAGATGCGATCCGGCGTGGCGCCGGTGGCGAGCGCCATCTCGATCTCCGGCACCGAGGCGGCGTCGAAGGAGGAGCCGAGCGAAGCGAGGAGGTTGAGGATTTCCGGCGCCGGATTGGCCTTCACCGCGTAGAAGATGCGGCTGTCCGGCAAAGCGCGCGTGAAGGAGCGGTAGTTTTCGCGCACGACGTCAAGGTCGACGACGAGGCAGGGGCCCTCGGGTCGTCGCTCGTTGAGGAACGAGCGGATGCGGTCGGTCATCATCGGGTAGTCTCCCGTATCCAAGCGTTTCAGCCCGGGAGTCCTGCGTCGGCGACCGACCCGCGTTGGAAACGCGCCGCTGCCGCTGGATCCCCCCAACCGGCAAGAGCCGGGTGGTCGCGCCGAATGGTTCGATGCGGGCTTCAAGTCCGCAGACGAACCTTCGATTGGAACGGGAAACCCGATCCGCACGCCGGCAATGAGAGTGTGTGCCTCTTCAGTGTCGCCGACCTTTGGAGGGCCGGCAGAGACCAAAAAAGCCCGCCACCGTCGTTGCTTTAAGCCGCCGATTTGTCTGCCCGGCGACCACAGGCACGTGCGAATTTGGGCAAGCCGGCATCTATGCGCTTCGCGCGTCATGCGCAAGAGGAATTCGCGCAAGTCCCTGCTTTTTCGAACGGATGGTTACGGAGCGTTTACCGTGTCGACGGGGCGCGCCATGTTGAGGGCACCAAAAGGAAAAAGTGCACGCGCGGAGGCAGAAAAAAGAAGGGGCGGCTCGGGCCGCCCCTCCGATCGCCCCCCGATCGGATCAAGTCGAAGATGGTTCAATCCCGCGCGCCTCGAATGGCGCCGCGTTGGACATTCTTCTACATCACAACCGCACGGGAGTCGCTGCATCATCCTGTTTCAGAAGTGTTTTCGACGCCGCCTGTTGTTGGACGGCAACACTGCGTCCCGCCGGCCACAGAAGACGGAGGTGAAGCCGGGTGGGGCGTTATGGTTTCGCAGATGCAAATGGCGCCGGTGCGATTGCGGCCGCCGATCTTCATCTAAAGATCAGGGCACGAACGAAACGGCGACGAATCAGCGAACCGGCAGATATTCCGCTCCTGTTCCCTGCCGCATGTAGGGTCGGAGTCGTCGCGAGGCACAAACGGGCAGCAGAACGCGGGTTGCGGGAGACGGTGCCGCTAACGAAGCTGTCCGGAAATGGCACAAATTCGAGCCGCAAGTTGCGGCCGGCTCGGCTCAGGGCCCGTGCGGCTCAGCGTCAGCCGGTGCGCTGCAGCTCGAAAGCACCGCCGCCGTCCTGCTGGCATTGCACGGTCGAGGCGGTGGTGAAGGTGCAGGAGGCGGAGCGCTGAGCCTGTGCCTGAACAGAGAGCCAGCGCAGGCTGACGGCGCTTCCGGAAACGGAATAGGTGCCCTGCGCAAGCACTTCGCCGGTCTGGACGAAGCGCGACGTGAAGCTGCCGCGATCGAATTCGGCGACGAAGACGCCGTCGGTGGAGGCCCAGCGCCCGTCCATCGCCGTTCGTTGCGGCTGCGCCACCTGGTAGGTCTGGCAGGCGGTGAGCATCAAGGCAGCGAACAGCGCCGCGTATCCCGCCGTTCGGTTTATCATCAAAGCCCCCTCGGGTTCCGCGAGGGCCATGATACCGACCACACCCGGCCGGGGTCCAGCCGCTCGCGATTTTTCTTGAGGTTGCTCCGGCCGCAGTCTCAGCGCCGGCGCAGCCATGCGTCGAGCGACCAGGCGCCCGGCCCGAAGGTGGCGAGCATGAGAAAGCCGCCGGCCATCGCTACGTTCTTGAAGAAATGGATGAACTGGTCCGCGTCGCTGACGGCGTGGTGGAAGAAGAGCGCGGTGAGCAGGCAGAAGCCGGCAAGCGCCACGGCGGCGAGCCGCGTGAGGAGCCCCGCTGCCACCAGGAGCCCGCCGCCGAGCTCGGTGAGGATGACGAGCGGCAGCAGGATGCCCGGGACGCCGTAGGCCTCCATGTAGCCGACGGTGCCGGCATAGTTGCCGAGCTTGAGGCCGCCCTCCAGCACGAAGATGAGGGCGAGCATGAGCCGCGCGACGAGGGCGGCGAGGTCCTGCAGCCGCTGCATTTGGCCACCTTAGTCCCGGCGGGGCGGCGGGTCACCTCACACGGTCGTGGCGACGCTTCGACCGCCCGCCTTACGAATGCCTCAACATTCTCATGCGGGCGACATTCCTTCGTTGTCGTTTCGACTCAAGCCTTGCGCATCGTCGCGGCAGACAATCGGGGAGCGGTGGAGCATGCCATGTCGAACGCATCGAACTGCCGCCGCGCGGCAGCTCATTTTGCCGGGCTCGCAGCGCAATCCAGGATCGCCGAGGAGAGGCGCGCCTATGAGGAGCTCGAACATCTCTGGGGGGAGATGGCGGCACTGGCGGAGCGCTTTGATCGCCAGCATGACGGCCACTCCAAGGCGCAGATCTACGCCATGATGAGCGAGGTCGAGGCGGCCCGCCACAAGGTGGCCTGAGGCTCCGCCCGGGGGAGCCGGCGACGAAGTTTCCACCGCCACCGCCGCCACCCGCCGGCGCTCATGCTCTTCTGATCGGCCCCTTCGCCCGTCGGGCGGCTCACTCCGGAGGGTTGCCGCTTCACCGGCGTGGACAACCGCCGCTTTTGAGAAAATAATTACCGTTCTTTGCAAAGAACAGAGCCATGCGGCAGCGCTCCTGCACAATTGGCAGCTCAGTTCGGATATGGCGGCGGGATGATTGATGAAACAGTGGCGGTCGGCGGGGCCACCAACAGGGTGGAGCGTCGGAATTTCTCGCTATTCCTGACCTTCGGCGTAGCATCGTCGATGGGGAACCAGCTGGTCAATCCGGCGGTTGTGCTGCCATTTCTCTATCTGGCGCTCAGCGGGCCGGTGTTTGTGGCTGCGTTGATCCTGCCTTTCATCAAGCTCTCGTGTCTGGTCGCCGAGTTGTTGGGAGCGCCCTTCCTGCAGAGGCCCGCCAAGACATGGGTGGCCGTTCCCACGCTGCTGTCGGCGGCGGCGCTCGCCGTCATCGCGGTCGCTGCGGAGGGCGCCTCTCCATTGGGGCTCGCGGCCATTTTCATCGCCATCGCCGTCGTGTTCGGCTTCTGCACCGGCATTTCTTCGATTGGATACGGCCAGCTCTTTGGTGCCATCATTCCGTCAGAGCGGCGCATGGGCCTTTCGTTCACCAAAACGGCGATAGCCGGGCTGCTGGCGGCCGCCGCTGCCATAGCGACAAAAGACTTCCTCGCGTCGGAGCTGCCATTGCAGCGGCACGTCACGGTTCTTTGGATCGGTATCGGTGCCATAACCGCTGCCGCAATCATCATTATCGGCATTCGGCTGATCGAAGGGAAAGAAGAAGACGGCGAGAGTGACGGGGTCAAAATGCCCGGATTGGCCGGCCACCTCAGGATGATCGGCGATCGGCTCAGAGAGGGCTTCGACACGGGCATGCGCTACGTCTGGTTTCGCCGGTATCTGACCACGCGCCTCCTGCTGATGTCCGTGACCTTGACCCTACCTTTCTACACCATCCATGCAGCCGGCCAGCACGCCGGCACGGCGCACGCGCTTACGGCTCTCGTCGTTGCGGCCAGCGCGGGTGTTGCTGTCGGGGCGCTTGTTTGGCATCGGGTCTCGGCCATCTCGCACCGGGCCGTGGCGGTCTCCGCCGCCTGCATAGGCGCCGTCGCCGCGGCGTTGGCTATTGTGCTCGATGTCACCGGGCTCATCGCGAATATGAAGCTCTATGCCATTGCCGTTTTCCTGGCGGCGTTTGGCATCGCGGGCGCGAGGACCGGTCTCTACCTCTATTTCATCGACATGACGTCGACGCGTGAGCGGCCCTGCCTGATGGCCCTGTCCGACACCGTAGCGGGGGTGGTGGCGATCGCTCTTTCCGCGATCCTCGGCACAGCGGCGCATTTCGCCAATCCCATGGTGCCGCTCGTGGTGCTGCTGGTCGCAAGCCTTGTCGCCGCCGCTTATGCACGGTTGCTCATCGAGCCAGAGCAGCGCACCCATATGACCGACGCCGATCTCATGTTGAGACCCGGCCCAGACGGGCCGGCGCCTCATTCGTCTTTCTGAAACTCCATGGCGACGGAGTTCATGCAGTAGCGCTGCCCGGTCGGCGGCGGGCCGTCGGGGAAGACGTGTCCCAGATGGCTGTCGCAGCGGGCGCAGCGGATCTCGGTGCGCGTCATGCCGTGCGAATGGTCGACGATCTCGCGGATGTGGTCCCTGTCGAACGGCTGGTAGAAGCTCGGCCAGCCGGTGCCGGACTCGAACTTTCCGCCCGACTGGAAAAGCGGCAGGCCGCAGAGCCGGCAGGCATAGACGCCGGCCTCGTGGTTATCGAGAAGCGCGCCGCAGAAGGGCCGCTCGGTGCCGTGGTCGAACAGCACGTGCCGCTCTTCCGGCGTCAGCTTCTGTGCGAGCCGCTCGATCTCGGCGGCAGGCAGTGGGCCGAGCTCATAGCCGGAGGAGGAGACAACGGGTCCGGAGGCGGGTGCGGGCGTCTGGGTCATGGGTGATCCTGTCTTCTTTTCGGTCTCTAAGATAAGCGCGTGCCGGCGCGAGTTCCATGGCCGCGCTCATGGCTTCACATGGTCCACGACGGCGTCGGCGATATAGGCCGGTACCTCTCGGTCCTCCGCCGCAAGCCACGCGCCCATTCGCCCGATGACGGTGCGCACGGGTGGCCGCTCGAGCATGCGGGCTCGCCAGGCGAAAAGCCGGGGAGTCGCGCCGGTCAGCCGCGCGCCTTTCCGCTCGCCGTAGAACTGCGCCATGAACAGGCCGATGTCGGCATAAGTGAAGGGGCCGGCAATATAGTCGCGCGCCGCGAGGTGGGCATCCATGTCCGCGTAGTGCTTGGCCGCCTTTTCCCGCGCGGCGACGGCGACCGGATCGTCGGGCGTCTCCTCCAGGCCGAAAAGCCGCGCGATGTTGGCGAACACGACCTCGTCGGCCTTCAGCTCCAGGAGCCGCGCCTCCGCCCGCGCCGCCGCGCTCTCGGGCCAAAGCGGCGGCTGCGGGAACGCATCTTCGAGATATTCGAAGATCAGCGTGGAATCGAACAGCTCCACCTCGCCGTGGACGAGCACCGGCACCTGGCCCTTGGGGTTGATGCGCGCGACCTCGGGATGCTTCGGATCGTAGCGGTCGCCTTTGACGAACGGCACCATCACCAGCTCGAAATCGACGCCTTTCTCCCGCAGCGCGATCTCGGCTTTCGCGCCGAACATGGAGAGCGGGCCCGAATAAAGGCGAAGCGACGCCATGATGCACCTCCGGGAAATACGGGCCGCGCGTTCGCTCTAGCATAGCAGAGGCGAAAGGGATCGTTCCCGAGGCAACCGGCTCGCTTTTTTTGCGCGATAGCCCGCTCAGCCGTGGTGGAACTCCGCGACGGGGAACGCGCAAGACGGTTACTGACCTTAATCATGCCTTTGGCATTGTTGCGACCAGTGCGAGCACAGCTAGACCTGAAAAAAGAAGCGCTGAAGTTGCAAACAAAGTTCTGCCGAGCCGTGGCCCCTGATTTCACGCCTTTCCGTAGCCGCCGCCGGTCGGCGTCCTGACGATCACCGCTTCGCCCGCGTCCAGCACCGTCTGGTCGGCGCCCTGCAGCTCTTCGAGACGCCCATCGTTCCGCCTGACGAAGGTGGCGCCAAGCGCGCCGGGCTGGCCGCCGAAGAGGCCATGCGGGCGCACTTTGCGATGCGAGGAGAGGATGGCGCAGTCCATCCTTTCCAGGAAACGGATGGTGCGCTCTGTGCCGCTGCCCGCGCTCCATTTCCCGCGCCCTCCGGACCCTTCTCCGTCGTCGCCGCGGCGGACGTGGAAATCCTCCAGGAGCA
Source organism: uncultured Alphaproteobacteria bacterium (assembly GCA_963801225.1). GTDB lineage: Bacteria > Pseudomonadota > Alphaproteobacteria > Rhizobiales > Afifellaceae > DASWJZ01. Next base: position 26,144 of record CAWDED010000011.1, read on the forward strand.
CCGGGAAGCGCATCTCCAGCACCTCCGGGTCGGTGAGGCGCGAGTTGGTCATGTGCGTGTGGACGGCGTCGGCGCCGTCGAAGCCTTCGCCTGAGTTCAGCACGCCGGCCGGCGAGCCGGAGCAGATCGTCTCGTAGTACTGGTAGCGGTCGTTGCCGAAGGTGAGGTTGTTCATCGAGCCCTGCGCCGCGGCGAGCGCGCCGAGCGCGCCGAACAGCGCGTTCGTCACGTGCTGGCTCGTCTCCACGTTGCCGGCGACGACGGCGCGCGGATATTGCGGCGAAAGCATCGAGCCTTCCGGGATGGCGATCTCGATGGGCTCCAGGCAACCGGCGTTCATGGGGATCGTCTTCTCCACCATCACGCGGAAGGTATAGAGCACCGCCGCGCGCGTGACCGGGGCAGGGGCATTGAAGTTGTTCTCCTGCGCGGCGCTGGTGCCGGTGAAGTCGACCTTGGCGGTGCGCTTCGCCTTGTCGACGGTGATCCTGACCTTGATTGTCGTGCCCTGGTCGGTGGGATATTCGAACGCCGAATCCGTCAGCCGCTCGATCACCTGGCGCACGCTCTCCGCTGCGTTGTCGCGGACGTGCTTCATGTAGGCGTTGCACGACGTCGAGCCCGAACTGCCGCACCATCTTGCGGATCTCGGCGACGCCCTTCTCGTTGGCAGCGATCTGCGCCTTGAGGTCGGCGATGTTCTGCGTCGGGTTGCGGCAGGGATAGGGGTGATCGGTGAGGAGCTTCGTGCAGCTCCGCCTCGCGGAAGCGGCCGCGCTCGACCAGCTTGAAATTGTCGATCAGCACGCCTTCCTCGTCGACCGTCTTGGCGCGCGGCGTCATGGAACCGGGCGCCGTGCCGCCGACATCGGCGTGATGGCCGCGCGACGCCACCCAGAAGAGGATTTCCCCCTCCCCCTTGCGGGGAGGGGCCAGGGGAGGGGGAAGGCGGCAGGCTCTGAGCCGGAGATTCATCGAACGTGGTCGCCTGCGGCTTTCCCGCCTCTCCAGCTCTCCCCCGCAAGGGGGGAGAGGGCTCTTCCGCAAACACCGGCGTGACCACCGTGATGTCGGGCAGATGCGTGCCGCCGTTGTAGGGCGCGTTGAGCGCATAGACGTCGCCCGGTGCGATGTCGGGGTTGAGCCGCCGCACGATGTCGACGGAGCGGTCCATGGAGCCGAGATGCACCGGCATGTGCGGCGCATTGGCGACCAGCGCGCCGGTCTCGTCGAACAGCGCGCAGGAGAAATCGAGCCGCTCCTTGATGTTCACCGAATAGGCGGTGTTCTGCAGCGTCACGCCCATCTGCTCGGCGATCGACATGAAGAGGTTGTTGAAGACCTCCAGCATCACCGGATCGGCATCCGTGCCGATCGGCATGCGACGCTTTGGCGCGCCGCGGTGCGGCGGAGCACGATGTGGTCCTTCGCGGTCACCTCCGCGGCCCAGCCGGGCTCCACCACGATGGTCTGATGCGGCTCCATGATGAGGGCCGGGCCGGCGACCTTGTTGCCCGGCCTCAGCGTGTCGCGCGGGTAGACGCCGGCGTCGTGCCACGCGCTCTCGGAGAAGAAGCGCGTGCGCTTGGCGGGCGATGCCTCGGCCCGGGTGAGCGGATGGTCGGGCTCCTCGATATCGGCGCCGCCGCCGAGCCCCTCGACCTCCACCGTCTCGGCGACCAGCGGCTTGTCGTCGTAGATGAAGCCGAAGCGCGCGCGGTGCTCTGCCTCGAAGGCGGCGCGCATGGCGCCTGCGTCGCCGAAGCGGCACGGGCAGCGCCATGTCGGTGCCGTCGTAGCGCACGTGCACGCGCGCAGAAGGTCTCGATGTCCGAACCGGCCTAGGCCCTGCGTCGGCAAGCTCCTCGCGAACCTCCTTCTCCAGAGCGGCGCGGACGTCTTCAAGCTCCGCCTCGGATTGCGGCTCCAGCGGCAGCACCACGGCGCGGCTGCGGTTGGCGCGGATGTCGGCGAGCCCCATGCCGTAGGCGGAGAGCACGCCCGACAGCGGGTGGATGTGCACCACCTCCATGCCGAGCCGGTCGGCGATCATGCAGGCGTGCTGGCCGCCGGCGCCGCCGAAGCAGGAGAGCGCGTAGCGCGTCACATCGTAGCCGCGCGCGACGGAGATCTTCTTGATGGCGTTCGCCATGTTCTCCACCGCCACCGCGAGGAAGCCGTCGGCGACTTCTTCCGGCGCCTTGCCGATCTCCTCCGCCAGCGCCGCGAATTTTTCCGCACGATCTCCGCGTCGAGCCGCTCGTCCTGGTCCGGGCCGAAGATCGCCGGGAAATGCTCCGGCATCAGCTTGCCGACCATGACGTTGGCGTCGGTGACGGTGAGCGGCCCGCCGCGGCGGTAGCAGGCGGGACCGGGATCGGCGCCGGCGGAATCCGGTCCGACGCCGAAGCGGCCGGAATCGTAGTGCAGGATGGAGCCGCCGCCCGCCGCCACCGTGTGGATGCGCATCATCGGCGCACGCATCCGCACGCCCGCCACCTCCGTCTCGAAGGCGCGCTCCAGCTCGCCGGCATAGTGCGAGACGTCGGTCGAGGTGCCGCCCATGTCGAAGCCGATGACGTGATCGAAGCCGGCCATCCGCGCCGTCTCCGTGGCGCCCACCACGCCGCCCGCCGGGCCGGAGAGGATGGCGTCCTTGCCCTGGAAGAGATGCGCGGCGGTGAGCCCGCCGGACGACATCATGAACATGAGGCGCGGGGTGTCGGGGGCCTCACCCTCGTCCTTCGAGGCTCGCTCCGCTCGCACCTCAGGATGAGGGTGAGGGGAAGCGGCGAAGTCGTTCCCCTCCGGGGGGTCAGAGTGCTCAAGACTTTCCTCATCCTGAGGTGCGAGCCCGGCTTGCCGGGCGAGCCTCGAAGGATCGGGCACGGCCCCCAGATCGTCCGCCACCTGGTCCACATAGCGGCGCAGGATGGGCGTGAGATAGGCGTCGACCACCGTGGTGTCGCCGCGCCCGACGAGCTTCACCAGCGGCGACACCTCGTGGCTGACGGAGACCTGCGGAAAGCCCATCTCCCGCGCCAGCGCGGCAACGCGCGCCTCGTGCTCGGGATATTTCCAGGCGTGCATGAAGACGATGGCGAGCGAGCGGTAGCCGTCGTCGAACAGCGCCTGCAGCGTGGCGCGGATTGCCGCCTCGTCCGGCGCCGCCTCCACCGTGCCGTCGGCGCGCACGCGCTCGTCCACTTCCTCCACGCGTCGATAAAGCAGCTCCGGCAGCACGATCTTCTTGGCAAAAATGTCGGGCCGCGCCTGGTAGCCGATGCGGAGCGCATCGCGGAAGCCGCGCGTGATGAGAAGCGCCGTGCGCTCGCCCTTGCGCTCCAAGAGCGCGTTGGTGGCGACGGTGGTGCCCATCTTCACCGCGCCGATCCGCTCGGAGGGGATCGCCGCGTCCGGCGCGACGCCGAGCAGCCGGCGGATCGCCTCGACCGCCGCGTCGCGATAGGCGCTCGGGGTTTTCCGAGAGCAGCTTCATCGCCGTCAGCCGTCCGTCGGGGTCGCGCGCCACCACGTCGGTGAAGGTGCCGCCCCGGTCGATCCAGAAATCCCACTTCGACGTTTTCGCCACGATTTTCCTCGCGCCTGACGGTGGGATGAGAACCACAGCCGGCCCGGCGCCTCAAGCTGTGCCGCGTTGCGGCGACGGCCTTGCCGCTGTTTATCCGGGATCGCCGGAGCCGCATTGGAGGTTCGTCCGTTGAGGCCTAAATAGGGACCTGCGCCGCGGCGCCGCCCGTGTGGCTTCTGCGAGGAGAAGAATTCGATGAGCAAGAGACCGACGAAGAGTGTGAAGAAGGCCCGGCCGCGGCAGGCCGCTCCGCTGAAGACGCCCAACCGGCTGGGAGCGAACGCGACCGCCGACCTCGCCGGCGCGCTCACCGTGCTGCTGGCCGACATGTTCGCGCTTTACGTGAAGACGAAGAATTTCCACTGGCACGTTTCCGGCCCGCACTTCCGCAGCCTGCATCTCCTGTTCGACGACCAGGCGGCGCAGATCCTCGCCACGACGGATGCGATCGCCGAGCGGGCGAGAAAGGTGGGCGGCACCACGATCCGCTCCACCGGCCACATCGCCCGCCTCCAGCGGGTGCTCGACAACGATGCCGATTACGTCGCGCCGGCCGACATGGTGGCCGAGTTGCGTGACGATAACCTCGACCTCGTGACGCGCCTCCGCGAGACGCACGATCTGTGCGACGAGCACGGCGACGTCGCCAGCGCCAGCCTGATCGAGAACTGGATCGACGAGGCGGAGCAGCGCATCTGGTTCCTCTTCGAGACGACCCGCTCCACCTAGCCGGCCCCTCGGGCGCGCGGATCCGGCGGGCCCGCCGCGGCGAGACTCAAGACCGAAACACACGATCGGGAGGGGTGCGCGAGAGAACCTCGCGGCCCTTTGATGTCCGGTGTGCGTGTCGCTTGTCGCAAGGCAGCCCGTCTCCGTGCGATGATCGCCCCCATCGGAGGGGCAGAAGAATGCCCACGGGACGACCAGAGGGACTGTCATGAAACGCACCAAGGTTGCCGTCACAACCGCCGCATTGGCCTTCGCCCTGCTGGCCGGGTTCGGCCTGCTGCACACGCGAGCCGGCGCCGAAGGCCTGCTGCCGGTGACCACCCCGCCGCCGGCCGTCGACGAGCCGGCAACGGCGGGCACCGAGACGGCCGTCTTCGCCGGCGGATGCTTCTGGGGCGTGCAGGGCGTCTTCCAGCACGTAAAGGGCGTGACGGAAGCCGTTTCCGGCTATTCCGGCGGCCATACGACCGATCCGAGCTATATGGACGTGATCACCGAGACGACCGGACACGCCGAGGCCGTGAAGGTGACCTACGATCCGAGCGTCGTGACCTACGGCAAGCTGTTGCAGATCTTCTTCTCGGTCGTCACCGACCCGACCACCCTCAACCGGCAGGGCAACGATGTCGGCCCGAGCTACCGCTCGGCGCTGTTCGTCATGGACGACGAGCAGAAGAAGGTGGCCTCGGCCTATGTCGACCAGCTCGACAAGGCCGGCGTGTTCCCCGCGAAGATCGTCACCGAGGTCACCCCCTACACCAACTTCTACCGGGCCGAGGACTACCACCAGGACAACGCCTACACGAAGAAGGTGAATCCCGGATACCTCGCCTATTTCGACCAGCCCAAGATCGAGGACATGCAGGCGATGTACCCCGAGCTTTGGCAGGAGAAGCCGACCCTCGTCTTCGCCGCGAATTATTGACCGCGCTCGGGCCGCCGGAAGCAGAGATGTGCCGCCGGCCTTGACCTCCGTTCCCGCGGGTGCCACCTCTTTCGCCGCCAGCCGGCCGGACGGCCGCCTTGCTCCTCGCAAGAGGGGCGGGGAGGAAAGTCCGGGCTCCATGGATGAACGGTGCCGGGTAACGCCCGGCGGGGGCGACCCCAGGGAAAGTGCCACAGAAAGCAGACCGCTCGCCTTCTTATGGCGGGAAGGCCCCTAAAGGGCCGCTCCGCACGGAGACGCCGAAAGGCGAAGGCGGGTAAGGGTGAAAGGGTGGGGTAAGAGCCCACCGCGGACCCGGCAACGGGGACGGCACGGCAAACCCCACCGGGAGCAAGACCAAGAAGGGACGGCGCGGGTGCCTCTCTACGGAGAGGCCCCGGCTTGATCCAGGCCAGCCGTCCGGGTCGGTCGCGTGAAGCGTCGGGCAACCGTCGCTCCAGATGAATGGCCGTCGCGTCGCGGGGCTCGCGTCCCGCGGCCCTACAGAACCCGGCTTACAGGCCGGCTGGCACTCACTCCCCCGTCATCAGGGTTGGCTTTTGCCCTTCGCAGCCTGGCCTTCGCGCGTCAGGTGGAACTCCGTGCAGCCGGTGAACACGATCTTGCCGGTGATTGTCCGCCCGTCCTTGGACAGCCTGCCGACGACGTCGACCATGGCGTAGTTCGGCGGCTGCTCGACCCAGCGTACGCCTTTGATTGCGACCGAGCCCAAGCTCGGATCGAACAAGCCTTCGACCGTGAAGCGCCCGCTCGGGACGCCCGGATTGCTGGGCAGGGCAAAGAACGCGAACTCGCCTGCGAAAACGAGCCCTTCCGCCGCGTCGATCGTGAGGAGCAGGCCGGTGTCGCCCTGCAGGCAGGTATATTGGCCACGCCACTTGCCCAGGAGCGGCTCAGCGGTCTCAGCGGAGGCGGGCGCAAGTTCGGCCATCCACGCGATGGCCACCGCCACCGTGAGGAAAAGGACGAGCGACCCCCAGGCTTTCTTCATTCGCGCGCTGTCCCTGCGATCGCCACATCAAGCCGCTCGGCGGTCTCCACGATCTTGGTCGCGTCGAGCCTCGTGTAAAGAGCTGTCCTCGCGCGCGAAGAGCGGCTGATTCGGCCGATGCAAAGCTATGCGATGGCGGCGCGGCGGTCCACCAGAGGGCCGCATCTAGGGCAGCGCTTCGATGAGCTTCTGTAGAGTCAGAAGTGTGGAGCGGTCGGCCACGCCATCGACGCGGGCGGGGCGGAAATGGCGCTGGAAGGCGGCGACCACGTCCTCGGTGCGTTGGTCGTATTCGGCGGTGACGTCGAGGCCGTAGCCGTAGAGCGCCAGCATCTGCTGCAAGGCCTCGACGCGCGCGCCGCTGTCGCCGCGCTTCAGTCCATCCGTCTCGGCGCCAAGCGGCTCCGGCTCGACCCAATGTCCGATGCCCGCCGCGGCGAGCCGCGCCCAGGGAAAGCGCTCGCCCGGATCGAGCTTGCGCCCCGGCGCCACGTCGGAATGCGCCAGCACGCGATGGGCGGGGATGGGATGCCGCCCCACGATCGCCTCGGCAGAGCGCGATCAACGCCTCGATCTGCGCCTCGGGGAAGTCCGGCAGGCCGCCCGGCCAGAATAAGCGTGGCCGGGATTGGCGATCTCGATGCCGATGGAGCGCGAGTTGATGTCGGTGGCGTCGCCCCAGCGCGAGGCGCCGGCGTGCCAGGCGCGGCGGTCCTCCGGCACCAGCGACAGCGTCCGGCCGTCCTCGTAGATGAAATAGTGCGCCGAGACCTCGCTCCGCGGATCGCAGAGCCAGGCCAGCGCCTGATCAGCGTCCGGCATGCCGGTATAGTGGAGGAGCAGGATATCGACGGGGCCGTCGAGGCGCTCGCCGTGATTGGGCGAGGGGTGCGGCTCGAGGGTGAAACCCGCCATCTGTCGACCTTACGCGCGCTTTCTCATCCGTTCGACGCTCTCCCACGCGGCGTTGATGGCGGCGAGCCGGTCGGTGGCGATGCGCACGAATTCCTGCGGCACGCCGCGGGCGATCAGGCGGTCGGGATGATACTCGGTGACGAGCCGGCGGTATTGCCGCTGCAGGCGCTGAAAATCCCAGTTCGGATCGGCGTCGAGAACCTGGAACGGATCGATGTCCCCCTCCACCACATGGCGGGCGCGGACATGCGCGAAGGTGTCGGCGTCGACGCCGAAAAGCTCTGCAACGCGCTCCAGATAGGCGACCTCGCGCTCGTGCACGGTGCCGTCCGCCTTGGCGATCTCGAAGAGGCCGTCGAGGATCGCCTCAAGAACCTCCGGCTCCTCGCCGAGCAGACGCTTCACGTCGCTGGCATAGGCCTCGAAGCCGGCGATGTCGCGCTTGGCGAGGTTGTAGACGCGGCTGACGTTCTTCTCCTCGCCGGGCGGGATGGTGAAGATGCGGCAGAAGGCGTCCACCTCCGCGCGGCTCACCACGCCGTCGGCCTTCGCCATCTTGGCGGAAAGCGCGATCATGGCGATGGTGAAGGCGACGGCGCGGCGCTCCTCGCCGTGCGAAAGGCTCACCAGGAGGGCGCGCAGGCCGGAGACCGCCGCGCCGACGCGGCCTGCGCCGCCGGCCATTGCCGCGGCTATGTGCGAGAATATTCCCATGACGACGCGGCCTGCCTGAAACCCGGCTGATCCCTATCCGGCCCGGCGCAGGCTGAAAAGCCGGGGCCGGTGGCGAGCTCCGCCGTTGGCAGGGCGCCGATTACCCGGCGTTTACCCTGATAATCCAAGATTTACAAACACTTCCGGGCGACCGCTGCGGTAGCGGTCGATTTCCTTTTGAATCCATGCTGTTCCATTGACCCCCATATAGTCCCATGCTACTCCATATTGTCCCGATAGCTTGTCGGGGGGCGACTCTCCCAAAGGCCAGGAAATCCGGCTTTTCGGGGCTCTTTGCACCCTTCGTGCGGGTGGGACGCGGCAGGCCGCATTGTTGGTTGCGTAGCGGATGTCCGGCGGACGCGAGGGGTGATGGACGGTTTCGTGGCCACATTCGTGAACCGGCTCGACCAGAAGGGTCGGGTGTCGGTTCCGGCGCCATTCCGCGCCGTGCTGGCCCGCGAAGGCGCAGGACGGGCTCTATTGCTATCCCGCGCTCGACCGTCCGGCGATCGATGCCGGCGGCGCCAGGCTGCAGGCGGCCATCGCCAAGCGGCTGGAGCCGTTCGAGACCTTTTCCGACGACTACGAGACCCTTTCCACCGCCTTTTACGGCGAGAGCCGCATCCTCAAGATCGATCCCGACGGCCGCGTGGTCCTGCCGGAGGAGTTTCGCTCCTATGCCGGCGTCACCGACACGGCGGTGTTCGTCGGGCAGGGCTTCAAGTTCCAGATCTGGGAGCCGGAGCGGTTTGCCGAGCGGCAGCGCGAGGCGCGGGCGCATCTGCGCTCGGTGACGCGCGGGCTTGGGCAATCCAATCCCACAGCCAATCCCACGGCCGCCCCCACAGCGAATTCATCGGCTCAGGGCAGGGGGGACGGCGCATGAGCGCGGGCCGCACCTCCTCGGAGGGTGCTGGCGGACTGGCCCGCCACACGCCCGTCCTCCTGCCCGAGGCTCTCCACCACCTCGCCGTCGTCGAGGGTGGCCGCTACATCGACGGCACCTTCGGCGCCGGCGGCTATACGCGCGCCATCCTGGAGATGGGCGGCAGCGTGCTGGCGATCGACCGCGACCCGAGCGCGGTGGAGGCGGGCGCCGCGCTCGTCGCCGCGAGCGGCGGGCGGCTGACGCTGGTCGAGGGCCGCTTCTCCGACCTCGAGGCGTTCGCCCGCGCCGCCGGCTTCGTCCCCGCCGATGGCGTGGTGCTCGATGTCGGCGTGTCCTCCATGCAGGTCGACGAGGCGGAGCGCGGCTTCTCGTTCCGCCTCGACGGTCCGCTCGACATGCGCATGGGCCAGGCCGGCGCGAGCGCGGCGGATATCGTCAGCCGCGCCAGCGCCAAGGAGCTTGCCGGCATCATCCGCGTCTTCGGCGAGGAGCGCCATGCCGGGCGCATCGGCCGCGCCATCGTCGAGGCGCGCGACGAAGGCGCCCATCCAACGCACGGCTCAGCTTGCCGAGATCGTCGCGCGCGCCGCCGGCCCGGCCGGCGCATCGCACATCCATCCCGCCACGCGCACCTTCCAGGCGCTGCGCATCTTCATCAACCGCGAGCTGGAGGAGCTGGCGACGGCGCTGGCCGCCGCCGAGGCGGTGCTCGCCGAGGGCGGTCGCCTCGTCGTGGTGTCCTTCCATTCGCTGGAGGACCGCATCGTGAAGCGCTTCCTGCAGGAGCGCAGCCGCGAGGCGCGCGGCTCCCGCCATGCCCCGCCCACGGCCGCCGCGCCGCCCACCTTCACGCTGCTGACGCGCCGCCCCGTGGAGCCGGGCGAGGCGGAGACGGCAGCCAACCCGCGCGCGCGCTCCGCCAGCTGCGCGCCGCCGTGCGCACCGGCGCCGCGGCGCGTGCGCTCGATTTCAAGGCGGTCGGCGTGCCGCAGCTTGTCGGCGTTCCGGGTCCGGAATCTTTCGCATGATGGGGGCGTTCCAATGATGCGCTGGTTGCAGGTTGTCTCCGTCGTGGCCGCCTCCGCCTCCGCGGTGTTCGTGTTCCACGTGAAGTACCGCGCCGAAGCCGTTGCCGAGCGCGCCACGCAGCTGCAGCGCGAGCTCGACCAGGAGAACGAGACGATCTCCCTCCTGGAGGCGGAATGGAGCCTCCTGATCCAGCCGGCGCGCGTGCAGGCGCTTATCGGGCGCCACGACGACATCCTGCAGCTGAAGCCGCTCGACCCCACGCAGATCGTCAAGATCGAGCAGCTGCCGATGCGCCCGGCAGGCCCCGCGCCCGGACGACGAGGCGGCGCTCTCCGCAATACTTGGAGTCCGGCACGGGAGGCATCGAATGATGACCGGCGTTCTTCCCGCCACGACGTGGCACTACGCGCATTCGGCCCCCTCGGCCGGGGAGCGCAGCGAGATCGAGCGCCGCGGGCGGATGCGCGTGGCCGTTGCCATGGCCGGCTTCTGCCTCCTCTTCGGCACGCTCAGCGTCAGGCTGGTCTTCCTCGGCATCGCCGCCGGTGCCGTCACGGATGACGGCCCGGGCCCCATCCTCACGGAGTCGCAGGCGCGGCCGGATATCGTCGACCGCAACGACGAGATCCTGGCGACCGACATCAAGACCGCCGCACTTTTCGCCGAGCCGCGCTACGTGATCGATCCCGACGAGGCGACCGAGATGCTCGCCTCGGTGCTCCCCGGCCTCGACCGCGACAGGCTGCGGCAGTTGCTCTCCACCGATGCGAAGTTCGCCTACATCAAGCGCGAGATCACGCCGCGCCAGCAGGAGGCGATCCACAAGCTCGGCATCCCCGGCATCGGCTTCCGCGTCGAGAACCGGCGCTTCTATCCCGGCGGCCACGCCGCCTCCCACGTGCTCGGCACCGTCAACATCGACAACCAGGGCATCGCCGGGATGGAGAAGTATATCGACGGCGCCTTCCTCAACGATCTGCAGATCGGCCGGCTTCGCCGGCAATCATGTCCATGCAGCCGATCCGCCTCTCGCTCGACCTGCGCGTCCAGCACGTGGTGCGCGACGAGCTGGTCGATGGCGTGCAGCGCTACCACGCGATCTCGGCGGTCGGCATCGTGCTCGACGTCAATACCGGCGAAGTGCTCGGCATGAGCTCGGTACCCGATTACGATTCCAACGATCGCGGCGAGCTTCTCGATCCCAACAAGATGAACCGCGCCTCGGTCGGCGTCTACGAGATGGGCTCCACCTTCAAGGGCTTCACGCTGGCGATGGCGCTCGATTCCGGCGCCGCCAAGGTCGGCAATTCCTTCGACGCGACGAACGGCCTGCACGTCGGCGGATTCACCATCCACGACTTCCACGGCAAGCACCGCTGGCTGACCGTGCCGGAGATCTTCATCTATTCCTCCAACGTCGGCGCGGCGCGCATGGCGCTTGCCACGGGACTGGAGGGCCAGCACGAATACCTGAAGCGCTTCGGCCTGCTCGACGAGCTGCACACCGAACTGCCGGAATCGGGCGCGCCCATCGTGCCGAAGATGCCCTGGCCGACGGTGACGCGGGTCACCATGGCCTTCGGTCACGGCATCTCCGTCTCGCCGCTGCAGACGGCGGCTGCCTCGGCGGCGCTCGTCAATGGCGGCTTCTACGTGACGCCTACCTTCCTGCCGCGCACGCTCGACGAGGCGGCGGGATTGGCGCAGCCGCATCCTGAAGCCGGAGACCAGCGATACCATGCGCAAGCTCTTCCGCCTCAACGTGCTGAAGGGCTCCGGCCGCCACGCCGCGGTCGAGGGCTACAGCGTCGGCGGCAAGACCGGCACGGCCGAGAAGGTGGAGAACGGCCGCTATACGAGCGAGCAAGCGGCGCAATGCCTTCGTCGCAGCTTTTCCGATGGACCAGCCGAAATATCTGGTATTGGTCGTGATCGACGAGCCGAAGCCGGAAGCGCCCGGCCACGGCGCGACCGCCGGCTCCAACGCCGCGCCGATGGCAGGCAACATCGTGCGCCGGATCGCGCCAATGCTTGGGGTGGAGCCCAAGGCCGTCGACCCTGAGGAGGATCCGGCGCTGGCAGCTTGCCGCGGTGCGATGAGGATGGCTGATTGAGTGACGAAAGACGTTACGGTCCCCGTCGCCTGGCGTCGCTCTTCTCCAACGACGTCAAAATCTCCGACCGAGCAGGGGAACGTCTGGGTCCAGGGCCTAACCGCCGACAGCCGCGCCGTAGCGCCCGGCTTCCTGTTCGCGGCGCTGCCGGGCACCAAGGCCGACGGTGCCACCTTCGTGACCGGATGCCGTGGCATCCGGCGCCGCCGCCATTCTTCTTGGCGACCAGGCGCTGGAAGGCGAGTATCGAGGTGCCGGTCATCCGCGTCGCCGACCCGCGGCACGCCCTGGCGCTGGTCGCGGCGCGCTACTATGCGCGCCAGCCGCGCACCGTCGCCGCCGTCACCGGGACCAACGGCAAGACGTCCGTCACGGTCTTCCTGCGCCAGATATGGGCAGCCTGCAATCGCAAGGCGGCGAGCCTCGGCACGATCGGGCTGCGTCGCGCCCGACCATGAGATCGCCGGCAACCTGACGACGCCCGATCCCGTGCGGCTGCACGAGATCCTGGCCGACCTCGCGGCCGAGGAGGTGACGCATCTGGCCATCGAGGCCTCGAGCCACGGCCTCGACCAGCGACGGCTGGACGGCGTGCGGCTTTCCGCCGGTGCGCTCACCAACATCACGCGCGACCATCTCGACTACCACGGGACGCTGCAGGACTACATCAAGGCGAAGTTCCGGCTGTTCGAGACGCTGCTGCCGAAGGGCGCCGCCGTGGTGGTCGACGCCGACCGCCCTGAAGCGAGCACCGTGCAGCGCGTGGCCAAGGCGAGGGGGCTCGAATATTTCTCCATCGGACGGAGTGGCGAGACGCTGAAGCTCCATTCGGTGACGCGCATGCCGGACGGCGTGCGGCTGCTGGTGGAGGCGTGGGGCGAAAAGCACTACGTGGCGCTGCCGCTGGTCGGCGAGTTCCAGATATCGAACGCGCTCGTCGCCGCGGGCCTGGCGATCGCCACCGGCGTGGACCTTTCGCGGGCGCTCGATGCCCTGGCTTCTCTGAAAGGGCGCGAGCGGGCGGCTGGAGCTCGTCGGCAGCCATCCGAGCGGCGGGCAGGTCTTCGTCGACTATGCCCATACGCCCGATGCGCTGGTCAATGCGCTCGACGCGCTTCGCTCGCACGCCGCGGGCAAGCTGATCGTCGTGTTCGGGGCGGGCGGCGACCGCGATCCCGGCAAGCGCCCGCTGATGGGCCAGGCGGCGGCGGTCGGCGCCGACCGCGTCATCGTCACCGACGACAATCCGCGCAGCGAGGACCCGGCGGCGATCCGCGATGCGGTGCGCGAGGGCGCGCCCAATGCGCGGGAGATCGGCGACCGGCGCGTCGCCATCCGCGCGGCCGTCGCCGAGCTCAAGGAGGGCGATATCCTGCTCATCGCCGGAAAGGGCCACGAGACCGGCCAGACGATCGGCGACCAGGTGCTGCCCTTCTCCGACCAGGAAGAGGCGCGAAGCGCCCTGAAGAGCGTCGGAGGCGCAGCGTGAGCTTTCTCTGGAGCACGGATGCTTTCGTTCGCGGCCGCAGGCGGGCGGCTCGTCGGGACGGCGCCCGGCGGGCATTGGCGGCGTGTCCATCGACAGCCGCTCCGTCGGCACGGGCGACGCTTTCGTCGCCATCAGGGGGCCGAACCGCGACGGGCACGATTTCGTCGCCGGCGGCACTTTCGGCCGGCGCGGCATTGGCGGTGGTGCAGGAGGGGCATGGCCCTGACGGCACGGGGCCGCTGCTCGATCGTGCCCGACGATCCGCTCGCCGCGCTGGAGCGGATCGGAGCGGCGGCGCGGGCGCGCATGCACGGCGCGGTGGTCGCGGTCACCGGCTCGGTCGGCAAGACCGGCACCAAGGAGATGCTGCGCCTCGCTTTCTCGGCACTTGGCGCGACGCACGCGCCGGTCGGCTCGTTCAACAATCATTGGGGCGTGCCGCTGACGCTCGCCCGCATGCCGGCAGAGACGCGCTACGGCGTTTTCGAGATCGGCATGAACCATGCCGGGCGAGATCCGCCCGCTGACCGAGGCTGGTCCGCCCGCATGTCGCGATCGTGACGATCGTAGAGCCAGTGCACCTCGAGTTTTTCGACAGCGAGGAGGCGATCGCCGAGGCCAAGGCGGAGATCTTCGAGGGTCTCGAGCCGGGCGGCGACGGCGGTGCTTAACCGCGACAACAGGTGGTTCGATCTGCTGGCGGAACGGGCGCGCGCGCAAGGCGCGCGGATCGTCTCGTTCGGCGAGCACGCGGAGGCGGATGTGCGGCTGCAGCGCGCCGCGCTGAACCCGGATGGCTCCAGCGTGCAGGCCGATCTTTCCGGCGAGTCGGTGACCTACAGGATCGGCGCGCCGGGCAGGCACATCGTGCAGAACTCGCTTGGCGGTGCTTGCCGCCGCCCAGGCCGTTGGTGCCGACATGACCCATGTGATGCTGGCGCTTGCCGAGTTTCGCGCGCCGAAGGGACGTGGCGAGAAGGTGGAGCTTCGCCATCCCGCCGGCCCCTTCACGCTGATCGACGAGAGCTACAACGCCAATCCGGCATCCACCCGCGCGGCGCTGGCGCTGCTGGGGCAGTCGCTCCCCGCCGGTCGTGGGCGGCGAATCGCGGTGCTCGGCGACATGCGCGAGCTGGGCGAGGACGGGCGAGATGCTGCATCGCGGGCTGCTGCCGGCTGTGGAGGAATCCGGCGCGGACCTGGTGTTTCTCGCCGGCCCGCTGATGGCAGAGCCTGTGGCAGGACTTGCCCGACCGGCGCCGCGGAGCCTATGCCGCGACAGCGGCGGAGCTTGAGCCGATTCTGCTTCAGGCGGTCGGGCCGGGGGACGTGGTCATGATGAAGGCGTCGCTCGGCACCCAGCTCGGCCCGGTCGTGGAGGCGCTGCGCCGTCGCTTTGCGGGAGAGGCGCGATGACCCGCGAGAACGGAACGATTGGGGGCGGGATTCCGGCATGCTGACCTATCTCGGCCAGTTCGGCGATCAGTTCCCGATCCTGAACGTCTTCCGCTACATCACCTTCCGCACGGGTGCCGCGACGATGACGGCGCTGCTCTTCGTCTTCCTGTTCGGGCCGGGGATCATCCAGGCGCTCCGGCTGCGGCAGGGGCGCGGGCAGCCGATCCGCGCCGACGGCCCGCAGACGCATCTCTCCAAGGCGGGAACGCCGACCATGGGCGGGCTGATGATCATGTCGGGCGTGCTCGTCTCCACGCTGCTGTGGGCGAATCTCTCCAATGTCTACGTCTGGGCGGTGCTGGTGGTGACGTCCGGCTTCGGGCTGATCGGCCTCTACGACGACTATCTGAAGGTGACCAAGGCGACGGAGCGGGGGTTCTCCGGACGCGCGCGGCTCGGCTTTGAAGCGCTCATCGCGGCAGGCGCCATCATGATGATGATCGTCGGGGGCGGCAAGGATCTGCACACATCGGTAGCGCTGCCGTTCATCAAGGATACGGCGATCAACCTGGGCTACTTCTACCTGATCTTCGGCGCCTTCGTGATCGTCGGCGCCGGCAATGCCGTGAACCTCACCGACGGGCTCGACGGGCTGGCCATCGTGCCGGTGATCATCGCCGGCGCCAGCTTCGGCCTGATCGCCTACCTGGTCGGGCGCGTCGACTTCACCGAATATCTGCAGATCAACCACGTGCCGGGGACGGGCGAATTGTCGGTGCTGGTCGGCGCCATGATGGGGGCGGGGCTCGGCTTCCTCTGGTTCAATGCGCCGCCGGCCGCCATCTTCATGGGCGACACCGGGTCGCTGGCGCTGGGCGGCATGCTGGGCGCCATTGCGGTGGCGACCAAGCACGAGATCGTGCTGGCCATCATCGGCGGCATCTTCGTGATGGAGGCGCTCTCCGTCATCATCCAGGTGACGTCGTTCAAGCTGACCGGCCGCCGCGTGTTCAAGATGGCGCCGATCCACCATCATTTCGAGCAGCTCGGCTGGACGGAGTCGCAGGTGGTGATCCGCTTCTGGATCATCGCCGTCGTGCTGGCGCTGGTCGGGCTCTCCACCCTGAAGCTGAGGTGAGGATGGCGATCGCGCTCACCCATCTTGAGGGCCGTTCTCTAGGCGTCTTCGGGCTGGCGCGGAGCGGGCTCGCCACGGTCGTCGCGGCGGTCGCCGGCGGCGCCGCCGAGGTGATCGTCTGGGACGACAAGCCGGAGGCACGCGCCAAGGCCGAGGCGCTCGGCGGCATGGCGGTCGAGCCCCAGGAATGGCCGTGGGAGCGGCTGACGAGCCTCGTGCTGGCACCCGGCGTGCCGCTGACGCATCCCAAGCCGCATCCGATCGTCGACATGGCGCGCGCGGCGGAGGTGGAAATCATCTCCGACGTCGAGCTCCTGTGGCGCGAGGGTTTTGGCCATGTGCGCTTCGTCGGGATCACCGGCACCAACGGCAAATCGACGACGGTCGCGCTGGTCGGCCATGTTCTGAGCGCTGCCGGTCTGGCGGTTTCCGTCGGCGGCAATATCGGGCGCGCGGCGCTCGACCTGGAGCCGCTGGAGGAGGACCGCGTCTACGTGCTGGAGCTTTCCTCCTACCAGCTCGACCTGACGCGCCGCTTCCGGCCGAATGTCGGCGCCTGGCTCAACCTGACGCCCGACCATCTGGACCGGCACGGCTCCATGTCGGGCTACGCCAAGGCCAAGGCGCGCATCTTCCTGAACCAGGCGCCGGAGGACGACGGCCTGGTCGGCATCGACGAGCCGGAGATGCAGGCGGTGGCGCGCGCCATCCAGTACCAGGGCAGGCCGCGGCTGCAGACCGTGTCGGTGGTAAAGCACAGCGACGCGGCGCTTTTCGTCGATGCCGGCGGGGACCTCTACGAAGCGGGAGCAGCGTGTCGCCTCCTTCAGCCGGTTGCGCGCCCTGCGCGGCCAGCATAACTGGCAGAACGCGGCATTTTGCTGGGGCGTCGCCCGCGCCCTCGGCCTCGAAGGCGACGCCATCATCACCGCGATGGAGACGTTCCCCGGCCTGGCGCATCGCATGGAGCTGGTGGGCCGGCGCGGCACCGCGCTCTTCATCAACGATTCCAAGGCCACCAATGCCGACGCCGCGGCGCGGGCGCTGGCCAGCTACGATGCGATCTACTGGATCGCCGGCGGGCTGCCGAAGGAGGGCGGCATAGAAAGCCTCGGCGGAGCTACTTTCCGAAGATCACCAAGGCCTATCTCATCGGCACGGCGGCGGAAGCCTTCTCCGCAACGCTCGCCCGGCGCGTGCCGCATGTCATCGCCGGCGACATCGATACGGCCGTGCGCCTGGCGGCGGACGATGCGGCGATCGATCAGCGGTCGGAGCAGGCGGTGCTCTTCTCGCCTGCCTGCGCCTCGTTCGACCAGTTCACCGATTTTGAAGCGCGCGGCGAAGCCTTTCGCAACGCCGTCAATGCCATCGACGCAATCAAGCTGGAGGCGGTCGCATGATCAGCCGCGCACACCGCTCACCCATCGCCAACTGGTGGTGGACCGTCGACCGACCGATGGTCTCGCTCGTGCTGTTGCTGCTTCTCGTCGGCCTCGTCTTCTCCTTCGCGGCAAGCCCGCCGGTCGCCGAGCGGCTGGGGCTCGACGGCTTCCACTTCGTGATACGCCAGGCGATATTCGTGCCGGTCGCCATGGCGCTCATGCTCGGCCTGTCGCTCCTCACGCCGCGCCAGGTGCGCCGTGTTGCGCTCGTCCTCCTCGTCGTCTGCCTGGCGATGATGGTGCTGGTGCTTTTCGCCGGCCAGGAGATCAAGGGCTCCCGCCGCTGGCTTTTCCTCGCCGGCATGTCGATCCAGCCGTCGGAGTTCATCAAGGGGCCGTTCATCGTCATCACCGCGTGGCTTTTCGCCGAGGGCAGCAAGCGCCCGGAGATACCGGGGAAGATGCTCGCCGTGGCGCTCCTCGTCGTGGTGGTGGCGCTGCTCGTCGCCGAGCCGGATCTCGGGCAGACGATCCTGTTCGTCACCGTATGGGGCGCGCTGTTCTTCCTGGCGGGCGTCAACACGTTCGTCGTGGCCGGGCTCGGCGGGCTGGGCATCGCGGGAATCGGAACGGCGTACTTCGTGTTCCCGCACGTCGCCGGGCGCATCAACCGCTTCCTCGATCCGGAAAGCGGCGACAACTTCCAGGTCATGACCGCCATGCAGTCGTTCGAGCGCGGTGGCTGGTCGGGCACCGGGCCGGGCGAGGGCATCATGAAGCGGGTGCTGCCCGACTCGCACACCGACTTCGTCTTCGCCGTGGTGGGCGAGGAGTTCGGCATCATACTGTGCCTGCTGATCGTGGTGCTGTTCTCGGTCCTTGTCATGCGCGCGCTGACGCAGGCCATGCGCCGCAACAGCGCCTTCGAGCGCATGGCGATCGCCGGGCTCGCGACGCAGATCGGCATCCAGGCCTTCATCAACATGGGCGTGAACCTGCACCTGCTGCCCGCCAAGGGGATGACGCTGCCGTTCATCTCGTACGGCGGCTCGGCGCTGCTCTCCGCTGCAATCACCATGGGCTTCCTGCTGGCGTTGTCGCGCCGCTCCACCGATCAGCATGTGACCATCGTGCCGCGCCGGCCCGTTGCGGCCGAAGCCTGAGGCGACGTTGGCTGCGACCGCGCTGCTGGTGGCCGGAGGGACGGGCGGTCACCTCTTCCCGGCACTGGCGCTCCGCGATGCGCTTCTGCGCCGCGGCTGGACGGTGCATGTCGCCACCGACCCGCGGGTCGGCAAGATGATCTCCGGCGTGCCGGCGGAGGAGACGCACCGCATCCCCTCCGCCACCATCTCCGGCGGCTCGCCCGTCGCACTGGTGCGCTCGTTCGTGACGATGGGGCAGGGCGTGCTTCATTCGCGCAAGCTTCTGAGGCAGCTCAAGCCGTCGATCGTCGTCGGCTTCGGCGGCTATCCCACGGTGCCGCCGGTCGTGGCGGCGCGGCTCGGCGGCATTCCCGTTGTGGTGCACGAGCAGAACGCGGTGGTGGGGCGCGCCAACAAGCTGCTGATCCGCATCGGCGCGACGCTCGCCACCGGCTTCGAGCAGCCGAAGGGCGGGGCGAAGGCGAAGAGGCAGGTGCATGTCGGCAATCCGGTGCGTGAGGCGGTCGCCGAGGCGGCGCGGCCCTACATCGCGCCCTACAAGAACGGGCCGTTCCGGCTGCTGGTCTTCGGCGGCAGCCAGGGGGCGCGTGTGTTTTCCGGGCTGGTGCCCGGCGCGCTGTCGCTGCTGCCGGAGGCGCAGCGCAGCCGCCTGTCCGTCGTGCAGCAGGCGCGGCCGGAGGACGCTGCCGGTGTCCGCGAGACCTACGAGGGCATGGGCGTGGAGGCCGAAGTCGAGCCGTTCTTCACCGACATGGGCGAGCGGCTGGCGGCGGCGCATCTCGTCATCTGCCGCGCCGGCGCCTCGACCGTCGCGGAGCTCGCCGCGATGGGCCGGCCGGCCATCCTGGTGCCGTATCCCTACGCGCTCGATCACGACCAGGCGGAGAACGCCAAGTCGCTCGCCGATGCCGGCGGCGGCTGGCTGATGAAGGAGACGACGCTCACGCCGACGAGCCTCGCCTCGCGGCTGACCTCGCTCATGAACTGGCCGGAGGAGCTGGCGCGCGCGGCGGCAGCGGCGAAGGGCGAGGGGCGGCTCGACGCGGCGGAGCGGCTGGCGGACGTGGTGGAGGGCGAGGCCTTACGCCGGCAATAGGCTGGACGCGGCCGCGGGCGTGCTTCATCGTTCTCGCGGTGCTCCGGCATCCGAGGCTTGTCCTTTCGTGCCTCCTCGCCACGAGGAGGGAGCGGGGCGCCTCAGGCGTGCCTCGCAAAGTGTTTTTGGTGGCGCCCCTCAGGCGCCCCGCGCAGCTTTTTCGGCCCAGTCCTCCAGCTCTCCGCCAGCCCGGTGCGCTTGAGCGCCCGGATCAGGCTTAAGGCGGTCAACGAGCCGCAGACCGGTCGTAGTGCCGGTCGGGCGGAGTGTCGGAACCGACCGGGACGGAGCAGCTCGGAAAGCCGCCCCGCCGCGGACTGCCCGCCCTTCCCGTGAAGCCTCCGGTGCACCACGGACCCTCGGTGAAGGACGGCGAGGGGATTGTAAGGGAGGAATTTGGGGCGGGGATAAGCTTTCACGGGACGGGCATCTGCACGACGCGGCGAAGCGGCTCGGCCAATCGCATATGGGACGGCTGGCCGATGAAGGAGACGACCCTCACGCCGACGAGCCCCGCCTCACGGCTCAGGTCGCTGGTGAACTGGCCGAAGGAGCTGGCACGCACGGCAGCGGCGGCGAAAGGCGAGGGAGCTCGACGCCGCGGAGCGATTGGCGAATGTGGTGGAGGAGATGGTCCCTTGAAGCGCCTGCGATTTCTTTTTATAGGGAGCTTATCTAAAGTTATCAATTTCTGATAATTCAGGATAAAGTCCTTATAGATGGATCCTCGGCTCAATCCTTATGCGCCCGGTGCGGGCACGCCGCCGCCGGAACTAGCGGGACGCGACGACATCATTGAACGTGCCGCCGTCGCACTTGATCGGATACGCGCAGGGCGAGCCGCGCGCAGCTTTATCCTCTATGGGCTTCGCGGTGTTGGAAAGACAGTTCTTCTGAACAGGATACGGTTGGATGCCGAGGCACGCGGCTTCGCTGTCGCGAGAATTGAGGCGCCCGAAGACCGGTCGCTGCCAGCTCTGCTTGCTCCGCCATTAAGAGCATCGTTGCTTCGTCTCAGTCGAGGTGAGGCTGCGAAGGCCGCAGTGCATCGTGCGCTAGGCGCGCTCGCCGGATTTGTAAATGCGTTGAAGGTAAAGGACCAAGACATAGAAGTCGGCCTTGACTTCGACACAGAAGAAGGGCTCGCCGACAGCGGCGACCTCGAGGCAGATCTGACCGAGTTGCTCGCAGCCGTCGCGCGAGCCGCGTCGGTGCGCGGAACGGCATTCGTCATTTTCCTAGACGAGCTTCAGTACGTGGAAGAGCCGCAGCTTGCGGCGTTGATCAGCGCTCTTCACAGCGCGAGCCAAAATGAACTGCCAATCACGATGGTTGCCGCGGGATTGCCCCAACTCTTAGGACAAATGGGGCGCGCTAAATCCTACGCTGAGCGGCTCTTCGAGTTCGTTCCGGTTGATAAACTTGACGAGACGGCCGCCCGAAAAGCGCTGTGCGTGCCCGCCGAAAAAGCAGACGTGGCATATACGGAGGACGCTATCTCGGAAATTCTCCAGCAGACATTCGGATATCCCTACTTTCTGCAGGAATGGGGTAAGCACAGTTGGGATATTGCAGATGCTTCGCCGATCGATCGGGCTGATGCCATACAAGCGACAGTTGAGGCACTAGCTGAGCTGGATGCGAGTTTTTTTCGAGTTCGGTTCGATAGGCTTACACCGGCGGAAAAGCGGTACATGCGGGCTATGGCCGAGCTCGGTGAAGGCCCCCATAGATCGGGTGAAATTGCCGAGTGCCTCGGCAAGAAAGTCACAGCCGTTGCGCCGGTACGGAACGCCCTGATCTCCAAAGGAATGATCTTTAGTCCAGCGCATGGTGACACCGCCTTTACTGTACCGCTCTTCGATGGGTTCATGAAAAGGACCATGCCTCATGTACAGGACTGAGCCGGTCCGGCGTAAGGGACCAAGTGAGCGGCACTGGTCCGCCCTTGAAGGAGAATTCTGCATGAAATTGCCGCGCGACATCGGCCCCATCCATTTCGTCGGGATCGGCGGGATCGGCATGAGCGGCATCGCCGAGGTGCTGGCCGACCAGAACTACCGCGTGCGCGGCTCCGACATCGCCGACAGCGCCAATGTGCAGCGGCTGCGCGAGGCTCGGCATCGAGGTGGCGATCGGCCATGACGCGAAGAATCTCGGCGACGCGGCGGTGGTGGTCGTCTCGTCCGCCATCAAGCGCGACAATCCGGAGCTGAAGGAGGCGCGGGCGCGCGGCCTGCCGGTGGTGCGGCGCGCCGAGATGCTGGCGGAGCTGATGCGGCTGAAATCCGCCATCGCGGTCGGCGGCACGCACGGCAAGACCACGACCACCTCCATGGTCGCGGCGCTGCTCGACGCCGGCGGGCTCGACCCGACCGTCATCAACGGCGGCATCATCAATTCCTACGGCACCAATGCGCGCATCGGCACCGGCGACTGGATGGTGGTGGAATCGGACGAATCCGACGGCACCTTCGTGAAGCTTCCCGCCGACATCGCCATCGTCACCAACATCGACCCGGAGCACCTCGACCATTACGGCACCTTCGACCGGCTGCGCGAGGCGTTCGTCGCCTTCGTGGAGAACGTGCCGTTCTACGGCTTCGCCGTCATGTGCCTCGACCATCCGGAGGTGCAGGCGCTGATCGCCAAGATCGAGGATCGCCGCATCATCACCTACGGCCGCAATCCGCAGGCGGAGGTGCGCTACCGCGACATCGCCTACGAGGCGGGCCGGTCGCGCTTCGTGGTGGAACGGCGCGACCGGCTGACCGGCGAGACGGAGACGATCGACGACCTTTTCATCACCATGCCGGGCGAGCACAACGTCTCCAACGCCACGGCCGCGATCGCGGTGGCGCGGGCGATCGACATCCCCGCCGACGCGATCCGCAAGGGGCTCGCCGGCTTCGGCGGCGTGAAGCGGCGCTTTACGCTGACAGGCACGTGGAACGGCGTCGCCGATCTACGACGATTACGGCCATCACCCGGTGGAGATCGCCGCGGTGCTTCGTGCCGCGCGCGCCGCTGCCACGGGACGTGTCATCGCGGTGGCGCAGCCGCACCGCTATACGCGGCTGAAGAACCTCTTCGCGGATTTCTGCACCTGCTTCAACGAGGCCGATACGGTCATCGTCGCGGACGTCTATCCGGCCGGCGAGGCGCCGATCGAGGGCGCCAGCCGCGACGCGCTGGTGGAGGGGCTGCGCTCCGGCGGCCACCGCGACGCGCGGGCGCTGGAGAGCGAGGAGGCGCTGCCGGGGCTGATCGCGGATATCGCCAGGCCGGGAGACATGGTGGTGTGCCTCGGCGCGGGCTCGATCACGCGCTGGGCCAATGCGCTGCCGGGCGCGCTTGAGGCGCTGGGTAAGGAGAGCGCGGCGTGAGCGAGGGGTGCGCGGAGCCAGCCCTCTCCCAGGGGGAGAGGGGGCCGCCGAAGGCGACGGGTGAGGGGATACGGCGCCTGCGAATGCGCTCCTGCTGCATCGCCGTAACCCCTCATCCGGCTGCTTCGCAGCCACCTTCTCCCCATGGGAGAAGGTTGGGCGCCGTGCGTCTCCGCTGATGCCGAGCCATCTCCTCGATCGCCTGCGCGGCGAGCTTGCCGGGTTCCGCGGCACGCTGCAGGCCGACCAGCCGCTGGCGCCGGTCGTGTGGTTCCGCGCCGGCGGGCCGGCGGAGATTCTGGCCATGCCGGCGGACGAGGAAGATCTGCGGCTCCTCATGCGCGCTCTGCCGGAGGAGGTGCCGGTGACGGTCATCGGGCTCGGCTCGAACCTTCTGGTGCGCGATGGCGGTGTGGAAGGCGTCGTCGTGCGGCTTTCGGCGCGCGGCTTCGGCAAGGCGACGGTGGAGGGGAACCGCATCAGGGTCGGCGCGGCGATGGCCGACAAGCGGCTCGCCGCACACGCCTACGAGGCGGGGCTCGGCGGCTTCGCCTTCTATCACGGCATTCCCGGCGGCATCGGCGGGGCGCTCCGCATGAACGCCGGCGCCAACGACGCGGAAACGCGCGAGCGGGTGGTGGAGGTGGTGGCGATCGACCGGCGCGGCGAGCGGCACGTGCTGACGAACGCCGAGATGGGCTACTCGTATCGGCACTCGGAGGCGCCGGAGGATTTCATCTTCGTGGAGGCGACTTACGAAGGAATTTTGGAGGATCGCGAGACGATCCGCGCCGGCGATGGACGCGGTGCAGACGCATCGCGAGACGGCGCAGCCGGTGAAGACGCGCACCGGCGGCTCGACCTTCAAGAACCCCGACCCGCCGGGCACGCCGGGCCAGCGCCGCGCCTGGCAGCTCATCGACGCCGCCGGCTGCCGCGGGCTCAAGATCGGCGACGCGCAGGTCTCCGAGATGCACTGCAATTTCCTCATCAACACTGGCAACGCCACGGCGCATGACCTTGAGCTGCTTGGGGAAACGGTGCGGGCGCGTGTGCTGGAGAGTTCGGGCGTGAAGCTGGAATGGGAGATCAAGCGGATCGGGCGGTTCGGGCGAGACGGGAGCGGTGGAGCCGTTCCTGGGGCGGGGCAGTGCATACGGTTGACGGAGGCTATTTCTGTAGCTACATAAATATGGCCACCTGGGACGAACGAAAGCGCCAGACGAACCTCGCCAAACACGGCGTCGATCTCGCCTTGGCGGAGCACTTCGACTGGGAGACGGCCGTCATCGAGGAGGATGACCGCGAGTTTTATGGAGAGCAAAGGGAGAGGGCGATCGGCTGGATCGCAGACAGCCTCTACGTCTATGTCTACACTCTCCGCGATGAAGAGGATCACGCGATCAGTCTCCGCAAGGCCACCAAGCAAGAGCACCGTCGCTATGCCGAAGAGCTTTGAAACTCTGAGCTCAGATGAGCTGGCTGAAATAGAGCGTCGCCGGAAGGCGGCAAAGCGCCGGGCGCAAGCTCTGTCGGAAGAGATATCCGACGAAGAAGATACACGCCGAGTGGCCTCCGCTGAAAGCGACGTGGACAATCCCCCCTTGACGGAGGAGGACTGGAAGCGGACGCGGCCGGCGCTTGATGTCCATCCGGAATTTGTGGCCAAATCGCTGCGTCGTCCCGGGCGTCCGAAGCTTGCCGCGCCGAAGCAGCAAGTAACGCTGCGCCTCGACGTCGATGTCGTGGAGCATTTCCGCGGTGGCGGTCCTGGCTGGCAGACGGCGATCAACGAGACCCTCCGCGATGCCATTGGGCGGAAGTCGCGAGCCCGGAAATCGAAGAAATCCAAGGATCGACGCCAAGCTTCATAAGCTCGGGTCTTGATCCAGGCCACGGAGACGGTCAAAGGCGTTTCGTCCATCCCCCGGCCTCGCACTGAAAAATGGGCGCAGCCCGGTAACCTTGGTTAACGATTTCTCACCAATTTCCGCGCCCAACCTGCGCGCCACGATTCGCTTTTCGCGTTTCGGAGAGGGTGGGCGTCAATGGCGGGGAAAAAGCACGTCGCGGTGCTGATGGGGGGCTGGTCGGCGGAGCGGCCGGTCAGTCTCAATTCCGGCCGGGAATGCGCCGATAATCTGGAACTGGCGGGTTATCGCGTCACGCGCATCGATGTGGAGCGCGACATCGCCGAAGTGCTGGCGAAGCTGAAGCCCGACGTGGTCTTCAACGCGCTGCACGGGCCCTACGGCGAGGACGGTACGATCCAGGGCGTGCTGGAGATCCTCGGAATTCCCTACACGCATTCCGGCGTGCTCGCCTCCGCACTCGCCATGAACAAGGAAAAGGCGAAAAGCGTCGCCGCCGCGGCCGGCATTCCCGTCGCCGAGCACAGAATCGTCAGCCGCTTCGAGGCGGCGAAGGAGCACGTGCTGCCGACGCCCTATGTGGTGAAGCCGATCGGCGAGGGCTCTTCCTTCGGTGTGATCATCGTGGCGGAGGACCAGCCGCATCCGCCGCAATCGCTCAGCCGCGACGAGTGGACGTTCGGCGAGCTCGTCATGGTGGAGCGCTTCGTGCCCGGCCGCGAGCTCACCTGCGCCGTGCGAGGCGACGAGGCGCTCGGCGTGACGGAGATCGTGCCTGTCGGCCACGGTTTCTACGACTACGACGCCAAATACGCCGATGGCGGATCAAAACACCTCTGTCCGGCGCCGATTAAACCGTTTGTTTACCAAAATATTTGCACGCTCGCCGTTGAAGCGCATCGTGCCATCGGCTGCCGCGGCGTCTCGCGTTCCGACTTCCGCTACGACGAGGAGGGAACGGGGGAGGTCATCTGGCTGGAGGTCAACACACAGCCGGGCATGACGCGCACGTCGCTGGTTCCCGAACTCGCCGCTCTCGCCGGGCAGAGCTTTCCGGACCTGGTGGCCTGGATGGTGGAGGATGCTTCTTGCCGACGGTGAAAGGCGCGGGATTGGAAGGAACGGCATTTCTGGCCGCGCTCGACCATGCGCTCGGCCGGATGATGCGTCCGCTCGTCAATCTCATGCCGCGCCGGCTGCGCCGCGCCGCGGAGCGGATAGAGCAGCGGCGGTCGCGGCCGATCGGGCAGATCGCGGCGGTCGGGTTCCTGGCCGTCACGATCCTCTATGGGCTGATCGTCAGCGGACAGATCGGGCGGGTCGGCGACGCTCTTCTCGTCTTCGCCGGCTTCGGCATCGAGGACGTGAAGATCAGCGGCCGGCACGAGACCTCCGATATCGATGTCCTCACCAAGCTGGAGATCGCCGGCTCGCTCATCTCCTTCGATGTCGCGGCGGCGCAGAAGCGCGTGGGCGAGCTTCCGTGGGTCGAGAAGGCCGTCGTGCGCAAATATTATCCGAGCACGCTCTCAGTGGAGATCACCGAGCGCAAGCCGTACGCGCTGTGGCAGAAGGACGGCGAGGTCTACTTGATCGATAAAGCCGGCACGGAGATCGAGCTTCTAGACGAATCGCGCTTCGCCAAGCTGCCCTTCATCGTGGGAGGCGGAGCCAATTCCACCGCGCCGGAGTTCCTCGCCGAGCTTTTCACACAGCCTTCGATCGCCGAGCGGATGCGTGCCGCCGTGCTCGTCTCGGGGCGGCGCTGGGACCTGCATCTTGAGGGCGGCGTGACGGTCAAGCTGCCGGAGAAGCAGATCCGCCAGGCGCTCGCCCAGCTCACGCGACTGGATACGCAGTACCAGCTTCTGGAGCGCGACGTGACGGTGGTCGACCTGCGCCTGCCGGACCGGGTGACCGTGCGTCTTCCCGAAGGCCGCTCGCTGGAAGACGTGACCTCGGACAAAGGTTGCGAGGGTGCGCTCATGAGCGGCCGTCGCAGCAGCACGATCGGCGTGTCGCGGAACAAGCCGCTGGCGCGGCGCTCCACGACCGTCAGCGTCCTCGACGTCGGGTCGACGAAGATCTGCTGCATGATCGCCCGGCTGAAGCCGCGCGACGGCGAAGGTCATCGCCGCCGCACCCATACTGTCGAGGTGCTCGGTTTCGCCTCCACCCGCTCGCGCGGCATCAAGTCCGGGGTGGTCGTCGACCTGGAGCAGGCCGAGAAGGCGATCCGCCTGGCGGTCGACGCGGCCGAGCGCATGGCCGAGGTGACGATCAGCAGCCTCATCGTCAACATCTCCTGCGGCCGGCTGAAGAGCGAGACGTTCTCCGCCAGCGTGGGGATCAGCGAAGCCCCATCACGGAAGGCGATATCCACCGCGTGCTGGCGGCGGGCGGCGCGCATTCGGTCAGCGATGGCCGCATGGTGCTGCATTCGCTGCCGATCGGCTACACGCTCGACGCCAATCGCGGCGTCCACGACCCGATCGGCATGCTCGGCGAGACGCTGGGTGTCGACATGCACGTCGTGACGGCCGACGAGGCGCCGCTCAGGAACCTCGAGCTGGCGATCAACCGCTGCCATCTGGAAGTGGAGACGATCGTCGCCACGCCCTATGCCTCGGGGCTTGCGGCGCTGGTCGACGACGAGGCCGATCTCGGCGTCACCTGCATCGACATGGGCGGCGGCACGACGACGCTCTCCGTCTTCCACAACGGCGAGTTCGTGCATGCCGACGCGATCGCGATCGGCGGCCAGCACGTGACGCTCGATATCGCGCGCGGGCTCTCCACCAACGTCGCCGACGCGGAGCGCATCAAGGCGCGCCACGGCTCGGCGCTGTCGTCGATCTCCGACGAGAAGGACATCATCACCATCCCGCCGGTCGGCGAGGACGAGCGCGACCATCCCAATGCGGTGCCGCGCTCGGCGCTCATCCGCATCATCCGGCCGCGCGTGGAGGAGATCCTCGAGATGACGCGCGACATGCTGGCCAACTCGGGCTTCGCCGACCAGGTCGGCAAGCGCGTCGTGCTGACCGGCGGCGCGAGCCAGCTCACCGGGCTGGAGGAGACGGCGCGGCGCATTCTCGGGCGCAGCGTCAGGATCGGGCGGCCGCTCGGCATCCAGGGCCTGCCGGAGGCGGCGAAGAGCCCTGCCTTCGCCGCGGCTGCGGGTCTGGTCATCTATCCGCAGGTGGCGCGCATCGAGCAGTTCCGTGCGCGCGGGCCGGCGCGGCACCTGCACGGACGGGGACGGACGGATATCTCGCGCGCGTAGGGCGCTGGTTCAAGGACAGCTTCTGATGAAGCGCCCGTGACGACAAGAGTGGGGAACGGAACGGATCAGGCGGCGATGCCGGGCCTGGCGGAAAGGCGGAAGAGGACGGAACCATGAGTATCAATCTGAAAATGCCGGATATCACGGAGCTGAAGCCGAGGATCACCGTCTTCGGCGTCGGCGGGGCCGGCTGCAATGCCGTCAACAACATGATCGAGGCCGGGCTGCAGGGCGTCGAGTTCGTCGTCGCGAACACCGACGCGCAGGCGCTCACCATCAGCCAAGGCCGACCGGCATCATCCAGATGGGCGTCGCGGTGACGCAGGGGCTTGGGTGCCGGGTCGCAGCCGGAGATCGGCCGCGCCGCCGCGGAGGAGACGATCGACGAGATCACCGATCATCTCTCCGGCGCGCACATGGCCTTCATCACCGCCGGCATGGGCGGCGGCACGGGCACGGGCGCGGCGCCGATCGTGGCGCGCGCGGCGCGCGACGCCGGCATCCTCACCGTCGGCGTGGTCACCAAGCCGTTCCAGTTCGAAGGCCAGCGCCGCATGCGCCTCGCCGAGGCCGGCATCATCGAGCTGCAGAAGCACGTCGATACGCTGATCGTCATTCCGAACCAGAACCTCTTCCGCGTCGCCAACGACAAGACCACCTTCGCCGACGCCTTCGCCATGGCCGACGAGGTGCTCTATTCGGGCGTCGCCTGCATCACCGACCTGATGGTGAAGGACGGCCTCATCAATCTCGACTTCGCCGACGTGCGCTCGGTGATGCGCGAGATGGGCAAGGCCATGATGGGCACGGGCGAGGCCTCCGGCGACAAGCGCGCCATCGAGGCGGCGGAACGGGCGATCGCCAATCCGCTGCTCGACGACGTCAACATGCGCGGGGCGCGGGGCCTCCTCATCTCCATCACCGGCGGGCGCGACATGACGCTCTTCGAGGTGGACGAGGCGGCAAGCCGCGTGCGCGAGGAGGTCGACGGCGACGCCAACATCATCTTCGGCGCCACCTTCGACGAGAGCCTGGAGGGCATCATCCGCGTGTCGGTCGTGGCCACCGGCATCGAGCAGGAGGAGGCGCAGGAAGCGATCGCGCCGCCGACCGCCGGCATGGCCGAGCTGACCCGCCGTCTGAAGACGGTCGGGCGCCCCGGCCGCCCAGCAGCCGCAGCCGCAGCCGCAGGTTCAGCCGCGGCCGCAGCCTCAGCCGCAGGTGGCCGCAGCAGCAGCCGCAGCGCCGCGAAAGTCGTCCGCCTATGCGCTGGAGGGCCTGGAGCGGGAGCTTGCCGAGCCGTTCGAAGAGCAGCGCCAGCCGCAGCGGCGCCGGCCGCCCAGCCGCGGGCTGCCGCCGGCGATCCCGGCGTGCGGATCGGCCCGTTCCGTCCCGATCCCTCGCTCGTGGCCCGCGCCAGAGCGACGCGGAAGCCCAGCTACCGCGCCCAGGAAGCGCATCAGGAGGCCGAGCGCGACTTCATTCCGCCTCCGGCCGAGCGCCCCGATTCGCTGCAGCCGCGCATGCCGCGCGTGGAGGACTTCCCGCCGGTCGCCCAGCGTCAGCTGCGCGCCCAGCAGGGCGGCCAGCGCCGCGACCACGACGATGACCGGCGTCCGCGCGGGTTGCTGGCGAAGCTGACCAGCGGGTTTGCGCGGCGCGACGAGGAGCCCGAGGCAGATCCGCGCTATGCGTCCGAAATGGCGCATGAACATGAGCCCCGCGTGGTGCATGCGCAGCCGCAAATGCAGCCGGCGGCTGCATCCGCCGCGGAGTTACGCCAAGCCGCAGGCCCAGCCGCAGCCGCGCCGCATGGGCGAGGCGGCGGCCGCGGCCGGCAATCTCGACCCGCGCGGGCGGCCCGTTCCGCATGAGCCGAGCCGCGAGGAGCACCTGGAGATTCCGGCCTTCCTGCGCCGCCAGTCGAGCTAGCTCCCCGCCCTGACCTTTCCGCCAGAGAGCCCCGGCACGGCGTCCCCGTGCCGGGGCTCTCGCATTTTGCAGCTGGGCGGGGTCGCCGGCCTGTCCACATGCGTAACAAAGGGTAAAAAACGTTGATTTGTCGAAAACCGCTCGCTCCCGGTAGCGTCCACCGCAAAAGGGCAGGCGGCAGACAGATTCGGGTGGAATGCGCCACTGGCGGCCCGGATCCCAAGCCGACCTTCAGGGGGCAATTGAGCGTATGGGGCTGTCGAGGGAAAGAGGCCAGAGGACGCTGAGAGATCGCGTCAGTCTGTCCGGTATCGGTGTTCACAGCGGTGCTGTCGTCTCAATCACGCTCCACCCGGCCGGCCCGGGCAGCGGTATATCCTTCCTCCGCATCGACCTTCCCGATTCTCCCGAGACGGAGATTCCGGCCCGCTGGGATGCGGTCGGGTCAACAGAGCTTTGCACGGTGCTTGGAGATCCGAAGGGCGCCGGGGTGGCGACGGTGGAGCACCTGCTTGCGGCGCTGACCGGCCTCAGGATCGACAATTGCCTGATCGAGATCGACGGGCCGGAAGTGCCGGTGATGGACGGCAGCGCCCGCGATTTCGTCGCATGCCATCGACCAGGCCGGCGTGGTGCTGCAGGCAGCGCCGAAACGGGTGCTGCGCATCCAGCGGCCGGTGCGGGTCGAGCTCGGCTCCGCCTATGCGGAATTCCTGCCGCATGAGCGCTCCCGCTTCGAGATCAGCATCGACTACGATTGCGCGGTGATCGGGCGGCAGGCCTACGCCATCGACCTGACGCCGGAGAGCTTCCGGCGCGAGATCGCCGACTCGCGCACATACGGCTACGTGCGCGACGTGGAGCGGCTGTGGGCGGCGGGCTTTGCGCTCGGTTCCTCGCTGGAGAACTCCGTCGTGATCGGCGACGGGGCCGTGGTCAATCCGGAAGGCCTGCGCCATCCCGACGAGTTCGTGCGCCACAAGGTGCTCGACACGATCGGCGACCTGGCGCTGGCGGGTGCGCCGATCCAGGGGCTCTATCGCTCTCACAAGGGCGGCCACAAGCTGAACGCGCTGGCGCTCTCCGAGCTCCTGTCGCAGCAGGACGCCTGGACGCTGGTTGCCACCGCGCCGGAGCGCGAGCTGCGGGCCGAAAGCCGCGGCGAGCACGCACAGGGCCTGATCGCGGCCGCTTTCGCCCCGGAAGTTATCTGACGCGGTCGGCGATTTGTCGCGTTTGGCCACAGCGCGGCCATCATTCGCCTTGAAACATGCGCCGCCTCGGCTATGAATCCCGGCTGGTACTGGACGGATGTTCATGGGTTATCGCAGCTCCGCATTTCGCCGCTTCGCCGCCTTTCTGGTGGTGCCGGCGCTCGCGCTAGCGCTGGCGGGATGCTTCGGGCGCGGGGACAAGAAGACGGACGAAAGCATCGTCGAGGCGGCGCCGCCCGATCTCCTCTATAACGAGGCGCTGGCGCATCTGCAGGCCGGTGATACCAGGGCGGCGTCGGACAAGTTCGACGAGATCGACAAGGAGCATCCCTACTCGGAGTATGCGCGCCGCTCGACGCTCATGTCGGCGTTCATCAGCTTCCGCAAGGGCAACTACCAGGACTGCATCAACGACGCGCAGCGTTACGTGACGCTGTTCCCCGCCAGCCCTGACGCCTCCTACGCCTACTATCTCATCGGGGAATCCTATTTCCGGCAGATTCCCGACGTGACGCGCGACCAGGACATGGCGGCCAAAGCGATCGCCGCGATGAACGAGGTCGTGCGGAAATATCCCGACTCCGAATATGCCGCAGACGCCCGGCAGAAGATCGGCGTCGCGGAAGACCAGCTGGCCGGCAAAGAGATGCAGATCGGCCGCTACTACATGGAGCGGAAGGAATATCTGGCCGGCGTCAACCGCTTCAAGGTGGTGGTCGAGCAGTATCAGACCACGCGCCACGTCGAGGAGGCGCTGGAACGCCTGACGGAGGCCTATCTCAGCGCTCGGCCTCGTTACCGACGCGCAGACGGCGGCCGCCGTGCTCGGGCACAATTTCCCCGACAGCCCCTGGTATAAGGACGCCTACCGGATTCTCGGCAAGGCCGGCGTCGTGCCTGAGGAGAATCAGGGCTCCTGGATATCGCGCGCCTTTCGCGGCGACGCCCGAGCCTGATAGATTCGCCGGCCATGCTGGCGAATCTCACCGTCCAAGACATCGTCCTGATCGAGCGGCTCGGCGTCGACTTTGCCGCCGGCCTCACCGTGCTGACCGGCGAGACCGGCGCCGGCAAGTCGATCCTGCTCGACGCACTGGCCCTGGCGCTCGGCGCGCGCGGCGACGCGGCACTGGTGCGCTCGGGCGCCGAGCGCGGGCAGGTGACGGCGGTCTTCGAGCCGCCGTCCGACCATCCGGTCCTGGCGCTGCTCGAGGAGAACGGCGTCGGCGTCGACGGGCCGCTGATCCTCAGGCGCATCCAGTCAGCCGACGGCAAGACGCGCGCCTTCATCAACGACCAGCCGGTGAGCGCCGCGCTCTTGAAGGCGGTCGGCGCGTCGCTGGTGGAGATCCACGGCCAGCACGACGAGCGCGCCCTGGTGAGCGGCGAGGAGCACCGGCGGCTGCTCGACGCGTTCGGGCGGCTGGAGCCGGACGCGGAAGAGGTCGCCGCGCGCTATCGCGCCCTGAAGGAGCTGGAGGGGGAGGCCGCCAAGCTCAGCACGGCGCTCGACGCTGCGGCGCGCGAGGCGGACTACCTCCGTGCTTCCGTGGAGGAGCTGGAGACGCTGTCGCCCGAGCCGGGGGAGGAGGAGCGGCTTGCCGAGCGGCGGCAGTTCCTCATGCGGGCGGAGAAGGTGGCGAGCGATCTCAACGAAGCGTCGGAGTTCCTCGGAGGTCTCGCCTCGCCGATCCCGGAGCTTGTTTCGATGGCGCGGCGGCTGGAGCGGAAATCGGCGGAGGCGCCGGGCCTGCTGGAGGAGACGGTCGGCTCGCTCGCAGAGGCGTTGGACAAGCTGGAGGACGCGCGGCGGGGGCTCGACGAGGCGCTGCGGCGCACGGAGTTCGATCCGCACGAGCTGGAGCGCGCCGAGGAGCGGCTTTTTGCGCT
This sequence comes from uncultured Alphaproteobacteria bacterium, assembly GCA_963801225.1. Lineage (GTDB taxonomy): Bacteria > Pseudomonadota > Alphaproteobacteria > Rhizobiales > Afifellaceae > DASWJZ01. The sequence continues at coordinate 59,317 of CAWDED010000011.1, forward strand.
GCGGGCGGCGGCCCGCAAGCACCAGGTGGCGGTCGACGATCTGCCGGCGGTGGCAGCGGATTATGCCGCCCAGCTGGCCGATATCGACCTCGGCGGCGAGCGGCTGAAGGCGCTGCAGGCGGCCGTCACGGAGGCGCTGGCCGCCTACCGCAAGGCGGCAAGGACGTTATCGAAGCGCCGCGCCGCGGCCGCGGAGGCGCTGGAGAAGGCGGTGAACGCCGAGCTTCCGGCGCTGAAGCTGGAGGCGGCGCGCTTCATGGTGGCGCGCGACGTGGATGAAGACCTGGTCTCGCCAGAGGGCCTCGACCGCGTGGCGTTCCATGTGCGCACCAATCCCGGCACGGAGCCGGGGCCGCTGATGAAGGTCGCATCCGGCGGCGAGCTGTCGCGCTTCCTGCTGGCGCTGAAGGTGGCGCTCGCCGACCGCGGCTCGGCGCCGACGCTGATCTTCGACGAGATCGACACCGGCGCCGGCGGCGCGGTGGCCGAGGCGATCGGAAGGCGGCTGGCGCGGCTGGCGGAGGGCGCGCAGGTGCTTTCCGTCACGCACGCGCCGCAGGTTGCCGCGCATGCCGCGCAGCATTTCCTCATCACCAAGGCGAAGACCAAGAAGGGCAAGCGTGTCGCCACCGAGCTGACGCCGATCGAGGACCAGGCGCGGCGCGAGGAGATCGCCCGCATGCTTGCCGGCGAGACCATATCCGACGAGGCCCGGGCGGCGGCGGACAGGCTGATCGCCGGGCGGGCGGCTTAAATCTCTTTCGTCATGTGGACGCGCAGGCGCGCTCCATGAGCCGTTCAACGGCAGCGTACTGCTCGGGCGTGGCCCTGGCGAAGGTCAGCAGGCGCTGCACCGGCTTGTTCATGGCGGGCACGTTCATCCGCCGCGAACGAATATCGCCGCGGGGATCGCCTCGAAAAGACGATCGAGCGCTGGCGCTTCGACCGCGCGGCCGGTGAACAGCTCCCGCCACCCGGTGGCGGGCATATCGTCGGGTAGCGCGACGGTGGTCGGTTCCGCGGCAGATGTCGGTGTGCCGCGGGCCGGGAAGAGCAACGTGGCGACGAGCATCGCCGTGTCTTCGGTTCGGCGCAGGAAGGCGCAGACGCGCTCGGCGTCCGGCCCTTCGGCGGTCAGCGGCTCGTAGGAGCCCTCGGCGAAGAGCGCGGGATATTTCCGCCGCAGCCGCAGAAGCGCGGCGGTGAGGTGCAGCTTGATTGCGCCGTCCTGCCAGTTGGCGAGCATGTGACGGAGATCGGGGTGGGGCGTCTCGGACGCGTCGCGCTCCAGCAGCGCGCGGCGGGCGGCAAAGTCGATCGGGCGGCGGTTGTCGGGATCGACGAGGCTGAGGTCCCAAAGCTCGGCGCCCTGATAAATATCCGGCACGCCCGGCACTGTGAGCTTCAGCACGGTCTGCACCAGGCTGTTCGCGACGCCGAGCGGCGCCAGGCGCGTCAGGAAGGCGCGAATGCTGCCGAGGAACGGGTTGGTGCTGGCGTCGTCCAGCGCATTGCGGATGAAATCGACGACCGCCGCTTCGTAGGCCTCGTCGGGGGTGTCCCAACTGGTTCGGAGCTTCGCCTCTCGCATGGATTTGAGCATGGCGCCTTCGATGCGGGCGCGGAACGTCTTCAGCACCGACGCATCCGCATCGTCGGCCATGAGCTCCTCCGGCCAGGCACCGACCAGGAGCTGGTAGAGCGTGTATTCGTCGGCGCGGTCGGGCGGCAGCTCCTCCGTCAGCCCGGCATCGCGGGCGCGCAGCATGCGGCTCCACAGCGTGACCTGCTCGGCCCATTCCTGCGGCATCTCCGAAAGCACGGCGAGCCGTGCGCGCAAATCCTCGCCGCGCTTGGTGTCGTGGGTGGAGGTAGAGAGGAGGGCGTGCGGCGTCGCCTGGGCGCGCTGCGCGTTGGCCGCGTGGAACTGCGGCACGCTCATGCCGAAGCGCTCCGGGCTGCCGCCCACCTCGTTCAGCGCCAGCAGGCGGTTGAAGCGGTAGAAGGCGGTGTCCTCCAGGCCCTTGGCCATGACCGGGCCGCTATATTGCTGGAAGCGCATGGCGGCGCGCGTGACCGCGACGCGGCTGAAGCCGCTCTTGGGTTGAGCGACGAGATCGCAGGTCAAGAGCGCGTTCAGGAAGTCGAAGACGCTCGGATCGAGCTCGGAGTCGATGCGTCTTGCCTGTGCGATGGCCCAGGAGATGTCGCGGCGGTCGGCATCGGTCGGCTCGCTGCCGTCCACATAGGTGCGATAGACCGGGAAGCAGGCGACGATCCGCTTCAGCGCGCGGACGAGCACGTTGTTGGTGAAGTCGGCGGTCTTCGGATGCGAACGCGCCACGCGGCCGGCTTCGCGCGCCAGCACGTTCAGCTCGCTCGCCATGGCGTTTTCCATGATGAAGAGCTTCGCCTCGCGTACGGTCTCCTCCAAGGGCTGCCAGGCGCCGGTGAAGTCCGCATAGAGATGGGTCAGCTCGGCTTCGCCCGCGGGGTCGACCAGGAGGCTCGGTCACGAGGTTGGCGAACTCGTAGCCGGTCGTGCCGTCGACCTCCCAGTCTTCCCGCAGGCTCTCATGCGGCGCGAGGATCTTCTCGACCACGAGATAGAACGGGCGGGGGGCCTTCTCGCGCAGCCTGAGGCAATAGGCCTTGGGGTCGAGCAGGCCGTCGATATGGTCGATGCGCAGCCCGTCGAGCACGCCGCGACCGAGGAGACCGAGCACGAAAGCATGCGTGCGGTCGAAGACCTCGGGGATCTCCATGCGGATGCCGGCAAGGTCGTTGATGTTGAAGAAGCGGCGGTAGTTGATGTCGTCGGCGGCGACGCGGAAGTGCGCCGGCCGCCAGAACTGGCCGCGGATCAGCGCGTCGAGCCGGCTCCACGAGGCGAAGTCCCCCGCCGTGCCGTTGAAGGCGGCAACCGCGCGATCGACCGCGCGCGCGATCTCGGCATCGCCTTTCACCAGCGCCGCAAGCTCCGCCTTCAGCTCTCCGGCGCGGCGCCCGACGTTCAGGCGAAACGCCGGGAGATGCGCAAACGCGTCGCTCATCCGCTCCAGCGTCGGATGGTCCGTGCCGAGGATCGCGGCATAGCTCAACGGGCAGATCGGCAGCTTGTGGGTGTCGTAGGCCCAGACCGCGAAAGCGCCTTCCTCGGCGTCGAAGCTCAGTTGCGAGCGAGCCGGCCTCCAGCACGGCGCCGTACTGGTCGCCGAGGAACGGGACCAGCAGCTTGTTGTGCAGATAGCGGTGCTCCGAATCCCAGTCGATGTCGAACCAGCCGGCATATTGCGAATCCGGGCCCCATTCGAGCACGTCGAGCCATAGCGGATTGTCGGCGCCGCCGACGCCCATGTGGTTCGGCACGAAGTCAAGAATCTGGCCTAACCCGTTGGCGCGGAAGGTTTCCACCATGCGTTCGAAATCGTCCGAGCTGCCGAGCTCCGGGTTCAGCGCATTGTGGCTGACGATGTCGTATCCGTGCGTGCTGCCCGGCCGCGCACGCAGAAACGGCGAGGCGTAGACGTGGCTGATGCCGAGCTTCGCCAGATAGGGGGCCAGGGCGGCCGCGTCGGCGAAGCCGAAGCTCTTGTTGAGCTGCAGCCGGTAAGTGGCGCGCGGTATTGGCTTTTCAGCATCAGGCATCGGATGCGCTGTCCTCAAGGGTGAAGCGCACGGACCAGGGGGCAAGTCGAGCGTCGGCGCATGAGCCTTCAAGCCATAGCACGCGGCCTTCCGGCGGCTCGACGGCAATCGGCTCGGCGCTGAGATTGGCGAAGAGGGTCAGCCGCGCGCCATCGCCGAGCGTCCAGTCGACACGCACCGCCTGCGGGGCGAGCACCGCATAACGCCCGCCATGTCCGGCGATGCCATCGAGGCGCGGCACGATCTCGGTGCGGCGGATGGCGAGAAGCCGGCGATAGAGGTCGCGCCACTTGGCATGCCCGCCGCTCTCGGCGGCGTGCCAGTCGAGCTTGGCGGAGAGGAAGGTCGCCTCGGCCGTGGGGTCGGGGATGCGCTCGCGTGCTTCGGGTCCCGGAACTCGGGGAAGCGCGCGAACTCCTTGCGCCGCCCTTCGCGCACCGCTTCCGCCAGGTCCGGCTCGAAATCGCAGAAGAAAGGGAACGGCTGCGCGCTTGCCCATTCCTCGCCCATGAACAGCATCGGGATTTGCGGCGAGAGAAGATAGATCGCCGCGACGGCGCGCACGGCCTCGGGCGGTGCCAGCGCCGTCAGCCGCTCGCCGAAGGCACGGTTGCCGACCTGGTCGTGGTTCTGGATGAAGGCGACGAAGGCGGTCGGCGGCAGCCCGGCGCTCGGCTCGCCGCGCGGATGGCCGCGATAGGGCATCAGCTCCCCCTGGAAGGCGAAGCCTTCGGCGAGCGCCCGGCCGAGCCGCTCCGTATTGCCGCGATAGTCCACGTAATAGCCGGCGCTTTCGTCTGTCACGGCCGTGTGGAGCACGTGATGCACGTCGTCGTTCCACTGCGCGGTGTAGAGCCTGGGGCGGCCGTCGGAGCCGCGCTGCAGCAGCGATGCGGTATTCTCCTCGTTCTCCAGGATGAGGTGCGCGCTTCGCTCACCGGCGGCGGCGCGCACGCCCTCGGCGATGTCGTGGAGGATGTGGGTTGAGCTGTCGTCGCGGATGGCGTGGACGGCATCGAGGCGCAGGCCGTCCATGTGGAACTCGTCGATCCAGTAGATGGCGTTGGAGACGACGAGATCGCGTACGACGTCGGAGCCCTCCGCGTCGAAGTTCACCGCGGCGCCCCAGGCGGTATCGTGCGTGTCGGTGAAGATCGGTGCGCAGGCGGGCCAGTAGTTTCCCTCCGGCCCGAAGTGATTGTAGACGACATCGAGAAAGACCATGAGGCCGCGCTGATGGGCGGCGTCTACGAGGGCTTTCAAGTCTTCCGGCCGGCCGTAGCCGGAGTCCGGCGCGAACAGCTGCACGCCGTCATAGCCCCAGTTGCGCGCGCCAGGGAAATCCGCAACGGGCATCAGCTGCACGGCCGTGACGCCGAGCGCGGCCAGCGTGTCGAGCTTTTCCGCCGCGGCGCGGAAGGTGCCATGCCGCGTGAAGGCGCCGACATGCAGCTCGTAGATGACGGCCTCTTCCCAGGCGCGACCGCGCCAGCCCGCATCGCTCCATCGGTAGGCGGCAGGGTCGATCACCTCGCTCGGGCCGTGCACGTCGCGCGGCTGAAAGCGCGACGCCGGATCGGGAATCACCAGGCCGTCGGAGAGCACGAAGCGGTAGAGCGAGCCCGGCCCGGCCAGATGCGTTGCAAGCGCGTGCCAGCCGTCGCGCTGCGGCTGCATCGCATGGAGCTTGTCGTCGCTTTCGAGCTTGAGGGAGACTTTGTCGTGCTTCGGGGCCCAGAGGCGGAAGCGAACGCCGTCATCCTCCACATGCGCGCCAAACGGCATGCGGCGGGGGCGAAGGCTGGTGCCGAACGGTGCGGTGGAAGACGTCAAGCGAAGAGCGACCCTGAATCATCTGCGTAAGCTAAGAGATTCGCCGCCAAGCGGTTCCTTCGCAAGACGGGCCGTCCCTATGCGTTTGCAGCTCGTAGCGCGCGATCGAGGTCCGCAAAGAGGTCGTCCGCGTCTTCGATGCCGGTGGAGAGGCGCAGGAGGTCGGGCGGGCAGGGCGATCCGGGGCCCTCGATCGAGGCGCGGTGCTCGATCAGGCTTTCCACGCCGCCGAGCGAGGTTGCCCGCTTCCACAGCTCCACCCGCGCCGCGGTCGAGATGGCGGCGCTCTCGCCGCCGCGCACGCGGATGCTGAGCATGCCGCCGAAGCCGCCGCGCATCTGCCGCTTGGCGATGTCGTGCCCCGGATGGCTGGCGAGGCCGGGGTAGAGCACCTCGGCGACGGCCGGATGGGCGGACGAGCCGCTCGGCCAGCCGCATGGCCGATGCGCAGGCGGCCTCTACCCTTAACGTAAGGGTCCGCATGCCGCGGACGAGAAGGTAGGCCTCCAGGGGCCCGAGAATCTGGCCGAGCGCCTTGCGGTTCGCCTGGACGCGCTCCCAAAGGGCGTCGGCGCGTGCCGTCGCCAGCGCGCCGGCCACCACGTCGGAATGGCCGTTCAGGTATTTGGTGGCGGAATGCATGACGATGTCGGCGCCGTGCTCCAGCGGGCGCGTCAGCACCGGGGTGGCGCAGGTGGAATCGACCGCCAGCACGGCGCCGGCGGCATGGGCGATCTCGGCGACCGCCGCGATGTCGGTGAGCGACCAGAGCGGGTTGGCCGGCGTCTCCGCCCAGACGAGCTTTGTTGCGCCCGGCCGGACCGCCGCCCGCACCGCGTCGAGGTCGGACATATCCACAAGGTCGACCTTGAGGCCCCATCGCGTCGCCTCGGTCAGGAGCCAGTTGCGCAGCGACCAGTACATCACCTTGGGCGCCAGGACGTGGTCGCCAGGCGAGAGCGCCAGGAAGACGGCGGTGGCGGCCGACATGCCGGAGCCGAGCAGCATCGCGGCCGCCGCCCCCTCGAGCGCGGCGATGACCGCCTCCGCCTCGCGCACCGTCTCGTTGTCCGGGCGGGCGTAGATGTTGCCGCTGCGGTACTGGTTATCCGGGTCGCGGATGAAGGTGGTCGGCGACGTGGATCGGCGGCACGACGGCGCGTGACGGCTCGTCGATGCGGCCGAGCGCCTGCGCCGCCAGCGTGCGGGGCGCCCATTTCGGGGAAGTCGGCTCGTCCTGGCTCATGGTTCTCCGGCTCCAGAAACCGCGGCAGGCCGCGGGCGTTACAGCGTAGAGCGGCAGTGCTCGACATTCGAGCGGCCTCCGAGCAAATTCCCGCCGAGTCAGTCCGGAATCGCACGATGGCGTCACGTCCCCGCAAATCCCAGCCCAAGCCCGCCGACGATCTGACCGAGGCGGAAGCCGCCGCGGAGCTTGAACGGCTGGCGCACGAGATCGCCGCGCACGACAAGCGCTATTACCAGGAAGACGAGCCGTCGATCTCCGATGCGGATTATGACGCGCTGCGGCAGCGCAACAATGCGATCGAGGCGCGCTTTCCCGACCTGGTGCGCGAGGATTCGCCCTCACAACGCGTGGGCGTGGCTCCGACCGGCAAGTTCGCGACCGTCCGGCACGCGCAGCCGATGCTTTCGCTGGAGAATGCCTTCGACGACGACGACGTGCGCGACTTCGTCGCCCAGATGATGCGCTTCCTCGGCCGACCGGCCGACGAGCCGATTGCGATCACGGCGGAGCCCAAGATCGACGGCCTGTCGATGTCGCTTCGCTACGAGGCCGGCAAGCTCGTGCTCGGCGTCACGCGCGGCGACGGCGTGACCGGCGAGGACGTCACCGCCAACGTGAAGACGATCAAGGACATCCCGCACGCCTTGCCGAAAGGGGTGCCGTCGGTGGTCGAGATTCGCGGCGAGATCTATCTCGGCAAGGCCGATTTCCTGAAGCTCAATCAGATCCAGGCGGAGGAAGGGCAAGCCGCTCTACGTCAATCCGCGCAACACGGCCGCCGGGTCGCTGCGCCAGAAGGACGCGAAGATCACCGCCTCGCGGCCGCTGCGCTTCTTCGCCTATGCCTGGGGCGAGATGAGCGACATGCCCGAGGACACGCAGATGGGCATGGTCGAGGCCTTTCGTAACTGGGGCTTCAAGATCAATCCGCTGATGAGGCTCTGCGACGACGTGGAGGCGGCGCTTGCCGTCTATCGCGACATCGAGCGCCAGCGCGCGAGCCTCGATTACGACATCGACGGCGTCGTCTATAAGGCGAACTCGCTGGAGCTGCAGCGGCGGCTCGGCCTGCGCACGCGTTCGCCGCGCTGGGCGATCGCGCACAAGTTCCCGGCCGAGAAGGCGACGACGGAGCTGCTGGCCATCGACATCCAGGTGGGGCGCACGGGTGCGCTGACGCCGGTTGCGCGGCTGAAGCCCGTCACGGTGGGCGGGGTCGTGGTGGAGAACGCCACGCTCCACAACGAGGATTACATCCGCGGCTTCGGCCGCGACGGCAAGCCGTTGCGGCTCGACGACAAGGGCGAGCCGATCGATATCCGCGTCGGCGATACGGTCACCGTCCAGCGCGCCGGCGACGTCATCCCGCAGGTGCTTTCGGTCGACCTGGGGCTGCGTCCGAAGAGCGCGAAGCCCTTCGCGTTTCCGAAGGTCTGCCCGTGTCCGCTGAAGACGCCCGTGGTGCGCGAAGAGACGGCGACGGGCGGCGAGGGGATCGTGCGCCGCTGCTCCGGCGAGTTCGCGTGTCCCTTCCAGCGCAAGGAGCATCTCCGCCATTTCGTGTCGCGCTCGGCGTTCGACATCGAAGGGCTCGGCGAAAAGCAGATCGAGTATTTCTACGAGGAGAGCGAGGACCTGCCGGTCAAGACGCCGGCCGATATCTTCACGCTGGCCGAACGCGACGAAAGGAATTTGAGGAAGCTCAAGGATGTCGACGGCTTCGGCGAGGTTTCGGTGCGCAATCTCTTCGAGGCGATCGAGGCGCGCCGCACCATTCCGCTCGAGCGCTTCCTCAATGCGCTCGGCATCCGCCATGTCGGCGAGACCACGGCGCGGCAGCTCGCGCGTGCCTACGGCTCCTGGACCGCGTTCCACGACGCGGCGCTGAAGATCGCTGCGGGCGACGACGCGGCGCGGCAGGAGATGGACGATGTCGACCAGATCGGCGCGACGGTGGTCGAGGCGGTGTCGCGCTATTTCGGCGAGAGCCACAATCGCAAGCTGGTCGAGGACTTGAGCGCGCAGGTCAGTGTGGAGGATGCCGAGCAGGCGGCGAGCGACTCCCCCGTCGCCGGCAAGACCATCGTCTTCACCGGCTCGCTGGAGAGGATGACGCGCGACGAGGCGAAGGCGATGGCCGAACGGCTGGGAGCCCGCACGGCCGGGTCAGTCTCGGCGAAGACCGATCTCGTGGTGGCCGGCCCGGGCGCCGGCTCGAAGCTGAAGAAGGCGACCGAGCTCGGCATCGAGGTGATCGACGAGGACACCTGGCTCAAGCGTGTGGGCGGGTGAGCGCCCGGTCCACGCATGCACGTTTGACGATAGCCGAAAGATCATCTCGGCCGCATTGCAACTCCCCCGTCTATCAGAGCGAAGCGCGCAAGGCCTGATTTAGTCGACGTTGAATTGCGCATGCCACTTGACATTGCGACATCGGTAGAAATAGCCTTCTGGTTGTCGGCCCGAAAGACAGCGGCGACTTCCCGGGGCGGCCTGTTCTCGTATGGGAGGTTGAAATGCTGAGCAAAGTGATCCTGGGCGTCGGCTTTCTTGCCCTCACCGCTGCGGCGGCGGAGGCAAAGACCTACACGGTCGAAGTCACGCCGAACAACGACAAGTGCTACGTCGTCCACTACGTCCCTTCGACTTATCTCGTGAACACGCGCGGCAAGCTCGTGAGGGGCGAAAGCCGCAAGTGGGTCGGCGAGATCGCCGACGGCAACACCGTCTATCATCGGCGTGTTCCCGCGACCTATATCGAGACGCGCACGCTGATCGAGGCCGACCACTACTCGCTCAGCCCCTGCTGACAAAGCGCGGGCTGGCAAAGGCAGACTGGAAGGCGGCACGGCACCGGATCTCATAGGCAGGGCCGTCGTCCGGTCTCTCGAAGAGAGTCCGGCGAAGCGAAGTCTCGCCGCATGACCTGTTGCTAGAGGGGCGTCCTCCAGGCCCCTCTAGCGAAAGTGTGGAGTAAGCGATGCGTATCAAGTGTCTGCCGCTCGCGGCATCGTTCGCGTTTTCGGTTCTGGCGGCCGGATGCACCGACTCGACCACGCCGGGAAGCGAAGTCGTGGCGGCGCCCGCGAACACTTCGGCAAGGACCGCGCCGCGCTACACCGGCCGGCAGGAGCCGCGACCCGGCCAGACGATCATGCTGTCGCGCAGGGACGCGGTGGGCAGCGATGCCGAATACCGGTTCCGGATGATCGGATCTGAAACAGGCCCGACGACGCTCTTTCTCGTTCTCAACGACCCGAAGAGGGAGAAGGAGACGGAATATTTCATCGATCGATGCACGAGCATCGACACCGACGAGTTCCTGCCGGAGGGGCTTCTGATGCCGGTCCTGTGCGACGGACGCAGGATCGTGCTCGATGCCGAAGACGGAGCGTTCGTCGTTCGGGGTGGAGCGCGCCAAGTGCGCGTGCCGATGTCGAGCTGACAAGCTTTGGGACGTTGCTACCCGTTAAGCAATGTTACGCCAGAATAGGTGCCTGTGCTGCCTCGCTCGGTGAGAAACCAGAGACGCGTAAACCATATCAGCGACAATATCACTGAAGCTGTGCGGCCGAAGCTAATCTCTGCCATCTGGTGCAGGGGTTGGCGATGTCGGTCAGAATTGTTGCGGCAGCGATCTCTCTTCTCATGCTGTCCTCGGGTTTCGGCCAGGCAAGGGAGCGGATTGTCCAGGACAACCTCGGGCTTGGGGATCGCGAGCTTCCGCGCCACAGCTGCTATCGCGTCATCTACGTCCCGGCGCTCTATCTCGTGAACACGCGCGGCAAGCTGGTGAAGCCCGAGCGCGTCGTCTGGGTGGGGGAGGTCCGTGACGGCGCCAGGGTGTATCGCCGCCGCATTCCGGCGACCTATCTGGAGACGCGCGTGCTGCTTGAGGAAGATCACTACTCCTTGCGGCGCATACCCTGCCTCGACTGAGGCGCGGCCCCGCGAACGCCTATTAATCGAGACGGAATATCTCGGCGTAGTCTCCCCGCTGGCAGTATTTTATCCGCCCGAGATCCTTCGATCGGATGATCTTGCATTCGTCGCTTTCGACGGGCGTGGCATCCCATTGGGGGCGCGCCGATGGCGGGGGAGTCATCGCACATGCCCCAAGAAGCAGAACAATCCCGATTGTCAGCGGAAGCCGCATCCCTTTCCCCCGCTCGTTAACGTGTCGTTAACCATAGCAATACAACCTTTGAGGATCATATGAAAACGACGATCTTCACAGGTTGTATCGAGATGGAGCGGGGAACGGTCCGCGGACGGGGGACGGGGGCGCAGGGCGCCTGCATCGTGCTCGGCGTCTGCATCGGGCTTGCGGCATGCACCGCGACGACACCGGCCAGCGGCCCGTCCGCCGCACGAAGCGCGACTTTGGCCGGCGCCGAGGCGGCTCCCATGCCGACCTACGGCCTGAGGCTGCAGGGCGAGCAAGCAGGCACGACATCCGTCTCGGTGTTCGTTCGCAACGAAGGCGAAGAGCGCGAAATCCTCGCCGACCGATGCACAAAAGCCGAGGTCGATCGGGCATCCCCGGACGGGCTGCTGCTTCCCATCGATTGCGACGGGCGCCGGCTCGTGCTTCGCGACGAGAAGGGCCGTCTCGTGATGCCCAACGCGCGGGTCGCCAACGCGTTCGGCGAAAAGCCTCCCGCGCCGACCTATCTGCCTTCGGAGTGAGACGCGCTTTCGGCGATCCGGAGCCGTTCAAAATACTTCACAGGGCGGTTCATTCGCTGTCATTTTTGACCGGCATTTTCCCCGCATCGAATGCATCGCGAGGATAGACCACATCCATGCCGCTTTCCGTTTCACGCCACCGGTTCCTGAAATCCTCGGCAGCCAGCAGCCTTGCCATCGCCGCCACCGGCCGCGGCGCACTACTACAATCCCGACAAGGCGGCATTCCAGGATTTCGATCCGTTCTGGGAATTCGTCTCCGGCCCGCTGCATGCGGGCCCTAGGCAGAAGGGCTGAAGAAGAAGCCCGCCGGAAGCTCCGGCGGGCTCTATCGTTACGCGGGGACGGCCGGCGCTACTGCTGCGCGGGCGGCGTCACCGGCGCCGGGGCCATGCCGCCGCCGGTGGCGGGCTGCGCCGACTGATCCTGCTGCTGCCGGAGCATGGCCGTCTTGTCGGCCGTGGTCACGAATTCCGGCGCATTGGCGAGATCGTCTTCGCTGGCGTCAAGCACCAGCTTCCTGTCGCCGTTCTCGTCCGTGGTCACATTGATCGCCTCGTAGGCAACCGCCACGTCCTTCTCGCCGATGCCGAGGAAACCGCCGACGCCGACGATCACCGCGTCGACCGAGCCGTCTTCCTTCCAGGCGATGTCGTTGACGTCGCCGAGCGCCTCGTCGGACTGATTGTAGACCGTCAGACCCATCAGCTCAGAGGCCAGCACCGTATCGTCGGCCTGCTCGTCGATGAACTTGCCGCGTTCCTGCTCGGCGACCATGTCGGTCGATTCCGGCTGCGCCTTGTCGGCCTGCGCGGCGTTGGTATCGCCGGTCGACGGCAGGCTGCCCGTCGTGGTCGCGTCGGGCGCAGTCGCCGGTGCGGCGGCGGTCGCGTTATCCGCCGGCTGATCCGTCGGAGCGGCGGCCGTGTCGCTGGACTGGTCCTGCATGGCCGGCGCGGCGGCCGAGCTGTCGGACGAGCAGGGCTCACCCGTAGCCGTCGTGGTCGCGCCCTCCGGGCACGGGGGGTTGGCCTGCATGTCCTGCTGCTGTGCAGGCTGCGGCTGAGTTCTGCGCGCCAGCCGGGGCAGCGGCGATAAGAGCTGCAAGGGCGACGCCTGTCATGATCGTTTTCATCGTTGACCTCCATCGCTCATCTGAGCGTTGCAGGCCCCAACGCAGGAAGCCGTTATCGGTTGTGCCCAAACGGTGAAAAAATCGAGGTATTTTCAGCACCGATTTGCGGCGAGGCCGCCTCAATTGGCGCACGGCCCGACCGGCGTCGCGGTGCCGGGCAGATTCAGAGTTGGAACAGCCGTTTGGCGTTCTCCTCGAAGAACTTCTTCTTGTCGGATTCGGGCATCGGCAGCCGGTCTTGCTCGGCCACCTCGTCGGGCAGGAACTGGTAGGGATAGTCCATGGCGTAGAACAGCCGATCGGGGCCGACCACGCCGTGCACGAACATGATGGCCGGCGTCCAGCCCATGCCGCTCGTCGTGTAGTGGAAGTTGTTCTTGAGGTAGTGGCTGGCAGGGTGCTTGAGCGGCTGCGCTCCGGGATAGCGCCCGGTGCGCGTCATGATTCCATGCATGTAGTCGAGGCGCGAGAACCAATAGGGAAGCGCCTCGCCAAGATGGCCGAGCACCACCTGCAGCTTGGGAAAGCGATCGAACACCCCGGCCACGACGAGGCGCAGGGCGTGCAGCCCCGTCTCCACGGCAAATCCGAAGACCGCCCCGTCCAGCCCGCGCGGCAGGAACGGCTCGATCATCGCCTTCGACGGCGTGTTGGGGTGGAGATAGACCGGCACATCGAGCGCTTCGGCGGCGGCAAAGATGTCCCAGAACTTCGGGTCGTCGAGATATTCCCCGCGCGTATGGGAATTGAGGATGGCGCCCTTCAGGCCGAGCTGCTTGACGCCGCGCTCCAGCTCCGCGGCTGCCTTCTGCGGCTCCTGTGGGGCGATTGCGGCAAGCCCGGTGTAGCGGGTGGGATGCCGCGCAATCCCTTCCGCAAGCTCGTCGTTGAAGCGCGTCGCCAGCGCCGTCGCTTCTGCCGGCTCGAAGATCTGCACGCCGGGGCTGGTGAGGGAGAGGATCTGCATGGCGATGCCGCTCGCGTCCATGTCGACGAGGCGCTCGCCATCAAGGTCCTGCACGCGGCGGGCCAGGTCCTGGGCGCGCGGGCTGGCGCCGCTGAAGAAGCCCCAGAGACTGTAGAAGCCGGGATCGTCGAGCGTTTTCGCCTCGATCTCCCGGCGGAAAAGGTCGAGCAGCTCGCGCGGCGCCCACGCCTCTTCCGTGGCGATGCGGCGATAGGGCGGATTTGCGGCGATGTCGGTCATGGTGCTCCCCCCGCGGCTGTCAGATCGCCGCTTTCCGAATGAGACGTAGCAGCAAGCGCGGTAACGGCGCGACTGGAAAATCAGCGGAACTGCAGGGTGGGCATCAGTCAAATGAACGCGACAGGTCAGCGCCACTGACTTAGAGCTTGCCGGCGATGGACCAGACTTCAAGCGGAGCGCGCAGCACAGCCTTTACCGACGCGGCGCGCGGTCTGCGCGACATGGCGCCGATCATGGTGGCGACGGCTCCCTTCGGGATCGTCATCGGGACGCTCGCCTCGCATGCCGGGCTTTCGTTCGGCGACAACGCCTTCATGAGCGCGGTCATCTTCGCCGGCGCGTCGCAATTCGCAGCACTCGATCTCTGGGCCGAGCCGCTGCCGTTCTTCGCCATCCTCGGCTCGGTGATCGCGGTGAACCTGCGTCACGTCCTCTACAGCGCCGCGATCGGGCGCAAGGTCGACCACTGGCCTCCGTTGGCGCGCTATGTGGGCCTCGGCCTACTGACCGACCCGACCTATGCGCTCGCCGAGCTGAAAGGCGCGCGGCTCAGCGTCGGCTACTATTTCGGGCTGGCTGTTCCGCTCTATTTCAGCTGGCTGCTGTTGACGAGCATCGGCTTCCTGTTCGGCGACCTCATCCGGAATCCCGAAGCGATCGGCATCGACTTCGTGGTGATCGCCTACTTCATCCATATCCTGCTCGGTTACCGCAAACGACCCAACGCCTTGGCGGTGGTGTCGGCCAGCGGCGTCGCCTCGGTGGCGGCCTATCTGACCGCCGGCCCGCCCTGGCACTTCGCGGCCGGCGCGGCGGCGGGGCTGGCTGTGGCGGTTGCGCTGGCGGGCAGGAGGGCAAAGACATGAGCAACGGTCTCGCCGAGTTGGTGCTGATCGCGCTGCTGGGGCTTGCGACCTACGGGCTGCGCGTCGGCGGCTATTTGCTGCTGGCGCGCTTCGAGCGGCTCGATCCGCGCGTCGAGGCGGCGCTTGACGCCGTGCCGGCCGCCGTGATCGCCGCGATCGTGGCACCGGTGGTGCTGGCGACCGGGCTTGCCGAGACGATTGCCGCGGCGGTGACGGTGGTCGCGGCGATGCGGCTTCCCGTCATTCCCACGCTGCTGATCGCGGCGGTCACCGTGTCGCTGCTGCGGGCGCTGGGGCTGTGAGGCCCGATTTCCCAGACTCTATTGCGGCGGTGAATCCGCGTATCGTGCCGCATCGCCTGTTCTGCCAAGCGCGGTGAGAGCGGCGACGATTCCTTCGCGGCTTTCAGGGTCACCGGGCTCGATGGCGAGCGCCTTCGAAAACGCCCCCTCGGCTTCCGCCATGTTTCCGCGCTGGCGCTCGATCTGGCCGATCAGCCGCCAGGCGATCCACAGATTGTCGCGATCGGCGAGGGCGAGGCGGGCCTGACGCAGCACCTCATCGAGGTCGCCCTTTTCCCTGTACATGACCGCCAGCTTGTAGCGTGCCTCGGGCAAATCGGGGCGATCTGCGAGCAGCGCCTGCATGAGCGCGATGCCGCCGTCCGTGTCGCCCTTGGCGTAGGTCGCCACGGCTCTTTGTTCGCGCACCTTGGGGTTGCCGGGCGCGCGGGATTCGGCTTCGTCGAGCGCCCTAAGGGCCGCATCGAAGTCGTGGCTCACGATGCGGCTCCCGGCAAGCTCCAGCCATGGCTCGAACTCCGGCGGCTTCAGCTTCTGCAGATAGCCCGCCAGCGCATCGGCGGCATAATCGGCCGAGCCGTTGGTGTAGCGGAGCACGGCGATGGCCTTGTACATCGTCGCTTCGTCGTGACTGAGGCCGCTCGGCTCGGGAATGAAGACCTCGTCGACCTCGGTGTCCTTCTTGTCGATCGGCGCCAGAAGGTCTGCGGCGTGACCCGGATCGCGCACGATGCGATGATCCGTCATCGTCACGTGGATCACGTCCTGCGTGCGCCGCTCCGGCATGTGGCAGAGCGTACAGTCGGCGTCGTCCGCGATGGCCGGGTGGGTGGCGCCGACCGTTCGCATCTTGGGGAGCCCGGCCGCGTCCGTCTCGTGACAGGAGAGGCAGGCGGCGCGGTAGTGGGCCGCGCGGTTGGCGGGCGTGATCTTCACATGCGGGTCGTGGCAGGTGAGACAGCCGAGTGCCCCGCCGCTTGCAAGGAAGCAGGCGCTCTGCTCCAGCCGGTAGGGGTGGTGGTTGATCTCGAAGCGGTCGGAGCGCGCCCGGTTGGGCTCTTTGACATCCATCTCGACGCGGAACGACGAAAGGTCTTCGCCCGGGCGGAAGCTGAAGGCGGGGCGACCGAAGCGTCGGACGCCGAGCATGGCGACGACCGGCTGCATGTGGCAGCCGTAGCAGATGCTGTAGAGCGTCTCGCGCGGCAGCTTCGCCGGATTGACGATGGCCGCACGGATTTCTTCGACCTCGAACGTGCCGGCCGCGGCGCGCCTGACATGCTCGGCGCCGGGCCCGTGGCAGCGCTGGCAGCCGATCCCCTGGGGCAGCTCCGCGGGAAAGACGTCGGGCATGCCCGCTACGTCGCTGCCTTTTGCGACCTCGGGAAAAGCGTTGTGGCAGAACATGCATTCCTGGCGCACGGCCCGCATGACGCCGGCCTGGTCTTTTCGCTCGAAGCCCGGCGCCATCTCCCATTTGTGCTCCTGGCTGTACCAGGCAAGCGGAAGCTGGTAGAGGCTGCCGTCGGGCTCCTGATAGAGGTAGACGCGCGCGTGGTGGCCGGAGCCCAGGATCCAGTCGACCTTCTTCTCGAAGACATCGTAGCGGCTGCCATCCGCTGCGAGCTTGTAGCGGCGGAACCAGTATTCGTCGCCGCGCCGCTGCATCTCGTAGTGGCGGGCGGAGGGCGCGTGATAGAAATGATTGTCGTCGAAATCCTCGATCACCCTGTCGGCGGATGGGCGGTAAAAGCTCTGCGACATCCCGACGTGCTGGAACGTCTGCGCCTTGTCGGAATGGCAGGCGCCGCACGTCTCATCCGGCACGTAGCCGGCGGCGGCGCCGGCGGTGACAGGGATGCCGAGCTCAGCGAGGAACGCGACGGTGTCGGACGGCGCGTCCGCCTTCGACGCGCCTCCTGAAAGGACGGCTAGCGAGACGATCGCGGCGCCAAGCGGGAAAACGAGCCAGGCGAGCTTGGTGGTGTGCAAAGTTGGCCGCTTCCCCGATCGGACTCGACTGGACCGTCGATCGGTCCCGCCGAGCTACGACCGAGGATAGGGCGCGCCGCACCGTGTTGACAACGCGGGGTGGAGCCCGCCGGGCACACGCAAGACCGCTGTATGCATGCCGACGCCGTGCGCCGCGGCCATCGACGCGACGGCCTCGTCGATCCGGTCCGGCTCGATGCCGATGTCGCTGAGGAGCTCCGGCGGCAGAGCCCTGAGCTGCCGGGCCGCCTGCCTCCGGCGTTGCGCCTGACGGAGCCTTTCGATGATCGTCATGATTAACCTCCATGAACAGAAATCAAGCTCATCGGAGTGGTAGAGCGTGATCTGATTTGTTATTTGGAGGATTGACGACGAAAGGTCGAACGCGCAGGGCGCAAGTATGCATGAACGTGTGTTCATGCTGGAGGTGACCATGCCGGAGGAGAAGCTTTTTCCGCTGCCGCCGCTTCACGCGCTGCGGAGCTTCCACGCCGCGGCGCGCTTCGGACGTTTCCGCGAGGCCGCCTCGGCGCTCGGCCTGTCGGAATCGGCGGTCAGCCACCAGGTCCGCAAGCTGGAGGACTATCTCGGCATGCGGCTGTTCGAGCGTGCCGGGAACGCCGTCAAGCTGACGCTGGCGGGGCAGACCTATTTCGACGAGATCGACCCGGCTTTCGCCCGTATCAGAAGCGCCACGGAATCGCTCTCCGGGCCGTGCTGCCGGGTGACGGTCACGTTGCCGCCATCGCTCGCCACGCTCTGGCTCATTCCTCGGCTGGCGCGGCTCGAGGCGGCGGTGCCGGAGGTGAACCTGCAAATGGTCCCGTCAAGTCGGGTGGTCGATCTGAGACGCGAGCAGATCGATCTTGCGATCCGCTACGGCTGTGGAAGCTGGCCCGGATGTGTCGCGACGCATCTGTTCGACGAGCAGGCGTTTCCGGTCTGCCGTCCCGGTCTCGTGCCCGACGGTGAAAGCCTGGAGAGCGCTCTCAAGCGCATGCGGCTGATCGTGAACGGCTGGCATCGCGAGGAGTGGCGCGAATGGGCGCAGGCGAGGGGGCTCGAGCCGCCCGCGCTCGACAACGCGCTGGTGCTCGAAGGAACCGAACCGATTCTTCAGGCGGCGGCGGAAGGGCTCGGCCTCGGCATCGGGCGCCGACCGCTGGTCGACAAGTGGCTGTCGGAGGGCAGGCTTGCTGCGCCGTTCGGGGACGCCGACGAAAGCGGTTGCGCCTACTACCTGGTCCATCCGGAGAAGGGCGAGTTGAGCGTGCCGGCGCGACGCGTCGCGCGTTGGATCGTCGGCATCAGTTCCGGTGACCATGTGCAGCACGACGCGCGGCGGGAGGCCGATTTGCAGGCGGCGCCCTCCGCAGAGACTTGAGGCGGCGATCCACATGACCGGCTTCCAACCGCGCGACCCGGACTATCGCGCCCGCGTCACGGCGAGCTTCGATCGGCAGCCCGCGATGCATTCGCTGGGAATCAGGATCGCCGATCTGAAGCCCGGCGCGCTGACGCTGGAAATGCCCTACGACGCCGCGCTCTGCCAGCAGCACGGCTTCATGCATGGCGGCATCATCACGACGGCGCTCGACAGCGCCTGTGGCTACGCCGCCTTTTCGCTGATGGATGCCGATGCGGAGGTTCTGACGGTCGAGTTCAAGACCAATCTGCTCGCACCGGCGAGGGGCGACCGCTTCATCTTCCGTGCAGGCGTCGTGAAGCCGGGCCGGACGCTGACCGTGTGCGAGGCGAAGGCCTATGCCTGCCGTGGCGAGACGGAGACGCTGATCGCATCCATGACCGGGACGTTCATGGCGCTTCGCGCCGAGCATCCCAACCTGGCGGGCGCCGAATAGTCAGCCCACGATCGGGCGGCAGGCGGCCTCCAGCCAGGCGCGCTCCTCAGCCGTCAGCGTCGGCCAGCCGCCGAGCACGCCGTAGACGCGCATGTGGTAGGTGTCGAGCCAGGCGATCTCCGACGGCGTCATCAACAGCGGCTCGATCAGCCGGCGGTCGATCGGCGCCAGCGTGATCGTCTCGAAGGCAATGCATCGGCCGGTCGCCGCCCGGCACCGGCTCCGCCTCGCGCCACGACGACGAGGTTCTCGATGCGGATGCCGAAATCGCCGGCGCGGTAATAGCCCGGCTCGTTGGAGACGATCATGCCGGGCTCGAGCGGCGTGTTGCCGGTCTTGGCGATGCGCTGCGGGCCTTCGTGCACGCCGAGATAGGAGCCGACGCCGTGGCCGGTGCCGTGGTCGAAGTCGAGCCCGGCCTGCCACAGCGCCGCAGCGCGCGAACGGGTCGAGCTGCGCGCCGGTCGTGCCTTTGGGAAAGCGCGCGGTGGCGATTGCGATATGCCCCTTCAGCACGCGCGTGAAGCGGTCGCGGTAGAGGCTCGAGCCGCTCGCGCGGCACCTCGCCGATCGGCACGGTGCGCGTGATGTCGGTGGTGCCGTCGCGATATTGGCCGCCGGAATCGATGAGATAGAGGTCGCCCGCCTCGAGCGAGCGGTTGGTGCGCTCGGTGACGCGGTAATGGTTGATCGCGCCGTTCGGGCCGGTGGAGGAGATGGCGT
Source organism: uncultured Alphaproteobacteria bacterium (assembly GCA_963801225.1). GTDB lineage: Bacteria > Pseudomonadota > Alphaproteobacteria > Rhizobiales > Afifellaceae > DASWJZ01. The sequence continues at coordinate 78,823 of CAWDED010000011.1, forward strand.
CGAAGGAGATGTCGTCGAGCGGCATGCCGTCCTCGGCGGCGGTCTCGGCGCGGAGCGTCTCCAGCTTCTTCGCCGCGTCGATCTCCGTCAGCGAGCCGGCGGCGCTCGTCTCGACGAAGCGCAGGAAGCGCGGCCATGGCAACGCCGTCGCGGATATGGGCGGCGCGCGCGCCGGCCAACTCGGCCGCGCTCTTCCTCGCCTTCGGCAAGGGCCACCGGGTCGGCGCCGTTCGACGATCGTGCCGCCGGCCTCCTCGATCAGCCGCGCCACGGCTTCGGCCGAGCCGTTGCGGTCGTAGAGGACCTTGCGCTTCTCCTGGCCCAGCTCGGCGAGCCGCGCGGAGAAGTCGCGCGCCTCGCGCACGTCGGCGACGCTCTCCAGCGTGTCGCGCACCTGGTTGGAGAGCTTGCGGCCGTCGATGAAGAGCTCCGGCCGGCCCTCGGCATGCACCACCGCGAAGGAGAGGGGCAGCGGCGTATGTGCGGCACGTCGCCGCCGCGGATGTTGAAGAGCCAGGCGATCGACGCCGGGTCGGTGAGGATCGCGGCGTCGGCGCGCTTGTCGGCGATGGCGCGGCCGACCTCCTGCAGCTTCTCCGTGGCGGGCCGTCCGGCGAGCGCCTCCGGCTGCTCCGAGACCTGCGCCAGCGGCGGCTCCGGCCGGTCGCTGCCAGATCGCATCGACCGGGTTCGGCTTCGACCGGCACGAAGCGTCGGCGTCGACGCTCGACAGCGCATCGGCGATGCGCGCCACCTGCGCCCGCGTCATCAGCCACGGATCGTAGCCGATCCGCTGGCCGGCCTTGGCGTTCGCCTTCAGCCAGTCGGCCACCGACGTCTCCATGACGGCGACGGGCTCGAACACCGTCGCGGTCGACCTGCTCGCGCACCTGCAATGGTGTAGCGGCCATCGACGAAGATCGCCGCCTTGTCGGCCATCACGACCGCCGTGCCGGCGGAGCCGGTGAAGCCGGTCAGCCAGGCGAGGCGCTCGGCCGACTTCGGCACGACCTCGCCCTGATGCTCGTCGGCGCGCGGCACGACGAAGCCGTCGAGCCCAGCGTCTTTCAGCCTGGCACGCAGCGCGGCGGCGCGCTCGGCGCCCTTGGTGGGATCGGCAGTCTCAACGAAGCTCTGGAACATGGCGGCGCTCCTTAGCATGGCGCCGGGCGCCCCGCGAGCGGCGGATTTGCCGGATTTACGGGCATTCGGGATGCAATTTGTGCAATGCAGCAAGTGCTTGGCAGCCATGCGGTTTGACGCCTAACCGACGCCGCCGCGTGCGCTTATCTGCGGTGCCAACAACTCAATTCCGGAGAACCGAGATGACGACGATCACGACTGACGGCGTGCATGCCGGCACTGAGCGCAAGCGCGGCTTTCTTCGCCCGTGTCTTCGAGCGGATTGGCGAGGCCCAGATGCAGCGTGCGCGCGCGCGTCGCCAAGCCGCATCTGCTGATGCTCGACGACGAGGAGCTTGGGCACCTCGGCTATACGCGCGACGAGATCGAGCGCTGGCCGGCCGGCGCCAGCTGCTGGCTCTGAGCCTCAGACAATCGAGCGGACGCGCCATGACAGGATCAGCCGCGCCTGCGTTTGAGAACCAGAACGGCCCAGCCATCGAAGATCCGCGCGCGGCTGAGGATGATGCCCTGCTGGCCGGTAGGCGGCGACGACGCGCTCCCGCTGCCGCGGCAGCAGGCCCGACAGCACCAGCGTTCCGCCGCTGGCGAGCAGGGGCGCAAGCCGCGGCGCCAGCCGGCAAAGCGGCTCGGCCAGAATATTCGCGACGACGAGGTCGTAGGGCGCCCGCCGCCGGATCGCGGCGTGGCGCGACGCCGTCGCGCTGCCACGCAGCGTCACCAGATTGCCCACGCCGTTCAGCGTGGCGTTCTCGCGCGCCACGCGCGACGGAGACCGCATCGATGTCGGTCGCGAGGACCGGCCGGCGGAGCGTCTTCGCGAGCGCGATGGCGAGCACGCCGGAGCCGGTGCCGAGATCGAGCGGATTGTCGGAACCGCCGGCGCGCGCATCAGGCCGGTCGAGCACGCGAGGCAGCCGGCCGTCGTGGCATGATGGCCGGTGCCGAAGGCGACGCCCGCGTCGATCTCGATGGCGATGGCGCCGCGGCCGGCGCGATGCGGCCGCGGTCATGGCTGCCATGCACGACGAAGCGACCTGCCTCCACCGGCGCCAGCGAGGCGAGGCCGGCTTTCACCCAGTCCGTCTCCGGCAGACGCTCGACGTCGAGCGGCGCCGCGAGCCCATTGGCACCGAGCCAGTCGCGCAGCGTCGCTGCCAGTCTTCTTCATTCTCATCCTCGAAATAGGCTTCGACCAGCCAGTGAGCGTCGCCGCTCTCGCGCAACGAGATGGCCACGCCGAACTCGCCGTAATCGCGCTCAAGAAAATCCGAGATGCGCTGCGCCTCCCGTTGCGGCGCGATGAAGGTCGCTTTCAGTGTCATGCGAGGGCTCTAAGCCGAGCGTGCACGATCCTGCAAGCGGCTCAGAGCCAAGGCGGCTCCGGCGTGTCGGCGCCGGTGAAGCGCCCCATGATGCGGCGGCGGAGCAGGCTGCTCGAAATGAGATGCGGCAGGACGTGCCGGCGCAGGAGCTTGGGCAGCAGGGAATCCGACGACATCAGCCGCGTGGCCGGATCGACCGTGCGCAGCACGTGGCGGCCGACCGGCCAGCGCTCGGCCGTGTAGCCGGCGGTCCCGCCCCTGGCGATCAGCCAGGCGAGCCAGGCGGCATCCTCCATGCCGAGATTCATGCCGCGCGCGCCGACCGGCGAGTGGATGTGCGCCGCGTCGCCGGCGAGGAACACGTTGCCCTTCTGGTAGGTCTCCGCCTGCCGGTGCGAGATGCGAAAGGGGCTCTGCCATTTGACCGACTGCACATGGATCTGCGGGGGGACGTGGCTCAGCACGTCGGGGTGGTCGGAAATGAGCCGCACGAGGTTGTCGCGGATCGGGATCATCACGAAGAGGACCGGTGCGAGGTCGAAGGCGTGGACCTCGTCGAGCGAAAGATCGGTCTTCACGCGGACATCGGCGAGGCCCCATTCCGTCTCGTAGGCGCTGCCGGGAAATTCGATGCCGAGCCGGTGGCGCACCAGCGAGTGCGCGCCGTCGGCGGCGATGAGAATGTCGGGGCTGTCGATTGCGCCGCCTCCCGGTCCGCTGGTCCTGACCTCCGGCGCGTCGGGGTCGTTCAGCGCCTCGACCTTGGTGCGCCACTCTACTTCCACGCCGTAGCCGCCGAGCACCTCCACCAGCACCTCCTCGATGCGGCTCTGCGGCACGACGAGGATGAAGGGGATCGCCGCGCCGCTGTCGGGGATCGGGACGTGAAACAGCTCTTTGGCGGCCGTGTGGAGGTGCAGGCCCCTCATGCGAAGCCCCAACGGCAGCAGCCGCTCCGTCGCACCGCTCGGCTCCAGGATGTGCAGCGAGCGGCGGTTGATCGCGAGCGCGCGCGATTCGTGCACGGGCCCGTCATTGGCGGAGACGATGCGCGGGCGAAGATCGCGGCGGGCAAGCTCGATCGCGGCCGTCAGCCCCGTCGGCCCGGCTCCCGCGATGAGGATGCTCTTTCCCATGCCTGCCATGCAAAGTCGTAAGCCAGCGGCAGGTCAATGGCGGAGAGACGATTTTGTTCCGCACCGATGGCAGGCAGGAGAGAACGGTTGTCTCCGTACCGACGGTCGTTACCATCTCGGGACGGAACACATGCGGGCAGCGATGAGAGAGCAGGCAATTGTCATCAGGTGGCCGATCAGGGCGCGGCTTTTCAGCCTTTTCGCAAGCCTCCTGATTGGAGCGCTCACGCTGTTCATGCTGTTCCTGGGCGTGGCGCTGGTCGCCAATGGCGAGCCGCTTGGCCTTTTCATCGCCGCGTGCGGCGCGTTCGTCGGTCTCCTGTTCCTTTACGTGCTGCGCGATACCAGCGGCGAAGGTCGGCTGGCGCATTGTCGTGAGGGCGGATGTCATGCGTCTCGACCTTCCGCGGGCGCGCTCGCTGATCCACCGACCCAGGCCGCTACATGCGACGGTTGCCTTGGACGACATCGAGGCGATCGAGACGCGGCTGGAGGCGTATTCCAGCCTCGGCATGACGAACATGCAGCGCATCGTCGCTCTGAAGCTGAGGAGCGGCGAGCTGATCATCCTCGGCGAAGATCGCGCGCTGAACACCGGTCTCGCGTCCTCGGTGCTCGCCAAGGCGGTGGCGCAGATCGTCCGGTCGGGGGGCGTGGAGGTGCGTGACCTCGGCATGGTGGAGGGGCGGGGCGGCTTCCTGGTCGTGTTTTTCACGTCGGCACCGCCCTGGGACACGCCGAGCCTCGGTCCGGAGCGGCAGAAAGCGCTGTGGGATGCGGCGGGAATGACCGGCGCGTTGGCCGCATGGCTTCCCTTCAGCATGCCCGAATAGCGTTTGCGGCGCTAAGCGGCTTCGACGAACGAATCCACCACGCGCTTCTGCCCGGCCTTGTCGAAATCCACCGTGAGCTTGTTGCCGTCGACGGCGGCCACGGTGCCGGGGCCGAATTTCTGGTGGAACACGCGGTCGCCCTCGGCGAATCTCGCCTCGCCGCCGATGACGCTCTTGGCGATCAGCTCGCCTTCGATGGTGAGCGGCTGGCGCTCCACGCGGCTTCGCGGGTCGTTCCTGCCGCGGCTTGCCTGGGCGCGCTGCCAGCCGGGCGTGCGGTAGGCGGAGTTGAACGGCTCCATGTTGTCGAAGCGCGAGGAATAGCCGCCCATTCCGCCCGCGCCGTAGCCGCCATAGCTCGCCGGCTCGGACACCTCGACGTGATCCTCCGGCAGCTCGTCGAGGAAGCGCGAGGGGACGGTCGATTGCCACAGGCCGCGCATGCGGCGGTTGGCGACGAACCAGATCTTGGCGTTCCTGCGCGCGCGCGTCAGCCCGACATAGGCGAGGCGGCGCTCCTCTTCGAGGCCGGCGCGGCCGCTCTCGTCGATGGTGCGCTGCGAGGGGAACAGCCCTTCCTCCCAGCCGGGGAGATAGACGGTGTCGAACTCCAGCCCCTTGGCGGCGTGCAGCGTCATGATGGAGACCTTGTCGTCCGACTCGCTGCTTTCGGCGTCCATGACCAGCGAGACGTGCTCCAGGAAAGCCGGCGAGCGACTCGTAGTCGCGCCATGTTGTTGATGAGCTCCTTGAGGTTCTCCAGCCGGCCCGGCGCTTCGGCGGAGCGGTCCATCTGCCACATCTCGGTGTAGCCGGATTCCTCCAGGATCATCTCGGCCAGGTCGATGTGGCGCATGCTGTCGACCAGACTCGACCAGCGTTCGAAGCTCTTCAGTCAGCTCGGTGAGCGCCTGCCGCTGCTTCGGCTTCAGCTCCTCCGTCAGCACCAGCTCGCCGACGGCGCGCATCAGCGGGATGTTGCGGGCGCGCGCGTGGCCGTGGACGCAGCTGGATGGTGGCGTCGCCGAGGCCGCGCTTCGGCGTGTTGACGATGCGCTCGAAGGCGAGGTCGTCGGACGGGTTCACGGTGGCGCGGAGATAGGCGAGGGCGTCGCGGATCTCCATGCGCTCGTAGAAGCGCGGGCCGCCGATGACGCGGTAGTTGAGGCCGAGCGTGATGAAGCGGTCTTCGAACTCGCGCATCTGGTAAGAGGCGCGCACGAAGATCGCCATCTCGTTCAGCGCATGGCCCTGGCGCTGCAGCTGCTCGATGTCGTCGCCGATGGCGCGCGCTTCCTCCGAGGAATCCCAGCCGGAGGTGACCTTGACCCGCTCGCCCATCTCGGCCGTGTCGGTGAAGAGCGTCTTGCCGAGCCGGCCCTCGTTGTGGGCGATCAGCCCGGAGGCGGCGGCGAGGATGTGGCCGGTGGAGCGGTAGTTGCGCTCCAGGCGGATGACGGTGGCGCCTTTGAAGTCGTGCTCGAAGCGCAGGATGTTGTCGACCTCGGCGCCGCGCCAGCCGTAGATCGACTGGTCGTCGTCGCCGACGCAGCAGACGTTGGGATTGCCCTGCGCCAAGAGCCGCAGCCACAGATATTGCGCGACGTTGGTGTCCTGATACTCGTCGACCAGCATGTAGCGGAAGCGCTTCTGGAAATCCTCCAGCACCGTCGGGCTGCTCGCGGAAGAGCCTGAGGCATTCGGTGAGGAGGTCGCCGAAATCGGCGGCGTTCAGCACCTTCAGCCGCTGCTGATACTCCGCGTAAAGCTCGCGGCCCTTGCCGTTGGCGAAGGAATAGGCTTCGCCGTCGGGCACCTTGTCGGGCGAGAGACCGCGGTTCTTCCAGCCGTCGATCGCGGCAGCCGAGCTGGCGGGCCGGCCAGCGCTTCTCGTCGATATTGTTGGCGGTGACGATCTGCTTCAGGAGGCGGATCTGGTCGTCCGTGTCGAGGATGGTGAAATCGGAGCGGAGATCGACCAGCTCCGCGTGGCGGCGGAGGATCTTCACGCCGATCGAATGGAAGGTGCCGAGCCACGGCATGCCCTCGGCGCGCTCCTCGCCGATCATCCTGGCGATGCGGGTCTTCATCTCGCGCGCCGCCTTGTTGGTGAAGGTGACGGCGAGGATCTGCGAGGGCCAGGCAAGGCCGGTCGCCAGGATGTGGGCGATGCGGGTGGTGAGCACCCGCGTCTTGCCGGTGCCGGCGCCGGCCAGCACCAGCAGCGGCCCGTCGGTATGCACCACCGCCTGAAGCTGCTCGGGATTGAGGTCGGCGAGCCAGGGCTGCGGGCCGCCGCCGGCCAGCGCCCGCGCGGCAATGCCGCCGGGGCGCGGGGCGGGGACTTGCGTTTCAGCGGATTCGGGCTTGCGCGCGGATTCGGTCATTCATGCGTCAATTCGTGGGGCACCCGGGAACAATAAGGCAACGCGGCCGGCGATGCGAGCGGAGCTGCTTCGCGGCACACGCGTTCACACCATATAAGACGGCGGGACCCGTTCCGCGCGTCCCAGGAGGAGAGATTATGGACCCCGACGTCCAGACATTCACCTTCGCCCCGGACGGCGACATTCCCAACAATGCCCTGCCGCTCCTGCTCTACCGCCACGCGCTGCCGCCGGAGCTGCAGAATCCTGCCGCCGCGCAGGCGCTGCTGCGCGAGAACGGCTGGGGCGGCAACTGGGTGAACGGCGTCTTCGACTACTGGCACTACCACGTGACCGGCCACGAGGTGCTCGCCTGCGTGGAGGGCGAGGCGGAGGTCGGGTTCGGCGGCGATGGGGGCGGCAAGGTGACCTTCGCCGCCGGCGACATCGTGGTGATTCCCGCGGGTGTCGGCCACAAGCGGCTCTCCGAGCGGCGCGGCGGGTTCACCGTGGTGGGTGGCTATCCGCCCGGCCAGAGCGGCGCGATCACGCGGGCAGGCGAGATGCCGGTCGAGCGAGGCGCGAGAGGCGATCGCCGCGCTCGATCTGCCGCGCGGCGATCCGCTGTCCGGGCCGGAGGGGCCGCTGATCGAGGCGTGGGGCATTCGTTAGTGGCTTACCGATGCTCCTCCGTCCAGCGGGCGACGAGCCCCTGGTTGAGGAAGCGCAGCGCGGTGAGCTGGGTTGCGCGGCCGACGATGATTGTCGTGTCGGACGGCTCGACGACGGGGAGGGCGTCGGCTCCGGTTTCGTCGAAGCGGCGCAGGGCGATCTCCAGCGTGTCGTCGGTGCGCAGGAAAGGGCGGTCCGGCTCGATTGTCTCGCCGGCATCCGAGCGCTCGCAGAAATCGGCGACGCGGGTGGTGCGCAGTGTCCGGTGCGGGACGCTGGTGAGGCCGAGCCCGCGCCGCTCCAGCTGCCAGATGAAGAAGGAGCGTCCCAGCAGCGCGAAGGTGAGGCCGGTGGCGATCGACACGGTGAAGAGCAGCACCAGCGTCAGCGCGTAGCCGCCGGTCAGCTCGAACACGATGATGGTGGTGGAGATCGGCGCGCCGAGCACGGCGCCGGCGACGGCCCCCATGCCGAGGATGGCGTAGAGCCCGACGCTCGAGGAGAGGTCGGGGAAGATTCCGCGTCGCGATGATGCCGAAGGCGCTGCCGGTCAGCGCGCCGAGATAGAGGGTGGGCGAGAAGATGCCCGCGCCGAAACGCGAGGCGAGCGAGACGGAGGTTGCGACGCTCTTCAAGGGGATCAGCGTCAGCAGGAGCCAGAGCGGCAGCCCGTCCTTCAGGGCGAAGTCGGTGGTCTCGTAGCCGACGCCGAGAATATCGGGAAAGAACACGCCGATGGCGCCGACCACCAGCCCGCCGACGACCGGCCTCAGCCACAGCGGCAAGGTGATGCGGAGCGCGAGGTTCTCGCCGGCCATCAAGCTGTACCTGGAACAGCACCGCCACGATGGCGCATGTCACGCCGAGCAGCGCGAAGGCCGGCACCTCAAGGTAGGAGAACACGTGGTAGTCGGGGATGACGAAGGCGGCGTCCTCGCCGAACCAGAGCCTGGAGAGGATGCTGGCGCCAGCCGAGGCCATCACGATCGGCACGAAAGCCGACAGCGCGTAATGGCCGAGGATCACCTCATGCGCGAAGAGCACGCCGGCGATGGGCGCGTTGAACGAGGCGGCGACGGCGCCGGCGACGCCGCAGGCGAGCAGCGTGCGCTCCGGCGCGTCGTGCAGCTTCAGCATGCGCGCCGCGGCGACGGCGAGCGTGGCGCCGAGATGCACCACCGGACCCTCGCGGCCGGCACTGGCCCCGCTGCCGAGCGACAAGGCGGAGACGAGGGCGCTCCACAGTCCTTCCTTGATGTCGATGCGCTGCGGGCCGAGCTCGCGGGCCTCGATGACATCGGCGATGGCGAAGGGACGGCCGCCGCGAATGAAGCGGGTGAGGATCAGTCCGACGACCAGCCCGCCTGCCGCCGGCGCCAGCAGCACGTAGTACCACGGGACGATCCGCGCCACGCTCGCCACCTTCTCCGACATGGTCCCGAGCCAGGCGAGCTGCGCCGCGTTGATGCCCAGGCGGAAGAGGATGGCGCCGCCCCCCACCGCCACACCGATGACCAGCGCGGCGAGCCACAGGAGCGGCTGGCGGGAGGCCAGGAAGCCGCGGACGTTGGGCGCGATCGTGCTCCTGACGATGTTCGGTCTCTGGCCCGGCTCTCCCCGCATCGCTTCATTCTATCGTGTCGCGAGCGCGGCGTAAGCAGGCACACGCGGCCGGTGGCCCACGCCGGGCAGCTGCTTCATGTTGACGCTTTCGGGCCGCAATTCTCCTCGACGGCGGGATTTTGCAGGAATTTTGCCGGCCTTGCCTTGACCGCCCGCGGTCGTGCGATGCAGGACAAGCGGCATTCCGACCCGGCGCAGACCGCCCCTCATTGCATGTCTTCGACTGTCTGAGGTCGCCTCGGCCGAGGACGTTCGACCCAGGATAGAGACGTGACGAATCATTCCGCCGGCGCCAAGGTTTCCGATCAGCCACCGAGTGAGCCGCAAGGCGAGGCTCAAGACCGCATGTTCAGCCTCCCCATGCTGTGCGTGCTTGCCTTCGTCATCGGGATCGTCGCAGCGCTCGGGGCGGTGATCTTCCGGACCATGATCGCCGCGGTCCACAACCTGTTCTTCCTGGGGGTCTTCAGCTTCGTCAGCGACGCCAACCATTTCGACCCGCCGAACCCGTGGGGAGCGCTCATCATTCTGGCGCCGGTGGTCGGCGGGCTTATCGTCGTGTGGCTGGTGCAGACCTTCGCGCCGGAGGCCAAGGGCCACGGCGTGCCGGAGGTGATGTACGCCGTCTATCACAACAAGGGCGACGTGCGCGGCGTCGTGGCGGTGGTGAAATCGATCGCCTCGGCCATTTCCATCGGAAGCGGTGCCTCGGTCGGCCGCGAGGGCCCGATCATCCAGATCGGCGCGTCGTTCGGCTCCACGCTGGCGCGCGTGCTCGGGCTGGCGCGCTGGCAGAAGATCACGCTGCTGTCGGCCGGCGCCGGAGCGGGCATCGCCGCAACCTTCAACACGCCGCTTGGCGGCGTCATGTTCGCGGTCGAGCTGCTTCTGCCGGAGGTCAGCAACCGGACGTTCCTGCCGGTGGTGGTGGCGACGGCAACCGCGACGTCGATCGCGCGCTACGTCTTCGGGCTCGACCCCGCTTTCTTCGTTCCCGAGGCGGCGCTGCCGCCGTCCTCGCCGGTCAATGCGATCGAGCTGGCGGGATTCGTTCTTCTCGGCATCTCGGCCGGCTTCGCATCGTGGGCGTTCATCCGGCTTCTCGCCTTCTGCGAAGACTACTTTCCCGACGCTGCCGGGCAACGCCTACACGCAGAACATGATCGGCATGCTGCTGATCGGGCTTCTCGCCTACGGCTTCTATCTCACGACCGGCCACTTCCATACGGCCGGCGTCGGCTACGCCACGATCCAATCGATCCTGGACGGCGGAACGGTGACGATCGCTCCTGATGGCGGCTTTGCTGGTCGGCAAGCTGGTGGCGACCACGATCAGCCTCGGCTCCGGCGCCTCGGGGGGCGTGTTCTCGCCATCGCTGTTCATCGGCGCCTCGCTCGGTGCCGGTCTCGGCAGCCTCGGGCAGCTGATCTTTCCCGAGCGGGCATTTTTCGGTGATCGAGTACGCCGTGGTGGGGATGGGCGCGCTCGTCGGCGGCGCCACCGGCGCATCGATGACCGCGATCGTGATGATCTTCGAGATGACGCGCGACTACAACGTCATCGTGCCGCTCGTGCTGACGGTCGCCCTGGCGGTGGGAATCACGGCGGGCGCTCATCACCGAGAACATCTATACGATCAAGCTGAGGAACAGGGGCCGCCCCATTCCGGTGATCCGCCATACGAACATGTACCTGGTGCAGCAGGCGGCGGACCTGATGAGCCGCAACTTCGTGGTTCTTGCCGATCGACACTCCGGTCAACGAAGCGCTGAAGACGATATCGGGGAAGTCCGCGGGAACGCATCTCGTGGTTGTGGATGGTGGGCGCATTGCCGGCTTCGTCCGTTTCGGCTCGGTCCCCTATCTCCCCGCGTCGGGGGATGAGCAGACATTGCGCGGCATCATGTCCGACGACTTTGTCATCGCGCCGGAGACGAGCGTCCTGAACGCCGTCATTTCGCGGATGAGCCGTCGCGGGCGGAGCTTCGCCATCGTGGTCAAGCCGGCGGGGGCCGTACCCAGGCCGGATGACGTGGTGGGCGTCATCGACTCGCCCGAGATCGCCTCCGCCGTGATCCAAAATCACTACGCCTGAGGCCGGCGGAGTCCGCAAACGCGGGACAATCGGGAGCCGGCGACTCAATCCGGCCCGATCCGTGCGGCAGGAAAGGCGGCTGGATGCGCGGTGAGCGTCCATTTGTGACTGGCGCTCCACCCCCCTTTGGCGTCATCTTACCGTCACCGGAACGAGGGGATCGACCGACCATGGCAGGGGCCGCCACGGCACGGCGCAACGACGGCGGGATCGCGCTGGCGATCGCCGTCCTGAAGCAGAGGTTCGGAGAGCGGCTGAGCGAGTCCGCGGCCGTGCGCGAGCAGCACGGCCACACCACGACGTGGATCCCCAACCAGCCGCCGGACGCGGTCGTGTTCGCCGAGAGCGCCGACGAGGTCTCCGAGATCGTGCGCGATCTGCGCCGAGCACCGCGTGCCGATCATCCCGTTCGGCACGGGCTCGTCGCTTGAAGGCCATCTCAACGCACCTTACGGTGGCGTTTCGGTCGACGTCTCGCGCATGAACCGGATCGTCGCGGTGCATGCGGAGGATCTCGACTGCGTGGTGGAGCCGGGGGTCACACGCAAGCAGCTGAACGAATATCTGCGCGACCAGGGCCTGTTCTTCCCGATCGATCCGGGCGCCGATGCGAGCCTGGGCGGCATGGCCTCGACGCGCGCTTCCGGCACCAACGCGGTGCGCTACGGCACCATGAAGGACAACGTGCTCAACGTCACCGCGGTGATGCCCGACGGCACGCGCATCAAGACGGCGAGCCGGGCGAAGAAGACCTCCGCCGGCTACGACCTGACGCGGCTTCTGATCGGCTCGGAGGGGACGCTCGGCATCATCACCGAGCTGACGCTGCGGCTGCAGGGCATCCCGCAGGCGATGTCGGCGGCGGTGTGCAGCTTCCCCGACGTGGAATCGGCGTGCCGGGCGGTGATCGCCACCATCCAGTACGGCATCCCGATGGCGCGCATCGAGCTGCTCGACGAGCTGCAGGTGCAGCGCCTGCAACGCGCATTCGCATCTCGATCTTCCGGAGACGCCCGCTGCTTGCTTCTGGAGTTCCACGGGACGCCGGCGGGCGTGGAGGAGCAGGCGCAGGAGTTCGGCGCGATCGCGGAGGAGTTCGGCGGCGGCGGCTTCCGCTTCGAGACGCGCGAGGAGGACCGGCAGAAGCTCTGGCAGGCGCGGCACGACGCCTACTTCGCGGTGCAAGGGCGCTGCGGCCCGGGCGTGGACGTCTTCGCGACCGATGTCTGCGTGCCGATCTCGCGGCTTGCCGACTGCGTGATGGAGACCAAGGCCGATCTGGAGCGGCTCGGCATCACTGGCGCCGATCGTCGGCCATGTCGGCGACGGCAACTTTCATCTGAGCGTGCTGGTCGACACGCAGAGCCCGGCGGAGATGCGCGCGGCGGAGGAGCTGGTCGGGCGGCTCGCCAAGCGCGCCATCGCCATGGACGGCACCTGCACGGGCGAGCACGGTGTCGGCCAGGGCAAGATGGCCTATCTGGAGGGAGAGCTGGGGGCGGCGCTCGACGTGATGCGGGCGATCAAGGCGGCGATCGATCCGCTCAACATCATGAATCCCGGTAAGATCGTGCCACCGGCGGCGCAGGTGGCTCGAGGAGGTCCGAACTGAACAAGTTCTTCATCGCGGTCGGCAGTCTCATCATCGTGGTCCTGTTCACCGCGCTGATCGGGCCGTATTTCGTCGACTGGACCTCCTACCGCGACACCTTCGAGCGGGAAGCCTCCGCCTATATCGGCCGGCCGGTGACGGTCGAAGGCAAGGCGAGCGTGCGGCTCCTGCCGACCCCGGTGCTGAGCTTCACCGACATCCATGTCGGCGACAAGGAGAACCCCGACGTGGAGATGGAGCGCTTCCGCGCCGAGGTGGAGCTGGCGCCGCTCCTCAAGGGCGAGGTGCGGATCATCCAGATGGCGGTGGAGCGCCCGCGCTTCCACATCGACATCGGCCGGCTGGCCGAGAACCGCAGCGTGTTCGGCAGCGAGTGGCGGCTCGATCCGGACCGGGTATCGCTGGAGCGGCTGCAGATCATCGAGGGGACCGCGGTCGTCGACGACAGCAGCACCGGGCGAAGCTGGAAGGTCGACGGCATCGATGCCGTGGTGGAGGCGACGACGCTGCTAGGGCCGGCGAAGGTGGATGCCGACCTGTCGATTGACGACCGGCCGGTCGCGGTGCACGCGAGCTTCGGCCGCTACAGCGACCTCGACACGATCGCCATGAACCTGCTGGTCACCTCGCCACTGTCGCCGGTGACGCTCTCGACCGACGGGACGCTGCATTTCTCCGAAGACGCGCCGCCAAGCTACGAGGGCAACGCCACGGTGCAAGGCACGGCGCCGGCGGAGGGGACGGACCGTGCACGCTCTGGGCCGATTTCCGCGCCTCCGGCGCGTTCGACCTCGAGCCCGCCGATCTGACGGTGAAGGAGATGCAGCTCTCCTACGGCGCCACGGAGCGCCCGCTCATCGTGGAGATGTCGGGGCAGCTCGATTTCGGGGCGCGGCCGAGCTTCGACGTCGCGCTGAGCGCGCGGCAGATCGATCTCGACCAGACGCTGGGCGGCGGCGAGGGGAGCCCGTTCGCCATCGAGGCGGCGATTGCCTCGCTGGTGGAGCTGCTGCCGCGGGCGGCGCCGCCGCCGATCCCCGGCGCGCTGCGTCTCGACGCGCAAGGCGTGGTGATCGGCGGCAGCGTCGTTCAGGCCGTGGGCGTCGACCTGACGACCGCCGGCAATTCCTGGGTGGTGGACAATTTCGCCGCCATGCTGCCGGGCGACACGCGCGTCGATCTGAAGGGCACGCTCGGACTTTCCGCCGCCACGACCTTCCGCGGCCACGCACGCATGACGTCGGATCGGCCCGCCGCCTTTGCCGCCTGGTGGCGCGGCACGGCCGGCTCGGCCGCGCGCATCGGCTCCTTCATTGTGGAGTCCGATCTCGACCTGACGCCGGACAACCAGCAGCTCTCCACCCTGGTGGTGACCACGGCCGGCGGAAGCATCGAGGGCTCCGTCGAGGTGCGCCGCTTCGGCCAGTCGGAGCATCGCTTCGTCAATGTGGGGCTCAGCGCCAAGCGGGCCGACCTGGTTGAGACGCGGGCGCTGACCGAGCTTCTCGTCGGCAAGGCCGCCGGCGTGGGGATCGGTGACGTGACGCTCTCCTTCAGCGCCACGGCCGATGTGCTGAGCGCCGGCGGCGTCGATGCGCAATCCGTCCAGATCGATGGCGGGCTGGAAAACGGGCAGATCACCTTCCGCAAGCTCTCGGTCGCCGACCTCGCCGGCGCCAGCCTCGACGCGCATGGCAGCATCCAGGACCCGTTCGGCACCCCCTCGGGGCGCATCGACGGGACGGTGAAGGCCGACGACATCACCGGCGCGGCGAAGTTCCTCTCAAGCCTCCTGCCGGAGAGCGATCTTGCGCAGCGCCTGGAAGATCAGGCGCCGATCCTTTCGCCGGTGGAGCTGGAGGTGTTTGCCGAAGCGGGCGCGGCGGGCGAGCGCCTCTCGCTGGAGCTGAGCGGCAGCTTTGCCGACACGCACCTCTACCTGCAGGCCAAAGGCGCCGGATCGCTGGCCGCGCCCGAGACCTTCGTCGGCACCGTAAAGCTCAGCGCCGACGGCCAGGACAGCGCCAAGGTACTGCGCCAGCTCGGCTTCGATCTCCTGCCGGTGCAGTCGCCGCCGTTCAGGCTGAACGCCGATTTCGACGGCGCGCTCGCCTCCGGCGGCAAGCTGAAGCTCACGGGAACGGCTGCCGGAATCGACCTGACCTATGACGCTCGAGACGGAGCAGAGCGACGGCCGCATCACCACGGCGGGCGATTTCACCGCCGTCGGCGGCAACATCGATTCCGCGCTGCTGCTTGCCGGGATCGCGATACCGGGCATCGGGGAGGGGCACTCGGCCTCTGCGTCCGGACGCATGGAATATGCCGGCAACAAGCTGAGCGTCACGCTCAACGATGCGAGATTCGACGAGCAGGCGGTGAGCGGATCGCTGGCGGCCGACCTGACGAGCGGCGTCCATCTGTCCGGCGCGCTGAAGCTCGACGAGGCGTCGCTGCCGATCTCTGGCGTCTCTCGCCGTCGGCACGACGCCGGATGTGGAGCGGTTCCAGTGGAGCGAGGCGGCGTTTACGAACGGCCTGCCCGGCACGATCTCGCTCGATCTGACGCTGGACGCGGCGAAGCTCGACCTCGGCGCTCCGATCGCCGCGACCGACGCAACGCTCGGCTTCGCGCTCGCCGACGGCAAGCTCGACCTTAACCTGACCAAGGCGGATTTCGCAGGCGGCACCCTCAAGGGCGCGCTCGGCGCGGCGATCCGCAACGGTCAGGCGGACGTGTCGGTCCGCGCCGGGCTGACCGACGTGGCGCTGCAATCGCTCGTGTGGGACCGGCTCGGCCTTCCGACCGCGTCGGGCAAGCTCGACGTCTCGTTCGAGGCGGTGGGGCGCGGCCGCAGCATGGCGGGCATTCTTGCGACGCTGTCGGGCAGCGGCTCGTTCTCCGTCGACGACGGGCGCTTCAACGCCTTGAACGCCGATGCGCTCACCGCGGTGATGGCGATGGCGGAGGGGTCCACGGACACCGAGCCCAACGAGACGAAAGCGCGCGAGACCTTCGCCACGTTGTTCGGGTCCGGCGCGATGGCCTTCGGCCACGCGACGGGCACGTTCTCGGTTGCCAACGGCGCGGTCAGCATTCCCACCGTGTCGCTCGAAGCCGACAAGACCAAGGTGCTCGCCGACGCGACGATCGACCTCAATACGCTGACGCTGCAGAGCAAGTGGACGGTTCGCGTCGAAGAAGGCAGCGCCGGAGGAGGCGCAGCCTTACGTGCCCGTGTCCTTCCACGGGCCGATCGTCAACCCGGCGCGGGAGGTCGACCTCAATCCGCTGCTCAACCTGCTGCGCAGCCGCTTCCTTCAGCGCCAGCTGGAAGAGCTCGACAAGCTTAAGCGCCTGCAGGAGGAGTCGGAGCGAAGGGCGGCGGAAAAAGCCGCGCGCGAAGCAGAAGCGGAGGCGGCTCGGCAGGCATCGGCGGAAGACCCGCTGACGACAGGCGCGACGGGAAGCGGAGCGGGCGTCGCGCCGCCGGCCGGTGGCGGTGCCGGAGCTGCTCCCCTCGGCCCGCCCGTCGAGTTGGTCCCCGAGCCGGCGCCCGAGCCGCCGGCCGCCTCGGCGGAACCGCAGCCGGCGCCGTCGTCCACGCGCCGGGCGCGCTCGCAGTCATCAGCGCCACCGCCGCCGCCGCCACCTCCTCCTCCGCAGGAAGAGGGTCCGGTCTATCGGACGCTGCCGAACGGGGTCATGGTCAAGATTCGCTGAGGCGGGCCGGGCGGGGGCACTGCGGCGGAAGCAAGCTTGGCCTTCAGGTCGGCGAGCACCGCAAGACGCAGCGCGGAGGAAAGGTTGTGCGCGCCGCGTGCCGCATCGACGCGCTCGATCAGCGTGCTGAGCGGCACGCCGATCTCGCCCGCCATCCGCTTCAGCTCGCCCCAATACTCATCCTCCAGCGAGACGCTGGTGGCATGGGCCTGGAGGGTGACGGAGCGCTTCCTGATCATGGTCGAGCCGCGGGGCGCTTCAATCCTGCACGTCCGGCTCGCGCCGATGCCCTTCGAGACGCTTGGCCTCGAGCGCCTTCACGCCCCGCGTGGCCGCTTTCTCCGCCGCCGGACGGCCGTGGCCAGCCGGTTGGCTTCTGCGGTCTGCTCCTTCTCGGCGCGGCGCTTGCGCTTGCGCGCCTGGCGGAGGTTGATGACGTCGCTCATCAGGCGCTCCGGCTCAGCTCGGCCCGATCATGTTTTCCGGCCGCACGAGTGGCTCGAACTCCTCGCCCGTGACATAGCCGAGCGCCACGGCTTCCTCGCGCAAGGTCGTGCCGTTCTTGTGCGCCGTCTTGGCGATCTGGGCCGCGTTGTCGTAGCCGATCTTGGGGGCGAGCGCGGTCACCAGCATGAGGGAGCGCTGCATCAGCGCGGCGATATGCTCCTCGTTGGCCTTGATGCCGACGACGCAGCGGTCGGTGAAGCTGACCGCGGCATCGGCCATCAGCCGGACCGACTGCAGGAAGTTGTAGGCCATCACCGGATTGTAGACGTTCAGCTCGAAATGGCCCTGGCTGTCGGCGAAGGTGAGGGCGGCGTGGTTGCCGAAGACCTGCACGCAGACCTGCGTCAGCGCCTCGCTCTGGGTCGGGTTGACCTTGCCGGGCATGATGGAGGAGCCGGGCTCGTTCTCCGGCAGCGACAGCTCGCCCAGGCCCGAGCGCGGGCCTGAGCCGAGGAAGCGGATGTCGTTGGCGATCTTGAAGAGGCTCGCCGCAACCGTGTTGATCGCGCCGTGGGAGAACACCATCGCGTCGTGCGCGGCGAGCGCCTCGAACTTGTTGGGCGCCGAGGTGAACTTCATGTGGGTGAGGGCGGCGATGCGCTCCGCGACGCGCTCGGCAAAGCCGGCCGGTGCATTGAGCCCGGTGCCGACGGCGGTGCCGCCCTGCGCCAGCTGCATCAGCCCCGGCATCGTCAGCTCGATGCGCGGCGATGCCGTTCTCCACCTGCGTCGTATAGCCGGAGAACTCCTGGCCGAGCGTGAGCGGCGTGGCGTCCTGCGTATGGGTGCGGCCGATCTTGATGATCGACTTGAACTCCTGAGCCTTGTCGTTGAGGGCGTTGCGCAGCTTCTGCAAAGCCGGGATCAGGCGATGATAGAGCTCCTCCGCGCAGGCGATATGCATGGCCGTCGGATAGGTGTCGTTCGACGACTGGCTCATGTTGACGTGGTCGTTGGGGTGGACCGGCGACTTGGAGCCCATCTCGCCGCCGAGCATCTCGATGGCGCGGTTGGAGATCACCTCGTTGGCGTTCATGTTGGACTGCGTGCCGGAGCCGGTCTGCCAGACGGCGAGCGGGAAGTGCGCGTCGAGCTTGCCCTCGGCGACCTCCTGCGCGGCCTTGACGACCGCGTCGCCGACCTTCGGATCGAGCCGGCCGAGCTCCATGTTCACCTCGGCCGCCGCACGCTTGATGATGCCGAGCGCACGGACGATGGGGGCGGGCTGCCGCTCCCAGCCGATCGGAAAATTCTGCAGCGAGCGCTGCGACTGGGCGCCCCAATAGCGGTCCGCCGGCACCTCGATCGGGCCGAATGTGTCGGTCTCGGTGCGTGTCTTGCTCATCGCCTTCGCTGTTTCCCGTTAACTGACGGGCGATGCCATAGCCCCTTCCGGGCTGAAATGTAACGGGGAGGCGGCAATATGGGCCGGTGAGCCGCACAGCCGCGGCAGGGGTCGCCCCGGCGGCGACATCGCGCTACACGCAGGGCTTGCGAATGCTGCCTTTTCACCTGGAGGAGCCTGATGAAAGGTCTCAAAGCCGCCGGTAGCCTGCTGCTGGCGGCCGCCTTGATGGCACCCGCCTCGGCCGGAGCGGAGGAAGCCCCGTCTCCCGTCCGCGCGATGATGATCGTTTCTGGCATGGTCGAGCAATTCTCCGATTTCGGAGAAACATTTCGTGCCGGCATCAGCGCTGCGGCGACGCAATCCCCCGGCTTGCCGCCCGACCTCGTCGAGGCGCTCGGAGACATCGGTGCGCGCGTTATGGACGGAGAGGCTTTCGTCGATGACCTCGAGGTAGAGCTGGAGGCGACGCTGTCGCCCGGCGAGATCGAGGATTTCGCCGCTTTCTATCGGACTTCCTTCGGTCAGCGCATTCGGCAGGTTGAACTGGCCAACTCCACACCAGATGTTCAGCTTGAAATCGAACATGACCGGGCAGCGCTCCGCGCGGAGCTGGAGCGTGATCCCGAACGACTGGCTCTGGCCGAGGATGTCGACCGGACGCACCATACATCCGAGCTGGCAGCGACGACGACCGTAAGCATGATGCGCGCCCTGGCTATCGGTATGGTAGAGGGCGCGGGCCAAGGAGGGCCCGAGGTTCTCGCGGCCGTCGATGCCAAGATCGAACAGATGCACGCACCTATCGTGGCGCACATGCACGAGGTCATGCTTGCGATTATCGCGCGGACGTATCGCGATTTGTCGAACGAAGAGCTCGCGGAGTACGTGGAATTTCTAAACACTGAAAGCGTGCGCGCCGTCTGTGCCGCGCTCTCGGAGGCCGAATCCAATTTCATGACCGTACGCAGCCGTCAGATCGGCGAGGAGTTCGGCGCGCTGATTCGGCAGAAGAAGACCTGAGGGTCAGCCGTTCTTCTTGCGGAAGGCGTCGAGCGAGACGACTTCCGCGGGCGTATCGTTCTTGGCGGGTTCCGCGCCTTCCGGAGTCGGCGCGGCATCGGAGGCAGGTGCCGCCTCCGCTTCGGCGTGCTCGGCTTCCGATGCCTCGGCCTCTTCCTCCGACCGCACGTCGAACTTCACCTGGAAGCTGACATGCGGGTCGGTGAAGCTGGTGACGGCGCGGAACGGCACCACCAGCCGCTCCGGCATGCCTTTGAAGGAGAGGCCGACCTCGAAGCCGGAATCGGTGACGGTCAGGTCCCAGAACTGGTGCTGCAGCACCACCGTCATCTCTGTCGGATATTCCGCCTTGAGCCGCGAGGAGATGCGCACGCCGGGGGCGCGGGTGTCGAAGGTGACGTAGAAGTGATGCTCGCCCGGCAGGCCGGCCTGCGCCACCTCGGCCAGCACCTTCTTGACCAGGCCGAGCAGCGCCTCCTGGTAAAGCACGTCGTAGCGGATCAGATCGTCAACCATTGAGTTCGAGCCTAGATGGGCGCTGCTGCGCTTGCAACAAAATGGAGAGGCGGCGGGAAGCGAAGTGGAGGCTTCTGTTGCCAGGCGCCTCCGGGCCCCGCCTGAAAGTGCTAACCCTCAGGGCTTTGATTCGGTGTCCCGAACCGCGTTACGCGGCAAGGGCAACCGGAGCATAGTTGTCATTCGCAACTATTGTGATGGCCCGATAACGGTGGAACCATGCCGAGCAAAAGCCGAGCCTTTACACCCTCGTCGATCCTATTTCGCCCCCATCATCAGCCCTGCCGTATGTGTGCGGAGCAGGGTTCATGGTGGAGGCGCCGGGTACCGCCCCCGGGTCCGAAAGGCTTATTACGCTAAGCGTTTATCGCCATAGTCGGGTTGCCCCGACGGAATGAAATATAGGGACTGGCGGTTAAGCAATCAATGCGCGGGGGAAGGGCGCCGCTAGGCGACGAGACCGGCGATTTCCGCGGCGTCGCCGAGGTTGGCGACCCGCCCGCGGTTCCAGTCGGCGACGATCAGCTCCACCGGAAGGGCGCCGAGCGCGGTGAGCACCGCGGCGTTATCGTCAGCGCTGCCGCGCAGCGTCACCTCGATTGCGGTCACGACTGCCGAGCCGGCAGGCGCGTAGACGACGACCGCTGACAGCGGTGAGGGGCCGAAGCCGCGCCCGGCCGTCGGCCGCGGCCTGTTGGGGTCGCCTGTGACGACCGCGTCGAAAGGCTGAAGCCGCGCGCCGAGCGCTTCCGAGGCTTCGGCGAGGGGGATCGCCAGATCCGCCACGCTCTCTGCCCCGGCATCGGGTCGTCGGACGCGTGCATTCTGCCAGCCGGCATGGCCAGGCGCCTCGCCGCCGGCGATTGCCGCCATCTCGCGGCGGCACCAATCGGTGACGGTGGCTGGGAGAATCTCCACGCCCTCCGTCACGACGTCGTCAATGAACAGCGTGCGCCTGGCGGAAGGCGCGCCGCCGAGAAGGGCGCGTAACCGATAGAGAAGACTCATCGCGCCGATCTTGCCCGGGGCGGGACCGGAGGCAAGGGGGCGGGAGGCCTTGCACGGGGCACGCACTTTTTGGTGCCTCCTCGCGCCCCGGCCTGCTTCAACCTAGCTAGGAGCGGGGCGTGTCGGGCGATACGCCCCGCCCGAAACGCCAGACGCACGGAACGAGATGGAACGAGATGGAACTCGGCATCTACACTTTCGCTGAAATGTCGCCCGACCCGGCGACCGGCCGGGCGCTCGGGCCGGGCGAGCGGCTGCGCAACCTTCTGGAGGAGATCGCGCTTGCCGACCAGGTCGGGCTCGACGTCTTCGGCGTGGGCGAGCACCACCGCCCGGATTTCGCCGTGTCGGCGCCGGCCGTTGTCCTCGCGGCGGCCGCTGCGCGCACCAAGACGATCCGGCTGACGAGCGCGGTGAATGTGCTCTCCTCCGACGATCCGGTGCGGGTCTTCCAGGAATTTGCGACCGTCGACCTCATCTCAGGCGGCCGCGCGGAGATCATGGCGGGCCGCGGCTCGTTCATCGAGTCGTTCCCGCTCTTCGGCTACGACCTCAACGACTACGACACTCTTTTCGCCGAGAAGCTCGACCTGCTTTTGAAGATTCGCGAAAGCGAGACGGTCACTTGGCGCGGGCGCCACCGTGCGCCGATCGAGGCGCGCGGCGTCTATCCGCGCCCCGAGGGCGAGATTCCGATCTGGATCGCCGTGGGCGGCACGCCGCAATCGGTGGCGCGTGCCGGCAACCTCGGCCTGCCGCTGGCGCTCGCCATCATCGGCGGGGAGCCGGAGCGCTTTGCGCCGTTCGCGGAGCTGTACCGGGAGGTGGCCGGCCGTGCCGGGCAGGACCCCAAGACGCTTGCCCTCAGCATCAACTCGCACGGCTATGTCGCCGATACGAACGAGCAGGCCGCCGAGGAGGCGTTTCCGCCCTTCGCCGAGGCCATGAGCCGAATCGGGCGGGAGCGCGGCTGGCCGCCCATGACGCGCGCCCAGTTCGACGCCTCGGTGAAGCTGCGCGGCGCCAATGTGGTGGGGAGCCCGGAGGCAGTGGTGGAGAAGATCCTCTTCCAGCACGAGATATTTCGCCACGACCGGTTCATGGTTCAGTTCAGCGTCGGCCACCTGCCGCACAAGAAGCTGCTGCGCGCCATCGAGCTGTTCGGCACCAGGGTCGCGCCGGCGGTGCGCAAGGCGCTGGCGGGGAGCCGGACGCCGGCGGCCAAGGAAGCCGCGAAGGTGTGAGTGCGCGGCCGGCTCATGATGTTGTGAGCCTGCAATTCACCTAGAAATGAAACCAAAGGTTCATGCAAAAGACCATCAAGAGTGGTATTCTCTTTGGCAGCGTGCGGAATCCGGCTGGGCGGACAAGGCACGCTCTACAGAGGAGGAACATTTGCATGATTACGAAGATACGGTTCGGGACGAGGGCGACACTCGGCGCGTGTGCGGTCGGTCTGTGTCTGCTGGCAGCGCCGCCCGCGGTGGCTCAATCGGCGGCGTGCGTGAACCTTCTGGCCGGCGCCGGCTACGCCGCCTGGATGGGGGTCAAATTCGGCGACAGCTTCTACTGGTCGTCGTCCTTCCCGATCGGGCAGTATCGCTGCGTCAGCCTGCCGGTGCCCGGAATGGTCAACGGCGCACCCTACCAGGTGGTGGTCTCGGCGGTGCTGGGGAGCAGCAAGGTGCCGTGCGCGCGCGATCCCTCGCCCTATTCTTCGTCTGACACGAACTCCGTCGTCTACAACGCATGGGGGACGACGCTCTCGGTGAAATGCGAGATGCCGTCGCCCACGTCCTCCGATGCTCCCGTTGCGCCGACGCCGGAGGGGCTGGAGGCGCTGGAGGCCTGGCGCAGGGAGGGGCCGAGGCCGGCGCCGCAATAGGCTTCAGAGGCCACGGAAACAGTGCCCTGCGCCGCTGCTCCGCGTGGCGGCGCAGCGGCGCAGGCGACTGATGCTTAGCCGGGTGCGCCTTCCCTTGACCGACCCGCGCCTGTGAAGAATTTCCGAGAGGGCGGGACTTTCTCCGGAATCGCACTACATTCGCCAGGCATGCAGCAATATCTCGACCTGCTCGACCGCGTGCTGAGCGAAGGCGTGGAGAAAGCCGACCGCACCGGGACGGGCACGCTCTCGGTCTTCGGCCATCAGATGCGCTTCGACCTGGCCGAGGGCTTTCCGCTCGTCACCACCAAGAAGCTGCATACCAAGTCGATCATCCACGAGTTGCTGTGGTTTCTCGCCGGCGACACCAACATCCGCTATCTGAAGGAGAACGGCGTCCGCATCTGGGACGAATGGGCCGACGAAAACGGCGATCTCGGGCCGGTCTACGGCAAGCAATGGCGCTCCTGGGCGGCGCCTGACGGGCGGACCATCGACCAGATTTCCGACGTGATCGCCGCCATCCGCACCAATCCCGATTCGCGCCGCCTGGTGGTGAGCGCCTGGAATCCGGCGGATATCGACAGGATGGCGCTGGCGCCCTGCCACTGCCTCTTCCAGTTCTACGTGGCCAACGGGCGGCTCTCCTGCCAGCTCTACCAGCGCTCCGGCGACATCTTCCTCGGCGTGCCGTTCAACATCGCATCCTACGCGCTGCTGACGCTGATGGTGGCGCAGGTGACGGAGCTGGAGCCGGGCGATTTCGTCCACACCTTCGGCGACGCGCACCTTTACTCCAACCACCTGGAGCAGGCGCGCGAGCAGCTGAGCCGCACGCCGCGCCCGCTGCCGACCATGCGCATCAACCCGGAGGTCCATTCGATCTTCGATTTCGTCTCCGGCGACTTCGAGCTGATCGGCTACGACCCGCACCCGCACATCAAGGCGGAGGTGGCGGTTTAAGGCGTTGCGCCTTTGCCCGCGCACACCGGATGGCCAGAACGCCACTCATTCACGTCGTCGCCGTTGCGGAGAACGGCGTGATCGGCGCGAAAGGGGGCTTGCCGTGGCGGGCGAAGGCCGACCTCAGGAAATTCCGCGCCATCACCATGGGCAAGCCACTGGTGATGGGCCGCAAGACGTTCGAGTCGATCGGCCGGCCGCTCGACGGCCGCGATAATATCGTGGTGTCGCGAAAGCCGGACTTTCGCCCCGAAGGGCGTCATTGTCGCGCCGAGCCTGGACGAGGCGCTTGCCATCGCCGAGGATTGCGCCCAGGCGCGCGGTGCGGAGGAGATCTGCGTCATCGGGGGCGGCGAGATTTTTGCCAAGACGCTTGCTTTGGCAAGCCGCCTGCACGTGACGCATATCGCCGCGCACCCGGAGGGTGATACGGTCTTTCCGGAGATTTCGCCGGCCGAATGGGCCGAGGTGAGCCGTGAAGCGCTGCCGCTGAGCGAAGGAGACGACGTGGCCGGCGTTTACGTCGTCTACGAAAAACATCGCCCAAGTGGCGGCTGATCTGGAATAAGTCATCGGCAGGGGTGACGTTGCCAGCATTGGCAGCGCTCCCTATAAGTCCGGCGACACGTCGCGGGGGCCGCGCAAAAGGAGAATGGATGCCCTGGAGCAACAATGGGGGCGGCAACTGGAAGGGAGGCGGGGGCCCGTGGGGCTCCGGCCCGCAGCAGCGGGGACCGCAGCCGCCCGACCTCGAGGAGCTGTTGAAGCGCAGCCAGGACCGGCTGCGCAACGTTCTCCCGTCCGGTGGGCGCGGCAACTTCTCCATCGCCATCCTGATCGTGGCAGCGATCCTCGTGCTGTGGGCGGTGAAATGCGTCTACACGGTGCAGCCGGACGAGCTGGGGCAGGAGCTTGTCTTCGGCAAGCCGAAGGATAGCGTCGAGACGCAGGGCCTGCATTTCATCTTCTGGCCGGTGGAGACGGTGGAGATCGTCTCCACGCGCGTGCAGCGCGACGTGCTGACGGCCGATACCGGCCGCCGCGGCGCCGGCGACGGCGCTCTCATGCTTTCGGGCGACCAGAATATCGTCGAGATCGATTTCTCGGTCCTGTGGCGCGTGTCCGATCCGAAGAAGTTCCTGTTCAACGTTGAGGAGCCCGAAGCGCTTCTGCGCCGCGTCGCCGAGAGCGCGATGCGCGAGCTCGTCGGTCGCTCCACGGCGGAGGATGTCCGTACCGAGCGGCGCGCCGAAGTGGAGGAGGGGGTGCGTGCGCTCCTGCAGGAGACGCTCGATCGTTACCAGGCCGGCATCACCGTGGTCGGCATCCAGCTCGAGCGCGCCGATCCGCCCGACGAAGTGGCCGACGCCTTCGAAGAGGTGCAGCGGGCGCAGCAGGACCTCGACCGCTTCCAGCGGGAGGCCGAAGCCTACGCCAACCGGCGACTCGGAGACGCCCGCGGTCAGGCGGCGCAGATCACCGAAGAAGCCCGTGGCTACAAGCAGCAGGTCGTGGCCGAGGCGGAAGGCGAATCGCAGCGTTTCCTGTCGGTCCTGAAGGAGTACGAACTGGCTGAGGACGTCACCCGCAAGCGCCTTTTCTTCGAGACGCTCGAGAAAGTGATCGCCGACTCCAACAAGATCATCCTGGAGGACAGTGCCGGCGGCAATGTCGTGCCCTACCTGCCGCTCGACCAGCTGATGCGCAATCAGCCGGCCAGGGGATCGGGAGCGCCGTTGACGCAGAATTCCGCCTCCACCCCACGCACGCAAGGACAGGGAGGCAGCCAATGAGACGTCTCACTGTCGCCATCGTCGCCATCGTCGTCATAGCGGCGGGACTGCTCTATTCGTCGATCTTCATCGTCAACGAGCGCCAGCAGGCGCTGGTCCTGCGCTTCGGCGAGATCACGCGGGTGATCCGCCAGCCCGGCATCTACTTCAAGATACCGACGTCGTTCGTGGATACGGTGCAAATCATCGAGGACCGTCTGCTCAACTTCCAGCTTGAGGACCTGCGCGTGCAGGTGCGCGACGGCCGCCGCTACGTCGTGTCGGCGTTCGTGGTCTTCAAGATCATCGATCCGCGGAAGTTCCGGGAGAATGTCTCCGGCAGCCTGCAGATCGCCGAGGAGAACATGCGCACGCGGCTCGACGCCGCACTCCGCCGCGTCTACGGCGGCCGCAGCTTCGAGGCGGCGCTGTCGGAGCAGCGGGCGGAAATGATGGTGGAGGTGCGCGATCAGCTGCAGCCCCTGACGCAGGAGCTTGGCATCGACATCGTCGATGTGCGCATCAAGAGAACCGACCTTCTGCCGGAGGTCTCGCAGCAGACCTTCGAGCGCATGCGCGCCGAGCGCCTGGCGGAGGCGGCGCAGCTGCGAGCCCGCGGCACGGAGCTGGCGGCCCGCATCCGCGCCGAGGCCGACCGCGAGGCTGTGGTCACCGTCGCGGAGGCGGATCGCGAGTCGGAGATCCTGCGCGGTCAAGGCGAGGCCGACCGCAGCCGCATCTTTGCCGAGGCCTATACGCGCGATCCGTCTTTCTTCGAGTTCTACCGCTCGATGAAGGCCTATGAGACGGCGCTCCGGGGGAGTGGCACGACACTCGTGCTTTCGCCCAACTCCGAGTTCTTCCGCTATTTCCAGGATGCCAACGGCGGAGTGGCGCCGACGGCCTCCAACGGCGGAGCAGGAGCGGCCGCATCCGGCAGCGGGGCGGCGGCGCCGGCACCCGACAACGGGGCTGCGGCAGCGCCCGACAACGGGGCGGCGGGGTCGGCGGCCGGCGGGGCCGATAGCGCTCCCGACGGGTCGGAAGGCAGCGCGGAGGCCGGGCCTGACGCGGGAGCACAGCAGCCCGCGCAAGCCGAGCCTCCGGTGCAATGAGCGAGGCGGTCGCGGCGATCGGTCTCGTTCTGGTGTTCGAAGGAGTGCTTTACGCGCTCTTTCCGGAGTTCATGAAGCGCATGGCCCAGCAAGCCATTCAGACTCCGGGAGACACGCTCAGGGTCGCGGGAGTAATATCAGCGGCGTTGGGAGTTGCGCTGGTCTGGCTGGTACGCGGCTAAGCAACCAAATGTGAAGGCGGCGCGAGGTGCTTTCGCCGGGATTTGGGGCAAGATCGCGCTGGTTTGCGGCGGAGAGATGCTGATGAAGATTGCAGCGGCCGTGATAGGCGCCGCGGTGGCGCTGGTGGCCGCCGCAGCACTCGCGGCGCCGGTCGGGCCGCCGGCGCTCGCTCCGGCCCGGGCCGTTCCCGTGCAGTCCGAGCCGCAGGCGGCGCCCGCGCCGGCACAGCCCGCGACGCCGGACGAGGCCACGCCGCCTCCGCCGATTCTGCCCGCGCCCCATCTTCCGGGCGAAAACCCCGTGGTGGAGCTGCCGCCGGAAGGCCAGCCCGGCGAGGATGGCGCCACCGCCCAATCGCCCGCCTCCGACGCGTTCCCCTCGTTCGCGGACCTGACGGAGCGGCTGATCGATTCCGTCGTCTACATCACCACCTCGCAGCGCGTATCGCTGCCGCCGCGGCGCTCGCTGCCGGACGTGCCCAACCCGCCGGAGGGGGAGGATTTCTTCAACGACTTCTTCGACAATCAGCAAGAGCCCTCGCGCAACGTGCAGTCGCTCGGCTCGGGCTTCCTGATCGATGGATCGGGTCTCATCGTCACCAACAATCACGTGATCGCCGATGCCGACGAGATCGTCGCCAATTTCCGGGACGGGCGCTCGCTCGCCGCCGAGGTGGTGGGCATCGACGAAAAGACCGACCTGGCGCTGCTGCGGCTGGTGGACAAGGCCGACAACCTGAAGGCGGCCAAGTTCGGACGCTCCGACAGGCTGCGCGTCGGCGACTGGGTGCTTGCGATCGGCAATCCGTTCGGCTTCGGCGGCACGGTGACGCTGGGCATCGTCTCGGCGCTCGACCGCGACATCAATTCCGGCCCCTATGACCATTACATCCAGACCGACGCCGCGATAAACCGCGGCAATTCCGGCGGCCCGCTGTTCAACGTCGGCGGCGAGGTGGTCGGCATCAACACGGCAATCATGTCGCCCACCGGCGGCTCCATCGGCATCGGCTTCGCCGTGCCGTCGGAGATCGCGGTGCCGGTCATCGAGCAGTTGCGGCGCTTCGGCGAGGTGAGGCGTGGCTGGATCGGCGTGCGCATCCAGAGCGTCACCGACGAGGTGGCCGAGGGCTTCGGCATGGATCACGCCATGGGAGCGCTGATTGCCGGCCTCACCGATGACGGCCCGGCGCAGCAGGCCGGTATCCAGGACGGCGACGTGATCGTGGAGTTCAACGGCAAGCCGGTCGACACGATGCGCGAGCTGCCGCAGCTCGTCGCCAATACGCCGCCGGGCGACACGGTGGACCTCGTCATCATTCGCGACGGCGAGCCGCATGACGCTTCAGATCGAGGTCGGGCTTTTGAAGGACGAGCAGAAGGTCGCCGCAGCGAGCACCGGCGACGACCAGCAGGGCGAGGGCACACCGGCCCCCGACGACGCGGCCCAGATGTTCGGCCTGACGCTCGGCGCCGATCACCGACGAGTCGCGCAGCGAGTTCTCCATCGACGACAGCGTGGAGGGCGTGCTCGTGGAGAATGTCGCGGCGGGCAGCGAGGCCGACGACAAGGGCGTCAAGAAAGGCGAGGTCATCGTCCAGGTGAGCCAGCGCGACGTGCTGGCGCCGGAGGAGGTGGTCGCCCGTATCGAGGAGCTGAAGGCGGAAGGCCGCCGCACGGTGATGCTGCTCCTCTCCGGCGAGGGCAACAAGCTGCGCTACGTCTCGCTGCGGTTCGAGGACGAGCAGGAACAGCCGCCCGCCAAGCCTTAGCGTCTTTCCCTTCAGTCTAAGCGACTGAAAACTCCTCGCGCCGAAAACCCTGCAGGAACAGCACGCCGGTGAGATCGGCGTGGTCGATGACGGCGTCGGCGGCGGCGCGGAGTGCCGGCTTGGCGTGGTAGGCGACGCCGAGACCGGCCTGCTCGATCATGCCGGCATCGTTGGCGCCGTCGCCGATGGCGAGCGTCTCCTCGCGCTTCGAGCCCCAGCTTTCGCGTCAGCTCGGCCAGCGCCTCCTGCTTGGCGGCGCGGCCGAGGATCGGCTCGACGACCAGCCCGGCGAAGGTCCTGTCGTCGGTGACGAGCCGGTTGGCGCGGTTTTCGTGAAAGCCGAGCCGCGCGGCGATGTCGCCGGTGAAGAGCGTGAAGCCGCCGGAGACGAGCACGGTATGGGCGCCCGAAGCGCGCATCGTCGCGACCAGCTCCTTGCCGCCGGGGGTCAGCGTGATGCGGTTGGCAAGGACCTGGCCGACCGTGTCGAGCGGCAGGCCCTTGAGCAGCGCGACGCGCTCGCGCAGCGCCGGCTCGAATGCGATCTCGCCGCGCATGGCGCGCTCGGTGATGGCGGAGACATGCTCGCGCAGCCCGAGCTCGGCGGCGAGCTCGTCGATGCATTCCTGCCCGATCATGGTGGAGTCCATGTCGGCCAGGAACAGCTTCTTGCGGCGCGCCGCGGCGGGCAAGGCATTGACGTCGACGGGCTCGCCGGCGAAAGCCTCGCGCGCCGCAGCGAGCGCCGTGTCGGGCGCGCCCTCGAACGGAATGTCGCAAGCCTCGCCCGGCGAAAGCCAATCGGGCGCGCCGGGCTCCGCCGCGGCTTTCGCAAGCGCCCGGCGTGCATGGTCGAGATCGGCGGTGCTCAACGCCTTCGCTTTGGCGGCGATGAGCGATAGGACGTGGCTCATGGAGCTTTCGCTGGACAGGATCGGATCGGCGCGCGCCGTGCTGATAGCGGGGCCGACCGCCAGCGGCAAGTCGGCCACGGCGCTCGCCCTGGCGGAGCAGGCCGCGCGGCACGGACGCGCGGCGTGGATCGTCAACGCCGATGCGATGCAGGTCTACGACGCGCTGCAGGGTGCTGACAGCGCGCCCAACGCCCGCCGACGAAGCGCGGGCGCTGCACCGGCTCTACGGCCACGTCCCGGCGGCGACGCGCTATTCGGTGGGTGCATGGCTCGCCGACTTGCAGGCCGTGCTGCACGAGGCGGAGGCGGCCGGCGCGCTGGTGATCGCGGTCGGGGGGACCGGCCTCTATTTCAAGGCGCTGACGGAGGGGATTGCCGTCGATCCCCCCTGTCCCGGAGGCGGTGCGCGCGCGCTCGGCCGGCCGGCTGCAGGCGGAAGGCGTCGCCGCGCTGCATGCCGATCTAGCCGCGCGCGATCCGGTCACGGCGGAAGGCATCCGGGCGAACGACCCGCAGCGCGTCCTCCGCGCGCTCGACGTGCTGGAGGCGACGGGAATGGGGATTGCCGCGTGGCAGGAGCGCGGGCGCCTGCCGCCGCTTCTTCCGCTCGCCGAGACGATGCCGCTCGTCCTCGAGGTGGAGCGCCCGACGCTCCATGCCCGCATCGAGGCGCGCATCGACCGGATGGTCGAGGAGGGCGCGCTTGAGGAGGTGCGGGCGCTCGCTGACCGCGATCTCGACCCGCAGCTGCCGGCGATGAAGGCGATCGGCGTGAAGGCGTTCGCGGCGCATCTCCGCGGCGAGATATCGCTGGCGGACGCCGTGGCGCAGACGAAGACCGAAACGCGCCGCTATGCCAAGCGGCAATCGACCTGGCTGCGCAACCAGATGAGCGACTGGCTGCGCCGGCCGTAAGGCAGGCTCACCCGGCCTTGCGGGTCTCCAGCTCCGGTTCCTCGTTGACGAGCTTCGCCAGCGCAGAGACCGGCACCTCCTCGCCAGGCTGGCTGTAGACAAGGTTGCGGATGTCTTCGAGCGGTACCGGCCGGCCGAAGAGGAAGCCCTGCGCCTGGGCACAGGCCTCGCTGTCCAGGAAGGCGCGCTGGTCCTCCGTCTCCACGCCCTCGGCCAGCACCGGGATGTCGAGGCTGCGGCCGAGGCCGAGCACGGCGGTCACGATGACGGCGGCCTGCTGGCGCGAGCCGATCTTGTCGACGAAGCTCTTGTCGATCTTCAGCTTGTCGAAGGGGAAGGCCTGCAGCGTCGACAGCGACGAGTAGCCGGTGCCGAAATCGTCCATGGCGATGGCGACGCCGAGCGCCTTGATGCGGCGGAGCATGTCGAGCGTGCGCTGCAGATCCTCGATCAGCGCGCTTTCGGTGATCTCCAGCTCCAGCCGGCTCGGCGGCATGCCGGTCTCGATGCAGGATCTCGTGGATCAGCTCCGGCAGGTTGGGCATCTTGAACTGGATGGGCGACAGGTTCACCGCCACGGGCAGGGGGCGCGTCCAGTGGGCGGCCTCCATGCAGACGCGGCGCAGCATCCATTCACCGAGATGCAGGATGAGGTCCGTCTCCTCGGCGATGGGGATGAACTCCGACGGCGCGATATAGCCGAGCGTGGGATGGTTCCAGCGGGCGAGCGCCTCGAAGCCGATGATCTCGCCGGTCGCGATGGAAGCCTGCGCCTGGTAGTGGACCTCCAGCTCGTCGCGCTCGATCGCCTGGGTGAGCTGCTGGGCGAGGACGCGGCGCTGGCGGACGGTCTCGTCCATGTCGGGCGTGAAGAAGCAGGCGCGGGCGCGGCCGTGCTCCTTGGCGCGGTAGAGCGCCAGGTCCGCATTGGCGAGCAGCGTGCGCGTGTCGCCGCCGTCGCGCGGGTAGATGGAGACGCCGATCGTCAGGCCCACATGGAAGGGCTGGCCGGCCAAAAGCGTGGGCTTGGAGAACACCTCCAGCAGCTTGTCGGCGAGGCGGGAGGCGGAGGCCGGCTGCTCGCGGCCCGATCTGCACGATGACGAACTCGTCGCCGCCGAGCCGCGCAGCGAACTCGTTGTGGGAGAGGAGCGCCACGATACGGGCGGCGGTCGCCTTCAGCAGCTCGTCGCCGGCGGCGTGGCCGTGCACGTCGTTGATCTCCTTGAAGCGGTCGAGATCGACGATCATCAGCGCCAGCTCGCCGTCGCGCTCGTTCATGGAGGCGATGTCGTTCTCCAGCCGGTCCTGGAAGGAGGCGCGGTTGGGAAGGCCGGTGAGCGTGTCGAAATGCGCGAGGTAGAGAATGCGCTGCTCGGCGGCGCGGCGCTCGCGCAGATCGCGGATCGCGAAGATCTTGCGCACCGCGCCCTCCGCCTCCGTCTTGCGCGCGATGACCTCCACCGGCACGGGGCCACCATCGGCGCGGAGCTGCGCCTCGAAGCGCTCGAGCGTCCGGTCGCCGGTATAGTCGAGCACCTCCCAGATCTGCGTGCCGCGCATCTCGGCCGCGCGCTCGCCGCCGACCAGCGCGCGGACGCTTTCGTTGAAGTCGAGGATGGTCGTCCCATCGGTGAGGATCAGCCCCTCGACGGAGGCGTCGGCGATGTTCCTGAGCTGCGTCTGCGCTTCCTTGCGCGCGCCGCGCGCGATCAGCGTGGTGGCGACGCCGGTGCCCATCAGCAGCAGCACCATGGCCGCCACGAAGTAGCCGAGCACGGTCGGATCGATCGTCTTCGGCGGGATGGGAATGGTGGTGCTCGGCGTGATCGAGATCGCCGCCATGCCGACGAAGTGCATGATGGCGATGCCGGCAGCGAGCAGCAGCGGCGCGATGACCTGGACGTTGCGTCCCTCGCGCCGGCAGCGGCTGATGGCAAGCGTCGTAGCGGTCACGCACAGCACCGCGCCCATGGCGACGAGCGTCGGGTTCCATACGATCGCGCCGGCAACGTGCAGGCTTGCCATGGCGGTGAAGTGCAGCGCCACCGCGGCAAGCCCGACGACCGCGCCGCCGATGAGGCCGGCGGCGTTGCTCGATCCGTAAGCGGCAATCGCCATGCCGGTGGTGGCCAGCAGAACCCCGACGAAGAAGGCGCCGCCGGTCAGCCCCGGGTCGAAGGCGACGCTGATGTCCGGCTGGAAGGCGAGCAGCGCCACGAAATGCGTCGTCCACATGACGGCGCCGGCGGCGAAGCCGGAGAGGAACAGCCAGCCCCCGCGGCCCTGGCCATGCATCTCGCGCGCCTGCGCAAACAGAAAGATCGTAATGAAGCTGCCGAGCGTGCAGATCGCCGCGGCGAGCAGCACCAACTTCGGATCGTGGCTCTGCAAAACTTGATTGCCTGCGAGGAACACCGGCCGCCCCTTCTCGAAAATTCCGAAAACTTTCGCGCCGGAATAAACCGAAAAGCGATGAAGACAGCGTTAGGTAGCAGGCTTAACGAGTCGTTGAGACGGGAGACGAGCGGCCGGGGCCAGCCCCGGCCGGGAGCGGATTTGGCCCTTTCGGCGGGGCTTTGGGGCGGGAAAGAGCCGTTTCCGCGCTTGACCTGGCTAGCCGCGCCGGTAAAAGGGCGGTGATGTCGAAGCATGAGCTTATCGTAAGTCTGCGCACCGCCGGGGCGGCCCAGTAGAGCCGCTGCGAACGGTGGTGCGCGTATGAAGGGTCCTGGAAGGGCCCTTTTTTGTTGTTCGAAGAAGAGCCTAGCCGGAGTGAGGACGATGCCGGAGCAGATGACTGGTGCCGAGATGGTGATGAGAGCCCTGGCGGATCAGGGCGTAGAGCACATCTTTGGATATCCGGGCGGCGCGGCGCTTCCGATCTACGACGAGCTTTTCCAGCAGGATAAGGTCAGGCACATCCTGGTGCGGCACGAGCAGGGCGCCGGCCACGCCGCGGAGGGCTATGCGCGCTCCACCGGCAAGGCGGGCGTGGTGCTGGTCACGTCGGGACCGGGCGCCACCAACATGGTGACGGCGCTCACCGATGCGATGATGGATTCGATCCCGCTCGTGTGCATCACCGCGCAGGTGCCGACACATCTCATCGGCTCCGACGCCTTCCAGGAATGCGACACGGTCGGCATCACCCGCCCCTGCACCAAGCATAACTGGCTGGTGAAGGACGTGAACGACCTCGCCTCGCATCCTGCACGAGGCTTTCTACGTGGCGACGACCGGCCGGCCCGGGCCGGTGGTGGTCGACGTGCCCAAGGACATCCAGTTCGCCACCGGCACCTACCGCCCGCCGAACGAGGCGCCCGCCGCCATGCGGGCTACCATCCGGCCGGGCAAGGGCTCGGCAGCGGCCATCCGCCACGCCGTCGCGCTGATGGCGGAGGCGAAGCGGCCGCTCTTCTATACCGGCGGCGGCATCATCAATTCCGGGCCGCAGGCGAGCCAGCTCCTGCGCGAGCTGGTGGCGGCGACCGGCTTTCCCGATCACCTCGACGCTGATGGGGCTCGGCGCCTATCCGGCCTCGGGCGAGAACTGGCTCGGCATGCTCGGCATGCACGGCACCTACGAAGCCAACATGGCGATGCACGATTGCGACCTGATGATCTGCATCGGCGCGCGCTTCGACGACCGCATCACCGGGCGGACCGACGCCTTCTCGCCCGGCTCGCGCAAGATCCACGTCGACGTCGACGCGTCCTCCATCAACAAGAACATCCGCGTCGACCTGCCCATCGTCGGCGACGCCGGCGCAGGTGATGGAGGACATGCTGCTCGTCTGGCGGAAGGAGGTCGGCAAGCCGAAGAAGGGCGCGCTGGCCGAATGGTGGGACGCAGATCAACCGCTGGCGCGCGCGCAACTCGCTCGCCTACAAGCCGTCCGACAACGTCATCATGCCGCAATACGCGATCCAGCGGCTCTTTGCGGCGACCAAGGACCGCGACACCTACATCACCACCGAGGTCGGCCAGCACCAGATGTGGGCGGCGCAGTTCTTCGGCTTCGAGGAGCCCAACCGCTGGATGACGTCGGGCGGCCTTGGCACGATGGGCTACGGGCTGCCGGCGGCGATCGGGGTGCAGGTGGCGCATCCGGAAAGCCTCGTCATCGACATTGCCGGCGACGCCTCGGTGCTGATGACCATGCAGGAGATGTCGACCGCCGTGCAGCACCAGCTGCCGATCAAGATCTTCATCCTGAACAATCAGTACATGGGGATGGTCCGGCAGTGGCAGCAGCTCCTGCACGGCAACCGGCTGTCGCACTCCTACACCGACTCGCTGCCGGATTTCGTGAAGCTCGCCGAGGCCTATGGCTGCCGTCGGGCTGCGGGCAGAGCGGCCGGGCGATCTCGACGGCGCCATCGACGAGATGATCAAGGTGAAGAAGCCGGTCCTCTTCGACTGCCGCGTGGCCAACCTGGAGAACTGCTTCCCCATGATCCCCTCCGGCAAGGCCCACAACGAGATGCTGCTTCCGGTGGAGGCGACCGACGAGGCCGCGGTGGCGGAATCCTTCGCCGGCGGCAAGGCGCTCGTCTGAGGGACCCTGCGCGGAGAAGGACGAGATGGACAGGCCGCCGCCACGCACGACCGACTACGCGCTCCTGCTGCTGCTCGCGTCGATCTGGGGCGGCTCGTTCACGCTGATCAAGCTGGCGGTCGACAGCGTGCCGCCGGTCACCATCACGATGGCGCGCGTGGCGATCGGCGCCATCTTCTTCTGCGCCATCGTCGTGGCGACCGGCCGCCGGCTGCCGCGTGACCGGAGCACCTGGGGGTTGGCGCTTCTAGGAGCGGTGGTGGGCCTGGCGCTGCCGTTCTCGCTGATCTCGTGGGGCGAGCAGCGCATCGATTCCGGCCTGGCGGCGATCCTGATGGCCGGCATGCCGCTGATGACGGTCCTGCTGGCGCGCCTCGTCGGCGACGAGCCGCTGACGCTGCCGAAGCTCGTCGGGATGGCGTTCGGCGTTGCCGGGCTCGTCATCCTGATCGGGCCGGAGAAGCTCACGACGCTGGGAAGCGACACGCTCGGGCAGATCGCGGTGCTCGGCGCCTCGTTCTGCTATGCCGTCAATGCCAACGTCATGAGGCGCATCTCCGGCGAGGATCCCTATGCGGTGTCGGCGGCCATCATGCTGTGCGCCGCAGCCCTTCTCGTGCCTGCGAGCCTGGTGCTCGACGCACCCTGGACGCTCGCGCCGACCGGCCTTGCCTGGCTGGCGCTCATCACGCTCGGCCTTTTCCCCACGGCGGTCGCCAACCTGCTGTTGCTGGCGCTGGTGCGGCGGCAGGGCGCCGGCTTCTTCTCGCAGATCAACTTCCTCGTGCCGCTGTTCGGCGTGCTCTGGGGCGTTGCCATCCTGTCGGAGCGCCTGCCTGCCTCGGCGCTCACCGCGCTCGCCGTCATCCTGGCGGGCATCGCCATCTCGCGCGGCTCCATCCGGCGGCCGCGCCCGCTATCCACGGAGACGCTGAAATGAACCGTACGACCACCGGCCAGCCCGCGGTGACCCCGCCCGCCTCGGCCTATTTCATCGAGGATCGCCACGACCCGACGGAGACCCACACGCTCTCGGTGCTGGTCGACAACGAGCCCGGCGTGCTGGCGCGCGTCATCGGCCTCTTCGCCGGCCGCGGCTACAACATCGACAGCCTTACCGTGTCGGAGACGCAGCACGAGAAGCACTTGTCGCGCATCACCGTCGTCACGACCGGCACGCGTGAGGTGCTGGAGCAGATCAACAAGCAGCTCGACCGGCTGGTCTGCGTGCACCGCGTAACCGACCTTACCGTGGTCGCCCGCCAGCGCAACGAGCTGCGGCCGCTGGAGCGCGAGCTCGCGCTGGTGAAGGTGGCGGGGACCGGCCAGGACCGCATCGAGGCGCTGAGACTCGCCGACGCCTTCAAGGCGGAGGTGGTCGACGCCACGACCGAGCACTTCATCTTCCAGATCACCGGCCGCACCAACAAGATCGAGCAGTTCATCGCCATCATGCAGCCGATGGGGCTGGTGGAGGTCTGCCGCACGGGCAGCGCCGCCATGTGCCGCGGCCCAGAGGCGCTTTAGCGGGTCACCCTTGTGTCAGCTATGCGGCGCCGATGGCTACCGCAGTCGCCGCGCTGCCGGGGGCATGATGGAGCGCGCCGACGGAAAAAGTGTAGCGATGTCTCGCCTCCGATTTGCCTGACACAATTCGATACAACTTCCCTCCCAGCGCTCGTTGACCGGCGGCGTGCGGCGCCCATTAGTATTTGCTTGAGGGGAGCTCAGGAGGGAATCAAAATGGCTGCCTACAGACTTTCGGACTTAGCCAGGGCCACGCTCGTTGCCTTGCCGGTCCTCGCGATGGGACTTGGCGCGTCTTCGGCCGCCCGGGCCCACGACATCCGCGAGCTTGGCGACGGCAAGGTGTCCAGCTCGCCGAAGAGCGGCTATCTCTACTCGTGCCAGACTCAGTTCAGGCGGGTCCCTTCCGTGACCGGCCCCTGGATTCACGGCAACACCTACGATGCCGATGAGAAGCCGAGCATCGCCGGCACGGTGAACTGGCCGAACTCGGAGATCTCCGTGACCGTCGAAGGTGACGGCCGCATTGTGCGAGCCAATAACCTGCCGAACCACCCGACCGGCGTCTTCCCGGTTTCGCCGAACGATCCGGCCCGCCAATACGCCCGCAACCCGAACTCGATCCGCGAGCAGAACATATTGCTGCGCCTGCCCACCAACCCCGAGATGGCGGCCGAGCCGAGCTGCGTGCCGATGGGCATGATCGGCTTCACTCTCTCCGGTGCGGCCATCTACAATGCGGTCGATGCGGGGGGACAGGACGCCGCGGCTCACGAGCTGCAGGACAAGTGCGACGGCCACCCGCAGGAGGCCGGCCAGTACCATTATCACAGCCTGTCGCCGTGCATGCCGCACGGGCGCGACGCCTCGGGCGGCAGCGAGCTGATCGGCTACGCGCTCGACGGCTTCGGAGTCTACGGGCCTTACGATGCGAGCGGGCGCAAGCTGACCAACGCCGACCTCGACGCCTGTCACGGCAAGGTCGGGCCGGTCATGTGGGACGGCAAGCTCGTCGACATGTACCACTACGTCCTGACCGATCAGTATCCGTATTCGATCGGCTGCTTCAAAGGCACGCCAGTCTCGACGGGCATGCGGATGGGGAACAGGCAGCCGCCGCAGGGCCAGTTCGGCGGACAGCCTCCGCGGCTCGGCGCGGGCGGCCCGCAGATGGGGGCAGGCGCGCCGCAGCAGGGGCCGGGTGCTCCGCGCCAGGGGCAGGGCCGAAACGATCCGCTCGTTGCCGTCGCCGGCGATCTGGGCGTCAACGTCGACACGCTGCGCCGGGCCGTCGGCGCGCCTCCGCCAGACCTTCAGCGGGCCTCGCAGATGCTCGGCATCGACATCCGCACACTGCAGCAGGCCTTCATGCGGCACCGCCCGCGCTGAAGCCCCACGGATAGAATACAATGAGCGGCGCCGGGCCCTCCGGCGCCGCTGTCATCTTAGGGCCAAAGTCGTCACTCGTAATGCGCGTGTTTTGGCGCGCGGATCGCGCGCGGAGCGGGAGGTGACGATGTCTCGAAACGGCGCTGCGGCGGTCTTCATGTCTATCGCGGGCCTGGTCATGGGCGGCGCTTCGGCTGGTGCCGCCGATCTGTGCCTCGACGTCAAGCTGAGGTGCGACGGCTTCGAGCCGAGCTGGCAGCTCTTCACGGCGGCAAAAAATAGCGGCGGCACGGTGGTTCGCTTCACCGACCCGGAGAACCCCAACTGGGAGAGCGAGCCGCTGGTCGTCGAAAGCTGCCTGCTGCAGGGGAGCCCGAACGATTTCGAGCTCACCACCGACGCCCCGCTGTCGCTGATCGCCAATCTCGTGGGGCAGAGCTGCACCATGCCGAACGACGAGAAGACGGATTTCTCCGTGACGGTGACCTACGTTCAAGGTGCGCTGTCGGACCACCCGGCGACAGTGCAGGGGACCGGCTGCTGCCGGATGCTGGAGTAGGCGGGCGCGCCACCTGTCTCGCGCGTTGCTGGAAGTTCTTGTTGTGTTCTCTTTGTCTAGATGATATGTCGGTGGCGTCTAGACGAGAGTGGACCTATGGCTTTCCATATCCGCGACCCGGAAACGGACCGCTTGGCGCGTGAGCTGGCCCGGCTGCAGGGGGACGGTATCACCAATGCCGTGAAGTCGGCGCTCGAGGCCAAGCTTCGCGAACAGCGTCACAAGGTGCCACTGCTTGAGCGGATCAAGGATCTCACCGACGAGATTGCCGCAGCGCCCAAGACCGGGCTCAAGGCAGACAAGGCATATTTCGATGAGATGTGGGGTCAGGGGGACGACTGATGTTCGTCGATGCGTCTGCCATCGTGGCCATATTGAGCCTTGAGGAGGGGCACGAAACGCTGGCGGAGCGGCTGGATCAATCAAGAAGCTCGATCACCTCGCCGCTGGCTCGGTTCGAAGCGGTCCTGGCGATTGGCCGGGACCAGCGCCTGGGATTGGAGCGTGCGCGCGGAATCGTTTCCGGCTTTCTCGAAGAGGCCGAGGTTACGACGGTGCCGATCGACGAGAACATCGCTGAGGCCGCCCTGGATGCTCATACGCGGTACGGCAAGGGACGGCACCCCGCGCGCCTTAATTTCGGCGATTGCTTTGCCTACGCCATGGCGAAGCGACATGGCGTGCCGCTCCTCTACAAGGGCGACGACTTCGCGCACACCGATCTCGGCTGACCGGGTAGGCTGGTCGGCATGATTCTCTCGCCCCAGCAGGACGATGCGCTCGTTGCCGTCTCGCGCTGGCTGAAGACGGCCGGCACCGGGAGGGGCGGGCTGGTGTTCCGCCTCTTCGGCTATGCCGGCACCGGAAAGACGACGCTTGCCCAGAAGATCGCCGAGGATGTCGGCGGCGAGGTGCTGTTCGCGGCCTTCACCGGCAAGGCGGCGCAGGTGATGCGCAACCGCGGCTGCGCCAATGCCCGCACCATCCATTCGCTGATCTACCGCCCGCGCGGCGAGAAGGCGGAGGAGGAGACCGGCGAGATGCAGCCGGCCTTCGCGCTCAACCGCTCCAGCGAGGTGAAGAAGGCGAAGCTCGTCATCATCGACGAGTGCTCCATGGTCGACGAGAAGCTCGGGCTCGACCTCCTCTCCTTCGGCACGCCCATCCTGGTGCTGGGCGATCCCGGCCAGCTGCCGCCGGTGAACAGCGGGGAGGGCGGCGGCGGCTTCTTCACCGAGCAGGCGCCCGACGTGATGCTGACGGAGATCCACCGGCAGGCGCGCGAGAACCCCATCATCGCGCTGGCGCAGGACGTGCGCGAAGGCGGGCGGCCCGATTACGGCCGCTACGGCGAGAGCCGCGTCATCAGCCGCGACGACATCGACGCGGAGCAGATGCATGGCGGCCGACCAGGTGCTGGTCGGGCGGAACCGCACGCGCCACAACTTCAACCGCCGCATCCGCACGCTGAAGGGCTTTGACGGGCCGCTGCCCGCCGCCGGCGACAAGCTGGTGTGCCTCAGGAACAGCTCCGAGAAGGGGCTTTTGAACGGCGGGCTGTGGCGCGTCACGTCGGTGGGCACGACGAAGGGCCCGTCGCTCAACATGCTGGTGAAGTCGGAGGACGAGGGGCCGCTCGGCTCGTCGGCCAAGATCCGCGTCCTGAGGGCGATGTTCGAGGAGGGGCCGGAGGCCGTCGGCTGGGACCGCCGCCGCCGCACCGACGAGTTCGACTACGGCTACGCGCTGACCGTCCACAAGGCGCAAGGCTCGCAATGGGACAACATCGTGCTCTTCGACGAGAGCTTTGCGTTTCGCGACAGTCGAGAGCGCTGGCTCTATACGGCGATTACGAGGGCGGCGGAGACGATCACGATCGTGCGGTGAGGGCACACTTATGAAGAACCCTGTAGTGGAGGACGCGCCCCGTGGGCCGGTGCGGCCGCTGTTCGCGCTCTCCTGAAATGGCCGTGCGTTTCGAGAAGGCGTTCGGCGTCGATGCCGCACTGCTCCTGAGCATGCAGGCGCAATATGCGCTCGCCGAGGCACGCCGCGCGGCGAAGCGCATCAAGGTTAAGCGCTACGCAGCAAGGGCTGCGTGATCGCGCTCGCCGGGCGCTCGCAGAGTTTGCCGTCAAGCGGGCACGGCAGGTCATCAATTGCACGGCGGGACTGACGCGTTCCTCCGCCTTCGGCCGCGTCCATGCGATGCCCGAACGACGTGATGATTTCAGTCTTCGATTGGCTGAACGTTGGCGACGGGGACCCATCCCTGTCGATCATTCTGATCGCTTACCCAATGAAAGCCGCTTTCCGTCTCATGCGCCCTCAGAACGTCGCCAACACGGATTGTCAGCTCTATGGCATCGTAGTCGCGGAGCATCCTGCCGCGATCTCGGTCAACCTCAACATAGGCATTTGGAACCCAGCCGCTTTTGCCTTCGCGATTTGTGCACCACAGCCAACCTGCGATATCTGTCTCCCTGCCCGGATCAACAGTGACGTCATCACCGGCCTTTGCCTGGATCGGGTCGGGATACGGGGCCTGGTGGTCTTCGATCACGCGGACGAGGAAGGAAGAATTGTCGACCATGATGGCGTGCCATTGCCACTCGTTTGGAAGTGAAGAACATTCTGACATTCTTGCCGCGTGGAGGAGAACAATCCAATGACTTCAACGGGCCAAGCCGAAAAATGGAAGCACGATGGCGTGCGCGTCATCCCCGGGGACCAGCTCGATCCCAACACGGCGCAGACGCCGGGGATGGACCGCAAGGCGGCGATCAACTTCGCGCGCGCCGGAGCGCAGAAGATCTGGGCCGGCACGGTCGCCATCCAGCCGAACGCCAAGACAGGGGCTCATCACCATGGCGAGCTTGAGAGCGTCATCTACGTGGTGAAGGGCAGGGCGCGCATGCGCTGGGGCGAGAAGCCTGGAGTTCGTGGCCGAAGCCGGGCCGGGCGACTTCATCTTCGTGCCGCCCTACGTGCCGCACCAGGAGATCAACGCCTCGACCGACGCGCCGCTGGAATGCGTCGTCATCCGCTCCGACAACGAGGCGGTGGTGGTCAATCTCGACATCGAGCCGGCGGAGAAGCCGGAGGAAGTCCGCTGGATCGACCCCATCCATCGGGAGTAGGGTCCCGCCGTAGCGACCAGGGAGTGAGAGATGCACATCGACGGGTCTTGCCATTGCGGCTTCATCACATTCGAGGCGGAGGTCGATCCGGAGAAGGTGTCGATCTGCCATTGCGCCGATTGCCAGAAACTCTCCGGCTCGCCGTTCCGGGCTTCCGTTGTGGTGCCCGCGGGCGATTTCCGCCTGCTTTCCGGGGAGCCTACGACCTATGTGAAGGTCGCCGAAAGCGGCAACAAGCGGGCGCAGACCTTCTGCCCGCGCTGCGGCTCGCCGCTCTACGCCACTTCGGCCGACGACCCGAACGCGCCGCGCATGCTGCGCCTCGGTGTGGTGAACCAGCGCGATCAGCTCGTTCCGAAGCGGCAGATCTGGACCGCTTCCGAGCAGGGCTGGGCAAGCGCATCGTTGGAGAGCATCCCGGGCGCGCCGGCGCAGTAGCATCGCGACCTGGGAGGGCGCGACGGTGAAGACGAAGAAGCCGGCCGCCGATCCGCCGCCGGGCGTGCCGACGCCGGCCGAGCCGGAGGAGCGGCGCGAGCCGCTTCCGTGGCAGGAGCCGAAGCCGGCGGAGGAAGACCCGAACGCCCTGGCGCATGTCCAGGCGATCCTGGCGTCCCCCAACTATCGTCTGGCAGAGGAGGACGTGGACTTCCTCAATCGCGACGACATGCGCGGCGTTCGCCTTCAGATGGACTACCTCAAGGCCGAGCTGCTGCTCGCCGAAAACCACATCGAGCACGCCATCGTGGTGTTCGGCAGCACCCGCATCTGCGAGCCGAAGGCGGCGCAGCACCGGGTGGAGTCGCTGCGGGCGGCGCGTGGCGGCCGATCCCGGCAGCGCGGAGCTGGCCTATCGGCTTGCGGTGGCAGAGCGCATCCTCGCCAAGAGCCACTACTATGACGTGGCGCGCGACCTCGGGCGCATCGTCAGCCAAGCCAACGAAAGCCGCGGCGACGGTAACATGGTCATCGTGACGGGCGGCGGGCCGGGAATCATGGAAGGCGCCAATCGCGGGGCCTTCGACCTTGGGGCGAAGTCGGTCGGCCTCAACATCAGCCTGCCGCACGAGCAATACCCCAATCCCTACGT
The DNA here is from genome assembly GCA_963801225.1 of uncultured Alphaproteobacteria bacterium. GTDB lineage: Bacteria > Pseudomonadota > Alphaproteobacteria > Rhizobiales > Afifellaceae > DASWJZ01. Next base: position 121,538 of record CAWDED010000011.1, read on the forward strand.
GACGCCCGACCTTTGCTTCAACTTCCACTATTTCGCGCTGCGCAAGCTGCACCTGCTGCGGCGCGCGCGGGCGCTTGTCGCCTTTCCGGGCGGCTACGGCACGTTCGACGAACTGTTCGAGGTGCTCACGCTGATCCAGACGCGCAAGATCAAGCCGATGCCCGTCGTGCTCGTGGGCGAGAGCTACTGGCGGCGCGCGGTGGACATCGGGTTCCTCGCCGACGAGGGCGTCATCGATCAGGAGGACCGGGAGCTGTTCTGGTTCGCGGAGACGGCACAGGAGGTCTGGGACGGCGTGCTCGGCTGGTACGAGGCCGCCGGTAAGCAACTCTTCGGCCGCTAGAGCATGATCCCGAAAAGTGGATACCGGTTTTCGGAATAGATCATGCTCAAACAAATAGAATAGAGCCTCGATTCTGTCTGATCAGAATGGAGAACTCTAGGGAGATTTTCGTGAAGCTGTCCTTTCACGGCGCCGATCGCGGCGTCACCGGCTCGTGTCACCTGGTGGAGTGCGCCGGCCGCCGTATCCTCATCGATTGCGGCCTCTATCAGGGCAGCCGAGAGATCGAAGAGGAGAACGCGGCGCCCTTCGGCTTCGATGCCGCCGCCATCGATGCGGTGCTTCTGACCCATGCGCATCTCGACCATTGCGGGCGCCTTCCGCTGCTGGTGAAGCGCGGCTTCCGCGGCGAGATCATCACCACCGCCGCCTCGCGCGAGCTGGCGCGGCTGGTGCTTCTCGACTCCGCCAATCTGCAGGAGGAGGACTTCCGTCGCCGCACCCGGCACGCCAAGCGGCACGGCAAGAGGAAAGGGGAAGGCGAGCCGCTCTACTCGGTGGTCGACGCGCTGCGAACCTTCGATTTCTTTGGGCGCACCGCCGCCTATGACCAGCCGTTCGAGCTTTTCGACGGGGTTCGCGCCACCTTCCTCGACGCCGGCCACATCCTCGGCTCGGCGAGCGTCTTCCTGGAGCTGAGGGAAGGCGAGCGCAGCCGCACGATCCTGTTCTCCGGCGATATCGGGAACGCCGGCCGCCCGTTGCTGCGCGATCCCACACCGCCGCCGGAGAGCGATATCGTGGTGATGGAGACGACCTATGGCGACCGGCTGCACAAGCCTCTGCCGCCTTCGGTCGAGGAGCTCTACGCGGCCGTCAACGATGCCTTCGCGCGCGGCGGCAACGTCATCATCCCGACCTTCGCATTGGAGCGCGCGCAGGAGCTGCTCTACTTCCTGCGCGAGGGGACCGAAAAGGGCGTGCTGTCGCGCTCGATCCAGGTGTTCCTCGACTCGCCGATGGCCATCTCGGCCACGGAGATCTTCCGCCGCCACCCGGAATGCTTCGATGAGGAGACGATGGCGCTCTTCCGCGAAGGGCGTGACCCCTTCGGCCTTCCGGGGCTCCACTTCACGCGCGAGACGGCCGATTCCATGGCGCTCAACCGCATCACCGGCGGCGCCGTCATCATGGCCGGCTCAGGCATGTGCACGGGGGGGCGCGTGCGCCATCACCTGAAGCACGATCTCTGGCGCCGCGATTCCAGCGTCATCTTCGTCGGCTTCGCGGCCAAGGGCACGCTTGCCCGGGAAATCATCGACGGGGCAAAGACGGTCCGCATCTTCGGCGAGCGCATCCCCGTGCGGGCGCGCATCCACACCATCAACGGCTTCTCCGCCCATGCCGACCAGGCGGAGCTGCTCGCCTGGCACCGGCACGCCAAGCCGCGCCGCACCTTCCTCGTCCACGGCGAGGAGGAGACCATGCGGCTCTTCGCCGCCAAGCTTTCCGGCACGCGCGTCGAGATGCCTTCAGCCGGCCAGTCGGTGCGGCTGTGAGCGAGGGCAGTCCGCCTACGGGTTCGCGCCGAGCTGGGTGAGGACGTCCTGGCAGGCAGGCGCCAGCCTCGGCCAGTGGACCTGCAGGCAGAACAGCACGTTGCCGTGGCCGATCGGCAAATTCGGGCAGAACAGCCTGAAGTCCACCGCGCAGGACCCGGCGGCAACCCGCATTTCCTGGCGGAAGGTGAGCTTCGGCTCGGCCGCCGGCGGCGCCGCGGGAGCGCTGGTCTCCGCGGGCTTGGCGGCCGTCATGGCAGACGAACTGGCGGATTCCGACGGCTTGGCCTCCTCCGAAGACGAGGATGGCGCGGTCGCCGATGCTGAGGAGGATGCCGAGGACGGCTCCACCGCCTCGACTGCCGATTTGCACGCCGGAGACAGCTTGTCGACGTGCTGCTCCAGGCAGACCAGGGCGTCCATGCCGCCGGTGGGGACGCCCGAGCAGTTGGCCCGGTAGTCGCTGACGCAATTGGAGCGGATGGCCTGCTGCTGGGCCGCCGATGGGGCCTGGGCAAGCGCCGGCACGACGGTGGAACACGAGACGCCGAGCGTCAGCAGAAGCAATTTGGTTGTCCGCATGCCTGAAGTCCTCCCGGGATCGAATCGGCAAATCCGAAGCTATCACGACCGTGGCGGCCGTGTTGTGACCGCCGCCGACAGAGCTTCCGATGTGTTTACGGCCCCCTTGGGGCGGTGGCGCGCTTTGCGGCCCGAGCGCGCACAAGCGGCGAGGCGAAAGCCGATGGTTGCCCGGCCCGCCGCCGAAAGCTAGAAACCCGGCGAGTTTCATCAAAACCTCGGCATTCGAGCTGGCCGGCGTCATCGGGAAGGGCAAGTCATGCGCGTTTACTACGACCGCGATGCGGACGTGAATCTCATCAAGGACAAGAAGGTCGTCATCGTCGGCTATGGCAGCCAGGGGCGCGCGCATGCGCTGAACCTCAAGGATTCCGGCGTGAAGAACGTGGCGGTGGCGCTGCGTCCCGGCTCTGCGACCGCCAAGAAGGTGGAGGCCGACGGGCTGAAGGTCATGTCGGTGTCGGAGGCGGCGAAATGGGCCGACCTCATGATGATGGCAACCCCCGACGAGCTGCAGGCCGATATCTGGCGCGACGAGATCGCGGGGAACATCCGCGACGGCGCGGCGATCGCCTTCGCTCACGGGCTCAACGTCCACTTCAACCTGATCGAGCCGAAATCGACCATCGACGTGATCATGATCGCGCCGAAGGGGCCGGGCCACACGGTGCGCGGCGAATACCAGAAAGGCGGCGGCGTGCCCTGCCTCATCGCCGTGCAGCAGGATGCCAGCGGCAACGCCCACGATCTGGCGCTCTCCTATGCCTGCGCCATCGGCGGCGGCCGCTCCGGGGTTATCGAGACGACCTTCCAGGAGGAGTGCGAGACCGACCTCTTCGGCGAGCAGGTGGTGCTGTGCGGCGGCCTGGTGGAGCTGATCCGCGGCGGCTTCGAGACGTTGGTGGAGGCCGGCTACGCCCCGGAGATGGCCTATTTCGAGTGCCTGCACGAGGTGAAGCTCATCGTCGACCTCATCTACGAGGGCGGCATCGCCAACATGAACTACTCGATCTCCAACACCGCCGAGTACGGCGAATACGTCTCCGGTCCGCGCATCGTCACCGACGAGACCAAGGCGGAGATGCGCCGCGTCCTGAAGGACATCCAGACCGGCGCCTTCACCTCGAAATGGATCGGCGAGGTCAAGTCCGGCATGCCGAGCTTCAAGGCGACGCGGCGCATGAACGACGCGCATCCGATCGAGGAGGTGGGCGAGAAGCTGCGCGGCATGATGCCGTGGATCGGCGCCAACAAGCTGGTCGACAAGGCGCGGAACTGAGGGCGGGGAGGTTCGCGAAGGTGGCGAGTCAGTAGAGCTACCTACGTAGGAATACCTAGCTAAGGCCTTGATTTTTCAACAGAAAAATAGATGACCTTGCGGAGTATCTCTGGCGGACGCACTCGGAATCAGTCAAAGAAGACAGGTCGGCTGGTGCCAAGCATCGCGACCAGGGCTTCTAAATCGGTCGACATCCGGCATGCTGGGGGCGATTCCTCCCACGCTCCCAGCGTGCCTTTTGAGACGCCTCATTCCGTCTTCGACACGCGCCTTTGCCACCCCCTGTCCTTTGCCCTAAGAGATTGCCGACAGTGCGCAGGGCATGAGCCAGGGTATGCCGTCTGACCTCTCCATACGCCGGGCGATGCCTTCCGAAGCATCCGCGCTGACCCGGCTTGCCATGCGCTCCAAGGCGCTCTGGGGCTACGACGAAAGCTTCATGGCGATGTGCCTGGAGGAGCTGACCGTGCATCCCGCCACCATCGAGGCGGGCGAGGTCTGGGTGGCGGAGGACGGCGACCGCATCGTCGGCATGGTCGAGATCGTGCCGGAAGGCGCCAAGACGGAGCTGCAGAATGTCTTCGTCGAGCCAGGTGTGGTGCGCGGCGGTATCGGGCGGGCGCTGTGGCAACACGCGGAAACCCGCGCAGTAGCGCTGGGCGCTGAGCGGATGGAGCTGGATGCCGATCCGAACGCGGTCGGTTTCTATCAGCGCATGGGCATGCGGATCGTCGGCGAATCGCCGTCCGGCTCAATTCCAGGACGGATGCTGCCGCGCATGGAGAAGCGACTGGCGGCGGACACGCCGGGCCGCACCGCGTAGGTGGGCTTCCTCTTGGCCAGAACCTTCCTCTCGTCATCCCGGTTTGCCGCGCGAGCGGCGAACCGGGACCTATGAACTCCAGAGTATGAGGTCGAGCCGGGACGTTCGCCGCAATTCTTCTGTATCGGTGTTCATGGGGCCCGGCACTCGCTACGCTCAGCCGGGATGACAGCAGCAAAGTGGTGCGGAAACAAAACAGGGGATGATGCGCCATGAGTGAAGCCGCTGTACTCGATGTGAACGACCGCTACGAGACGTTCGTCGACATCGCCCGCAACCGCTGGACCTCGCGGCAGTTTGCGCCGGGGCAGACGATTCCGCGCGAGCATTACGAGATGATCCTGGAGGCCGCGCGGCACGCGCCCTCCGGCGCCAACGCGCAGCCGTGGCATTTCATCGTGGTGACCAAGCCGGAGGTGAAGAGGGCGATCGCCGACTATTTCGTGGAGGAGCAGCGCCGGCGGGCCAAGCTGAAGATGAAGTTCCCCACGCCGAACTATCGCGGGCTGGAGGACGCGCCGGGCTTTATCGTCGTGGTCGCGGATTTCCGCTTCATGCGCGCCTTCCCGGGCTTCGGCGACGGCTCGCCGCTCGACATGCAGTACCGCGAGAACGCCGAGCGCATCCTGCTGCAGAGCGTGGCGGCCTCCACCATGTCGGCGCACCTCGCCGCAGCCGCTCTCGGCTATCAGGTGTGGTGGGTGACGGCGATCGGGCAGGAGCAGGCGCAGAACGATCTGAAGCCGCTTCTCGGCATTCCCGAGGACCTGGCGGTGATCGACATCATGCTGTTCGGCAAGCCGCTGAAGCCGCCCTACAAGCGCTGGAAGAAGACGCTCGCCGAGATCATGCACTGGGACCGCTTCGACATGGCCCAGTACATGACTCCCGACGACATCGAAGAATGGGTGCGGGAGCAGCGCCACAAGGTGATGTACCGCGACGAGAGCCGCATCGACTGACGGCGCGAGCGGCCGGTCCGGCGCCCGGCGCAACTGACGACACGGAGAGCCTCCCCGATCCGGCGATCGGGGAGGCTCCTGTTCGTCGGGGATGCGGGCGCCTTAGCCGGGCCAGTAGGGCGATACGCACTGCCTCTGCTTGCCGGGCTTGTAGAAGTAGAGGTTCGTGTCCTCGTCGTAGGTCTGGTAGTGGTCGTCGCACCAGTCGACATGCGCTTCCGGAAGGCCGCCAGTGTCGTAATCGTCGTAGTCATCCTCGTAGACGGGCACAGCGACGACCCGCGGATGATGGTAGCCGTAGTAGCCGTAGCCAGGGCCCCAGCCGGAGCCCCAGCCGCCGATGCCGACATAGATGCCGCCGGCGTTCGCCGGGGCGGCGGTCACCGCGACGGAGGCGGCTGCGATCAGCGTAGTGGCGATAGCTGCAGCGAGAATCTTTCTCATCTCTGTTCTCCCAAGAATTGCGGCGCGCGGTTCCGGCGCCTGGCGATCCCAATTGAAGACGGTTCGTCTTCCGCTCTCTCCTCGCGGCGGATGCTATTGCCGCCTTCGATGCGGAGGGATTTAGCAGCGCTACTGCAGCGATCCGTTTTCGTGGGAAGACAAAAGCGATTGCTTGCTGTGGCCTCTCCATTGCTTGGCAAGCGCAATTGTTTCGTAGGGCAAGAATCAAGGGCCCTCCGGCGCCGCCGCTCTGGTGCGGCACCGCGGTTCGGGTTACCAGCAACGCGAAATGCTCAGTCTTCTGGACATCAGCGCGCTGCTTCTGGTGCTCTCCGCCTTGTTCGGCTGGATCAACGCGCGATTCGTGCGGCTGCCGCCGACCATTGCGCTGCTCCTGATGGCGCTGCTCGCGTCGCTGGGGCTGATGGCGCTCGACGCGCTGATTCCCTCCTCGCATATGCGCGAGGATTTCACCGCAGCCATCGCACAGATCGACTTCTTCGACACGCTGATGAAGGGAATGCTCGCCTTCCTCCTGTTCGCGGGCGCGCTGCAGGTCGATTTCAGCGAGCTGAGAAGCGTGCGCTGGTCCGTCGCCACACTTGCCACCTTCGGCGTCCTGACCTCGACATTCATCGTGGGAACCGGCTTCTGGCTGGTGACCAAGGCGGTCGGCGTCGAGCTCCCCTATGCCTGGGCGCTGGTCTTCGGGGCGCTGATCAGCCCGACCGATCCGGTCGCCGTGCTGTCGCTGTTGAAATCCGTGCGCATCCCCTCGCAGCTGGAAATGAAGATCGCCGGCGAGAGCCTGTTCAACGACGGCGTCGGTGTGGTCGTGTTCGCGGCGCTGCTGTCGCTCGCCATGCAAGGGGGGCAGCCCGACCTCCTGCAGGTCGGCGAGCTGTTCCTGCTGGAGGCCGTCGGCGGCATCGTGCTCGGCCTCGTCGTCGGATTCCTGGCGGTCTACGCCATGCAGGCGATCGACGACTACCCGATCGAGATCCTTCTGTCGCTGGCGCTCGTCACGGGGCTTTACGCGATTGCGCTGCGTGTGCATGCCTCCGGGCCGCTGGCGGTCGTCGTCGCCGGGCTCCTGGTCGGCAATCGCGGCGTCGCCACCGCCATGAGCGAGACGACGCGCCAGCACCTGTTCGATTTCTGGGAGGTCATCGACGAGCTGCTCAACTCGGTGCTGTTCCTGCTCATCGGCTTCGAGATGCTGGTCATCGGTTTTGACCCGACGCATGCCTGGCCGGCGGTCGCCGCGATCCCGCTGGTGCTCTTCGCGAGGTTTGTTTCCGTGTCATTGCCGCTTTCGGTAAAGCGCATGCGCGAGGCGTTCACGCCAGGCGCGGTGCCGGTGCTCACCTGGGGCGGCGTGCGCGGCGGAATTTCGGTGGCGCTGGCGCTCTCCATTCCGCACAATACGTTCCGCGAGGAGATCATCGTGGCCACCTACGCCGTGGTGATCTTCTCCATCCTCGTGCAGGGGCTCACCCTGCCCAGCCTCATCCGCCGCCTTTCCTTCGAGTGAGACCCATGCCACGCCCATACAAGATATTCGACGTGTTCACCGACAGGCCGCTCACCGGCAACCCGCTTGCCGTGGTGCTCGACGCCGGCGGGCTCGATGATGCGGCGATGCAGGCGATCGCGCGCGAGTTCAACCTGTCGGAGACGACCTTCGTGCTGCCAGCGGCGAACCCGGCACATTCGGCGCGGGTGCGCATCTTCACGCCGGCGCGGGAGCTGCCGTTTGCCGGCCATCCCACGGTGGGCACCGCAGTGTGCCTGGCGCAGGAGCGCTTCCAGGGGCCGGGCGAACACGACGCCGTCATCGTGCTGGAAGAGGAGATCGGCGTGGTGCGCTGCGGCGTCCGGATCGCCGACGGCGTTGGGTTCGCCGAGTTCGATTGCCCGAAGCTGCCGGAGCGGGTGGGAGAGGGGGCGCAGAAGAAAATGATCGCCGGGGCGCTCGGCATCGATGCGACCGATATCGGCTTCGAGAATCATGTGCCGAGCCTCTGGTCGGCCGGCAATCCCTTTCATTTCGTGCCACTGCGCAACATGGGCGTGCTCGCCAAGGCGGCGACAAATCGCGCGACGTGGCGCGATGCGTTCCCCGGCCAAGCCAACGCGTTTCTCTACACGCGCGAGACGGAGGGGCACGATCACGCCTTCCGTGCCCGCATGTTCGCGCCGTTCGCGGGCGTTGAGGAGGATCCCGCCACCGGCTCCGCAGCAGCGGCCTTTGCCGGCCCGATCCATGCCTTCGACCAGCCGGACGGCGAACACGTCGCAATTATCGAGCAGGGCTACGAGATGGGGCGGCCTTCGCTCATCCGCCTCGAAATGTCGTCGGAGAGCGGGGCGCTGACGGCCGTCAGGATCGGCGGGCACGCGGTGCAGGTCGCTTCAGGCACGCTCGCCGTTTGAGTTAGCCACCTCACAGCCGCGCATGCTACGGTCACGCTGCGGCTCTTGGGGGAGAGCGATGACGAAGCTGTGGCTCATCCTGCATCTCAGCGGGCTGGTGATCGCCTTCGCGGCGACCTTCGCCAACATGGTGACGATGCGGCTCATCGCCTCGGCGACCCCGCAGGAGGCGGCCGTGCTCAACCGCGTTCCGCCACAGATGCTGCGGCTGAGCTCCTGGGGCGTGGTGCTCCTCCTCGTGACCGGGCCGCTGCTCGTCTATTCGAGATATGATGGGGAGTGGGGCGCGCTGCCTGTGGCCTTCTGGCTGAAAATGCTCGCCATCGCCGCGCTGATCGTGATTTTCGGCTTTCTGCACATCAACATGGCCCGGGCGCGCCGCGGCGACGGGACCGCCGGCTCCCGCCTCCAGATGTTCGCGCCGCTGTCGAGCCTGGCGCTGTTCCTGGCGCTCATCTTCGCGGTCGTCGCCTTCGGCTGAGCCCCTCCGCTGCGTCACCGCCGGCGTTTTGGGGCTGCAAGCCGTTGCGAGCGAAGGCGAAAGCCGGTAAAAGACCGGCGAGGTTCGAAGGCTCTGGTCCCATGCGGTTGGCAAAATCAATGCTGCTGCTGCTCCCGGACGCGCCGCTGGCGCGCAGCCTTCCGCTCGGCCTCGCTCTCCTTCTTAGGTGCCCCTGAGCGCCGGCAGCCCGGGTTCTTCAGCGAACCGCGCAGGGCGGGTCCTCAGGGGAGATCATCACACGGACCTAAGAATTGCGGCCTATCGTGCCGCCCGAGCCTAGAGGAATGACGAAATGAGCGCAAAACAGGTAACGCCGAGCGACGACAATCGCGTCGTGATCTTCGACACCACGCTGCGCGACGGAGAGCAATGCCCCGGCGCCACGATGACCTTCGAAGAGAAGCTGGAGATCGCCGAGCTTCTCGACGAGATGGGGGTCGACATCATCGAGGCCGGCTTCCCGATCGCCTCCATCGGCGACTTCGAGGCCGTCGTGGAGATCGCCAAGCAGGTGAAGAACGCGGTGGTTGCCGGCCTCGCTCGCGCCATCTCCGCCGATATCGTGCGTGCCGGGGAGGCGGTGAAGCACGCCAGGCGCCCGCGCATCCACACCTTCGTCTCCACCTCGCCGATCCATCTCGCCCACCAGATGCGCAAGGGCGAGGACGAGGTGATCGAGATCATCCAGGCGACGGTGGCGCAGGCACGCAATCTCGTCGACAACATCGAATGGTCGGCGATGGACGCCACCCGCACGCCGATCGACTATCTCTGCCGCTGCGTCGACCAGGCGATCCGTGCCGGCGCGACGACCATCAATCTCCCCGACACGGTCGGCTACGCGACGCCGGCCGAATACGGGGCGATGTTCCGCGAAATCCGCGAGCGCGTGCCCAATTCCGACAAGGCGGTGTTCTCCACGCATTGCCACAACGATCTGGGCCTGGCGGTGGCGAACTCGATCGCCGGCGTGGAAGCGGGCGCGCGGCAGGTCGAGTGCGCCATCAACGGAATCGGCGAGCGCGCCGGCAACGCCGCGCTCGAAGAGATCGTCATGGCGCTGAAGACGCGCGGCGACGCGCTGCCCTACACGACCGGTATCGACACGGCACAGCTCACCCGCGTCTCGCGGCGCGTGTCGGCGGTGACCTCGTTCCCGGTGCAGTACAACAAGGCGATCGTCGGGCGGAACGCCTTTGCGCATGAGAGCGGCATCCACCAGGACGGCATGCTGAAGCACGCCAGCACCTACGAGATCATGACGCCGGAATTGGTGGGCGTGACCAAGACCTCGCTCATCATGGGCAAGCATTCGGGCCGCGCCGCCTTCAAGTCGAAGCTCAAGGAGCTCGGCTACCATCTCGGCGACAACGCCATCGAGGACGCGTTCAACCGCTTCAAGGCGCTCGCCGACCGCAAGAAGCTCGTCTATGACGAGGACATCGAGGCGCTGGTCGACGAGGAGATCGCCTCTGCGCACGACCGCATCCACGTGCTGTCGCTCACCATCATCGCCGGCACCATGGGCCCGCAATCGGCGACCATGACGCTCGACATTGACGGCGTGCACAAGACGACCCAGGCGACCGGCAACGGCCCGGTCGACGCGATCTTCAACGCCATCAAGGAGCTGGTGCCGCACGATGCCGTGCTGGAGCTCTACCAGGTGAGCGCCGTCACGGAGGGCACCGACGCGCAGGCGGAGGTGTCGGTCCGCCTGCAGATGAACGGGATGACCTTCACCGGCCGCGCGGCGGACACCGATACGCTCGTCGCTTCCGCCAAGGCCTATCTCACGGCACTCAACAAGCTGCAGGCGCGGAAGGACCGCTTCCACGCCCAGGCGGCGCAGAGCGCCTGAGCGGAGCGCAGCACATGGAGACGGCGGTCAGGGTCGACGCGCCCGCCGCCGTCTCGCCCGCGGCGCGGCTGCCGCTGATCGACGCCGCGCGCGGCATCGCCCTCCTGGCGATGGCGGTCTACCACTTCTCCTGGGACCTCCGCTATTTCGGCTACATCGCGGTCGACGTCACCGAAGATCTCGGCTGGCGCATGTTCGCTCGCGCCATCGCCGGCAGCTTCCTCCTCCTCGTCGGCGTCAGCCTGGTGCTGGCGACGCGCAACGGCACTGAATCTGCGGCACTACTTTCGGCGCCTCGGCATGATCGTGGGTGCTGCCGCCGCCATCACCGTGGTGACCTATTTCGTCTTCCCCGACAGCTACATCTTCTTCGGCATCCTGCATCACATCGCGGTCGCGAGCGTGCTGGGGCTTGCCTTCGTGCATGCTCCTGTCCTGGTCGTGGCCGCCGCCGCTGCGGCATGCTTTCTGGCGCCGTCGTTCTTGTCGGGGCCGTTCTTCGACCATCCGGCGCTCCTCTGGCTGGGGCTTTCGACCTATTTTCCGCGCACCAACGATTTCGTGCCGCTCTTTCCCTGGTTCGGCGTGGTGCTGGCGGGGATTGCCGCCGCGCGCCTCGGCGCCGCTTCTATGGTCGCCACGCCTGTCGCATCTGCGGCTCGGCGAGAAGGTGCCGTGGCCGCTCACCTGGGCGGGGCGCCACAGCCTCATCTTCTATCTCGTGCATCAGCCCGTGCTGTTCGGGCTCGTCTTCCTCGCCGCGCAGGTCTCGCCACCCGATCTCCTGGTCTTCGAGGACCGCTTCATCGAGACCTGCACCGCCTCGTGCGTGGAATCGGACGAGGAGCCCGACATCTGTCGCAGGACCTGCGCCTGCATCGCCCAGCGCACGCAGGACGAAGGCATGTGGACGCGCCTCATGCGGCAGGAGCTGACGCCTGCCGAGGAGACGCACTATTACGCGCTCACCGACCAGTGCCGGGCCGAAGCCGGGCAGTAACAAGCGTGGGCGCTACTCCGGGGTGCCGGGCGCGGCAAGCGCGGCCTGAGCCGCGTCTGCGCCATCCGCCACCACGTGCACCACGCGCTGCGGGAAGGGGATCGTGAGCCCGGCGGCCTCGAGCCGCTTCTTGCCGGCCTCCGTGAGGTCCCAGCGGACGGCCCAGAAGACGGGATTGGGCGCCCAGGCACGCAGCTGCAGCACCACGGCGCTGTCGCCGAGGCTGAGCGGCACCACGATCGGCTCCGGGTCATCCAGCACGTCGGGGTGCTCTGTGGCGACCTCCTTCAGCACGCGCCGCCCCTCGGCGACGTCGTTCTCATAGGCGATGCCGAACTCCAGCAGCACGAGGCGCGTCGGGTTGCGGCTGTAATTGGTGAGCGTCGTGTTCCACAGGCCCGAATTGGGCACGAACTTGTAGATGCCGTCCCATGTCTTGACCTGCGTCGCGAACAGCCCGAGCTCCATCACCGTGCCCGCCACATTGCTCGATTCGATGTAGTCGCCGACCTCGAAGGGCCTCAGCCACAGGAGCATGATGCCGGCGGCGATGTTGGAGAGCGTCCCTTGCAGCGCCAGGCCGATCGCCAGGCCGATGGCGCCGAGCGCCGCGAGGATGGAGGCGGTCTGCACGCCGAGCTGGCCGAGCGCGGCCACGAGGATGACGACGAGGATGGCGTAGCGGACAACCGCCTTGATGATCGGCTTCAGCGTGGCATCGATGCGCGCGGAGCGCCTGACCATCTGGTAGACGGCGCGGCTCGCCCATTGGGCGATGATGAAGCCGAGCAGGAGGATGAGCACGGCTCCGCCGAGCCGCGGGAGGACGTTCGCCGCCCAGGTCCAGATCACCGTCCAAAAGACACTGAGCTGGGTAGTCGATTGCGCCAGGTCCATGATGCGTCTTCTCCGTAAGGATTTGCCGCCAGGCTCCGCTCAACCGAGCGATTCTGCGAAATCGTAGCAATTTTTTCGCCGCTTTGGGGACCGCCGGGCGAGGTGGTGGATCGCGCGGAGCTCAGGGCGTCGTGGTGAGGGCGCCTTCGCGCGCTTTGCGGCCTTCCGCCGCACGCGGCGCCGCCGCCCTTGCCGGCTGATCCCAGCGCGCGGCGGGCTCGGGATAGCGCCGCGCCAGCTCCTCCAGCATCGGCGCGAACCGCTCGCGCAGCATGGCCAGCGTCTCGTCGCTGGCGGGAATGGAGGGGCCGCGATAGACGACGCGGTCGGGCCGCGGAAAATAGCGCGGATCGTAGTTGAGGCCGGCGAAGCCGCACACGTCGGCGAGCACGTCGAGCGGCCGGCTTTCGATGTCGTCGAAGAAGAGCACCTTGAACTGCTCCTTCGGCCAGTGCGCCTGCCAGCAATCGAGCACGGCGATGCTGTCGTCGCGGCTGCGCACCACCTTGCTGTCGAGGAACTTGCGCAGGCTCGCGTCGGTGCGCGGCGCCTTGTGCCGCTTCACCAGCATGCGCGCGTGCGACAGCGCGCGGTCGACCGGATTGCGCAGGATGAAGACGACGCGCGCCTCCGGATTGAGCCGGCGGAGATGCGCTATGCCGTCGGGCGGCAGCAGTGCGTAGGCGGAGGTGAAGTCGCAGGTCACCTGGTCGGGCCGCGCGCCTTCGAAGAGGCTCGCATACCAGGCGTCGTCCATCGGCGTCTCCCACAGCGAGGCGGTGAAGCGCAGCTCGTGGAAATAGCGCCTGAGCTTCGGGTAGCGGATCACCTCCGTCAGCATGTAGGTGATGGCGCGGTACGCCGGATTGCGTGCGAACTGCTCGCGCAGCAGGCGCCGCGCCCGCCCGGCGCGCCGGAGCTGGAAATTCCGCTGCACCGGCACGTGGAGCGCATCGAAATAATGCACTTCCTTCAGCGGCGGCATGAACACGCGGGGATGGCGCGCCAGCATGCGATGCAGCCACGTCGTCGCCGCCTTCTGGCTGCCGATGCAGATCAGATCCGCGTAGCGCAAACGCATAACCCTCGATTGACCACGGGTGCTAGCGGACTCGGCGCCGCCGGGCAAGGCGCGCGGCGCACGTCAGTAGGGCGCCTCGACCGGCCCGAGATTGACGTAGACGCTCTTGCGCTCGGTGTAGAAATCGAGCGCCGCCAGCCCGTTCTCCCGCCCGATGCCGGACTGTTTTGAGCCGCCGAAGGGCATGGGGATGGGGGTGAGGTTGTAGCTGTTGACCCAGACGACGCCGGCCTGCAGCGCCGCGGCGACGCGGTGCGCGCGGGCAAGGTTGCTGGGTCATCACGCCGGCGGCGAGGCCGAAGGGCGTGTCGTTGGCCCGCGCCACCACTTCCGCCTCGTCGGTGAAGGGCAGCACGGAGAGGAGGGGCCCGAACACCTCCTCGCGCACGATGGCCATGTCGTCGCGGGCCGCGTCGAACACCGCCGGCGAGACGAAATTGCCGCGCGCCAGGGCGCCCTCGGTCAGCCGCCGTCCGCCGGTGGCGAGCCGCGCGCCCTCTGCCTCGCCGCGCGCCACGTAGGACAGCACCTTCTCCATGTGCTCCGCGGAGATGAGAGGACCCATCTGCGTTTGCGGGTCCATCGGGTCGCCGATGCGGATTTTTTCGGTGCGCGCCACCAGCTTCTCCACGAAGGCGGCGCGCACCGGCTCCTCCACGAAGACGCGCGTGCCGTTGGAGCAGATCTCGCCCTGCGTATAGAAATTCCCCAGCATGGCGGCGGAGACGGCATCGTCGAGGTCGGCATCGGCGAAGACGACGAGCGCCGACTTGCCGCCGAGCTCCATGGTGACGTGCTTCAGCGTCTCGGCGGCGGCGGCCATGACGCGCTTGCCGGTGGGCACCGAGCCGGTGAGGGAAATCTTGGCGATGCCGGAATGCGCGGCCATCGCAGCGCCGATGGCGCCGGTGCCGAGCACCACGTTGAAGAGCCCCTTGGGCGCGCCGGCTTCTTCGACGATCTTCGCGAGCTCCACGGCGGTCACCGGCGTCAGTTCGCTCGGCTTGAAGATCATGGCGTTGCCGGCGGCAAGCGCCGGCGCCGTCTTCCAGCTGGCGATCTGGATCGGGTAGTTCCACGCGCCAATCCCGGCGCACACGCCGAGCGGCTCGCGCCGCGTATAGGCGAAGGCGCCGTCTCCGAAGGGCATGTGCTCGCCATGCACGATCTGGGTGAGGCCCGCGAAGAACTCGAAGCAGTCGGCGGCGGAGCCGATATCGGCCTCCGGCGCCTCCTGGATGGGCTTGCCGGTGTCGAGGACCTCCAGCCGCGCCAGCTCTTGTTTGCGCTCGCGGAGCAGCGCCGCGACGCGGTTCAGCACCCGCCCGCGCTCGGCGGCGGGGAGGGCGGCCCAGTCCCGCTGCGCCGCGGCAGCCGCGGCGACCGCCTCGTCGAGGAGGCCGGCGTCCGCCGCCGCGACCTCGCAGACCGTCTCGCCGGTCGCCGGGTTGACGTCGGCGAAGCGCTCGCCCTCGGCCGGGGCGCGGTCGGCCCCGGCAATGCGCGATTTCAAGAGCTGCGGCAACGAAACCTCCCCGGGATGGCGTGTCTGGCGCGAAAAGCCGCGGCCAAGCCTTGCGGCGGGCCGGCCGCATCCCTATAAAACCGCCGCAAGCGCGGGTGTATAGCTCAGTTGGTAGAGCAGCTGACTCTTAATCAGCGGGTCCACGGTTCGAGTCCGTGTACACCCACCATCTTGCCTTCGCGCGGATTAGTTGGCAGGTGCCGACAACAGATGCTACGCGAGGGCCTCTCGCCGTAAGAAGCGGCAAGCAATGTCTGCGCATTTCCCTAGTAGATGCCGGACGGTCGGCTGCGACTAACCCGTTCAGATTGTTCGCGGTGCGGAGGAGAGCGGGATGATAAGCGGTCCTTGTTCCTCGCCGGGCCGACCGTCGCGGCGAGCGGTCGACGTCAATCAGAGTGCGACGCTCAATCGTCGCCAGCAAAGACTTGGACCCTGAGCGGCTGCTTCGAGTCGCCCTAGCATCGCTAAGGACTGTGTTCGATGGTGAGCGCTGAGCCGCGCCCGAGACTACGAATCGCGTAGCTTGACTTCACACAACTCGTATGAAAGCCGGGGCATCGGCTTGACGTCGACTCGAAATCTTTGACGAGCGCCGAGGACTCGCCAGATCAAGATCGGCGTGTGAGGCGCTGGCGCTCTCCTGCTAGGACCGCAACCATATCTCGTCCGAGCAGTCGGAATCTCAATCGACGGGATCAGAGATGATTTGCGGCGAAACGGCGCGAATGATCGAGCGCTGGCTGATTACGTCGACAAATGCTCTGAGGAGCGTCATCGCGGAGCTTGCCGAGAACGAGCGTTCAGAACCGGACACCGCATTGAAGAGAGACTGACGAAAGGACTAGCCAGCTTCTGCTCACCAGTGTTCGGCTTCGATAGCCGGAACTTCATAGTTGACCTCGGCTGCAAAGATGCGGAGCCGTATGACGACCTGCCTGTACGTCATTCGCCGCTCTGCGGACACGGGGAGCTCTGACATGACGCACTGCGGCTCGCCTAGCGGCAAGCGTGTCATAGGCGTCGACAGCTCTCAACGCGTTCTGCGAAAGGATTTGAAATGCGCCGGTCCGTCAAGACACCTGCTAGGCCCGCAGCCAAAGAAGCCTCCGAGCCGTGCGGCCCGTGAGCCCGAGATCCCGTCGCTGAGCCCCCGCGACAGCGAAGCCTTCGTCGCGGCCCTCCTGAACCCGCCCGAGCCCGGCACCGCGCCTGCGCCAAGCCGCGAAGCGATACAAGGATTTGGTGGCCCGATAGTACTCCCGCAGGCCGCCGGGAGCGCCCTTGTGGCGACGGATTCGCCTCCCCTCAGCCCCTTGACCTCCCGCCCCGCCTCGGCTTCCTCCTCCCCTCATGACCGCTCTCGTCACCGGTGCTGCCGGGTTCATCGGCTATCACGTCGCGCGCAGGCTTGCCGAGCGCGGCGAGCTGGTGCTGGGTATCGACAATCTCAACGATTTCTACGGCACCGACCTGAAGCGGCGGCGGCTGACGCAGCTTTCGACGTTTCCGAATTTTCAGTTCAAGCGCGTGGATATTTCGGACCGGGCGGCGCTCGCCAAGGCGCTTGAAGGGGAGGCGATCGGGCAGGTGTTCCACCTCGCGGCGCAGGCGAACGTGCGCTACGCGCTGGAGAACCCCTACGCCTATGTCGATTCCAACGTCGTGGGGCACCTCAACATCCTGGAGCACATCCGCCGCGAGGGCGGCGTGGAGCAGCTGATCTACGCCTCGTCCAGCTCCGTCTACGGCCTGCAGCAGGAGGTGCCGTTCCGCGAGGATGCGGTGACCGACCACCCCACCTCGCTCTATGCCGCGACCAAGAAGTCGCAGGAGATGATGAGCGAGGTCTACGCGGATCTCTTCGGCATCACGCAGGTGGGCCTGCGCTTCTTCTCCGTCTACGGGCCGTGGGGCCGGCCGGACATGGCCTATTGGCTGTTCACCGACGCCATCCTCGCCGGCCGCCCCATCCGCGTCTTCAACGATGGGCAGATGCAGCGCGACTTCACCTATGTCGACGACGTGGTGGGCGGCATCATGAAGATTGCGGAAGCTTTGCCGCGCGGAAAACACCGCGTCTACAACATCGGGGCCGGCAAGCCGGTGCTGCTGCTCGACATGATCGCCATCCTGGAGCGCGTACTCGGGCGCAAGGCGGAGCTTGAGATGCTGCCGGCGCAGCCGGGCGAGGTGCCGATCACCTTCGCCGACACCTCGGCGCTGGAGCAGGATTTCGGCTACCGGCCGCGCACCACCCTGGAGGCGGGCCTCACCAAGTTCGCCGACTGGTTCCGCCGCTATCACGGGCTGGATCGGGACGCAGCGCGAAAAGCGTCGCGATAGGCGGCCATTCCGCCGCCTTGTGGCGGGCGGTGAGCGAAAGAAGCTCTTCGAGGAAATCCCAGCTTCCCTCCCGGTGCACCAGGTGGTGCGTGAGGATGCCGAGAGGCTCGTCGTCGCCGTCGAGGCGGCGCTCGGTCTCGCGGCTGAGGAGCGCATAGGCCGCGGCGCGGGGGAGGGGGCCGCGCGTGCCCCAGTCGATGATGTCGGCATGCGTGTAGACGGCGATGCGGCTCGCCGCGCGGCGCCGGGCCGTAGCCGGAGATGCCGACGAGGCCGATTTCGCGGCGCGCCTCGCTCACCGACGCCGCGATGCGGTTCCAGGGCGGCACCAGGACAGGCAGGAATTTTTCGCGGGAAGAGCAGGCCGAGGCGCTCGAAGCCTTCGCCCAGCTCCTCCAGGATGGTGGCGAGCGGCCGGTGAGGGCCGAGCTCCATCTTCTTCTGGTCGGGCGGGCTGTGGTTCTTGTGCTGCCAGCCGTGCTGCAGCACGGCGACGCGCGGCTCGCGGGCGAGCGTTTCCGCCAGGTCGGGACCGGCGCCCTTGGGGATGACGGCGAGCGCCAGCGGCAGATCGTGGCGGCGCGCGAGGGCGAGCAGGCGCGTGAGTTCGGGCGTGGCGCTCTCCGCGTCGTCGTCGCGCCACCAGAAGCGGATTTTTCGCCCGCGTTCCGCCGCCGCGTCGAGCAGGGCGACAAAGCGGTCCCGCTCGGCGTCGCCCTCCGGGTCGTGCGGGTGGGGGCGTCATGCCGCGCGGCGGCCGGCGCGCGAGGCACTGAGCATGTCGGCGACGAAATCGATGCCCGGCTCGGAGGAGAATTTTTCGCGCACATGCGCGCCGCCGGCTTTCGCCAGGCTCAGCCTGAGGGCTTCGTCGCTCAAGAGCCGGCGCATCGCCTCGGCAAGCGCGGCGGGGTCGCGCTCCGGCACCAGCCAGCCGGTCTCGCCGTGCGTCACCAGCTCCGGGATGCCGGAGACGTCGGTGGCCAGCACCGGCACGGCGAAGGCCTGCGCCTCCATCAGCACGTTGGGAAGCCCGTCGCGGTCGCCGGACGCGGTCAGGCGCGAGGGGAGCACGAAGAGGTCGGCGCGGCGGAGGAGATCGAAGATGAAGCCGCGCTCCTGCGCGCCGTGCCAGGTCACGCGGTCGGCAATGCCGGCATTCTTCGCCTGCTCCTTCAGCCGCCCGGCGAGCGGCCCGCCGCCGGCATGCTCGAAGCGCCAGGGGATATCGTCGCCGAGCGCCGCAAGCGCCCGGATGAGGTCCGCATAGCCCTTCTTCTCCACCGCGCGGCCGACCGAGACGATGGTGAAGGGGCCGCCGCGATGCGGCCCACGCTTCGGCGGCGGGGGAAAGCGCGAGAAATCGAGCCCGTGATAGACGAGATGCACCTTGCCGGGCGCGCGGCTGAGCGCGCGGAGATGGTCGAGATTGGCGCGCGTGCAGGTCACGCCCCAGGCCGCCGCCCCTTGTTCCGATCCTGGGAGCTTCTCGCGAAGCTCCCAGTCCGGCGTGGTCCAGATGTCCTTGGCATGGGCGGAGAATGACCAGCCGAGCCCGCGGATGAGCGCCGCGTAGCGGGCGACCGAGGCCGGCGTGTGGAGGAAATGCGTGTGCAGCCAGTCGACGTCGGCCGGCAGCTCGTGCGCCAGCACGCAGGCCTGCCCGAAGCGGCGGCGGCGGTTGACCGAGCCGTCGCGCCTCAGGTCGCGCTCGAAAGCCTTCAGCGCGCGCTGAAAGCCGGGCTGCGCCTCCGCCCATTTGCGCGCCGCGCGCACGCGGGCGGGGTCGTCCTTCAGGTATTCCGGCAGGTAAAGGACGTCCGCCGCGATCTCGCGGTTGATGTCGTGGACGCGGCGGTCGGTGGGGTGGCGGAGCGAGACGATGAGCTGCGCCACGCCGCGCTTCTCCAGGCCGAGGATTTCCTGCGCGATGAAGGTCTCCGAAAGGCGGGGATAGCCCTTCACGATCGTGGCGATCCGGTTCATGGTCTCTTCCGCCTCCTGGAGCCGGCCGCTATTCGGGCCTGGCGGGCGCGTCGGCAGCCGCAATGTGGGATATCAACAGTGCTCGCCTCAAGCCAGAGCCGGCCCGGAACGTTCCAGACGGTGCATCTCGACTTCGAGAGCGGGACTTTCGACGGCTGGAGCGTGAAGCGGCTTTCCGGCGCGCATTCGGCGGAAATCCAGTCCGAGATCGTCCGCACCGGCAGCCGCGCCTGCCGATTCGAGCTGCGGCCCGGGCGATTATGTCTCGCAGGGGCACCGGGCCGAGCTGCGCGATCCCTACAATGTCGTGTGGGACGAGGAGGTCTGGTACGGCTTTTCGACCTTCATCGCGCGCGATTTCGAGCTGCCGGAGACGAGCGGCTGCGTTTTCGCGCAATGGCACGACCAGGCGAAGCTCGGCGACCCGTCCGGCAAGCCGCCGCTCGCCATGCGCTATCGCGCCGGGCGGCTTTTTTTCACCGGCGCCTACGGGCGGGAGGCCTCGCCCGATCCCGACATCCGCTACGAGCTCGCCAGCATCGCGGATTTCCCCAAGGGCGTGTGGCACGATTTCGTATTTCGGGTGCTGTGGTCGCGGCACGCTACCTCGGAGATCGAGGCGTGGCTCGGCAAAGAGAGGATTTTCACGTGGGCCGGGCCGCTCGCCTACGAGAACGAGGAGGAGGGGCCATATTTCAAGCTCGGCCTCTACTGGTCGCCGCCCGGGCCGAAGCCGATCGTCGCCTATCATGACAATTACAGCCGCGGGCATTCGTTCGAGGAGGTCGATCCGTCGGTCGCGCACGCGCGAGGTGACGCCCTTTGAGCGCGCTGCGCTGCGCGCTTGCGGTCCTGCCGGCGGAGGGGGGCGACGCGGACCGCCTGCTCCGCTCGCTGGACGAGGCGAAGGCCGTGGGGCTTGGCGACTTCGCCGGTGTCGAGGTGATCGATGCCGGCTCCGGCGATATTGTCGAGGTGCTGGCGCGGGCCGGGGAAGAGGCATCGGCTGCCGGCTTCGACTGGCTTCTCGCCGTCAGTGCCGCGGAGGCGCTGATGCCGGACATCTTCGTGAAGATGGCGCCGGCACTCAGGATCAGCGATGCGGCGTGGGGCGGCGCCGCGCTTCAGCCCGCCGGAAACGCACCGCCGAAGGTTGAGCGCATCACCCGCCTGGCGGCGCAGGACCTGCCGGGCTTTTTCCATGCGGCGCTCAGGTGGTGGATCGGGCCGAGCCATTTCGTGCGTCCGGCGCTTGCGGCAAAGGCCGGTCATGCGGCTGAGATGTCGCGCAGCTACGCCGATTACATGTACGCCCTGTGGACAAGCGCCCGCGCCTACAAGACCGCCCAGGCGCTGACGCTGTTCCGCGACGCGGTGCCGCCGGTGCCGGAAGGCGACCGCCAGCGGCTCATCGAAATCCTGGAAAAAGAGCCGGCTTTCATGCCGGTGCGGTTCGGCACGGAGGTGTTTCGGCTTCCCTATACGGGCCTCAACCCGGTGATCGAGCGGGAGCAGATGCGCGGGCTTTTCTTCGAGCACGAGGAACTGGAGTTCCTCGCCGGGCGCCTGCCGCGGGGGATGCGCATCCTCGATGTCGGCGCCAATACCGGCAATCACACCGTTTTCTTTGCCGGCGTCATGCAAGCGGAAACGGTGATCCCCGTCGAGCCGCTGCCGCGCGCCGCCGAGGCGATTCGTGCGGCGGTATCAGAGAACCGCCTCGACCAATGTCGATCTCGCCTCACTGGGCAAAGCGGTTGGGGCGGAGGAGGGCCGGCTTCGCGCGATTCCCTCAACCACCGCCGGCCTCGGGGCGACGCATTTCGCGCCTGACGCGAAGGGCGAGACCATGCGCGTCAGGCTCGACAGCCTGGTGCGGGACCGGGTGGATTTCATCAAGATCGACGTGGAGGGCATGGAAATGCAGGCGCTTTCCGGTGCGGCGGGGCTGATTTCGGCCTGCCGCCCGGCGCTCTACGTCGAGGTTCTGGACGAGACGGTGGCCGCGTTCATGGCCTGGGTCGACGGGAATGAATATCGAGTCGAAAAGCTCTTTCCCGACAAGACCCATTGCAATTACCTTCTCGTCCCGAAGAACGTGTTGTGAGGGGTGAGGGGATGTCGCGTCCGTCGGTCTTTGGTTTGGCAACGTTGCTCCTGGTTGGAGCCGCCGGCCTGCAGCAAGCTGCAGCGCAAAACGTGCCGACAATGGTGGAGCCGCCGTTTCTAGAGGCGGCCGTCAAGGCGGGCGAGCTGCCGCCGGTCGCGGAGCGCATTCCCGAGCATCCCGCGGTGGTCAGCTATGAAGGCAGCGACAAGGTGCCGGGCCAGTATGGCGGCACGCTGCGGATTATCGGGGGGAGCAACAAGGATACGCGCCTGCTGGTCATCTACGGCTATGCGCGCCTCGTCGACTACGATGAGAACTACGAGATCGTTTCCGACATCGCCGAGAGCTTCGAGGAAGAGGGCGACAAGGTCTTCACCTTCCATCTGCGGCCGGGGCAGAAATGGTCCGACGGCGAGCCGTTCACGTCGGAGGATTTCCGCTTCTACTGGGAGGACATGGCAGACAATGCGGATGTCTCGCGCTTCGGGCCGCCGAAAGCTCTGCTCGTCGACGGGGAGAAGCCGAAAGTCGAATTTCCCGATGCCTACACCGTCCGCTACAGCTGGTCGAAGCCGAACCCGTATTTCCTGCCGGCGCTCGCCGGCGCGCAGCCGATCGAGATCTTCCGGCCGGCCCATTATCTGAAGCAGTTCCATGCACAATATGCCGGCCTGGAAAAGGTCGAGGCGATGGCGCAGGCGGCGGGCGAGCGGAACTGGGTGTCGCTGCTCTACAGCAAGGACCGCTCTTACCGGAACGACAACGTCGACTACCCGACGCTCGAGCCTTGGGTGCTGAAGACACAGCCGCCGTCCGACCGCTATATTTTCGCCCGCAACCCTTATTATTATCGCGTCGACGACGAACGGCCTGCAGCTTCCCTACGTCGACGAGGTCGCGCTGACGATCGCCAGCGCCGACCTGATCGCGGCCAAGGTGGCGAGCGGCGAGGCGGACCTGCAAGGCGGGTATCTCGCCTTCTCAAACTTCACCTTCTTGAAGGAGGCGGAGGCGCGCAGCCACTATCAGGTGCGTCGCTGGCTGGCGACCAAGGGTGCGCGGATCGCGCTCTACCCCAACCTCAACGTCAACGATCCGGTCGTGCGCGACCTGTTCCGCCAGGCCGATTTCCGCCGTGCCCTGTCGGTGGCGATCGATCGTGACGATATCAACAACACGATCTTCTACGGCGTCGCGAGCCCGTCCAACAACACGGTGCTGGCGGAATCGCCGCTCTTCAAGGACGAGTACCGCACCAAGTGGACGCAGTACGATCCCGAGCTCGCGGATCAGCTGCTCGACGGGCTCGGCCTGACGGAGCGCAACGACGACGGCATTCGGCTGATGCCCGACGGGCGGCCGCTGCAGATCGTCGTGGAGACGGCCGGCGAGGAGACGGAGCAGATCGACGTGCTGCAGCTGGTCAAGGAATATTGGGCGGACGTCGGCGTCTCGCTCTTCATCAAGCCGTCGCAGCGCGAAGTTTTCTATAACCGCATCGACTCAGGCGATACGGAGATGGCCGTCTGGTCCGGGCTGGAAAATGCCATGCTGAAGCCCTCCATGAGCCCCGCGGAGTTCGCGCCGCAATCGCCGGACCAGTTCGAGTGGCCGAGCTGGGGCCTGTGGGCGCAGACGAGCGGACAGCAGGGCGAGGAGCCCGACCTGCCGGCGGTCAAGGAGCTGATGGCGCTCAACAAGAAGTGGGGAGAGGCCAGATTCCGAAGAGGCGCGCGAAGCGGTCTGGCACGAGGTCCTGTCGCTTTGGGCGGATCAGGTCTTCACGATCGGCATCGTGTCCGGCGTGGAGCAGCTGGTGGTCGTGAACGACCGCCTGCAGAACGTGCCCGAACACGGTATCTACAATTTCGATCCGGGCTCGTATTTCGGCATCTACAAGCCGGACACGTTCTGGCTCAGCCAGTAGCGGGCCCGGCCGGTGCTGAACTTCCTGGTCCGACGCCTGGTCACGATGGCGTGGACGCTGCTTGGCATCAGCATCCTCGTCTTCATCATCATTCAGCTGCCGCCGGGCGACTATCTCACGACCTACATCAACGAGATCAAGGCGTCGGGCGAGCAGATCGCAGACGAGAAGATCCAGTTTCTGCGTGAGCAATATGGCCTCGACCGCCCGCTGTGGCAGCAATACCTGGTGTGGGTAACAGGGTTGCTGCACGGCAACCTCGGCTATTCGTTCGAGTACAATCAGCCGGTTGCCGACGTCATCGGCGACCGCATGTTCCTGACGCTGGTGCTGAATTTCTTCACGGTGTTGTTCATCTACGTGGTGTCGTTTCCCATCGGCGTCTATTGCGCCACGCACCAGTACAGCCCGGGCGACTACACGCTTTCCTTCCTCGGCTTCGTGGGGCTGGCGACTCCGAACTTCCTGCTGGCGCTGATCCTGCTCTATCTCGCCAACGTATGGTTCGGCACCTCCATCGGCGGGCTGATGGAGCCGGAATATATCGACAAGCCGTGGAGCATCGGCAAAGTGATGTCGGTGGCGCAGCATTTGTGGGTGCCGGTTGTCGTCATCGGCACCTCCGGCACGGCGGGGATGATCCGGCGACTGCGCGCCAATCTCCTCGACGAGCTTCAGAAGCAGTACGTAACCACGGCGCGCGCCAAGGGGGCGCCGGAGGGCCGGGTGCTCCGGCGCTATCCGTTGCGCATGGCGCTGAACCCCTTCATCGCCGATATCGGCAGCCTGTTGCCGCAGGTCGTGTCGGGCTCGGTCATCGTGTCGGCGGTCATGTCGCTGCCGACCACCGGGCCGATGCTTCTCTCTTCGCTGCGAAGCCAGGACATGTACCTGGCCGGCTCGTTCCTGATGTTCCTGGCGGTTCTGACCGTGATCGGCATGCTGGTCTCCGACATCCTGCTTGCGGTGCTCGATCCGCGCATCCGGCTGACGGGGGGCGCCTCCCGATGAGCGCATCCCTGGAGCATTTTGTTTCCGACGAGGCGTTCGATCCGGAAGCCACCGTCGCGCCGGGCTCGCAGCCTTCGGAGCGCTACCTCAAGGCATCGCAGACCCAGATCATCTGGTGGCGCTTCGTGCGTCACCGCCTTGCGGTGATCGCGCTCATCTTTCTCGCCCTGAGCTACGGCTCGGTGCTGGTCTCCGAGCTGATCGCTCCCTACGAGCTGAACGACCGCTTCTCCGGCTTCATCTATGCGCCGCCGCAGCGGGTCCACTTCTTCCATGAGGGCGAGTTCGTCGGCCCCTTCGTCTATCCCTACGATTTCAAGCTCAACATGGACACGCTGAAGCGCGAATACGTGGCGAAGACTTCCAGGCCGGAGAGCATCCGCTTCTTCTGCTCCGGCGACGAGTACAACTTCTGGGGCCTCTACACCGGCACGTTCCATTTCGTATGTCCGCCGAAACACGGCACCATGTTCCTGCTCGGCACCGACCGGCTGGGGCGGGACATGTTCTCGCGGCTGGTCTATGGCGCACGCGTCTCGCTCACCATCGGGCTGGTCGGGGTGACGCTGAGCTACATCATCGGCATCACGATCGGGGGGATCGCCGGCTATTACGGCGGGATCTTCGACTCCATCGTGCAGCGCGTCACCGAGGTGCTGCGCTCCATCCCCGAGCTGCCGCTATGGATGGCGCTCTCCGCGGCGCTGCCGGTGACGTGGGATCCGCGGCTCATCTATTTCGGCATCACCGTCATCCTGGCGCTGCTCGACTGGCCGTCGATCGCGCGCGCGGTGCGCTCCAAGCTCTTCGCGCTGCGCGAGGAGGACTATGTGGCGGCGGCGGAGATGATGGGGGCGAAGCCGTCGCGCATCATCGCGCGGCACCTTCTGCCGAACTTCACCAGCCACCTGATCGCCTCCGCCTCGCTCACCATCCCCTCCATGATCCTGGCGGAGACGGCGCTCTCGTTCCTGGGCCTCGGCCTAAGGCCGCCGATCACCAGCTGGGGCGTGCTGCTTGAACGAGGCGCGCAACATCGAGTCCGTGGCGCTCTATCCGTGGCTCCTGGCGCCGATGGTGCCGGTGATGGCCATCGTGCTCGCCTTCTCGTTCCTCGGGGATGGCCTCAGGGACGCGATAGACCCGCACGAATAAGGCTACACCTTCATCAGCCACAGGCTCGATTCGAAGGCGCCCGGCATCAGCTCGAGTTCGGCGGCAACGCTCGCGGCGATGTCTTCGGCCATGTGGGTGGCGGCGTAGTGGCTTGACCACAGGATGCGGAAGCCGCGGCTCTGGATGAGGGCGGCGACGCCGAGCTGCTCGTTGTAGCCGCGCCATTCCCACTCCGGCGGATAGTCGTCCGGCAGGAAGATGTCGTGGATGTGGATCATCACGCCCTTCGGCAGCGTCGGCAGCACATGGTTGAACAGCATGTCGACGTCGGTGCCGGGCATGAGGATGTGGCTGGAGTCGATGAACAGGATGTCGCCGTCGGCGAGCGTGGCGAACGGCTCCATGCCGGCGTCCTGCACCACTCCGCGAAGGAGCGTGACGCCGGTGCCCTCCAGATCGGCGCGCGGCGCCGGATCGATAGAGATGATCTCGGTGTCGAGCCCGCCGTCGCGCACGGCGCGTGCCATGAAGCGGGTCGAATGGCCCGAGCCCACCTCCACGATGCGGCGCGGCGCGGTTTCGCGCACGAACACATAGGCCGCAACGCCGTCGAGGCGTGGAAACCAGTCCTGGCTCCAGCGCGGCTCGGGCGGCGGCGCGTGGCCGATCGCGTAGAGGTCGTCGGCAAAGGTGGAGGCGGCCTGGAGCAGCGCGCGGAAGGTCGGCTCGGCGTCGACGAAAAGCGGCTCGAGCGCGTGATAGGGCAGGCGCTCGGCGCGCGACGGCAGGCGATCGGCGTAGCGGTAGGGGATGAAGAAGCCGCGCTTCTTCAGGCCGAGCAGCGTGGTGAGCCCGAGGCGCAGGCGCCGCCCGCGCATCATGCCGCCGCCCGGGCGGCCTCCTTGTCGCGGAACGCGAAAATCTCCTGGGCGGCGCCGATGCCCTCAAGGGATTGCTGGCCCATCGACCGCCAAAGGTCAGGCTCGACGGAAGCCACCTCCTTTGTCGCCAGCACGCGCGTGTTCAGTCCCTTGTTGAGCTTCTCGATGCGCGCGACCTCGATCACCGTCGGGCCGATCGCCGAAAAGGCGAGGCGCTCGGGAACGCCGATATTGCCGTACATGACCGAGCCGATGTTCAGACCGACGCCGTAGCGGAACCGCCGCAGGCCGGCCGCGGCGCGTTCGGCGTCGATGCGATCCGCTTCGATAAGCGATTCCTTCAGGGCCTTCACCACGTCGCGCGTCACCCGTGCGCGCTCGAAATCGGTCTCGATAGGAAAAATGCCCAAAACGGCATCGCCGATGAATGCCAGGATCTCGCCGCCGGTCGCAATGACCGGGCGTGCGGCGCATTCGAAATAGGCATTCAGCAGCTCGAGGAAGTCGGGGCTCGGCATCGTCTCGGCGAGATGGGTCGAGCTCCTGAGGTCGGAATACCAGACGAGCGCCTGCGTGTGCTCGCCGTCACCCAGACGGATGGAGCCGCGAAACACCTTCTCGCCGGTCAGGCGGCCGAGATAGGCCTCGGTGATGTTGCGCGCGACGCGCTGTTGCAGCACCGTCTTGCAGGCAATCGCCAGGCGCCGCTGGACGCGCTGCAGCGCCGCGAAGTCCTCATCGGAAAAGCCGCCCGGCTGGTCGCACGTCCAGGAGACGATGATTCCGCGCCGGCGCTTGTCTTCATGCGCCGTGTCCCCGAACAGATATGTTCCGATGAGGAGGTAGTCGGTGAACCCCTCCGCGGCGAGATCCTCAAGAATGGGAAAGTCGAGCATCTTGCCCGGCCCGACGAGGCGTCGGCGGATGACGTGGATATCCGTCTCCACCAGAACCCGCATCGGGCTGCGCAGCCATTGCTCGTTGGCGACGTCCTGGTGGACGAACTGGTGCAGCTCCGCCGGCGCACCGCGCCTCCAGATGACGTTTTCGGCCTGGAACAGCGGATGCAGCGTGGGCCACATCAGCATTCCGCGGGCGACCGGAACGCCGACGCCGGCGAGGCGAAGGCACAGGCCTTCAAATAGTTCCACGATGTCCGGATCACCGAGCGTCTGGTCAATGAGCCAGTCGTGGATCTGTTGCATGAGGCTGGATTCTGCCATGGGCGCCCGCTCAGATCGTGTGTCTAGGGAACAAGTTCAAGGCCGGTGCGGGCGACGATGGCGCCGGGGAAGCGCGCCTGGGCATCCGCCTCGATGCGCGCCAGGTCCTCATCGGTGCGCCCGAGCCGGTGGTGGAAGATCACGAGCCGCTTCACACCGGCCGCTTCGCACAGCCGCACGCCTTCCTCCCAGGTGGAATGGCCGTAACCGACATAATGGCTGAACTCGGCGTCGGTATAGGTGCAATCGTATATTATGATGTCCGCGCCGGCGATGAACTTGAGCAGGCCCTCGTCGGGCTTGCCGGGCGTGTGCTCCGTGTCCGTGAGGTAGCAGACGGAGCGTCCCGCATAGTCGACGCGATATCCGACGCAGCCGTTCGGATGGTTGAGCCGTATGGTCGCGATGGCGATGCCCTCGTGCGGGGTCAGCGTCTCCGGCGGGTGGAAATCGCGATACTCGACCTTGGCGGAGAAATATTCCGCTGTGATGGGGAAATAAGGGGGCGCCATGAAGTTGTCGACCATCTGCTTGCAGGTGGTACCGTCTTCGAAATGCCCGGCATAGATTCTGACCGTGGCGCCGTCTTCATAAAACGTGCGCAGGAACGGGAAGCCCATGATGTGGTCGAAATGGCAGTGCGAGAAGAAGAGGTCGAGATCATGCACCTTCTCTTCGCGCAGCCGCTTGCCGAGCTCCTCAATTCCGGTTCCCGCGTCGAAGATGAGAACGTGCCCGCCGCACCGCATCTCGATGCAAGGGGACTCGCTGCCGAATGCGCAGTTCGCGGCGGCCGGACTCGGGAGGCTGCCCCGAGCCCCCCAAATCCTCACCAGGAAGGGCGTTTCGGTCATTCCCGCGTTCTAAGCCGACTTCTGACGCTGCGCCTCGATCAGGTCCGCAGTCGTGCGCGTCAGGCGCTCCGCCAGCAATCGCGTCATCTCCACGGCCATCTCTGGGAATTGCCGCAGAAGCTCGAAGAAGGGCTCCTTGCGAATGCGCAATGCCGTCAGCTCGTCCTTCGCCGTTACCGTGGCGGTGCGCGGCGTGTCGCACAGGATTGCGATCTCGCCGAAGAAGTCGCCGTCGTGCAGCTGGGCGACCGTTATGTCGCCGCCGTCGGCCGGCACCGACACATCGGCATTGCCCTTGATGATGACGTAGGCGGCATCACCCACGTCGTCCTTGCGCACGAGAATCTGTCCTGGCTCGTAGGTCACGACGTCGGACGTGTATGCGAGCAGCTTCAGCTTTGACGGCTCGATGCCCGCAAACAGCGGGACCCGTCGAAGCAGCTCGACTTCGGTGCTCAGCAAACTCACGTGACCCTCACCCCCATTCGTGAGCGAGCGTGCCTATTTGGCCGGCTCGAGTGCATGTTCCTCCTCGGTCTTTGCTCGCTCCTCCGCCTTGGCGATCCGACCATTCTCGAACGTTACCACCTTGTCGAACCATTGGCCCGACCCCGGATGGCTGAGAACCCAGAACACGGCAAAGCCGGGGCCCCCTCGAGCGCGTGCGAAGTCCAGCACGCGCGTCACGGTGGCATCCTGGGCGTTGGCGTCAAGAGCCGCCAGCGCCCGGTTGACGATCAGGAGGTCGGGCCGCTTCGCCAGCGCACGCCCCAGAGCAAGCTTCTGCTGTTGTGCGAGCGACAGCCGCTTGGCGCCGCTGCCGATGTCGAAAGCGAGGCCGAGCTCGATAATGGCGTCGGTCAGCTTGAGCGCGTCCATGGTCTCCCGCAGCAGCGCGTTCACGCGGTCCGTCGCTTCCGCGTAGGTGTCGACGATGCGTCCGAACAGCACGTTGTCCTGCACGCTGGCCGCCGGATTGATGGCGCCGGGCTGGTAGAAGGCGACCGCGCCCGAAAGGCCGTCCGGCAGGTTGTCGCGGAACGCCTGACGCGCCGCAACGATCGCTGCCTGCAGCTCGTCGTCGAGCAGGCCGTGGCGATGACGCGGCTCGATATAGCCCTGCGCCAGCTGAAGGAGCGCGCGCTTGTCGACTCGACTCGACTGCCGACGGCGGCCCGCTCGACGCGCGGCGCACGATGGCACGATAATCGTCGATCTGGTCCGGCAACATCAAATCCATGCGCTCCAGGAGCGGATTGTCGGGCGCGAGGTCGCCGAAGAGATCGATGAGCGTCTGCGCGACCTTGAGGCCCATGTCGACGAGCTTTTCCTCTAGCCCCGTCTCGGCGACCACCGATGCCAGGTAGAGATCGACCGGGCTTCCATCGTCGACGCTGTCCTGGCTCGCGACGCCGAAGATCAGGTTCTCCTTCACGGACGCATTCACGACGTAGCGGTCGGGATCGAACATCTCGACATATTGCTCGCCACGGTTCTTCACCAGCCGCTCGCGGAAGTCGTCACGCGCTGCCAGGACGCGGGTGCTCAGCTCGGCAAGTGCTGCCTCCGGCATCTTTCCTCGCAGGCCGAGGCGGTAGACGTCGCTTTCCAGATCGACGAGGACCAGGATTTCCCTCAGCCGCACGAGGAGATCGTCGGGACCGGTGGCGCCCGCCGCCTCGTAGTCGATCCAGTCGTCCTCGATGTCGGTCTCGATGTTGCCCGCCGCCCGCGCTTCCAGACGCCTTTGCCGTTTTTCGCGGGTATCCTCGGTGACCTCTCTCATCGGCGCGTGCCGAAGACCGTAGGTCAGCGCGTCCATCAGGCTTGACTGCGCGAAGTAGGTGTTGCCATCGGCATAGCCGATGCGCCGCCCGGTGAAGGAATCGGCAAGCGTGTCAATGGCCGTGCCGTCGATGAGAACGCGACCGCTGTCGGGCTCGGCGAGCCTGGCAAGCGCCTCGGCCAGAAACTCGCCGCCGGCGCCCACCGAGCCGATTGCGGCGACCGATTCGCCGTGCAAAAGCCTGAGCGAGGTCGGCTCCAGCAATGTCGCGCCGGAATCGTCGCGGATGCTGACGCCGGTGGCGGAAATTTCGCGTTCGATATGCGGCGCGGGGTTGGAATCGAGCTTTTGCAGCGCGGGGTCCAGCACCTTGCCGATGGTGAACTGCTCCACGACCTGCGTGTATTTCACCTGCACGTCGAGCCGCTGCTGATCCCAGTCGATCAGATCCTTGAGCGGCGAGGGGAGCTCCTTGTAGGCGGCGATGACGGCCACGAGCTGACCGATGTCGAGCCGGCCGGTGATCGCGAAGTAGCCGCCAATCAGGTAGAAGACGAAGGGCGTCACCTGCGCCAGCAGGTTGTTGATGAATTTGACCAGGAACTTCCACTGATAGATGTCGAAGCGGATGAAGAAGATCCGCCCAAGGCGGCCGGCGATCTCCGACCGCTCCCAGTTGGAGGCGTCGTTGACGCGTATGCCGATGATCCCTTCGACGATCTCGCCCACGCGGCCGGCGAGCTGACGCGCCGTCAGCTGACGCTGCCGGCCAAGCACGAGCAGCCGCCGGCGCAGCCGCGGAATGAGGATCACCTGCACGGCAACGATGGCGCCGGCCACGAGCCCGAGCGTAATGCTCTGCAGCAGGATGAAGATCATGGCCGTCACCGCCTGGCTGAGCAGGAAGGCGGGCTGCACGAAGGCGTCGCCGATGAAGCCGCCGAGCGGCTCCACCTCGTCCTTCACCATGGTCGCGATCTCCGAGGCGCGCAGGCGGCGGAACTGCCCCAGAGGGAAGCGCAGCAGCGTATCCACCAGCGTGTAGCGCATGCGCCTCAGCATGCGCTCGCCGAGGCGGCCCTTGAAGGTCGAGATGTAGTATTTGAAGTAGCCGTTGATGAGCACGAAGCCGAGGAACAGCAGGCACAGATAGGTGAGCGTAGCGACCCGCCCCAGCTCGACGCCGTTGAACAGCGCGATCTCTCCGCCGCCGAACAGCCAGGAGGGGATATCGATGGCGATATGGAACGCCGTCTCCGTGTCGGTGGGGCTGGAGAAGCCCTGGCCCTGGATCGGGCCGTTGATGATCTGCTTGGGCAGGTCGAGCGACAGGAAGTAGAACGGCAGGGAGCCCACCACAACGGCCAGCAGCCATAGCTGGTCGCGCTTGGAATGCCTCCAAGTGTAGCGAAAGATGTTCTGGTCCATCACGGCTGGGACGATCTCCCCCTGGGACGGCCAGCCAGGCCCTGTGCCGGACCGATGGGCCGCAGCTCAACTATACCAGCAGGCTGGCTGGACTGTCTAACGCCGGGTCCGAGCGACGACACGTCTCCCATTTGCCGGACCGAGCGTGATCCGTCGGGTCGCTAGCCGAGCGCCGGGGCCGCGATAACCGGCCTGGAGGCCGCGGCCGGCACCTCCTTGGCGCGTACGAAGTGCCCGTTGCCGACGCTCAAGATGGGGGGATCGCTCTCCAGGCAGGTAAACGGCTCCGGCCAGGCGTAGGGATCGGACTGGCGGCTGGCGCCGATCTCCTCGAAATCGAGCGGCCGGTCGGGATCGGGGTAGGGGACTGCCGACATCAGGGCGCGCGTGTAGGGATGGAGCGGATTGCGGAACAGCTCCTCGCGCGGCGCCAGCTCCACCAGTCGGCCGGCGCACATGACCGCGATGCGGTCGGCGATATAGTTAATGACTGCCAGATTGTGCGAGATGAACAGGTAGGTCAGTCCGATATCCTTCTGCAGGTCCTTCAAAAGGTTGAGGATCTGCGCCTGAATGGAGACGTCGAGCGCGGAGACCGGCTCGTCGCAGATGATGAGGTCGGGCTGCAACGCCAGTGAGCGGGCAATGCCGATGCGCTGCCGTTGCCCGCCGGAGAAGCTGTGCGGATAGCGGTTCAGATGCTCCGCCCCGAGGCCGACCAGCTCAAGGAGCCTTACGGAGGCAGCGCGTCGCGTCGCGTCGGTTCCGATGCCGTGGATGATGAACGGCTCGGCGAGAATGGTTCCCACGGTCATGCGCGGGTTGAGTGACGAATAGGGGTCCTGGAAGATGTACTGAATCTTGCGGCGGATCGGCTGCATCTCCTGCCGGTCGAGCGCGAAGAGGTTGATAGGGCGTCCACCGTCGTGGAAGATGACCTCGCCCTCGTCCATCTCCACCGCGCGGGTGATGGCCTTCGAGACGGTGGTCTTGCCGGAGCCCGATTCGCCGACGAGGCCCAGGCACTCGCCCCGGTCGATGGTGAAGCTGATATCGGAAAGCGCCAGCACCGTCGTCTCGGGACCGCCTGACAGCCATTTCAGGTTCTTGCGCAGGCCGAAGCGCTTCGTCAGGTGCTTCACTTCAAGAAGCGGCCCGTGGCTGCGGTCGGCCAGCGGCGGCGCAGCGGCAAAGCTGCGCGTCGGCATTGCGATCTCGCGGATCGGCTTCAGCCGCTCGCCCGGCTTCATGTCGAAATGCGGCACGGCCTGCAGCAGGGCCTTGAGATAGGGGTGCGTCGGGTTGGTGAAGATGTCGTGCAGCGTGCCGGCTTCCACCACGCGGCCGTGATGCGCCACGACCACCTCCTCGGCCATGTTGGCGACCACGCCGAGATCGTGGGTGATCAGCAGCACCGCCATGCCGAGCTCGTCCTGCACGTCGCGGATGAGCTTCAGGATTTGCGCCTGCACGGTCACGTCGAGCGCGGTGGTGGGCTCGTCGGCGATGAGCAGGGCGGGACGGCAGATCAGCGCCATGGCGATCATGGCGCGCTGGCGCAGCCCGCCGGACAGCTCGAACGGGTAGGAGTCGATCGGTTTCCGTCGGGCGCGGAAACTCAACGAGCCGCAGCATCTCGATGGTCCGCTCGCGCTTCTCTTCTTTCGTCACCTTCTCGTGGACGGAAAGCGCCTCGCCGATCTGGTCGCCGACCGTGTGGAGCGGCGAGAAGGAGGTCATCGGCTCCTGGAAGATCATGCCGATGCGATTGCCGCGGATGTGGGTGAACTCTCTCGACTTGGGCTTCAGCCTGGAAAGGTCGCGCGGGCCGCTCTCGGTGTCGTTGAAGGCGATCTCACCCCCGGTGATGCGCGCCGTGCGCGGCAAGATGCCCATCGATCGCCTGCGCGGTGACGGACTTGCCGGAGCCCGAATTCGCCGACCAGCGCCACCGTGCTTCCCGGCTTGACGCGCATCGACAGGCGGTCGACTGCCTGAACGCGTCCGGCCAAGGTGCGGAATTCGACCGAGAGGTCGGCGATCTTGAGGAGTTCGTCGGTCACGATCGGCCAGATTTGCGTCTTCTCCGGCCCATGGGGCCATGAAATTATTGCTGTGGCAATGACCGGAGGGCGACGATTGCATGTATTCAACCGCTTGCGTGTCGTTTTTTCGCGGCGAGGTCACGAACGAGCCGCGCACTTGCCGGCGCCCCCGCAAGGTTCACGGCGATTGAGGCGTGCGGCGATTCGGCTGCAGCGTCGATGGCGCGCGCCAAGCTCTCCGGGTTGAGGTCAGCCTCCGGCACAAGCGTAAGGATGCCCTTGGCGGCGAGGATTTCCGCGCGCAACCGTTGTTCGGTCTCGCCTTTCGTCTCGTAGGGCACGACCACGGCGCGCACGCCCGAGGCCAGGATATCCATGGTGGTGTTGTAGCCCGCCTGCGAGATCGACAGCGCGGCCCCGCGAAGCCGCGCGGCAAAATCCGGCCGAAATCGCTCTACGATTGTGTCGGTCGCCGGCCATCGTTGCGAGCCGGTCATAGTCGGCGTCGGGGAGATTGGGCCCGGTGAGGAAACGCCAGCGGTGGCGGGCAAGCGTGGTCATCGGCCGCGCGTCCA
Organism: uncultured Alphaproteobacteria bacterium; assembly: GCA_963801225.1. Taxonomy (GTDB): domain Bacteria; phylum Pseudomonadota; class Alphaproteobacteria; order Rhizobiales; family Afifellaceae; genus DASWJZ01. The sequence continues at coordinate 156,060 of CAWDED010000011.1, forward strand.
TTGGCGGCGAAGAGGAGGGGCGCGCCCACCGCTCCGCCGCCGGCCGAGACCATCACGTCGCCGTATCCGTCGTGCGGCTCGACCTTTGCGGGCGCGGCGGCGACGTAGCCGGTATAGCGGATGAGGTCGGCGATGCGGTCGGCGGCGGGAAAGGTCGTCTCGAACGGGATGAGCGTGGGGTCGCCGTGCACCAGAACCGCATCGAAATAGCGGCGGAGCGTCTCAACGCTCTCCTCGACCCGCTCCGGCCGGCGGGCCACGAGGATGTCGCGGATCGAGCAGGCGACGCGCGGGCGGCTCTTCTCGGCGTGGATCGTCTTAAGCAGCGGCAGCAGCTCGAAGCGGAACTGCCGCCGCCCGAACGGGAAAGAGCTCGATCAGGACAACGTCCGGCTCGACGCGGCGATAAAGCTCGAGGAGCGCGTCGCGTCGCGCGTCGCGCCATGCCTCGTCGACCGGCACCCCCGCTGCGTCGAGGAGGGTCGAAAAATCCTCGTTGGCGATGGTGGCCGGCGGCAGCTGGGCAAGCCGGACATTGCGGAAAGGGACCTCGGGGAAGGGGAGGCCGCCATAGGCGACGGTCACGTCGAGCCCGGCCTCGGCCATGGCTTGCGCCAGAATCTCGGCACGCCGCAGATGGCCGACGCCGAGCAGGTGCTGCACGTAGAAGAGCACGCGGTCCGTCACGGGAGAAGCCTCATGACGCGGCGCCGAGCGGGATGTTGAGCTCGGCGACGGAGGGCCTGCCCTCGGCGCTCACCTCGAAGAGATGCGCGCAGCCGTTCCGCAGCTTTTCCGGCGGCTTTTCCTGCATGGTCCAGCCGGTCGCGAGCGCATAGAGCGCCCGCAGCACGCCCTTGTGGGTGACGGCGATCGTCGGCGCGGTGAGGCCCGCGAGCAGCGGCTTCAGCCTTTTCTGCACGTCGCGCGGGCTTTCGCCGCCGGTGGGGCGGAAATCGAGGCCACGCGCCTCGTTCTCCGCCATCGCGGCACCCAGCTCGGCGCGCAGATCGGAGAGGCTGCGGCCCTCCCACTCGCCCCAATCCATCTCGATGAGGCGCGGCTCTGGGTCGTGGGGCGAGGCCGAGGAGCCTGGCGGTCTCCATGGCGCGTGAGAGCGGGCTTGAGAGGCAGGTGGCCCCGGCCCATCCGGCGGGTAGCCGGGCGGCGTGGAATTGCGCGCGGCCGGTCTCGCTCAGCGGGCGGTCGGCGCGGCCCTGCATCAGCCCAGCGGCGTTCCAGTCCGTGGCGCCGTGGCGGATCACCAGGAGCGCGCGTCACGACGCCTCCGCGGTCAGGCTGGCGGAGGTGGCGGTCGAGGAATTCTGCCGCGAGGCGGATGTCGTGGTCGCGCTCGGCGTGCGCGCATGGCTGCGTGGCTCATGGCGGCGCGCATCTCGGCGTTTGCCAGCAATGTGCGGACGGCATCGGCGAAGGCGGCGGCATTGCCCTCCTCCACCAGGAGGCCGGTCTCCCTGTCGGCGATGATCGCCGGCACCCCGCCGCTCCGGCCGGCCACGACCGGCAGCCCGGCCGCCTGCGCCTCAAGGAAGGCCATGCCCCAGGCCTCCTTCACGGCGGGCCAGACATAGAGGTCGGACGCGCGATAGAGCTGCCTCAGCACATCCGCATCGAGCACGCCCACCCAGCGGACACGGTCGCCGAGGCGCGCGAAGGCGGCGCGCACCTTCGTCCTCTGCCGCGCCTTCGCCTGCGAGGACCAGCCGCCAGGGGCGGTCTGTGAGCCATGTGAGAGCGGCGGCCAGGCAGCGATAGGAGAGGAGCTTCTGGTCGTCGCGCATCATCGCGACGGTGAGCGAGCCACGGCTCGGCCGGGTCGAGGCCGAAGCGGCTGGCGATGGCAGTCGCGGCTCTGCGGCCGTTTCGGCGCGCGGAAAGGCTTCGATCTCGAGAAACGGCCGCAGAAGCACCAGCTGCTCCGGTGAATCGAGGAGCGGCAGCACGCATTCCGCGTCGGCGGGGTTCGGCTGGAAGATGCGATCGGCATGGCGGATCGCATCGGCGGCGGCGCGGTGACCGAGGTCCCACAGCCCGCCCGCCTGTTTAGGCGCGTAAGATGCCTCGGCCAGCACATAGGGGATGCCGAGCCGCTCGCTGACGGCCGGGCCGAGCCAGTCGGGCGCCTTATGATAGAGGTGATAGGTGAACCAGAGGTCCGGCCGCGTCTTGCGGCGTGAGCTGATGGAGATAGCGCCCGCCAGCGCCTGTCCCAGATCGCGCAGCCGACCTGCCGCGCCGCGTCGCCGCGAATCGAAGCTGCGGAAACGCGAGGCCAGCCGACACGTCGTGGCCGGCGGTCTTGAGCGCCGCTATCAGCGCACGTGCCATGGCCCGGTCGCCGGAGGCGACGGCGTGGTCCGGCGGCTTCAGGGGTGCATAGAAGGCAATTCGCATCCGTTTCCGGGCGGCCTTGGCCCGTCTCTCTACTTGGCGCGGAGCAGCGCGTGGCCGGACTTGGGGCAGCCGGGCGGGCGCGGCAGCGCCTCGAACGGTGCCCTCCAGCGGCCGGTCGGCAAGCACGATCGTTCCTGGCGCCGACCATTCGGCCACATGCGGCGACAGCCACGCGCGGGTGATCAGATCCTGCGTCGGGTCGCCGGAGCCGAGATCGACATGGATGAAGACCGGCTTCCCGGGGATGCGCGGCGCGCAGAAGGCAAGCGTCTCGCGAATCTCGCCGAGGATCATGTGGTCGCCGTCGGGGATGCATTTCGGGATGCGCCGAGATGGCGCGGTCGAAGGCGAAAATCTCGCGATCCGGCATGATCTGGCGCAGATGATCGAAGGTGCGGCCGCTGCCCAGGCCAAGCTCGAAGACGCAGCCGGGCCTGTCGGCGATCAGCTGCGCGGCCTCGTCCAGCAGCATGCGCTGCGCCGTCAGGCGGTTGATCATGAAATCGAGTCGGCTCAAGCAGACACTCCCGGTTGACTTGAAGCGCGCGCTAGCTGCCGACGACCGGTGAGGCGCCGCGCCGCCGCGCTGCCGGCGGCGCGGCGCCGAGATACTGGTCGACGAGGCCGTTGATGACGGAAAGCCCGTCGAGCAGCGCCGGGTATGTGCACCTTCGACGGCCGGCGGCGGTTGGGCAGGGCCCGCAGCGCGTCTGCCATCTGCGCGGATCCGGTCGTGTCGTCCGGCACCAGCATGGAGACGAGGCCGAGCTCGGCAGCGCGCGAGGCGCGGATGAACTGCTCCGCGCGCGGCTGCGTGCGCGGCAGGATGAGCGCGCGCTTGTCCATGGAGAGGATCTCGCAGAACGTATTGTAGCCGCCCATGGCGACCACGGCCGCGGCGCGCTGCATCAGCGCCTCCATGTTCGCCTCGAAGGCGATCGCCTCCACGTGGTCGAGGCGCGCCACGCGCTCCATGAAGCCGGTCTGCTGGCTGGTGCCCATGAACGGCCCGAGCACGATCTTCGCCGGCATGTCGAGCGTAGGATCGAACTCGTAGGCGCGCAGCACCCAGTCGACCAGCATGGCGCCGTCGCCGCCGCCGCCGGTCGTCACCAGGAAGAAGGGCTCTTCGATCTCGTGCGGCGGCGGATAGAGGCCGGACGGAGTCTTGCCGCGGCGCAGATAGCCGGTGAAGCGGGTCTTCTCCCGGACTTCCTCGGAGACGGCGATGCCGGTCAGCGGGTCGTATACTTCCGGCAGGCCGTATATCCAGATGTGGTCGTAGAGGTGCTCGAGCGCCGGCAGCGAGTGCTTGCGGTCCCATTCCCCGGCGAGCTGCGCGGGATCGTCCATCACGTCCCTCAGGCCGAGCACCAGCTGCTTCTTCTTCTCCTTGAGGTAGTTGAGCGTTGCCTGCAGCCTCACCCCGCAGTCCGAGGGGCTCCTTGTCGACAAGGAAGATGTCCGGCTCGAACACGCGCGCCGTCTCCAGGATGATCGCGGAGCGGATCGCCATCAGGTCTTCGATGGACATGCCGGGGCTGTGCGGCTGGTAGCTCTCATTGGCGAGCTTCACCACGCCGGGCACGCGGATGAAGTCGACATTGGGCGAGAAGCTGAACGCGCCGACGATGGGCGAGCCGGCGATCATCAGGATCGACAGGTCCTCGCGATAGGCGACGAGCGACTGCGCGATCGCGCGGCAGCGCCTGAGATGTCCCAGCCCGAACGAATCGTGGCTGTAGATCAGCATGCGCGGCTGATGCTTTGTCACGGGCCTCTCCTTGATGCCGCCTTTCCGGGCGGAGCATCGGCATTTTTCAACTCTGCGCAACCGAAAGCGCGCTTTCCCTCGCGCGACCGTGCTTTGGCGAGAGAAACGATTGCTGGCCCAAAGCCCGCTGGGGTCTTAGATTTCCGGCCCGGAAGGGAGTTGATTCCGCCCGCATGCGATTTCTTTCACGCATCCCATTTTTCCGCACGAACGGCGGCGAGGAAGCCGAACCGCCGCTCCTGCCGCGGGTGCAGGCGCTCATCAGCCGGCAGGAGCTGGAGAGCGAGCGCCTGATCGGCTGGGTGCAGCTCGGCGTGGTGCTGTTCTTCGGGCTGCTTTGGGCGATCGCGCCGAAACCGGCCGACATGACGCTGTTCCAGCCGGTCCCCATCGCGCTCGCCTTTTATCTTTCGTTTACGACAATCAGGCTGGTGCTGAGCTACGTTACCCGGCTGCCCGGCTGGCTGCTCTTCGTCTCCATGGTGATCGACGTGGGCATGCTGCTCGGGCTGATCTGGTCGTTCCACATCCAGTACGGCCAGCCCGCCGCCTTCTACCTCAAGATCCCGACCTTCACCTACATCTTCGTGTTCATCGCGCTGCGCGCGCTGCGCTTCGACGCGCGCTTCGTGCTGGCGACCGGCATCATCGCCGCGCTCGGCTGGGTGGCCATGGTTCTCTACGCGATCTGGGCGACCGGCGTGGGCGGCATTACACGCAGCTTCGTCGCCTATCTCAATTCGAGCCGCATCCTGATCGGTGCCGAGATCGACAAGATCGTCGCCATCCTCGTCGTCACCTTCATCCTGGCGCTTGCCATCCGCCGCGCCCGGCAGGTGCTGACGACGTCGATCCGCGAGGAGGTGCGCACGCGCGACATGATCCGCTTCCTGCCGCGCGACGTGGCCGACGTTATCACCACCGCGGAGACCATGGTGAGGCCGGGCGATGCGGAGGAGCGGGAGGCGGCGGTGCTGCTTCTCGACCTGCGCGGCTTCACCCGCTTCTGCTCCGGCAAGCCGCCGCGCGAGGTGGTGGAGCTGCTGGTCGGCTTCCACAAGCGCATCGTGCCGGTCGTCACCGGCTATCGCGGCGTGGTTGACAAGTATCTCGGCGACGGCGTGATGGCGACGTTCGGCGCGGCGCATGCGTCGCCGACGGCGGTGGCCGATGCCATGCAGGCGATGGACGCCATCATCGCAGAGGCGCGCGCATGGCGCACCTCGCTGTCACGGGAAGGGGAGGCGGATGCTCCGCTGGTCAACGGCGCGGTCACGGCGGGACCGGTGGTGTTCGCCGCGCTCGGCGACGAGGAGCGGCTGGAATACACCATCATCGGCGAGGCGGTGAACCTCGCCACCAAGATCGAGAAGCATAACAAGGTGGAAGGAAGCACGGCGCTCACCACGCTCGCGGCCTATGAGCGCGCCGTGTCGCAGGGCTACCGCAACGAAGCGCCTCCGGAAATCCTCGACGGCCGCGAGGTGGCAGGCGTGGGCGAGCCGATCGACCTGGTCGTGCTCGCCCGCTGAGGCGGATCGCGCCGGCGCTGTGGGTGCGGGGCGCAATATTTGCTGATCGACCTCATCGGGCGGAGAGTTCGCTCATCCGCGTGACGCAGGAAGGCTCGCACCTCGCCGCGAAGACGCGCGCCGAGCGGCTTCGCTACAATATCTCAGCTGGCGTCGCGTCTCCCAAGGCGCCGGCCGCGTGGGGCTTGCCGCCGAGCTTCTCCGCCTTTCGTGCCGCGCGCCGCTGACGCCTGCGGTCGCGCCAGGCGGCGAGATTGGCGATGGCCATCAGCGCCGCCGGCGTGACGATCAGCGTCAGCATGGTCGCGAAGCCGAGGCCGAACACGATGGCCGTCGACAGGTGCACCCACCATTGCGTCGACGGCGCGCCGATGGCGACGGAGCGCTCGACGAAGTTGATGTTGATGCCGAAGGCGATCGCCATCACGCCGAGCATGGCGGTGACGGCGGTCAGCACCACCGGCCGCGCGCGCTCGCGGCAGGTCTGCAGGATCGCCTCGTAGGCGGCCACGCCTTCGCGCCGCAGCCGGTCATAGGTGTCGATGAGCACGATGTTGTTGTTCACGATCACGCCGGCATTGGCGATGACGCCGACGCCGGTCATGACGACGCCGAAGGCCTGCCCCATGACCATCAGCCCGATGAGCACACCGATGGTGGACAGGACCACCGCCGAGAGCACGATGAAGACGCTGGAGAAGCTGTTGAACTGCGCCAGCAGGATGGCGAAGATCAGGAAGAGCGCCGCGCCGAAGGCCTTGCCCAGGAAGGCGCTCGCCTTGTCGCGCTCCTCGTCCTCGCCCTTCATCTTGTAGGTGACGCCTTCGCCGAGATCGGCGTTGGCGAGCGCGTCGAGCACCTGGCTCTGCACCACGGCCGACTGCACGCCCTCGGCCACGTTGGCGGTGACGGTCACGACGCGCCGAGCCGTCGACGCGGTTGATGAGCCCGACCTTCGGCGCCGGGCGTGCGGGTGACGAAGTTGGAGATCGGCACCGCGCCCGACGTGGTGTTCATGGTCAGCTCGTCGAGCTCGTCGAGGCTGCGCCGGTCCTGCGGGAACCGCACCAGGATGTCGACCGACTTGTCGGTGTAGGAGGGGCGGTATTCGGAGACCTTCACGCCGTTGGTGACGAGCTGCACGGCGGTGCCGACGCTGGCGGGGCTGGCGCCGTATTTCGCCGCCTCGGCCTTGTCGACCTCCAGCTTCCAGTCGATGCCGGGAAGCGGCAGGCCGTCGTCCACGTCGCGCGCGTCGGGGTTGGCGCGCACGATGTCGGCGACCTTGCGCGCCGCGGCGTAGAGGAGGTCCGGATTGGCCGAAGCGATCTCCAGCGTGATCGGCTTGCCGGTCGGCGGGCCGGCCTGCGGCTTGGTCACTTCGATGATGACGCCGGGAATGTCCTTCGTCTTCGCGCGGATCTCGTCGAATATCTCGCTCGCCTTGCGCCGCTCCTGCCAGTCGACCATCTCGAACTGGACGGTGCCGACCGTGTCCTCGGTGACGTCCTGCGAGCCGCGCTGTCCTTCGCCGGCGCGGGCGTAGACGGTCTCAAGCTCCGGCATGTCGAGCAGCCGGTTCTCCACCTGCCGCACCAGCGCGTCCTTCTCGTGGATGGAGAGGTTGCCGCGCGCGCGGACCTGCACGAGGCCGTAATCCGGCTCGATGTCGGGGAAGAACTCAACGCCGTTGCCGAATGTGCCGTAGGCCTGGACGACGCCGACGAGGAGCACGACCGCGAGGCCGAGCGTGGCGAGCGGATGCCCGATCGCCAGCTTCACGACGCGCATGTAGGGGCCGCGTGTCCTTGACGGCCTCGTCCTTCGGCTCGGAGTGGCGGCCGAGCATGGCGCCGAGCGTCGGCGTGAAGATCAGCGCCACCACCAGCGAGGCGGACAGCGTCGCGATCAGCGTCATCGGCAGGTATTTCATGAACTCGCCGACGATGCCCGGCCAGAAGAGCAGCGGCGAGAAGGCCGCGACGCGCGTCGAGGTGGCGGCGATCACCGGCCCGGCCATGCGCTTGGCCGCAAGCGAATAGGCGGCGCGCGGCTCCATGCCCTCCGACATGCGGCGCTCGGCGAACTCCGACACGATGATGGCGTCGTCGACGAGCATGCCGACGGCGAGGATCAGCGAGAACAGCACGACGATGTTGACGGTGAGCCCGGCGAGCTGCAAGCGCCAGGATGCCGGCGAGGAACGAGGCGGGGATGGCGATGCCGATGAACAGCGAGGCGCGCCCGCCGAGCACCATGAGCATGATGACGATCGACCAGCAGGACAGCGGTGATGACGCTGTTCTGCAGCTCGTTCAGCATGATGCGGATGTCTTTCGACTTGTCCTGCGTGAACGAGACCTGCGACCGTTGAGGGCCAGGTCTTCGCCAGCTGCTCCACCACGGCGCGGGTCGCGTCGACCGTCTCGATCAGGTTGGCGCCGGCGCGCTTGGAGACCTCGATGGCGATCGCCGGCTTGCCGTTGACGCGCGTGATCGAGGTCGGGTCCTTGAAGGTCGGACGCACCTCGGCGACGTCGCCGAGCGTGACCGCGGCGTCGCCGGAGGCGACGATGGGGAAGTTCTCGATGTCGTCCGGCGTCTCGATCAGCGACGGCACCTTGACCGCGAAGCGGCCGGTTTCGCTCTCCAGCGCGCCGGCGGCCACCAGGCTGTTGCCGAGGCTGAAGGCTGAGACGAGGTCGTGCAGCGAAAGGCCGTAGCTCTGCAAAAGCATGGGCTCGGCGATGATCTCCACCGCCTCGTCGCGGCTGCCCTTCAGCTCGGCGGAGAGCACGCCCGGCACCTGCTCGATGGTGGTCTCCGTCTGGCGCGCGAGGGTCAGCAGCGTGCGCTCCGGCACGTCGCCGCCGAGCGCCACGACGAGCACCGGGAAGAGCGAGAGGTTGACCTCCTGCACGTGCGGCTCGTCGGCGTCGCTCGGCAGATCGCTCTTGGCGTCGTCGACCTTGGCGCGCACGTCGGCAAGCGCCGCGTCGGAATCGAAGCCGGCCTCGAACTCAAGCAGCACGTAGCCGCCGCCCTCGAAGGCGGCGGAGCGCATCTCCTTGACGTTCTCCACCGACTTCAGCTGCGTCTCGAGCGGCTTGAGGATGAGCCGCTCGGCGTCCTCGGGGCTGATGCCGCGCTGCGTGACGTTCACGTAGATGATGGGGACCGTGACGTCCGGCTCGGCCTCCTTGGGAATCGTCAGATAGGCGGAGAATCCCGCCACCAGCAGGAAAAGCAGGACGGCGATCGTCAGCCGCGCATGGCTGATCGCATAGTCGACAGGATTGCGCATGTTGGCGGGCCCCTCGGTCGGCGCGTGCGGCGCGTTACGACTCGGAGACGAGCGCGGGCGAGGCCGCGCCCGTGACGACGGCATCGACCTTCTGCCCGTCCTTCACGAAGTCCTGGCCCTGCACGATGATCTGCGTCCCGTCCTGCGGACCGGATACCCACACCTCGTCGCGCGCGTCCTCGACGATGCCGACCGCGACCGAGCCGACGGTGCCGTCTGCCGCAACCGTGCGCACGCTGAGGTCGCCGGCGGTGGAGAAGGTGAGGGCGGAGCGCGGAATGCGCACGGCCTGAACCGGCGCCAGCTGGAACTTGATCTCCGCGGTCACGCCGTCGGGAATGGAGCGATCGGCATTGGCGAGCTCCACCTCGACCCGATAGGTGCGGGTTCCCGTGCTGGAGGTGGGCGAGACGAAGCGCACCTTGCCGTTGACGGTCTGGCCGCTGACGAGGTGCACGACGGCGGTGCTGCCGACCTGGATATCGCCGAGCTGCCGCTCCGCCACGCCGGCGACGGCGAGCATCGGGTCAAGGTCGATGATCTGGGCAACCATGGCGCCGGTGTCCAGCGCCTGGCCGGTGCTCACAGGCACGTCGCTCACCACGCCGGAGATCGGCGCCTTCACGAGGCCGCGGTCGTTCTCGGCGTTGGCCATTGCGAGAGCCGCCTCGGCGGCGCGCAGATCGGCTTCCAGCTGCTGCTTCTCGTTGGCGGCGACGAAGCCGCGGTCGATCAGCTTGGCCTTGGCCTCGAGGTCGGTACGCCGCTGCTCGACCAGCGCCTCCGCCTGCGCGACCTGCGCGGCGCGTGCCTCGTCGGAGAGCGTCGCGATCACGTCGCCCTCTTTCACGGTGTCGCCGCGGCGCACGTTCAGCTCCATGATCGTGCCGGGGGTGCGCGTGACGGCGCTGCCCTTGTCGTCGGCCTCGGTGCGGCCGGACAGCGTGAGGTCGCCGACATGGCTCTCCTGCTTCGCCTCGATCACGGCGACGCGGAACAGGGGGCGCGGAGCCACGACCTTGGCTTCGGTGGTGACTTTTGCAGGGTCCTCGGTGCGGCCGAAGACGCCCGACCCGATCCACAACGTCGCGGCGACGATAATGACGCCGGCAAGGATGCGACTGAACATCATGACTAAACCTCCGAGCGCGAAGGTGTTTCGGGGGGCTTGATGGCGCCGGACAGAAGGGCGCCGATCACGGCAAAGACTTCCTCGACCTCGCGTTCGGGGTCGAAATCGTTGGCGGTCGCCCGGCGAACAAAGAGCCCGTCGGCGAGCTTCGTTATGATCGACGCGGCGAAGCGCGAGCTGATGGAGGGGCTGATCGCCCCTGCCTGCTTGGCGGCGTCGAACACAGCGATGAACTGCTCGTTCAGTCCGCGGTCGAACTCCGTCTGCAGGGCGGATATCTCGGGATTGCGGGTAGCCTCGGCCCAGATCTCCACGCCCGAGCCGCGCCTTGCCGCACATATCGTCTTGAAAGTGCCGCCGGCCCAGCTCGCGGAACGCGGTGAGGAAATCCGCACCGCTCTCGCGCACATCGGCAAACTCGGCGGCGAGACTAGCGCGGTCGCGCTCGCACAGCCCGGCCACCAGCGCGTCCTTGGAGGGGAAGTAGCGATAGAGATTGCCCGGGCTCATGCCCGCCTCGGCGGCCACGTCCTGCATGGTGGCGCGATGAAAGCCGGCGCGCACGAAGCTGCGCTCGGCGGCGTCGAGGATGTGCGTATGCCGATCGACTTCCGGCTCGTCGGCACGCTTTTCCAATGCGGCTTCGCTCATCGTCGCCCCTAGCGAGAATGAATGGTCATTCTCATGAGAATGAATGCTCATTCTCATGTCCGCAGCTGCCTGCAAAGTCAAGAGCCGCTTCGCGAATTTTTCCGCGAGACCGGGTTTTCAGCGGCTCTGTCGTGCCAGGAAAATGTCACTGAATCCTGCCGAATCATGTCGCTGATTATCGCCATTCGTATCATCCGGCCCAATGTTAAGGCTCATTACATAGGCGGTGAGATAATCCTTGTTTGGCGCCGCACAAATCAAATTTTTTGACAAATCTCGCGTTAGCGGTTCTTGCGGCCGCGCTTTAGCCAGGGCGGGCCGCGCGCGGCCTCCTCAGCCCACCTCGCGCAGGAGCTTCTCGACCGCTGTGAGGCGCTCGCGGATATCGTCGAGCGCGGTGCGGATCTTGGTCTGCTCGTCGGAGGCGTTCCGCTGGAAGTCGACCGCCTCTTCGGCGAGCTTCAGATAGGCCTTGTCCTTGTCGGCGGCGATCTGGGTGCGCGCCACCTCCATCCCGCGCCACAGCACGACCACCACCACGGCGGTGATCAGCGTCAGAACGAAGGCGCCCAAAATCATCCCTGCGTACTCGATCGACATTCCGTTCACTCCTCTGTTTCTCCGGCGTGGAGCGTGGCAGCCGCTTCCGCGATAGCCTCCGGCGTCAGGGTCAGCGCAAAGGGCTTCAGCTCGTAGAACTTCATCGCCTTGCCGTCGTCCGACAGCTCCAGGCGGCTCGAGACGAGACCCGCCGCTTCCAGCTTGCTGAGGTGCATCTGCAGGAGCGGCCGGCTGAGGCCGACCACACGTGCCAGCTGGCTCACGTAGTTACGGCCGCGTTTCAGCTCCGCCACGATTCGCAGCCGATGCGGACTGGCAAGCGCCGAGAGCTTTGCGAGCAGCTCATCGCCTGTTGTGCTTCGCCGTGCCATGTATCCTTTCGGCTTTCATATGAAATAAAAAGTTTGCATATGAAAACTGTCTTGTCAATGGTTGCACGTGGCATCGACAAGCGGGGCGCTTTCGGCGATTGATCGGAATAAGAGAGCGCGATGTCGGACGACGAACTTGTCACGCAGGCGCGGCTGTTTCAGTCGGCCGATCCCGAGGTGCGGCGGTGCCTGGCTCGGATGAAGGTGCGCCCGCGCGTGCTTGCCGCCGGCGAGAGCATCTTTCAGCTGGGCGATCCGGCCGATTGCATCTTTGTGGTCGCGGCCGCGCGTGAGGCCGGGCAGGGCGGCGCGGAGCCCCTCGTGCAGGTCCGGCTGGCGCGCGCCGAGTCGGAGCGCGCCGTACGCCTCGTGCGCGTGGTGCGCGGCGACATCTTCGGTGAGGTCGAGCTCCTCGGCGCCGGCCTCGACCCGCGGCCGGGCAAGCGCGCCACCACGGCGCAGGCGCTGACCGCGCTGCGCGTGGCGAGCGTTCCCTGGACCGTGCTTGCCGAGCTGTTCGAGCATCGATCCGGCCATTCGCACGCGCTTCCTGCGGCTTGCCGCACGCCGGCTGATCGACGCGGTGTGGGCGCAGCACAGCCGCGGACACGAGGATCCCGACATCGTCCTCGCCGACTGGCTGGTGGAGCTCGCGGCGGATTTCGGCATCGCGGCCTCCAACCGCGTGAGCTTTCCGCGCAAGCTCAGCCAGGCGGAGATCGCCGAGGAGCTTGCCGTCAGCCGCGAGACGATCAGCCGGCGGCTGAAGGAATGGGAGAGGGCGGGGCTCGTCGGGTCATCGGCCGCCGGGCTTGAGATCACCGACTATGCCCGGCTGGTGCGGATCGGCGGGCTGCAATCCGGCCGCGACCGCGACGCGCTGGCCCGCGCCGTCACCGATGTTACAGCCGACATGGACAGCGGCGACCTTGTCGGCGCGCGCAACATCGCCATCGACATGCTGCGCTATTTTCCCTCCAGCCCGCAGCTTCTGCATCTTCTGGCGCTGGCGGCGGTGAGGAGCGGCGATCGCGACGAGGCGGTCGCCACCCTGCGCGGCGCGCGGTTGACGCCCGACGGCGACCTGGAAGCGCTCAAGGCGCGCGTGGCGCGGGCGCTGAAGAACCCGTTCGTGCCGATGGAGCGCATCGCCGCCGACGAATGGATCGACGATGGGTTCGAGGAGGATGACGAGGAGGGGGCCGGGGAGCTCGCCGACGCGCGGCTGGTGGAGCGGCTGACCGCCGACCTCGCGGCGCTGGAGGCGCGGCTTCTGAAGGACGCCGCGTTCGACGGGGCGGAGGTCGATGCGGTGCTGGCTGCGCAGTCGGGGGAGGCTTACGAGGCGATCTGGCGGCGGATGGGCAGCTGGTACACCGGCATCAACGCCGCGTCGATGGCGCTCGTCGCGGGAAAAATGAAGGAGGCACAGCAGCTTGCGGGGGAAGTCCTGAAGCGGCTTCCAAGCGATTCGAAAGGCTACTGGGCAACCGCGACCGCCGCCGAGGCGCTGTTCGTCATGGGAGAAGAAAAGCAAGCGATATCAAAGCTTTCTGAGGCTTCTTTGACGGCGGATGCAACGGACGCCAACAAAGCCTCCACGAGTCTGCAGCTGAGCCGCATGGCAAATGGTCTTGGTCTTCACATGGACCAGGTGAAGGCCGCGCTGGGCGTCAAATCGGTGGCGCTGGTGACCGGCCATCTGTTTCGCGGCAAGGAGATGGACGCCGCCCAGCAGCAGCAGGCGGCGGACGTGATCCGCGCCGCGGCCGAAGCGGTCTTCCGGGAGCGCAATGTCGGCAATCTCTTCGGCGCGCTCGCCTGCGGCACCGACATCATCGTGGCGGAGGCGGCGCTCGATTCCGGCATCCCGTTCCACGCGGTGCTGCCGTTCCCGCTGCAGCGCTTCGCCGAGCTTTCCGTCGCCATCGGCGACCCGGAGGGCGAGGAAGGCCATTGGCGCGCGCGCTTCGACGACGTGCTGCAAGGCGCCGCTTCGCTGACGCTGATGGATGACGAGATGCCGCTCGACCGCGATCTCGACGGACATTTCTATTATGGCTTCCGCTTCGCGGCGGGGCTGGCGCTGATGCGCGCCGGGGCGCTGCAGGCCGAATGCCGGCTGATCGCGGTGACCACGGGTGAGGGGGCCGTCAACGTCGCGGGCTCGAGCCGCGCCGCGGCGGACTGGCTCGCCGCCGGGCGGCCGCTCGATGCGATCGCCTTTCCCCTCGAGCGGAAATCACCGGCGGGCCGCTCGCGCGGTGGCTCGTCCTTCCGGCCGGTGGTGTTCCTTTGGGACGCCGTCGGGCGGGCGCGGCGACCGGCAGGCGGTGAAGAGGGCCGGCCTGGCGCGCAAGAAGGATTTTTCGGTGCTGGAGCGCGCCTCGCGCGTCGGCGGCGAGGGGACCGCGGTGGTCGCACCGTCGCTGCAGGACGCGCTGGCGCTCGCCAAGACGCTGGCGGCGCCAAGCGGCAGGAGCACCGCGCCGTCGCTCCGCGTCATCTGCGATTTCGGCCCGGTGCTCGGCGGCGATATGAAGCCGGACGAGAAGATGGTGGCGCGGCTGAAGGCGGGCTCCGACATGCCGGGCTTTCCGCTCGGCCGCGTGCTCGCGACGCAGTCCTTCGCGGCGGAAGCGATGGCCGAGCTCGGCGACGCGATCGAGGTCTATGCGGTGGGCCGCACCGAGGAGGGACGCGACAGCGAAGGCGGCAAGGCGAAGCGCCGGCCGAGCGTGCCGGTCTACCGAGTGGCGCTCAAAGGCGCCCAATAGCATCCGCTGCGTCAGAACCGGTAGGCGAGCTTGGCGGAGCCGCCGTAGCTCTTGGTGGTGTTCGAGAACTGGCCGAAGCCCTGCAGCGAAGCGCGGAAGGCACCGGCGGTGAGGAGGTCGATGCCGCCCTTCACGTCGACATAGGTCTTGTCGAAGTCGCTGCCGATGGTGAACGGCGCAACGCCCGCCGGGGTGTCGGCGAACGACGCCTGCACCGACGGCGCCGCGTCGGTCAGGAAGCGCGTGAGGCCGACACTCAGGCTCGGCCGGATCAGCAGGCCTTTGCCGACATTCAGCTCGCCGCCGATCTCCACCGCCGGCTGTACGCTGACATACGTCTCGGCGCTCTCTTCGAAGCTGAGGCTGGCGCCGCCGGCGCCGTGCTCCGTGTAGCCCTCCATCACCACATGGTCGACGCCGAGGTCGACCCGCGGCTTGATGATACCAGTGCTCCCGTCGCCCCCCAGCACGAAGGCATGCGAGGCGCTCACCTGACCCGAGACGGTCCACAGCGGCTCGGTGCCGGTGGCGACGTCCATGGAGGCGAGGGCGCGCGTAATGTCGAAGCTGCCGTAGCCGCCCGACAGCGAGGCCGACACGATGGTGTTGCCAAAACTGCGCTTGGTGACGAGGCCGCCCTGATAGAAGGTGCCCCGGCTCTCGGCGATGTCGTCCACCGTCAGCGTCTGGTTCTCGACGCAGAAGCCGCCGCCCACATGCCAGTCCTCGGTGATCTGGAACTGGGCCCCGCCGGCGAACTGCGCGGCGGTCTGGTCGAAGGGGCGGTTCTCGGAGCTGCCGTCGCGCTCGGAGCGGATGACGCCGAACTTCAGCCAGGCGCACTGGTCCTGGCTGACGAAGCGGTAGGCGCCGGCGTAGTCGGCGCAGCTCAAGAGCGCGTCGGAGAACTGCATGTTCGACATCAGCGCCGTCAGCTGCCCGTCGGAGCTGACCTGCGAGGCAAGCGTGTCGAGCGCCGCGAGGTAGTCCTCCACCGACACGATGTTGAGAAGCTGGCTCAGCTCCGACGCCGAGCCCGCCGCCGTCTCCAGGATCTGCTGCAGGTGGTTGGCGATGGACGACTGGTTGGCGTTGGCCCCACCGATAACGTTGAGGCTGACGTCCCAGTCGAGCTTCACGTAGTACGGGCTGCTGGTGTCGAGCGAGTAGTCGGTGGTGGCCGTGTCGCTTACGGACAGGCTGGAGGCGTCGATGCTGCCGGAATTCGCCAGGGCGATGGTGGCGCTGCCGCTGGAGGATGGCGACGTGATGACGTTCACCTGCACCGCGCCGGCCAGCGTGGTGCCGGACGATTCGAGGACCAGCTCGTCGGTGGAGCTGCCGCTGACGTCGACCAAATAGGTGCCGCCGCTCAACTGCGTCACGACGCCGGTGACGGTGCTCGACAGGATCGTGCCTTCGCCCCCCGGCGAGATCGTCCCGTCATTGGTGAGCGTGCCGCTGGCGCCGAGGTCGAACTCGCGCCGAGATTGAGCGTGGCGCCGCTGCTGTTCTCGAAGCTGTTGGCATAGTCGTCGAGCGCAACGGAGCCGGAGAAGATGCCGTTGTTGGTGACGGCGAGCCCACCCCCCGATGCCATCAGCGCATAGATCGACGCGTTCGAAAAATCGTCGATGGCGACGGTGCCGTTGTTGGTCAGCGTGTTCGTGTCACCGTCCAGGAAGCTGATCGCCGCCAGGGCCTTGTCGGACGCGGTGATGGAGCCGCCGGAATCGACGGTCACCTTGATCGTGCCGTTGGTGGTGTCGCCGCTGCTGGCCGCGTAGAGGCCGACGCCGCCGGAGCCCGACACCGTCACCTCGGCCCCGGTCTCCAACTGTACCTCGGCCGCGCTGCCGGCAACACCACCGCTGCCGACACTGCCGGCGATGCTGGCGACAGAGATGCCGTAGGCGTCCTCGCCGCTGACATTGATGGTGCCGCCGGTGACAATCAGGGTTATCCACTCCCCATCGCTGCCGTGGCCGCCGTTGGAGGAATCGCCGCCCGCGCCGCCCTGGCTGATCGCGACGATGCCGTGCGAAGCGCTGCCGGTGGTGGTGACATTGGCTGACAAGATCGACGCATCGATGGGACTGCTATCGGCGCCGCCGCCATCGGCAAACGCCCCGGTGCTGCCGTCGCCGCCGAGGCTCTCCAGCAGGATGCCATAGGCCCCATCGCCCGACGTGTTCGCGTAGATCGTCGTCGCGGTAACGCTCACGCGACCACCGACACCGCCAACGCCACCGAGGCCGTCGCCCTCGTCACCGCCGCCCGCGCCGACGCCGCCACCGCCGCCCACGCTGAGCAGGGCAAGGGCCGGGGAGTTGTCACCGCTGGTCGTCACGCTGAGGAGGGAGGTGGAGTCCATGGTGAGCGATACGGCTCCGCCCTTGCCGCCATGTCCCCCTTCGGCCCCGTCTTCGGCATCCTCTTCCCATCCGCCGGCCGAGGAATCCGATCCGATAGAGCCGCCGTCGCCTCCGGTCGATGCGACCAGGACGGCCACCGCATCGTCCGCCGAGACCGTCGCCGCGATCTCGGAACCGACAAGCGTCAGCGTGGCCTCTCCGCCGTCGTTGCCATCGCCGCCATCGCCGAAGCCCGGATGAGCCCCTTTGACACCTTCAGAATCGTTGCCGTCGCCTCCGCCGCCGCCTTCGCTTGAGACATTGACGCCATACGCTGCCTGGCCGCTCGTGTCGGTGATCGTCAAGGCGCTGTTCGTGAGCGCCAGCGAGGCCGTCGCTGCTTCGCCGCCGGTGCCGCCCTCGCCGTAGTCATTCTCGGTTGGGAAGTCTTCGATCCGACCTTCGTTAGTCGTCGTTTTGCCCGTTCCACCCTTGCCGCCTGTGCCGCCCATGCTCAGCACCTCGACGCCGGTGGCGGAGAAGCCCGTGATCGAAATGTCGGTGTCCGAGATGGTCGCCGTGGCGTCGCCGGCCGCACCGGCCTCGCCGCCGATGCCCGAATAGGCCTTGCAAGGATGAATGCTCGCACTCTGGTTACAGAATGCCTCGCCGCCGGCACCGCCGGCACCGCCGGCGCTGGCAACGCTGATCCCCGTCGCCACGCCGGAGATGTCGACGCCGTCGCTGCCATCCGGATTGGTGAGAACTCTTGAGGCTCAGCGTCGCCGTGCCGGCAGCGGCGCCCGTGCCGCCATCGCCACCTGTTGCGGTGGTTTCGTCGTCGTCGTTGTTCTCGGCCCGGCCTTCTCCGCCGTCGCCGCCTTCTCCACCGGCGCTCAACACGGCGATAGCAGTGTCGCCTTTGCTCTGGCTAACGAAGCCGCCGGTCATGGTGAAGGACGCCTCGCCGCCGGCGGCGCCGTTTCCCCCATCGCCGCCTACCGGGTTGTGGGTCGTTTCCTGCTCCTTTCCACCGTGCCCCGAACCGCCGACCGACATGACCCAGACGCTGGTGTCGGTCGCGCCGCTGATGCCGTAGGTGTCGCTGCCGTTGGTCCCGGTGAAGGTGACGGTTGCCGCAAAGGCGGCGCTGCCGTCGTCGCCGTCGCCCGACCCCCCCGCGCCGACCTCACTCAGCGACAGCGCCGTCGCGCCGCCGACATCGCCGGTCAGGCTCTTCACGTCGATCTCGTCGATCCCGTCCGACTGCGAGTAGCTGATGGAGTCGAGATCGCTGCCTGTGCATGTGGCCGTGGAACCGCTGGTCGTGCAGCCGGCCCAGGCCGGTGCGGAGGAAAGCGCCAAAGCCGCAAGCGCCGCAAACCCGTGGGCCCCGACCAGTGCCCCATGGGATCGCGAATACATGAGGCCGCTGTCTCAGAACCGGTAGGCGAGCTTGGCCGAGCCGCCGTAGCTCTTGGTGGTGTTCGAGAACTGGCCGAAGCCCTGCAGCGAGGCGCGGAAATTGCCGGCGGTGAGGATGTCCACGCCGCCCTTCACGTCGACATAGGTCTTGTCGAAGTCGCTGCCGATGGTGAACGGCGCAACGCCGTCAGGGGTGTCGGCGAAGCTGGCGTTCACCATCGGGGCCGCGTCGGTCAGGAAGCGCGTGAGGCCGACGCTGAGGCTGGGGCGGATCAGCAGGCCGTTGCCGACGTCAAGCTCCCCGCCGATCTCCACGGCCGGCTGCACGCTGACATAGGTCTCGGCGCTCTCTTCGAAGCTGAGGCTGGCGCCGCCCGCGCCGTGCTCCGTGTAGCCCTCCATCACCACATGGTCGACGCCGAGGTCGACCCGCGGCTTCAGATACCAGTCGCTCCCGTCGCCCCCCAGCACGAAGGCATGCGAGGCGCTGACCTGACCCGAGACGGTCCACAGCGGCTCGGTGCCGGTGGCGACGTCCATGGAGGCAAGCGTGCGCGTAATGTCGAAGCTGCCGTAGCCGCCCGAGAGCGAGGCCGACACGATGGTGTTGCCAAAACTGCGCTTGGTGACGAGGCCGCCCTGATAGAAGGTGCCCTGGCTCTCGGCGATGTCGTCCACCGTCAGCGTCTGGTTCTCGACGGAGAAGCCGCCGCCCACATGCCAGTCCTCGCTCGATCTGGAACTGGGCGCCGCCGGCGAACTGCGCGGCGGTCTGGTCGAAGGGGCGGTTCTCGGAACTGCCGTCGCGCTCGGAGCGGATGACCCCGAACTTCAGCCAGGCGCACTGGTCCTGGCTGACGAAGCGGTAGGCGCCGGCGTAGTCGGCGCAGCTCAAGAGCGCGTCGGAGAACTGCATGTTCGACATCAGCGCCGTCAGCTGACCGTCGGAGCTGACCTGCGAGGCGAGCGTGTCGAGCGCCGCGAGGTAGTCCTCGACGCTGGTGATGTTGAGGAGCTGGCTCAGCTCCACGCCGAGCCCGCCGCCGTTCTCCAGGATCTGCTGCAGGTGGTTGGCGACGGACGACTGGTTGGCGTTGGCCCCGCCGATGGCGTTGAGACTGACATCCCAGTCGAGCTTCACGTAGAACGCGCTGCTGGTGTCGAGTGAGTAGTCGGTTGTGGCCGTGTCGCTCACCGTCAGCCCGGAGGCGTCGATGCTGCCGGCGTTCGACAACGCGATGGTGGCGCTGCCGCTGGAGGATGGGGACGTGATGACGTTCACCTGACCGTGCCGGCGAGCGTCGTGCCCGACCGTCTCGAAGACCAGCTCGTCGGTGGAGCTGCCGTCGATATCGACCAGGTAGGTGCCGCCGCTCGACTGCGTTACGGCACCGGTGACGGTGCTCGACAGCACCGTGCCTTCGCCGCCCGGCGACAGCGTGCCGTCATTGGTGAGCGTGCCGCTGGAGCCGAGGTCCAACGTTGCCCCAAGGTTGAGCGTCGCTCCACTGCTGTTGGCGAAGCTGTTGGTGTAGCTGTCGTCGAGCGCCAGCAAGCCGGAGAAGGTGCCGTTGTTGGTGACCGCCAGCGCGGCGCCTGACGCCATCACGGCGTAGATCGACGAGCTCGACAGGTCGCCGGTGGCGACGGTGCCGTTATTGGTGAAGGTGTTCGCATCGCCGTCGACGAAGCTGACGGCCGCCGTGGCGTCGCCGGTGGCGGTGATGGTGCCGCCTGTATCGACGGTGACTTCGATGGTGCCGTTGGTGGTGGCGCCGGTGCTTGCCGCGTAGAGGCCGACGCCGCCGGAGCCCGATACCGTCACCTCGGCGCCGGTGGTCAGCGTCACGGCGTCCGTCGTATCGCCATCGACGCCGCTGCCGGCGCTGCCGACGTTGCTGATCGCCGCGATGCCGTAGGCGTCCTCGCCGCTCACGTTGACGGTGCCGCCGTCGACATGCAGCGTGACAAAATCGCCGTTGCCGCCGTTGCCGCTGTTGCTGGAATCGCCGCCGTCGCCGCCCTGGCTGATCGCGACGATGCCGTGCGCAGCGCTGCCGGTGGTGGTGACGCTGGCCGAACCGATCGAGAAATCGATGGCGTAGCTGTCGCCGCCCGAGCCGTCGCTTGCCGCGCCCGTGCCGCCATCGCCGCCGAGGCTTTGCAGAAGCACGCCGATAGGCATTGTCACCGGACGTCATCGCGATGACAGTCGTCATGGTGCCGGTCACCCGCCCGCCTTTGCCGCCTTTGCCGCCGTAGCCGCTCCCGTAGAGGCCGCCCGCTGCGCCATCGCCGCCGCCGCCACCCTGGCTCAGCAATGTGAGGGCGCCCAGGGAGCCTCCGTCGCCGCTGGTGGTCGTGGTCGCACTGAGGACAGAGGCGGAATCCATCGTGACCGACACCGCACCGGCA
The DNA here is from genome assembly GCA_963801225.1 of uncultured Alphaproteobacteria bacterium. GTDB lineage: Bacteria > Pseudomonadota > Alphaproteobacteria > Rhizobiales > Afifellaceae > DASWJZ01. The sequence continues at coordinate 176,771 of CAWDED010000011.1, forward strand.
TCGCCCCCGTCGCCGCCGGTCGACCCGTCCGGGGCAGCATCGGTCCAGTCTAATGGATCCTGATTGGGGAGTGCTCCGATGGAGCCGCCGTCGCCGCCGGTCGATGCGACCAGGACGGCCACCGCGTCATCCGCCGAGACCGTCGCCGCGATCTCGGAACCGACCAGCGTCAGCTCGGCCTGGCCGCCATTTCCGGCGGCGCCGCCGTCGCCGAAGCCCGGGTGATCCCCTAAGCCATCAGAATCGTTGCCGTCGCCGCCGTCGCCGCCGGCGCTGGAGACATTGACGCCATATGCCGCCTGGCCGCTCGTGTCGGTCGTCGTCACGGCGCTGCTGTCGAGCGTCAGCGAGGCCGTCGCCGCGTCGCCGCCCGCACCCCCTTCGCCGTAGCCGTTGGAGGGGGAGTCTTCGATCCGACCTACCTCCCAGAAACCCGCAAGTTTGCCTGTCCCACCTTTACCGCCCCTGCCACCGGTGCTCAGCACCTCGACGCCAGTGGCGGAGAAGTCCGTGATCGAAATATCGGTATCGGTGATGGTCGCCGTGGCATCGCCGCCCGCACCGGCCATGCCGCCGATGCCCGAATAGGCTTTGCAAGCGTTTGTTGTTTGAGCCTGATTACAGAACGCCTCGCCGCCGGCACCGCCGGCACCGCCGGCGCTGACAACGATGATCCCCGCCTCCACGCCGGAGATGTCGACGCCGTCGCTGCCATCCGGATTGGTGAGAACTCTTGAGGCTCAGCGTCGCCGTGCCGGCAGCGGCGCCCGTGCCGCCATCGCCACCCGTTGCGGTATTTTCCGTCGCTTCGTTGTCCTCGGCCCGGCCTTCTCCGCCGTCGCCGCCGTCGCCGCCGACGCTCAACACGACGATAGCAGTGTCGCCTTTGCTCTGGTTAACGAAGCCACCGGTCATGGTGAAGTGCGCCTCGCCCCCGACGGCGCCGTCTCCCCCATCGCCGCCCTCCACGTCGTCGAAGGATTTCTCCTCCTTTCCACCGTGCCCCGCACCGCCGGTCGAGGTGACCGTGACGCTGGTGTCCGTCGCACCGCTGATGCCGTAGGTGTCGCTGCCGTTGGTGCCGGCGAAGGTCACGGTCGCCGCAAAGGCGACGCTCCCGTTAGCGCCGTCGCTCGACCCCTCGGCGCCGACCTCACTCAGCGACAGCGCCGTCGCGCCGCCGACATCGCCGGTCAGGCTCTTCACGTCGATCTCGTCGATCCCGTCCGACTGCGAATAGCTGACCGAATCGAGGTCGCTGCCCGTGCAGGTCGCCGTGGAACCGCTGGTCGTGCAGCCGGCCCAGGCCGGTGCGGAGGAAAGCGCCAAAGCCGCAAGCACCGCAAACCCGTAGGCCCCGACCAGCGCCCCATGCGATCGTGAATACATGAGGCCGCTCCCTCAGAATCGGTAGGCGAGCTTGGCGGAGCCGCCATAGCTGGTGGTGGTTTTCGAGAACTGGCCGAAGCCCTGCAGCGAGGCGCGGTAAAGGCGCCGGCGGTGAGGAGCTCCACGCCCGCCCTTCACGTCGACATAGGTCTTGTCGAAGTCGCTGCCGATGGTGAACGGCGCAACGCCCGCCGGCGTGTCGGCGAAAGACGCCTGCACCGACGGCGCCGCGTCGGTCAGGAAGCGCGTGAGGCCGACGCTCAGGCTCGGCCGGATCAGCAGGCCTTTGCCGACGTCAAGCTCCCCGCCGATCTCGACGGCCGGCTGCACGCTGACATAGGTCTCGGCGCTCTCTTCGAAGCTGAGGCTGGCGCCGCCCGCGCCGTGCTCGGTGTAGCCCTCCATCACCACATGGTCGAAGGCGAGGTCGACGCGCGGCTTGATGTACCAGGGCCCACCGCCCGTGAAGGCATGCGAGGCGCTGACCTGACCCGACACCGTCCACAGCGGCTCGGTGCCGGTGGCGGTGCCGAGCATGGCCAGGGCACGCGTGATGTCGAAGCTGCCGTAGCCTCCCGACAGCGAGGCCGACACGATGGTGTTGCCGAAGCTGCGCTTGGTGACGAGGCCGCCCTGATAGAAGGTCCCCTGGCTCTCGGCGATGTCGTCGACGGTGAGCCACTGGTTCTCGACGCTGAAGCCGCCGCCGACATGCCAGTCCTCGGCGATCTGGAACTGGGCGCCGCCGGCGAACTGCGCGGCGGTCTGGTCGAAGGGGCGGTTCTCGGAGCTGCCGTCGCGCTCGGAGCGGATGACGCCGAACTTCAGCCAGGCGCACTGGTCCTGCGACACGAAGCGGTAGGCGCCGGCGTAATCGGCGCAGCTCAGAGCAGCGCGTCGGAGAACTGCATGTTCGACATCAGTGCCGTCAGCTGCCCGTCGGAGCTGACCTGCGAGGCGAGCGTGTCGAGCGCCGCGAGATAGTCCTCGACGCTGGTGATGTTGAGGAGCTGGCTCAGCTCAACGCCGAACGCGCCGCCGTTCTCCAGGATCTGCTGCAGGTGGTGGGCGATGGACGACTGGTTGGCGTTGGCCCCGCCGACGGCGTTGAGACTGACGTCCCAGTCGAGCTTCACGTAGAACGCGCTGCTGGTGTCGAGCGAGTAGTCGACCGTGGCCGTGTCGCTCACCGTCAGGCCGGAGGCGTCGATGCTGCCGGCATTGGATAGGGCGATGGTGGAGCCGCTGCTGGAGGAGGGCGCGGTGATGACGTTCACGCTGACCGTGCCGGCGAGCGTGGTGCCGGACCGTCTCGAGGACCAGCTCGTCGGTGGAGCTGCCGTCGATGTCGACCAGGTAGGTGCCGCCGCTCGACTGCGTCACGACGCCGGTGATGGTGCTCGACAGCACCGTGCCTTCGCCGCCCGGCGACAGCGTGCCGTCATTGGTGAGCGTGCCGCTGGAGCCGAGGTCGAACGTCGCGCCGAGGTTCAGCGTTGCGCCGCTGCTGTTCTCGAAGCCGTTGGTGTAGCTGTCGTCGAGCGCCACGGAGCCGGAGAAGATGCCGTTGTTGGTGACGGCGAGCGCGGCGCCCGATGACATCAGCGCATAGGTGGACGAGCTCGACAGGTCGTCGGTGGTGACGGTGCCGTTGTTGATGAGCGTGTTGCTGCTGTCCCCGTCGACGATGCTAATCGCTGCCAGGGAGTCGCCGGACGCGGTGATGGTGCCGCCTGAATCGACGGTGACTTCGATGGTGCCGTTGGTGGTGGCGCCGGTGCTTGCCGCGTAGAGGCCGACGCCGCCGGAGCCCGACACGGTGACCTGGGCCCCGGTGGTCAGCTCCACTGCGCCTGCCGTGTTGCCGTCGGAACCGCTGCCGGCGCTGCCGGCGAGGCTCATCGCCGCGATGCCGTAGGCGACCGCGCCGCTGACATTGACGGTGCCGCCGGTGACCGTCAGGGTCACCGAGCCCGCGTTGCCGCCGTCACCGCCGCTTGAGGAATCGCCGCCCGCGCCGCCTTGGCTGAGCGCCACGATGCCGTGCGAGCCGGCGGCGATCGTGGTCACGTCGGCCGATGCGATCGTAACATCGACGGAGCCGCCGTCGCCGCCGTCGCCGTCGCCGTCGGTTTCCGCCCCGGTGCCGCCATTGCCGCCGACACTCGCCAGCAGGACGCCATAGGCATCGTCGCCCGACGTCGTTGCGAGGACCGTCGTCAGCGAGCTGTCGCCGGTGGTCACGGTGCCGCCGTCACCGCCGTCGCCGCCGGTGCCGCTCCCGTAATAGCTGCCCGGTCCGCCCGTGCCGCCGTCACCGCCCCGGCTGATGAGGGTGAGGGCACCCATGGAGCCGCCGGCGCCGCTGGTGGTCGCGTTCAGCACGGAACTGGAATCCATGCTGACCGACACCGTCCCGGCATCGCCGCCGTTGCCGCCGACCATTCCGTCGGCGGCAGCGTCGCTCCAATCGTTGCTTTGAAGCTCTCCGATAGAGCCGCCGTCGCCGCCGGTGGAGGAGACCAGCAACGCCACCGCATCGTCCGCCGAGACCGTCGCCGCGATCTCGGAACCGACCAGCGTCAGCGTGGCCGCGCCCCCTTTGCCGCCGTCGCCGCCATCGCCGAAGCCCGGGTTATCCCCTCCGCCTTCAGAATCGTTGCCGTCGCCGCCGTCGCCGCCGGCGCTGGAGACATTGACGCCGTAAGTCGCCTGGCCGCTCGTGTCGGTGGTCGTCACGGCGCTGCCGTCGAGTTTCAGCGAGGCTGTCGCCGCGGCGGCGCCGGCACCCCCTTCGCCGTAGTCGTTCTGGCTTGGATTGTTGGCGACACCGTCCCCTGAAATATCGCCGAGTTTCGCTGTGCCGCCTTTGCCCCCGTCGCCGCCGGTGCTGAGCACCTGGATGCCGGTGGCGGAAAAACCCGTGATCTGAATATCGGTATCTGTGATCGTCGCCTCGGCATTGCCGGCTGCGCCACCGCTAGCGCCAGTTCCCGAATAGGCCGTACAGTCACCCCCTTCGGCGAAGTTGTTACAGAACGCTTCGCCGCCGGTCCCGCCGGCGCCGCCCGTGCTGGTGACGCTGATCCCTGTCGTCACGCCGGAGATGTCGACGCCGTCGCTGCCATCCGGATTGGTGAGAACTCTTGAGGCTTAGCGTCGCCGTGCCGGCAGCGGCGCCCGTGCCGCCATCGCCGCCGCGCGCGGTATATGGACCATTACTCGTGATAGTGGGGTCTACCCTGGCTTCTCCGCCGTCGCCGCCGGCCCCACCCGTGCTCGACACGACGATCCCGCTATCGCCTTCGCTCTGGGTCACGAAGCCGCCGGTCATGGTGTAGGACGCGTCGCCGGCGGCGGCACCGTCTCCCCCATCGCCGCCTGCCGGGTTGTGATCGGTTGTCTGGCCATACCCACCGTGCCCCGCACCGCCGGTCGAGGTGACGGTGACGCTGGTGTCCGTGGCGCCGCTGATGCCGTAGGTGTCGCTGCCGTTCGTCCCGGTGAAGGTCACCGTCGCGGCAAAGCTATCGCTCCCGTCATCGCCGTCGCCCGACCCTTCGGCGCCGACCTCACTCAGCGAGAGCGCCGTCGCGCCGCCGACATCGCCGGTCAGGCTCTTCACGTCGATTTCGTCGATCCCGTCCGACTGCGAATAGCTGATGGAGTCGAGATCGCTGCCCGTGCAGGTGGCCGTCGAACCGCTGGTCGAGCAGCCGGCCCAGGCCGGCGCGGCGGTCAGCGGCGCAAGCACCGCAAGAACGGCGGCCGCTGCGAGCCCGCATGCGGCAGGTGGCCTGTGACTCATGGGGCGCCCCCGAATCAAGCGAATCAGATATGGGAAGGGTGCGGGAGGACGCCGGGGCGTTCCATGGACGGGCGTCTCACTTTAGGTGAGACGCCCGCGGCGGGCTGCAGCGGTGAAGGGCATTCCGATGCGGTGAGGCTTCCCGCGGGAGACGGCCGCAGTGGCGCGGCGCGAAGAGTCGCTTCAATCGCAGGTTGAGACGGCCTCCAGAGTCCCGGATTTGTTATATTAATTCCGCCCTCGCACCTCTCGCCAACCGCATTTCGGGTGTGTATCGTTTCCACGGTCCAGGAGCCCGCCTCCGGGGAGGGTGGCGAAGAAAACCATGTCATACGTGCCGGCCAGCAGATGCGATGTGTTTGTGAGCTTCGCGAACGTCGACGATCGGCCGATCAGCGGGCAGCCGCCCTGGGTCACAACCTTCGCTAGCGATCTCAAGACATATCTCCACAAGGCCCTCGGCGTGCGCAGCGACGAGGGGTTGAAGATGTTCTTCACCGGGCACGGCTCGCTCGAGGCGGGCCTCGACCTGGCGGATGAGCTTGAGAAGAACGCCAGCTCCACGGCGACGTTCATCGCCGTGACGTCGCCGGCCTATGTGGAGCCCGGCTCCTGGACGATGAAGGAGTTCGAGACCTTCCAGACGACGATGAGCGGCGGGCGCGTCTTCGTCATCGAGCTGGCGCCGCTCGACAGCGAGGACGAATATCCCGCGCCGATCCGCAAGCTGACGCGCATGCCGTTCTGGGAGAAGGTACCGCACCGGTCGATCACCGTGACCATGCCGCCGGCCTCCGACAGTTACCTGCAGACGCTCATCGATCTCGGCGAGCAGATTCGCCGGCAGCTGAAGAAGATGCGCGCCGAGGCGGCCCAGGCCCAGCCGGCGACGCCGGCGCCCGTTGCGACCGCCGCGGCGCCGCATGCGGCGGCGAGCGCCGCCGTCAGCTCCATCATCGTGCCGCCGGCGCGCACATCCGGCCGAACGGTGTATCTGGCGCAGGCCACCGACGACCTCAACGAGGAGCGCAAGCAGGTCCGCCGCTACCTGGAGCCGTATGGCGTCGAGGTGCTGCCGGGAGGCATCTATCCGCAGGGCGGCGCTGATTTCCTGTCGGCCGTCAATGCCGACCTGGAGCGCTGCGACGCATATCGTGCAGCTGCTCGGCGGCAATCATGCCATGCGGCCGCCGGACCTGCCGCAGGGCTATGACCGCGCTCAGGCCGACCTGGCGCTGATGCGCGGCATGCCGATCCTTCAATGGCTGCGCCCGGACGTCGACATCGCCTCCATCACCGACCCGATGCACTCCGACCTTCTGAGCGGGCCGCACGTCGTGCGCGGCACGCTGGAATCGTTCAAGGCCGACATCGTCAAGGCGATCGAGGAGCCGGAGCCGCAGCCCGTGAAGCCGCCGTCTCCCGAGCAATACGTCTTCATCGACGCCGACGCGGCCGACCTGCCGATCGCCAACGAGCTGCTGCAGGAGCTGAGGGCCAAGAACTTCAGCGCCGCCATCCCGCTGCTGGAGGGCGAGGCGGAGGACGTGCGCCGCGACCTGGAGGACAACATCGTGGAGTGCGACGCGCTCCTCATGGTCTACGGCGAGGCGACGCCGGTGTGGATCCGCGGGCAGCTCCGGCTCTATTCGAAGCTCAAGCACCGGCGCGATCAGCCGCTCAAGGCGCTGGCGATCTATGTCGGGCCGCCGGGAGGCAAGCCCGACATCGGCATGAACCTGCCGGAGTGCCAGGAGCTGACACCGCGACGACGTTGCAGACAGTTCCTGGCGGGACTGTATCAATGAGCATGGCCGGGGAGCGGCTGCCCTATCCGGGCCTGCGCTCCTTCACGCGCGAAGAAACGGACCTCTTCTTCGGGCGCGAAGGATGCGTCGACGAGATGGTCGACCCGCTCGCCGCGACGCGCTTCCTCGCCGTGCTCGGCGCATCGGGCAGCGGCAAGTCCTCGCTGGTCAAGACCGGCCTGCTCGACGCGCTGGACCTCGGCTATCTCGCAGCGGCGGGCTCGCGCTGGCTGGTCGCCGATTTCCGGCCCGGGGTGAAGCCGGTCGCCAACATGGCGCAGGGCGCTCCTGCAGGCCGCCTCCGACGATCCGACGCGCGAGCCGGGCGAGGACGAGATCCGGCATCCTGCGCGCGCTGCTTCTGCGCGGCCCGCGCTCCATCGTCGAATGGGCCGCCGACAACCTGCCGCCCGGCACCAACCTGCTTCTCCTCGTCGACCAGTTCGAGGAGCTGTTCCGCTACGGCGCGTATGCCGAGCGCGAGGAGGCGGAGGCCTTCGTGGCGGCTGCTTCTGGAGAGCGCCCGCGCCCCGCTGGAAGAGGCGCGCATCTACGTCGCCATCACCATGCGCTCCGAATATCTGGGCGCCGCGGCGCTGATCGACGGCCTGGCGGAGACGATCAACCGGGGGCTCTACCTCACGCCGCGCATGAGCCGCGACGAGGTGCGCGAGGCGATCGTCGGCCCGGCCGCGGTGTGCGGCTTCGAGATCGAGCCGGCGCTGGTCAACCGGCTGCTCAACGACCTCACGACCTTCGCGCCGTGGGAGGAGCAGGGCGACACGGGGCATCAGCTGGAGCGGCTCGTCAGGCGCGCCGACCAGCTGCCGCTGATGCAGCACGTGCTGAACCGGCTGTGGTCGATCGCGGCAACGCGCGCCACGCGGCGGCAAGAAGCTGGTCCTGACGCTGAAGGACTATCTCGATGTCGGCGGGCTGCGCGGGGCGCTGGCGGCGCACGGGCAGCGAGATCCTCGACGAGCTGCTCCCCGAGCACCGCGCCGTCGCGCCCATCGTCTTTCGCGCGCTGACCTCCGGATCGAGCCTCGCCGAGGCGGTGCGGCGGGAGACCAAGTTCGGCGAGCTGGTGGAGATCGCCCACGGCGACCAGATCGCGGTGCGCGAGATCGTCGACGCCTTCCGCGCCGCCGGGCCGCAACTTCCTGCTGCCGCCGCGGCACGAGGCGCTCACCGCCGACACCGTGGTCGACATCAGCCACGAGAGCCTCATCCGGCAATGGGAAGAGTTCGCCGCCTGGCTGCAGCAAGAGATCGCCGCCGCCGGGGCATGGCGACGGCTGGTCGACCAGACCGAGCGCCACCAGCGCGGCGAGGCCGATCTGCTGACGGGGGTGGCGCTCGCGAACCTGGCGAGCTGGTGGGACACGGAGCGTCCGACTGCCGCCTGGGCCGCCCGTTACGGCGGCGACTTCGCGGCCGCCCAGGCGTTCCTGGAGGAGAGCCGCCGGGCAGAGGAGGCGGCCAAGCAAGCCGAGATCGAAGCGCGCCGCCGCTCTACGCGCAGGCGCGCGCTGGCAGTGGTGGTGGTGATGCTGGTGGTCACGGTGACCGCCGGGGTCGTGGCCTACCTTCAGACGCAGGCCGCGCGGCGCGCCGAAGATCAGCGCATCTATGCCGAGCAGCAGCGCACCAAGGCGGAGGATGCCGCGCGTGCCGCCGAAGCGGCTCAGCGGCAGGCTGCCGAATTCGGCCGCGATCGCCGACAAGGAGAAGCAGCGGGCGCTCGATGCGGAAACCGCCGCGCGCGACGCGCAGACGGCTGCGGAGGACGCCGCCACGCGCGCCGAGGCTGAGCGGGACCGTGCCGACCGCGAGCGGCAGAACGCGCTGACCGCGCAACAGAAGGCCGAGGACGCCGCGGCCCAGCTTGCAACTGCGCTCCAGGCGCAGCAGCAGGCGCGGGAAATGGCCGAAGTGGCGCGGCAGGACGCCGAGGCGGCCCGTCAGCAGGCGGAAGCTGAGCGCGAACGCGCCGACAAGGAGCGGGCCTCGGCGTTGCTCGAACTCGCCTCCAACCGCATCCTCGGCCTGCAGCGCGAGCGCGCCTGGGACGGCGCCTCCAATATCCTGGCCGGGTTGTGGAGAGACTACATAAGCTCCAGCCCGCTGTTCGACGCCGGCTGGTTCGTCGAGTCGCTGCGCGAGGCCTTCACGCGGCAGAGCCTGGCGGAATATCCCGTCATTCCGGAGTTCCTCTCCTATAGCGGCCTTACGGGCTGGACCGGTACGACCGGTCGCTTCCGCGTCTATGAGCTCGACCGCAAGGCGGCCGACGGCAGCGCGATAGCCGGCGACAAGATCATGACCGTCTTCGACACCATGACCGCGGCCGCGATCGGAACATTCCAGCTGCCGCCGGGATCGGATCTCGGCTCGGAGCCCGACCTGGTGACGCCGGACGGCAAGCGCGTGGCGATCGTGACCAAGGACAGCCAGATCGCGCTTTGGGCGAGCGGTCAGTCCGGGCCGACGATGGTCCCGGTTCCGACCGCCGACGACGGCACGAGCCTGACCGTCGCGCAGATGGCTCCGACCTCATCCGACGACCGCTTCGCGCTTTATCTGACGAGCAACCAGGCGCCGAGCGAGATCGCGATCGTCGATCCGGGGGCCACTGCCATCACGCAGACGGTCAAGATCGAGTCGGTGGCCGACGAGATCGGGCTGGTGAGCATCCAGTCCGTCGCCCTTTTCGGCCTCATCGACGGCAGGCTCTACCTGCTCCTCAACGCGCCCGGCGGCCTCGTCGTGGAGGTGGATGCCTCCAGCGGCGCAAGCCGCGTGCTGGATACCGGCGTCGACGTGACCGGCGGGGCGGTGACGCCGGATGGCGCAGGTGCTGCTCACGCTGACCTGCCCGGGGAGCTGCCGCGAGCAGAAGCTGACCGCTTACAATCTGGGGCGGGCGAACGAGCCGATCTGGGTGGAAAGCGTGGCGAGCGGCCTGAAGCTGGTCGACAATGCCGTGCAGGAGGTCTCGCTCGACGGCGTCCCGGGCTACAGCGTCTCCGTCGAGAACGAGGGGATGGGTGTCGTCTTCCGGTTCCCGAAGGGAGAGCCGGAGAAGGCGGCGAGGCTCGACGGCCGCGCGGCAGAGAGCATCGGCGCCGTATCGTTCGACGGGATCGGCGACTTCCGCAAGACCGAGGCGGCAGGCGACGACGCCTCCACGGGGGATGTCGATCCGGCGGGACTGTTGGCGAACTACCGCGTTCCGGTCGCCCGGCAGAAGCTTCGCTTCTATGTCGCGCCGAACTCCGTGGCCACTTACAGCAACGGCGACGACATGCTGCTGGGCGGCGTGACCTATCCTCCCGACGACAGCTCTCCCGCGGCCTTGCTCGTCTATCGCCTCGAGGACGGCGAGTTCCGCGAGGACGACCGGTTCCGGCAGATTCCGATCAGCGTATCGGACTGCATCTCCGCCATAGGCTTCGGAGGCGACGGCAAGTCGCTTCTCATCCGCCATATCGACGGCTCGCTGCAATATGTGGCGGCGGTCGGGAACGGCGCCAGCATCGGCTGGCACGCGCCCGGCACGCCGTCGCCGGAGGCCAGCCAGGTGGATTTGAGCGAGTCCGCGCCGGCCACGCGCTGCGACTCGCAGACACCGGCGGACGACGCCGTCACCGAACGGATCGTCCCGATCGATCAGACCGGCAAGCACTTCGCGCTGCTCGATTCGGCGGGCGTGGTGTGGCGGGTCAATGTCGCCGACCGCACGGACGAGACGGCGGGCGACGGCGGGAACAAGACGAGCCCGCGCGCCTTCGAGCCGCTTCAGCGTCTCGCTTCCGGCGTGGCCTATATCGCCGGCGATCCGGCGCGCGGGCGCATCGCGATCGCCTCCGGCGCCGGCAGCGGATCGAGCGACTCCAAGGCGCCTCGCGCCGGGGGAGCGGGTGACGGCGTGCAGCCGGAGAACACGGTCACCATTCTGATGCCGGAGGGAGTTGTCACCGACGGGAGCGCCGCGCGCGCAGGGGCCGGCTCCGACGACCTTTCCGGCGGAGGGACGGAGACGGAGGGGAGCGCCGGCTCCGTGGCCCAAGCGCCGGCGGCGACGGACGTCGAGACGCGCTCGACATTGCCGCGCCGCGGCGAGCCGAAGGTCGTGGCTTTCACGTCCGACGGCGATGTGGTGGTGGCTTATGCCGGCGGGCGCCTGGCGAACTACGCCAAGGTCGACGGCACCTGGACGGCGAAGTTCGACGAGGCGATCGCCAAGTCCTCGCCCCATTCGGTCCTCGCCTCCGGGGAACGCATCGCAGTCGTCGACGATCGCGACGTGATGATGGCCTACGAGCTGGAGAACGGAACGCCCGTCGGGCATGCGCGCATTCCGGCCGATCCCTCGATGCTGGCGATGCTGGATGACGGCAGTGTGCTCTCCGTCGAGTGGGTTACCGACAGCGTCGCCTCGTTCACCTTGCGCGACCTCTCGGCGGACGCCGACATGGGCGACACGGCGCGGCTCGTGGCGATGCGCAGCAACCTCGATCCTGAGGACGACGCCACCGTCAGCGCTTTGGTGGGAAACCACGGGACGACGGAGGACGACGCGGACCAGGATGGGTCGGCGCAAGCCCCTGCGGCCGACGAAGAAACCTGCGCCGCCGAGGCGATGCGCCGGCTTTCGCAGGCGGAGGGCCGTCTCATTGGCGACGCTGTCGGCGATGACAACCGCGCTTCGCCCAAATGCCCGGATGACGCGATCGGCGCGACGCTTTCCGCCGAGCGGCTCGCCCGCAACGCCACAAGCGACAGCCAGGGAATGTTGGACAACAGGGACTTCTCGTCTCTGCTGGCAGCTGCGGCGGACGGAGACAGGGGCGCGCTGCGGCTGGTCGGCGCGGTGCTTGCGCGCCTGGTTGCCGAGCGCGGCACCGCCGACGCGACGGCGATCGCGGAGGATGCCGTTCGCTTCGGCACGAGCGTTCCGATCGCCGTCTTGAAGACTGTCGCCGGAGGCGCGTCCATTCCCGAGCCGCTTCTGGATTTCGCCAGCCAGCGGCATGGCTTCGACCCGACCGCGCATCAGCTCCTCGCAAGCTCGCTCGAGCGGCGGATCAACGATCTCGGCGCGCTGACGGAGGCGCTCTTCCAGTACGCCGTCGCGGAGCAGCTCTACCGCGATACCGGGCGGACCGAGGAGGCGCGCTTCGCGGCCCACCGGCGGGCGCAGCTCGCGCGCCTTCTGCCGAACGACCGCGTGCTGGAGGTCGATCGGCGGCGCGAGGCATGGGCTCCGGAGGTCACGGCGCGTGCTTCGAGCGGCAGCCGGGAAGAGCTGCCCGCAGACGCCGCTTCGCGCCGCGCGCTCGATCTGGAGAACGTCGATCGTATTGCCAAGTCGCTGCCCGACTCGCTTCTGCTGGCGGAGCTGCGCGCCGACCTGCAGCGCGCCCACATCTACGATCTGGCGGCGAGCGATCCGAAGCAGGCGACGGAGATGATGATCGATCTCGGCCAGCGGACCGGGAGCGGGCAGAGCTGGTCGCCTGACGTTGCGCAGGATTATCTGACGCTCGCCGCAAAGGTCTCCGACGATCCGGAAGACGAGCTGCGGCTCTCCGTTGCGGCGCTGGAGAACCTGGGCGCCGCCTTCCCCGATCCGATTCATGGAAACGACGCGGCGGTCGAGCTGTTCACGAAAGCGGCGGACGAGGCGGCTACGGCAGTCGCCGAGGCGCCGCAAGAGGCCGTCGCCGCCATGGCCGGCCTCGAGCTGCCGTTCCTCGGCTATCAATATGCGACGCTGCCGGGCACGGGCCAGGACAACGTGCCGTTCGTCAATTCCGCGAAGCAGGTGCTGCAGGCCGCGGCGCGGCTGGCCGATGCGGTCAGCACCAGGCTGGGCGGCGATCGCAAATGGGATGCGCTGCATGGGAACGTGCTCTTCTGGCTGGGCATTCTCGTCAACGACAGCGACAAGCCGGAGGCGGCCGATATTTTTCAGCAGTCGGTAGACGCGCTGCAGCCGCAGGTCGGGGCGTATCCCGACGACGATGCCGCGCGCCTGCGCTACGCGGAGGCTCTGCGCTGGCTCGGGCTAACCGCCGCGACCTGGGACAAGGTCGAGCCCGTCCAGAAGGAAGCGAGCCAGGTACTATGCGAGCCTCTGGGAGAAGCGCGCCTCGCTTCCCGAAGACCTGGCCAGACAGGTCGGCGTCGGCTACGGCTACGTTCTTGCCAACCTCGCAGAGACGACCCGGCAGACCAATCTCACCGACCTGACCGACGGCCGCACGGCCGACGAGCACGCCGGCTGGGTGATGGAGGCGCTGGCGCTGGCGGCGGAGGCGGATGCCGTCAACACGACGATGCTCAATATGGGCGTCAGCGACGGTGATGCCGGCTTCGTGTCCGGCGGCTACCGAATGACCGCCTACGGCTACGCGATCGGCTTCCTGAGCGGCCTGGTGAACGTGGAGAGCGGCAAGGACCCGGTCACCGATTGCGACGTGCGCGCCGCCGACCCGTACGATCCGCGGCGCCATGCGCACGGCGTGCTCAGCGAGAACATCGCGGCCGCCGATGCCGAGGCAAGCTGCCGCAACGAGGTGGCGCACAGCGACTATCCGCGCGCTACCTTCCAGCTGGCGCGCGCGGTCTTCGCGCAGTCCGGCCGCGACCGCGAGGCCGAGCAGCTGGCGCGAGAGGCCGCCGGGCGGGGCGTGGCGTCCGCCTTCACGCTTGTCGCGGACATCATCGCAGGCGCCAACGCGACCGGCGCCGACCAGGCGCGCCGGGGCGCCAGCCAGCGCGTGATCATCGAATCCTTCCCCATCCTCTATCCCTTCCTCATGGGCCATGCCTCGACCGACCGCGAGCGGGCGGGGCTTGCGTGGTACGCACAGAAGGCGGCGGCGCTGGGCGTGCCGGAGGCCCACATGGCGCTGGCAGACACGGCCGATCGCGAAGTCGACAAGCTCTTGCACGCCCGCATCGCCGCCCTCCTGTTCGACGAGGCCGGGAACCAGGCCGAAGCGAAGGCGGCACGCGGCCTGGCGAAAAATGTCTCCGTCAGCGCCGCGGAGTCCGGCCGCATCGACGCCGAGGTCGCCGATTGGAGGCCGGAGGCTCTCGTGGCGCTGCCCGAGCAGACGAGCGACAGCAGCTAGCCGGCAGTCGCTTCCTATACCCCTCCCTCTGCCTCCCTTCCGTTTTGTGAGCCCCCTCACAAAACCCGGCCGATCGTCGGTGCATGGTCGCAGGTGTCGGGCGCGGTGCTCTCCCAACCCGCCCGGCTCTCAGCTCCCTCCCGACTGACCGCCGTCTCCGGACGGCGGTTTTTCTTGCGTCCCGCGCGTCGTGCGGGACGCGGGGTGCAACGCCGGAAGGCTTCGTGATAAAGGCTGTGCAAGCGTTTGCAGAGCGCTGCACGGCAAGAGGAATAAGAAGCATGGATGCTGCGGTGAAGTCAGGTTCGCGCGCCGGACGGGTTGAGGATTTTCGGCTCATTCGCGGCGAAGGTCGCTACGCCGACGACGTTCGCACGCCCGACCAGCTGATCGGCGTGTTCGTCCGCTCGCCCTATGCGCATGCGAAGATCCTCAGCATCGACGTCACCGAGGCACGCGCGGCGCCCGGCGTCGTGGATGTCATCACGGCGGCCGAGATGGAGCGAGGCGGGCGCGACGAAGATGACCGGCCACGCCCCGCTGCAGGGGCGGGACGGAAGGAAGGTCGTGGCGCCGCCGCGCGCGCCGCTGGCGAGCGAACGCGTCATGTATGTCGGCGACCCCGTGGCGATGGTGGTGGCGGAGAGCCGCGACGCGGCCGAGGATGCGGCCGAGCTCGTCATGATCGAGTACGAGGAGCTGCCCTCCGTCACCGATACGGAGGCGGCGCTCGATCCCGTCTGCGCCGCTGCTCTGGGACGAGGCGGAGAAGAACGTCGCGCTCGACTGGATCACGCCGGACCTGAAGGCGGAAGCGGAGGTGGACCGCATCCTCGCCTCGGCGGCGCATCGGGTGCGCGTGAAGGAGGTGAACCAGCGCATCGCCGGCTCGCCGCTGGAGCCGCGCGCCGCGACGGGGGAGTTCGATGCCGACAGCGGCCGCTACACGATCCATGTCGGCACGCAGGGCGTGGTGCCGCTGCGCACGCCGCTCGCCGCCGTGATGGGCGTCGAAGAGTCGGCGCTCCGAGTGATCACCAACGACGTGGGTGGCGGGTTCGGGCTGAAGACGCCGGTCTATCCGGAATACCCGACGCTGCTCGTCGCCGCGAAGCGGCTGGGGCGCCCGGTGCATTGGACGTCGACGCGGGCGGAGGCCTTTGTGAGCGACAACGGTGGCCGCGACACGGTGACGGTCGGCGAGCTGGCGCTCGATGCGGAGGGACGCTTCCTGGCCCTCAAGGTCAACTCCATCGCCAATATGGGCGGCTATCTGAGCTCCAATGGCGCGGCCATCGCCACCAACAATTTCGCCCGCTGCTTCCCGACGGTCTATCGCATTCCCAACGTCTCGGTCGGCATGGTCTGCGTCTTCACCAACACGACGCCGACCGGGCCTTATCGCGGCGCTGGCCGACCGGAGGCCAACTATCTGATGGAGCGGCTGGTCGACGCGGCGGCGCGCCAGACCGGCATCGACGGCGTCACGCTCCGGCGTCGCAACTTCACGCCGCCCGATGCGATGCCCTACGCGACGGCCGTCGGCACGACCATCGACACGGGCGAGTTCGAGGCGATCCTCGACGAAGCGCTGAAGCTCGCCGACCAGGCTTCGTTCGAGGCGCGCCGGCAGGCCTCCAAGGCGAAGGGCAGGCTGCGAGGCCTCGGCGTCTCGTGCTTCCTGGAGCATTCCGGCGGCATGGGCCTGGAGACCGGCGACATCGCCTTCACCGGGCCGGAGCGGATCACGTTCTCCATGGGCGGACAATCGAGCGGGCAGGGGCACGAGACGGTGTTCCGCGACACGCTGGCGAAGGTGCTTCAGATCGCGCCGGAGACCATCACGTTGCGGCAGGGCGATTCCGACCTCGACCTCCGGTGCTTCCCGACCGTCGCCTCGCGCACCGCCATGACCATGAGCACGACGACGGTGAAGGTGGTGGAGGCGCTGGTGGCGAAGGGCCGCAAGGTGGCCGCCGGCATGCTGGAAGCGGCGGCGGAAGACATCGCCTATGCCGACGGCATGTTCGAGGTCGCGGGCACGGACCGGCGGGTCGGCCTGTTCGAGGTGGCGCAGGCGGCCGCCGAGAAGAAGGCCAAGGGCGAGATCGAGGAGGACCTCGATACGCGCGTCACCACGGAGACGCCGCATACCTTCCCGAATGGCTGCCACGTGGCGGAGGTGGAGATCGACCCCGAGACCGGGGAGGTGCGAGCTCACCAACTACGTCGCGGTCGACGATTGCGGCACGGTGCTCAACCACATGCTGGTGGAAGGGCAGATGATGGGGAGCCTGGCGCAGGGCTTCGGCCAGGCGCTGATGGAGCGGGTGGTCTATGACGGAGAGAACGGGCAGCTCATCACCGCCGGGTTCACGGACTACAAGATGCCGCGCGCGGAGAACATGCCGCCGCTGACGATCGCCGAGCACACGGTTCCGTGCACGACCAACCCGCTCGGCGTCAAGGGCGTGGGGGAGGCGGGCACGACCGCGGCCATCGGCGCCGTGATGAATGCCATCGCCGACGCCATCCCGGGCGGCCGCGCCAACGAGATGCAGATGCCGGCAACGCCTGAGAAGGTGTGGCGGGCGTGCAGGGGCTAGTGCTTCGCTGTTATGCGGTCTCGGCACGCGCGTAACAGTTTGCTCGACGGAGAGCCACCGCGCTTTACTATCCCCACCCTCATGGTGAGGTGCTCAGCGCCGAAGGCGCGAGCCTCGAACCACCTTCGACGACGCACGGCCTTGCCACATGCAGCCAACAACAGGCGCCGTGCCATCGCCCTCGTCCTTCGAGGCTCGCTGCGCTCGCGCCTCAGGATGAGGGCTTCCTTTATGTGCGATGGCCCTGCCGCAAGGAGAGGTTGGCGCGGCCCGTCCTTTAGCTAGCGCTTCGCGTCGAGCTTCTTTTGCCAGGCGAGGGCATCGGCGATGATCTCGGCGAGCTCTACATGGACGGGCTTCCAGTCCAGCACCGCGCCGATGCGATCGGCCTTGGCGACGAGGCTCGGCGGGTCGCCGGCGCGGCGCGGCGCCATCGTGACAGGGAGCTTGCGCCCGATCACGCCTTCCATCGCCGATACGACTTCGTTGACGGTGAAGCCACGGCCGCAACCGCAGTTCAGGATCTGCGGCGCGCCGCCGCGCTCCAGGTAGCGCAGCGCGGCGACATGCGCCGCAGCAAGGTCGGTGACGTGGATGTAGTCGCGCTCGCACGTGCCATCACGCGTCGGATAATCCTGCCCGTAAATCTGAAGCATCCCGCGATGGCCGAGGGCGGTTTCCACCGCAACGCGGATGAGATGCGATACGTTCGGCCCCTGCTGTCCGGCGCGGCCTTTCGGG
This sequence comes from uncultured Alphaproteobacteria bacterium, assembly GCA_963801225.1. Taxonomy (GTDB): domain Bacteria; phylum Pseudomonadota; class Alphaproteobacteria; order Rhizobiales; family Afifellaceae; genus DASWJZ01. Next base: position 194,268 of record CAWDED010000011.1, read on the forward strand.
TCGGCACCGGCAACGTTGAAGTAGCGGAGCGAGACGGGCCGGAAGCCGGGATTGGCAACCGCGATGTCGGAGAGCATGCGCTCGCTCATCAGCTTCGAGGCGCCGTAGGGGTTGATCGGCTGGGTCGGCGCGTCCTCGGCGACGGGCACCCGATCGGGGATACCGTAGACGGCGGCGCTGGAGGAGAAGATGAAGCGCTCCACGCCCCCCTTCAAAGCGGTATCGGCAAGGGCCAGCGTGCAGACGGTGTTGTTCGTGTAGTACTTGATCGGGTCGGCCACCGATTCCGGCACGACGATGCTGCCGGCGAAATGCATGACGGCGCCGATCGCGTGGCGCTTGAGGATGTCGGCCACCAGCGCGCCGTCGGCGACGGAGCCTTCGTAGAAGGGCACGCCTTCGGGCACGGCGGAGCGGACGCCGGTCGACAGGTCGTCGAGCACGACAGGGCGGTAGGCGGCGGCGATAAGCTCAAGCACGGCGTGGCTGCCGATATAGCCGGCACCACCGGTCACCAGGACCATGTCGGATTGGTTCTGCATGCTCTCTCGTCTTGGGTCAGGAATGCGCGGCGGCCGTTTGTCTTTGCGGTGCAACCGCCCGGGTGGAGCCGCGCACGATCAGCTCGACGGACAGGACGATGTGGCGTGGGCGGCGCTCTGCGGGGTCGGTGCGCAGCTTCTCCAGCAGCACTTCCGCCGCCTCGTGGCCGGCGCGATATTGCTGAACGCGGATGGTGGTGATGGGCGGCGACAGCCGGTCGATCATCGGCATGTCGTTGTGGCCGGTGACGGAGATGTCGCCGGGGCAGGAGAGCCCGCGACGGCGGAGCGCCGCGATCGCGCCGATCGCCAGGCGGTCGTTGGAGCAGACAAGCGCCGTGAAGCCGAGCCTGGCGGCAAGCAGCTCGTCGGCGCAGCGCTCGCCCTCCGCCTCGTTCAGCGTTCGCGCGAAGGCGACCAGCGCCGGATCGCGGTCGAAGCCGAGCGCGACACGGTGGCGCTCGAAGGCGCGGTAGCGCGCCTCGCCGGTGGAGAGCCGCTGCGGGCCGGCGATATTGGCGACGCGCCTGTGGCCGAGCGAGGCGAGGTGGTCGAGGACGAGCCGCACGGCCTCGTCCTCGTTGTGGACGACGGAGGATACGGCGGGGTCGTTCACCTGGCGGTTGACGGTAACGATCGCCAGCCCCTCGTCGATGAGGCCCGACACGGCCTCGTCCTCGCGCTCGACGCTGGCGAGGATCAGCCCGTCGACGCCGCGGGCGCGCAGCGTCTCGTTGATGTTCTCCTCGCGCTGCATGTCGCCGTCGGTATTGGCGAGGATCGCGACATAGTTGTGCGCCGCAAGCGCGTCCTCCACGCCGCGGATGATGGGCGGGAAGATCGGGTTGGTGATGTCGGGGATCACCACGCCGATGGTGCGCGTGCGGTTGGTCTTCAGCGTATAGGCGGCGGCGTTCTGCCGGTAGGAGAGGCGTTCGCTGGCGCGGATGATCTCCTCGGCGACCTCCGGCGTGATGAGATGCCGCGTTTTCGGGTCGAGCGCGCGCGACACGGTGGAGACATGCACTCCGACCGCTTGCGCAACATCCTTGAGCGTGACGCGCTTGCGCATGTCCCCCGAGTCGGTTTCCCCGATCAGAATTCCGCAGCATGATAACGGGTGCAATCGTTCTCACATAGGGGCGGCGGCGGTTTCCACGCATGCGCGGGCCCTCTTGCCCGAGCCCGGCGGGGATGGTAGGGACATCGAATGCAAACGATTGCACGGCCAGCTGGCGAGCATCGCCCGGCTGGGCCGCCGAAAAGCCGGGGGTTTCGGGCTTGCGGGTGATGAATGCAGCCTTTGCGGCGAGCCGCAGTGACGGCCGCGCCGGACGGCGGCGGGTTTCCGCCGCCGCCGCGGGTGCCGTCGCCGGCGATGCGTGGCGCCGGCGCTCAGTAGCGGTTGGCGATCGGCAGCTCTTCCGCCGGGAACAGCGAGATGATGCGGTGGCCGTCATTGGTCACCACGATCTCCTCCTCGATGCGCGCCGCCGAGTAGCCGTCCGTGGCGGGGCAGTAGGTCTCCAGCGCGAACACCATGCCCTCCTTGATCTCCATCGGCTGCTCCATGGAGATGACGCGCGAGATGATCGGCCGCTCGTGCAGGTTCAGCCCCAGTCCGTGACCGAACTGAAGCCCGAACGCGGCGAACTCGTCGGGGAAGCCGAACTCCTCCGCCTTCGGCCAGACGCTCGCCACGCGGTCGGTGCTGACGCCGGGCTTGATCAGGGCGATCGCCTGGTCGAGCCATTCGCGGCACTGCTTGTAGGCGTCGCTCTGCGCCGGCGTGGCACGGCCGACATTGAAGGTGCGGTAGTAGCAGGTGCGGTAGCCCATGTACGACTGCAGGATGTCGAAGAAGGCCTGGTCGCCCGGGCGGATCATGCGGTCGGTGAAGTTGTGTGGGTGCGGATTGCAGCGCTCGCCGGAAATGGCGTTGATCGCTTCCACGTCGTCGGAGCCGTTCTCGTAGAGGAAGCGGTTGGCGTTGGCGACGATGGTCGCTTCCTTCACGCCCGGCTTCAGCTCCTCGTAGATCTGGTGGTAGACGCCGTCGACCATGGCGGCGGCGCGATTGAGCAGCGCGATCTCGTCGACGTTCTTGATCTCGCGCGCCTCCAGCATGATCTGCTGGCCGTCCAGGATTTCGAGCCCGGCCTTCTGCAGCTCGAACATCATGGGCGGCTCGACGATGTCGATGCCGAGCGGCATGTTGGCGACGCCGGCTTCGCGCAGCAGCGAGGCGATCTCCTCGGCGTGGCGCTTCATCAGTCCGGCGGAGGGAGGCACCGTTCCGCGCAGGCCGATGAGGCCGGCCTTGCAGCTCTCCTGCGGCAGCCAGGGCGAGTAGAGCTTGTGGTGGACGGCGGCGGAGCCGAAGTCCCACACGATCGGCTCGTAACCGCGCCGCAGAAGCGCGAAGCGCGCCAGCTTGTCGCGTTCCCATTCGCCGATCTTGGTGGCGCTGACGTAGCGGATGTTGTTGACGTCGAAGAGGAGCAGCGCGCCGCACTCGGAATTTTCCAGCGCCTGCCGGGCGCGGCCGAGGCGGTAGCGGCGCATGCGGTCGAAGTCGACGCGCAGCTCGAAATCGACCGCCATCGAGCCCCAGGCCGGCAGATGCCGATCCCAGCGATAGTGCGGATCGAGGTCCTCGGGATCGCTTCCGTAACCCGCGACTCTCGGCTCTTTGACCTTCTCCTGCATGGTGCGTTCTCCCTGATGCCGCGTGGCCTTGTGGCGCCGGTCTCCGACGCTTTTCGCGAGGCGAAATCTCTGCGCGCGGGTGGTTTCAGAAACTGGCGCGAACGTGCCGCGCATCGTCGCGCATGTCAATCAATAGAAGCGCGTTGTGTCAGATCGCCGCTCATTCGAAGCGGTAATCGAGAAGCAAAGCTAAAGAATTTCGAAGATTTGGTAGATGGGTCCGCTGGGAAGGCGGTGACCAAGACCGACGCTGACAATGTTGTTCAGCCAGCCATACTTCTCCGATGCAGTCTCGAAGAACGCAGCGACGCGCATATAGTAGGCGGACGGGCTCACTTCCTCGCCGCGCGCGATCGCATCGATCACCTCCTTGGGGCCGTGCCTGAGGCCGCGATAGGTCATGCCGATCAGGTGCCCGTCGTCGGTTTCGAGCACGATGCGCACGTTGAGATCCCAGGTGCCGTCGCTTCTGACGGCCTGCCAGTCGCTGCCGCCGGAGAGGATCTTTCCCTTCAGCCGCTCGCCTTCGAAGGTGCCGCCGGTGATCTCTCCGACCCGCCGGTTCACGCCCGGCGTCTCGCCGATGATGGACGGCTTCGCCACATCGATGATGAAGGTGAAAAGCGGACGGAAGCGGAAGTCCGTCATCTCGCGGGGGAGCATCGACTGGAGGGATTGGGTGGCCATGAGACGTCCTCACTTGCAGGGCATGCGTGGCTGCCGGCGGCGCGCCGCAGGAGACTAAAGACGCACCGCAAGGCTGTCGATAGAAAGACGGGAATGTCGGCGGGAGCCTTTCGGTTGCCCGTGCTTTGCGCGGTCACTATGGTCCGCCGGAAACAAGAAATGACGCACTTTCGAGGGACGCCCAAATGTCCGTAGTTCAAGCGCGAATGCCCGCGGCCGACGCCGCCGGCCTGAATGACGATATCGGCGAGGAGACACGGCTCCAGCTCTTCCGAACGCAGGTGGAAATCCGCGATTCGGAGCAGCGCGCCTACGATCTCTTCCTGCAGAACCTCGTGAAGGGGACGAGCCATCTGTCGCTCGGCCAGGAGGCGATCGCGGCGGGTTTCGCCGTGGCCATGAAGCCCGGCGATCTCTCCTTCTGCACCTACCGCGGACACGCCCATACGCTGGCCCGCGGCGTGCCGATCGAGAAGGTGCTGGGCGAGCTGATGCAGCGCGACAACGGGCTGATGCGCGGCAAGGGCGGCTCCATGCACCTCACCTCGGTCGAGCACGGGGTGATGGGCTCCTACGCCATCATCGGCGCGCACCTTTGCGTCGCCAACGGCGCGGCCTGGCGGGCGCAATATCTCGGCGCAGGACGACGTCACGGTCTGCTTCTTCGGCGACGGCACGACGAATATCGGCGCCTTCCACGAGGCGCTGAACTTCGCCGCGGTGTGGAAGCTGCCGGTGGTCTTCGTCTGCGAGAACAATCTCTACATGGAATACACGCCGATCGGCGACGTGACCGCGGTGGAGCATCCGGCCGCCGATCGCGCCTCGGCCTACGGCCTGGAGAGGATCATCGTCGACGGCAACGACGCCGACGCCGTCTATCGCACGGCGCAGGCCGCCTACGCCAAGGCGCGGGCGGGCGAGGGGCCGTCGCTGATCGAATGCATGACCTACCGCCATTCCGGCCATTCGCGCGCCGACCCGGCCAAGTACCGGCCCGAGGGCGAGCTCGAGCAAATGGAAGGAGCGCGATCCCATCAAGGTCTATCGCGCAGCGGCTGAAGGAGTTCGGCATCAGCGACGAGCAGATCGCGGCGATCGAGCGCGACGTCGATGGAGAAGGTCGACGCGGCGACCGAGGCCTGCAAGGCCGCGCCGCCGCCGCCCGCGGAGATCCTCACCACCGACGTCTATGCCGATGGAGGCTGGGCATGGCGGAACTGACCTATCGCGACGCCGTCGCCCGCGGCATCGCGCAGGAGATGGAGCGCGACGAGCGCGTCGTGTTCCTCGGCGAGGACGTCGCCAAGCCCGGCGGCGTGTTCAAGGCGACGGTCGGGCTCTACGAACAGTTCGGGCCGAAGCGCGTGCGCGACACGCCGATCTCCGAGCAGGCGATCCTCGGCGCCGCGATGGGCGCGGCGATGACCGGGCTGAGGCCGATCGCCGAGATCATGTTCTCCGACTTCCTGGCGGTGTGCTTCGACTTCATCGCCAACGAGATTCCCAAGAACCGCTACATGTCGAACGGCCAGCTGCAATGCCCGCTGGTGGTGCGCACCGGCAACGGCGCCGGCTCGCGCTTCGGCGCGCAGCACAGCCAGTCGGTGGAGAACTGGGCGATGATGATCCCCGGCCTCAAGGTCGTGGCGCCGTCGAATCCGACCGACATGGTCGGGCTGATGGCGGCGGCGGTGCGCGACGAAGACCCGGTCATCATGTTCGAGCACAAGTCGCTCTATCGCGACGAAGGGCGAGGTGCCGGACGGCGAGATCATCGACACGCTCGGCACGGCGAAGGTGCTGCGCGAGGGCGGCGACGCGACGATCGTGGCGCTGGCGCTGATGGTGCCGCGCGCGCTCGCAGCGGCCGAGAAGCTGAAGGCGGAGCACGGCATCGACGCGGAGGTGATCGACGTGCGCTCGCTGGTGCCGCTCGACACGCAGACCATCCTCGGCTCGGTCGCGAAGACCGGCCGGCTCTTCACGGTGGAGGAGAACCCGCGGCTTTGCGGCTGGGGCGCCGAGATCGCATCCATCGTGGCGGACGAGGCGTTTTACGATCTCGACGGCCCGATCGTCAGGATCACGACCCCCCACATCCCGCTGCCGGCGGCGGACAACCTGGAAGACATCGTGCTGCCGACGCCCGACAAGATCGTGGCGAAGATCAGCCGGGCGATGAACGGATGATGGCAGGTATGAGCATCTCGGCATTTCAGCCGCGGCCGCTTTCCTTGAAGGGAGGCGCGGCACCCGTGAAAGCCCTCATCCTGAGGCGCGAGCGTAGCGAGCCTCGAAGGACGAGGGCGATGGCACAGCTTTGCCACATGAGTGCTTTGCCGCGCAGTGCTCCACTGATGGTGCTTCGAGGCTCGCGCCTCCGGCGCTCGCACCTCAGCATGAGGGGTGTGGAAAGGCCGCTATACGCTTGCAACAGGCGGGAACCATGAAACACGCATCCATCCCGAACGTCCCCACGCAGCTCTTTCTGGGCGGCGAGTGGCGCGACGCTTCCGACGGCGGCACGTTCGACGTCGACAATCCGGCGACCGGCGAGGTGATCGCCAGCGTGGCCAGCGCCACCGTCGAGGACGGCATGGCGGCGCTCGATGCCGCCGAGAAGGCGTTTCCCGCCTGGGCCGGGCTGAAGCCGCGCGAGCGCGGCGAGGTGCTGCGCAAGGCCTTCGAGCTGATCATGGCGCAGCACGAGGAGCTGGCGCGCCTCATCACCATGGAGAACGGCAAGGCGCTGCCGGATGCGCGCGGCGAGGTCGCCTATGCGGCGGAGTTCTTCCGCTGGAGCAGCGAGGAGGCGGTCCGCGCCATCGGCGATCTCTACCGGGGACCTTCGACGGGCGCGCGCATCGTCGTCGGGCACAAGCCGGCCGGCGTCGCGGTGCTGGTGACGCCGTGGAACTTTCCCGCCGCCATGGCGACGCGCAAGATCGGGCCGGCGCTTGCCGCCGGCTGCCCGGTCATCCTGAAGCCCGCTTCGGCGACGCCGCTCACCATGCTGGCGCTGATGCCGATCATGGAGCAGGCGGGCGTGCCGAAGGGCATCATCTCGGTGCTGCCCTCCTCGCATACCGGCAAGCTCGTCGACACGCTCCTGCATGACAGCCGCGTGCGCGTCGTCTCCTTCACGGGCTCGACCGAGGTGGGCCGCAAGCTGCTCCACTCCGCCGCCGACAACATCGTCAACCCGGCGATGGAGCTTGGCGGCAACGCGCCCTTCGTGGTGCTGGAGGACGCCGACATCGACAAGGCGGTGGACGGCGCCATCGTCGCCAAGATGCGCAACATCGGCGAGGCCTGCACGGCGGCGAACCGCTTCTACATCCATGACAAGGTGCACGACACCTTCGCCGACAAGCTCTCCAAGAAGATGGGCGGCATGAAGATCGGCAACGGCCTGGAAGACGGCGTGGAGGTCGGCTCGCTGGTCAACGCGGAGACGCGCGACAAGGTGGTGGAGCTGGTCGACGACGCCGTGAAGCGCGGCGCCAGGATCCTGACCGGCGGCGCCATCCGGAACGGGCCCGGCTATTTCTATCAGCCGACGGTGATGGTCGACGTGCCGGAGGACGCGCGCTGCTTCCACGAGGAGATTTTCGGCCCGGTCGCGGCGCTGACCCGCTTCTCCGACGAGAAGGAGCTGGTGAAGCGCTGCAACGATACCGAATACGGCCTCGTCGCCTATGTCTTCACCGAGGACATGAAGCGCGGGATGGCGTTTTCCGAAAAACTCGATTTCGGAATGATCGGGCTGAACCGCGGGCTCGTCTCCGACCCGGCGGCACCTTTCGGCGGCATGAAGCAATCGGGCATCGGCCGCGAGGGCGCGCATCACGGGATCATGGAGTTCCTGGAGACGCAGTACATCTCGGTCGAGTGGTAAGGGCGGCGGAGTAGAGTCATGGACGTCATCATGCCGCAGCTCGGCGAGACCGTTTCGGAAGGCAAGGTCTCGGCCTGGTTCAAGTCGCCCGGCGACCTCGTCGCGGCGGGCGAGAACCTGTTCGAGATCGAGACCGACAAGGTCTCCATGGAGGTGCAGGCGATCGCCTCCGGCGTGCTGTCGGAGGTCCGCGTGCAGACCGGCGAGACGGCACCCGTCGGCGCCGTGGTCGCGGTGATCGGGGATGGCGGAGCGCGCATCTCCCCCTCCCCCCTTGCGGGGGAGGGCCGGGGGAGGGGGGAAAGCCCCGGGCTCAGGCACCCGACGGTGCGTTCAAGCTCGCACCCTTCAATGAGACCGACACCCCGACCGGTCATTACGGCAAGGCGACCGGCCCGAACGGCATCAAGGTCACCCCGCTGGCGCGGCGGCTGATTTCACAGCACGGCATCGACCTCGACGGCCTCGCGCAGTCAGCGAAGGCCAGAGGCGCCTGGCGCATCGGCAAGGCCGATGTCGAGGCTGCCCTCGAAGGCCGAAGCGTGCCGCCTTCCCCCCTCCCTGGCCCTCCCCGCGGAAGGGGCGGTGCCTTCCGGCGAATACATCGCCTTCAACAGCATCCGCCGGCAGACGGCGGAGCGGTTGCAGCAATCGTGGCAGACCATCCCGCATGTGTTCCAGGCGGTGGAGGTGGATTTCTTCGCCGTCGACCGCGTGCGGGCCGCGAAGAAGGCCGACTTCCAGGCGCGCCACGGCGTAGCGCTGACCTATCTGCCGTTCATCGCGCGCGCCGTGTGCATCGCCATCGCCGATTATCCGCGCGTCAATGCGCGACTGGAGGGCGACGGGCTGCAGCTCAGCGCCGCCGTCAATCTGGGCTTCGCCGTCGATCTCGCGCATGACGGACTGGTCGTGCCGGTCCTCAAGAACGCCGACGAGCTGACCGCCGCCGGGCATTGCCAAGGCGGTGGCGCGGCTGGCGGAGCGGGCGCGCGACCAAGGCGCTCGGGCCGGACGATTTCGCCGGCGGCACCTACACGCTCTCCAACAACGGCAGCTTCGGCACGCTGTTCACCGCGGCGATCATCAATCCGCCGCAGGTGGCGATCCTTTCCACCGACGCGGTGCGCAAGAAGCCGGTGGTGGTGGAGAGCAGCTCCGGCGACGCCATGGCCGTGCACCCGGTCGGCGTGCTGGCGCAAAGCTTCGATCACCGCGCCTTCGACGGCGCCTATTCAGCCGCGTTTCTGCGGCGCCTGAAAGAGGTGCTGGAAACGCATGACTGGGCCGACTGAGCTCGGTTGAACGACGGACGCAAGACCTGCAAGGGGCATCATTATGCAAGAGAACAAGCACCGGATCGGCTGGATCGGCATGGGGCGCATGGGCTACCCCATGGCCGAGCGGCTGGTTAAGGGCGGCTACGACGTCTCGGTGTGGAACCGGACGAAGGCCAAGGCCGAGCCCCTGGCGGCCAAGGGCGCCACGATCGTCGACAAGCCCGCCGATCTCGCCGACCGCGACATCCTCTTCACCATGGTGTCGACCGGCTCCGACCTGGAGCAGGTGATCTTCGGCGAGGCCGGCGTGGTGAACGGCAAGTCGCGGCCGGTGCCGCGCATCATCGTCGACTGCTCGTCCATCGGCGTGGAGGAATCGCAGGATCTTCGCGGCCGCATCGAGGCGCTCGGCTCGGCGTTTCTCTCCGCGCCCGTCTCCGGCAACGGCAAGTGCGTGAAGGCGGGCAAGCTCTCCTGCGTGGTCTCCGGGCCGGAAGAGACCTACGAGGTGGTGAAGCCCTATCTGGAGACGATCGCCGGGCACGGCTCGTCCTATGTCGGCGAGGGCGAGCTGGCGCGCATCTGCAAGATCGCCCACAACGTCATGCTCGGCGTCGTCACGCAGAACCTCATCGAGATCACGCTCCTGGCGGAGAAGGCGGGCGTGCCGCGCCACTCCTTCCTGGACTTCATGAACAACTCCGTCATGGGGTCGATGTTCACGCGCTACAAGTCGCATGCGCTGGTCAATCTCGACTGGACCACGACCTTCACGCCGGCGTTGCTCAGGAAGGACCTCGATCTCGGCCTCGCGCATGGGCGCGAGCTCGACGTGCCGATGCCCTCCACGGCGGCCACGCGGGAGGCGCTGCAGGTGCATTTCGGCGCGGCGCAGCGAAGGCCCGATCCGGAGGCCTACCTGCAGCTCGATTTCGCAGCGCTGCTGGAGACTGCGGCCTTCGGCGCGGGTGTGACGCTGAAGCCGGAAAACAAAGAGATGCCCTCCGGCCTGGAAGTTCCGGAGGAGGAATGATCGGCCCCTCGTCATTTTCGCTTGAGGGAAGCCGCGCCCTGGTGACCGGCGGCGCCGCCGGCATCGGCGCTGCCGATCGCCAAGGCCCTTGCCGCGTGCGGCGCCGATGTGGCCGTCACCGTGCACAGCCGCGACGCCGACGAGACCGTCGCCGCGATCGAGGCGCTCGGCCGCCGGGCGGAAGTGCTCCAGGTGGACCTGCCGACCTCGTCCAAGGGCGAGCTGTTTCAGCTTGTCGCCAACGCCGAGGGGCGGCTCGGCGGGCTCGATATCCTCGTCAACAATGCCGGCATCATCCTGCGCGGCGAAGCGCTGGATTTCGCCTGGGAGGACTGGCGCGCGACCATGGCCGTCAACCTCGACGCGGTATGGCTCCTGTCGCAGGCGGCGGCGCGCAAGATGGCGGAGCGCGGGAACGGCTCCATCATCAACATCGCCTCGGTGCTCTCCTTCCAGGGCGGCATCCGCGTGCCCGCCTACACCGCCGCCAAGCACGGCGTTGTCGGGCTCACCAAGGCGCTCGCCAACGAATGGGCGGCGCGCGGGATTACCGTGAACGCCATCGCCCCGGGCTACGTCACGACGGAAAACACGAAGGCGCTGCGTGCCGACGAGGGGCGCATGAAAGAGCTGCTGGCGCGCATCCCGGCCGGGCGCTTCGCCGACCCGACGAGATCGCCGGCGCCGCGGTCTACCTCGCCTCGCCGGCGGCGCGCTACGTCAACGGCTCGGTGGTGAGCGTCGACGGCGGCTGGATGTCGCGCTGAGGCGGGCGCGGTTCAAGAGCTCAGAGAAAGCCCTCATCCTGAGGTGCGAGCGCAGCGAGCCTCGAAGGACGAGGGCGTTGGCACGGCGGCGCTATGGGAACGCATAGCCGTGTTGCCCATGGTTCGAGGCTTCGCGCCTCACCATGAGGGAGTGCGTTGGCGCGGGCTCAGCCCGCCATCGCATTGCACCTAAGCATGAGGGGCGTCATACCGGATCGGGCTTAACCAGCCGGGAGCCGATTCGGGCGCCATGGTCCTCTTCGATGCCGCTCAGCTGCCGCTTGCCGCGAACATCCTGATCTTCCTGCTGGCGGCGGGCGCCATCTGGCTGGCCGGGCCGCGGCTCGCCGGAGCCGCCGATGCGATCGCCGAGCACACCGGCATCGGCGCGGCGCTGGCCGGTCTGCTCATCCTCTCCTTCATCACGGCGCTGCCGGAGACGGCGGTCTCCGTCTCCGCCGGGGCGAACGGCAACGCCAAGCTGGCGGTGAACAACATTCTGGGCAGCATCGCCTTCCAGGTGGTGGTGCTGGCGATCGGCGACGCGGTGCTGCGGCGCCGCCCGATCACCGCCTCGGCGCCCTCGCAGATGCTGCTGCTGGAGGCGGTGTTCTCCGCCATGCTGCTGTGCATCGTCGCCGCCGCGATCACCGTCGGCGACCGGTCCTTGCTCGGCGTCGGCGCCTGGACGCTGACGCTGCTGGTCGGCGTCGTGGCGAGCTATGCCGCGCTGTCGCGCTACCAGGAGCGGGCGGGCCGGGCGCTGATGGAGGAGGACGAGGGCATCATGCCCGAGGAGGCGCCGCGCATGTCGCTCGCCGCCGCCGCGATCATGGTGGGGCTGACGGCGGCGGTGATCCTGGCGGCCGGCTACACGATCGCGCAGACGAGCGACGCGCTGGCCGAGCAGACCGGCCTCGGCGAAAGCTTCATGGGCGCCATCTTCACCTCCGCCTCGACGTCGCTGCCGGAGATCGCCACCGTCATCGCCGCGGTGCGGCTCAGGCGCTACGTGATGGCCTTCTCCAACATCTTCGGCGCCAACATTTTCGACATCGCGCTGATCTTCCTGATCGACGCCGCCTATCCGGGCGGGCCGGTGCTGAACCATGTCGGCGCCTTCGCCACCTTCGGGGCGCTGCTCGGCGCCATGCTGACGCTGATCTACATCGCCGGCCTGGCGGAGCGGCGGAACCGCCATTTCGGCGGCCTCGGCTTCGACAGCTGGGCGGTGATCGCGGTCTACGCCGCCGGTGTCGCGATCCTCTTCACTCTGCGATAAGAAGCGGGATGCGTGAGACGGCAGACATTCTCGTCATCGGCGGCGGCATTTCCGGCGTGAGCATCGCGGCGCGGCTGGCGGGCAGCGCGCGCGTCATCGTGGCGGAGGCGGAGGAGCATCTCGGCGCGCATGCCACCGGGCGCTCGGCGGCGCTGCTGGTGGAGGCCTACGGCCCGCCCGAGGTCCGCCGCCTGACCGGCCTGAGCCGCGCGTTCTTCGAGGCGCCGCCGGAAGGCTTCTCCGAGGCGCCGCTGTCGCGCCTGCGCGGCTCCGTCGTCTACGCCCATGAGGAGCAGCGCGCCAAGCTCGAGGCGGAATTCGAGATGGCGGCCGCAGTGACGCGTGTGGATTGGCTGACCGCGGAGGAAGTGGTCAAGCGCTGCCCGCTGATGCGCCCGGGCATCGCAGTGGCGGGCTATATCGAGCCCGGCGTGCTCGACCTCGACCCGAACGCGCTGCTGCAGGGTTTTGCGCGCGCTGTCAGGCGCAGCGGCGGCAAGGTGCTCACGGGCGCGCCGGTGGAGCGCATCGAGCGGAGCGGTAGCGGATGGAGCGTCCGGGCCGGCGGGCACGAGATCGCCTGCGGCACGATCGTCGACGCCGCCGGTGCCTGGGCCGACCGGGTGGCGGGGCTCGCCGGTGCGCGGCCCGTCGGACTCATGCCGAAGCGCCGCACCGCCGCCACCATCGGCCTGCCGCCGGAGCTTGCGGCGCATCTCCCCGTCCTTCCCGCCATGCTGCCGGCCGACGAGAGCTTCTACTTCAAGCCCGACGCCGGGGCGCTCATGGTCAGCCTCTCGGAGGAGACCCCCTCGGAGCCATGCGACGCCTATGCGGAGGATATCGACGTCGCGCTGGCGCTGGAGCGTTTCCACGCGGCGACGATCGTGCCGCGCGCTCGCCCGGCCGCGACGTGGGCGGGGCTCAGGACCTTCGTGCCGGATCGTCTGCCGGTGGTCGGCTTCGATTCCAGCGTGCCGGATTTCTTCTGGTACGCGGGGCAGGGCGGCTACGGCATCCAGATGTCGCCGGCGCTGTCTGAGCTTGGCGCGAAGCTGGCGCTGGGAGAAGGGCTGGACAAGGCCGATGCGGAGCTCGCAAGCGCGCTCTCGGCGAGCCGGTTCTGATGATCCGTGAGGCAGGCGAGGAAAACCTTCTCCCGCGGGAGAGGGTAGGCGGCCTCACCCCGCCTTCTTCAGCTCCGCCAGGTGCGGGTATTTCTCCGTCAGCAGCGCGCCGAAATAGTAGGTGGGCTTGAAGGCCGGCTGGGCGCGGACCAGCTCCAGCCAGCGCGGGATGTTGGGGCGTCCCTCCCACAGATGGCCGAGATTGATGTCGTCCATGCGCACGATGTTGGGCATCATGGCGATGTCGGCGAGCGTCATCGCGGCGCCCATCATCCACGGGCCGCCGCTTGCCTCGATCGCCTCGTCCATGCGCTTCACGGCGCGTGAGAGCCGGTCGAGCGCCGCGTTCATCTCCGCCTTGGGGAAGCCGGTGCGGCCCATCTTGAGCAGGAACTCCTTCCGGAGCGGCTTCGATTCCGCCACGGCAAGGAACTCCTCCTCGCTCATCGCCTGGAAGTGCGGCAGGAAGGCGAGGTTGTAGGAGGGCACGCGCACGGCCGGCGTCGGCACCTCGTCGATGAAGCGCATGAGCGAGCGCATGCGCGCCACGCCGAGCGCATCCGTCGGGCTGAAGCGGTCGGCTCGGGATAGAAGCTCGTCGAGATATTCCATGATGACGGCGGAATCGGTGACCGGCTCGCCGGCATCCACCAGCGTCGGCACCACGCCGTTCGGATTGATCGTCAGGTAGTCGGGCTTCAGCTGGTCGCCGCCGAAGAGGTCGAGCTTCACCTCCTCGAAGGGCAGCGCCTTGGCGTTCAGCACGAAGCGGACGCGTTGCGAGCAGGTCGATTGCGGCGCGTTGTAGAGGACGAGCTCCGCCATGTCTGGTCTAATCCCAGTTGAGGAAGCGCGGCAGCTTCTTCTTCTGCGCCAGCGTGCCGACGATGCCGTTGGGGAAGAACATCAGCGCCAGCACCATGATGAGGCCGGTGCCGAGGATGTTGATCGGGCTGGAGCCGAAGAAGGTCACGCAGGATTCGTTGAAGGCGATGATGAGGACGGCGCCGATGATCGGCCCGGCGACCGTGCCCTTGCCGCCGAGGATGCACATCAGCACCATCTGCGCGGCGATCAGCAGGACCAGGAAGATCGACGGGCGGATATAGGTCAGGTATTCGCCCCAGATCGCACCGGCCATTCCGACGAAGAAGGCCGAGATGGCGAAGGCGACCGACTTGTAGAGGCGGGTGTTGATGCCGGCGCTCTCCGCCTTCACCTCGTCCTGGCTGATGGCTCTGAGATGCAGCCCGAACTTCGAGTGCTTGATGCGGTAGGAGGCGTAGACCGTCACCACCATGATCGCCAGGAAGGCGTAGTAGTAGGGGAGCTTGATCCACTGCGCCGTCAGTGTCGAGCTGCGGCAGGGTGATGCCGTTCGAGCCGCCGACGAAGTGCCAATTGTCGAAGAGGATGCGCGCCACCATCAGCAGCGCGATGCGACGAAATGATGAAGGTCGGCCCGCGCATCCTCAGCGTGATGAGGCCGATGAGGAAACCGAACAATGCGGCGACGATACCGGCGAGCGGCGCGGTGATGATGGTGGAGATCCCCGAAATGCGCGAGGATCATGCCGGAGACATAGCCGCCGATGCAGAAGAAGACGTTGTGGCCGAGCGAGATGTAGCCGGTATAGCCGCCGAGGATGTTCCAGCTGGAGGCCATCGCCACATACATCATCATGTAGAGCAGCATGTGCAGCTCGTAATTGAAGCCGCCGACGAACTGCAGGGCAGGGATGACGAGCAGCACCGCGACGATCGTCAGCGGCAGCCAGGTCGGCCGCTCGACACTGCGCTTTGCGGCAATGCGCTGGTTGTAGTCCTTGCGGGCGTCGAGGACGCCGCTGACGTCGAGATCGGCCATGTCAGGCTTCCTCGATCTTGTCGCCGAACAGGCCCTTGCGGCCGGATCAGCAGGATGACGAACAGCGCCAGGTAGAAGGTGAGGAGCGACCAGCTCGGGCCGATATAGGTCCTGCACGAACGCGGCGATGACCGACAGCAGGAGCGCCGCCACGATCGCGCCGTGCAGCTTGCCCATGCCGCCGAGCACGACGAGCGACATGAGGACGGCGATCCACTCCCAGTGCTTGGCCGGAAAGAACTGCCAGATGAAGCTGATGAGCGAACCCGCGGCGCCTGCGAGCCCCAGGCCTATGCCGAAGGTGATGAGGCGAGACGAAGCCGACATTCACGCCCATGAGCTGCGCGGCGGAGCGGTTCTGCGTGGTGGCGCGGATGGCGTAGCCGAAGCGGGTGTAGCGCAGGAAGAGATAGAGCGCGCCGATGATGACGATGGAGACGATGCCGGCATAGAGCTGGCCCTTGGGAATGAAGATGTCGCCGATGAAAAAGGCGTCGGCGCCGTAGCTCGGCGTGGTCCCGCGCTGCGTGTTGGTGAAGAGCGTGGAGAGCAGCCCGTCGCCGCATAGCGCCACCCCGAAGGTGAGCAGCACCGTCATCTCGGAATATTTGGCGTTCGCCGCCTCCTTCTCGAAGACCAGCTTGTAGAGCACCAGCCCCACGCAGAAGAGCACGGCGAAGGCGATCGGCATGGAGAGGATCGGGTCGACGCCGTAGGGCTTTGGAACAGCCAGTAGCTGACGAAGGCGCCGCCGATGATCATGATCGGGTGCGCCAGGTTGACGATGCGCATGACGCCGAAGATGAGGGTAAGGCCGGAGGCCATCAGCGCATAGACGCCGCCGAGCGCCAGGCCGAGGATGGCGACTTGGATGATCTGGCTCATCGTTCGTCCCCAAAGCTTGCGTTGCAGATGGTGTCGGCGGCAGCGGCACCGGCCTCCCCCTGGCGAGGAGGGCGATCGCATTTAGCGCTCTCATCCCCCCTCATGGTGAGGTGCGAGCGCCGCTGGCGCGAAGCCTCGAACCACCGGCGACGGATTTCGGCGCATCCAGGGCCCGACACCACCGGCGCCGTGCCCTCGCCCTCGTCCTTCGAGGCTCGCTGCGCTCGCACTTCAGGATGAGGGCTTCCACATGCGATTTCCCTAACCTCGAGCGGGAGGTTGAGTGTGGTCGCCGGTCGCGCTGAGTGATCGAATGCGGTCATCGTCAGTTCCCGCTCCTGGCCCTAAGCCGCGGCCTTGCCGAGGTAGAGCTCCTGGATGCGCGGATCGTTCAGGATCTCCCCCGCCGGGCCGTCGAACAACGTGCGCCCGAGATCGAGCACCGAGCCCCAGTCGGCGTGCTTCAGCCCCATGATGGCGTTCTGCTCGACCGAGATCACCGTCATGCCGCGCTGGCGTGAGCATGTCGACGATCTCGAACATCTGGCCGACGATCTTCGGCGCCAGCCCCAGCGAGGGCTCGTCGAGCATGACGATGTCGGGCTTGACGATCTGCGTGCGCGCCATGGAGAGCATCTGCTGCTCGCCGCCCGACAGCGTGCCGGCATGCTGGTGGGCGCGCTCGCGCAGGATGGGGAACTGCTTCAGCACCTCCTCGATGCGCTGCTCGAGCTCCGCGCGGTCGCTCAGGATGTAGCCGCCCATGCGCAGGTTCTCGCGCACCGTCATCTTGGGGAAGAGCGCGCGCTCCTGCGGCACGAAGCAGATGCCCTTGCGCAGGATCTGGTCCGGCCGCAGCCCGTCGATGCGCTCGCCCTTGAAGAGGATCTCGCCCTGGCGGATGCGGCAGCAGGCCGGCGATCGCCTTCAGCAGCGTCGACTTGCCGGCGCCGTTCGGGCCGATGATGCATTGCGACTGGCCCTTGCGCACGGTGAGCGACGCGCCCTGCAGGATGTCGGGGCCGCGCCCGTAGCCGGCGACGACGTTGCGGGCTTCCAGAAGCTCAGGCATGGCCGGCCGCCTCCACGCGCCTGCTCGCCGCCGCCGAGATAGGCCTCCAGCACCTGCGGGTTCGCCTGCACCTCGTTCGGCGTTCCCTCCGCGATCACCTGGCCGAAGGCCATGACGACCACCTTGTGCGAGAGGCTCATGACGAGCTCCATGTTGTGCTCGACGATGAGCACGGTCAGGCCGCGCCGCGTTGAGCTCGCGGATGCGCTCGACGATCTCGCCAGGAGCCGCGGATTGACGCCGCCGGCCGGCTCGTCGAGCAGGATGATCTTCGGGTCGGACATGAGCAGCGCGCCGAAATCCATGAGCTTCTTCTGCCCGTAGGAGAGGCTGCGCGTCTCCTCGTCGGCAAGCCGCGTGATGCCGAGGAACTCGAGGATATCCAGCGCCTTCCTCTGCTCGGCGGCGCCGATGGCCGGGCCGAACAGCTCGCGCCAGTGGCCGATGCGCGACTGCACGACGAGGTTTTCCAGCACGCTCAGGTCTTCCAGGTTGCGGCTGATCTGGAAGGTGCGGCTGAGCCCGCGGCGCGTCACCTGGTGCGGGCGCAGCGTATCGATGCGCTCGCCCTCCAGCCAGACCTCGCCGGAGGTTGGGGCAAGCGTCTTGGAGATGCAGTTGAAGGCGGTGGTCTTGCCGGCGCCGTTGGGGCCGATCAAGGCGGTGATGGAGCCCTTTTCGACCGTGAAGGAGCAATCGTCGACGGCGCGGATACCGCCGAAATGCTTGCAGAGGCCGCGCACCTCAAGCATGGCGCGACCCGAATCCGGAACGGTCGCCGTACCGCACGGACGTGCGCTTCGTCACTCAGTCCTCCCGTCGCGGTTTCGTGCGGTTGGGTCCGCGCAAACGTTTGCACGGACCTATGGCGATTGCCCCCCTCGGGTCAAGCCGAAACTGCCGGCCACGCTTCGCGGCATTCTGGCAGATGAGCCGAAAGGGCGCTCAAGGCGGGTAGGGCGGCGGAGCAAGAATTGCCTTGGCTTTATGCACCGGCACGGGGCAGGCGAGCCTTATGGAAATGCGGCGTGGAACGTTTAGCCGCCTGTCCGCGTTTTGTCGGCTTGCCGAAGCGTGGCTGATATTCTAGCTGCCGGCGCTCGATCCCGCGCCGTGCGAGGGGTCCCGTCCTGGAGATCGTGGTCGCATGCATCTGAAGCTCGTGCTCAACCGCAACTCCGGCACTTTGCGCGGCTCTGACCCGCAAGAGGTTGCGGCGGAGCTTGCGGATATCTTCCGGGCGCACGGCCACGACGTGGACTTGCAGGTTCTCTCCGGCGGTGAGGCCGTCGCGGCGATCGAGCGTATCTGCGAGGAAAAGGCCTGCGATGCCGTTATCGCCGGCGGCGGCGACGGCACGATATCCGCTGCGGCCGCCGCGGCGGCAAAAAGCGGCCTGACCCTCGGCATCCTGCCGCTCGGCACGATGAATCTGTTCGCTCGCTCGCTGGGCATCCCGCTCCAGCCGGCTGCCGCAGCCGAGGCGCTGGCGACCGCCGAGAAAGTCGACGTCGACATCGGCGAGGTCAACGCCCGCTTCTTCGTCCACCACGTGGCGTTGGGCCTGCATCCCAAGATGATCCGGACGCGCGAGCGGCTCACCTACGGATCGCGTCTCGGGAAGATCTGGGCGAGCGGCCAGGCGCTTTGGCGAGTGATCAGACGGCCGCCGCGCCTGGCCCTTCAGGTGAAGGTCGACAACGAGGTCCTGCAGCGGTCCACGGCGGCGATCCTCGTCACCAACAACCCGCTTGGCCCGTGGCATCTGCCTTATGCCGACAACCCGCGGCAGGGCCGGTTCGGCGTCTACATCACGCTGTCGCGACGATGGCAGCACCTGATGCAGGTCGCCGCCCAGATGGGCGTGGGAGACACCTCCGATAACCCGCTGCTGGAGCAGTGGCAGGCCAAGGAGGTGGAAATCGTCGTGGATTCCCCGACGATCCAGGCGTCCGTCGACGGCGAGATCGTCTCGCTGGATTCGCCGCTCTGCTTCAAGCTCCATCATCACGGGCTGACCGTGCTGCGACCGCGGCAGGAGGCGGGAAAGCGGCGCTTCCGACCCGCTCCAGAGGGAACTCTCGTCGGTTCCGGCGGTTGACTCCGCTGAAGACCCGTGGAGAGCGCATGGCCCAGGAGCTGAACGAGACCGAGGCCCGGCAAGGCGACCGCAGGCGCATGAACATGTGGGTGCTGTTCATCGGCATTCCGCTTGTCGTGGTCTTGATGATCGTGGCCTATCTCATCTGGTCCTGAGAAACCCGTCGAAAGAGCGGTCAGCCAGGAGCGGAAGTGCGGAAAACCGCCGGTTGGCGTCGGCGGCGGGATGTGCCAGAAGATGGGCCGTGAGCCGGCCGTTTGGCCGGTCCATTCATATTCCGGCGTCTCCACTTCAGGACACTCACCCATGACTGTTGCCGCTCCGCCGAAGTTCGGAATGGGCGCTTCCCCGCGCCGCATCGAGGACGGGTCGCTGATCCGCGGGAAGGGCCGCTACACCGCCGACTTCACGCCTCCCGGCGCGCTCGCGGCCTATGTGCTTCGATCCTCCGCCGCGCATGCGAAGATCAAGGTCGGCGATCTGTCGGCCGCCCGCCAGGCGCCCGGCGTGCACCTCGTGTGGAGCGCTGCCGACGTGACCGACCTGGCCGACATGCCATCGCTGGCGCAGGGGCCCGCGAAGGACCCGGTGGTTGTTCCGCCCTATCCGGTGCTTTGCGGCGACACGGTGAGGCATGTCGGCGACGCCATCGCCTTCATCGTGGCGGACGACGAGGAGGCCGCCAGATCGGCGGCCGAGCTGATCGAGGTGGACTACGAGTCCGCTGCCGACCATCACCGATACGGCGCGCGCGCTCGGCGCCGGACGCGCCGCTCGTCTGGCCCGAGCGCGGCAGCAACCTGGCTTTCGTCTATGCGCTGGGCGATCAGGACGCGGTCGACAGAGCGCGTTCGCGTCTGCGGACAAGGTGGCCGAGCTCTCCATCGTCAACAACCGCATCGTCACCAACTACATGGAGCCGCGCGGCAGTCGTCGCCGAATACGACAAGGCGGCTGACCGCTACACGGTGACGGTCGGCTCGCAGGGCGTGTTCGGCATGCGCGATGCGATGTGCGCGGTGCTGAAGATCGAGCCGGAGAAGATGCACGTCATCACGCCGGACGTGGGCGGCGGCTTCGGCACCAAGGGCTTCAATTACCGGGAATATCCGCTGGCGGTGAAGGCGGCGCAAGCGCGCTCGGCCGGCCGGTGAAATGGGTGTCGGACCGCAACGAGCATTTCCTCGCCGACGCGCACGGGCGCGACCACGTGACGAAAGGCGCCTTCGCGCTCGACGCGGACGGCAAGGTGACTGCCATGCGCATCGCCTTCGACGCCAATATGGGCTCCTATTTCAATCAGTTCGGCGCCCTCATCCCGTGGTTCGCGATCGTCATGGCGACCGGCGTCTACGACATCCAGGCGGTCCACGTGGTGTGCAACGGCGTGTTCACCAACACCGTTCCAACCGATGCCTATCGCGGCGCCGGCCGTCCGGAAGCGGCGTTCCTGGTGGAGCGGCTGATGGACGAGGCGGCCCGCGTCATGGGGCTTTCGGCGACCGAGATCCGCCGCCGCAATTTCATCAAGCCGGAGCAGATGCCCTACAAGACACCCTCCGGGAACGTCTACGACACCGGCGAGTTCGCCGCGCATCTGGACAAGGCGCTGGACGGTCGCGGAGGCCGGCACGTTCGAGAAGCGGCTGGAGGAGGCGAAGTCGCGCGGCCGTATCCGCGGGCTCGGGCGTCTGCACCTATGTCGAGATCTGCGCTTTCGCCGGCTCGGAGACGTCGAAGCTGGTGCTGGAGGCGGACGGCACGCGTGAGCGTGCATATCGGCACGCAGTCGAACGGGCAGGGGCACAAGACCGCCTACGCGCAGTTCGCCGCCGCAGCCGCTCGGGCTCGACTACGACAAGATCAACGTCGTGCAGGGCGACACCGACTTCCTGGAGACGGGCGGCGGCACGGGCGGCTCGCGCTCCATCCCCATCGGCGCGCCGGCGGTCGGCCAAAGGCGCCGACCAGTTGGCGCGAACAGCTGAAGGAGCTTGCCGCCGACGAGCTGGAGGCCGGCGTCGGGCGACATCGAGCTGGTCGGGGGCACGGCGCGCGTGGTCGGCACCGACCGCAGCATCACCTACGCCGACCTCGCCGCGCGCGCCAAGGACAAGTCGAAGCTGACGGCGATCGCGGAATACAAGTCGAAGCAGCCGACCTTCCCGAACGGCACGCATGTCTGCGAGGTGGAGATCGACCCGGAGACCGGGCAGACCGAGATCGTGCGCTACACCATCGTCGACGATTTCGGCGCGACGGTGAACCCGATGCTGCTGGAGGGCCAGGTGCATGGCGGCGTGGTGCAGTCGATCGGCCAGGCGCTGATGGAGCAGCACCGTCTACGATCCGGACGGCCAGCTCATCACCGCCGCCTTCACCGACTACGCGATGCCGCGCGCCGACGACTTGCCTTCGTTCCATTTCGAGACGCGAAACATCCCGTGCAAGAACAACCCGCTCGGCATCAAGGGAGCGGGCGAGGCCGGCACGATCGGCGCGACGCCGACGGTGATGAACGCCGTCGTCGATGCGCTCTATCGCGCCTACGGCATCCGCAACATCGACATGCCGGCGACGCCGCTGCGCATCTGGGAGGCGATCCAAGCGGCGAAGGGCTGATCCCCGCATGCATCCCCGGTGTGGGCGCGGCGGCGGGTGCTCGTGCGCCGCCGGCGCGCGTGCTAGGCGCAGGGAATGAACCCCGGCCGCGGCATCGCGCTCAAGATCGCCTCCACCGTCGTCTTCACGCTGATGCTGGTCTGCGTGAAGGCAGTGACCGGACGCATTCCGCCGGGCGAGATCGTGTTCGCGCGCTCCTTCTTCGCGATCATCCCAATTGCCTGCATGCTCCTGTGGCAGGGCGAGATCGTCGCAGCGCTGAGGACGGAGCGGCCCTGGCGGCACGTGACGCGCGGCATCATGGGGCTCCTCGCCATGGCCTCCGGCTTCGTCTCGCTGCGCTACCTGCCGCTGCCGGAGCAGATGGCGATCGGCTACGCCTCGCCGATCATCGTCGTGGCGCTGGCGGCCATCGTTCTCGGCGAGACGGTGCGTATCTATCGCTGGTCGGCGGTGGCGATCGGCTTCGTCGGGGTCGTGGTCATCCTGTGGCCGCGCTTCACCCTGTTCATGGAAGGCCGCTCGCAAGGGCTGGCGTTGTTCGGTGCGGTCATCGCGCTGTTCGGTGCCTTCTGCGGGGCCAACGCGGCGATCGCCATCCGCGTCGATGACGCGCACGGAAACGACTGCGAGCATCGTGCTCTATTTCGCGCTGAGCGCTTCGGTGCTGTCGCTGCGTCTCGCTGCCGTTCGGCTGGGTGCTGCCGAGCCCGACCGAGGCGGCGCTGCTCGTCTCCGTCGGGCTGCTGGGCGGGGTCGGGCAGATCCTGATGACCACCGCCTATCGCTATGCCGACGCGGCGACGGTCGCCTCGTTCGACTATGCGTCGATGCTGTGGGGCGTGGCCTTCGGCTACCTGCTGTTCTCCGAGGTGCCGACGCCGAGCGTGGTCCTCGGCGGCTCGATCGTCGTGGGCGCAGGCATCTTCATCATCTGGCGCGAGCGCCGGCTCGGCCTGCAGCGCAAGCGCCAGCGCAAGGCGACGCCGGCCGCGCCGGTGTGATGCTGTAGCCCGGATGCAGCAAAGCGAGATCCGGGATCGGCTTGGGCCAATTTCTGCGGCGTGTCCCGGATTGCGCGGCTTTGCCGCTCCATCCGGACTACCCTCTCAGAATGCCTTGAAGGTGACGATCGTCTTGGTGTCCACGATGCCGGGGATGACGTGCAGCTTCTCGTTGACGAAGTGGCCGATGTCGCCGCCGGGCTCGATGTAGAACTTCACCAGAAGGTCGTAGTCGCCGGCGGTGGAGTAGATCTCGGACGCGATCTCGGCGTCGGCGATGTCGGTGGCGACCTGGTAGGACGAGCCGAGCTTGCATTTGATGAGGACGAAGAAGGGGATCATGTGAGCCTCGCTAGAGCTGACGGCACGAAGGGCAAGATAGCGATCATCCGCCGTAAGGCACGACCTTCTGCCGCTGCTTGCCGAGCTTTTCGACAGACAGCTCCACCACGTCGCCCGGCGTTGAGCCAGACCGGCGGCTTCATGCCGAGCCCGACGCCGGGAGGCGTGCCGGTCGTCACCACGTCGCCCGGCTCCAGCACCATCTTGCCGGAGAGGTAGGAGACCAGGTGCGCGACGCCGAAGATCATGGTCTTGGTGTTGCCGGTCTGCATGCGCTTGCCGTTCACGTCGAGCCACATGTCGAGGTTCTGCGGGTCGCCGACCTCGTCGGGCGTCACGAGCCACGGCCCGAGCGGACCGAATGTCTCGTGCGCTCTTGCCCTTGATCCACTGCCCGGTGCTTTCGATCTGCCAGAAGCGCTCCGACACGTCGTTGCAGATGGTGTAGCCGAGCACGCAGCCGAGCGCGTCGGCCTCGTCCACATAGGAGACGCGCTTGCCGATGACGAAGGCGAGCTCCACCTCCCAGTCGAGCTTCTGCGATCCCTTCGGAATGATCACGTCGTCGTCCGGGCCGGAGAGCGAGCTCGGCGCCTTGGAGAAGATGATCGGCTCTGCCGGGATCGCCGCGCCGGTCTCCTTGGCGTGGTCGATATAGTTGAGCCCGATGGCGATGAAGTGCCCGGTGCGCGCCACCGGAGAGCCGAGCCGGGGATTGCCGCTGACCGCCGGCAGCTTCGCCGGATCGAGCCGCGACAGCCGGGCCGTCAGGTCGAATGTCATCAGCTCGGGACGGAAGTCCTCCACCTCGCCTGAGAGGTCCCGGATCGTTCCTTCGGCATCGATCAGCCCAGGCTTTTCGGCGCCTTTCGGGCCGTAACGTACAAGTTTCATCAGGCGGCTTCCCGGATGATTGGTTGGCGATGCGCCTGATTCGCATCGCCGGCGTGGCAATTGCAAGCACGCCCATCAAGGATTGCTCCCAACGTGGCAAATCGCGGCTCGCGGGTGTGCTTCTGTTGCCGGCAAGACACGCTTGGCCGCCTCAGGTGGCGCGGCCCGACGCGAAAGGATGTGGAAAACAGGTGCGCTAAGGGAATGGTAAGGCAAATCACCACCTTACGGAGCATTATTGGCGCCAAGCTTGGCTGGCTAATTCCGAGGGGTCGCCGATGAGCGGGCAATTTCGGTGTGCGTTGCGCTGGGGGACGGCGACGCTTGTTGCGATGACCCTGACGTCGCTGGCGCATGCGGGCGCTTTCGCAATTCGCGAGCAGAGCACCTACGGAACCGGCTCGGCCTATGCCGGCGTCGCGGCCGGCGGCGACCTCAGCACCATGTTCTGGAACCCGGCGACCCTTTCGGAGGTCCAGGGCCTGCTGGTGGAAGGCATCCTCACCGGCGTGCTGCCCACCTCCGATATCACTTATTTCCCGCCGGCCACGGACGAGGGAAATATCGGCCTCCCGGCCGTCGTCCCGTCCGGTTACGGCGCGTTCCGCGTGAACGACCGCGTCGTGCTCGGTATCGGCATAAACGGCCCCTACGGCCTGGCCACGGCCTATGACGATTCCTCCTTCATCAAGACCATCGGGTTCGCCGGCACGTCGCAGATCTTCTCGATCAACTTCAACCCGGTCATCTCCTATCAACTGAGCAATTGGCTTACCGTCGCGCTCGGCGCCCAGATCGAATATCTCGACACGCGCTACACCTCCATCTTCCTGCCCGGCCACGGCATCTCCGACCTGAGGGGCGACGATACGGCGTTGGGCCTGACCGCCGGCGTGTTGCTGACGCCGCTGCCGGGAACGTCGCTCGGCGTCGGCTATCGCTCGCGCATCAATCACACGCTCGAAGGCACGCTGACGACCGGCGGCGGCGCAACGCTCTCCGCTACCGCCTCGGACTTCGATCTTCCCGACGTCGTGACGGTCGGCATCCGCCAGAACATCACCGACCGCTTCCGCGTCATGGCGGGGGCGGAATGGTCCAACTGGAGCCGCTTCGAGACGGTGACGGTCAGTGCAGGGGGCACCGACGAGGCGCTGAACTTCGACTACAATGACGGCTGGTTCTTCTCCGGCGGGGCGGAGCTCGATCTCACCCCGGCCATCTCGGTGCGCGGCGGCATAGGTTACGAGCTGTCGCCGATCGACGACAGCAATCGCAATTTCCGTCTGCCCGACAGCAATCGCCTCTGGCTCTCGGCCGGCGCCAGCTACAAGCCCAACGCGCGAACGACCTTCAACCTCGGCTACAGCTACATCGCGGCCCAGGATGGCGACCTCTTCACGATCCTGGGCGGCGGGCCGCTCGCCAACGGCATCTTTTCCGGCGAAGCCCAGTCGCATGTGAACCTGATCTCCGGCAGCGTGAAGGTGCGCTTCGGCCCGATGCCCACGTCCGTGCAATAGCACCGGCGCCTGGATTTTCGCGCTCCTACACGCCGCACTGACGACCCCGCGAGCCCGGCCGCCTTCCGCCGCGCCGCACCGCCCCTGCAGTGACGCGACGCATCGCGTTCGGCGCTGTCGGCGGGTGGCGCCTTAACCATATCTGTCTCGTCAGGCGGGGCCGTCACAAAAACGCAAAGAGAATCAGGGAGTAACGGCGGAAAATAGGGGACTCGATGTTGTCCACCGATCCGCCAGTGCGCCACCTGCGTGCTCTGTTCATTTCCGACGTGCATCTCGGCACCCGCGGGTGCCAGGCCGATTTGCTCCTCGATTTCCTGCGCTGCCACGACGCGGAAACCATCTACCTGGTCGGCGACATCGTCGACGGCTGGCGGCTGAGGCGGAACTGGTACTGGC
Source organism: uncultured Alphaproteobacteria bacterium (assembly GCA_963801225.1). Taxonomy (GTDB): domain Bacteria; phylum Pseudomonadota; class Alphaproteobacteria; order Rhizobiales; family Afifellaceae; genus DASWJZ01. The sequence goes on from CAWDED010000011.1 coordinate 220,305, forward strand.
CGCAGGCGCATAACGACGTGGTGCAGAAGCTCCTGCGCAAGGCGCGCAAGGGCGCCCGCATCATCTACGTCCCGGGCAATCACGACGAGTTCCTGCGCGACTATATCGGCACGCATTTCGGCGGCATCGAGGTGCGCAACACCGATGTCCACGAAGCGGCGGACGGGCGCCGCTTTCTGGTCATCCACGGCGACCAGTTCGACATCGTGGTGCGGCACGCGCGCTGGCTCGCCTTCTTCGGCGACTGGGCCTACGCCCTGGCGCTCCACACCAACACCTATCTCAACATGGCGCGCCGCTGGCTCGGCTTCTCCTACTGGTCGGCCTCCTCCTGGGCGAAGGTGAGGGTGAAGAACGCCGTGAACTTCATCGGCGCCTTCGAGGAGGCGCTGACGCGCGAGGCGCGCGAGCACGAGGTGCAGGGCGTCATCTGCGGCCACATCCACTATGCCGCGATGCACGACGATTTCGGCATCGCCTACCACAATTGCGGCGACTGGGTGGAAAGCTGCACGGCGCTGGCGGAGCACCACGACGGGCGCTTCGAGATCATCCGCTGGGCCGACGAGACGCTGGAGCTCGGCGCGAAGCAGGCCGGCCGCAGGGAACCCGTCGCGGCGTGAGCAAAGCTGCGCAGCGGTCATGGCCGACGAGCTGCTGTTCCTGACCGACGCCTGGCCGCCGCAGATCAACGGCGTCGCCATCACGTCGAAGCTGCACGTCGATCATCTCGACGCGATGGGCGTGACGACGAAGGTCGTCCGCCCGACATGTTCCGCAGCATTCCTTGTCCGGGCTACCGCGAGATCAGGCTTTCGCTGATAACGCCATCGGTGATCGGCGAAGCTCATCGACGAGCACGCACCGCGCTACGTCCACATCGACACCGAAGGGCCGATCGGCTACGCCGGCTGCGGCGCCTGCCGCAGGCGCGGCATTCCGTTCACGACGAGCTTCCGCACGAAGTTTCCCGAATACGTGAACCTTCGATGCGGCGTGCCGGTCAGCTGGACCTATGCGTCTCATGAGGCGGTTCCACAATGCCGGCGCCGCCTGCATGGTGCCGACCGAATCCCTGAAGACCGACCTCGAGGCGCGCGGGTTTCGCAACCTTCGCATCTGGCAGCGCGGTGTCGACCACCAGCTGTTCCGCCCGAGGGAGGGGGCCGATCTCGGCTTCCCGCGGCCGGTCTTCCTCTGCGTGGGGCGGGTGGCGGTGGAGAAGAACATCGAGGCGTTCCTGAGCCTCGACCTTCCGGGCTCCAAGGTGGTGGTCGGGGACGGGCCGGCCTTCGCGAGGCTCTCAGAGGCCTATCCCGACACGCGCTTCCTGGGACGCCTGCCGATCGAAGCGCTCGCCGAGGCCTATTCGTCGGCCGACGTGTTCGTGTTCCCGAGCCTCACCGACACGTTCGGCAACGTCATCCTCGAAGCGCTCGCCTCCGGTCTGCCGGTGGCGGCTTTTCCGGTGACCGGCCCGAAGGACATCCTGACGGACCCGAATGTCGGCCGGCTGTCGCACGACCTGCGGGAGGCGGCGCTATCCGCGCTGGAATTGTCGCACGCCGCGGCACGGACGTTCTCTCTTCGCTACAGCTGGGAGGCGAGCGTCGGGGAGTTCCTGTCCCACCTCCACCCCATCCGTTGAGGCGATTGCCGGGCGTGGCGCGGTCGGCTATCGACGGGCGGTCGAAGCTCCGGGAAATCCATGGACAGAATTCCCACCGCGGCCGACGTCGAGGCGGCGCGCGAGCGCATCGCCGGGGAGGCGGTGCGCACGCCGCTTCTGTGGTCGCCGTTCCTGTCGGAGCGGCTCCGGGCGCGCGTCTTCGTGAAGCCGGAATGCCTGCAGCGCACCGGCTCCTTCAAGTTCCGCGGCGCGTGGAACGCCGTGCAGGCGCTCGGCCCGGCGGGGCGCGAGAACGGCGTCGTGGCGGTCTCCTCCGGCAACCATGCGCAGGGCGTGGCGGAGGCGGCGCGGCTGGTCGGCGCGCGCGCCACCATCGTCATGCCCGCCGACGCCCCCGCGCCGAAGCGGCGGCGCACGGAGCGGAGCGGCGCGCAGGTGGTTCCCTATGACAGGGCGACGCAGGACCGCGACGCTGTGGTCGCGCGCGTCGCCGAGGAGACGGGCGCGGCTTTCATCCATCCCTATAACGATCCCTTCGTGATCGCCGGGCAGGGGACGGTCGGCCTGGAGATCGCCGACGATTGCGCCGCGCGCGGGGTGATGCCGGAGATCGTCGTGGTGCCGTGCAGCGGCGGCGGCCTGTTGGCCGGCGTGGCGCTCGCCGTCACCGAGCGTTTCCCCTCCGCCAAGGTCTATGCCGCAGAGCCGGAGGGCTTCGACGATTATGCCCGCTCGCTGAAAGCGGGCACGCCGCAGCGGAATGCGCGGCAGAGCGGCTCGATCTGCGACGCGCTGCTGGCGATCCAGCCGGGGGCGCATCGGCTGGGAGATCAACAGGAGGCGGCTCGCCGGCGCGGTGGCCGCCAGCGACGCGGAGGCGCTGGTCGCTGTCGGGCTCTGCTTCGACGAGCTGCGGCTGGTGGTGGAGCCGGGCGGAGCGGTCGGGCTGGCGGCGCTGCTGGCCGGTCGCCTCGAGGTGGAGGGGCGGACGATCGTGGTGGTGCTGTCGGGCGGCAATATCGGCGACGAGATGCTCGCCGAGGGCCTCAGCGCCTATCGCTCGGCGGGGTCGCGCAGCCGGTAGCCGGCTGCCTCCGCGGCGGCGCTGTTGGTCGGGTGGATCAGCGCGATCTCGTCCGGGCCGCCGGAAAGGTTCGTCGCGAGCGTCCTCAGCTCGCCGCGTGCCCGGTCGGCCAGCGCGAAGCGCCGCGCCGTCTCGTCGCCCTCCGGGTCGATCTCGGCGCCTTCGATGGCGAAATCGAGCGACATGGCGATGTGCAGCAGCTCTTCGGCGATGCGCTCCGGCTGCAGCTGGTCGCGCACGCTGTCCATCGAGTCTTCGATGCGGTGCATGGAATCGAGCAGGCCGACGGTGTCCTCCGGCTGGAAACGGCGGCGGTATTCGTCGAGGAAGGCGCGACCCTTGGTGGTCGAGGAGAGCATCTCGAGAAGGTCCGAGAATTCGCTTTCGCTGATCGTTCCGAAGTTTGCCCGCCCGGCCATGCCACACGTCCCGCATACGCATTACTGAAGGTCGGGCGGCACATTCGCGGAAAACGCTTTAGAAAAGGCTACCGAAAAATGGCAGCGCCGCGTTCAGTTCGCCACATTCTCGACGCGGTCGGCCATGGCGCTGAAATCGCTCAGCCCCAGAGCGCCGGAAGCGGCGGCTCGCAGCACCGCGCCGTCGTGCTGCAGGCCGTGCGGGCGGTCGCGGCTGAGAAGCAGCGGCCCGTCGAGATCGACAGATGTCGGCATGCTGCGCGATCAGGAAGGCGGGCGCCACGGCCAGCGAGGTGGACACCATGCAGCCCGCCATGATTCCGAAGCCGCGGGAGCGGGCGGCGCGCGATCAGGTCGAGCGCCTCGGTGAGACCGCCGGCCTTGTCGAGCTTGACGTTGACGCCGTCATACTTGCCCTCGAGCGCGTCGAGGTCGCCCGCCACGTGCACGCTCTCGTCGGCGTAGACCGGGACGCTCCGCTCGACATCGCTTAAGCAGCGCGTCGGAATCGGCCGGCAGCGGCTGCTCGACGAGCTCCACGCCGACTTCCGCGCAGGCCTTCATGTTCTGCGCGAAGTTCTCCGCGTTCCACGCCTCGTTCGCATCGACGACCAGCCGCGCCTGCGGCGCGGCCTCGCGGACGGCGTGGAGGCGGGCGGGATCGCCTTCGCCGCCGAGCTTCACCTTGAAGATCGGCCAGCTTCCCTTGCGGGCCGCTTCGGCCATGGAGGCGGGGTCGCCGAGGCTCAGCGTGAAGGCGGTGGTGACGGGCTTCAGCGGCTGCAGGCCGGCGCTCTTCCAGGCCGGCACGCCGTCGCGCTTCGCCGCCATGTCCCACAGCGCACAGTCGAGCGCATTGCGGGCTGCCCCCGGCGGCATTTGCCGGCGAAGCGCTTCGCGGTCGGTGACGTCCGGGGCGCCGCCGCCCGGATCGCCGCGACGACGCTCTCCGGCGTCTCGCCGTAGCGCGCGTAGGGGCGGCATTCCGCGCGCCCGGTGGCGGCGCCGTCGCTCACCTCCGCCGTCACCACCGCACCTCCGTCATGGCCTCGCGCGAAATGACGAAAGTGCCGGCGATCGGCCAGCGCTCGATCTCGGCTCGGACCTTGAGTGTCATGGGAGGAGATGCGCGTTAGCTGCTTGCATGGTCTGAGCAATATCCCGGCGGGCGGGCGCGCGTCACATGCTATTTTCGCTGCGAAATGGCGGTGTTCGCCCCGCCTTTGCGGCGGTGGGGCGAAATAGCCACAGATGCAGAGGCGGCATCCTGCTAGCATGAGCCGGGCGTCGTCGGCGGCGAACCGGGCAACTTCATGGATGCATCGATCCAGCACTATTTCGACGATCGAGAGCCGCATGCTTCTGCGGCCGGTCGGCGGCTGGGTGATCGACAAGGCGCGCGAGCTCGACAAGGGGCTCGCCGACCTCGTCGCCGCGGTCCGCCAGCGCAAGACGCAGCAGATCGTCATCGATCTTTCCGAGCTCGGGAGCGCTCGATACGTCCGGCGCCTTCCTGCTGGCGCGGCTGGAATACAACTTCGTCACCGAGGACGGCGGCAAGGTCGTCTGGCACGGCGCCGACAAGCCACAGCCTGGTGCTGCTGGAGCGCGTGCGCGACGTGATCGCCGTGGAGATGGAGCACGGGCCGCCGAAAAACACCATTCTGGAGGATATCGGCGAGACGGTGCTTTCGGTGCTCGAGGACGGCAAGCGGCTCCTGCGCGTCCTGGGCGGCACCGTGCAGGAGCTCGGCGCCACCCTCGGCTCGCCCGCGGAGCTTCCGCGCCTCCGCGGTGGCCCGGCAGATCGAGGTCACCGGCGTGCGCGCCGTGCCGATCGTCGCACTGATGTCCTTCCTGATCGGCGGCGTGGTGGCGCAGCAGGGCGCCTTCCAGCTGCAGTTTTTCGGCGCCACCATCTTCACCGTGGACCTCGTCGGCATCCTGTCGCTGCGCGAGGTCGCGCCGCTCCTCACCGCCATCATGGTGGCCGGCCGCACCGGCAGCGCCATCACGGCGGAGCTCGGCTCGATGCGCATGCGCGAGGAGATCGACGCGCTGCGCGTCATGGGCCTCGATCCGGTCAACGTGCTGGTGCTGCCGCGCGTGCTGGCGCTGATCATCGTGCTGCCGCTTCTGTGCTTCCTCGCCGATCTCTCCACCTTGTTCGGCGCCATGCTGACGCTGTGGTTCTACGTGGATATCCCGCCGGTCTCCTTCATCCAGCGGCTGCAGGACGCGGTCGATTTCTCCACGCTGTTCAGCGGCCTCCTCAAGGCGCCCTTCATGGCGCTCATCATCGGGCTGATCGCCTGCACGGAGGGCATGTCGGTGGAGGGCAGCGCGGAATCGCTCGGCCGCCACACCACGGCCTCGGTGGTCAAGGCGATCTTCATGGTGATCGTCGTCGACGGCATTTTCGCCATGTTCTATGCGGCGATTGACTTCTGATGGCCCCCAACGCGCAACGGCGCGGCGATCCGGTCATCCGCGTCCGCGGCCTCACCGTGGGCTTCGGCGGGCCGCCGGTCCTGGACGGTCTCGACATCGAAGTGCGCCGCGGCGAGATCCTGGCCATCGTTGGCGGCTCGGGCATGGGAAAATCGGTGCTGATGCGCTCCATCCTCGGGCTGGTCAGGCCGCAAGCCGGCACGATCGAGGCGTTCGGCCACACGCTGTGGCCGCAGGGTCCCTCGCAGGAGCTCGAAAGGCGCTGGGGCGTGCTCTTCCAGTTCGGCGCGCTATTTTCCTCGCTCACGGTTGCGCAGAACGTCGCAGTCCCGATGCACGAGTTCCTTGATTTGCCGGATCAGCTTGTGGAGGGGCTCGCCGGCATCAAGATCGAGCTGGTGGGGCTGAAGGAGTGGGATTTCGACAAATATCCCTCCGAGCTCTCCGGCGGCATGATCAAGCGGGCGGCGCTCGCCCGCGCGCTTGCCCTCGATCCGGAGGTTTTGTTCCTGGATGAGCCGACCGCCGGGCTCGATCCGATCGCCGCCTCGGAGTTCGACGCGCTGATCGCCGATCTCAGAAACACTTTAGGCCTCACCGTGGTCATGGTAACCCACGATCTCGACACCCTTCACGCCATCGTCGACCGCATCGCGGTCATCGGCGAGAAGCGGGTGCTGGTCGAGGGCGACCTCGACGCGATGCGGCGTTTCGACCATCCGTGGGTGAAGAGCTATTTCGGCGGGCGAAAGGGCCAGGGCGGCGTTCGGGTAGCGCTTTATGGAAACCAAAGCCAACACAGCGATGATCGGGGCGTTCACGCTCGTCGTGCTCGCGCTCGGCTTCGTGTTCGTCTACTGGCTGGCGCGCGGCGCCGACCAGGGCACCACGGTGCCGCTTGACCGTGATCTTCGAGGATCCGATCACCGGCCTCAGCGTCGGCAGCCAGGTGGTCTTCAACGGCATCAAGGTTGGCGAGGTGAAGACGCTCGACCTCGATCCGGAAAAGCCGAGCGTGGTGCGTCGCCGGGCTCAGCGTGAAGCCGCTGCCGCTCCATCAAGGCCGACACCCAGGTGACGCTCGGCTTCCAGGGCCTGACCGGCGTCGGCTACGTGGAGATGGCCGGCGGCTCGCCGCAGCTGCCGCCGATCTGGGAGGCGCAGGCCAGCCCCACCATCATCGCCACGCGCTCCTCCATGCAGGACCTGCTGGCCGGCGCCCGCACCATCCTGTCGCGCGCCGACGAGGTGCTGCAGACGCTGGAGCGCACCGTCTCCGACAATTCCGACGACATCTCGCTGGCCGTGCTCGACATGCGGAAATTCACCAGCGCGCTGGCGGAGAACTCCGACGACGTCGCCAGCTTCGTCAGCAACGTCTCCGCCGCCGCAAAGGGAATCGCCGATGCGACCGGGAAGCTCGACGGCATCATCAGCAAGAGCGAGGCACTGCTCGATGCCGTCGATCCTGAGGACGTGAGCGCGACGCTGAAGAGCATCCGCACCACCTCCGAGAGCCTGGCGGCGCAGGCCGACCGCATCGGGCCGCTCGTCGACCATGCCGAGCGCCGCAGCGGCCAACGCCGAGGCGTTCTCCGAGCATCTGCCGGCGCTCGGCGAGAAGGCCGAGACGCTGGTCGCCGCGATCGATCCGGAGAAGGTGTCGCGCGCCCTCGACAATATCGAGCGCTTCTCCAAGGCGCTCGGTCCGACAACAGCGACGACATCGACCAGATCGTCGCCAATGCCCGCGCGGTCTCGGAGCGCTTCGACACGCTCGGCGAGCGGGCGGAGTCGCTGCTGACCAAGCTCGACAGCATGGCGGGGCAGGGGCCGGGCGGCATCATGCAGGACGCGACGGATACGCTCGCCGCCATCCGCGCCGCGGCCGACAATTTCAACGCGCAGATGCCGAGGTCGGCGGCGGGGTCTCCGATTTCAGCGACCGCGGCCTGCGCGACCTTCAAAGTCTGATCTGCCGACGGGCAGCGGACCATCAACCGCCTGGACCGCGTGATCTCCGATCTGGAGAAGAACCCCGCCGGGTTCCTGCTCGGAGGGCAGCGCGTGCCGGAATATGGCGGACAGCGGCGTTAGAGCATGATCCCGAAAAGTGGGAACCGGTTTTCGGATAAGATCATGCTCCAACAAGGGGATAGAGCAGCCATTGCAACTCGGCCGGAATGGCTGCTCTAGGATTGGGGGCAGTGTGACGGGGGTATTTTCGAGACTGGCGCATCTGCGCATGCCGCGCCCCGCAATCCTTGCGGCGCCGCTGATGGCGCTGGCGCTCGCCGGCTGCACCACGCTGCTCGCCGGCCCGCCGAAGGACATCTACGACCTCACCGCGCCGGGCGACATCCAGGCGCCGCGCGGCGGGCCGCAGGTGCTGGTGCCGGAGCCGACCACCGTTCGGGCGCTCGACACGGACCGCATCGCGGCGCGTCCCACGCCGGCGTAATACGCCTATCTGCCGGGCGCCACCTGGAGCGACCGGCTGCCCAAGCTCCTGCAGGCGCGGCTGGTGGAGACGCTGCAGAACAGCGGCCGCGTCCGCGCCGCCGCGCTGCCGGGGCAGGGGCTCCTCATCGACTACCAGCTGCTCCTCGACGTGCGCGCCTTCGAGGTGACCAACGACGCGGCCGTGGTCGATTTCTCCGTGCGGCTGATGGACGACCGCAACGGCCGCGTCATCCGCTCGCAAGGTGTTCCGCTACGGCGTGGGGCTTGCGGCCCGCGACAACGCCAACATGGTGGCGGCCCTCGACGCGGCGATGGACCTGGCGTTCACCGACATCGTCGCGTGGGCGTTTCACTAGCAGCGACGATCATAGCCCGGATGGAGCGGCGAAGCCGCGCAATCCGGGTCCGGACATGCCTGCCGCGATGCGGCCCCGGCATTGCGCTTCGCTCCATGCGGGCCACGAAAAAGGGCCCTCGCGGCGGAGGGCCCTTCGATCTCGTGAGCGCCTAAGCGCCGGTCAGCTCAACCGGCCCGCGGCGTGGGCGAGCATGGTGTAGACCTTGCCGGTGTCCGAGGTCAGGTATTTGCGCGACACCTCGGGTCCGTCTCGTCTTTCGAGACCTGCGCGAGCAGCCGCTCGAAGTCGCCGATATAATTGTCGACGGCGCGGCGGAAGTCGGTGTCGTGCTCGTATTTGCGGCGCAGCTCGTCGAACGTCTTCTGTCCGTGCAGCGTATAGAGCCGGCGCGTGAAGACGTTGCGCTCGCCGCGCTTGTAGCGGTCCCACAGCTCCACCGAGGCCTCGTGGTCGATCGCCCGGGCGATGTCGATGGAGAGCGAGTTGAGCGAATCCACCACCTGTCCGGCGAGCGCTTGGCGCGAGGCGGCGGCGCCTTCCGGCTTCTCGCGGCTGCGCCGGGGCGGCGGCCTCGTCGTCGGTGGAGGCGCGGCGCAGGAGGTCGGCGACCCAGCCGCGCGACTCGCCGTTGCCGGGCCGCTTCGCCGCGGCAGGCGCCGCCGGCTTCGGCTCAAGGGCGATCGTCTCGGCAGCCTTGGCGCCGGTCGGCTTGCCGAACGGCTCCGCGGACCGGCGCGGCGCGGCCGCAGCGGGCTTCTCCACCGGGCGTGGCGGCGGGGGTCGGCTCAGGCTGCTTCGCGGCGGGCCGCGGACTTGCCGGCCTGCGCGGCGCCGGCGCAACGGACGGGCCGGTGGCGGGCGGCAGGCTGGCGCCCGCGGACGCGACGCGCGGCTGCGGCAGAGCCATCGCCTCGCCGGCGCTGCGGGCGACGATCTTCGACAGCTCGTTGATCGCCTCGATCTGCTCGGTGATGGCGTGGCGCATGGCGATGGCTCGCCTCCTGCGCCTCGGCCGGCATCTCCAGCACGCCCTTCTGCAGCTCGTCGCGCGTCTGCGTCGAGCTCGCGCTGCATGTCCTGGGCGGCGCGGCGGAGATCGTCGGCCGTGCCGGCGAAGCGGCGCGTCGCCTCCGTGACGGCCTGCAGTCACCTCTTCGACGAGCGAGCCGGTGGCCTGGCGAAGCTCGTCGCCGGAGCCCTGCGTCGCCTGCGCGCACCTTCTGCCTCGAGCGCCAGGCGGGTGGCTTCGACGCCTTCCACGGCGCGCTTGCCCTCGGTCACGGCGGCAAGCCGCATCGTCTCGAACTGGGTGATGGCGTTGCGCGCGGCCTCCTCGGCCTTGTCGCCAAGCGCCGTGTTGAGCGCCTGCGACGCGCGGTTTCGGCCGAGGCAAGCGCCTCGGCAAGCGCGCCGGAGGAGCCGGTGGCGGCCTCCTCCGTCATGCGGGCGACCGTCTCCGCCACCTCGGCGATGCGCTGCTCGGCAGCCGCAGCGTCTCGGTGATGCGGCCCGAGGCGCTGCGCGTCGAATTCCTCGGTCACGCGGCCGAGGCTCTCGCCCAGCCGGAAGAGCTCGGCGGAGAACGTGGCGATCTCCTCCTGCGCGGCGGCGAGCTGCGTGCGTCAGCGCCTCGCTCGCCTGCGCGGTGGTCTCTTCGCTGCGCTGGCGCACGGCGTTGGCGACGGCGGTGATCTTCTCCTCCGCGGTGCCGAGCGTCTCCGACAGCGTGGTGGTGAGCCGGTTGAGGCGGCCTTCCACCGCTTCCACCTGCTGCGCCAGGCCGGAGGCGATCGCCTCCAGCGCCTCGCGGCGCTCGGCGAGGCCGGCCTCCATCAGCTCGTTGGTCTGCGACAGGCGCGAGGTGACCTCGGTCAGCGCCTGCGTCTGCTCGCCGAACTGCGAGGCCATGGCGGCGATGTCGCGCAGCACGTAGGTGGAGACGTCGCGCAGCGTCTTCACCTGGTCGGAGAGGAGCGCATGCAACTCGTTGGTGTCGTGCGCCGCCGCCTCCAGCGCGTCGCGCAGCGTGCCCACCTGGCCGGAGAGGTTGGTCTCGATGCTGCCGAGCTGGTGCGCCGTATTGCTGAGGACGGACGTCAGGTCCTGGTTGGTGCTCTCCAGGCGGCCGACCATCTCGCTCAGCTCGGTGCGCACGCGGTCGTTGTTGCCGGCCATCGCCTCGATGATCGACTTCGACTGCGTGGCCAGTGTGTTGAGCAGGCCGCGCACGTTGGTGTCGAGCGCGCTGGTCGACTGCTCGCCCTGCTCGGCGATGGAGTCGACGACGGTCTTGCCCTGGCCCTCCAGCTCCTCCACCAGCCGCTCGCGGCGCTGGTCGAGATCGTCGAGCAGCGCGCGGGCGCTGCGTCTCGATATTCTCCGACAGCCCGCGGGAGCGGCCGTCGACGCCTTCGAGCAACGCGCTCGCTGCGCGCTGTCGAGCTCCTGTGCGCAGGAACTCCTTGCGCGTGTCGAGCGCGCTGAGGAGGGAGGCCGAGCGGGTATCGAGATGCTGGAAATGTCGCTGTAACGGGACTCGAAGTCCTGCGCGAACGCCTCCTTGCGCGTGTCGATGGCGCTCATAGCGCGCTCGACTGCGTGTCGATCAGGCTGGAGAGGTCGGCGTGGCGGGCCTGCAGGGTCGCCTGCAGCGTCTCCGTCTTCTCGTTCAGCATGCCGCTGGTGGAGGTGAGCGTGGTCTGCAGCGAGTTGGCGCGGTCGGCGAACTCGCTCTCCAGCGCCATCAGCCGCTCGCCGAAGCCCTGGTTGATCTCCATCATGCGGTTGGCGATCGTCTCGGTCAGATCGTGCGTGCGGATCTGCAGCTGGTCGCCGAGCGATCTGCAGGCGGGTGTCGAGCGCCGCCGACATCTCGTTATGGCCGTCGTGGAAGGCGGCGGCCATCTCGCTGCGTGCGGGCGACCAGCGTCTCGCTGATCTGGCGGGCGCGCGTGTCGAGCGTGGAGTTGATGCGCTCCAGCCGGTCGTCGAGCGTGTTGGCGAAGCCGTCGGCGCGCTCGCGAGAAGTTCTGCGTCACCTCGCCGATGCGGGCGGTGACGCGGTTCTCGAAGCCGGCAAGGCGGCCCTCCACCGCGATCTCGATGGTCGAGGCGGAGGAGGCGAGGCGGATGGCCGCCGCTTCGGCGCCCTCCGCCAGGCGGCTTTCGAAGCCGGTGAGGCGGGAATCGAGCGTCTCGCCGATCTGCGCGACGCGCGTGTCGATAAGCGAGCCGAGCGCGGCGCTGCGCTCGCCAAGCGTTGCCGCAAGCGCGCCGCCGCGATTGTCGAGCACGTCGGAGATGCTCTCGATGTTCGTCTCGATCTGCTGGCGCGAGCGTATCGCCGCGCTGCGAGAGCTGCGACGCTGGCGTCGTCGCCGGTCGAGGCGATGACGTCCTTCAGCGCGTCCATCTGGCTGCGGATATCTCCGCCGTCGCCTGGCCGGAGCTCTGGAAGCGGCTCTGCGCGTCCTGCAGCGTGGTCTCCACGACGCCCATCTGCTCGCCGATATGGCCGGAGAGCTCGCGCCCGGCGGCCTCCAGCGCGCTCGTCGGCAAGCGCCAGAGCAGCCTCGATGGTGCCGAGCTGCTGCACCACGTTGCCGGCAATGCGGTCGCCGGAATTGTTGAGCCGGTCGTTGGCGCGCGCCAGCCGGCCTTCGACGTCCTCGATCTTCTCGTCGATATTGGCGGCGATGCGGTCGCCGGTGGACGACATGCGGTCGTTGGCGGCCGCCAGCGCCGCATCGATCGAGCCGATCTGGCGATTGATGTCGCCGACCAGCCGCTCCGACGAGCTGCCGAGCGTCTCGCTGGCGGAGTGCACGGCGCCCTCGATGCGCTCCACCTGCATGCCGACCTCGAGCGTCATGTCGACGCCGGCCTTCTGGAAGCGCTCGCCGGCGACATCGAGCGCCGAGTTGACGGCGCCGATCTGGCGCTCGATATCGCCGGAAATGCGGGAGCCGCTGTCGTCGAGTCGCTGCCCCGCTTCGGCAATGACCGTCTCGACGCGTTCCACTTGCTGGCCGATGTCGCCGGCAATGCGGGCGCCGCTGGCGTCGAAGCGCTCGCCCGCTTCGGCGATGGTCGCCTCGACACGCTCCACCTGCTCGGCTGATGTCGCCCGCGATACGGGCGCCGCCTTCGTTGAAACGCTGACCCGCTTCGGCGATGGTCGCCTCGACGCGCTCCACCTGCTGGCCGATGTCGCCGGTGATGCGGCGCACCGCCGTCATCGAAGCGCTGCCCGGCCTCGGCGATGGTCGCCTCGATGCGCTCGACCTGGGCGTTGATGCCGGCCTGCACCGCCTTGCCCGTCCCTCCGAAGCGCTCGTTGGCCGACGACAGGGCGGCCTCGACCGCACCGGCGTGGCGATTGATGTCGCCGACAATGCGCTCGCCCGCGGCGGCGAGAGCGGTATCGACTGCGTCGATCTGCGCGTTGATCTCGTTGGCCAGCCCTTCGCCGGTGGCGCCGAGATTCTGCCTGGCGATCTCCACCGGCCGAGTCGATGCGCGACTATCTGCTCGCCGACGGTTTCGCCGATCTCCTCGCCGGTGGCGTGGAAGCGCTCGTCGGCGGAGGCGAGGGCGGCATCGACCGAGGCGATCTGCGCGTGCAGGTCCTGCACGAGCGTGCGGCCGGCATCGCCGATGCGCTGATGCACGGAATCCGCCGGCGACCTCGATCCGCTCGATCTGCATGCCGAGGCTCTGCTGCGCGTCGGCGCCGATGGTGCTGAAGCGCTCGCCGGCGGCGGCAAGCTCGCTCTCCACGACCTCGATCTGGTTGCGCAGCGTGCCTTCCACGGCGCGGCCGGTATCGACCAGCCGGTCGTTGGCGGAGACGAGGAGGGACTCCGCCTCGTTGATCTGGCGGTCGAGCGAATTCCACCACCGAGCGGCCGGCGCCGTCCAGCCGGTCGGCCGCCGAAACCAGTGCGGAGCGCGCGTCCTCGAGCTGCGTGCTCATGGCCTGCGAGACGTTCTGGCCGGTCTCGCCGAGATGCTCGATGACGGCGCGCGAGCGGGCCTCGAGCGCCGTGCTGACGATCTCCGCGGCGCGCTCGATGCGGCCGGTCGTGGAGTCCGCCTGGTTGGAGACGAGGTCGACGATCTCCTCGGCGCGGTTGCCGAGCCGCTGCACCAGCGCCTCGCCGTCGACCGTAACGGCGTTGTAGATCTTGTCGCCGGCATCCTGGAAGCGCTCGATGACCGCGCCGGCGCGATCGATGAGCGAGGAATCGAGCCGCTCCTGCGCCTGGCGCAGGCGCACGTCGATCTCCTGCGTCTGGCCTGCCACCGCCTCGGTGAAGGAGGTGCCCGCCTCGCGCAGCTGCTGGGCGGCGTTCTGGCCGCTGGCGGCGACCCTGCGGCTCAGCGCCTCGCCGGCCTGGCTGATCTCGCCCACCAGCTCCACGCCGCGCTGCGAGAAGGCGTCGAGCGTGCTCGCGCTGGAGCCCTCCAGCCGGCCGAGCAGATCGTCGCCGCGCGCCAGCAGCGAATCGGTGAAGCCCTCGCTGGTCACGGTGATGCGCTCCAGCAGCGTCTCGGCGCGCTCGGTGAAGCTGTCGGAGAGGTTGCCGGTGGTGCGGCTCAGGCGGTCGACGAGGACGTCGCTGCCTTCCAGGAAGGTTTCCGAGACGCTGGCGACGGCGTTGTTCAGCCGCTCCACCAGCAGGTCGCCGCGATTGACGATGGTGTCGGAGAGCTTGTCGCCGGCATCGTTCAGCCGCTGGAACAGGCTGTCGCTGCGTGTCGCCAGCAGCTCGACGACCTGCTCGCCGGTGTCGCCGATCGACTGGGTGATGGTCTGCGCTGCGGGCGGCCAGCAGGTCGGAGATGCGCTTGGCGGAGCTGTCGGCCGCCACGGCGATCTGGTCGGTGATGCCGGCAAGGTCGGCGGAGAAGGAATCGTGCGAGCCGCGGATCGCCTGGCGCACGCGCTCGGCGTTCTGCACGATCGCCTCGCGCTCGGTCACCAGCTCGTCGATGAGGCGGCGCACGCGCAGCTCGTTGTCGGTGTAGGAGCGCTCCAGCGAGGCGACCTCGTTGTGCACCAGCACTTCAAGCTCGCTGGCGCGGGCAAGCGCGCGCTCGATGCCGTCGCCCATGGCCGCGACCTCGCGGCGGATGGCCTGGCTGACCGTGACCACGGATTCCTTGGCGATGTTCTCAGGCTCGGCGAGGCGCAGCGCGACTTCCGTCATGGTGCGCGAGACCATGCGCAGCTCCTGGCTGCGCCAGAACAGCGCCGCGATGCCCCAGAAGAGCAGCACCGGCGCCGAGGATGCCGATCGTCAGTCCGAGAAGGTGCGGGGCGGCGCGGACGTCCTCCATCGCCGGTCAGCGCGGAGATTTCGTTGCCCCAGACGCTGAGGCCGAACGACAGCGCCGAGCCCGACCCAGGCGAGCGTCACGAGGAGCGCGACCCAGAAGGGCGTGTAGGAGGGACGGCGCTGCAGCGCGTAGAGCAGGTTTCCGACGGAGCGCACATCGTCGTTGGCGGCACGCCGCGCGCGGCTTCTTTCTTGTGCCTTGCCTCGCTCGCTGCCTGACGGTTCCGCTCCTGGCCCGCTGCGGCGGTGTCCTCTGCCGCCGTATTCTGCCGCGCCGTCGGCGCGCCCGTCCCTGTCGTCATTCTTTTGACCTTCTTTGCAACGCCCGCCGCACCAGATTTCACGCTGCTCCCGAAATCGATCTTGAGCGCCTCTTCAACAGCGTGAAGGGCGGACTCCGTCATATCGGCCTTCCGGAACTTACTCATGTACACAACTCGCCTTCGTCCGTACCCAACACACAACGGACGCGCTGCCGCCCAACGGGCGGCAGGCGACGGCACTGACGTCGTGCGCATACACGCGCGCGACTTCATCCATGGTCTGTCAGCGACTGACCGCCCCCGCTTCCGGCCCGGTAACCTTTACGCCGAAAGATGGCGGAAAGCCGACCCGCCGTTGGTCCGCCTCCCCGCGCTTGTCCGGGGCGGATTGTAGTGCCACAGTGTCACAGTTTAAAGGAAAAATCCGTTTCCGGCCGGCGTTGTGCAGCAAAAACACAAAGAATGGTAACGACCTGAGGTCGGCGACGGAAGTGAAGTCTCAGTTCGTGCAGCGAATCAGGTGCCGCGGGGGAGCGAGCCCACCGAGATGTCGACAGACGCCATTCCCGTTTTCGATGCCGCCCAGCTCA
The DNA here is from genome assembly GCA_963801225.1 of uncultured Alphaproteobacteria bacterium. Classification (GTDB taxonomy): domain Bacteria; phylum Pseudomonadota; class Alphaproteobacteria; order Rhizobiales; family Afifellaceae; genus DASWJZ01. The sequence goes on from CAWDED010000011.1 coordinate 235,905, forward strand.
ACCGCGCCACAAGCGGAGACGCGAGCCTGCAGGTCGAAGTCCTGGCGCTCTTCGTGGCGGAGGCGGAGCGGCTCATGCGGCAGGTGGAGGACGCGGCCGACCCGCAGGTGCGCGGCGACAGGCTGCGGGCGCTGATCGGGCTGGCGCGCAACATCGGCGCCGCCAAGCTGGCGCACGAAGGCGCGGGCTGAGGAGACGCAGATCGCCTCCGAGACGCCCGACCTTGCTCCGCTCAGGCAGGCCGTCGCCGAGACCCTCGCCTATGTGCGGCGGGTCGGCATCTGATCGCCCTGAGCGACGGCCGAACGTCCGCATCGATCCGCGTCTGTCTCAAAGTGAGACATTCCGCCGCCGCCGTCCCTTGACACGCCTTCCGCTCAGTCTAAATCCGTGCGGTTTCTCCCTCCTCGGACCAGCATGGCAAAGATCACCTTCATCGGAGCAGACGGAACACGCTACGAGGTCGAGGCGGAAAACGGTTCCACCGTGATGGAAAATGCCATCCGCAACGGCGTTCCCGGCATCGAGGCGGAGTGCGGCGGCGCCTGCGCCTGCGCGACCTGCCACGTCTACGTCGCCGACGAATGGCGGCGAGGCGACCGGGAGAGCCGGAGCCGATGGAGGAGGACATGCTGGATTTCGCCTACGACGTCCGCCCCGGCTCGCGGCTCTCCTGCCAGATCCGCGTGAGCGACGAGCTCGACGGACTGGTCGTCACCGTTCCCGAGCGGCAGGCCTGAGGGCAGCGCCGCGCCGATGACCACGCACGCGGAAACGGATGTCGTCATCGTCGGCGCGGGTCCGTGCGGCCTGTTCGCCGTGTTCGAGCTCGGCCTGCTCGATCTCAAGTGCCACCTGATCGACATCCTCGACCGGCCGGGCGGGCAGTGCACGGAGCTCTATCCGGAGAAGCCGATCTACGACATTCCCGGCCTGCCGGAGACCTCCGCGCAGGGGCTCGTCGACAAGCTGATGCGGCAGATCGAGCCGTTCGAGCCGGAGTTCCATTTCGGCGAGATGGTGACGGAGCTGACGCGCACGGAAGGCGGCTTCCGCGTGCGCACCGATGCCGGCACGGCGCTCGACTGCAAGGTCGTGGTGGTCGCCGCGGGCGGCGGCTCGTTCCAGCCGAAGCGGCCGCCCATCCCCGGCGTGGAGGACTACGAGGGCGGAGAGCGTCTTCTACGCGGTGCGCCGCATGGAGGATTTCCGCGGCCATGACATCGTGATCGTCGGCGGCGGCGATTCCGCGCTCGACTGGACGCTCAACCTGCAGCCGCTCGCCAGGAGCCTGACGCTGGTGCACCGGCGGCCGGAGTTCCGCGCCGCGCCCGACAGCGTCAACAAGATGTTCGCGCTGCATGGAGGAGAGGGCGCATCCGCTTCCAGCATCGGGCCAGGTGACGCGGCTGAAGGGAGAGGGCGGCACGCTGCAGGCGCCGATCGTCAAGGGGCCCGGACGGCGAGGTGCGAGATTCCCTGCACGCGGCTCCTGCCGTTCTTCGGGCTGACCATGAAGCTCGGGCCGGTGGCGGATGTGGGGCATCAACCTTCACGAGAACCGCATCGCCGTCGACACGGAGAAGTTCGAGAGCTCGGAGCCCGGCATCTTCGCCATCGGCGACATCAACTGGTACCCCGGCAAGCTGAAGCTCATCCTGTGCGGCTTCCACGAGGCGGCGCTGATGAGCCAGGCGGCCAAGCACATCGTGCATCCGAACCAGCGCGTCGTGTTCCAGTACACCACCTCTTCGACCAGCCTGCAGAAGAAGCTCGGCGTCGCTTAGCGGCTGAAGCGCCGCTTCCGCCTGCGTGCGCCTACATGCGGAGCGTCGCGCTCGCGATGAAGGAGCGGATGCGCGGGGGAAGCGCGTAGAAGGCGTCACGCAGCGCCGGAGCCAGCCGCTTCATGACCAGCGCCGCGTAGACCCGTCCACGCAGCGTCATCGGCAAGGCGAAGTCGACGATGGCCACCTCGTTCGTCTGCCATTCGCGCTTGTTGCGCGAGCGCGGGCGCCAGCATGTCGTAGCGCGTCACGCCGTTGGCGACGCACCATTCGAGCATCTTCTCCGTCAGCACATTGCCGGGGCCGAGCTTGGCGAACTCGGGGGCGAACGCGCCGAGATAGAGATAATAGGTGCCGTGATGACAGAAGCCGGCCTCGATCGCGGCCGTGCGGCCGTTGAGGGTCAGCTTGGAGACCATCATGCGCGGCGCCGCGTGCGCCTTGACCAGCCGTCCCGCCAGCTCGACCAGGCAATGGCCTGTCCCGGGATGCATGAAGGCGCGGCTGATCCGGCCCGTCTGGCGCAGCCAGTCTCGCTTCAGCGCCAGCGCCTCGGTCAGCCAGGCCTCCGCTTCGACGGGGTCGGACGCCAGCTGGAAGCCGGCCTGGCCTTTCCGCGCGAAGGCGCGCAGGCGCTTCTTCTGCTTGCGAACGACCAGCGCCTTGCGGTTGGCGTTCAGCCCCGCCATCCCGTGGGAGAGGTCGGCGTAGGGCGCGCCCTCCGACCAGAAGAGCGGCTGCGTATTGCGCAGTGCCGCCCGCAGAGCGCTGTCGGCGCGGACGCGCTCCAGCGAGATGAGATCGGGACGGACGCTGTCGGCCAAAGTCTGCAAAGCGACGTCGATCGCGGCCTTGCCGTCATAGTCGCGGTCGAGCAGGATTTCGTCGGTACTGGGTGATGGGCGCTCCGGCGCCGCAGGCCACTCGAACGAAGCCCCGACGCGTGACGAAGAGCGGCCAGATCAGAACGACGTTGGCGGCGTGCCTGACGACGACGGTGGTCAGAAGGCCGGCGCGGCCGCGGACGAAATGGTCCGCCCAGGCCCGCAGGAGCGCGGGCGTCTGAAAGATGACGGCGCCTTCCTGCCGCTCGGCCAGCCGCTGCCAGTCGGCATGCAGCTCCTCGTAGGCCTCGGCGCCGAACAGGACCTCGGCCACGAACAAGTGGCGAGCTGCCGTCCGCTCCGCTGCCAATGGGGAAGCGATGCGTTCCGCAATGCCCGTTAGAGCGAGGTCGCTCATGCTCAAGGCTCCGCCGGTGGTGCGCCTTGGTCTCTATCAGCGAAGCTTTCCAAGCTGCTAAAATGCCGAGCATTAACCTTTCTGTGTGGTTAGCCGAAGGTGAATCGCGCCTGCGACAGGCCGCGAAGCCCGACCGCTACTCGGCCGCGCGCCGTGCCGCCCGCCCGCCGCGGCGGCGCCCCTCGGTGGCTCCCGCGCCGACCGGCTCACTGTTAGCCGGCAACTTCACCGAAGCGGCGAGGTTGGGGAAGGGCTCGGCCTTGTTGGGGAAGGCCATGGCGTTGACGAAGTGCTCCTGGAAGCGCGGCTCCATCGCCGTCTCGATCTTCTCGATGCGCCGCACGAGGTCTTCGATCTCGCGGCGGTAGCGCTTGTTGAGAAGCGCCATGCGCGCGCCGGTGCCGGCGGCATTGCCGACGCCGGCCACCTTGTCGAGGGCGCAGTCGGGCACCAGGCCGATCACCATGGCGTATTTCGGATCGATGTAGTTGCCGAACGCCCCGGCGAGCTTGATGCGGTCGACATGGCTGATGCCGAGCTTGTCCATCAGAAGGCGCGCGCCGGCATAGAGCGCCGCCTTGGCGAGCTGGATGGCGCGCACGTCGGTCTGCAGGATGCGGATGTCCTGCGTGCCCTTCGCCTTGTCGCCGCGCCACAGGAGATAGGAGAAGGTGCGGCCGGTCGGGGCGATGCGATCGGACTTCGCCGCAAGCGCGCCGTTGACGACGCCGTCGGGGCTGATGATGCCGGCCAGGAACATCTCGCCGATCGCCTCGATGATGCCGGAGCCGCAAATGCCGGTGACGCCGACGCCGCCCCCATCCGTTCCAAAGGCGGGATCATTCGACCATTCGTCGCAGCCGATGACCTTCACCTTCGGCTCGAGCGTCTCCGGGTCGATCCTGACGCGCTCGATGGCACCGGGCGCGGCGCGCTGGCCGCCGGAAATCTCGGCGCCCTCGAAGGCCGGCCCGGTGGGCGATGAGGCGGCCACCAGCCGCTCCTTGTTGCCGAGCACGATCTCGGCGTTGGTGCCGACGTCGACCAAAAGCATGATCTCGTCGCCGCGATGCGGGCCCTCCGACAAGGTCGCGCCGGCGGAGTCCGCGCCGACATGGCCGGCGATGCAGGGGAGGGTATAGACGCGCGCGCACTCGTTCACCGGCAGGCCGACGTCGCTGGCGCGGAAGTTCAGCGCGTCGGAGACGGCGAGCGCGAAGGGGGCGCCGCCGAGCTCGGTCGGATCGATGCCGAGGAAGAGGTGATGCATGATCGGGTTGCCGACGAACACGCAGTCGAGAATGTCGTCGGGCGCGATCCCCGCCTCGGCGCAGACCTTGGCGATCAGCGTGCCGATCGCCTCGCGCACCGCCTTGGTCATCGCCGCGCGCCCGTCCGGGTTCATCATCACGTAGGAGACGCGGCTCATCAGGTCTTCGCCGAAGCGGATCTGCGGGTTCGGCGCGCCGGCGGAGGCGAGCGTGCGGCCCGAGAGCAGCGAGGAGAGATGGCAGGCGATGGTGGTGGAGCCGATGTCGACGGCGATGCCGCAGGCGAAATTCTTCAGGCCCGGCCAGAGCGCGATCACCTCCGCGCCGGTCGGGCCGACATGGACGGCGGCCGTCACCTTCCATTCGCCCTGGCGGAGCTTCTTCTGCACCTTCGGCAGCAGGCGGAAGTCGATGCGCGGGCTGTCGAAGTGCCATTGCGCGGCGAGCGCGCGCAAGCAGCCGGTCGGCGTCGCCGAGCGGCTTCATCATGTCGGGCTCGTCGACCTCGACGTAGCAGAGCTGGGTGACCGGATCGCGCTCGATCGCGCCGCGTCTCGGCGCGCTTGCGGACGATCTGCCGGTTGATCTGCACGTCCTGCGGCACGTCGACGACGAGGTCGCCCTGGATCGTCGCCGAGCAGGAGAGGCGGCGCTGCTCGGCAAGCACCGCCGCGCTTGGCGACGTAGCGCTCCTCCGTGTCGGAGAAGGGCGAAATGGTTGCTGGCCCTGGAGGTGATCTGGTGCTTGGCGAACTCGCCTTCCTGCGACCTGGATCTGGCAGCGCCCGCAAATGCCGCGCCCGCCGCACACGCTCTCGATATAGACGCCGAGCGAGCGCGCCGCGTCGAGCACCGGCGTGCCGAGCGGGAAGCGCCCGCGCCGGCCGGACGGCATGAACAGGACGAGCGCGTCTTTGGTCGGGGCGTTCATTGCGCGCCGCGCTATTCCCCTCCCCCTTGCGGGGAGGGGTTAGGGGAGGGGGAAGGAAACAGGCTCAGAGCTTGCCGGCTTCCCCCCACCCCGACCCTCCCCCGCAGAGGGGGAGGGAGTATGCCGTGGGTGGGGCTCATCCCCCCGTCCGTGCCCGCCGCGCCTCGCGCCCGCCGCGGCGACGGCCGCCTTCGGAGGCGGAGGCCTCGGCGTTGGCGTGGTTGCGCTCGCCGGTCACCTGGCCCTGCGCGGCGGCCGGGGCCGGTGTGTGGTCGCGGTAGGTCCGGATCCAGGTCATGCAGTCCTTGTCGGTGCCCATCAGCACGTTGGCGGCGCGCACCGCCTCCATCTCCTGCGGGCGGCAGGGGTTCATGATCGCCGAGGTCATGCCGGAGGCGATGGCCATCGGCAGGAAGGAGGCGTTGATGCCGTGCCGGTGCGGCAGGCCGAAGGAGACGTTGGAGGCGCCGCAGCTGGTGTTGACCTTCAGCTCCTCGCGCAGCCGGCGCACCAGCGCGAAGACCTGCAGGCCGGCCGTGCCCATGGCGCCGATCGGCATGACCAGCGGATCGACCACCACGTCCTCCGGCTTGATGCCGTAATCCATGGCGCGCTCCACGATCTTCTTGGCCACGGCGAAGCGCACGTCGGGGTCCTCGGAGATGCCGCTCTCGTCGTTGGAGATGGCGATGACCGGCACGTCGTATTTCTTGATGAGCGGCAGGATGGCCTCCAGCCGCTCCTCCTCGCCGGTGACGGAGTTGACCAGCGGCCGGCCGACGGCGACCTCCAGCCCCGCCTTCAGCGCGGCCGGCACGGAGGAGTCGATGGAGATCGGGCAATTGACCAGGCCCTGCACGATCTTGATGGTCTCCACCAGCAGCGGCGGCTCGGTGGTGTTGGGATCGACCGCGGTGACGCCGGCATTGACGTCGAGCACCAGCGCGCCCGCCGCCACCTGCGCCAGCGCGTCGGCCTTCACCGTCTCGAAATTGCCCTCCACCATCTCGGCGGCGAGCTTCTTGCGGCCGGTGGGATTGATGCGCTCGCCGATGACGCAGAACGGCTGGTCGAAGCCGATCACCACTTCCTTCTTCGCGGAAGCCAGGATTGTGCGGGTCATATGTCTGCCTTGCTGTGCATATAAAGAGTTCTTTATATCCTTATGCCGGACCCATCAAGGGGCCGGCGGGGCGTTGTCGTTCCGGGCCGGCGCGGGGGCGTTGGCGCTCGGCCTGTCGGGGGGCTGATCGGCGAGGATTTCGTTGAGCCGCTCGGCCACGACCGCGTCGTCCGGGCTCGGCTGGCGGCGCCACGGCCGGCGGTCCTTGAGGATGCCGGTCTCCTGCACGATCTCCGCCACCAGCTCCTCCTGCCGGTAGGCCATGACGTGGACGCCGGCGACGCCGGCGATCTCGCGGCACTGCTGGATGATCTCCACGCAGATTTTCCGGCCCTCCAGCTTCTGGTTCTCGGCGCCCTCCAGGCGGGCGATGATGTCGTCGGGGATGTGGATGCCGGGCACGTTGGCGCGGATCCACTTGGCGGCGCGGGCCGAGGCGAGGGGGCCGACGCCCACCAGGACGAAGCACTTCTCGTGCAGCCCGAGATCGCGGACGCGGCGCATGTATTCCTCGAACAGCGGCACGTCGAAGCAGTACTGCGTCTGCACGAACTGGGCGCCCGCCTCGATCTTCTTGGCGAGGCGGTAGGGGCGGAACTCGTAGGGCGGCGCGAAAGGGTTGGCGGCGGCGCCGAGGAAGACATGCGGCGGCGAGGCGATCTTGCGGCCGGAGAGGAAGCGCTGCTCGTCGCGCATGACGCGCACGGTCTCCAGCAGCGACATGCAGTCGAGGTCGAAGACGGGGAGGGCGCCCGGCTGGTCGCCGGCCTGCACGCCGTCGCCGGTGAGGCAGAGAATGTTGGCCACGCCCATCGCCGCGCCGCCCAGCACGTCGCCCTGGATGGCGATGCGGTTGCGGTCGCGGCAGGAGATCTGCATCACCACCGCGTGCCCCATGCGGGTCAGGAGCGCGCAGATGCCGACCGACGACATGTGGCAGTTGGCGCCGGACGCATCGACGGCGTTGATGGCGTCGACCCAGCCCTCGAAGATCTCGGCGCGGTCGTAGACGTCCTGCGGGTCGGCTGAATCGGGCGGGTTCAGCTCGGTCGTGATGGCGAACTCACCGCGCCTCAAGACGCGCTCCAGCCGCCCGCGCGAGGAATGGCCGGCGATCGGCTCCAGCGGCAGGTCCGGGCCGGCCGGGTTGACGTCGGCGGAGGTCATGCGCTTGCCGCCGCTTTCGCTTTCTTGGCCTCGGCGGCTTCCGCCGTGACGCGCAGCCAGGCGGAGGTCTCGCGCAGCGAATGGTCGACCGGCTTCTGCACCGCGAGGATGGCGTCGCCGTTCTTCATCATGCGGCTGCCCGACCAGGCCTGCACCCACACGCACGGCATGTCCGGCTCCACCTCGCAATGGCCGTTGGCGCGCACGCCGCCGCAGGGGCCGTTCCTGCAGCCGCTTGGGGCAGTTCATCGGGCACGACATGCCGGTGGAGGAGAGGATGCACTGGCCGCACATGCGGCAGTCGAAGAGGAGGCCCTTCACCCGCCGCTCGACGAACTTCACCGGCGCCTCGGCGCGGCCGTAGCCCACCCAGTGCCAGAACGGATGCAGCTTCAAAAACAGGTCGGCGAGGGCCGCGTAGAGCCTCTCCAGGAAGCGCGCGTGGCGCACCGACCAGAGGCGGATCGTATAGGGCTTCTTGAGCCGCCTCGTGACGGAGACGTGCGACGGCTGGTAGTCGCCGGCGCGCTTAGCCCGCCCGGCCGCCGTTATCGACCAGTTGCCGAAGCCGATCCCTGCCATATTCGTTCTCCAGCCTGGCGAGCGTGGCGTCCGCCTCCGCCTCCAGGTCGTCGCCGCACGGTTCCGGCTCACCCCGCCGCCATTCGGCGAGATAGGAGTCGGTGTCCTTGGCGCCGGTCTGCATGGCGCACTGGTCGATCGCCTGCACGAAGCGCGCCGGCAGCTCGCGCTTGGCCGACTTGCGCCCGGCCTTCACGATGATCTGGGCCGGGATGTCGCGCCAGTAGACGATGATGCGATCAGCCATGCCGTCCTCGCCGTTTCCCGCGCGCAGCATATGTCAGCCGCCGTGCCGCCCGGCGCGTTCCTTCACGACCCGGGGGGTCTGGAATGCGACGCGCCTAGGCTGCGAGCAGCCTGTTCAGGGCCTGCCGGCCTTCCGCTGATGGCGGAGGAGACCGCGAGAGCCGTGGCCGAGCAGGGGGCGGCTAGCGCGCCGTCGTAAGGAAGGCGTCGAGGTCGCCGTAGCCGGTGACACGCTTCTCGAAGGCCAGCCCCAGCCGCTCCGCCGCTTCACGGGCCTTTGCCTCGAGCGCGGCATCTTCGGTCTGCGCCAGATAGATGAGCCGGCGGTAGTTGCCGAAATAGGCGTCGCGCAATTCGGGGTGCCGGTCGAGGCCGAGCGGCTCGATGACGAAGCTGTCGAACTGCCGGGCGATGAAATCGGTGAGGAAGAAGGCGTCCATGTCGGCGTCGCCGCGCGCCGCGAAGGCTTCGTTGCCGGTATAGAACGAATAGCAGTGCGGCCCGGCGATGCGCTCCACGCCTTCCTCCGCGCACACCTTGTCGAGCTGCCCTTGAGTGCCGCATTCGGCGTAGGCGACGGCGATCGTCTTGTAGCGCCCGCGGTTCTCGCCGATCAGCCTGCGCACGCCCGGCGCGATCTTCTCCGGCCGATTGTGCCAGATGGCCGGCAGGCAGATGAGCTCGATATGGCGGAGCCCGCTCGCCTCGACGATCGCGCCGATCTCGCGCGCCAGCGCCCCGCAGGCGATGACGAGGACTTTTTCCGCTACGGGCGAAAGGGGTGTCTCTGCCATTTTCGCGCCGTATCGCATTTCCTGATGCGGCCGGCCAGCCTACAATCGCCGGGTCGATGAGGAGAATGCCCGTGCGAATTGTCCGACCGTTGGCCGCCGCTCTGTTGCTCGCGCTCGGTCTGGCGGCGCTTTCCGCCTGCGCCCATGCCCCCGACGCGCGGTCCGTCCAGCAAGCGGTCGATGACGCGGTCGCCGGCGGCTGACGGTGGCAGACGCGTCGGAGTTCCGGGAGGTGGCGCTTTCGCTCGAGGGGACGAGCGAAGCCCCGCACTTCGATCGCCGGGCGTTCAAGGCGAGGCGCATCTTCGCCACGCTCGCCGCCGATGGCCTGACCGCCAATATCCGCTTTCCGCCGGAGGAGCAGGAGCTTCGCTGCGAGATGCAGCCGGACGCCTATCGCAAGATACCCAACAAATGGGGTGACGCCGGGTGGACGACGGCGACGCTCTCAGCCCTCGATGCCGACGAGCTGCGGGTAGCGCTGGCCAGTGCCTGGAGGCATCAGGCGCCGCCTCCGAAGAGCCGGCAGCGGCGGAAAGGGACTTAGCCCGCCGCCGCCATTGCGCCCTGGTTGTGCTTGCGCTTCATCAGCTCCTTGGCCGTCTCCACCGTCACCGCGGCGTCGCGGCAATAGGCGTCGGCGCCGATCGCCTTGCCGAACTCCTCGTTGAGCGGCGCGCCGCCGACCAGCACGATGAAGTCCTCGCGGATGCCCTTTTCCTTCAGCGTGTCGATGACGACCTTCATGTAGGGCATGGTGGTGGTGAGCAGCGCCGACATGCCGACGATGTCGGGCTGATGCTCCTCGATGGCTGCGAGGTAGTTCTCCACCGGGTTGTTGATGCCGATGTTGATCACCTCGAAGCCGGCGCCCTCCATCATCATGGCGACGAGGTTCTTGCCGATGTCGTGGATGTCGCCCTTGACCGTGCCGATCACCATCTTGCCGATCTTCGGCGCGCCGGTCTCGGCCAGCAGCGGGCGCAGGATCGCCATCCCGGCCTTCATCGCGTTGGCGGAGAGGAGCACCTCCGGCACGAAGAGGATGCCGTCGCGGAAGTCCTCTCCGACGATGCGCATGCCTTCCACCAGGGCCTTGGTCAGCACGTCGTAGGGTGCCCAGCCGCGATCGAGCAGGATGTGCACGCTCTGCTCGATCTCCTCCTTCAGCCCGTCATAGAGGTCGTCCATCATCTGCGCGACGAGCTCGTCGTCCGGCAGCGTGGTGAGATCGATATCGTCCTCGGCCATGGCGAAGGCTCCATAACAAAAGGCGCCGCAATGCGGCGTCATCGCTGCATATATCGTGCCGGAAGCGTTGAAAACCTCTCTTAGAAGCGACGCATGCCCTACGGTTAGCGACGCGCGGGGCGGCAGCCGGGGCTTTGCGTCGGCGAGCGCGCGCCTCGCCGGCCGTTCAGGCGGCTCGCTTTCCCGTCGGCAGTGTCCCCTGGATGAGGCGCAGCGCCTCGCGAAGCGGCGCCGGGCGGCCGAGGAAATAGCCCTGCGCCTTTTGCACGCCCAGCCCCCGCAGGGTCTCCAGCTCGGACGCCGTCTCGACGCCCTCCGCGATGATGCGGCAGTTGGTGTCGCGGGCGAATCCGATGAGCGCCGCCGCCAGCGCCCGCCGCGCCCGGTCCGTGTCGATGTCGCGGGTCAGCCCCATGTCCAGCTTGATGAGGTCGGGCTGCAGATGGAGGATGTGCTGGAGGCTTGAATAGCCGGCTCCGGCGTCATCCACGGCGATCCGGAGCCCGCGATCCCGGAGCGGCCGAAGCGCTTCCAGAAGCTGGCGATAGTCCGCCACCGGCGCGTGCTCGGTGATCTCCAGGACGATCTGCTCGACGGGCATGCCGCGCATGGCGCTTGCGAAGCGGTCGCTGAGCACCGTGCCGGGCGAGACGTTGATCGCCAGATAGACCTCCGGGGGAAGCTCTTGGCACGCCGTCGCCGCCTTGCGCATGGCGGCCAGCTCGAACCATTCGCCGAGCCCGGCCTCGGCCGCCTCGGCGAACCATTGATCGGGGGGGCGGTAGGGCTCGATCGAAATGCGGGCCAGGCTCTCCAGTCCCACGGGACGGCCGGTCTCCACGTGCCAGATCGGCTGGAACAGGATGGAGAGACGGTCCTCTTCGACCACCTGCCGGATCCGCGCCGCCTTTTCCTCCACCGCGCGCTTGCCTTCCAGATCGCGGCCGATCTCGAAGGCGGCGATGTCGGCGAACGCCTTCAGCACCTGCAGGTCGCGCTGGTTGAGCGAGCTGTCGGCGTGCGGGCTGAGGCAGCAGAACATCCCGTAGGTCCGGCCGTCGGGCAGCCGGATCGGCACGCTCACATGCGCCCCCACCGGGAGTGCGTGCGTGATCGGCATCGCGGCCGCGACCGGCTCGTGGGCCGTGTCGGGGATCAGCTCCGGCAGGCGCCCCTCCAGGATGTGGCGGCAATAGACATCGTCCAAGGCGTGGGAATCGCCCACCTTGGCCAGATGCTCCAGGCCCGGCGCGTCGACCTCGCGGAAGACCGAGCGGTCGTCGACGAACTCCGACACGTAGGCGACTTCCATGCCGAGATGGGAGCGGGCAGCCTGAAGCGCGCGCTTCACCGTTTCGCCGCCGCCCGAGGGAGGCGGACTGGCCGGCGCCAGCCAGGCGCGCACACCAGTGGGATTGTCGGCAGGCATCCCATTCTCCTTTGGGATCGTTCCAGACCACAGGGCCTACATGATGAAACGCTTCCAATTAACTCGGGGCTGCCTTGAGCGAAAATTCCTGCCGCCCGGGTAAACAAATCGTTGACGCCGCCCCTGCAGGCGCGGCGCTCGGCCCGGTGACGCCTTGTCACCGCGCGGCACGGCCTGCCGTTGGGGGACGCGCGGGGACGAAAATCCCCGCCTAGGGTCCGAATTGAATCGAGGGCCGCAAGGCCCTCAGGCGGAGCGTGGCATGACGGCCGTGGACACGAATTTGAGCGGCGAGGGCCGCCGGCGGCGCGGCGGCGGGGCTGAGGCGCGTCGCGCGCGGCGTGCGGGGAGCGGGTCCCTCCAGCTGCCCTTCATTCGCCGCAGGCTCAAGACCTACGAGGTGCTCGACGAGGAAGGGCTGGCGCTGATCGAGGCCAATGCCGACCTCATCCTGGAGGAGATCGGCATCGAGTTCCGCGAGGACGAGGAGGCGCTGAAGCTCTGGAAGGAGGCGGGCGCCGACGTGCAGGGCGAGCGCGTGCATTTCCCGCGCGGGCTCTGCCGCGAGCTGCTGAAGACGGCGCCGGCGACCTTCACCCAGCACGCGCGCAATCCCGAGCGCTCCGTCGAGATCGGCGGCGACGCCACCGTCTTCGCGCCGGTCTACGGCCCGCCCTTCGTGCGCGACCTCGACAACGGCCGCCGCTACGGCACGATCGAGGATTTCCGCAATTTCGTGAAGCTCGCCTACATGGCGCCGGCCATCCACCATTCCGGCGGCACGGTGTGCGAGCCGGTCGACGTGCCCGTCAACAAGCGGCATCTCGACATGGTCTACAGCCACATCCGCTATTCCGATAAGCCGTTCATGGGCTCCGTCACGCATCCGGAGCGCGCGGCGGATTCCGTCACGATGGCGGAGATGGTCTTCGGCAAGGAGTTCGTCGCCGACAATTGCGTGATGATCTCGCTCATCAACGCCAACTCGCCGATGGTGTTCGACGCCACCATGCTGGGCGCGCTGAAGGTCTATGCGCGCGCCGGGCAGGGGACGATCGTCACGCCCTTCATCCTGGCCGGCGCCATGAGCCCGGTGACGGTCGCCGGCACGCTGACGCAGGTGCTGGCCGAGGTGCTGGCGGGCGCCGCCTTCACGCAGCTCTGCCGGCCGGGCGCGCCGGTGGTCATGGGCACCTTCGCCGCCTCCATCTCCATGCAGTCGGGCGCGCCGACCTTCGGCACGCCGGAGCCGGCGCTCGTCTCCTACGGCGCGGCCCAGCTCGCCCGCCGGCTCGGCATCCCCTTCCGCACCGGCGGCTCGCTCTGCGCCTCCAAGGTGGCGGACGCGCAGGCGGCCTACGAGAGCGCCAACACGCTCAACTCCACGGTGCTCGCCGGCACCAATTTCGTGCTGCATTCGGCCGGCTGGCTGGAGGGCGGGCTTGCCTCCGGCTACGAGAAGTTCGTCATGGACTGCGACCAGCTCGCCATGCAGCAGCGCTTCTCAGCGAGGGCGTCGACCTGAGCGAGGACGGGCAGGCGCTCTCCGCCATCCGCGAGGTCGGGCCGGGCGCCCACTATCTCGGCTGCGCCCACACGCAGGCGCATTTCGAGACGGCGTTCTACCGCTCCACCATCGCCGACAACAATTCCTTCGAGCAATGGCTGGCCGAGGGCTCCAAGACCGCCGAGGAGCGCGCCAACACGCTGTGGAAGAAGTGGCTGGCCGACTACGAGGCCCCGCCGCTCGACGAAGGCATCGACGAGGCGCTGAAGGATTTTGTCGCGAAGAAGAAGGAGTCGATGCCCGACGCTTTTTCGTAGCCGGCGAAGTTCTACAGTGTGCTCTGCGGGGTTGAGTTTTGGTCCCGTGAACACCAGGTACTGAGCCGTGTGTGCGGGCCGCTCACAGAAACGTGAGGCCCGGAACTCTCGCAGAGATTGCGAGTTGTTCATTTGCCGTTCAGGTCAGTTTGATATATGTCTCGACCTACGTTGACATTGACTGGAGGCCGGTTCGATGCGCTATGGAATCGCTACACTTGTTGGGCTTATGCTCGTGATCGTCGGATCAGGGCTGGCGAGTGCTGATCCGAGCCTGCTGTTACCGTAAGGCAAGGGCTTGGAGCGTGGCTGGCGAAACGGCCACCTAGTTCTCTCCCTCCAGCTTGCGGGCTATTTCCCCCGTCGCTTGAATTCTCGCCTCCAGGTCGTCCCAAAGGCGATCGATGGTCGTCCGTTGCAGCGAAGCGGCGAGAACCTCGGGCTCGGTGCTTGGCCGGTCGGGCGTCCGGTAACTCTCAATCATTGCCTGAGCTAGCGTAAAGCACGCCGAAGCAAGCTTCACTTTGCCGATTGCCCAGGCAGGAAAGCTTGCTCCGATGGGCTTTTTTCTCTTGAGTTCCGAAACTTGCGTCAACGCGTAGACCCGAAGGTTCTCTGCTTGAATGCGATTGATCGGCTGGGCAGTCAGGCCATTTTGCTCATAGTAGAGCTTAAGGCATGTGTAGTCTGCGGTAACGATGTCTTCAGCGTAGCCTGTCGTCATTTGATGGATGCGCTCGCTGTAAACGACGCGGTCGAGTGCTCGACGCACATAGACCGACTTTCCCGACAGGTACGCCGCAGCCAACCGCATATCAGTTGCCAGTAACTCCGGGGCGGAAGCTAAATATCCACAGCGGCTGCCGTACTGAGGCACGTGTGTGAAGCCAATGCCAACGAAGTCTGCCCCGACGGAAACTGATAGACGGGAAAAATGTCGGTATAGCGGTCCCTAACCGGCGCGAGGTTTTGAAGAAGCTCGAGATAGCTCTCCAGCGATTGAAGATAATTGTCCGCAAATGCTGTGGCCTGCTGAGGATCGCGCCGCCGCAGCGTTTCAAAGAGCCACACCTCGGTTGATCGAAGCCGCAACTCGTACCACGTCTCCCAGTTCGTCCCGTCGCCCTTGACGGGTACATCGACTTCATCGCCAGCGGCCGCGCGCCACATCCTGAGCGCGTCAATTGCCGCGACTTCCTGATTCTCGACCTGCAGCAGGGCCGCATAGAGAATTGCCATGTATGGTCGATTGGCAAGGTAGGGACTGAGACGAAGCGGGTCAGGCGGCTTGCTCAGCCTACTGCAGGAACTCGAATGCTTGTGCAGCGATCTCGGTGTCTGCGGATCTCCCCAGAGAGAAGCCCGCTTTGAGCCGGGCGGCATGTCGCTGGGCGTAATCTCCCACGGCTTCCAGCTCGTCACGTAGTCCTTTCAGAGTGGAGTTCGCTGAACTCCTCCGCTTCATGGCTCCTGATGGCCAGCGTCTGAGCGTAAAGCTCGCGGACCCAGGGCCGTATTCCGGCGAGATTCCGCTCAACATAGCTTATATCCCGTGTGACATTGGCGAGCCCAGTAAGGCATTCACCCAGAGTGTCGAATAATATGCTGTAAGCCTCTGCATCACGTCCTAAAGCGGCGATCAGATCGTCACGGGTTCCGTACCAACCGTTACCTGAGTCAGCCTGCACATAGGTCTGCATGTACCAGATGTCACGCTTAATAAGGCTCGACATACTGTTGATCGTCTGAAGTCCCATTCCCTGCCCGGGCTCAAGCCTTTCGAGCTCTGCCCCGGTGTTGGAGTTCGGATCGAGCGACGAGAGCTGGAGGCCGGCGCCCTGCGGATCGGCGCTCTGGCTGGCGAGATTGGGCTGCAGGCGATCGCCGATGTCGACCTCAAGGACACCGGCGTTGATCTTCGTTCCACGGATAAAGTCCTCCAGCGGAATCGATGTCGTGCCGAGCACAAAAAGCAGGAGGAGGGCAACGCCCTCGACCTTCTGCGCGATGGAGAGATGCTGGTCGGCGCTGGCGCTCGCGCGGTAGACGCGAAGGATCCAGATGGCGAACAGAACGCCGAAGATCGCGCCAAGCACCGCCTGGCTAAAGACGCGGCTCGTCAGAAAATCAAAGGTGTTATAAAGATTTGAGCCAGGTTCGGCGATCTGCCAGAATGTGTAGAACAGAGCGACTGCAACGATTGCGACCAACCCGAAGATTGCGACCCCTTCGATCAGCCAGCGGTTCGCTGCTATGTAAATCCATTTTCGCCAGCGAAAAATTCGGCGCTTGCCCTGCGTCGCTCGCTCCACTGAGACAAGCAGCATCATCAGTCCGAAGCTGATTAGCGCTAGGACGAGAAATATGGCCATCGGACAAATATACCATCTTTGGTAGAAAATGGAACAGGCGCGCGTGCTCCCCAACAAACCGGGAAACGCCGATGCCGACCGCGCCGCGGTCGATGGCGCTCTCGAGAGACTTGCCGCCGGCTTGGCCCCGCACGGC
>CAWDED010000012.1:0-329419 GCA_963801225.1 uncultured Alphaproteobacteria bacterium
CTACGACAAACAGGCGGGCCCGCGGCATGCGGCGCTCGAGAAAATTGACCATCACGTAGGACGAGTTGATCACGTCGCTGGCCGGCGTGGGCAGGCCCAGCCCGCTCAGCTTGGCGGCGTATTGTCTCCCGGCTGTGGGTGGGATTGTTAGACAGGAAAACGGTGCGCTTGCCCATCTGCCGCAGCCGGGTGATCGTTTCACCAGCCGTCGGCAGCAAAGCGCTGCCCAGGTAGACTGTGCCGTCCAGGTCGAAAATATAGGCGTCGTAAGAACGGTTTAGAACCGATGGACTCCCTCACGCACCCGCTGGCTCCAGCAGGGAAGATCGGCCTGCCATTGACGGCGGTGCTTTTCACCGACGTGCCAGTGGCTGGCTTTCAGCACCACCGACCAGCCATCCTCAAAAAGCCGCCCAGCAGACCCAGGGCCAGCTGCGGCTGCCACCAGGTCTCGGAATAGCGCGGGCCTAAGCGGCCGGCCAGCCGCTGGCGGTAAAATTCGATCGCGGCTTCTTTGAGCCGGGCAGCAGCGGGGAATTGGTGATCAGGTAACGGCCGAGATCGACGGCCGGCGGGGCAGCTACCGCCAGCTGCCAGTCCAGCATGGTTAGCTGGGCCACCCCGGGGGCGCATGCCTGATTGGCATGGCGCCAGTCGCCGTGCACCAGGGTATAGGGATAGCGTTCCAGGGCCTGCACCAGCGGGGTTGGGTCCTCCAGCAGACCACTTCAGGACCGCCATCACATCCGGCGGCAGCGACTGATTGGCCAGCTCCCAGCCCTCAAGCACCCGGCGCGGGATGTTGTTCTCGCCTTCGCTCTCCGGACCAGCGGCTCCGGCGAAAACATCCCGTAAATGTGGTCCAGCCGGCACAACTTAAGTTCGGGGTTGCGGGAGCCAGCAACTCCCAAAATTGAGCGTGCAAAGCGGCCATGGCGTTCAAGAAAAAGTTATTTTCCGCTTCAGTAAATGGGTCGAAGGGCACCATCATATCCCCGACATCCTGCAACAGGATACCCCAGCCGTCGCCGTTGTGGGCGCAAGCGATTACCCCATGAGCCAGTTCAGGGGGCAGCTGGTCCAATATGCCATGTTGCCACAGAGTGACCGAACGGCAGCGGTATCTTCAGTGCCGCGCATCAGCCAGTCCCAGGCCAGCGAGACGAGCTTCAAGACCAGTTGCGGTCCCTGGCCGTGGTTGGTCGCCAGCAGCAAATGCGGCTGCCAGACCGGCCGAACTCCGCTGTTAACGGTTGTTGAGAAACGTGCGTGATCGGCTGCCCCACCAGCTGACTTAGAGTTTGGGGTGGGCATAGCAGCATCCCGCCACCGCGCTTGTTGCATCGCAGCGAACGGGCTACATAGTGCTTGCCCTCATTGGGCGTTTCCTCCCTAGACTAGGGCCGCACGGCACGCCGTTGCGGCCTTTTTTTCGTCCACAGCCCACCGCCGGCCGCCCCGCATAAGACGCACCCAATGCGCCTCCACTGGCGCGACTGTGACCAATTTGTCGCGTGCACAGCTTCTGTGCACAGGTTTTTTCCGCCCACCCTTGTTGCATCGCGCCGAGAGGCATAAGCCCGGATTGCCCTCTTGTAGGGCGTTTCCTCCCTAGACTTGGGCCGCTGGCATCGCCGAGCGGCCCTTTTTTATGGTTTTCCGCGGTTTTCGGCCCCGCATGCAGCCGCGATCTCGGTCGCATTTGACCGGCAATTCAACCGTAGTGATTCAT
This sequence comes from uncultured Alphaproteobacteria bacterium, assembly GCA_963801225.1. Lineage (GTDB taxonomy): Bacteria > Pseudomonadota > Alphaproteobacteria > Rhizobiales > Afifellaceae > DASWJZ01. The sequence goes on from CAWDED010000012.1 coordinate 1,733, forward strand.
TTGGCCTAGAGAAATTGCGCGTATAGAGAGGTACTTCGCCATCTGTGATGGCGTTTCCTCCCTGGACTTGGGCCGCCGGCACCCGCCGCGCGGCCCTTTTTCTTTGGCGAGGCAGTCCGCGTGGAACTGGTAGACGGACGCGGCCAGATCCATCCCCTGCTCCCAAACCAAGAGATCGCGATACAACTCGATCTTGGCCATCCGGCGCGCCTCCGGTCTATTGCCCTACTGCCATACTGCCTTACTGCCTTAGCCCGTCAAATCCCCCGCACCCGCGGCTTTCCCTCCTTCGTCAGCATCAGCGCCGAGAGCGCCCACACCAGCGCGTCGAGCCGGTCCGGCGAGCGCCCCGACGACAGGCCGCCGAGCCCGAAATCGCACATCTCGTCCTCCAGGTCCGGGAACGCCCCGACATGCTTCACCCGCCCCTGCTCGTAGAGCGCCGCCACCGGCTCCGCCCTCAGGAACTTGCCGCGATAGGCGCGCACCTTCTCCACCGGCACCGCCTCGTCCGCCTGGCGGATCACCGCCTCCACCATCTCGCCGCCCTGGTTCACCTCCGCCACGATGCGGTCGGCCTCCAGCCGGTGATAGAGATCGACCGCGCGCTTCGCCCAGCGCGCCGGCGTCAGCCGCTCCGCGGTCGCGTCCGACCAGCACGTAGCCGTTGCCGTCCGCCGCCGATCCCCGCCGCCACCATGCCGCAGGCGTCGGAGCGCGCGCCCGAGGCCGCCGGCGGATCGACCGCCACCACCACGCGCCGCAGCTCCGGCGCCGCGCCGACGCGGCACGCCTCGAGCGCGGCGCGCGTCCACAGCGCGTCCGTCCGCTCCTCGATCAGCTCCGCGTCGAGCTCCTGCCGCCCCAGCCGCGTGCCCTGGTAGCGCGCCACCACATGCTTCAGGAACGCCTCCGCGAGATGCGGATTGTCGGCGGTGCGCGCATGCGTCATCGCCGTCGCCGTCGTCCGCCATCAGCCGCTTCAGCAGCGGGATCGGCCGCGGCGTCGTCGTCACCACCTGGCGCGGCCGCGTCGCCCAGCCGCAGCCCGAACTGCAGCATGTCCCACGTCGCGTCGGGATATTTCCATTTCGCCAGCTCGTCGCACCAGGCGACCGAGAATTGCGGGCCGCGCAGGCTCTCCGGGTCCTCCGAGGAGAACCCCATGGCGATCGCCCCGTTCGGCAGCTCGATCATGGCGCCGCGCGCCGACCCAGCGCGGATGCGCGCCGCGCCCCCAGTCGAGCCGCGCCAGCCCCGACTCGCCGTTCACCATCACGTCGCGCACGTCGGCCAGCGTCTCGCCGACAAGCGCGATGCGCTCCACCGGCCCGCCCCGCTTGGCGCGCCTGGCCCAGCACCAGCGCGCGGATCCATTCCGCCCCGGCGCGCGTCTTCCCCGCGCCGCGCCCGCCGAGAAACAGCCACGTCGTCCAGTCGCCCTCAGGCGGCAGCTGGTCGTCGCGCGCCCAGCTTCGCCAGTCAGCTAGATATGCCCGGCGCTCCGCCGCCGTCGCCTTCGCCAGGACCGCCTCCCGCTCCTCGTTGTCTTCCTCCGCCAAGGCGGTCGAGCCGCCGATTGATCTCGGCAAGGAGCCATTCGGGGTCGTCGCGGTAGTCCTGGGCCGGCATCGTCGCTCTTCTTCTCGCGGGCCTTGGCGGCCTTCTCGTTTCGCCTCGGTGCGCATCATGATCTCCTGTGCGCGGGTCAGCTCCGTCAGCGTCCGCGCATTCGCCTCCGTCATCCCCTCCTCGCCGACGCGTTTTTCCAGCATCGCCAGCCCCACGGTGACCAGCCGGTTCAGCCGGTATCCGATCGCCTGGCTGCCGATCGACGCTCCCCCGAGGCGCAAGCTACCCGGCCGCGCGACCTGCGGCCGCGTCGTCCACCCCTCCGCCACCCGCTGCTTCTCCAGCGCGTAGCGCGACAGCCCGAACCGATCGAGGATCGACCCGACCGTCTCCTCACTCAGCTCATAAGCCTGCCGCACCTCGTCCCAAGGCACGGCCCCAGCCTTCTCCCCTTGTGGGAGAAGGTGGCCCCGCGCTTCGCGCGGGGTCGGATGAGGGGTGCCCGCGCCACCCTCCGCGCCAAAGCCCTCCCCCCTCGTGTCCGCCGAAGCCTTGGCGAAGGCGGATGCGGGGGAGGGTTGGGCCTGCCCGGCGTAGCCTTGGCGAAGCCGGGAGGGGGGAAGGCCGCAACGCACAGCCTCTCGCGTCCCCACCCCCTGCCGCAGCCCCGTCACGCCGAAGCGGCGCCAGCCGCGAAGGCGGATCGTCCATCTCGAATTGTCCTGGGAGAATTTTCGTGGCCGCCGGGCGCAACCGTCCGACCGTGGCTGAAACCTATGAGATGAGCGTACGGTGGGTCAAGAATTTTTTTCCTATAACAAGTTTTTTTCTTCGGGCACCCGCCAAGAACTACCTAACCCATTATAAGTGCGGACTATTCTTGACAGGCTCTTCGCGGTTAGCCATCGCCTAATCCGATCTGAAAGTCGCCACGACCTTATTTCGCCCATTCGTCCGTGGAGAGTTCCTCACCAATGCGCCCTGCGCGGAGCTTCGGACGGGGAGGCTCTTCGCGCGCCCTCTGCGTCGAAGCCCCCCCGTTGCGAGGAGGATGGAACGCCACTGCGCTCTGCGTCGCCATTAGTAGCGACTTCGCCCGCCCTCTGCGTTAGGCGGCGAGTTAGCGGTGGTCAGCGAGTCGATATCGAGCCATCGGCCGACCAATAGACAGCGCGCGCTTTAGGGACATATCCAAGCGGCTGTGACACAAGCGAAAGAGAGACGAATCGCGGTAAACTTTGAAGCGACCGCCACCGGCGTTCTGCAACTCACCGGCTTTGCCGTTCTCCCGAAGCAGCGGGCTCGCATATCGCGAGCCGGAGAGGCGGGCTCTACCCGCTGCGAGTTACAGAGGAGAAGGACATGGCAATCCCCATGTCCCGACCGAAGGTAGTTCACGTTCGGGTCGTACCTCCGCTGGCGATTTGGGCGCCTTGAGCACGTTTGTGCGCACTGGCGTTCCCTGCCAGGACAACTGTCCTTCGGCTTCTAAGCATCGGGCTTCTTCAACCCGAGGCGCTGGTGGCGGTCGCTATCTTGAGGAGGCAAATATGCCGGGGTTCGAAGAAACCCATTGGGCAGGAACTAAGCCGAAATCGAAGCTTTCCGTAAGTAGGCAAGCGGAATGACCGGAGAAGAACAGCAATCCACAGCTGCTGTCGAAATAGCAGTCCAACTTATGGAACTGAACGCGAAGCTGACCGAACTGTGTGAAGCCGTGTATTCGCTGGAGAAGTAGCTGCATCTAATCGGTGTCAGCTGCTCTCTTCTTCGGTCGCCGCCTCCGCGCTCCAAGTTTCGTTAATCCTGCCTTCTTTAGGGCCTGGAGAGAACATCGCTTTCCTTACCCGTCCTCGGTGGAGCGCCAACCGTGATGTAGGTAGTTGGCACGCGTAGATCGGACAGTGGGCTCGATGTCTTCTTGTCATTGACCCTATGGGAATGACCAATCATGAAACTGCCCAAGCCATCGAAATCGCAGCAACAGGCCTTGAACCTTTATGCCGAACTCATGGACGAGGCCAAGAACCGTTTGTCTTGGATCGAACATGCCGTCAACGGCCACACAGGATTTCCTGCTGTGCTCGTCCGAGAGTTCTGTTACCTCCAACTCCGAATGCTTTGCGAGCTTATCGCGCTCGGATGCCTTGTTGCTCATGGAGACATTGAGCAGTCAACCAAGCTTCAGAAAGAATGGGCAGCAAACAAAATCTTGGCGCAGCTCGCCGCGTTGCACCCCAGCTTTTACCCTCAAGCTGCCTTCCTGACGCTATCGATCACTTTCACTTCAGGGCAGTAAAAACCGGGTTTCTCGCGAAGCCGGAGTTGCCCGAACTCTACGGCAAATGCGGCACGCCACTTCACCGTGGCAGCCTGAAAAAGCTTCTTCATCCAAGAAGTCACCTATCGAGACCCGCTTCGCCGATGTGAGAGCCTGGGGGCAAAAAGATTTACAAATTTGTTTCGATTCCATGTGATCGCGCTTTACGATGGAAACATCGTTGTGTGCAGGCTCAGAGACGAACGCGGGCACGTTCAAGTAGCATTCGCGGCTCCAAAGCCTGACTAGCCGACACCCCTTCAGGATCGGGCTTCCGACAAGTCACCAAGTCAAGGCAAGCCCAGGCAACGGAGGCTGGCTGCCCGATCCGGCTAGGCTCGTGTTCCTCCCCCTGCTTCCCCCTCCCCTCAATCATCCCCCAAGCCACCCCCGCCGCCGCCAGCACCACGCCCCCCGCCACGCCCAAACACCACCCAATAATCCCCCGTCGCCGTCAGCAGCGCGCTGCACACGGCAATCCCGATCGTCCCCCCCAGCATCTGTATGCTCAAATTCACCCGCTCGCCTCGCCCCGCTGTGTCTCCGGCACCGCACTCATCAGCGCGCCGCGCGCCGGCACCGCGATCACCGGCATGATCGCGCCCCAGCCGATCAGCGCCACGCCGACCACCGTCTCGTCGAGCACCACGAGCCCCAGCACGCAGCTCGCCGCACCGAGGATCACCTTTGCCGGCTCTGTTCCTGGATGGCTTCCCCCTCGCCCATCGCCCGAGCCACTCGTCCTAAGCCCCGGGGCAGCTTCGCTTTCTGACGCATAAGGGTGATGCAGCCCGTAAGGCCGGCAACCATGCGGAACCCACCGTTGTCGCGCCGCCACGCTCCCTTCACGAATGAAGCCGCGCACGGCATCGTTGGTTGAATTGTTAAGCCTGCGCGTTAGGTTGCGACGAATCACGCACGCGACGCATCGCGGCCGGGGGCATGATTTGCGCGCACGCATTCTTCTTTGTCTGAGCGTCCTTCTGCTGGCGGCCTGCCAGACCGGCGGCGCCGGCACCACAGCCAGCCTCAACGTTCCGACCCTGGCGCATGCCGAGGCGCGCGCCGTCGGCGATCCGCGCTATGCCGGCATCGTCATCGACGCCGATTCCGGCCAGGTCCTTTACGCGGAGGACGCCGACCGGCGCCGCCATCCCGCCTCGCTCGCCAAGATGATGACGCTCTACATCACCTTCGAGGAGATCGAGGCCGGGCGGCTGTCGCATCGCCAGATGCTGCACGTGTCGAGCCACGCGGCGCGCCAGCCGCCCTCCAAGCTCGGCGCTGAAGGCCGGCAGCGACATCCGCGTCGACGACGCCATCCAGGCGATCGCCGTCCATTCGTCGAACGACGTCGCCGTCGTGCTGGCCGAAGCCATCGCCGGCTCGGAGATCGCCTTCGCGCGCCGCATGACCGCCAAGGCGCGCGAGCTCGGCCTGCGCTCCACCGTCTTCACCAATGCCAGCGGCCTGCCGGATGCGCGCCATGGTCACGACGGCGCGCGACATGGCGGTGCTCGCCCGCACGCTGCAGGTGCGCTTCCCCAGCGAGGCGCGCGTCTTCGCCACCCAGAGCTTCACCTACAAGGGCCGCCACTACGACAGCACCAACAAGCTGCTCGGCAAGGTCGACGGCATGGACGGCATGAAGACCGGCTACACGCGCGCCTCGGGCTACAACCTCGCCGCCTCCGTGCGCCGCCGCGGCAAGCACATCATCATCGTGGTGATGGGCGAAAAATCCGGCACCGCCCGCAACGGCCACGTCGCCGCCCTCATCGAGGAATATCTCCCCACCGGCTTCTTCGCCCGGCTCTAAGAGCTGGCCTTGCCAGAGAAAGCCCTCATCCTGAGGTGCGAGCGCCTTGTCCGCCGAAGCCCGAAGGGCGAAGGCGGAAGCGAGCCTCGAAGGACGAGGGCGATGGCACGGTCGTTGTTTTTTTGGCCGCGTGCAGAAGCCGAGCTTCGTTGCTGCTGGTTCGAGGCTCGCGCCTACGGCGGCGAGCACCTCACCATGAGGCTCGGATAGGCGGGGGCTCTGGCCGCTGCCGCTAAGCCGCGATCCGCCGGCCCGGGGCCGCCGCGTCCGCCGGGTGGTCGCCGGCGCGCCACGTGGCGGTGGCGGAGCGCAACTCGCGCTGCTTCTCCAGCGCTTCCAGATTGCCGAGGTGGCGCAGCGCGTCCTCCGCCTCCTTCTGCGCGATGGCAAGCACCGAGGCGAGCAGCGGCTCGCCCTGCTTCACGCTGGTCTCGCCCAGCCGGCCGAGGAGCACGGCCATCTTGGAAAGGAACTCCGACCGCTTCGTGTCCATGAGAGCAACCTGCCGGAAAGCTTCGCCGATTCGAACCGCATTCCGGACCGGGCGCGGTTAAAGGGAGGTTAACGCCCGCGGCTTCTTCGGCCGCGGCCGCTTGCCGGGCCACTTGGCGAGCCGATCCACGAAGCGCTCCAGCGGCCAGTCGTCCTCGCTGACCGTGCGCCCGCGCACCGAGACGCCCGCCTGGTGCACCGTCTCGCGGTCGCCGGAGACGAGATAGTGCCACCAGTAGAGGTCGCGCCCCTCCGCCACCAGCCGGTAGGCGCAGCTCGGCGGCAGCCAGGAGAGCGTGCGCACCTCCTCCGGCGTGAGCTGGATGCAGTCGGGCACCGTCGCCTGCCGGTTGGCGTAGTCGCGGCAGCGGCAGCTTCCGCCATCGAGCAGCGTGCAGGCGATGTCGGTCCAGGCGATCTCGCCGGTGTCGACATCCTCCAGCTTGTTGAGGCAGCAGCGCCCGCAGCCGTCGCAGAGCGCTTCCCACTCCGCGTCGCTGAAGGCCTCCAACGCCTTCCCCTTCCAGAAGGGCTGATCATCCATGCGGGCCATATAGAGCATGATCCCGAAGAATGGGCGGTTTTCGATGCCGCGGCGAAGAAAGGCCCGGCGGCGGCGCGCCGATGGCCCGTCGCTGAGCCGCCTCGTTATCCCCATTCATCGCCGGTTCATCACCGCTATGGCCTCGTTTCGCCACAAGCTCGGCCCATTCCCGGCTATCAATGCAGGAATCGTGAGCTTTTTCGGGGAGAGCGAACGTGGCTTCCAAAGCGGAGAAAAGCGCCCAGACGCGCGCCGCGCTGCCGGATCTGAGTGAGGCCCGCGACGCCGGGCCGGGCGCCAGGCTGCCGGCGCTGATCGCCAGCGCGCCCTCGGCGCCGGCGCGCGCGGAGCGTCTCGACGCCACGCCGGAGGACGCCAGCGAGCGCTTCGCCTTCGCGCTGTGGAACGCCGGGCGCAAGGAGGAGGCGATCGCCTTCCTGCGCCAGCAGGCGCACTACCGCGCCGACGCGCTGCCGCTCGACGGCGCCCCGCCGCGCCAGCCCGGCGCGGAAGCCTCCGCCACTGAACAGCCCGACCCCAGCCCGCCGCCGATACCTGGGCCGGGCCGACGCTTTCGCTCGCCCCCAACATCGCCGTGCCGCCGCGCGACGCCGCGCTGCACGACGTGCCCCCGCCGCCTTTGCCGCGCCGCCCGCTCGTTCTCGGCGCCGCGCTGCTGGCGCTCGGCATCGTCTTCGTGTGGCCCGGCTTCGACCGCCTCGCCGCGCTGCCCGGCTGGCTCGGCCTCGCCCCCTCCGCGCTCGACATGGCGGCGACGTCCGACGCGCCGGCGACCACCGGCGCCACCCCGGCGGAGCTCACCGCCGCCGACGCGACGCAGGCCGCGCACGCCACAGACACCGCATCCGCCGACGCCCTCCCCCCGGTCCGCGTCATCGAAGAGACGCCCCCCGGCCAGGCGACGCCCAAGCCCGATCTCACCTCCGCCGACCCGCTGCCGCGCACGCCTTCGCCAGCCGCCTCGGCGATCACGCAGCCGAGCCAGTCGAAACGACGGCGGCGCCGCATGCCGCCATCGACATCCCGCCGCCGCAGGACGGCGAGGCGGCCGACGCCGGGCAGGGATCGCCCACCCCCGAGGGCAGCGATCTCGCCTCCGCCGACGACGAGACCCCGCCCGCCGAAGACCTCGCCGATTCCGACGGCCCGGTGACGCTGCAAAGCCTCGCCGTGGCGGTGGAGACCGGCATGCGCCTGCCGCGCCCGCGGCCGGAGCCGTCGCCTGAGACGGTCGCCGCCGTCACAGCGCCCGCACCGACCGCGCCGGCCGTCTCCCACCGCGCGCAGCCTTCCGCCGTGGCGAGCGCCGACGACTACGTCGTGCCGGAGCCCGGCTCTGCGGCCGCCGCCCCGGCGCCCTATGACGACAGCTATGATTCCGGCCCCTACCCGCCCTACGAGCCCGCGCCGCCGCCCTATGCCGGCAACGGCCCGCAGCAGTTCCAGATCATCGGCCGGGTGGAGGACCACCCGGGCCTGATGTGGCGGCGGGCGGTGGCGGAGCGCTACGTCGCGGCGCGCCGCGCCTGGGCCGAGCGCCGCGCCCGGCGCAACCAGACGCAATACTATGCCGGCCCCTTTGCGCCGGCACCCGACCCCGCCCCCTACACGGCCCCCTACACTGCCCCCTATCAGCCGCAGCCGCAGGTGCCCTGGGCGCAACAGACCTGGAACGGCTCCGTCCCCGGCTACTAGCCCCGGCCGCGCCCAAAAACACGGCGCGTCCCCTCCCCCCTTGCGGGGGAGGGTTAGGGAGGGGGGAAGGCCACACCCTTTGCCGCACGAGGGGTCCGCCGCCCCGTCCGCCAAGAATTTCTCACCCCGGGCCGCGCCCGGCGAAGCCTTCTCAGGCGAAGCCGGGAACCCAACCCCCTCACACGCGTTTCCCCGAAGCCTGCCGGCCCCTTCCCCACCCCAAAAACCGGCAGGCAACGCCAAGCAACTCCGCCGCCCCACTCCCCCCGGGGCGGTTTTCTTTTGGGAAGGGCCGTTGTCCGGCGCACGAGACGCCGTCAGTCGTGGCGGATGCGCTCCGAATGCACGGCGTAGGGCTCCGTGCGCGGCCGCCGCTCGAACACCACGACACTGTCGTAGAAGCAGATGGAGTGCGTCGTGCGGCAGAATTCCGAGACGTTTTCCACCTCGCCTTCCCGCTCCGCCGGCGGCTGCTGGTAGCGGTTTCCAAGCAGGTCTTGCCGGCGCGTCCAGTCCATCAGCGCTTCGGTCCGCTCCGCCGCAAACTGCAGGAAGGTCTTGCCGCTCTCATGGGTGCGGAATTTCTGCCAGAAATTCGAGTGCGTATCCTCCACGATGTAGACCCCGCGGGGCGGCATCGTGGGATAGAGCACCTCGAAGGAGGTGATCTGCTGGCCCGTCCGGTGTCCGCCGTCATCGCTGACGAAGTCGAACGGCCCGTGCTCGCGGTTGACGCGGCTCAGGAATTCCACGTCCTCCTGGTCGCCGGTCAGCACCGTGAAGTCCTCTTTGACCCTTTTGGAAGAGGCGGGGTTGCTGTCGATCCCCACGACGGATGCGCCAGGCCCGAAATAGCGCTGCCAGATCTCCAGCCCCCCGCCGCCGGCGACGCCAATCTCCAGCACCCGCGGAGAGCGCCCCACCAGGCCCGCCAGGTGGCGATGATAGATTTCCAGATAGTGGACCCACTTGAACGCCGGATAGCGCCGCTTGGCATAGAATATCTGTTCAAGGGGATTGTCGGCAGTATCGGCAGGGTCGCTCATGGAAAAACTGTAGCCGCTCAACGGACGCGACGCAAAATCCGAGACACGCCGTATCGGCCCGATTGGAGCGGGAGGCAGGCGCCTTCCCTCCCCCCTTGCGGGGGAGGGTCAGGGTCTGTCCGGCGTAGCCTTGGCGAAGCCGGGAGGGGGGAAGGCCACAAGCACGGCGGAGCGGGCAAGCACGGCCCACCCTCTCCCCTTGCGGGAGAGGGTGGGGTCCGGCCTTGGCCGGACCCCGGGAGAGGGTCGACGGTGCCGAACGATGCCGCGCCGCTCCTCCGCCGCGCGCTGGCTGGGGCCCGAATACCAGATTCCGAAGTTCGGAACCCCGAAGGAGAAGGCCGAGCTTCCTGCCATCGCCGCCAAGGAGCAGAAGCCCACCCTCCCCCGGCCCGAGGTCGAGCGCACCGCCGCCGTGTTCGCCATGCTGGCTTCCACCTCCGACCCGATCGACGCAAGCGCTCTCGCCTCGCGCTTCCGCCAGGGCAGGCGCGTGGAACCGCAAATCCGCGCCACCCTGATCGCGCTCGCCCGCATGGGGCACGTCGCCACCGCTGACGGCGGCCGGACCTTCCAGATGCGGCAACCGAGCCCGGCCTGATAGAGACGATACCGGCGCCGATGCGCTCTCCCCACGACCGATCCCTGCATCATTTGAAGTGTGGTATTCTCCATCTATGAACTACCGCGAAATCATTACGATAGAGCCTGGAAAGCGCGGCGGACGCCCCTGCATCCGCGGAATGCGAATTGCCGTTGCCGACGTTCTGGGCTGGCTTGCCGCGGGAATGTCTCACGAGGAAATCCTGAGCGATTATCCTGAGCTGACCGAAGAGGACATCCGGGCGAGCCTTGCCTACGCGGCTGACAGGGAGCGGCGCGCAACCACCTCGGCGGCATGAGGCTGCTGTTCGACCAGAACCTGAGTTTCAAGCTTTGCCGGCTTTTGGCGGACGCATTTCCAGAGTCGAGCCCGCTTCTCGCTGCCGGACTTGCCGAGGCGGACGACCGGACAGTCTGGGAGTTCGCCAAAGCCAACGGCTTCACCTTAGTGTCCCAGGATTCCGATTTCGCAGAGCTGGCGACGCTGCTTGGCCCGCCTCCGAAAGTCATCTGGCTGCGCTGCGGCAATCAGCCGACCCCGGTCGTCGCGTCTATGCTCCGCAGCCACAGCGCCGCCATATCTGACTTTGACGCCGATCCGAGCGCGGCCTACCTGGAAATCTACTGATTCTCCCCTTCACCCCGCCTTCACGACCAATACGCCACACTGTGTGGCGAATCAGCCGATTCACCGCCCTTGCGTCGGGAAAAAGATTGACCGAATCTGGCTTTGGGAGAACAGGGGGGCCCGAAAGGTGGCCTGGATGAAGGACCCGTTCCGGAGCGAGGGTCGCATCAAGCTGCGGCGGCGCCTCCTGGCGCTCGACGGGTGGATCGACACGGCGCTCCACGACGCCGGCCGCAGCTTCGGCGACTTCTACGACGGCTGCATCGCCTTCTCCCGCCGCTTCGACACGCGCGGGCTGTGGCGCTACATCTTCGAGCTCGCCTCGGAGGGCTATACGCTGGGCGTCGCCGGCGCCCTCCTCATGCTGGCGCTCGCCGTCCCCGCCTTCGACGCCGTCCACAAGGACTGGCGCACCCAGTCGGATTTCGCCGTCACCTTCCTCGACCGCTACGGCAACGTCATCGGGCGGCGCGGCATCCTGCAGGACGACACCGTGGCGCTGGAGGAGCTGCCGGACTATCTGATCAAGGCGGTGCTGGCGACGGAGGACCGGCGCTTCTTCCAGCATTTCGGCATCGACGTGATGGGGACGGCGCGGGCGCTGTGGACCAACGCGCGGGCCGGCGGCGTGGTGGAGGGCGGCTCGTCCATCACCCAGCAGCTCGCCAAGAACCTGTTCCTGTCCAACGAGCGCACGCTGCAGCGCAAGATCAAGGAGGCCTATCTGGCGCTGTGGCTGGAGGCCAACCTCTCCAAGCGGCGAGATCCTCAAGCTTTATCTCGACCGCGCCTATATGGGCGGCGGCACCACCGGGGTGAGCGCGGCGGCGGAGTTCTATTTCGGCAAGAAGGTCACCGATATCGACCTGGCGGAATCCGCCATGCTGGCCGGCCTCTTCAAGGCGCCGACCCGCTACGCGCCGCACATCAACCTTCCCGCCGCCCGCGCCCGCGCCAACGAGGTGCTGACCAACATGGTGCAGGCGGGCTTCATGACCGAGGGCCAGGTGGTCGGCGCCCGCCGCCATCCCGCCACCGCCGTAGAACGCACCCAAACCGCCTCCGCGGACTACTTCCTCGACTGGGCGTTCGATCAGGTGAAGAAGCGTGTCGATGGCAAGGACAAGGTGCTGATTGCGCGCACCACGCTCGACATGCGCATGCAGAAGGCCGCCGAGGCGGCGCTTGAATCAACGCTGCGGGAGTCCGGCGAAGCCTACAACGTGCATCAGGGCGCCCTCGTGTGCGAGGAGCCCGACGGCACCATCCGCGCCATGGTCGGCGGCCGCGACTATGGCGTCTCGACCTTCAACCGCGCCGTCGACGCGCTGCGCCAGCCGGGCTCCTCCTTCAAGCCCTACGTCTATGCGACGGCGCTGGAGACGGGGAAATATACGCCCGACACGATGGTGCTCGACGCGCCGATCTCGATCGGCAACTGGACGCCGCAGAATTACGGCCGCTCCTACAAGGGAAGCCTGACGCTCAGAAACGCGCTCCGCCAGTCGCTGAACACCGTGGCGGTGCGCCTGTCCGTCGCCACCGGGCGGCAGCCGATCGCCGATCTCGCCCACCGGATGGGCGTCATGTCGCCGATCCGCGTCACGCGCTCGCTCGCCCTCGGCAGCTCCGAGCTCACCGTCCTCGACCAGGCAACCGCCTATTCGGCGTTCTCCAATGGCGGCTACCGCGTCGAGCCGCGCGGCATCATCGATATCCGCACCTCGACCGGCAAGCTCCTCTACGACGCCAACGCCAACCCGCGTCCGCTGGAGCGCGTGCTCAAGGAGAGCACCGTGATCGGCATGGTCGACATGATGCATACCGTGGTCGAAGCGGGAACCGGGCAGCGGGCGCGTCTGCCGGGCATCCAGGTGGCCGGCAAGACCGGAACCACCAACGCCTATCGCGACGCCTGGTTCGTCGGCTACACCGGCAATTACACGACGGCCGTCTGGCTGGGGAACGACAATTACGCCCCCACGCACCGGCTGACGGGAGGCTCGCTGCCGGCGATGACCTGGGCGAAGTTCATGCGCGTGGCGATGGCCTACGAGGTGCCGAAGCCCCTCCCCGGCCTGCCGCTCCCGACCGAGCCGGCGGAGCCGCTGGTGGCCGATGCGGACGCCGGCGGGCCGCTCGATCCGGGCGCATCGGGACGATTGCGGCCGGAGACCTCCACCACGCTCGACCGGCTGGAAGAGCAGTTCCATAAAGCTGCCGGCGAAGGCCCCGAGCGTCAGGCGTCGCTGCGGCCGGACGAAATGGTCAAGCACTAGCCTTGCGTTCCACCCTCGCCCTGCTCCTGGCGATCCCGGCCGCGCTCTGCCTTGGCCTGTGGAGCGCCTGGCTCGCGGTGCGCTCCCCCACGCCCATCGACACCATCACGCTCGGCGCCTGGCAGGCCTGGCCGAACGCCGGCACGCTGGACGCCGACCCCTATTCGCGCGCCCGGCAGGCGCGGATCGGCGAGATCCCGCTCGGCTCGGGCGAAGGACTGATGCTGCTTGCCCAGAACGACGACGCCGGCGAGGCGCTTCACGCGGAGTGCGACTATCGCATCGCCGGGCAGACGCCGCCGGCGCGGCTCTGGACGATCGCGCTTGAAGATCTTTCCGGTGTGGTGGTGCAGGGAGAAGACGGCGCGGCGGCACTCGGCAGCGACACGCTGCTTCGCGCCACCGACGGCACGTTCGAGATCGCGTTGTCGCGCGAGCCGCAGACCGGGAACTGGATTTCGACGCGAAAGACCGAGCGGTTTCGTCTGGTCATCCGCCTCTACGACACGAGCGCGCGCACCGGCACCGAGCTTACGACGCTGTTCATGCCGAGTATCGTGCGCGGTCGCTGCACATGATCGGGCTCAGCACCTCAAGACCCTGGGCCAGGACGTGGGAGTGGTCGCCGCCACGCCTCGGAGCGGTGGCGACCTTCATCACCGGAACAGCGCTGCTCGCCGGCGCCATCCACATCATCATCATCCTGCTGGTGCCCTATCTCGCCCAGGCCGACGGTTGGTCACGGCTCGCACAATATGCCGGTGAGAACACGTTCGCGGAGCTTCCTGCCAACGGCTCCGCCAATGACGGCGTGGCGGGCCTCGATCCGCTTTTCGTAAATGGCGCCTGCCGCCTCGACATATCCGAAGCGCCGGCCAGTATCACCGTCGATGCGCGCGACCGTTTCTGGTCGGTGGCGCTCTACGATCCGCAAGGCACGATCGTCTTCAGCCTCAACGACCGCACCGCGGTGGAGGGGCGGCTCGACATGATCGTCGTCAACCCGCTTCAAAACGCGCTGCTGAAGGACGCTCCGACATCGGAAACCGAGATGACGATCAATGCGGAGAGCCCCTCGGACGACCTGATCGCGATCCTGCGGCTGTTTGCGCCAACGGCCGCCGCACGGGAGGATGCCCGTAAGGTTCTCGCGCGCTCCGAATGCCTTCCCGCGCCCTCGCTGCTTCCCGCAGCGTCAGGCTGACAGCACGTCCTCTGAGGGATTGCGCCGCGCGCGGCGACGCCGCCGCTTCGCTTCCGGCGCGGGCACCCTGTCGTGATATTCAACACGAATGCCGGGAAAGATCACGATCTCTCCGGTCCCCTCGGGGGGGACGGCCTTGCGCCCGATTCGGCTCTTCGCAAACGGCAATATCTTGGCCATTTCGCTTCCGTCTCTATCCAGCCCGGTCGAATCTGGCCGCATTAGAGTTAACGGGAGGTGAACCGTTCGTCCGTCGCCTCGGGCGCCAGGTCGACGAAAGCACGGCCATGCTTGTCCTCGATGTCGATCTGCCACAGATCGGGATCGAAGCGCATCTCCTGCTGCATGCGCAATTGCATCGCCTCCTCCGACACGGCCGCGGCAATCAGGCTGAAGAGACGGTCGCCGGGATGCCCCTCCTCGAACACGCTCTGCGGCGCCGGCCCGTAAAGGTCAAGGCTGCCGTCGCCGCGATCCACGACCAGGAACACCGCCCCCGCCTCGTCGGCGCCACGCCGTGCAATTGAGACATAGGCCCCGGCCGCCTCGGCGCGCCGCCTCAGCGCCGACACCCAGAAGTCCGTGCGCAGGCGCACCGTCACGGCTCATTCCTCCAAGGCGCCCGTAGCCCGCAGCTCCACGATCAGCCCGTCGCTGATCTCTCCGGTCGGCGTCAGGTCGTGGTCGCGCTGGAAGCGAAGGATCGCCTCGCGCGTCTGCGGCCCGAATACGCCATCCGCCAGCAGAGGACCATAGGCGGCAATCGCCAGGGCATGCTGAACGGCAGCGACGCGGCTGTCGGGCTCCGCCGGTGGCTCCTGTGTGCCGTCGGCAAGTCCCGCAAGCGCATCCGTATCACTCGCCTTGGCGGCCTCGATGGCCGCCAGCAGTTCAAGGCTTGCCTCTCCGGTTGCCGGACGGCCGGCCGCCGCCTCGAACGCAAGAATGGCTTCCCGCGTCTGCGGTCCGGCAAGCCCATCGAGCGGACCCGTATAGCGACCGGTCCGGCGCAGCGCCGACTGCACCGCCAGGACCAGATCGTCCGATCGCTGTGCCTTCGTCTCCTCGGCCTTGGGCGAAACGGCGGCCCTGTGCCGCGTCGCGACG
Source organism: uncultured Alphaproteobacteria bacterium (assembly GCA_963801225.1). Classification (GTDB taxonomy): domain Bacteria; phylum Pseudomonadota; class Alphaproteobacteria; order Rhizobiales; family Afifellaceae; genus DASWJZ01. Next base: position 17,063 of record CAWDED010000012.1, read on the forward strand.
AGCGGGGCGGGATGCGGGCGCGGCTGCATGTAGAGCGCGTTGGCGGCGATCGCCGCCGCAACCAGCAGAGCGGAGACCGTGAGCGCCACGGGGGGACGCCCCAGCAACGCAAGGAGACCTGCAAGGCGTGACTTGATTGCGTCCGCCACTATCCCACCTCTCTCAAATCTCTCAATTCCTGCGCTTGTGCGACGGCGGGCTCCAGCCGGACGCTGACACGCATCTCGCCGGCGGATTCGTCGACGACGAGTGTCCCACCCGCCTCGTCCACCAGGCGCCGCAAGGCGGCGCAAGCTTCCTGAGCACCCGTGTTGCCGCGTTGCTGTTCGCCGTCCCTGATCCGCCCGCCGGCAAGCCGCAGCAAAGTGACGCTCTTCATGGCCCGTCCGGTCAGGTGGAACACATCCCCGCCGCTGCTTCCGTTCAGAGCGCACTCCACCATCAGGCAGAGGATGCGTCGCCCGATCTGCCGCTCGCATCTGGCCGTGACGCCGGCCTCGACGTTCGCGAACAGAAGCACGCCTCGTGCTTCGGCGATCGGTGCGGCATGCCGGAGCGCGAAATCGACCGCCTCGCGCACCTCGCACACGGGACCGGCGGCAAGGCCCGATCCGCGCTTTCGCGTCCTGGGACGCGACAGCGTGACGACCTTGGCTCGCCTCACGGCGTCACCGACGGTCAGGCGGATGGACACCACGTTTTCGTCATCGGCCGTCACCTGGGCGGTGAAGCATGTCGCCTGGCCGCGCCGACCGCCGCTCTCTCCCCGCACAATGATCTCGGCCGGCTCCGCACCAGGCCGGCAGCGGGCAATCGCATCCGTGAGCTTCGGCCGGTCCATCAGGGCGATGAAGCGGCTGACGTCGGCGCCTCTGGCTTCGGCCGGCAGCCCGAGGGTCGCCCGCGCAGCGCGCGTCGCGGCGAGCAGCGCTCCGTCGCGCTGCACGACCAGAACGGCTTCCTTCGGCGCCAGCCGGTCGAGGCAGGCCGTGTCACGCTGCGCCACACTGGTGGCACGGTCGGTACGCGGCGCAAGGAGAAGACGCGCCAGCGCCGGCGCGGCGGCAAACAGGGGCGAGACCAAGGCCGTCGCGACCGCGATGCGCGAGATGCCGTCTCCGGTGACAAGCATGCCCGCAGCCCAGACGACAAGGCCGACAAGCACGACGCCGTTGATCGCCGCGGCGCTGCGCGGCCGGTCCGAGGCCAGCGCATAAGACGACGCCAGATAGCCGAGCGCGATCGCTGCCGGGGCGGCCAGCGGCACGCCGAGCAGAACGGACGCCAGCAGCAGGACCGGCAGCGCGAACAAGGCCGCCAAGCCTGAATACGCGATGGCGCGCGCATCCCGGCCTTCGCCGGCCGTACCGAAGACGCTGCCCTCGCCCAGCGGCGGAACCGCGGCGAGAACAAACGCTTCGGAATCGGACCAGGAAGGACGTCGAGGCATCTGCCCGGCATTACGCGCCATCAGCCAGCCTTTGCTTGGCGTAAACTCTGCCTTCCACATTCAGGAGTCGATTTTAAGGAAGCCTGAAGCATGCGCCGCAAGCGCCGCACGATCCGCGGCTTTCCGTCGGAAAGATCGTGTCAGGGTTAAGGGATGCTTGCCCGCTTTTGCAGCGCCGGCCGCTTCGCTTAGAATGCATTAAGCGCGTTTGTCAAAATCGCTCGAAATGGGGCTGGCATTAGCAAAGCGCCTTTCATTTGCGCGTGCTTCAATGACGGCAACAACAAGAAAGCCACAGGGACTGTCATGTTTGTTCTGCGTTCGCTTTTCTGGCTGAGCACCGTGGTGCTCCTGCTTCCGGCATCCCCCGATCATCCGGATCTGGCGCCGCGCATCAGCCTGCTGCACACGGCCTATGCTGCGCGCATCCTCCTGCAGGACGTGACCGGCGTCTGCGAGCGGCAGCCTGAGGCATGCGCAACGAGCCGCGAGGCGCTGGCTCTGCTGACACAGAAGCTCGAGACCGGTGCCGATATCGTCGCCGCCGGCATCACGGCCGGGCAATCGGCTTCGAGCTCAGGCAGCGGCCACGGAACCCTGACCACCGCCGATCTTGCGCCGGTCTGGTCGTTCGGCACCGTCACAGCCTCCAAATAGCCCGCGACGCATCGCGGGGCTCGGTCCCGGCCGCATCCGATGCTATATGCAAGGCATGGACCTGCAAGCCGCGACAATTGACCAGCTCGTGGAGGATTTCGGCTTCCTCGACGACTGGGAGGACCGCTACCGTTTCGTCATCGAGCTGGGCAAAGCCCTTCCGGACCTGCCCGAGAGCGAGCGCACCGATGCCAACAAGGTACGCGGCTGCGCCAGCCAAGTCTGGCTGGTGAGCAGCGTCACCGGCAATGGCGAGCCGCGCATATCGTTTCACGGCGACAGCGACGCCTTTATCGTGCGCGGGCTGATCGCCATCCTGCTCGCGCTCTATTCCGGCCGCACCGCCAAAGAGATTTTGGAGATCGACGCGGAGGCGGTCTTTGCCCGGATCGGGCTCCGCGACCACCTGACCTCGCAGCGCTCGAACGGGCTGAGCTCCATGGTGGCGCGCATCCGCGCCGATGCCGACCAGGCGCTTGCCGCCAGGCTCAACTGAGGCCACGGGCCCCGCTGATCGCCACTCAGCTAATTTCGGGGCGATAATCGTCGGAACCCCAGTGGCGCAGCCGCCTGGAGGCGGGCTTCCCGGTTGCCGCGGGCAAAAGCCCGTAATGGTGCGCCAATCGCTCCAGGGCGAGCTTGAGCACGAGCTTCGCCGAGCGTGCCGGCCATTGCCGCTCCCGCTCCACGGTCTCAAGCCCCTTCAGGAAGCAGCACACGTCGAGCATGACGCCTGAGAGCTCCGGGCCGACGGCCCCGACGGCGCGATCCAGGCGAAGCCGTGCGGCAAGCGCCATGTCGGTGAGATCGGCCGTCCCGGAATTGTCGCCGGAGCGCCGGCCGTCGCTGACGCTGGCCGACCAGTTGGCCGTCACCCGCGGCTGCAACTGGCCGACCTCGAAGTCGCGCCGCAGCCGCTCCGCCGCCGTAGCCGCGTGCGGCAACAGCCACGGCTCGCCGGACCGGCCGGCGCGTCGCGTCAGCGCCGCCACCGGGCTCTCGTCGAGATTGGCCAGCACCTCGCGACCGCCCGCGTCGTCACGCAGGCGGACCTTGGCGATCTCGTCGTGCTGAGCCCGAAACGGCAGCTCGCCGCCGTGCCGTCGCTTCAGCCAGGAGACCGCCGCCGGCGTGGCGGCGATGCCTCTTTCGGCTTCCTGCAGAAGCCCCTCGGCGAGCATGGCGCGCACCCGCCCGCGCGAGACGCGCAGGCGTCGCGTCGCCACTCCTGCCGCGACCGTGTAGCCGCCGTCCGCCGAAACGGTCAGGCGCGCCGCCGGCTCCCCGCAAAGCGCCGCAAGAAGCGCCTCCGGCTCGCTGTCCTCCCGCCGGCTCAAAACACCACCCCCGCGGTGATGAAGTTCCGCTGCCAGCCGTCGAGCGCCCGCTCCAGGAAGCCGAGGATGCGCTCGAATTTCGGATCGTCGCGGCGGTCCTCCACCCGCGCGCAGGCATGTGCGACGGTGGTGCGGTCGCGGCCGAATGTCCGCCCCACCTGCGACAGGCTGATGCCGAAATGGACGTGCGCCAGATACATCGCCGTCTGCCGCGCAAAGGCCGCCGCGGCACGTCCGCGGCTTCGCCCGCGCAGCTCCGATACCGCGATACCGAGCGCCGCCGCGACCAGGTTCTCGATCAGCCGGCAGGCGCTTTCGCACGCTTCCCCATTGTCATGTCGATCCTGCCCCCCAAACGCCAAGCAACCATGAATTGTCATTCCCGCCTCCTGCGTGTCAGGATTGTTTTCCTATAATCCACGGGGGGTGGGCGGGGATAAGTCTGGCGCAGGCGCGCGCCGGGAAAAAAGAAATCCCCGTGCGGCCGCCGGCCCTCAGCATGCCTCCGCGCAAGGAGGCGAGTGGCATGCCGAAAGAACAACGAAGCGCCGCCGGCCGGAACGGGCGGCGCTGGCCCGCGCTGCAGGCTCAGGCGAATTCAGTCTTCGAGAAAGGGGTCAGGGCCGGCGCCCGGGTCTATGACCGCGAACGCGATCTTCCCGGGCTGATCCGGCTTGATCCCGGTGCCCGTGGCAACGAGACCGTCGCCGAGCTGCAGGCCATCGTAACGCGGCTGGCGCGGGCGCTGCGGGCGGAGCGCAACCGGGCTCGCTCAGGCCACTGGACCTACGACCTCAACCGCCATATCGCCTTGCGCCAGGCGCATCTCGCTGAGAGCACGCGCCTGGCCGCGCGGTTGAAGCCCAATGGCCGTTAGGCCGCCGGAAGCTTAGCGCTTGCGGCCGAGCCCCATTTTTTTGGCGAGGCTGGAGCGCGCCTTGGCATAGTTCGGCGCGACCATCGGATAATCGGCCGGCAGCTCCCATTTGCGGCGGTACTCTTCCGGCGTCAGGTCGTAGTGCGTGCGCAAATGCCGCTTGAGCGACTTGAACTTCAGCCCGTCCTCCAGACAGAGGATGTAGTCCGGGGTTATCGATTTCTTGATCGGGACGGCCGGATTCAGCGGCTCTCCCGGCATCTCCACTTGGCCGGTCGCGGTGCGATGCAGCGCCTTGTGTACGTCGTCGATCAACCCGGTGAGGTTGTCCGATCCGATTTTGTTGGTGCTCACGTAAGCGGCGACAATCTCCGCGGTGAGCTCGATAAGATGGTCTTGTGCCATGGCCTCGATCGTCATCCCTCCTGGTCCGCCTGAACGTGCTCTGCCCCCGAGCGCCGCAACCTGAGCTATAGTAACATTCAGGTCAAACCCAAATCCAACAATTGCCCGGTTGAATATTTCGAATATTCCAGCCTCTCCCATGGCTGACATTTCGAGCGAAACTCAGAACACGGCCCTCAACAGACTTTCACAAAGCATTGGACAGCTGGGCATTCGCCCGTTTCGCGGGAGCGCCGTCCCCTGAATCGAGGCCGCGCACGCCAGTGCGGCGTTTTTTACCGCGATGCGTGTTGAGCATGGGGCCGTTTCGGGCAATTGTCCGGTATCTGCGATGGGCCCCCGGGCGTCGTCGCTTGGGGAGGAGATGGAATGCGGGTTGCCGGCTTGGCGGGCTTTCTGCTGGTATTCTGGCTGGCGCTGTCAGGGCACTACACGCCGTGGCTGGTCAGTTTCGGGGTGATCAGCGCCGTGTTCGTCGCTCTCGTGGCGCGCCGCATGGGCCTCGCCGACAGCGAGGGACAGCCCACGCATCTGCTTCTCAGGGCCCCGCTCTACTGGCTGTGGCTCCTCAAGGAAATCGCGCTTTCCGCCTGGTCGGTGGCGAAGACCATCCTCACGCCCGGCCTGCCGATCACCCCCACCATGACCGTCGTCAAGGCGAGCCAGCGCTCCGCCGCCGGAATCGCCACCTATGCCAACTCCATCACGCTCACGCCGGGCACGATCACCGTCGGGGTGAGCGGCAACGACCTGACGATCCACGCGCTTGCCCGCGATGGTGCGCTCGACCTGGAGTCCGGCCGCATGGACAAGCGCGTCAGCACTTTCGAGGCCGCGTCATGATGTTCGCGGTTGCCGCCACCGCCATCGTCATCACGCTCGCGCTGGCGGTGACGCGTTCTGTCCTCGGTCCGACGATCTTCGACCGGCTGCTCGCCGGCAACGTGGTCGGGACGTTGGCCATCCTGCTCCTCTCGGTGGTCGGATTCCTCACCGGCCGCCCGGAATTCCTGGATATCGGCCTGACCTACGGCCTGCTCAATCTGATCGGCACGCTCGCCGTGCTGAAGTTCCTGCGCCACGGCGATCTCGCCTATGACGGCGAGGCCGAGGGCGGGAAATGATTTCCACGCTGGTCGATATCGCCAGCTGGGTGCTCATCCTGGCCGGCTCGTTCTTCGTCGTCGTCGGTGGAATCGGCCTGATGCGCATGCCGGACGTGTTCACTCGCATGCATGCCACCAGCATCATCGACACGATGGGCGCCGCCCTCCTGATCCTGGGCATGATCCTGCAAGCAGGGCCGACGCTGGTGGCGGTGAAGCTCGTCTTCATCTTCGTGCTTTTCTTCATCACCTCGCCGGTTGTAACGCACGCCCTCGCGCAGGCGGCGCTGCATGAACGGACCAGGCCGCTCCTGTCGGAGGACCGGCGCGAAGCCCGCGCCGAAAGCAGCTTCCGGGAGGCCGCAATAGAATCCTTCATCAACGCGGCGCTGCTGACGCTGCTTGCGGTCGTGACACTCTCCATCATGGCGCAGCGCAGCCTGTTCGCCGTGGTCATCCTGTCGGGTGCCTACAGCTTCCTGATGGCGAGCGTGCTCATCGTGCTCGACGCGGTCGACGTCGCCATGACCGAGGCCTCGGTCGGCGCGGGCATATCCACCGTGGTGCTCCTGGCGACGCTCAACCTCACCAAGACCACCCAGACGCTGCCGTTCCGCCGCAGGATCGCTCCCTTGGCCCTCGCGCTGGTCGTCGCCGGCCTCATCGCCTGGGGCACGCTCAGCTTTCCGCCGTTCGGCAGCGCCGAATCCGTCATCCACAGCCATGTCGCGGCCAGCTATCTCGCCGATTCGATCCCGGACACGGGCGTGCCCAACGTGGTCACCTCGGTGCTCGCCGACTACCGCGGCTATGACACGCTCGGCGAGACCACGGTCATCTTCACCGCCGGCATCGGCGTCATGCTGCTGCTGAAGGGCTTCCGCCGCCGCGACAACGGGCGAAACGGGAGCAGTGAATGATGCTCGACCTCGTTCTGCGCGTCGGCACGAAGCTCGTTCTGCCGTTCATCCTGCTCTTCGCGCTCTATGTGCAATTCCACGGCGACTACGGGCCGGGCGGCGGCTTCCAGGCCGGCGTCATCGCCGCCGGCATGATCATCCTCTACGCCATCGTCTTCGGGCTGAACGCCGCCCAGCGCGTCGCGCCGAAGGGGCTGGTCGAGCGCATGGTGCCGCTCGGCGTGCTGATCTACGCCGGCACCGGCATCTGCGGGCTGCTGCTCGGCCACAACTTCCTTGACTATTCGGTCTTCTCGCACGAGCCGGCGCACGGACACGAATGGGGGATCTTCTCCGTCGAGGTCGGCGTGCTGGTCACCGTCTCCGGCACCATGATCGCGCTCTTCTACGCCTTCACCGAGAGAGGGCGGTGATGGACCTGATCCGGGGGCTCTTCGACCACTACAACTACGCCGCAACCATCTTCCTGATGGTTGCCGGGCTTTACATCGTCATCTCCCGCGGCAACATGGTCAAGAAGCTGGTCGGCCTGTCGATCTTCCAGACTTCCGTCTATCTCCTCTACATCGAGCCGGCCAAGATCCTCGGCGGCACCGCTCCGATCATCGATCCGGCCTACAGCGTCTATTCCAACCCCCTCCCCCACGTCCTCATCCTTACGGCGATCGTCGTCGGCGTCGCCACGCTGGCGCTCGGCCTCGCTCTGGTGGTGCGCATCAACGAAGCCTTCGGGACGATCGAGGAGGACGAGATCTTTCGCGCGGACGGCGAAGAATGAGCGCGGTCCTCCCGCATCTCCCCGTTCTGCAGGTCCTCATACCCCTCATCGGGGCGCTGCTGGCCGGCTTCCTCAAGCGCGGCTCAACGGCGTTCGCGCTGGCGCTGGTGGTGACCTGGCTGATGCCGGTCATCGCCGGCACGATGCTTCACGAGGTGCTGACCAGCGGCCCGATCTCCTACGCCATGGGCGGCTGGGCGCCGCCGATCGGCATCGAATACCGGGTCGATCTCCTCAACGGCTTCGTCCTGCTGCTCGTCTCTTCCGTCGCTGCGGTGATCATGCCGTTTGCGCGGCGGAGCGTGACGCTCGAACTCGACGAGAGCCGCGAGGCCTGGTTCTACTGCATGTATCTCCTGTGCCTCACCGGGCTGCTCGGCATCACGGTGACCGGCGACGCCTTCAACGCTTTCGTCTTCCTCGAGATCTCCTCGCTGTCGACCTACGTGATGATCGCCACCGGCCTCGACCGGCGCGCCCTCCTCGCCTCGTTCCAGTATCTCGTCATGGGGACGATCGGCGCCACCTTCTACGTGATCGGGATCGGCTTCCTGTTCCTGCTCACCGGCACCTTGAACTTCGTCGACATGGCCGACCGGCTGGTCGAGGTCGCACCGGTCCAGTACAACGCGATCGTCGTGGCGATCGCCTTCATCAGCGTCGGCGTCGGCCTCAAGCTGGCCCTCTTCCCGCTGCACGCTTGGCTGCCGAACGCCTATGCCTATGCCCCGTCTTTCGCCACGGCGTTCCTTGCAGCGACGGCGACGAAGGTCGCCATCTACCTCCTCATCCGCCTCTATTATTCGGTGTTCGGCTACGCCGTCGATTTCTCCGAGCTGCCGATCGGCGACGTCGTCATCGTCCTGTCGATAGCGGCCATGTTCATCGCCTCGGCGATCGCCGTCTTCGAGACCAATCTGAAGCGCATGCTGGCCTATTCGTCGGTGGCGCAGATCGGCTACATCACGCTCGGCATCGGGCTTGCCAACCAGGCCGGGCTCACCGGCGGCATCGTCCACCTGTTCAACCACGCGGCGATGAAGGCCACGCTCTTCGTGGCGCTCGGCTGCGTGTTCTTCCGCGTCGGCTCCGTGTCGCTCAACGACCTGGCCGGGCTCGGTCGCCGCATGCCCATCACCATGACGGCTTTCACCATCGGCGGGCTCGGGCTGGTCGGCGTCCCCGGCACCGCCGGGTTCATCTCCAAATGGTACCTGGCGCTCGGCGCCCTGGAAAACGGCTCCTGGCTGATCGCTTTCCTGATCGTCGCGAGCTCTCTCATCGCCGTTGTCTATGTCGGCCGCGTCATGGAGGTGATCTGGTTCCGCGAACCGACTTCCAAGGCGGTGATCGCCGCCTCCGAGCCGCCGCCTTCGATGCTGCTGCCGCTGATCGCGCTCGCCGTCTCCGTGATCTATTTCGGCTTCGACACCGGGCTCACCGCCGGCATCGCCAGCAAGGCGGCCGCGATGCTTCTCGGGGGGCTCTATTGACGCTCTTCGCCTCCCCCGAAGCCGCCCTGATCGTCGCACTGATCGTTCCTTTCGTGGGCGCGCTGATCATCCCGTTCTTCGGCGAGTGGCCGAACCTGCGCGAAGCCGTGACCCTGGTCACCGGGGCGAACCTGCTCATTGCCGTCATCGCGCTCGCCGGCCCCGTGTTCGCAGGCGAGCGGCCGGAGGCGCTTGGCATCAACATCCTGCCGGGCATCGCCTTCGGCTTTCAGGTGGAGCCGCTCGGCCTCGTCTTCGCGCTCATTGCCTCGTCGCTGTGGATTCTCAACTCCATCTACTCCATCGGCTACATGCGCGGGCACGACGAGCCGCGCCAGACGAGCTTCTATGTCTGCTTCGCGATCGCCATCGGCAGCGCCATCGGCGTTGCCTTCGCGAAGAACCTCTTCACGCTCTTCATCTTCTACGAAGTCCTGACCATCTCGACCTACCCGCTCGTCACCCACAACCGGGATGAAGAAGCGAAACGCTCCGGCCGGCTCTATCTCCTGCTCCTCCTCGGCACGTCGATGGGCTTCTTCCTGCCGGCCATCATCGCCACCTGGGCCTTCGCCGGCACGCTCGATTTCACGCCCGGCGGCGTGCTCGCCGGAACGGCGGCCGGCAGCGCCACGCTTTCGGCCATGCTGGTCCTCTACATCTACGGCATCGGCAAGGCCGCCGTGATGCCGGTGCATTTCTGGCTGCCCGCCGCCATGGTCGCGCCCACGCCCGTGTCGGCGCTGCTGCATGCCGTCGCCGTGGTGAAGGCCGGCGTCTTCACCGTGATGAAGGTCGCCGTCTACATCTTCGGCATCGACCTTCTTCGCGACATCCCCGCGACCGACATCCTGCTTTACGTCGCGGCGCTCACCGTGCTCCTCGCCTCGCTCATCGCCATGGCGCAGGACAACCTGAAGCGCCGGCTCGCCTATTCCACGGTCTCGCAGCTCTCCTACATCGTCGTCGGGGCGCTGCTCGCCACCCAGCTCGGCGTGGTCGGCGGCACCATGCAGATCGCCATGCACGCCTTCGGCAAGATCACGCTCTTCTTCTGCGCCGGCGCCATCTATGTCGCCGCCCATAAGACCGAGGTGAGCGAGCTGTCCGGCCTCGGACGCACCATGCCCATCACATTCGGCGCCTTCCTGATCGGCGCCCTTTCCATCATCGGCCTGCCGCCCTTCGGTGGACTGTGGAGCAAATGGTTCCTGGCGCTCGGCGCGCTCCAGGCGCATCAGATCGCCATCGTCGCGGTGCTGATGATCTCATCGCTCCTGAACATCGCCTACCTGCTGCCCATCCCGCTGAAGGGCTTCTTCGGCAAGGCGCCCGACAGCGGCAGCCACGGCGGCCACACCGATGGCGGCATCCACGAGGCGCCGCTCCCCTGCCTCATCGCCCTTTCCGTGACCGCGCTCGGCTGCGTGCTCCTCTTCTTCTTCGCCGGCCCGCTCTACGCGCTCGCCGCCGCCATCCCGCTTCGCTAGGATTCCGCCATGGCCTCCGAACCCCAGCATCCCGACGAGAAGCGCCACATCTTCGACGACCCGAAGAACGTGAAGCGGGTGATCTACGGCCTCTACGCGGCCTGTGCGCTGTCGGTCGTGGCCGAGCTCTTCGTGCACCGCCATGCCGAGACGTGGTGGGAGGGCATTTTCGGTTTCTACCCGGCCTACGGCTTCGTCGGCATCGTCATCCTGGTGCTCGCCGCCAAGGAGCTGCGCCGGCTCGTCTGGCGCAAGGAAGATTATTACGATGACTGAGCTGCCGCCCTTCATCGTCTTCTTCGTTGCGGCGGCGCTGGCGCTTTTCACGCGCGGCTGGCTGCGCGCCGCGATCATGCTGGCGGCACCGCTCGTCGCCGGCGCCATCCTGCTGCAGCTGCCGCACGGCTCCTACGGCAGCTTCGCGCTCTTCGACTATTCGCTGACGCTGATGCGCGTCGACAAGCTGAGCCTCATCTTCGGCTATCTCTTCGCGCTCGCGGCGTTCCTCTCCATCCTCTTCTCGCTGCACGTGGAGGACACGCGCCAGCACGTCTCCGGCCTGCTTTACGCCGGCTCGGCGCTCGGCGCGGTGTTTGCCGGCGACCTCATCACGCTCTTCGTCTTCTGGGAGCTTCTGGCGCTCACCTCCGTGTTCCTTATCCTGGCGCGCGACACGCGACGGGCCTACGCGGCGAGCATGCGCTACCTGCTGGTGCAGGTGATGTCGGGCCTCATCCTGCTTGCCGGCCTCCTCGTCATCGCCAATGCGACCGGCTCGATCGCCTTCGACAGGATCGCCCTCGACGGGCCGGGGGCCCTGGGCGGCTGGCTCGTGCTGCTTGCCGTCGGCATCAAATGCGGCTTTCCGCTCGTCCACAACTGGATCACCGACGCCTATCCGGAGGCGACGCCGACCGGCACGGCCTTCCTCAGCGCCTTCACCACGAAGGTCGGCGTCTATGCGCTGGCGCGCGCGTTTCCCGGCGTGGAGCTTCTCATCTATGTCGGCGCGGCGATGACGCTCTTCCCGATCTTCTACGCCGTCATCGAGAACGACCTGCGCCGCGTGCTCTCCTATTCGATGATCAACCAGATCGGCTTCATGGTCTGCGGCATCGGGCTCGGCTCGGAGCTCGCCATCAACGGCGCGGTGGCGCATGCCTTCAACGACGTGATCTTCAAGGGGCTCCTCTTCATGTCGATGGGCGCGGTGCTGTTGCGCGCCGGCACGGCGGAGGGCTCAAAGCTCGGCGGGCTCTACAAATCGATGCCGTGGACCGCCGGCTTCTGCATGGTGGGCGCCGCGTCGATCTCGGCGCTGCCGCTCTTCTCCGGCTTCGTGTCGAAGTCGATGGTCATGCTGGCGGCCTTCCACGACCATCCGATCGTATGGCTGATCCTGCTCTTCGCCTCGGCCGGCGTGCTGGAGCATGCCGGCATCAAGATCCCCTTCTTCGCCTTCTTCGCGCACGATTCCGGCATCCGCACCAAGGAGGCGCCGAAGAACATGCTGCTGGCGATGGGGCTCGCGGCAGCGATCTGCATCTTCAACGGCAGCTATCCCTGGGTGCTCTACGACCTCTTGCCCTTCCCGGTCGACTACGCGCCGTTCGAGGCAGGCCACGTGCTGACGCAGGTGCAGCTCCTGCTCTTCGCCACCGTTTCGGTCACCGCGCTGATGCTGTGGGGCATCTACCCGCCCGAAATCCCCGGCGTGAACATCGACGCGGAGTGGGCCTACCGCAAGGCGCTGCCGGCCATCGGCCGCGCGGCGCTGGCGATGGGGCGGAGCGTCCGCCACCACACCATCGTCGGCTGCGGCGGCCTCTGCCAGATGGCGCTGCGCACCATCCACCGCTACCACGGTCCGGGCGGCACGCTGGCGCGGCCGTGGACGACCGGCTCCATGGCGTTCTGGACGACCGTCGTGCTGGCGCTCTATCTCATCCTCTCCTATGTGTGAGTGGCTCCGAAGCCGCGCCGATGCTCCAATGGGCCCCTCTGCAGGGACCGCCGCATGCCGGAGAAGATCGAGAAGACCAGCGCCGAATGGAAGGCGCTCCTGACGCCGGAGCAGCACCGCGTCACGCGCCGCCGCGGCACCGAGCCGCCCTTCACCTCGCCCCTCCACGCGGAGAAATCCGCCGGCACCTACCGCTGCGTCTGCTGCGGCGCCGACCTCTTCTCCTCCGCCGACAAGTTCGAGTCCGGCACCGGCTGGCCAAGCTACACGCGCCCGGTTGCGGCCGAGGCCGTCACCGAGCACACCGACCGCTCGCTCTTCTTCATCAAGCGCATCGAAGTCCGCTGCGCCCGCTGCGACGCGCATCTCGGGCATGTGTTCCCCGACGGCCCGAAGCCCACGGGCCTGCGCTATTGCATGAACGGCGTGGCGCTGCGGCTGGAGCCCGACCGAGCCATTTCCCTCAAGGGAGTGGGAAGACGCCAAAGGCGCGATGAGCACTTCTCAAGCCCGTGCTTCCAAGCGGTATTTCTGGCCTTCCGCATTCGCATGGAGAAAGTTGGCCGATCTGTACCGCTACGTAAAGATTCCGAGAAGAGATTCTGCCGACATGAATCCGAACGAAGAGGCACGTGATCACAGCGCAGGGGGAAAGAATGCTCGCCGGCCAAAACGGCCGACGCTGAAACGCTCAATTTCAAGGTTACGACCGAATTCAAAAGGGAATTCAAAGGGATACGCTGTTAGCCGAGGCGTGACGATGATCGAACTACTGAAAGAGCGGATTTGAGCTGAGCAAACGAGAGCGGAAACAATGATGCGCGGGCCGAGGCGCGCGGGGACACGGCTGATGCCCGAAACTATCGGAATCAAAGGATCGCTGCAGTTCGGTAAGTAAGCCTCACCGGGCTCATGGTTTCTTGCGAAAGATAGTGAGATTGAGGAACGGCGGGAATTGCTCCCGTATTCTCACTACCTGCGACAGGCATGGACCGAACTAAATCTCAGTGGCGTCCTATGTGTGGACGGACGCCCCCGCTGTCTACCTTTGCGAATGCTACACATTTTACCCCGAGACCGAAAAGCGTGACCGGCACCGTTTCGCGTGGAACCAGGGACTCGTTCCTGCTGCTCATATTTGTCACGCCGAACTACGTCGAAGTTCACAGCACCGTAAAGATGCCAGCGAAGGAGCCCGAAAGGTGGAGGGTTCTTTGAGAGCGGCCTCACTAGTCTCATCCCGAATCTCGGCAATATCGCAGAGGCGCTTGAGATCGCGCGCTTTGTGCCGATCCGTGGAGACCGGCCAATTTTTCCAAGATAACGCCGAGTTCTTCCCTTCGGACGAGACGGTAGACCGTTGTCTCTTGAGGAAATCTTGTACATACCGCACGCAACCTCAAAACTACCGGTTGGGATTTGCCGCGCGCTCACGCGTTGCTAGGTCGTGCCTTATTCGTAAGTTTCCTCGATGCAGCGCAAGTTTATCAAACCGGACTACTACCCGGACGGCACTACATCGCTGCTCGATATACTCAATCGGCCACGTGTCGAAGAGATCAAACGTCTTCTCTATCGAGAGTTCTTTCCGCGCCTAAAGCGGGAATTCAACGGCACGATGTTCGACACGGCTCTCGCCGATGAGGAGCGCCACACAAACAAAGTGCATCTCGATGCCTTGGCGCATTTCCTCGGCCGTCACGATGCTGAATCTGGGCAGATGACGCTGGGATTTTCGGGCGTACGACTTCCGCTTTATCCCCGTGGAAATCATCAGCGCTATTTACGAAGAGTTTATGAAGGATACCGACCTGACCAGGAAGCGAAATGAGGGCGCGTAACAGACGTCCAGGCACCTTGCGGAAACGACGCTCCATGTTGCCCTTAGAAGGGCGCTACGCGGGCGTTCTCAGTTGGCGCGTGCTCGACCCGGCATGCGGTTCCGGCATTTTCCTCGTCGCGATGTTCAACTTCTTGCGGAGCAATGGCGGCGGGAGAACCCAACTCGCCGTGAACACACGAAGGCGAAGGCTCTGCTGGAAATCCTGCAAAGGCAGATTCGCGGCGTGGACATAAATGCGGATGCATGTCGCATCACAGCCTTCAGCCTCTATCTCGCACTTTTCGAGAAACTCCAGCCGATTGATGTGGAGGACTTCAAAAAGAAGGGTACGACAAGGTCCGTTTCTTCCACCTCTCGTGTGGACTAAGAACGAACCGATAGAGGCGCCAGTCGTTATGGAAGGCGATTTCCTGCAGCGACGAATTGCCAATCGAGAACAACTTCAATCTCGTCATCGGCAACCCGCCATGGGAGAGCCGGGGCAGCAATCAGATCGCGCTTCGCTTTGCTGTTCATTCAGCCGATTTTCTCAGCAACGGCGACGTTGGCTGTTTGCTGCTACCTTCTGTTATCTTGGTCAATCGTTACGGCACCCTCGGAGGCGATTGGTTCCGCAAAGTGACCGTCGAAAAGGTCGTTCAGACTCGCCGACTTCCGTCGCGTGCTCTTTAAAGCGACACACCCATGCTTCATCCTCCGGGTATAAGAAATCTGCGCCTACTCCGGAGCATCGAGTCGCATACAGACTTCCGAAGCTCAGCCGCTTCGATCGGCGCCAAGGCGTCATTGTCGTGGAACCAGACGACCAAAAGCTCGTGCCGCAGCGGGACATCCTTGAGGCTGCGCTCAAAAATACATTGCAGACGATCTGGAGCCGCAAGTTCTGGGGGACACCTCGCGACGAAGCATTCTTGAGACGGCTGGACTTTTTCCCCCGGCTACTTGAAGTAATTAAGGAAAAGAAGTGGGGCGTCGGCGTTGGTTTTCAACCGTTCTATCCCGGCGCCTCTCCCGGCAAACCCAAGCCCCTGCGGCCGTGGAAGCTCTCAGACGAGTATCTACCCAACTCCGACAACTTCCCACAAATGGTTTTACAGCAAGGCGACTTCACAACCTTGAAGAAAGGGCTGGAGGCTTCGATCCACCAACAGAGAAGAATTCCTGCTCTACTGGACGGTTTACGGAGAAAGCCGGCAGAATTATGTCTTCAATCCACCGCTCGTAATCTTCAGCAACGGTTTCACGAAGTTTGCCTTCTCTCGCCTCAGAGTGCTCTTTCAAGATTCCCTTCGTTCCATCACTGGCTCGGAGCGCGACGCTGATTTGCTTCGCTTTCTGACCGCAGTCCTTGGTTCACGCCTGATGCAGTATCAAGCGTTCCACTCCGGTTCAAGCAACGGCATCGGCCGCGATAAAATGCACCTCTACGAAAGCCTCAACCTTCCATTTCCACTCCCCAACCATGAGCTTTCACCGTCGAACGCAGAGGAAATCATTCGTGAGGTCGCAAAAATCTTCAAGCAGCTTGAGCGCACCCGTGGAGACGCTTCCAAACGCTCAGATGCCGTACAGGATGCCTCGACTAAGCTGCAGCCATTAGTCGAAGCGTATTATTCTGTCACCGATGCCGAGAAAATGCTGATCGATGACACGCTTACCCTCAGTCAGCCGAGTATCCACCGCTCAAATATCGATGCGACCGTTCCATCGCTCACATTCCCTGAAGCTTCGGACCGAAAGCGATACGCTGACACTCTGTGCGATGCCCTCAATCGCCGCGCTCGCAAGCACGGCCTTCGGGTCAGTGCTCAGGGGCGAGCATCGACGGAGCTGAATCTTATCTTCATTACGGTAGTTTTTTCCGGTGAGCACAAACCGTACGCCGAATTCAATGGCGATGGTGAGCTATGGACAGCGCTTAATCGAGTGAGTATCGCCGCGAAGCGCGACAACAGATCGCTCAGCTGACCTGCGTGGCTTCAGCTATTTCGAATCTGACCGCCTCCACATGCTCAAGCCCGCGACGATGCGGAACTGGTCCCGTACCGCTGCGCTGAATGATGCCGACGCCATCTTTGAGGACCCTAGTAAGGCAAAAGGCATGAGCTGCCAGATATTCAGCGGCCGGCTTGATCCGCAATTCAATCCTTTCGACGACGACTATCTGGTCGAGATTTTGGAGGCCACTGCCATGGCCTGGGCGCGGATGAATCAGCCGTCAACAACTGAAATCGAAGATCACATCACATATCGGTTAGCGGGTCGGCTAGCGAATGACCCCCATTTTGCAGAGTCCCCCTATGATATCGTCCCACAATGCTGGCTATTGGGGTTGGACGGAGAGCGCCTTGGACGTTTGGACCTCCGCTTCAAGCACCGGCATTCGCAGCGTGATTATTTTGCATTCGAATCGAAACGACTGCACGTGACGTACCCCGGAGGCAAATTCTCAACAGAGTATCCAGTCTATACCGGAGATGACGGCATGATGGCCTTCATCAACGGGCAATACTCTCAAGGATTCTTAGCTGGCGGCATGCTCGGATACGTTATGGACGGCAAAACGAACCGTGCATGGAGTGGGCTTGAGCAACGCATTGAACTGCAGCGGGCGCCCCTCAAGCTGAATGACAGTTCCAAGCTTGTTCGGTCGCCTCTCTCAAGAGCTATCGCTAATGCGATGGCAAACACTCGCTTGGGAGAGACGGAGCATGACCTTAGCACACGCAACATGCGCCTTTTTCATTTGTTGCTTCCGCTCAGCGTCTAGCTCCCAGAAGGGCGCACCGTTTGACCGCTTTTTGCGCAAGCCAGAGAAGGCGCGCCGATGAGGCGTCAAGGCGGCCGACGTTGCGTTTCCGTTACGGTCCGGCTGCGATAGTGGCCTCCCGGACGGGTACTCTGGGCTCACACAGTGGCGCTTCCAGTGTTTTTCTGGACCGCTCCTTCGAGCCCGGTCCGATTGCGCCGGGCGGACGCGTTAGGATGGGCGCTTGTGTGGGATCGGCCGACGGTCTCCTTCGGCGCAGGCTCCGTCCCATGACTTCTCTCATGCTGAAACGCGAGCGCAGCGAGCCTCGAAGCACCTCCCCAACTTGCCCCCGCGCAAAAATCCCCCTACCTCGACGAAGCAATGCAGAAGAAAGCCCCCGCCCCACCGATCGCCGCAAAGCACCCTGAAACCGTCACCCACCACGGCCACACCCGCACCGACGACTATGCCTGGCTGCGCGCGGAGAACTGGCAGGAGGTGATGCGCGATCCCTCCGTGCTGGCGCCGGAGATCCGCGCCTATCTGGAGGCGGAGAACGCCTATTTCGAAGCCCGGATGGCCGACACGGAGGCGCTGCAGGAGGCGCTTTTCCAGGAGATGCGCGGGCGCATCAAGGAGGACGATTCCTCCGTCCCCGCCCCCGACGGGCCGTGGGCCTATGCCGTCCGCTACGTCGAGGACGGGCAGCACCCGCTTTTCGTGCGCGAGAAGCGCGAGGGCGGCGACGAGCATGTGCTGCTCGACGGCAACGCGCTGGCTGGCGGGCGCGCCTATTTCAGGCTCGGCGGCGCCGTCCATTCGCCCGACCACAAGCATCTCGCGTGGTCGCACGACGATGCCGGCTCCGAGTTCTACACCATGTCGATCCGCGACATCGAAAGCGGCTACGACATCACCGACACGATCGCCGACACGTCGGGCGGATGCGTCTGGTCGGCCGACGGCCGCCACATCTTCTATGTGCGGCAGGACGCCAACCACCGCCCCTCCCGCGTCTTCCGCCATCATCTGGGGACGAGCCCGGAAGACGACGTGCTGGTCTACGAGGAGGCCGATCCCGGCTTCTTCGTGCATGTCGGCAAGACGCAGTCCGACCGCTTCATCGTCATCCACTCGCACGACCACCAGACCGCCGAGGTCTGCCTCGATCCCGGCCGACCGGCCGGAGGCCGAGCCAAGCCTCGTCGCCGCTCGCGAGCCGGGGGTGGAATACGGCCTCGACGAGGCGAACGGCACGCTCTTCATCCTCACCAATGCCGGCAGCGACTAGAAGGGGCGGAGGACTTCAAGATCGTCGCGGCACCCGTCGCCTCGCCCGGGCGCGAGAGCTGGACGGATATCGTGCCGCATCAGCCCGGCCGCCTCATCCTCTCCCACGGGGTCACCGCGCGCCATCTGGTGCGGCTGGAGCGCGTCGACGGCCTGCCGCGCATCGTCATCCGCCGCCTCGCCGACGACGAGGAGCATGTCATCGCCTTCGAGGAGGAGGCCTATTCGCTGGGGCTTTCCGGCGGCTACGAGTTCGACACGAACGCGCTCCGCTTCACCTACTCCTCCATGACCACGCCGGCGCGCACCTACGACTACGACATGGAGACGCGCCAGCGCGTTCTGCGCAAGGAGCAGGAGGTGCCCTCCGGCCACGACCCCGCGCTCTACGTCACGCGCCGCGTCTTCGCTCCGGCAGCGGACGGCGAGACCGTCCCCGTCTCGCTGCTCTACCGCAAGGACACGCCGCTCGACGGCTCCGCCCCGTGCTACCTCTACGGCTACGGCTCCTACGGCATCACCATCCCCGCCGCCTTCTCCGTCACGCGGCTGTCGCTGGTCGACCGCGGCTTCGTGCACGCCATCGCCCATGTGCGCGGCGGCAAGGCCAAGGGGCAGGCCTGGTACGAGGCCGGCAAGCGGCAGGACAAGATGAACACCTTCACCGATTTCATCGCCGCGGCGCGAGTATCTGTGCAGCGAGCGCTTCACCGCGCGCGGAAAAATCGTCGCCGAGGGCGGCTCCGCCGGCGGCATGCTGATGGGCGCCGTCGCCAACATGGCCGGCGACCTGTTCGGCGGCATCATCGCCAACGTGCCCTTCGTCGACGTGCTCAACACCATGCTCGACGACACGCTGCCGCTGACGCCGCCGGAATGGCCGGAATGGGGCAATCCCATCGAGAGCGCCGAGGACTACGAGACGATCAGCGCCTACTCGCCCTACGACAACGTCGCCGCCAAAGCCCTACCCGCCGATCCTGGCGCTCGCCGGTCTCACCGACCCGCGCGTCACCTACTGGGAGCCGGCCAAATGGGTGGCGCGGCTGCGTGCGACCAAGACGGACGGCAACCTGCTCCTGCTGCGCACCAACATGGAGGCCGGGCATGCGGGCGCCGCGGGGCGTTTCGACGCGCTGAGGGAGAAGGCGATCGAGCTTGCCTTCGCCCTCAAAGTGCTTGGGAAGACAGGCGAAAAGCCCCGCCCGGCCGCGTAGCGCGTTTTCTCAGGTTGCTCGGCAAAGCAACTGCGCTAGAAGGGGCGCGGAACGGCATTCCCCCCTTACGCGTTTCACACGATTCACACCCGACAGAGGAGACGACCATGGCTTTCACGCTCCCCGACCTGCCCTATGCCTACGATGCGCTCGCACCGCATATGTCGGCGGAGACCCTGGAGTTCCATCACGACAAGCACCACAAGGCGTATCTCGACGCCATGACGGGGATGATCGAAGGCACGGACTACGCGTCGCTGCCGATCGAGGAGATCGTGAAGAAGAGCTTTTCCGACAATCCGAAGCTCTTCAACCAGGCCGCCCAGTACTACAACCACGTGCACTTCTGGAAATGGATGAAGCCGGGCGGCGGCGGCAAGAAGCTGCCGGGCAAGCTCGAAGAGCAGATCAAGAAGGATCTCGGCTCGCTCGACGAGCTCCGCACCAAGTTCATCGACGCCGGCAAGACGCAGTTCGGCTCCGGCTGGGCATGGCTGGCGAAGAAGGGCGACAAGCTCGTCGTCATGAACACACCCAACGGCGAGAACCCGCTGGTGCACGGCGCGACCCCGCTGCTCGGCGTCGACGTATGGGAGCACTCCTATTACATCGACTACCGCAACGCGCGGCCGAAATATCTGGAGACCTGGTTCGACAACCTGGTCAACTGGGACTACGTCGCCGAGCTCTACGGCTGACGCACCGACGGCCATGCCCCGGCGTCGCCGGGGCGGCCCCTTCCCGACGGCAGATTTGAGGCAAATCCCTCGCGGGATTGTGTTCGACCGTGTGGATCGCAGGTCGACACCCGGGCATGGAGGAAGCCGCCCACCGTGTTATCCGAAGCGCTCATCCATGCCCGATAGCGGAGCTCAGGAGGGACATATGCGTCGGTTACTTTACGTGGGACTAGCCCTTGCCACAGGTGTCGTTGCGACGGCCGCCTTCGCCGCGGATGATCCGATCGTCGTCCGCAAGAAGCTGATGGACGCCAACGGCGGCGCTGCCGGCGCAGCGGTCGGCATGATCAAGGGCGAGATTCCATTCGACGCGAAGGTTGCCGCGTCGGCTCTGAAGACCTTCGATGGCGTGGCCTACTCCGTTGGCAGCTTCTTCCCAGCCGGCTCGGACAAGGGCGACACCCACGCCAGCCCCAAGATCTGGGAAGACATGGGTGGCTTTGAGGCGTCACTTGTTGCGTTTCAACAGGCCGCCGATGCAGGGCTGCAGATGAACCCGCAGACGGTCGATGACCTGAAGACCGCGATGGGCCCGATCGGCAAGGCCTGCGGCGGCTGTCACGAGACCTATCGCCTCCCGATGAACTGATGCTGCGCAGGGCTGCTCTCATCGTCGCCGTTCTGGCGGTCGTTTGCGCAGCCCTCGCCTGGTTTCTGACCGCGCCTGAGCCGCTCGTTGCGGCTCAGCTGCCGGCGCATGTGGCCGACCTCGCCAACGGCGAGCGCATCTTCTACGCCGGCGGATGCTCGTCCTGCCACGCCGACCCGAAAGCCGAGGGCGACGACAAGCTGAAGCTCGGAGGCGGCCGAGAGCTCAACACGGATTTCGGCGTCTTCCGCGTTCCCAACATCTCGCCGGACCCGAAGACCGGCATCGGCGGCTGGTCGACGCTCGACTTCGTCAACGCGGTGATGCGCGGCGTCTCGCCCGGCGGGTCGCACTATTATCCAGCCTTCCCCTACCCCTCCTACACGCGCATGAAGGTCGAGGACGCGATCGACCTCAAGGCCTTCCTCGACACGCTGCCGCCCGTCTCCAACATGGTTGCGGGCCACGATCTCCGCTTCCCCTACACCATCCGGCGTGGCATCGGCCTGTGGAAGCGGCTCTATCTCTCGCCCAAGCCGGTGCTCGACCTCGCCGATGCCGATGAATCCGTGCAGCACGGGCAATATCTCGTCGAGGGCGCGGGGCATTGCGGCGAATGCCATACCGCGCGCGATGCGCTCGGCGGCCTGAAGCTGAATCTGTGGCTGGCGGGCGCCCCCAATCCGGAGGGCCGCGGCACCATCCCCAACATCACGCCGGAAGGGCTCTCCTGGTCGCAGGACGACATCGTCGACGCTCTGTCAGACGGGCTTCAAGCCGGACTTCGACACGCTCGGCGGCAGCATGGCATCCGTGCAGCAGAACCTGGCGCATCTCTCCGACGAGGACCTGCGCGCCATCGCCGCCTACCTGAAGGCGGTGCCTCCGCTTCCCGACGCGGTTCCGTCGGGCTCGAAGGGCGGGAGCTGAGCGGTCAGTAGCGCACGCCGCGGCGGCAGCTCGTGTAGTTCATCGTGGCTTCCGCGTAGCTCAGCGCCTGCTGCTGCCAGATGCGGCAGGCGATTTCCGATTCGAAGCAGCCGCGCGCCGCGTAGGGCAGGACCGTGTCGTTTTCGCTGATGCGCTTCCCGGAGAATTCTCCGTGCCACGTCTGGCCAGGCCCGATTGCAGCGGCAATGGCGTTGCAGTCCCCGCCAACCGGCGGCTGCGGCGCCTGGTAGTGGAAGAAGCTGTCCACGAAGCCGCTGACCGGGTCGTTTGCGGCCATGGCGGGCGCCGCGGAAAGCAGAAGTGCAGCCCCCAACGTCATCACGGCAACGCGCATTCCAAGCCTCCAGTTTCTTGCCTCAACCGTGCGCCCATTCCCAATAGAGGCGCCGTGCCTTGGTCAGAATCGGGCCGGGCTGCAGCTCCCGATCCTCGATCCGTGTGACCGGCACGGCCTTCGAATAATTGCCAGTCGTGAAGATTTCGTCGGCATCGAGGAAATCCTCGACGGTCAGCGTCTTCTCCTGCACCTCGACCCCGGCCTGGCGCAGCAGCTTCACGATGCGCTGCCGCGTGATGCCGTTGAGAAACGTGTTGTTCGGCGCCGGGGTCATCGCCACGCCGTCCTTCACCATGAAGATATTGGACGTCCCGGTCTCCGCCACGTTCCCCAGCATGTCGCGGATGAGGGCGTTATCGAAGCCGCGCGACTGTGCCTCGAGAATGGCGCGGCCATTGTTCGGATAAAGGCAGCCTGCTTTCGCATCGGTCGGCATGCATTCGATGGTCGGACGCCGATAGGGCGAGACCGTGAGCGTCATCCCGGTCGGCTCCGGCATGGGTGTCTCGTAGAGGCACAGAAGGAAGCGCGTCGATTCCGCGTCCGGCGGCACCGACATGAAGCCGCCCCGCTCGGCCCAGTACATCGGCCGGATGTAGATGGCGTCATCGGGCGGGAAGCGTTTCATTCCTTCGTATGTCAGCCCCATCATCGTCTCGACGTCGACCGTCGCCTTGAGCCCGAGCGCCGCCGCCGAGGCGTTGACCCGGGCACAATGCCGGTCGAGGTCCGGCGTCACGCCCTCGAAAGCCCGAGATCCGTCGAAGACGCTCGATCCCAGCCAGCTGGCGTGCGTGCGCGCCCCGAAGACGGCGACGTTGCCCTCGTGCCATTCGCCGTCGATATAGGTCCAGGTCTGCGACCAATCCGTCATGCCATTCCTCCACGACCGCTCTTCACGCGCGGCGACCAGCCTCCCTGGTCAATTATCCCGTCTCAGCTCAAAGCGAAATGGGCTCAGCCTGGTTTTCGCCGCATGCTTGCCGGTCCCGGCTCCTTGGCGAAACCTATGCGGGCGTGGAGGAATCGCCATCCGCCTCCGATGCCGCCTTCAGGGCCTCCTCCATGCGATTTTCCAGGGTCGCCGCCATATCCTCCTCCAGCTCCGCCAGATCGGCGGCACTGAGGCCGGCGTCGCGGGCATAGGCGGTGAACTCCCCCGCCAGCCGCGTGGCTTCGCTTTCGATGTCGGCCTCAGGAACCGCGCGGATGGTCTCCGCCATCCAGCGCTTCAGCAAGTCCAGGGCAGCTTGCGCCATGCTACAGCCTCCCCGTGTGCAGGAAGCGCGAATCTGGGCTATCAAGTGTCTTGAGGCAACCGGAACGCCCGTCCTGCGGCGATGGGCCCCGAGTCTGGGGAGATGCACGATGTCTGAAAGCGATCAGGCGGGCTCGCGGGACGAGCTGGGCCGCTATTTCGCCGCCGGGGGCAGCAATGTGAAGCTCATCTACGTGCTCTATCTGGTGAGCTTCGTCGTCGGCATCACCGCGCTGGTGGCGCTGGTGATCGCCTATCTCAATCGCGGCGAGGCGCAGGGCACCTGGGCTGAGAGCCATTATACCTTCCAGATCCGCACCTTCTGGATTGGGCTGCTCTACTCGGTCATATCCGCGGTTCTGATGATCGTCGGGATCGGCTTCCTGCTGTTCATCGTCGTCGCGATCTGGGTGATCGTGCGCTGCGTCAGGGGCTTGCAATGGGCGGCCGGAGGCAATCCCGTCCCCGACCCGCAGACCTGGATGGTCTGACGGCCCCGCCAACAACGGACCTTGAGCCATGGCCTATTCCGTCTATGCCTTCGACGCTTACGGGACGCTCTTCGACGTGCACGCCGCCGTCCGCCGCCATGCCGACGCCGTCGGTCCTGACGCGGCGCGGCTGTCGGATATCTGGCGGGCCAAGCAGCTGGAATATTCCTGGGTGCGCACGCTGATGGGCCGCTACCTCGACTTCTGGACGCTGACGGAGCAGGCCCTCGATTTCGCCTACGCCGCCGTCCCCAGTGCCAACCGCGCCGCCAGGGCGGCGCTGCTCGACGCCTATCGCGGCCTCGACTGCTATCCGGAAGTGCCGGAGCTCCTGCGCAGCATGAAGCGGCAGGGCA
Organism: uncultured Alphaproteobacteria bacterium; assembly: GCA_963801225.1. GTDB lineage: Bacteria > Pseudomonadota > Alphaproteobacteria > Rhizobiales > Afifellaceae > DASWJZ01. Next base: position 41,363 of record CAWDED010000012.1, read on the forward strand.
AGCAGCTCGCCATCCTCTCCAACGGCTCGCCCGACATGCTGGCCAGCGCCGTGGCCGCGGCGAGCCTGGAGGGCGTGTTCGACGCCGTGCTCTCCGTCGACGAGCTCAGCATCTACAAAGCCGACCAGCGCGTCTACGAACTGGTGACCACGCGCTTCCGCGTCTACCCGCAGGCGGTGTCGTTCCAGTCCTCGAACCGCTGGGACATCGCCGGCGCGACCGCCTTCGGCTTCCGCACGGTGTGGATCAACCGCGCGGGTGTCCCCGACGAATACGCCGACCTGTCGCCAAGCGCGGTCCTGCCGTCGCTGCAAGGGCTGGCGGACCTGGATTAGATGGGCGCGGCTCAGCGCTCGCCGGTATTGATCCACTTCACGACAGACGGCGGCTCGTATCCCGCGAACCGTGTAAGGAGGCGCTCCGGCTCGCTCTCCACCACCAGCATGCCGCGATGCTCGGACCGCATGAAGCCTTCGCGGCACTGGTGATCGAGGAAGGCGAGCAGCGGGTCGAAGTATCCCTCGACGTTGAGAACGCCGACCGGCTTCCGATGATGGCCGAGCTGCGCCCAGGTCCATATCTCGAACAGCTCCTCCAGCGTCCCGATCCCGCCCGGCAGCGCCAGGAAGGCGTCGGAGAGGTCGGCCATCATGGCTTTGCGCTCGTGCATGGATTTCACTTCATGCAGAGTGGTGAGCCCCTTGTGGGCAAGCTCGCGCTCCACCAGCGCCACCGGGATCACCCCGACCACCTCGCCGCCCGCCGCCAGGGCGGCATCGGCCACCTCGCCCATGAGCCCCACCATGGCGCCGCCATAGACGAGCCGCAGCCCGTTCCCGGCAATGGTGCGGCCGAGCGTGCGCGCCGCCTCCGCGTAAAGGCCGTTCCTGCCCGGGCTCGAGCCGCAAAAGACGCAGACGCTGCGCATCCCCGCCTCTATGCCCAGCCCACGCAGTAGGGATCGGGTTTCAGGTCGAGCGGCTCCGCCTGCCCGGCCGGAAAGACCGTCCTGAATGTGAAGGCGTAAGGCGTCGGGCCATGCCGCGCGAGGTGGTCGAGCCGCCGCAGCCCCTCCTCAACCGTAGGCACGACGCCTTCCTCCACCCACCACAGCACCTGATAAGGGCCCTCGGGCTTGGCGAACCACTGTCGCCTTCCCACCATGATGCTGCGATGGTCGGAGCGATAGACGTAGTCGAACAACGCCTCGACCGAGGCCCACACCGACATGTTGACGATGAAATGCGGGTCGTCCGACGGCTTGATGTCGGTGGCGTTGTTCCCTTCGCCGGTCAGCCGCCATACGAAGCCCGGCGTGGCCTCGGCCAGCGCATTCACGCGGTCGAGGTTGTCCACGAAACCGGCCATGCGCGCATCGTCGAGATCGTAGAGCGTGGTTCCCACGTTCATCTGCGCGATATGCATCGTCCCTACTCCGCCATGGCCGCGAGGATGCGTGCCCAGGACCGCGCCCCGCGATGGAAGCACGTGAGGTTGTACTTCTCGTTGGGCGAATGGATCCGGTCGTCTTCGAGCGCGAAGCCGACCATCACCGCATCCATGCCGAGGATGCTCTTGAACTGCGATACGATCGGAATCGAGCCGCCCATCGCGATCTGCACCGCGGGCTTGCCCCATTCGTCGGAGAGCGCCCGCTGCGCGCGGCCGATCCAGGGGTTGTCGCCCGACTGGTGTACCGCGTGGTCGCCGCCGTGATTGGCAAAGCTCACCTTGCAGTCGGCCGGCGCGCGCGCTTCCACGAAGGCGCGGAAGCGCTTGCTGATCTCTGCCGGATCCTGTTCGCCGACGAGGCGGAACGACACCTTCGCGGAGGCCTTGGCCGGGATCACCGTCTTCGCGCCCTCACCGGTATAGCCTCCGATGATGCCGTTCACCTCGGCCGTCGGCCGAGACCATATCTGCTCGAGCGCCGAATATCCCTTCTCGCCGGCGGGCATCTGCAGCCCGATATCGCCGAGGAACGCCTTCTCGTCGAAATTCAGCGACTCCCATTGCGCCTTCAGCTCCGGCGATATCTCCGGAACGCCGTCATAGAAGCGCGGAATCGCGACGCGCCCGTTCTCGTCGTGGAGGTCGGCGAGGATGCGCGCCAGCACATGAATCGGATTTCGCGCCGCGCTGCCGAACAGGCCGGAGTGCAGGTCGCGGTTCGCAGCATCGATGAAAACCTCTTCGTAGAGGAGCCCGCGCAGCATCGTCGTCACCGCCGCGGTCTTGCGATCCCACATGGACGTGTCGCAGACCAGCACGACGTCGGCCGTGAGCTCGTCCTTGTTCTCCGTCAGGAACGGCACCATGCTGGGGCTCGCCGATTCCTCCTCCCCTTCGAGGAGGATGGTCAGGTTGATCGGCAGCTTGCCTTCCACCGCCATCCACGCGCGCGCCGCTTCAACGAAGGTCATGAACTGGCCCTTGTCGTCCTCCGCGCCGCGCGCCAGGATGCGCTTCTCGCCATCCACCTCGATGATTGCCGGGTCGAACGGATCGCGCTCCCACAGCGACAGCGGATCGACCGGCTGCACGTCATAGTGCCCGTAGAAGAGCGCGTGCGGTGCGCCGTCGCCCGCTCCGCGATAATGCCCGACCACCATCGGATGGCCGATCGTATCGCGCACGCGCGACTCGATCCCGATCTCCGACAGCATCAGGGCGCACCATTCGGCCGCCTGGCGGCAGTCGCTCTTGTAGGCGGGATCCGTCGAGATCGACTTGATGCGCAACAGCGCGAAGAGGCGCTCGAGGCTCGCGTCGAGATTGGAGTCGATGCTGTTTAGAACCTGTTCAACATTGGCCATGAGAATTCCGGGCTTCGATGGGAAGGCAACCGCGGGCGCGGGCGCTCGGCGGTCCTTATAGGCGCGAGCGCAGAGAGCGACAATCCGGTCCCACAACTCGGCGCTTGCCTTTCGCGCCGGTTATGGCCAGTAACGCTGAACGTTTCCCGGAGGGCCCCGAGTGGACGAGCTGATCACCCGCATTATCGGCAGCGTCGGATTGGACGACGAGACGGCCCGCAAAGCGGTCGGCATCATCCTATCGTTTCTCTATCAGCAAGGCGACCGCGACAAGGTCGTGACGCTGATACAGAAAATTCCGGGTGCCGAGAATTTCGTCAATCCGGACGAGGCCGATTCATCGGCATCGCTCGGCGGGCTGGGCGGATTGATGGGCGGCGGCGCCATGGCGGTGCTCGGCGAGTTGCAGGCGCTCGGCCTCGGCATGGGGCAGATTCAAGGCGTTACGCAGGAGACGGTGAACTTCGCGCGCGAACAGGCCGGCGAGGACATCGTCAACGATATCGTCGCCTCCATCCCCGGACTCGGGCAGTTCGTCTAGCAGAGACATTTTTGCCACGCTCACGCTTCCTGAGCCCCGTCCCCTAGCGGCAACAGCACATCTGTCCTAGGAATTTGGCTGGGACTTGGAGGCGGCCATGGCGTCCTATCCGATTACGGAAGTACGGGCGATCGCGCCATTCTATGCGGCCAAGCTGAAGTCCGCCGGCATCAGATCAACTACGACTTTGCTGAAGCGGACAACCACGCCGAAACTGCGCAAGCAGCTCTGCGAGGCGACCGACATCCCGATGAAGCTGATCCTGGACTGGGCCAATATTGCCGACCTGACGCGGGTCCGCGGCATTGCTCTTGACTATGCTGAGCTTCTTGTTGCCGCCGGCGTCGACACCGTGAAGGACCTGAGCAGGCGCAATGCCGCCAACCTGGTGACGCGCATGCGGGACGTGAACCGCAAAAAGCGGCGCGTCGAGCTGCTGCCCAGCGAAAAACGCGTGACGGGCTGGATCTTCGCCGCGAAGTCGCTGACGCCGGGCATGGATTATTAGGCGCGCCGCCTCTGTCGCCTTGCTGCCATGGCGGGGCCGACCTACAAGATTTCGCCATGAGTGACGCTGACCGCCGACCGCCCGAGAGCGGGAAATCCGGCATGGACGACTGGCGCCGGCTGGTCGAGAAGGCGCTGAAGGGCCGCGACCTGTCGGCGCTCAGCTCCCAGACGCGCGACGGCATCGTCGTGGAGCCGCTCTATGCGCGGCGGCCGAGGCGGCGCCCCCCTTCCCGGCCGCGGCGTGCGCCCCTGGCGGATCGTGCAGCCCGTTGACGCCCCCGACCCTGACCAGGCGAACGCGCTGGCGCTTGCCGACCTGGAAGGCGGCGCGACGGGGCTGTCGCTGCGCCTCTCCGGCGCCGCCTGTGCTGCCGGATTTGGCATTCCCGCCGATGCGGATGCGCTTCGCATCGCGCTGGAGAACGTCGACCTCGCCGCGATCCACCTGCGGCTCGAGCCGCATGCCGACGGGATCGCTGCGGCGCGGTGGCTGAAGGACATCGTGGCCCGGAGCGGCAACGCGCCGGAGCTGACGGATATCGCCTTCGGCCTCGATCCCGTCGCGGCCGTCGCCGCCGGCTCGACTCCCGATCCGAGCGCATTCGCCGCCTGCTTCCGCGAGCTTTCGGCGGCCGGCTTCCGCGGGCCCTTCGCGCTCCTCGACGGGCGCCTTTATCACGAAGCCGGCGCTACGGAAGCGCAGGAGCTTGCCGGCATCCTCGCGGCCGCATCCTGGTGGCTCTCCGCGCTCGACGCCGCCGGCGTCGCGCCGGCCGACGCCCTGCCCCATCTCGGTGCCAGTCTCGCGGCGGACCGCGAGCAGTACATCTCCATCGCCAAGCTGCGCGCGCTCCAACTCGTCTGGGCACGGCTGCAGGAGCTGTGCGGCGTTCCGCCGAGCCCGCTTGCGGCTCACGCGGAGACCAGCCGGCGCATGCTCACCCGCGCCGATCCCACGACAAACCTCTTGCGCACGACGCTCGCCGCCTTCGCTGCCGGCGTTGCGGGCGCCGACGCCGTGACGGTGCTGCCGCACACGGCTGCGCTCGGTCTCGCGGACCGCAATGCACGCGCGCTCGCCTGCAATATCCAGCATCTCCTGATCGAGGAGGCGCACGTCTTCCGAGTGGCGGATCCGGCGGCAGGATCGGGCGCGCTCGAAACGTTGAGCGACGCGCTGGCCGAGCGTGCCTGGAGCGCGTTCCAGGCGATCGAGAAGGAGGGCGGCATCGTTGCCAGCCTCGCGGCCGGCGCCTTCCAGGCGCGCATCGCCGAAGCATGCGCCGCGCTGCGGAAAGACCTCACCGACGGCAACGCGCCGCTGGTCGGAGCGACGATCTATCCCGTCCCGGACGAACCGAAGGCCACGCCGGAGGCAGCACGCGAAATGCCTTCCCTCCCAGGCCTGACCCCCGTCCGTCTGGAGCAGCTTGCAGAGGCAGTCGCCTGATGCCGCTCCCCGACTTCACGCGTGCGCCCTGGCAGCCGCCTGCCGCAATGCCCGACGCGGCGAGCGGAGCGGACTGGCATTCGCCCGAGGGCATCGCCGTTCGCCCCTCCTACGGCCCCGACGACGTCGCGGGGCTTCCCGGCATCGACGGCGTGCCGGGGCTGCCGCCCTATCTGCGCGGCCCCTACCCCACCATGTATGTCCAGCGCCCGTGGACCATCCGCCAGTACGCGGGCTTCTCCACGGCGCGCGATTCCAACGCGTTCTACCGGCGCAATCTGGCGGCGGGTCAGAAGGGCCTCTCCATCGCCTTCGACCTGCCGACGCATCGCGGCTACGATTCCGACGACCCGCGCGTGGCCGGCGATGTCGGCATGGCGGGCGTCGCCATCGATTCCATCCTCGACATGGAAGAGCTGTTCGACGGCATTCCGCTCGACGAGATGACCGTCTCCATGACCATGAACGGCGCCGTGCTGCCGATCATGGCGCTCTACATCGTCGCGGCGGAGCGCCAAGGCGTGAAGCCGCAAGCGCTGGCCGGCACCATCCAGAACGACGTGCTGAAGGAGTTTCTGGTCCGCAACACCTACATCTACCCGCCGCGCCATTCGATGCGGATCGTCTCCGACATCTTCGCCTACGCCGCGCAGAACATGCCGCGCTTCAACCCGATCTCCATTTCCGGCTATCACATCCAGGAAGCCGGCGCGACGGTCGACCTGGAGCTCGCCTACACGCTCGCCAACGGTCTGGAATATGTGCGCGCCGGCATCGCCGCAGGCCTGAAGGTCGATGCCTTCGCGCCGCGGCTCTCCTTCTTCTTCAATGCCGGCATGGGCTACTTCTTCGAAGTGGCGAAGCTGCGCGCCGCGCGCCGCCTGTGGTGCGAGCTTGTGTCGGAAAGCTTCAGCCCCGGCGATCCGCGCTCCACCATGCTGCGCACGCATTGCCAGACCTCCGGCTGGTCGCTGACCGCGCAGGACGTGTTCAACAACGTCGCGCGCACCATGATCGAGGCGATGGCCGCCACCGCCGGCGGAACCCAGTCGCTGCACACCAACTCGCTCGACGAGGCGCTGGCGCTTCCCTCCGATTTCTCCGCCCGCATCGCGCGCAACACGCAGCTCGTCCTGGCGCTGGAATCCGGCGCCACGCGCATCATCGATCCGTGGGGCGGCTCGTGGTTCGTCGAGCGGCTGACCGCCGATCTCGTGGCGCGCGCGCGCCAGCACATCGCCGAGGTGGAGGAGCTCGGCGGCATGACCCGGGCGCTTGAGAACGGCCTGCCGCAACAGCGCATCGAAGAGGCGGCCACCACCGCGCAGGCGCATATCGACAGCGGCCAGCGCACCATCGTCGGCGTCAACCGCTACAAGCGCGAGGACGCCGCCGCCATCGAGGTTCTGAAGGTCGACAATGCCGCGGTGCGCCACGGAGCAGCTCGCCAAGCTGACGCGCCTGCGATCCGAGCGCGACGCCGCGAAAGCCGCGGCCGCGCTTGCCGCGCTTTCCGACGCCGCCGCCGGAAACGGCAACCTGCTCGCCGCCTCGGTCGAGGCGGCGCGTGCCGGCGCCACCGTCGGCGAGATGAGCGACGCGCTGGAGCGCGTGTTCGGCCGCCACGTCGCGGAAGCGCGGGCGCTTTCCGGCGTCTACAAGCGCGAGATGCCGGCCGACGACGAGATGGTGTCGCGCGCCGTGGCGATGGCTGTGGAATTCCGGCGGAACGAGGGGCGCCCGCCGCGCATCCTGGTGGCGAAGCTCGGCCAGGACGGGCACGACCGCGGCCAGAAGGTGGTCGCCTCCGCCCTCACCGATCTCGGCTTCGACGTGGTGCTCGGCCCGCTCTTCGCCACCCCCGAGGAAGCCGCGCGCGAGGCCGCCGAGAAGCATGTCCATGCCGTCGGCATCTCGACGCTGGCGGCGGGCCATCTCGTGCAGGTCCCCGCCCTGCAGGAGGCGCTGAAGGCCGAGGGGCTCTCCGACCTCCTCGTCGTGGTCGGCGGGGTCGTCCCGCCGCAGGACTACGCGGCGCTGGAGGCGGCCGACGTCGCTGCGATCTTCGCGCCGGGAACCGTGATCGCCGAGGCGGCCGTGAAGCTTCTGGAGGAGCTCAACCGGCGGCTCGGCTATGCCCAGCGGACAGCTGCCGAATAGCGCGGAACATCAGGAGACCCCGCACATGCTCGTGACCACCACACAATCCGTCGAAGGCCGGCGCGTGAAGGAATATTGCGGCCTGGTGATGGGCGAAGCGATCCTCGGGACGAACATCTTCCGCGATGTCTTCGGCTCGATCCGCGATATCGTGGGCGGCCGCTCGGGCGGCTACGAGAACGCTCTGAGGGAAGCGCGGCTGATCGCCATCAGCGAGATGGAGCGGGAGGCCGAGCAGCTCGGCGGCAACGCCGTAATCGGCGTCGACCTCGACTACGAGGCCGTCGGCGACAAAGGCTCCATGCTCATGGTCTCCGCGTCGGGAACGGCTGTGCTCCTGGAGTAGCGCAGCGGGACGAGCGACCAGCTTCCCCGAGCCACTCCCCTCTCCTCTGTCATCCCGGACAAGCGCTCGCGCTGCTTTCCGGACGACAAATGGAGAGGCAACGGGCCCGTTACCGCTCGTCGCCCCCCTTGGCGAAGGCGGCGAAATCGAGCCGGCGCGAAAGGCTCACCTTCACGGGCTCCGCCTCCTCCACCGGCCCCGCCTCGTCGGGCTCGGCCGCGGCGGGAGCCTCCGCCTCGGACACGGGTTCGTCGGCATTCGCCTCCACGGGCTCTTCTTCGGTCACCGCAGATCGCGAAGCTGAATCCGCGGCGGGCTTGTCGGCGCGCTCTGCCTCGGCTTTTCCCTCACCCTCACCGGTCAGAAACCCGCGCCCCACCTTCCACGCCGTCTTCACCACCTCGCTGCCCTTCTCCGGCCAGCGATAGTCGAGGTCGTGATCGTTGAGCCCGTCGAGCACCGCGAACACTGGATTGGAACGCCACAGCTTCCTCAGCGCCGCGTTCTTCAGCGCCAGCGGAACGCCCGCCCGGAAGAACGGCGCATAGTCGGAAGCGTCGGTCAGCGCTTCGAGGTCGATCGCCTCCGCCGCAGTGCGGTTGGCCTCACGCTCCGCCTCTTCCGCCTCGGCACGCGATACGTCGCGCTCGTCCGGCTCAGGCGCTTTTTCCCGCGCGGCCTCCTCTGCCTGAACGGCGCGCTTGCGCTCCGACCAGCGCGACAGGAACGGCTTGTCGTCTTTCGCTTCGTCAGCCATCGGACTGGTCGGGCTCGGGCGCCCCTGCCCGGCCTCTTCCGGCGAAGATCGGCTCCTTGGAGAACTTCACCTCCTCCACGTCGACCTTGTCGCGCTGGCGCTTCACGAAGGGCTGCTCCTTGTGATGCAGCGCAAAGAACGATTCCAGCCACGCCAGGATCAAGGGCGGCATGGGCACGGCCTCGATCAGGTCTTCGGCGGAATCGAGGAGGTCGCAGGATTCGTGCGGAGAGGCGGTCACCTTGTGCACGATGTAGGGATGCGCGCCGCTCTCGTCGTTGCGCAGCGCCACATAGAGCACCCGGTCGCCGGTCAAATTGATTTGATAGGCCTCCGTCTCGGTGCGGTGCAGCGTGATCTCGGCATTGCCGGCAAAATAACGCGCCGTCCCGTCCGGAAGCTCCGCCAGCCTCGTGAAGGGCGCCACGTCCGCTTCGCCGTCCAGCACCTCCACGATGCGCCAGACGTGGTCCACCCAGCGGCTCTTGGCCGGGCGGCGCTCCACGATCACACCGACGATGCGGCTGACTTCGCTCTCCAACGTCCCCGCGTCCTTTGGCCCCTGCGGCTCTTCAAAAGCTATAGGTAGCAATCGCACGAGGCGATAGCTAGATTTGGCGAAAAGCCAACGCGGTGAGGGAGATGGACGCCGAGAAGAAGCGGATATTCTTGTGCGATTGCGGGAAGACCATGCAGGTCGACGGCAAGGCCATCGGCCGGGCGCTCGGCTGCGGCGACCTGCCGGTCCACACGCAGCTCTGCCGCGGCGAGATCGAGGCCTACCGGGCAGCGCTCGGCGAGCGGCGATGACGTCGTGGTCGCCTGCACGCAGGAGGCGCCGCTCTTCCGCGAGCTGGCCGAGGAGGCCGGCGGCGAAGCGCCGCTCACCTTCACCAATATCCGCGAGCGCGCCGGCTGGACCGAAGGCGGCGCGGAACCGGTCACGATGGCCGCGAAGATGGCGGCGCTCCTGGCCGACGCCATGCAGCCGGTGAAGCCGGCGCATCTGAAGACCATCGAGTCGGACGGGCTGTGCATCGTCTACGGCGCCGGCCAGGCCGCGCTTCGACGCAGCGCGCATGCTTTCCGGCCGGCTGTCGGTGACGCTGGTGCTGACCGGCTCCGAGCGACCTGCTGCTGCCGAGCGTGCTCGACTTCGCGATCTATCGCGGGCGGCTCAAGGAGGTGCGCGGCTCGCTCGGCAATTTCGACATCGTGCTCGACGGCTACGCGCCGATCGTCCCCTCCTCGCGCGCCGAGGCGGATGTTCCTCATGCCGCGCGACGGCGCCAAGTCGCGCTGCTCCGTCATCGTCGATATCAGCGGCGGCAGCCGCCGCTGACCGGCTGGCAGAAGCGCGACGGCTATCTGAAGGCCGATCCGGGCGACCCCGCCGCGGTGGCGCGCACGCTGTTTGACGGCGAGCGATCTCGTCGGCACGCTTCGAGAAGCCGATCTACGTCACCTACGATCCCGACATCTGCGCGCACGGCCGCTCCAAGATCATCGGCTGCAGCAACTGCCTCGACGCCTGCCCGGCCGGCGCCATCACCAGCTGGGGCGACGTCGGTCGCCGTCGACAACGGCATCTGCGGCGGCTGCGGCGCCTGCGCCAGCCATTGCCCGACCGGCGCGGTGTCCTACGCCTATCCCGACCGCGGCGACCTGATCCGCCGGGTGCAGACGATGCTGCGGGTCTATCGCGAGGCAGGCGGCGAGAAGCCCGTGCTGCTCTTCCACGAGGAGCGCGAGGGAACCGAGATCATCGGCGCCATGGCGCGCTACGGGCGCGGGCTGCCGGCCAACGTGCTGCCGCGTCGCACTGCATGCGGCCGGCATGCCCGGACACGACGTCTTCGCCGCCGCGCTCGCCGCGGGCGCGACCTACGGTGGTGCTGCTGGCCAACCCGCTTACGGCCGACGACTACACCGCCGTTACGCGTGGAGGCGGAGCTCACCAACACCATCGTCAAGGCCTTCGGCGACGCGTCGGCCGCGCGCGTCCGGATGCTTGCCGGAGCGCGATCCCGACGCGGTGGAGACGGCGCTGTGGGCACTGGAGCCGGCGGAGCCGATCGCCGTCGAGGCCGTTCGAGCCGGTCGGCGGCAAGCGCGACATCGCCCGCACCGCGCTCAACCTGCTGCGCGACGCCTTCGACGCAGCGCGCCGGAGGTGGTGCCGCTCTCCGCCGACGCGCCCTACGGGCGGATCGCCATCGACACGGGCGGCTGCACGCTCTGTCTCTCCTGCGTCTCGGCCTGCCCGGTCGGCGCGCTCGGCGACAATCCCGACCGGCCCGGAGGTGCGCTTCACCGAGGCCGCCTGCGTGCAATGCGGCCTCTGCGCCAAGACCTGCCCGGAGAAGGTGATCACGCTCGTCCCGCAGCTCAACTTCTCCGCCGCCGCCATGCAGCCGGAGACGCTCAACTTCGAGGAGCCGTTCGCCTGCATCCGCTGCGGCAAGCCGTTCGGCGTGAAATCGTCGGTGGAGCGCATCGCCGCGCAGCTCGCCGGGCATTCGATGTTCCAGGCGAGCGGCCGCGCCGACCTCATCAAGATGTGCGACGACTGCCGCATCAAGGCGCAGGCGGAGATGCCCGACAATCCGTTCGCGGATCCGGCACCGCCCGCGCACCCGCACCACGCAGGACTACGTCAACGCGCGCGAGAAGGGCCTGTCGCTGGAGGATTTCCTCAGCGAGGATTGAGGAGCGGCCGAAGCGTCGGCGGCCGACCTCGCCAAGGCAACTACCCACACCCTCATGGTGAGGTGCGAGCGCCGAAGGCGCGAAGCCTCGAACCACCGGCAGCAGGGCACTGCCTGTCCGCGGGCAGACAACAACCGCCGTGCCATCGCCCTCGTCCTTCGAGGCTCGCTGCGCTCGCACCTCAGGATGAGGGCTTCTTCTAGTCTGTCCAACGGCAGAAGGTCGCGACGGGCGCCGCTCACATGCCCACTTGGTTTTCGCAGAACTCCCTGGCGCGGATCTCCGCCAGCTCCTTCTGCTTGGTGGTGTAGCCCGCCTCCTCGGCCAGCGACGCCACGGCCTTCAGGCGTGCGTCGAGGCACTCCTGGTAGGGCGTGGGCGGGCCACCGGTGCGGCCCGCCAGCGTCCGCTCCAGAAAGCCCTCGTTGGCGGCGATGAACAGGAGCACGCCGCCGATGGCGATCGCCAGCGCGATCAGGCGCGCCCAGACGGTATCCAGGAAAGGCGAAGAGTGGTACTCGGTCGCGGTGGTTTCTGCGCTCATTGTCGTGTTCCCCCCGACGCGGCAGTCGGCAGATTCACCAACAGGTTCTGCGGCTTCATCTTTACCAGCCTGCCGGGTGTCATGGCCAGCCCGAGATAGACCGGCTTGCCGCTCATCGCCGGGACGAAGGCCGACCGGTCGAGGCTCTCCAGGCGGAAAAGCGCCATCAAGCAGCTCCGTCTCCTCCGCCGGCACCGCCTCGCCATTGTAGAGGCGGTTGAGGATGCCGGTCGACGCCGCGTCGAGCCCGACATGCCACGACCAGCGCTCGTCGCGGATCGACTGCATCGGCTGCACCCGCGATGGCAAGGCCGGTGAAATGCGCCACCCACTTCTCCACCACGCGGGCGAAGGCGTCCTGCAGCGGCTGGGTGAAGCGGAAGTCGCCGGCCATGTCGAAACGGTCGGAGCGCTCCCAGTAATCGCCGGCGTTCTCCTCCGTCATGACGTCGAGCGTGACGGAGCGCATCGGCGTGCCGGCCTCCGTCAGCAGCGCGCCGAGCCCGCCCATGCCGCCGGTCTCCGACAGCATCTCCACGATCTCCGCGTCGGCCAGCAGGATCTGCCCGTCCTCGGTGGAGACCGACTGGTCGCGGAAGAACAGCTCCGCCGCCTTGAGGCGGAACGGGTCGGTCTCGCCGTCGAGGATGTTGCGCAGGATGATATGCACCAGCTGGTCGATGAAGACCGGCGGGACGGCGATGGCGCCGGCGCGGAAGAAGCTCGCATAGGCCGCCTCCAGCGAGCCGGCTGCGAGGAGCGCATCGCGAAAGCGCAGGATGATGCGGTAATTGTCGCGCGCGTCCTCGCTCGCCATCGCCGCAAGCTCCGCCTCCTCCACCGGGCGGAACGGATCGACCATCAGCGGCCTCGAACAGGCGGTGCTCGGCCTCGCAGGATTCCTCGATCGGGTGGATTTCCGGCCGCGTGTAATAGGCGCGCAGATAATCCGGCGTCACCGCCAGAAAGCCGCCGGCGTCGCGATGCGTCAGGTGGAAGCCGGCCGACCGCCAGAAGTCGCGCGGCGCGGTCCTGGCTGCGGACGTCGCGCCGCTCACAGCAGCGCCTGCCTGAGCGGAAGGAGCTCGGTGCCGCGCTCCGTCTTGAGGATGAGATCGCCGTTCTCGTCGAGGCCGAGGAACGTGCCGGCATGCTCCACGCCGCCGACACGGACCGTCATCGCCTCGCCGCGCCCCTCCGCCCGCTGCAGCCACGCCTCATGCACCGGGCGCGGGCCATCGGTCTCGAAGGTATGGACCCAGGTGTTGAAGTGGCGGGTGAACGATTCAAGCAGCGGCACCAGGCGGATGCCGCCGCATCCTTCGTCCCACAACGTGGTGATGTGCGGCGTCCGGCCGGGCTCCAGGACCGGGTGCTTGGCGCGGATGCGCAGGTCCACGCCGGTGACCAGCCAGGCCGGCGCTCCGCTCTCCGCCGGCGGGCCGGCGATGAAGCTCGCCACGCCGACCTCCGCCCCGTTGGCGCAGATCCTGTCGGGCCAGCGATAGAAGATGCCGACCTCCGGCGGCGCCAGCGCGCCGATGCAGTCGCCGATCGCCACCATGGTGGCGAGATGGATGGTCTCCAGGTTCCGCTCGTCCGCCTCCGGCTCGAGCACCACCGCCACGGAGAGCTGGGGCTCGGTGTCGGCCCAGATAGAGGTCGCCCGCCCCCGCCCGGCCGGCCGCCGCCTCCTTGGCCGCGACCGCGAACGGATCGCCCGCGCCGACGCAGTGCCCTTCGATCAGCGGCGGGAATTGCGGGTCGTGCTGCGCGCTCTCGGCCATGGCAACGCGTCTCAGCCGAGGTCGAGCTCGCTCTCCACCACGTGGTTGAGATCGGTGCCCTCAGCGGTGATGACGGCGCGCACGGTCGAGCTTGCCCTTGCCGCGCAGGCCGTTCGCCTCCACGACGCGCTCCAGCTCCTGCTGGGCGGTGACGCCGACCTGCTTCAGGAACTTGCGCATCGACATGTTGAAGGCGTCCTGCTCCATGTTCTTGCTCATCGGGATTCTCCGGATTGGCTTGTTGTCGGCGGGCCGTAAGGGGCCTGCCGCCTGGATTTGCGCGCCACGTTATCGATTTCGTCTCATTCGGCAACCGGCACGTCGAGCGTCGTCTGCGCTGCCGCCACGCAGCACCGTGAGCCGCAGCGCCTTGCCCGCCGGCGTGAGCGCCAGCGCCGCGACGACGTCCGCCTCGCTCGCCACACGCCGCGCCCCGGCGCTGAGCACGATGTCGCCGCGCGCCAGGCCCGCTTTCTCGGCCGACGAGCCGGGGGCGACGCCCATCACCTCGGCGCCGACCGGGCCCGGCTCGCCGCGCGGCGGATAGGGCCTGAGGCGGGCGCCGAGCTCGGGCCACGTCGACCGGGCCGGGAGCCATCGAGCCGCGCCAGCGCCGCCTCCGCCAGCGCCGCCGACACGGCGAAGTTCACGCCGATATTGGCGTCCGACTGCTTGGTGAAGATGGCCGAGAGGATGCCGACCAGCCGCCCGTCCTCGCCGATCAGCGCGCCGCCCGACATGCCCGGATTGACCGCCGCGTCGGTCTGCACGAAGTCCTCGATCCGGTTGAAGCCGGCATTGCTGCGCTCGGTCGCGGAGACCGTGCCGCAGGCGACCGTAGGGCCCGAGCCCGAAGGCATTGCCGATGGCGCAGACCTCCTCGCCCGGCACCACCGGCCCGCCGATGGCAAGCGGCGGCAGCTTCTCCTCCAACGTCAGGAGCGCCAGGTCGGTCGCGGGATCGCGCTTGGCGATTTCGGCGCGCAGCACGTCGCCGCCGGGCGTCCTGCACAAGCACCGACACGGGGTCGCCGAGCACATGGTCGGCGGTGAGGATCTGCGAGCCGTCACCCACCACCACGCCGGAGCCTTCCGGCTCTTCCAGCGAATGCGGCCGCCCGGCCCATTCGCGGCAGGACGATGACGACCGACCTCAGCGCGCCTGCGATGGCCGCCGGGTCGGGCCGCTCGAAGGCGGCGGCCGTTCCGGCGAGGAACGGCACAAGGAGCGCGGCCGCGGCGGCGAGCGGAATGGCAGCGCGGGCTGCCTCGCCGACGCGGAGGCGCTGGCCAGGAATAGCTCAGGGGTTCTCGCCGAGGCGGACGGAGCCGCGGTCCGAGGTGCGGCTGTCGGCCGAAGAGAAGTCGAGCGTGTTGAGCACATAGCCGGCGCCGACGGCGACGACGATCATGGCGACAACGCCGGCAAGAAACGCTTTCATCTCCCCTCCCCGCTACTGATTTGTTCCATGCGGCATCGTCGCCTGCTTGAGGAAGGCGATCAAGGCGTCGCGCGCCTCCACGTCCTTCAGCTTCTGCAGCGGCATCTTCGATCCCGGCGTCACCACCTCCGGGCCGTGGTCGAACAGCGCGCCGATCGTCTCCTCGTTCCAGACGATGTCGGAGCTCCTCAGCCCCTCCGAATAGGGATAGCCCGGCACGCGAGCCGGCGCGGCGCCCGAAAAGCCCGTAGAGCGTCGGCCCGGCGCGGTTCTTGCCGTCGGCTTCCAGCGTGTGACAGATGCTGCATTTGCGCTGGAACTGCAGCTCTCCGGCGCTCACGCTCGCGTCGGCCCGCACCTGGAAGCGGCGCGGATAGGTCGACGGCGGCTCCTCGAACGCCTCGCGCGGCTGTATCCGCCAATAAGCGGCGAAATCGTCGAGCCCGGAATAATAAAGGCCGGTGCCGGCGGCATCGGCGAACGCCAAGCCCCACACGGGGCCGTAGGGATTGTTGAATTCCTCAAGCTGCGCCCAGTCGGCCGTGGCGAACACGCGGATCGTCCCGTCGCCGAAGCCGGCGGCGATGCGCGCGCCGTCTTCGGAGCACCGTGAGCGACAGGACCGGGCTCTCCGACGTCGCCAGCGTCTGCTCGGCGCCCGTATCGAGCGCGATCCGCGCCAGCGTGCCGTGGAGGTCGCCGTAGACCAGCGTGCCGCCGAGCACGAGAAGCTCGTTCACGCCCCAGCCCTGCTCGCGCACGACGGAGCGCTCGGCGCCCGTCGCAATATCCCAGGCGCGGATGGTGCCGTCATAGGAGCCGGTATAGAGCGTGCCGTCGTCCGCCGCGTCGAAGGCGACCGCATTGACATGGCCCCGGTGGCCCTCGAAGCGGCGCACCTCCTCCAGCGAGGCCAGGTCGATGAGCCGCGCCGTGTCGTCCCAGCGGGCGATGGCGGCGTAGCGGCCGTCGGGAGAGACGGCGACGTCGAGCACCTTGTCGGCGCTCCCCGGCAGCTGCTTCAGCGGCCGTGCCCGCCTGCAGGTCCCAGACGATCGCCGAGCCGTCGTCGGAGACGGAGATGGCGCGCTTGCCGTCGGGCAGGAAGGCCACGTCGTTGACCGCGGCGTTGTGGCCGATCAGCCGGTGCTCGACGGTTCCCGTCTCGCCCTCCAGCGACCACAGGATGACGGAATAGTCGAACGAGGCGGTGAGCGCCCGGTTGGTGCCGGGATCGGTGACGATGCCCATGACCGGCCCGCCATGGCCGACGAGCTTTTGCGGCCACACGCCGCTCTCCTGCGCGGACGAAAGGCCTGCCGTTCCGAGGCTGGCCAGCAGGCCCAGGATCAATACGCGCGGAACCGATCGTGCCGTCTCAGCCTGCCACATCTCAGGCCCGGTCTTTACTCGGCGGGCTGCTCGGCCGCCTGTATCGTGGGGTCGCCGCCCTTCTTCCGCTCCAGGTCCTTGACCCATTGGTCGTGGTGCTCGCGCGCCCAGTTCTCGTCGACCTCGCCCGATCCCATGGAATCGAACCCGCCCTCCATGCCGAGGGTGCCGATATAGATGTGCGCGATGATGGCAGCAGTGAGGAGGATGCCCATCGCCCCGTGCCAGACCTGGTTCATCTGCTGCTCCATGACGGCGCTGTAGGGCGGCTCCGGCAGCCCCAGCCAGGTACGGCACGTCGATGCCGATCCGCTTCAGGAGCTCGAAGGTGCCGGTCATGAAATGGGTGGAGAACGGGTCGAGCAGCGCCCACCCCGACAAGGCGATCGACGTGCCGCCGAGCATGATCGCCCAGTAGAGGATCTTCTGCCCGGCGTTGAACTTCTTCGCCGGCGCATGGGTCTTGGTGAACATGCCGCCGCCCTTGGCGAGCCAGATCAGGTCGTAGCGGTTGGGGATGTTGTAGGCGACCCACAGCACGAACATGATGATGAGCCCGGCGATGAAGGCGAAGGCCACGTAATTGTGGATGTACTTGCCCCACGCGGTCAGCGTCGCGAAGGCCTCCGGCCCGACGATCGGCCGGACCACGCTGCGGCCGTAGAGGATGTTCAGCCCGGTCAGCGACAGGAGGATGAACGAGCTGGCCAGCATCCAGTGGCCGGCGCGCTCCAGGCCGTTGAAGCGCTTGATCAGCCGCCCGGATCGCCCGCCCTCGATCTTCATGCGGCCCATGAAGGTGAAGGCGAGCGCCAGCGCCACGATGGTGGCGAGCAGAAACCAGGCGCCGTAGCGCGGCAGCGGCCCGTTATGGATCTCGCGCCAGAGCTGGCCCTCGTACTGGATCAGCCGGCCGGCATTGGGATCCTGCACCTGGACGTCGCCGCGGCTGCCGCCCTTGATCTCGCGCCAGATCTCGGAGTTGGAGGTGTTGCCCAGCGTGTTGCCCGGCACGTTGCCGGAAACGGCGGGATCGGAAAAGCCGGTGGAGCTTTCGGGCGGCCGCACCGAGCTTTGGGCGTGCGCCGCATTGGTGAGCCCGGCCGAGGCGATGAGGACGATGGCGACGGCTGCGGCGCGTGCGAGCGCCGGGGCGAACCAGAGCTTCCCGATACGCATTCCCTTCCCTCCAAAAAAATCGGGCCCGCGCCGCGCGAACGCGAAAGCGCGGGCCCGAAGCTCATGCCTCTTTCTTAGAGGCCCGACTTCTGCTGGTAGGCCGTGCCCCACCCCCAGGCGCCGGAACCGAACCCGCGTGCCACGACGCGCTCGCGGTAGATGCTCGATACCACATCGCCGTCGCCGGCCAGAAGCGCCTTGGTCGAGCACATCTCGGCGCAGAGCGGCAGCTTGCCTTCCGCCAGGCGGTTGCGGCCGTATTTGGAGAACTCCTCCTGGGAGTTGTCCGCCTCCGGGCCGCCGCCGCAGAAGGTGCACTTGTCCATCTTGCCGCGCGTGCCGAAATTGCCCGCCTGCGGATATTGCGGCGCGCCGAACGGGCACGCGTAGAAGCAATAGCCGCAGCCGATGCACAGATCCTTGGAGTGCAGAACCACGCCCTCCTCGGTCTGGTAGAAGCAGTCCACCGGGCACACCGCCATGCACGGCGCGTCGGAGCAGTGCATGCAGGCGACCGATATCGACCGCTCGCCCGGCTGCCCGTCCTGGATCGTCACCACGCGGCGACGATTGATGCCCCAGGGGACTTCGTTCTCGTTCTTGCACGCCGTGACGCAAGCGTTGCACTCGATGCAGCGCTCGGCGTCACAGAGGAATTTCATTCGTGCCATTTCTTGTTCCCTCCTGTGCCTTACGCCAGCTCAATGCGGCAGAGCGTCGCCTTGGTTTCTTGCATCTGGGTGACGGAGTCGTATCCGTAGGTCTGCGCCGTGTTCGACGCCTCGCCGAGCACATAGGGATCGGCGCCCTCCGGATATCTGTTCCGCAGGTCCTCGCCCTGGAACCAGCCGCCGAAGTGGAACGGCATGAAGGCCACGCCACGCGCCACCCGCGGGGTGAGCATGGCCATCACCTTCACCTTGCCGCCCTCGGGGCCGTGCACCCACACCATGTCGCCGTTGCGGATGCCCAGGTCGTTGGCGTTCGCGGGATTGATCTCCACGAACATGTCCTGCTGCAATTCCGCCAGCCACGGGTTTGAGCGCGTCTCGTCGCCGCCGCCTTCATATTCCACCAGGCGCCCCGAAGTGAGGATGATCGGGAAGTCCTTGGAGAAATCCTTGTCCTGGATGGACTTGTAGAGCGTCGGCACCCGCCAGAACTCGGCGCGGTCTTCGTAGGTCGGGTAGTCGGCCACGAGATCGCGACGCGGCGTGTAGAGCGGCTCGCGGTGGATGGGGATGGGGTCCGGGAAGTTCCACACCACGGTGCGGGCCTTGGCGTTGCCGTAAGGCGTGCAGCCATGCGCAATGGCCACCCGCTGGATGCCGCCCGACAGGTCGGTCTTCCAGTTGACCTTGCCCATCGCCTCCGGATCGTCGCTGCCGGCCACCTTCTTGATGGCGTCGACCTCGTCGGCCGTCAGCTCGCCCGCCCAGCCGAGCTTGTCGAGCATGGCATAGGTGAACTCCGGATAGCCGTCCTCGATCTCCGAGCCGACCGGCCACGATCCTTCCGCAAGCAGGTTCTGCCCGTCATGCTCCACGCCGAAGCGGGCGCGGAAGCCCATGCCGCCGTCGGCGACCGGCAGCGCCGTGTTGTAGAGCACCGGCGAGCCGGGGTGCTTCATCTCCGGCGTCCCCCAGGACGGCCACGGCAGACCGTAATAGTCGCCGTCGCACGGCCCGCCGACAGCCTTCAACGACGTCCGGTCGAAGGTGTGCTGGTTCTGCATGTGCAGCTTCAGCCGCTCCGGCGACTGGCCGGTATAGCCGATGGTCCACATGCCGCGATTGATCTCGCGCAGCGTATCCTCCACCGACGGCTCGTCGTTCTCCACCGCGATGTTCTTGAACATCTCGTCGGCGAAGCCGAGCTTCTTGGCAAAGAGGTAGGCGATCACTTGGTCGGGCTTCGACTCGAACAGCGGATCGACCACCGTCTCGCGCCATTGCAGCGACCGGTTCGACGCGGTGACGGACCCGTAGGTCTCGAACTGCGTGGAGGCCGGCAGCAGATAGACGCCGTCGGTGCGGTTGTGCATGACCGCCGACATGGTCGGATACGGGTCGATGACGACCAGAAGGTCGAGCATGCCCATCGCCTTCTGCATTTCCGGCAGGCGCGTCTGCGAGTTCGGGGCATGGCCCCAGAACACCATGGCGCGGGTGCGGTCGGGCTGGGCGAGGTTCTCCTTCGGCTCCAGCACGCCGTCGATCCAGCGCGAGACCGGTATGCCGGTCTCGTTCATCATGAACCTGTCCTTGCCGTCCTTGCCCTTCATGGTGGCGAAGCGGCCCTTCAGCCAGTCGAGATCGACCTCCCACACCCGTGCCCAATGGGCCCAGGCGCCGGCCGCCAGGCCGTAATAGCCCGGCAGGTTGTCGGCGAGCACGCCGAGGTCGGTGGCACCCTGGACGTTGTCGTGGCCGCGGAAGATGTTGGTCCCGCCGCCCGGCCTGCCCATGTTGCCGAGCGCCAGCTGCAGGATGCAGTAGGCGCGCGTGTTGTTGTTGCCGTTGGTGTGCTGCGTGCCGCCCATGCACCAGATGAGCGTGGCCGGCCGGTTGTTGGCCAGCGTCATCGCCACGCGGTGAAGCTGCGAGCCCGGCACGCCGGTGACGCGCTCGGTCTCGTCCGGGTTCCACTTGGCGACTTCGGTGCGGATCTGGTCCATGCCCCAGACGCGCTGGCGGATGAACTCCTTGTCCTCCCAGCCGTTCTGGAAGATGTGCCAGAGGATGCCCCAGATCACCGCCACGTCGGTGCCGGAGCGGATGCGCACGAACTCGTCCGCATGCGCCGCGGTGCGCGTGAAGCGCGGGTCGACCACGATGAGCGGCGCGTTGTTCTGCTCCTTCGCCCGCAACAGGTGAAGCAGCGAGACCGGGTGCGCCTCGGCGGGATTGCCGCCGATCAGGAAGATGGCCTGCGAGTTGTGGATGTCGTTGTAGGAGTTGGTCATCGCGCCGTAGCCCCAGGTGTTGGCAACA
Organism: uncultured Alphaproteobacteria bacterium; assembly: GCA_963801225.1. Classification (GTDB taxonomy): domain Bacteria; phylum Pseudomonadota; class Alphaproteobacteria; order Rhizobiales; family Afifellaceae; genus DASWJZ01. Next base: position 61,989 of record CAWDED010000012.1, read on the forward strand.
CCCGCGACCGTGGTGGAGTGACAGATACGCGCCTGGTGATCGACGTTGTTGGAGCCCCAGAAGCCGGCGAACTTGCGCACCAGGTAGGCCTGCTCGTTGGAGTGCTTGGCCGAGCCCAGCCAGTAGACGCTGTCGGGCCCGCTCTCCTCGCGGATGGCCAGCATCTTGTCGCCGATCTCGTTGATGGCGTCTTCCCAGGAGATCCGGGTCCAGCGTCCGTCGACCAGCTTGGTCGGGTATTTCAGCCGGCGCTCGCCATGCGCGTGCTCGCGCACCGAGGCGCCCTTGGCGCAATGGGCGCCGAGGTTGAACGGCGAATCGTAGCCGGGCTCCTGCCCGATCCAGACACCGTCCTGGACTTCCGCCATCACCGTGCAGCCGACGGAGCAATGGGTGCAGACCGACTTTTTGACATCTGCCACCGGAGCGGTGCCGGCGGTCTGGGCCTTCGCCTCGCGGATCATGCCGGAGGTCAGCGTGGTGGCGGCTGCAAGGCCGCCCACCGTCAGGCCGGAGCGTTTCAGGAAGGATCTTCGGTCTACTGCTTGGTTCGTCAGCTCTTGCAGGGCAGACGACAAGCGGGGGGCGATCCCAACCCCGTTCGTCTTCTTCCGCAACATGTGGCGTCTCCTTGTGGACAATGTCCGATTTCACCGACAGCAAGCGCTACCGGCGGTGTTCAGTCTTTCCGCGGCTAGAATTTCGCGAGCTTGTAGTAGGTCCTCACGTGCTCGGTCTCGCGATAGCCGAGGCTGCCGTCGGCACGCGTCTCGCTCGCCTCGGCGGGCTTTTGCCCGACCGCGAGCGCGGCGCCGCCGGTGACCGTTCCGATCCCCGCGATCCTGAGGAAATCGCGGCGGCTCGTATCGGCCCCCTTCTCCTTTTTCATGCTCATTTGCATTTTCCTCCTTCCTGAAAATCACGACCGGGCGCGCCCCTTGAGCGGGCCGGTCAAGCCATTTCGAACGCCGCCTCCTCGATGGCGAGGAACAGGCGGCCGAGCGTGCCGACCGGCCGGTAGAAGTCGCCGGTCTTGGCGTTCTCCAGATCCTTGAAGAAAAACGGCGCCCACGAATTGATGTGCGCGTTGAAGAAGGCGCGCTGCCGCTCCAGGCCCGACTCGCGGAACTGGCCGAGGATCAGCCCGACCATCACGTCGAGCAGCGCGGCGATGTGATCCTCCGGCTCCTTCACCGACGGGTCGCGCTCCGCGCCGATGGCGCGCAAATCCTGCCGCACGCGTGCCAGCGGCTTCTCATGCAGGAAGCCGGTCAGATAGTACGACGCGTAGGGAACCAGCTCGCCGCGCCCGAGCCCGATGAACAGCGCCTCGTATTCGATCTTCAATGCTGCCGGGTCGGCGGTGCGGGCTTTCGCCGCCAGCGTGGTGACGGCCTGCCCGAAATCGCTGTCGTCACCGGACCATCCCGCCGCTTCGTGCAGCAGCTCCGCATCCGGCGGACGCGCCAGGAATCGCGCCAGCAGCGCGTAGACGTTCGCGCGCAGCCGCTCAGCGTCTACAATCGATTGCACGGCCCCTGATGCCCCTGCCATCGACGCGCGAGTCCTCCCCTGTATCAGGCATACCAACACTCCCAGATCGCCCAATTCGCAGCAAGACAAATCGATTGTGCGCCGCAAAACTCGGGAGCGAAAACAGGGCGTTGCGAGTCGAGTTTGGATTGGCGGCGAAGCCGGCACTCAGCCTCCCGCCGACGCGCATCCGTTGTGCATATGCGTTGCAGCGCGCGCTAGGACTCGATCACGATTTGCGGCGCCTTGCGCTCGCTCATGCCGCGCTCCTGGCGGAGCCGCTCGATCACCCGGTCGGCGATCTGGCGATAGATCTTCGCCACCGGGCTGTCGGGGGAAGAGATCACCACCGGCGTGCCGGCGTCGGACTTCTCGCGCACCTCCATGTCGAGCGGCACGCCGCCCAGGAACGGCACGCCGATGCGATGCGCCTCCGCCTCCGCGCCGCCATGCCCGAAGATGTGCGATTCCTTGCCGCAATGCGGGCAGACGAAGGTGCTCATGTTCTCCACGATGCCGAGCACCGGCACCTCGGTCTTGCGGAACATGTTGAGCCCCTTGCGCGCGTCGATGAGCGCCAGGTCCTGCGGCGTCGACACGATGACGGCGCCGGCCAGCGGCACCTGCTGCGCCATGGTGAGCTGCGCGTCGCCGGTGCCCGGCGGCATGTCGACGACCAGCACGTCGAGGGCGCCCCAGATCACCTCGTTCAGCATCTGCGTCAGCGCCGAGATGACCATCGGCCCGCGCCAGATCATCGGCGTCTCCTCGTCGACCAGGAAGCCCATCGACATGACCTTCAGGCCGTAGCCCTCCATCGGCTTGAGGATGCGTCCGCCGACCGCCTGCGGCCGCCCGGTGATCCTGCAGGAGCCGCGGCATGGAGGGGCCGTAGATGTCGGCGTCGAGCAGCCCGACCCTGAGGCCGTTCGCCTGCAGGCCGAGCGCCAGGTTGACCGCGGTGGTCGACTTGCCGACGCCGCCCTTGCCGGAGGCGACCGCAATGATGGCCTCGACCGCCTTCACGCCCGCTTCCACTCCCTGCCCGGCCGCCGCCGCGCCGCCATTGCCGCGCTGAGGCGCGCCGGCGGGAGCGCCGCCCGGCGCCGGCGCCTGTCCCGAAGGCTTCCGCTCGGCGGTGAGCGCCACCATGGCGGACGTCACGCCCGGCACCGCCTGCACCACCTTCTCCACCGCCTGCCGCAGCGGCTCCAGCTCGCGGGCGCGCTCCGCCGGCACGCGCACGGCCAGGATGATCTTGCCGTTGGAGACGGCGATGTCGTCGGGGCCGACCAGGCCGAGGTCGACGATGTTGCCGGAGAGGTCCGGCCCTTTCACCTTCCGCAGCGCATCCAGAATCTGATCTTTCGTGGGGGAAGCCATTGATATCCGACAATTCCTTTTAGGGTCCATTTAGGGGCCAGGCGATTGCGGTCACGCAACGCAGCGCCCCGCTTCGCGTCCGTCAGGCCCGCGGCGAGCGGATGGCTGGGGCGCCAGGATTCGAACCTGGGATGGCGGGACCAAAACCCGCTGCCTTACCACTTGGCTACGCCCCAATCCGACCGGCCGCCCGACGAACCGCGTCGTGCGGCGATATAGACACATCGCCCGCCCGCAGCAATGAAAGCGGCGATCGGCCGCTCCGCGCCCACAAAGACCTGCCGATCCGGCCCGCGCCGCCTTGCAGCATCGCCGCTGCCCCGCTATATCCGCCGGACTTCAGCGGAGCGTAGCGCAGCTTGGTAGCGCACCTCGTTCGGGACGAGGGGGTCGCAGGTTCAAATCCTGCCGCTCCGACCATTCTCCCGAAACCGGCTCCGCGCCCCTCAAGCAGCTGAACGCCGGCTGAACGGCGCGCTCAGGCCGTGTTCAAGCCGGTTTGGCTAAATCCCCCGCAACAGGACGGGGGAAGCCACCATGATCCGCACGCTCTACGCACTCTCGGTCGTCACGCTCATCGCCGGCACGGCCTGGACCGCCGCCGGCGCGACAACCAACCCGCCGCAGTCGCAGGCCGGCCTCGGGCTGGTAATCCTGACGGCGCTGCAGCGCTGAGCGCCTTTCGCGAAGCCCTCCGCAAGCTCCCCCATAGCCCTCGCCAAGTCTTGTGCGGCTCATCCTGTTCCCGTTTGGTGCTCTGTTCCTCCTCAGGCGGCCGATCACCTTCGCCTGAAATCGACGATTACTGCACCGTGGGGCTGTTGATTTCCCCCCGCGTTCCGTCGTTACCTAGGCGCCAGAGGGAGCGGCGCGGGTGGCGCGCCCTCCCAGTTTGCACCTTCGGGAGGTTTTACAATGTATCTCGGACGAACCATGAAGGCGGCGCTCCTGGGCGCCAGCCTGGCGGCGCTTGTTGCATACGGCGCTTCCGCGAAAACGCTGGTCTATTGCTCGGAAGGGAGCCCCGAGGGCTTCGACCCGGGCCTCTACACCGCAGGCACGACATTCGACGCCGCGGCGCGCACCGTCTACAACCGGCTCGTCGAATTCGAGACCGGCACGACCAATGTCGTCCCCGGCGTCGCCGAGAGCTGGGACATTTCCGACGACGGCCTGGAATACACCTTCCACCTGCGGCCCGGCGTGAAGTTCCAGACCACCAGCTTCTTCACCCCCTCGCGCGACTTCAATGCCGACGACGTGCTGTTCTCGTTCGACCGGCAGCTGAAGTCCGACAATCCGTGGAACCAGTACGTGAACGGCGCCGCCTGGGAATATTCCGACGGCATGGGCTTCCCCGACCTCATCAAGTCGATCGACAAGGTCGACGACATGACGGTGAAGTTCACGCTGAACCGTCCTGAGGCGCCCTTCCTGGCCGACCTTGCCATGGACTTCGCCTCCATCATGTCGAAGGAATATGCCGACAAGCTCGAGGCGGCCGGGACGCAGAACCAGCTGAACCAGCAGCCGGTCGGCACCGGGCCGTTCGCCTTCGTCGCCTACGAGCCCGACGCGGTCATCCGCTACAAGGCCCACCCCGACTACTGGGACGGCAAGCAGCCGATCGACGACCTGGTCTTCGCCATCACCACCGACGCTTCGGTCCGCGTGCAGAAGCTGAAGGCCGGCGAGTGCCAGATCATCCCCTATCCGAACGCCGCCGACGTGGAGAGCCTCAAGGCCGATCCGAACCTGCAGGTGATGGAGCAGCCGGGCCTGAACGTCGCCTATCTCGCCTACAACACCACGCAGCCACCCTTCGACAAGGTGGAAGTGCGCAAGGCGATCAACATGGCCATCAACAAGCAGGCCATCGTCGACGCCGTGTTCCAGGGCGCCGCACAGGTGGCGAAGAACCCGATCCCGCCCACGATGTGGTCCTACAACGACGCCGTCCAGGACGATCCCTACGATCCGGACGCGGCGAAGAAGATGCTCGCCGATGCCGGCGTGTCGGACCTCTCGATGAAGATCTGGGCGATGCCGGTGGCGCGTCCCTACATGCTGAACGCCCGGCGCGCGGCCGAGCTGATGCAGGCGGACCTCGCCAAGATCGGCGTCAATGTCGAGATCGTCTCCTACGAGTGGGCCGAATACCTGAAGCGCTCCAAGGAGATGGATCGCGACGGCGCGGTGATGCTCGGCTGGACCGGCGACAACGGCGACCCGGACAACTTCCTCGACACGCTGCTCGGCTGCGACGCGGTCGGCGGCAACAACCGCGCGCAATGGTGCGATCAGGAGTTCGACGACCTGATGACCAAGGCGAAGGAGACCTCCGACCAGGCCCAGCGTGCCAAGTACTACGAACAGGCGCAGGTCATCTTCAAGGCGCAGGCGCCCTGGGACACGATCGACCATTCCGTCGTCGTGATGCCGATGAGCAAGAAGGTCACCGGCTACAAGATGAGCCCGCTCGGCACGCACAGCTTCGTCGGCGTGGACCTCACCGAGTAGGACTGCGGCTTTGCCAATGAAGGAGCGCTTCCTGCGAAGCGCTCCGCCGTCTGGGGCGAGTCCACGCGGCTCGCCCCGGACTGAATGAGGGGGCGCCGCGGTGCTTCGGTTCATCCTCGGGCGCGTCGCGGTTTTGATCCCGACCTTTATCGGGGTCTCCATCATCGCGTTCTCGTTCATCCGCCTCTTGCCGGGCGATCCGGTGATGCTGATGTCGGGCGAGCGCGTGATGTCGCCGGAGAAGCACGCCCAGATCATGCACCAACTCGGCTATGACCGGCCGCTTCCGGTGCAGTATCTCGACTATCTGGGCGGCATCGTCACCGGCGATCTGGGCAATTCGATCGTCACCAAGCGCCCGATCCTGGGCGAGTTCTTCACGCTCTTCCCCGCGACGCTCGAGCTGTCGCTCTGCGCGATGATCTTCGCGGTCGTGCTCGGAATACCGGCCGGCGTGTTCGCGGCCGTGAAGCGCGGCACCGTCATCGACCAGGGCGTCATGGGGCTGGCGCTCGTCGGCTATTCCATGCCGATCTTCTGGTGGGGGCTGCTCCTCATCATCCTCTTCTCCGGCGTGCTCGGCTGGACGCCGGTCTCCGGCCGCATCTCGCTGCTCTACTACTTTCCCTCCGTGACCGGCTTCATGCTGATCGACTCCTGGCTGTCCGGGCAGGCCGGCGCCTTCCGCTCCGCAGTGAGCCACCTCATCCTGCCGTCCATCGTGCTCGGCACGATTCCCCTCGCGGTGATCGCCAGGCAGACGCGATCCGCCATGCTTGAGGTGCTCGGCGAAGACTATGTCCGCACGGCACGCGCCAAGGGCCTCTCGCCGTTCCGCGTCGTCGGCCTGCATGCGCTCAGGAACGCCCTCATCCCCGTGATCACCACGATCGGCCTGCAGGTCGGCGTGCTGATGGCCGGGGCCATCCTCACGGAGACGATCTTCTCGTGGCCGGGGATCGGCAAGTGGATGGTCGATTCGGTGTTCCGGCGCGACTACCCGGTCATCCAGGGCGGCCTTCTCATCATCGCCGGCATCATCATGCTGGTGAACCTCACGGTCGACCTGCTCTACGGCCTCATCAACCCGCGCATTCGTCACCAGTAGGAGCCAGGATGGCGGATATCGCAGCCCCCGGCATCGTCCAGTCGTCGCGCCAGGCGCCGGCGGGCCATGCTCGCCGAGTTCTGGTTCTATTTCAGCGAAAATCGCGGCGCGCTGATCGGGCTGATCTTCTTCGTATTGCTGGTCTTCGTCGCGATCTGCGCGCCACTCATCGCGCCCCATTCGCCCATCGTGCCCTACACCGACGCCAAGCTCGTGCCGCCGGTCTGGCAGGAAGGCGGACGCGCGAGCTTCCTTCTGGGCACCGACGCGATCGGCCGCGACATGCTCTCGCGGCTCATCTTCGGCTCGCGGCTTTCGCTCTTCGTCGGCATCGTCGTGGTGACCGTGGCGCTGACCAGCGGCATCATCATCGGCCTTATCTCCGGCTATTTCCGCGGCTGGGTCGATATCGTGATCATGCGGATCATGGACATCATCCTGGCCTTCCCGTCGCTGCTTCTGGCTCTCGTGCTGGTGGCCGTGCTCGGCCCCGGCCTGCTCAACGCCATGATCGCCATCGCGCTCGTCTACCAGCCGCATTTCGTGCGCCTGACGCGCGCCTCCGTCATGTCGGAGAAGACAAAGGACTACGTGGTCTCAGCCCGCGTCGCCGGCGCCGGACCGATCCGGCTGATGGTGAAGACCATCCTGCCCAACTGCCTGGCGCCGCTCATCGTGCAGGCGACGCTCTCCTTCTCCACCGCCATCCTCGATGCCGCCGCCCTCGGCTTCCTCGGCATGGGCGCGCAGCCGCCGACGCCCGAATGGGGCACCATGCTCGCCGAGGCACGCGAGTTCATCCTGCGTGCCTGGTGGGTGGTCACCTTCCCGGGCCTCGCCATCCTGATCACGGTGGTCGCCATCAACCTCGTCGGCGACGGCCTGCGCGACGCCCTCGACCCGAAGCTGAAGCGGAGTTGATGGTGAACGCATGGATCGGACCGGCGATTCTGGCGGCGTTGATCGCCGCCTTGGTCAATGTCGCCGGCTGGTTCGTCGCATTCCGCAACGACCATCGCCTCCGCCGTATGCAGCGTGCGGAAAAGGTCCGAGATTTCCAGATCGCGTTGAGAGCGGAAGTTGCCAGCGAGCTCCAGTTGCTGGACGCAGCCGGCCCGCTTGAAGAGCACCTGGCGACGATCACCGAGCGGTATGAACGAGAGCCGGGATATTCGGTACATGTGCCGCATATGGCGCCGAGCCTCGTATTCGACGCTATCCTCAAAGAAATTCACGTCCTTCCTGGCTCGGTTATCGGGCCGGCCGTGGATTACGAGCGAAGACGCCGCACGGTCGAGCAATTTGCGACTTCTCTGAGGGGGGAGGCTTTTTCCAGCCTGTCCGCCGAGAGGCAGCTTGAAATGTACGCTGACTATCTTGGGGCACGTCTCAAGTTGCGACGTCTTGCCCGTGCCGCGGCCGAGGCGCTGGACCGAGGCCTGGCCGATGACTAGTAGCCGGGCTTGGGGCCGTCGATTTCCACCAAGGTGGGCTTGGGCTTGTCGATCCGCATTATCATGAAAGAAATCTAGTGCAGCACTCCTGAGAGTTCAACGTCGGACATTTGATGCCCCTTCTCGAGATCCGCAACCTCTCCGTCACCTTCGCCACCGCGGCGGGGCCGTTCAAGGCGGTCGACGACATCGACCTCAACGTCGATGCCGGCGAGGTCGTGGCGATCGTCGGCGAATCCGGCTCCGGCAAGTCGGTGGCGATGCTCGCCGTCATGGGCCTCCTGCCCGGCTCCGCGACCGTGACCGCCGACCGGCTCACCTTCGGCGGCGAAGACCTTGCGCACCTTTCGCCGAAGCGGCGGCGCCAGGTCATCGGGCGCGAGCTCGCCATGATCTTCCAGGAGCCGATCGCCAGCCTCAACCCCTGCTTCACCGTCGGCTTCCAGATCGGCGAGGCGCTGAAGACGCATCTCGACCTCGACCGCAAGGCGCGGCACGCCCGCAGCATCGAGCTTCTGCAGGAGGTCGGGCCTGCCGGAGCCGGAGCGGCGGCTCTCCGCCTTCCCGCATCAGCTCTCCGGCGGCATGAGCCAGCGCGTGATGATCGCCATGGCGCTCGCCTGCCAGCCGAAGCTCCTCATCGCCGACGAGCCGACGACGGCGCTCGACGTGACCATCCAGGCGCAGATCCTCGACCTGCTCCTCCAGCTGCAGCGCGAAACGGGCATGGGGCTGGTCCTCATCACCCACGACATGGGCGTGGTGGCGGAGACGGCGCAGCGCGTCGTGGTGCAATATGCCGGGCAGCAGGTGGAGCGGCAGGAGGTGCACGGCCTCTTCGCGCGCCCGCATCACCCCTACACGCAGGCGCTGCTCGCCGCCCTGCCCGACCGCGCCACCGGCAACCGGCTGCCGGCCATCCCCGGCGTCGTGCCCGGCCAGGGCGACAGGCCGGGCGGCTGCCTGTTCAACCCGCGCTGCGATTTCGCCACCGATCTCTGCCGCAAGGTGCCGCCGCCGGTACAGCCGCCGGACCTCGGCTCGGCGCTCTGCCACTATCCGCGCAACGCGCGCAGCAAGGAGGCGGCATGAGCGCCATCATCGAAGCCACCGACCTGGCGCGCCACTACGACATCAGCCGTGGCGCCTTCCGCGAGCCGGCGACGGTGAAGGCGCTCGCCTGGGCAAGCTTCACCGTGGAGGCCGGCAAGACGCTGGCGGTCGTCGGCGAGTCCGGCTGCGGGAAGTCGACGCTGGCGCGCCTCATCACCATGATCGAGCCGGCGACGGACGGGCGCCTCGTCATCGACGGCGTCGACGTCGCGCATGCCGACCGCGCCAAGCTGAAGGAGCTGCGCAGGACCGTGCAGATCGTCTTCCAGAACCCCTACGGCTCGCTCAATCCGCGCCAGAAGATCGGCACCATCCTGGAGGAGCCGCTGGTGATCAACACCCGCCTCTCCACCGCCGAGCGCCGCGCCAAGGCGCTCGACATGCTGCGCCGCGTGGGGCTGCGGCCGGAGCATTACGGGCGCTATCCGCACATGTTCTCCGGCGGCCAGCGCCAGCGCATCGCGGTCGCCCGCGCGCTGATGCTGGAGCCGAAGATCCTGGTGCTCGACGAGCCGGTCTCGGCGCTCGACGTGTCGATCCAGGCGCAGATCCTGAACCTCCTCGCCGACCTGCAGGAGCAGTTCGGTCTCACCTACATCTTCATCAGCCACGACCTGTCCGTCGTGCGTTTCGTCGCCGACGACGTGATGGTGATGTATCTCGGCCGCCCGGTGGAGATCGCGCCGGTCGACGACATCTTCGGGCGCCCGCAGCACCCCTATACGCGGGCGCTGCTTTCCGCCACGCCGGTCGCCGATCCGAGCAGGCGGCGCACCAAGATCAAGCTGGAGGGCGAGCTCCCCTCGCCCTTCGACCCGCCGTCGGGCTGCCCCTTCCATCCGCGCTGCCCCTACGCGCGGGAGCCCGCCTGCACCGAAAAACATCCGCCGCTGATGCAGGCCGGCGCCACGCTGCACGCCTGCTTCGGCGTGGCGGAAGGCTGGGTGCCGGAGGAGGCGCCGGAAGTGCCGCTCGCCTCCTGACCTCGCCCCACGGGCGCTTGCATTCGATCGCGGTCGGTTGGATAGCCGGACGGAGCTGACGGGCCCACAGCATCGCCACGTAGCGGCCGGAGGAGAATCCATGTCGAGGCGTCACACCATCCCGTTCGGCTTCGCGGGGCTCGCGCTTGCCGCATTGCTCGCCATGGCAGCTTCGAGCGCCTTGGCGCAAACCGGCCAGCCGCCCAACATCCTGCTGGTCATCGCCGACGACATGGGCCTCGACGTGAGCCCCTGCTACGGCCTCGGCGCGGAAAAGCCCGACATGCCGGTGCTGGAAGCGATGTGCCGCGACGGCCTCGTCTTCGACAACGTCTGGTCGGACCCGGTATGCTCGTCGACGCGGGCGACGATCCTCACCGGGCGCTACGGTTTCCGCACCGGCGTTCTCGCGGTCGCCGGCAGGCGGGGCGGTATCGGCACGAACGAGGTGTCTATCCAGCGGCTGCTCGATGAGAAGGCACCGGTCCCTTACGCCCACGCCGTTATCGGCAAGTGGCATCTGTCGGACGCGGAGAATGGCGGCGACGACAATCCCGAAATCATGGGCGTCGGCTTCTATTCCGGCCTCATCCGCGGCGCACCATCCGACTACTACCACTTCACGCTGACGACCCAGGGCGTCGAGAAGGAGGTGAACGGTTACGCCACGACCGTGTTCACCGACATCGCCATCGACTGGCTGGCCAAGCAGCATGAGCCATGGTTCCTCTGGCTCGCCTACAACGCGCCGCACACGCCGTTCCATGTGCCGCCTCCGGGGCTCCACAGCACCGATCTCGTCGACGATCCGGCGCTGATCGCGGCCGATCCGTTCCCCTACTATCTGGCGGCGCTGGAAGCGCTCGACCACGAGATGGGGCGGCTGATCGACACGCTCGATCCGGCCGTGCGCGCCAACACGATCGTGATCTTCATCGGCGACAACGGCACGCCGAACCAAGTCGCGCAAACGCCCTACTCGCGCCGCACGGTCAAGGGCACGCTTTATCCCGGCGGGGTCTCCGTGCCCATGGTGGTCTCCGGTGCCGGCGTGACGCGTAAGGGCGAACGCGAGACGGCGCTGGTCAACACGACGGATCTGTTTGCCACCATCGCCGATCTTGCCGGCGCGGGCGCCGACACCGCGCAGGACGGAGTGAGCTTCAAACCGCTCCTCTCCGGCGAACAGGCGTCGACACGGACCTTCGCCTATGCCGATTTCGAGATGACGCACGGGCCGCAGCGGGCGACGCGCAACAATGGCTGGGCGGTGCGCAACGACCGCTACCATCTCCTCATGCTCGATAGCGGCGACCGGGCGCTGTTCGACATCGCGGCGGATCCCGGCGGCACCACGAACCTGCTTGACGGCGGCTCAGAGGAAGCGAAAGCGATCGCGGCGCAGCTTCAGGGATTCGGAGAGGCATTGCGGGCGAGCCCATAAGGCCGGCGTCCGTCCCTGCCCGCGCTACCCCCACGTTCGCGGCACGGAGAAATGACCGCCGCTGACATGCCGGCCCGACGCTGCACGCAGGCTTCGGCGTGACGGAAGGCTGAATGTCGGAAGCGATCCCCGGGACCTCAGGATCGGTCCTTAAGGCCTTCAGGCCGTTACTTGTCTATTTTTGATTTTCTGCGGCATAGAGGACAACTTGTCCGCGCATCAGAAAATCTTCCTGCAAAGGGCTCGCGAACTCAAATGTCAGCGAGTTATCGGAACGCCTGTTGATGGATGGCATTGACCGCCCGCCGGGAGAGCCTCCTCTGTCTCTCAAGGCGACCGAAACCAACTCCTGCGGAATAGAGAGCGGCACGGATCCGGCGAGACGGTTGACAGATCCCTATCCGCCGGCGGAGGCCACTCCGGTTCCGCCGGCGCCCGGCTCGGGCAGGAGCGCCCCGTCGAGCGCCTTGAAGAACGCACGTATGCGTCGTGCGTTCTGTCCGAGATCGTGCTGGCCGACCTCCGAGGCGGAGCGCATGTCGACCTCCGTCCCCTCCGGCGTGGCGCGCATGCGGATGACCACATCGTCGCGAAAACCGAAGACGAGCGTTTTTGCGGTGGCCTCGAGCGTGGCGATCTGGCCCGCCGCGTCGCCCAGATCCGAGCCGGCGGCGTCCGCGGCCACGGCGCCGGCTTCGCCGCGCGACTGCGTCACCACGCTTTTCAGCGCCAGCTCACGGATGATCTCCTCCGCCACGGGGACCTGCTCGCTCTCCGGCCCCGGGGCGGACTCCGGCATCACCGCCGGCTTCGAATCCCGCACGATGCTCCACCCGTCGTCCTCCACGATGGCGCGCACGGCGGGATAGACCTTGCCGAGCGGCAGCGGATAGAGCCGCGTGGCGATGTCCGGATAGGCCGCCAACTGCCGCACGATCGCCTCCGTCGCCGGCGGTTCCTGCGGCGCGCGGCCAAGAGTGAATTCCGGCGGATCGACGGCACTCGTGGTGACGTCCGTCAGGCGCGGATAGATGATCACTGCGCCGCCGATCACGCCCAGAAGGACGAGAGCCGGAAGCGCGTAGATGACGCCGGCAACAGCCGTGTTGGCGCCCTCCGCGCCGCTGTTCCAGACGTCGATGAGCGCATAGATGGCGACGAACAGCGCCACGAGCCCGAGCAGGAAGCCGAGCGCCAGCGACGGCACCAGCGCCGATTCCGGAATGAAGCCGGTGCGCACGCCGATCGCCGCCAGCACCAGCACCGGCACGGCAAGCGCACCGCACAATTTCGCCCAGCCGGCTGCCCGCGATCGGCGGATCGCATAGGCTCGTTTCATGTGCGGCCTTCTCGACTCGAACTAAGGCAGGCAGCAATATCCCCCGCCTCAGCCGTCAGGCAAGGCATAGTCCTTGAAGGTCTCGCGCAGCGTCGTCTTCTGGATCTTGCCGGTCGCCGTGTGGGGAATCTCCTCGACGAACACCACGTCGTCGGGAAGCCACCATTTGGCGACCTTGGGCCGGATGAACTCCAGCAGCGCCTCGCGCGTCGGCGCATCGTCTTTCCGGGGAACGACGACCAGCAGCGGCCGCTCGTCCCATTTCTTGTGATGGATGCCGATGACCGCCGCCTCCGCCACGCCGGGATGGCCCATGGCGAGGTTCTCCAGCTCGATGGAGGATATCCACTCTCCGCCCGACTTGATCACGTCCTTGGAGCGGTCGGTGATGCGCATGTAGCCGTTCGGGTCGATATGCGCGACGTCGCCGGTGTCGAAATAGCCCTCCGCGTCGAGGATGTTCGTGTCGTCGTGGTAGTAGGCGCGCGCCACCGCCGGCCCGCGCACCTTTAGCCGGCCGAAGGTCTTGCCGTCCCACGGCAGCTCCTTGCCGGCGTCGTCGGTGACCTTCATCTCCACCGTGAAGGGCGCGTGGCCCTGCGTCTCCTGCACGTTGAGGCGCTCTTCCTCCGACAGATCCGCCAGCTCCGGCTTCAGCGTGCAGATCGTGCCGAGCGGGCTCATCTCCGTCATGCCCCAGGCATGCATGACGCGCACGTCATAGCGCCGCTCGAAAGCGTCGATCATGGCGCGCGGACAGGCCGAGCCGCCGATCACCACGCGCTCCAGATCGGGCAGCTCGGCGCCGCTCGACTGCAGGTGCTGCAACAGCATCATCCAGATCGTGGGAACGGCGGCGGTGAGCGTCACCTTCTCCTGGTCGAGCAGCTCGTAGATCGAGGCGCCGTCGAGCTTCGGGCCGGGCATGATCAGGCTGGCGCCGGTCATCGGCGCGGAGTGGCAGAGCGTCCAGCAATTGGCGTGGAACATCGGCACCACGGGCATGACCCGGTCGCGGGCCGACAAGCCCGAGCATGTCCGGCACGTTGGCGGCGAGCGCATGGATCACGTTGGAGCGATGCGAATAGACGACGCCCTTGGGCTCGCCGGTGGTGCCGGAGGTGTAGCACATGCCTGCGGCGTCGTTTTCGTCGACCTCGCGCCATGCGAAATCGTCGTCGGCCGCCAGCCATTCCTCGTAGGGCTCCGCGTCGAGCGGCGTGTCGGGCATGTGCGCCGCGTCGGTCAGGACGACGATGTCCTTCACGGCCTTGAAATGGTCGCGCAGCTTCTCCACCAGCGGCACGAAGGTCAGGTCGACGAAGAGCAGGCGCGATTCCGCGTGGTTCATGATCCAGGCGATCTGCTCGGGGAAGAGGCGCGGATTGACGGTGTGGTAGACGCCGCCCGCGCCCATCAGCCCGTACCAGACCTCGAAATGCCGCCAGGTGTTCCAGGCGAGCGTCGCGCCGCGGTCGCCATTGGCGAAGCCCATGGCGTCGAGCTTCTTGGCAACGCGCAGCGCCCGCGAGCGGATTTCCTTGTAGTTGGTGCGGTGGATCGGCCCCTCGACCGAGCGCGACACCATCTCCCGCCCGCCATGATTGATCGCCGCATGGTCCAAGAGCTTGTGGCAAAGCAGCGGCCAGTCCTGCATCAATCCCAGCATCTCATTCCCTCCTCGGCGGCATTCGCTCCGCTTTCCCGGAGCGATGCTCGGAAATTTCGCGCCTTATGGCTAGCCCCTTCGGCGCCGCACCGGTTCCTCCCCGCTGGCGCGGGAGGAGCCCGGGCCCTTCCCCGTTACCGGAAGGGAAACCTTATTCCACTCAATCGCTTGCCACCTCCCCGCTGCGTCGGGCCAGCATGACGGCCATGAACGGACCCATCACGAACGGCGTCGCCACGCCCTTGCCGAGGGCCGACGGCACCGAGCTTGCCCGCATGCAGATCGAGCGCGCCCTCGTCATCGCCGGCAGCGAGGAGCACCCGCTGGCGAGCACGGTGGCCCAGGCCGCCGAAAGCGCCGGGGCGGACCTCTTGCTGATGCTGCCTGCGCTCGACGGCGACGGCGTGACGGCCGTGGTGCGGGTGAGCGATGCCACAGGCGAGCGCTTCCTGCAGGTGCAGATCGGCGCGGCCGGCGTGACGGTGAGGGAGGCGGATCAGATCGAGGCCAACCTGCTCAGCCTGGCGCGCGCCTCCGTCGAGGTGTTCCAGCGCATCGGCGCCGACGAGGCGATCCGAGCCCCGCTCGCCGCGGCGTGACGAGCCGCTACGCTCCAAGCCAGGCGAGAGCTGCATCGAAGCGCGGCGGTATTGCGCTGAAGAGGAGGAAGACCGACATGAAGGGCTTCGCACGCGCCTTCGCCATCGCATGTCTTTTCGCCGGCGCTGCCCAGGCGGCCGACCTCGAGCTGCCGGCGGAGGTCTCGTGGTCGATTTACCCCAACCAGCCGCTTGTCCGTGATCAGGCGGCCGCCATCGGCGCGGCGCTGAAGGATGCGGCCGGCGTCAAACTCGTGATCCAGCCTACCGACACCGACGTGGCGGGCACCGATCTCCTGCGCCGGGGCGCGGTCGACTTTTCGGCCACGGCTTTGGGCGGATCGATCGAACCGCAGGAAGGCGCGTTCGACTTTGTCGGCAAGGAATGGGGGCCGCAGAAGATGCGCCTCGTGCTGGCCAACAATGGCGAGCCGATCGACTACGCCATCGCCGTTGCTGGCGATCTCGGCATCAAGACCTACGCGGACCTGAAGGGTAAGCGCGTCGCGTGGTACACTGATTTCCCTATCGTCAACGTCAACGCCGAGGCCTTTCTCGCCTATGCCGGCCTCACCTGGGATGACGTCGAGCGGGTGGACATCCATGGCTTCTTCGGCAGTGCCATGGAGGCACTGGCGCAGGGTAAGCTCGACGCTGCCTTCGGCGACACCACCGACCCGGCCGCCTACGACGCGGCTGCAGGGCCGCGCGGGCTCTTCTGGCCGGAGATCGACGAGAACAACACCGAAGGGCTGAAGCGCATGAAGGCGGTTGCACCGTATTTCCGCCCTACACGGTGACCGAGGGGGCCGGTATCGATCCGAACGTCGGCGAACACAGTGCGCACTACGCCTACCCCATCCTCGTCACCATGGAGGGCACCGACGCTAAGCTGGTCTACAATATGACGAAGGCGCTGGTGGAGCTGTTCCCGCAATACCAGCACAAGGCGCTCGGCATCGACGGCTGGAGTCTCGACCTGCAGAATCTGGAGTGGCTCGTCCCCTATCACGCGGGCGCGGCCGCCTATTTCAAGGAAATCGGCCTGTGGTCCGACGAGGCCCAGGCCCACAACGACCGGCTGATCGCACGCCAGGAGGCGCTCGCCGCGGCGTGGGCGGCACTCAAGGCGGAGAACCCGGCCGACTGGGCAAACGCCTGGGACGAGCGGCGGCACCACGCACTGAAGGATGGCGGCTACCAATTCGTGTTCTGACGCGCGCGGCGGACGCTGGCGCAGTCACAAGCGGCGGCGCTTACAGGCTCGACATCCGTAGTGCGATCAGGCTGATCGCCAGCCGCGCCGCAAGCCACCACATGACGAGCCCGATCGCGATGTCGAGCACCTGCCAGGCCCGCGGCTTCGCGAACAGCGGCGCCAAGCAGCCGCGCGCCGTAGCCGAGCCCGAAGAACCACGCGAAGGACGCCAGCGCCGCGCCGATGCCGTAGGCCACGCGCAGCGCTGCCGGCGTAGCGCCCCGACGAGGCTGCCCAAGAGCAGCACCGTGTCGAGATAGACGTGCGGATTGAGGAAGGTGAAGGCGAGGCAGGCGGCAATCGCTGCGGAAAGCGTGCCGGCCCTCCCCTCCGCCAGCATCGCCTCCGGCCGCAGCGCGCGCAGGAACGAGCGCACCCCGTAGACGAAGAGGAAGATCGCGCCGCCGCCCGTCACCACCATGAGCGCCGTCGGCGACTGCCGCACCAGCGTGCCGAGCCCGGCAACGCCCGCCGTAATGAGAACCGCGTCGGCGAGCGAGCAGATCAGGCAGACCGCGAAGACGAACTCGCGCTTCAGCCCCTGCCGCAGCACGAAGGCGTTCTGCGCGCCGATGGCGACGATGAGGCTTCCGCCGAGCAGGAAGCCGTCGAGCCCCGCGGCGAGCGCGCTCATTTCAGCCAGTGCGCCAGCCGGTCGAGGCCTTCGCGATGTCGGCCTCCGTGCCGGCGAAGGAGAAGCGCATGTAGCGGTGCCCGCGCCCATGGTCGAAATCCGGGCCGGGCGTCGCCGCGACGCCCGCCTCGTTCAGCATGCGGCTGGCGAAGTCGTGCGCGTCGTTGGTGAAGCGCGCCACCGAGGCATAGACGTAGAAGGCGCCGTCGACCGGCAGCAGCTCGTCGAAGCCGAGCGCCGGCAGGCGCTCCAGCAGGACGGCGCGGTTGCGCTGCGTAGCCGGCCTTCACCGCCTCCAGCTCGGCGACCGATTCCGCGTCGAAGGCGGCGATCGCCGCGCGCTGCGACAGCTCGTGCACGGAGATGTAGAGCGACTGCGACAGCCGCTCCAACGGCCGCACCAGGTCTTCCGGCAGCACCAGCCAGCCGACCCGCCAGCCCGTCATGCAGTAATATTTGGAGAACGAGTTGATGACGATGGCGCTGTCGGAGAATCGCAGCGCCGTCTCCGTCTCGCCGGCATAGACGAGCCCGTGATAGATCTCGTCGGAGAGGAAGCGGATGCCGTTCTCGTGGCAGAACGTCGGCGATGCGCTCCAGCTCCTCCGGCGCCGTCATGGTGCCGGTCGGGTTGGCGGGGCTGGCGACCAGCACGCCGGCAAGCGGCGCCTCGGCGTGCAGCTCCGCGACCTGCTCGGCGGAGAGCGCCCAGCGCGTCTCCGGGCCGACCTCCACCTCCACCGGCTCGAGGCCGAACGCCTTGCAGGATGTTGCGGTAGGCCGGATAGCCGGGCGCCGCCATGGCGATCCGCCCGCCCGGGTCGAAGGCGCCGAGGAAGGTCAGGTTGAAGCCGGCCGAGGAGCCGGTGCGTCACCATCACCCGCGCCGGCCGGCACCTCGATCCCGTAGGCGTCGCGGTAGTGCCGGGCGATCCGCTCCCGGAGCGCCCGCATCCCCAGCGCCTCGGTGTAGCCGAGCCGCCCGTGGCTCAGCACCGTCGCGGGCGGCGGCGAGCACCGGCCGCGGCGCCGGCGCGCCGGGCTGCCCCACCTCCATATGGACGATGTGCCGGCCGGCGGCCTCCAGCTCCGCCGCCGCCGCCATCACGTCCATGGCGAGAAAGGGCTCGACGGCGCTGCGGGCGGAAGCCTTCAACATAACTTGCCTTTCTTTCGTCGCGCGGTTTGGCTAGGCAGAGCCGATGGGGCCCGACCCGCCGCAATTCAGCTAAGTTCAACGGGGCTATGGCAAATCGGATATCGCAGGTGACGTCCAGCATTTTTGCGTCGGCGCGCGCCAGGAGCGCTCCCGCTCGTCTGCGCCGGCGCGGTGGCGTTCGCGCCGGCGGCCGAGGCGCGGCGCGCGCAGCATCCGACCATCATCCGCGACACCGAGATCGAGGCGCTGCTGCGCGACTACGCCGAGCCGATCTTCGCCGCCGCCGGCGTCACGCTCGCGCGACGCGGACATCGTCATCGTGCAGAACCGCGAGTTCAACGCCTTCGTGGCAAGCGGCCGGCGCCTGGTCATCCATACCGGCACCCTCATGCAGGCGGAGACGCCCAACGAGGTGATCGGCGTGCTGGCGCACGAGACCGGGCACCTGGCCGGCGGGCACCTGGAGAACCTGCGCAACGAGGTGGCGCGCGCCCAGGCCATCGGCGCCGTGCTCGGCATGCTCGGCATGGCCGGCATGGTGGCCGGCGCCGCGGCCGGCGCCATCGTCCACGGCGCGCGCATGGGCGGCGCCATGGCCATCGGTGGGCCCGGGCATCGCGGAGCGCTCGCTGCTCAGCTATCGCCGCAGCGCAGGAGCTCGCCGCCGACCGCGCCGCCCTCACCTACCTGAACGCCACGCACCAGTCGGCGCGCGGCATGGTGACGACCTTCGAGCGCTTCGCCGACCAGGAGCTCTTCTCCGCCCGCTACGCCGACCCCTACGCGCAGACCCACCCGATGGCGCGCGACCGCCTCGCGCTGCTTGAGGACGGCCGCGCAGAAGAGCCCCTACTGGGACGCCGTCGACAGCCCGCAGCTGCAGCTGCGCCACGACATGATGCGCGCCAAGCTGTCCGGCTTCACCGAAAGCCCGCGACATGGTCGGGCGCCGCTATCCGTCGCTCCGACAAGAGCCTGCCGGCGCAATATGCGCGCGCCATCGTCGCCTACCGCACCGGCGGCATGCGCCAGTCCGCTGCGCGCCATCGACGCGCTCATCGCGCAGCGTGCCGAGCTACCCCTATTTCTACGAGCTGAAGGGGCAGGCGCTGCTGGAGGCGGGCCATGCGCAGGAGGCGATCGGCGCCGCTGCGCCAGGCCGTGGCGCTGGCGCCCAAGGCCGGGCTCATCCGCATCCTGCTCGGCCACGCGCTGCTGCAGACGGGCAACGACGCGCTGCTCGACGAGGCGGTATCCGAGTCTGCATCACCGGCCTCGACAGCGAGCCGCTCGCCTCCGACGGCTACCGCCATCTCGCCACCGCCTACAACCGGCAGGGCAAGGTGGCGCAGGCCGAGCTTGCCACCGCCGAGGGCCTCCTCATCGATGGCGACATCGACAGCGCCAAGGATTTCGCCGCAGCGCGCGCAGGCGAAATTTAGCCGCGGCTCGCCGGGATGGCTAAAAGCCGACGACATCATAAACTATCATTCTCCGACCGACTCGAAGAAATGACGGGACGAGAAGGAAAGGAAGTCCCATGCTGACATTCATCCGCATCGCGCTCGCCGCCCTGGCGATGGCTCGTTGCCGCCGCGCCGGCGAGCGCCCAGATCCTTCTCCGACCAGCAGAAGGACGAGATCGGCTCGATCGTCCGCGAATATCTGCTCGCCAATCCGGAGGTCCTCGAGGAGGCGATCACCGTGCTGCGCGACCGGCGCGACAAGGCGGCGGCGGAAGCGCAGCGCCGACGGCGATCACCGACAGCAGCGACGCGCATCTTCAACTCCAAGAACCAGGTGGTGCTCGGCAATCCCGACGGCGCCATCACGCTGGTGGAGTTCTTCGACTACAATTGCGGCTATTGCCGCCGCGCCGTGTCGGACATGACGGCGCTGATCGACGCCAACTCCGACCTGCGCGTGGTGCTGAAGGAGTTCCCGATCCTCACGCGAGGGCTCGGTGGAAGCCGCGCGCATCGCCGCCGCGGTGGAGCAGATCGCGCCCGACAAGCTATCTCGCCTTCCATACGGAGATGTTCTCCCGCCCGGGCCAGGCGGACGCGGCGAAGGCGCTGGAGGTGGCGGCGATCTGGGGCTCGACACCGACGCGATCAAGAAGGCGTCTGAGGCGCGACGCCGTCACCGCCAACATCCAGGAGGTGCACGACCTCGCCGCCAAGCTCGGCATCAACGGAACGCCGTCCTACGTGATCGGCGGCGAGATGGTTTCCGGCGCCATCGGCTATGACGGATTGCAGGCGATGGTGACGGCCATGCGCCAATGCGGCCAGACCAAGTGCTAGGCCTCGTCGGTCCTGATTGAACTTGAGCCCGCGGATCGCTCGACTGGAGCCGGAATGAAAGAGTTTCTCCTGCAGTTCTTCACCTGGTGGAACGGGCAGACGCTCGGCACCCGCTTCTTCACCTGGCGCAAGGGCGAGTTCGTCGGCGAGGACGAATACGGCAACCGCTATTATCGCGATGCGCACCGGCACGCGCCGCTGGGTGATCTACAACGGCGAGGCGGAAGCCTCGCGCATCCCCGCCGGCTGGCACGGCTGGATGCACCAGCCGCACCGACATGCCGCCGACGGAGGAGAACTACAAGCCGCACGAATGGGAGAAGCCGCATCTGCCGAACCTCACCGGCACGCCGGCCGCCTACAAGCCGCGCGGCTCCATCCTTACGCCGGAGCAGCCGCCCGGAGGTGACGGGCGACTACGAGCCGTGGACGCCGGCGTGAGAGACTCGGCAAGCGACAGGCTGCGGCACGCTCCTGGCCTCCCCCTTGAGGGGAGGTCGAGAGACTTGCCGAGCGAAGCGAAAGCAAGCTTCCGGAGGGGGGCGACGGCAGCGATGACGACGCTCTCGCCCGCTCCCGAAATTCCGGCCGCCTTCGGCTTGGAGATTTTTGCCTGCCCTCAAGGGGGAGGTTAAGCGCTGCGCTCTTCGGCCTGAGCGCAGCGGCGCTCGCCGCCCTGCCCGCATCCGCCGCGCCGATCAACAATCCGGTCGCGGAGTTCACCGGGCTCGACAAGATCACCGGCCGCACCATCACCTTCGACGTGCTGATCGACGAGACGGTGCAGTTCGGCGCGCTGCGCGTGACGCCGCGCGTCTGCCACACCCGCCCGCCGACGGAGCCGGCGCAGACCACCGCCTTCGTCGAGGTCGACGAGATCACGCTCGCCAACAAGATCAAGCGCATCTTCACCGGCTGGATGTTCGCCGCCAGCCCCGGCCTGCACGCGGTGGAGCACCCCGTCTACGACGTGTGGCTGGTCGACTGCAAAGTGGCGATGGGCCAGCCGGAAAAGCCGCCCGAGCCGCAGGTGGACGCCGCCCCCGAAGAGGAAGAGCCCGTCCTCCCCGGCCCCGGCGACGAGCTGCCGGAGGATTAGGCACCTCTCAACGTGCGCGGAGCGTAGCTCCCCCTATTCGAGCGCCGCGAGGGCCTCCGCTCCGGTCGGAGAGCACGCCTCGCCGGCGCTTGAGAACATCGCCCTCCTCCCCGAGCGCCGCGTCGAGCAGCCGCACGTAATCGTCGCGCGGAATCTCCACTGCGCCGAACTGCGACAGGTGCTCGGTGAGGAACTGCGTGTCGAGCAGCCGTGAAGCCGCCTTCCCTGAGCCGCGCCACCAGGTGCACGAGCGCCACCTTGGAGGCGTCGCGCTCCTCCGCGAACATGCTCTCGCCGAAGAACGCCGCGCCGAGCTTCACCCCGTAGAGCCCGCCGACCAGCTTCCCCTCGCGCCAGGTCTCCACCGTGTGGACATGCCCCAGGCGGAAGAGCTCGCCGTAGAGCCGGCGGATCGGCTCGTTGATCCACGTCTCGTGGCGCGCCGGGCGCGGCGCCGCGCAACCTTTGATCACACCCTCGAAGTCGCTGTCGATGCGCACCTCGAAAGTGCCGGAGCGCACCGTCCGCGCCAGGCGGCGCGGCAGGTGAAAGCGGTCGAGCGGCAGCACGCCGCGCAGCTTCGGCTCCACCCAGTAGAGCGTCGGGTCGTCGGCGGAATCGGCCATCGGAAAGATGCCGCAGGCATAGGCGCGCAGCAGCAGTGAGGGCGTGACGATCTCCTGGGCGTAGTCCCGGGCGCCGCGCGACATGAGGATCAGCTTCCTTCCGCCGCCCGTCGTGCCAGGTACGATTCCAGCCAGCGGATGTCGTAGGCGCCGTCGGCGATGGCCGGCTCGCGCAACAGGTCCTGGAACAGCGGTATCGTCGTGCGCACGCCGTCCACCACGAACTCGTCGAGCGCCCGCCTCAGCCGCATCAGGCATTCGGCCCGGTCGCGCCCGTGCACGATGAGCTTGCCGATCAGGCTGTCGTAGTAAGGCGGCACCGAATAGCCCTGGTAGACCGCCGAATCGACGCGCACGCCCAGCCCGCCCGGCGGATGGAAGTAGGTGATCAGCCCCGGTGACGGCGCAAAGGTCTGCGGGTTCTCCGCGTTGATGCGGCACTCGATGGCGTGGCCGATGAAGCCGATACTTCTCCTGCTTCAGCGTGAAAGCCTCGCCGGCGGCGACGCGCAGCTGCTCCACCACGATGTCGATGCCGGTGATCGCTTCCGTCACCGGATGCTCCACCTGGATGCGCGTGTTCATCTCGATGAAGTAGAACTCCCCGTCCTCATAGAGGAACTCGATCGTCCCGGCTCCCGAATAGCCGAGATCGCCGACGGCCTTGGCCACGACCCCGCCGATGCGCACGCGCTCGCTGGCATTCAGCCCCGGCGACGGCGCCTCCTCCCAGACCTTCTGGTGCCGCCGCTGCAGCGAGCAGTCGCGCTCGCCGAGATGCACGGCCGTGCCCTTGCCGTCGCCCAGCACCTGCACCTCGATGTGGCGCGGACGGCCGAGATATTTCTCGATGTAGACGGCGTCGTCGCCAAAGGCCTTGCCCGCTTCCGCCCGCGCCGTGGTAAGCGCCATGCTGAGGTCGGCGGCGCGCTCCGCCACCTTCATGCCGCGCCCGCCGCCGCCGGCCGCCGCCTTCACCAGCACCGGATAGCCGATATCGGCGGCGACCCGCGCCGCCTCCACATCGTCGGTTATCGCGCCGCGCGAGCCCGGGACGACGGGAATGCCGAGCTCCTCCGCCTTCTCCTTGGCGCGGATCTTGTCGCCCATCAGGCGGATATGGTCGCCGGACGGCCCGATGAAGGTGATGTTGTGCGCCTCCAGGATGTCGGCGAAGCGGGCATTCTCCGCCAGGAAGCCGTAGCCGGGATGCACCGCGTCGGCATTGGTGATCTCGCAGGCCGACACGATGCTCGGGATGTTGAGATAGCTGTCGGTCGCCGACGGCGGGCCGATGCACACGCTCTCATCCGCCAGCCGCACATGCATGGCGTCGGCATCGGCGGTGGAATGCACCGCGACGGTCTGCACGCCGAGCTCCTTGCAGGCGCGCAGCACCCGAAGCGCGATCTCGCCGCGATTGGCGATGAGGACTTTGGAGAACATGTGGCGCCTAAGCGGTTGTGCACGGCGCCCCCTTTTGTCGTCATGCCCGGACTTGATCCGGGCATCCATTCCGCCACGCCGCAGCCCGGCACTACGGTCACGGAATGGATTGCCGGGTCAAGCCCGGCAATGACGACAATGGAGAGTGCGTGCGAGGGTCGAAAAGCGGCCATGCGCTACTCGATGATCATCAGCGGCTCGCCATATTCGACCGGCTGGCCGTCCTCCACCAGGATCTCGACCACCTTGCCGGCGCGCGGGGCGGCAACCTCGTTCATGTGCTTCATGGCTTCCACGATGAGGATGGTCTGCCCGGCGCGCACCTGGTCGCCGACCTCCACGAAGGCCTTGGCGCCGGGGCCCGGCGCGCGATAGGCCGTGCCCACCATCGGCGAAGGCACGGCGCCCGGATGCCGCCCCGGATCGGCGAGCGAAGGCGCCGCCTTCTCGCCCGGCACCGGCGGCGCGGCCGGCTTCGGCGGCTCCGAATAGCTGGCCTGCGGGGCGGGCGGCGCGGCGCGCGAGACGCGCACGCGGAAATCGTCCTGCTCGATCTCGATCTCCGTCAGCTGCGTCTCCTGAAGCAGCGCCGCGAGATCGCGGATCAGGTCCTTGTCGATCTCAGGTTTCTTGTCGCCCATGCTCAGGTCCGCTTGCCCATTTCCGCTTCGAGGCCGGCGAGCGCGTCGATCGCCAGCAGATACGATTCGGCGCCGAAGCCGCAGATGACGCCCTTTGCAGCAGCCGACAGCATGGAATGATGCCGGAAGGCTTCGCGGCTGAAGACGTTGGAAAGATGCACCTCGATGACCGGCGCGCCGATGGCGCGAATCGCGTCGTGCAGCGCCACGGAGGTGTGGGTGTAGGCGCCGGCATTGAGAACCACGCCGGCCGAGTCGTCCGCCTCGTGCAGCCAGTCGACCAGATCGCCCTCGTGGCTCGACTGGCGGAACACGACCTCGAAGCCCCGCGCGGCGGCGTGTTCCCGCGCTTTCGCCTCGATACCGGCCAGCGTCACCGCGCCGTAGATTCCCGGCTCGCGCTGGCCCAGCCGGTTGAGGTTGGGGCCGTTCAGGATGTGGATGGTGGCAGACGCCATAGGCGGATTGTGCTCGCGCGGGTATCCGGCCTCGGGCGGCCTCGGGCGCCCGTATTAAAGGGGTTTTTCGCGAGGCGCAAAGCCGCCCCCGCGGCGCTGCCGAAAAATCGGTGCATGAATGGCGGCACATTGTTCACATGCCCGCGGCGCGAACGAACGGCGCCGGCCGGGACCGGACGCGGGGCCGGCGTCATGCGTTTGCAAAAAAAACCGTGCATGAATGCGAGCGCCTGTCCGCCGCCGCACCTGAGTCGCGCCGTGCCCGCCAGTCGGACGCGCCGGTTTTCCCCGCTTTCCCCCTTACTCCGCACCGGCCGGCGCACGACGCCGCCCAAAGCGCGCCTCATGCTTGTCAAGACTTGATCCTCGTTCCGACCCGGCATTAGCGTCGTAACCGTCGCTTGAGAGTCGTTCGGCCCAAGCGACGGTTTCCAGAGTTCCAGCGTGAAGCGTGGCCCCGGCGGAGCCTCTGCCGGGAGGGGAAAACTTGCGCGTCTAGCAACAATATCTGGTGGACTAACGACTTGTTAACCCCTATATGTTGAAGTTCTGGGCCGGTGGGCGGATCATCGAAATCGACTCGGGAACCCAACCTTTCGGGCATCGGATGGACAGTCCGGTGCTAAAATGGCCGGGCGCGGCGCCCGGCCGAATTATTGATCATGGAGCGGGGCAGAATGCGGATTTCGCGGCACTACACGACCGAGGGCCAGTCACCTTACGAGACGATCTCATTCCGCACCGCGACGAGTGAGATCCGAAATCCCGACGGCTCGATCGTCTTTCGCCTGGACGACATGCAGGTGCCGACCGCCTGGAGCCAGGTGGCGACCGACGTGCTGGCGCAGAAATATTTCCGCAAGGCGGGCGTGCCGGCGCGGCTGAAGAAGGTCGAGGAGAATTCCGTCCCCTCCTGGCTGTGGCGCTCGGTGGCCGACGAGGAAGCGCTCGCCGCGCTGCCCGAGGCGGAGCGCTACATCTCGGAGATCGACGCACGGCAGGTCTTCGACCGGCTGGCCGGCACCTGGACCTACTGGGGCTGGAAGGCCGGCTACTTCTCGTCGGAGGAAGATGCGCGCGCCTTCTTCGACGAGCTTTGCTACATGCTCGCCACCCAGAAGGCGGCGCCCAACTCGCCGCAATGGTTCAACACCGGCCTTCACTGGGCCTACGGCATCGATGGGCCGAGCCAGGGCCACTACTATGTCGACCACTGGACCAAGGAGCTGGTGAAGTCGGAGACGGCCTACGAGCATCCGCAGCCGCATGCCTGCTTCATCCAGTCGATCTCCGACGACCTCGTCAATGACGGCGGCATCATGGACCTGTGGGTGCGCGAGGCGCGCCTGTTCAAATACGGCTCCGGCACCGGCTCCAACTTCTCGCGGCCTGCGCGGCGAAGGCGAGCGGCTCTCCGGCGGCGGCAAGTCGTCCGGCCTGATGAGCTTCCTCAAGATCGGCGACCGCGCGGCCGGCGCCATCAAGTCGGGCGGCACCACGCGCCGCGCCGCCAAGATGGTGATCGTCGACGTCGACCATCCCGACATCGAGAAATACATCAACTGGAAGGTGAACGAGGAGCAGAAGGTCGCCGCCCTCGTCACCGGCTCCAAGATCTGCGCCAGGCACCTCTCGCTCATCATGAAGGCCTGCGTGAACTGCGAGGGCCCCGGCGACGACTGCTTCGACCCGCAGAAGAACCCGGCGCTGAAGCGCGAGGTACGCGCCGCCAAGAAGGCCAACGTGCCGGAGAACTACATCCAGCGCGTCATGCAGTTCGCGCGCCAGGGCTACACCAAGATCGAGTTCCCGATCTTCGACCTCGACTGGGACTCGGAGGCCTACCTCACCGTCTCCGGCCAGAACTCCAACAACTCGGTGCGCGTCACCGACGCGTTCCTGCGCGCCGTGGAGAACGACGAGGACGTGGAACCTCACCTTCCGCATCACCGGCAAGGTGGCGAAGACCTGCCCGCCCGCGCGCTGTGGGAAGAGATCAGCGAAGCCGCATGGGCCTCCGCCGATCCCGGCATCCAGTACCACACCACCATCAACGACTGGCACACCTGCCGCGAACGACGGCGAGATCATCGCGTCGAACCCGTGCTCGGAATACATGTTCCTCGACGACACGGCGTGCAATCTCGCCTCGCTGAACCTCCTGCAGTTCCGCGACGCCTCGGGCGAGGAAGCCCGCTTCGACACGGAGGCCTTCGAGCACGCGGTCAGGCTGTGGACGGTGGTGCTGGAAATCTCCGTGCTGATGGCGCAGTTCCCCTCCAAGGAGATCGCGCTGCGCTCCTTCGACTACCGCACGCTCGGCCTCGGCTACGCCAATATCGGCGGCCTCCTGATGACCTCCGGCATCCCCTACAATTCGCCGCAAGGCCGCGCCATCTGCGGCGCCATCACCGCCATCATGACCGGCATCGCCTATGCCACCTCCGCGGAGATGGCCGGCGAGCTTGGCGCCTTCCCGGCCTACGAGCGCAACAAGGAGCCGATGCTGCGCGTCATCCGCAACCATGCCCGCGCCGCCCACGGCCATGCCGACGGCTACGAGACGCTCGCCACCAATCCCGTGCCGCTCGACCATGCGTCGCTCGAGACGCTCGGCGACAACGGCAAGGCGCTCTCCGAGCACGCCAGGTCCGCCTGGGTGAAGGCCGTCAACCTCGGCGAGGCGCACGGCTATCGCAACGCGCAGGTCTCGGTGATCGCGCCGACCGGCACGATCGGCCTCGTCATGGATTGCGACACCACCGGCATCGAGCCCGACTTCGCGCTGGTGAAGTTCAAGAAGCTCGCCGGCGGCGGCTACTTCAAGATCATCAACCGCGCCG
Organism: uncultured Alphaproteobacteria bacterium; assembly: GCA_963801225.1. Taxonomy (GTDB): domain Bacteria; phylum Pseudomonadota; class Alphaproteobacteria; order Rhizobiales; family Afifellaceae; genus DASWJZ01. Next base: position 89,604 of record CAWDED010000012.1, read on the forward strand.
TGCCGGAGGCGCTCGCCACGCTCGGCTACTCGCTGTCGGAAGACGCCGACATCATCGCCTACGCGGTCGGCCGCGGCACGCTGAAGGACGCGCCGGGCGTCAACCACGAGACGCTGAAGGAGAAGGGCTTCACCGACGCGAAGCTCGCCGAGCTGGAAAAGGGCCTCACCTCGGCCTTCGACATCAAGTTCGCCTTCAACAAATGGTCGCTCGGCGAGGAGTTCTGCCGCGACGTCCTGAAGCTCGACGACGAGCAGCTCGCCGATCCGCAGCTCGACCTGCTTGGCCGCCATCGGCTTCTCCAAGAAGGACATCGAGGCGGCCAACATCTTCTGCTGCGGGGCGATGACGCTGGAAGGCGCGCCGCACCTGAAGGAGGAGCATCTGCCGGTGTTCGACTGCGCCAACGCCTGCGGGCGGCTCGGCAAGCGCTACCTCTCCTGGGAGAGCCACATCCACATGATGGCGGCGGCGCAGCCCTTCATCTCCGGCGCCATCTCCAAGACCATCAACATGCCCAACAGCGCCACGGTGGAGGACTGCAAGGCCGCCTACATGCTCTCCTGGAAGCTGGGCGCTGAAAGCCAACGCGCTCTACCGCGACGGCTCCAAGCTGTCGCAGCCGCTCAATTCCTCGCTCATCGCCGACGACGAGGAGGACGAGGAAGAGGCGCTGGAGACGCTGATCCAGCAGACCGCGCCGCAGCGCGCGGCGATCGCCGCGGAGCGCATCGTGGAGCGCATCGTGGAGCGCGAGGTGCGCGGCCGCGAAAAGCTGCCCGGCCGCCGCAAGGGCTATACGCAGAAGGCCATCGTCGGCGGCCACAAGGTGTATCTCCGCACCGGCGAATACGACGACGGCCGCATCGGCGAGATCTTCATCGACATGCACAAGGAAGGCGCCGCCTTCCGCGCCATGATGAACAATTTCGCCATCGCCATCTCGCTCGGCCTGCAATACGGCGTGCCGCTGGAGGAATATGTGGAGGCGTTCACCTTCACGCGCTTCGAGCCGGCCGGCATCGTCATGGGCAACGAGGCGATCAAGAACGCCACCTCGATCCTCGACTACGTGTTCCGCGAGCTGGCGATCTCCTATCTCGGCCGCCACGACCTGGCGCACGTGCAGCCGGAGGACATGGCCTCCACCACCATCGGCCGCGGCGTGGAGGCGGAGAAGCCGGCGCCCCAGATGGCCCGGTGTCGAACGGCTTCGTGCGCGGCCAGACCAGCCGCTTCCGCCTGCTCGACAACGCCGCGCCGAAAGGCGAATCGAAGAGCGACCCCAAGGGCAGCCAGGGCGGCGGCGCCAAGGCCGTGCAGTCCGGCCTGGTGGCGGCGATCTCGTCGGCCAAGACCACGGGCAGCGGCTCAGGCGGCGCCACCACCGCGCTGAAGCGCGCCGCCCAGCCCGAGGCCGCCGAAGAGCCCCGCGGCTACGCCGCCAACGCCCCGCAGAAGGACCCGGAGGTCGAGGCCCAGGGCCTGCCCGCCGAAGCCTTGGCGAAGGCGGGAGGGGAGAATGCGACGAGCACCGCCCCCGACAAGAACGCGCTGCGCGCCGAGGCCCGCATGAAGGGCTACGAAGGCGAGGCCTGCGGCGAATGCGGGAATTTCACCATGGTGCGGAACGGCACCTGCCTGAAGTGCGACACGTGTGGGAGCACGAGCGGGTGTTCGTGAGCAGTTGAAAAGCGGCCCGGCGCTCGGCGCCGGGTTGACTTTTCCTAGAACGAAGTATGAACACAATGGCTTCGACAGCGTTCTATTTCCGATTGCGCATCCCGACGGAACCTCGACCGGCTCACAGAGCTCGCATGCTCATGCGCATGAACCTCACGAACTGGCAGACCGCAAATCGATGCCACGGCGATATGAAGAGAAGTCGCAGGCCTGGCGAAAGCGATTGCTCGCATTGTGAGCCCCCGGCTCCAAATCACGCTACAAAAGGAGATGCTTGCCGCCATGAACGCAGATGCGCAACTGACTGTCAGTACAACTCATCCGAAGGACTGAAGCGGCGCAGCTTGCGCGTGCCTGCAAGTGTCTCTACGCAGAGTCTTCGATGTCGAGGGCACTGTAAGCTCTGATCCAGAACGCGGCAGTAATTGAAGTGCGATTTTTCACCTCGACAGCAGTGGCGCGACTGCCGACTTGAAACGATATCTCCGCTATAGGATTGAGCGTCACCCGGACAACCAGATTGCTACATGGCCCACCAGCTCGTGAAGTGGCGCGAGGTGCTGGTTCCGTCACACAGTCGAATGCGGAAACGCACAATTTCTGTACAGGACCACTACGTCGTGGACGATGCGCAGAAGCCGGCTACAGACCATCGATTTCCGTGGCTGTCAGTGACTCATAAGCCCGATCCTGTTCTTCCGGATACGGGACAACATGATCAGAACCCATGGTGAAAGCACATCGGAGACTGTTTCAAAGCCGCGCACAGACTTTGTGAACACGGTCAATGCGTCGGAGTCACCGCAAGGGTGTCGCCAGCAGGAGTTCAAGCGCGCTTTCGCAGACGATCAAAGACTACCTGAGCCACGTCGAAAGGGTGCCGTGCGCATCGGCGAAACCGACACTTTCCGAAGACCCTTCCGGTATGCGGATCATAAATTTCCGAAGAAGAATCACTGACGCTCGCCCTCCCGCTGATCCGATATCGAGCGCGGTCTTGACTACGCTCGTCGCGCAGCGGACGATTGACGCCGTCGTTCGCATTGCGAACTTGACCGCATGCTTCCTGGAACAATCCGTGGCATGACGCTCAGACGGAGGCCATAACGGAACTCCGGGCGGACGTGACGGTGCCGCCTCGCTCCGCACTGCCGCCAAGACTCATTTCGTCGCCGAATCGGCCTTCTCGATCTACGCTTCGCCGCTGCAGGGGACCGTCCAACCAGCACGGCATCGCTCATCGGAAGCTATGCTCGGCTTCAAATCCGGGCTACTCATCATTCCGCAACGCTCAGTCGGCTGGACGCGTAAGAGGCTCAGGCGATGGACGCCCGGATGCATGCCGGCCCGACGCGAGGACCGTGGCCGACGTCGCGCATGAGTCGAAGCAGCCCTGTCCGGCGAAATCTACGACCCGACGCCTGAGGAGCTTGCTGGCATAGACCGCGGTCTGCGCGCGGCTACCGAGGGCCGTTTCGCCACGGACAAGGAGGTCGAGGCAGTCCTCGCCAAGCTTCGCCGCGCATGAAGGTCGTCTGGACGGACGAAGCGCTGCGAGACCTCGACGGATCGCCGACTACCTTGCCGTCCACTATCCCACCGTCGCGCCGGCTTTGGAGCTGCGCATCCGCGCCATTATTGGCCGCATTAGCCGATGGCCCGAAAGCGCCCGCCGGTCCGCCCAACGCCCCAGCGTTCGCGTCGTTCCCCTTGGGCGCTACCCCTACAAGCTCTTCTATCGCGTAAACGCAAACGCCATCGAAATTCTGCACATCCATCACGCTGCGAGACGACCGTGGGATGAGGAAGGATGACTGGGCCGACGCCCGCCCGCCGAAAATCAGATCGGCGCGCCTTCGCGGAATTCGTACCTGGGCTTGATGACCTCGTTCACAAACCGCCCCTTCGATTCCGCCTCGCTCAGCGCCAGATAATCCTCCAGCGGAACGCCGTAGTACGTGTAGGCCTTGCCACCGTGAAAGAGGACATAGAGCTCGCGCCGCTCTTCGTCGTAGGCGACGCGGCTGATGGCGCGCGACTCGATCGGGCTCTCCAGGATCGACGGCATGCCCGAGAGATGGGACGTCGCACCTCCGATGCCAAAGTCTCTTTTGCGCCCGCCCAACACCCTCTCCTTTGTCATTCCGGTTCGGCCGCAAGGCCGAGACCGGAACCCATGAACACGGGAGCCGGCGGGGTCGCACCGAGCCGAGGTGCGGCACCCGCCCCCCTCTCCTCTGTCATCCCGGAAGCGCTGCGCAAGCAGCGCTATCCGGGACCCATGAACACGGAACAGGAAGACCAGGCCGATGCGCTGACACAAGAAGCGCAAGCCCTGTGTTCATGGGTCCCGGCACTCGCTGCGCTCGGCCGGGATGACAAACCGAGAGGGTATGACTGTGGTCGCAAGTTATCCCCGACCCCCAAAACCCCCTTACAATCCATGTCACCGCTCTTCGCCGGAGGGACCGTGTGGCCACCGGAACCATGTGGGAAGGGCGGGCGGCGCCCGTGGTGAGATTCGGTCGGTTCCGGCCGGCCGAGCCTCGGGGGTCCCGATACGTCCGCCCGACCGGGATGACCGGTCTGCCGCTAGTCGAGACGGCCTTAAGGGTGGGGTGCAGTCCGCTGGCTTCGGCCGGCACGAGGCGGCCCCATGCCGGAGAGTGGAAATCGGAGATCGCAAAACGCCGTGCGGGGCGCCTGAGGGGCGCCACTACTTAACTTTGCGAGGCACTCTTCAGGCGCCCCGCTCCCTCCTCGAGAAGAGGAGGCAACAAAAACAACGCCTCAGGCCGAAGGGTCGTGGGAAGGATCGCGCATGCCCAGTCTCGTCCGCCAGTTCCTTCAGTTCAGATTGCGCGCGCCGTCGCCATCGCCCGATTGCCCGCGCGGCGTCTGCAAGCGCTTCCGCCGCTGCGTCCCGCCGGCCGACGCCGCGCATGACGGCCTCCCGACCTGCCCCTTCATGCCCTGGATGGAGCTCAAGGAATGGGAGGCGCGGCTGCCGGACATGCTGCAGCCCGTCGAAGACCTGCTTCGCAGCCACCCCAACACCGAGGCGCTGTGGCGCTCGGGAAAGCTCGCCGAAGAGGCGGAGCGCGAGCGGGCGCCCCTCACGCGCCGGCAGCGGCGCAGGCTGCCTTGGTACATCCCGCTGACCCCGGCTCCGCCTCGCGCCCGTCCACCCAGGGAGCGCCCTTGATCTCCCTCAAAGCCTCCGGCATGCCTCCCGACGAAGAATGCACCGACCTCTTCTCCGGAGAACCAACAGGATGCTCATCCCCCACGGCACGCTGATCGCCGTTGCAGACGGCAGGACGCTCGAGCTCTACCGTAACCATGGCGACGACGTGAGCCTGAAGCTCGACGCCCTGCCGGCGCCCGATCTTCACGCCCACGCCACGGATTCCGGCCACCATCACCATTCTTCGAGCGCCAATCCCGCCCGCCACCTGCAGGACGAGGACGCGTTTGCCGCGTCGGCTGTCGACTGGCTGAACCGTCAATCGATCGACGGCCACATCGAGAATCTGATCGTGATCGCCGCGCCGCGCACGCTGGGCGAGATGCGCCGGCACTACCACGTCACGCTGAAGAACACGCTGATCGCCGAGCTCTCCAAGGAGCTTACCGGCCAGCCGCCCGCCACCATCGAGCACGAGCTGAAGACGCATCACGCGCACTGAGGCGGGGCTCGCTCGCGCGGCGCGCCTCACCTTCGCCGCGATGGAAGCGCAGGCAGCCCGTCGGCTCTTCACGGAGAAGACGATGCGCTGTTTCCACGCCGTCCTTCGCGCACCGCTGCTGGCCTGTGCGATCCTCGCCGCCGCGCCGCTTGCGACGCATGCGGCCGAGCCTCCCGCCTATCTCGACGACCGCAGCACGCCGGCGTCACTCGTCCAGTCGCTCTACAACGCCATCAGCCGCAAGGAATACGCCCGCGCCTACAGCTATTTCGACCAGGGCGTCACGTCGCCCTACGACGAGTACGCAGCAGGCTTCAGCACGACCGACAGCGTCGACGTCGCCATCGGCAATGTGACGCAGGAGGGCGCGGCAGGCAGCATCTATTCAAGCGTGCCGGTCGCCGTGCGCGCCCATATGAGCGACGGCACGTCGAAGACATTTGCCGGATGCTACTGGCTGCGCCTTGCCCAGCCCACGATCCAGACGCCGCCCTTCACGCCGCTTCACATTCGCAAGGCGAAGCTGGCGCCGGCTTCGTCAACCGACGCGCTCGCCAAGCTGCTGCCGGCCACATGCCCGGACGAATAGCGGGCGGCTCCGTTCCCGAACGCGTTCGGCTATTTCTTCGCCACCTTGCGCAGCGCTTCGTTGATGCGCTCCTGCCAGCCGGGCCCGGCTTCCTGAAAATAATCGAGCACGTCGCGGTCGATGCGCAGCGACACCAATTCCTTCACGCCCGGCAATGCCTGCGGCTGCGGAGGCGCTTCGGGAGGCTTCGTCGTCGCGGATTTGAACGCGGCTTCGGCCCGCTCGCGCGAGCCCATCGTCCGACGCGTCCGGTCCGGTGGTTTCATCATCTCACCTGCTTTCCCAAGAGTCGCGCCCCGTTTGTCCCGCCCAGGACCATATCACCTCTTCGTCGATATGCCTGGATCGATCCGACGAACCATTCTGCGACCGTCACGGGGCCGCATCAACGCGACAGACGCGCCTTGCGCCGTCCCCAGCCGTGCTCCGCCGCTTCCAGCACGATCTCCGCCGCCTTGTCGCTCGGGCGCGCGCCATCGGGAAGCGTCATCGTCTCGCTGAGCCGCGCCAGCGCGGTAAGCTGTGCGTCGCGCGCCGCGCCCTCCGTCAGAAGCGCCAGCGTCTCGCGCGCCAGCACCTCCGGCCGGCTCGCCTCGTCCAGGAACTCCGGCACCACATTCTCGCCGAGGATGAGATTGGTGAGCACGATCGAGGGCACCTTGAGGACATACGGCTTGAAGGTGCGCGCGATCATGTCGACCCGGTAGGCGATGACCGTGGGCACGCCGGCAAGCCCGAGCTCCAGCGACACCGTGCCGGAGGCGGCGAGCGCGGCATGCGCACGGCGGAAGGCGGCGAATTTCGCCGCCTCCCCCACCACGATCTCGGGCCGCTGCGGCCATTCCGCCGTCCGCGCCCTGATCTCGGCTTCCAGATGCGGCACCGCCGGCAGCAGCACCTCCAGCCCCGGCCGCGCCGCGGCGATCTCCCCGAGCGCCACGCCGAACGGCTCCATGAGGCGCGAAATCTCGGTGCGGCGGCTGCCGGGCAGCACCAGCAGCGTCGGCCTTTCGCCAAGCGGCGGTCGCTCGCCTGGCGCTGGCCTGAGCTCGCCGAGCCGCTCGATGAGCGGATGGCCGACATAGGTGCAGGGCGGCCCGCCGAGCCGCCGATGCGCCTCCGGCTCGAACGGCAGCAGCGCCAGCACATGATCGACATAGCGCCGTCATCTTGCGCGCCCGGCCCGGCCGCCACGCCCACACCGACGGCGAGACGTAGTCGACGATGGGAAGCTCCGGACGCCGCTTCGCCACGCGCCGCGCCACCGCATGCGTCAGCTCGGGGCTGTCGACGATGACGAGCACATCCGGCTCCGCCGCCAGCACGGCGTCCACCAGCCGGTAGACGCGCCGCACGATGCGCGGAAGGTGCGCGACGACGGAGGCGATCCCCATCACCGCAACGTCGGCAAGCGGCACGACGCTCTCCATGCCGCGCGCCTTCATGCGCTCGCCCGCCAGCCCCGTGAAACTTGCGTCGGGTCGCGCGCGGCGCAGCGCCTCGATCAGCCCGGCGCCGAGCTGGTCGCCGGATTCCTCCCCGACCACGATGGCGACACGGAGCGGGCGCACAGCCATTGGTCAGCCCGGCGGCTTCAGCCCGAGCAGGAAGATGCCGGCGCGGCGGAAGGCCTCGAGCGTCTCCTCACGGCCGACGAGCAGCGTGCGGCCGGCTTCCGCGGCGACGCCCGCAAGCCCGGCGCGCGCGGCTCTCTCCGCCGTATCCGGCCCGATGGTGGGGACATCATGGCGACCGTCCTGCTGCGGCTTGGGGCATTTCACCAGCACACCGCCGGCCTTGCCGATGCGCCCCAGGCGGCGATGCTCTGCGACGCGCTCCAGCAGCGCGTCGGTGCCGCCGATATCCTCCAGCGCCACCACGCGCCCGCCAACCGACACCGCGCCCTGCGCCAGGTCGATGCGCCCGATGAGTCGCGCCGCCTCCAGCGCCTTCTCAACATCGACCTCCGCCTCCGGCGGCACGCTCCCCGTCTCGCAGCCCTCCTGCAGCGCCAGCGCCGGCGCAACCTCAAGCGGCCCGACCAGCGCGATGCCGTGCTCGACAAAGATATCCGCCATGCCCTCGAGCAGACTATGGTCGCCTCGGGCGAGCAGCTTGGCGACGCGCGGCACGAATTTGAGGCTGGCGAGATCGGGACGGACATTGGCGATGTCGGGCCGCTTGGAAATCGCTCCGATGAAGACGGCTTCCGCGCAGCCCGCCGCGCGTGCGCGCTTCAAGAGGCTCCCCAGTTCGCCCCAGCGCATGACCTGCACCGGAATGGCGCCGAACGCGGCAGGGTCGCCCTCCCCGGCGATCGCGAAGACGACCGGCTCATGCCCCGCGCCGCGCGCCGCCTCTGCCACCAGCGGCGGCAGCAGCCCGCCGCCCGCCAGGATGGCGATCGGCCTGCCGCTGCGGCCGGCCGCCATGGCTGGACCGTCAGCCACCGCCGTTGCGCGAGCGGGGCGTGCAGATGGCGCGGTCGCCGCCCTCGCGGATGAACGACGCAATCTTCGCCACGTTCTCGTCGCCGGCGAACTCCTCCTCCACGTCGGCGAGACGCTCCTTCAGCGTCCCCTCCGGGCCGAAGAGCGTGCGGTAGGCGCGCCGCACCTGATGGATCGCCTCGCGCGAAAAGCCGCGTCGCGTCATGCCCACGATGTTGAGCCCGCCGAGCGACGCCCGGTTCCCGAGCGCCGAGCCGAAGGGGATGACGTCGTTCTCCACGCCCGACATGCCGCCGACGAAGGCGCTTTCGCCGATGCGCACATATTGGTGGACGGCAGAAAGCCCGCCGAGGATGGCGTAGTCGCCGATGCGGCAGTGCCCGCCGAGCGTCGCGTGGTTCACCAGGATCACGTGGTCGCCGATCAGGCAATCGTGCGCCACGTGGCTGCCGACGAGCAGCAGGCAGTCGTCGCCGATCTTGGTCAGCAGCCCGCCGCCTTCGGTGCCGGGATTGATGGTCACGTGCTCGCGGATAACGCAGTCGCGGCCGATCTCCAGCCGGCTCGTCTCGCCGCGATATTTCTTGTCCTGCGGCGGCAGGCCGACGCTGGCGAAGGGAAAGATCTCCGTCCCCTCGCCGATCTCGGTGATCCCGTCCACGACCACGTGGCTGCGCAGCCTGACATTCTCGCCGAGCGTCACGCCGGCGGATATGACGCAATAGGGACCGACGACCGCGGTTTCCGCCAGTCTCGCTCCGTCCTCGACGACCGCAGTCGGATGAACGTCCGCCAAGATCAGCGATCCAGCATCATGGCGCTCACTTCCGCCTCGGCGACCTTCGTGTCCCCCACAAACGCTATGCCGGCGAACTTCCAGACGTTGCCGCGATGACGGATGGTGCTCACGTGGTACTCGACCGTATCGCCGGGGACGACCGGCTTGCGGAACTTTGCATTGTCGATGGTCATGAAATAGACGAGCTTCGACTGCTCGGCCACCTTTTCGGCGACCGCAACAAGCGTCGCCGCCGTCTGGGCGATCCCTTCGATCAGCAGCACGCCCGGCATGACCGGGTGGCCGGGGAAATGCCCCTGGAAGTGCGGCTCGTTGAACGTGACGTTCTTCACGCCGATGCACGAGCGGTCGCCATCGATCTCGCGCACCCGATCCACCATGAGGAAGGGGTAGCGATGCGGCAGCACCTGCAGGATGCGATTGATATCCGCCGCTTCCAGCGTTCTGACCTCTTGATCCATGGACATTTCGCTCCCGGCCGATGTCTCCGCCGCCTTCCGCCCTCAGGCGTCTCGGTCCCTCGCGGCGAGTTTACGCAGTGCGATCATTTCGCGAAACCATTCCTTGACCGGCCGGGCCGGAACGCCGCCCCAGCGGGCACCCGGCGGGACATCGTTGTGGACAACGCTGACCGCGGCAATCTGGGCTCCGTCGCCGATGTGAACGTGGCCGTTCACGCCGCTCTGGCCCCCGATCACCACGAAGTCGCCCAGGCTGGACGATCCGGCAATGCCGACCTGGGAAACGAGCACGCAATGCCGACCGACCTGCACGTTGTGGCCGATCTGCACCTGGGAGCCAAGCTTGCTCCCCTCCCCCACGACCGTGTCGCGATTGGCGCCCCGCTCAATGGCCGCGTTGGCGCCTACCTCTACATCATCCTGGATGATCACGCGACCGACCTGCGCGACCTTCGAATGACCGCGCGGGCTCATGGCAAAGCCGAAGCCGTCGTGCCCGATGACAGTGCCGGGATGGATGATCACGCGGTTGCCGATGAGGGCGAACTGGATGCAGGTGTTCGCGCCGATGAAGCAGTCCCGCCCGATCGCGACTCCCTCGCCGATTACCGCGTTGGCGGCAACGATGGTGCCGCGGCCGATCTCGGCGCGCGCGCCGACGAGCGCCCCCGGCTCGACGCGCACCCCCTCCTCCAGCTGCGCCTCCGGATGCACGGTGCCGCTGAGATCGCTCGCGCCGAAAAGGCCCCTCGGGCGAAGCGCCGAGGGGTAGGCCTTCGCGAGATAAGCGCTGTAGGCGCGATAGGGTGCCGGCGTCTCCAGCACCGCCACATGGGCGGGCATGCGCTCCACGTATCGCTGCTGGCAGAAGCAGGCGGCGCAGCGCGTCGTCTCCAGGAATTTCACGTATTTGGGATTGTCGAGAAAGCTGATCTCGCCTTCGCCGGCGGCCTCGAGCGGTGCAGCGCCGTAGATCATCGTGTCAGGGTCGCCGCGCGCCACGGTGGCGCCCACGGTCGCCGCGATCTCGCTCGCACGCATTGGCGGCGGCGCCGGGATGAAGCGGGTATCACGCATCAGGCAAGACCAGGGTGCCCGCCGGCGAAGCGCCGGCCGGCACCGACACTATCAGAAGCGTGTTCCGCCGCCGAACCGGAAGAACTGCTTCTTGTCGTAGCTCTCGGAGGTGAGCACGTAGGCGAAGTCCGCGCGCAACGGCCCGAGCGGCGACGCCCACAGGATCGAGCCGCCGACCGAGGAGCGAATCGAGGCGTTGTCCAGCGGCGACCCCGAAGAGACCGCCGCGTCGGTGTCGAACAAGGTGCCGGCATCGGCGAAGACGGCGCCCTTGAAGCCAAGCTCGCGCGGGAGGAGCGGGAACGGGAACTGCGCTTCGGCCGTCGCGGCCGCGAAGACCTTGCCGCCCAGCGCGTCGCCGGTCGTCGGGTCGCGCGGGCCGAAGCCCGAGCTTTCGAAGCCACGAACCGTCTCGCCGCCCTTGAAGAACGAATCGAGCAGCCGAACGTTCTGGTTGATGCCGAAAATGTCCCCGCCCTGAACCTTGATCAGGCCCACGATGTCCCGGTCGGGAATGATCTCGCGATAGTAGGAGCCCGTGCCCGTGGTCTTCAGATAAGCCACGTCGCCGCCGAGGCCCGCCACTTCCTGCGTGAACTTCGCGTAGATGCCGGCATGCGGGTCTTTGTAGCTGTCCAGCGTATCGTAGATCAGCGAGTAGAAAGCCGACGATACCCAGGTCTCGCCCACCGCCTGGCAGATCGCCAGCGAGACGGTGGGTGGGACGGCGCTGCACTTGCTCGCAGTCGACGTTGATATTCTGGACCTCAAGCTGGTAGCCGGTCTGCACGGTGAAATTTTCGGTGACGGGGAACCCGAACGTGAGGCCACCACCCGTGGTCGCGTAATCATACGAGCGATACGAGTTTTGGCTGTACTGCCGGCGGAATACGTTGATCCCGGCAGAAATCCGCCGGCCCAGGAAGTACGGATCGGTGAAGCCGAACTCGTAGGTGCGGGCGCTCGTTCCGGCCCCGATGGCCACTCTCAGATTGTAGCCGCGCCCCAGGAAGTTCTTTTCCGACAGCGAGATATCGCCAACGATTCCATCGGACGACGAATAACCCGCGCCGAACGAAAGCTCGCCTGTCGGCTGCTCGGTAACGTCTACGACAATGATGACGCGGTCCTGGGTCGCCCCGGGCTCCGTGTAGATATGGACATCACTGAAGTATCCGAGGCGCTTCAGCCGGCGCTCTGCACGGTCCACCAGAACACGGTTAAAGGCGTCGCCTTCGGCGAGATCGAACTCGCGGCGAATGACGTAGTCTCGCGTGCGCGTGTTGCCGCGGATCTCGATCCGCTCGACATAGACGCGCGGGCCTTCGTCGACCACATACGTCACGCTGATCGTCAGCGTATCGGGGTCGCGGGCGATGCGCGGCCGCACCTGCACAAAGGGGTAGCCGTTGGACGCGAGATAAAGCGTGATGTCCTCCAGCGACCGGTCCACCTCCGCGCTGGAAAAGACGTGGCCCTCGCGCGTCTCGACCTGCCTCTGCAGGACGGCGGGATCGACGCCGGGCAGCGTCGAAATCAACCGATATCTGGCCGAAACGGTAGCGCGGCCCTTCGTTCAGCGTGAAGGCGATGAAGAAGGAGTTGCGCTCACGGTCCAGCTCCGCGACCGAGGAGACCACCTGGAAGTCGGCAAAGCCGCGGTCCAGATAGTATTGCCGCAGCTTCTCTTCGTCGGAGGCAAGGCGATCCGGATCGTAGCCCGAATTGCCGCGCAGGAAGCTGAAAATGCCCGTCTGCCGCGTGGCGATCACATTGCGCAATCTGCCGTCGCTGAAGGCGTGATTGCCGACGAAGGTGATGCCCGCCACGCCGGTCTTCGGGCCTTCGGCAAAGACGAAGACCAGATTCACCCGATTGTTCGGAAGATCGATGACCTCGCGGGGTGACCGAAGCCTGGAAGCGCCCGGAGCGCCGGTAAAGCTCCAGCAGCCGCTGCACGTCCGTCTGCACCTTGGCGCGCGTGTAGACGCCGCGCGGCTGCGACTGGACGACGCGCGAGAAGCTGGTCATCCTTGAACTTCTTGTTCCCCTCGAACGCCACCTCGTTGATGACAGGGTTCTCCTCCACGACGACGAAAAGCGTGGAGCCGCGCGTGTCGAGCGAGACATGGGCGAAAAGCCCCGTCTGGAACAGCGCTTTCAGGGATTCGTCTTCCTCGTAGCGCGAATATTCGACGCCCGGACGGATGAGCAGATAGGCGCGGATCGTCTCTCCGTCGACCCGCTGGTTGCCCTCGACCACGATCTTGCTGACGACGGCCGCCTCGGCGCGCTCAACAAGCCCGGAAGCAACCAAAATCGGCGCTGCCAGGAAAAGCAGGATCGCCGCAAACGCTCGGAGATTCCGCCGGATCGAATTTGGTATCATGAGCCGTTTTGTCCGGTCTTTTGGGCACACAAATGGATACAGGACGCCGCCCAGAGTCGGTCCCTCACGCAAGCTATTGCAGGCTTTAGTCCCGCTTTCAATCGTGCGGCTTTTTTCGGCCCAGCTTTTCGCGATGACGTGGCCTTTGGGCAACGTCCGCTAAGCAACTAGGAGTTCACGAAAATTCCCGACAGATTGGCAATGTCGTTGAAGGTCACGAAGATGAACAGCATGATCACCAGCGCGAAGCCGATGCGGAAGCCGATATCCTGCAGCCGCGGGCTCAAAGGCTTACCGCGCAGGGCCTCGATGAAATAGAACAGAAGGTGTCCGCCATCGAGCATCGGCACGGGGAAAAGGTTGAAGAGCCCGATGGAGACCGACAGCACCGCGGTCAGATAGATCAGGCCCGGAATACCGCCGCTGGAGGCTACAGCGCCCGACAACTGGCCGATGCGAATCGGACCGCTCAGCTGATCGGCGCTCTCCCTACCGGTGAGCAGCCGGCCGATATAGGTCAGCGTCCTGTCGATGATCTGCCAGGTCTCGCGGACGCCCTGGGAAACGGCCGTCAGCGGATCGTCGCGCTCGAAGCTGAATTGCCCCGACGTGATGCCGAGCACCCCGATTCGGTGGGTGCCGCCCAGCCGGTCGGGCTCCTCCCGACGCTCGGGCGTGGCGGTCAGGGTGATGCGTTTGCCGTCACGCTCCACCACGATCGGCAGGGCCTCGTCCGCCGACAGCATGATGATGCTCTGCAGGTCGGAAAACGAACGGATGTTCTCGCCGTCGACGCTGATGATGCGGTCGCCGGGCTGGAAACCCGCCCGTTCCGCCGCGCTCCCCTCCATCACCGTGTCGGCCACCGGCAGGACATTCGGGCGGCCGACCAGGGTGAAGACCGCCGCGAAAACGAAAATGGCAAGCAGGAAGTTCGCCGCCGGCCCCGCCGCCACCACGGCAATCCGCCGCCACAGCGACGCAAAATGAAACAGCCCCTTGCGCTCCTCGGGCGGCGTCGCCTCCAGCACCTCGGGGTCCGGCATGCTCGCCGCGTTGTCGTCGCCCTCGAACCGGACGTAGCCGCCGAGCGGGATCAGCGACAGCTTCCAGCGGGTGCCGTGGCGGTCGGTGAAGCCGGCAAGCTCGCGCCCAAAGCCGATGGAGAACGCGGCAACGCGGATGCCGCAAAGGCGCGCCACCAGGAAATGCCCCATCTCGTGCACGAACACGACGGCCGTCAGCACGACCAGGGCCGGCACGACGTAAAGCGCCACGGTGCTCGGGATGGTGGTCAGCGATTCCATTGATGCTCCTCGCTCAGGCGACCGCGCTTCGGCGCTTTAGATCGGCACGAGCGAGGCGGCGCGCAATGGCGTCGAGCTGCAGCGCTTCGTCGATCGAAGACGGTACCGCCAGCAATCCCTCAGAATCCGCCGCCGTCAAGGCGATTTCGACTATTTCCGGGATTGCGGTAAAGGCGATCCGGCCCGCGAGAAATGCCTCCACCGCCACCTCATTTGCAGCGTTGAGGACGTTTGCCGCGCCACCGCCCTGCCGCAGCGCCCCCATCGCAAGGCGCAGCGCCGGGAAGCGCTCAAGGTCCGGCTTCTCGAAGGTGAGCTGACCAACGGTGGCGAGATCGAGTGTCGACATCGGCTCGCGGACCCGCTCCGGCCAGTGCAGACAATAGCCGATCGGGCGCCGCATGTCGGCCGGCCCCAGCTCCGCGTGAATGGAGCCGTCGCGGAAGGTGATCAGCGCATGGACCACCGACTGGGGATGCACGACGACCGTCATGCTCTCCGGATCCAGATTGAAAAGATGATGCGCCTCAATGAGTTCGAGGCCTTTGTTCATCAACGTTGCTGAAATCGACGGAAATCTTCGCACCCATGGACCAGGTGGGATGCGCCACGGCCTGCTGCGGTGTGGCCTGCGCAATCTTCTCCGCCGGCCAGGACCGAAACGGGCCGCCGGAGGCCGTCAGGGTATAGGTGCGGATGTCGGCCGGGTCGCGCCCGTCGAGCAGCTGGTAGAGAGCGTTGTGCTCCGAATCGACCGGCAGCACGCGGACCTCGTGCTTGCGCGCCAGCGCCATGAAGGCGCTGCCGGCGCAGATCAGGCACTCCTTGTTGGCGAGCGCGATGTGGCTGCCGGACTGGATCGCCGCGGCCGTGGCACGAAGCCCGGCGGCGCCGACGATCGCCGATAGAACCAAGTCGACCGGCTCGGCGGCAGCGTCTTCCATCGCCTGGACGCCCGCCGCCGCCTCGATGCCGCTGCCGAACAGCTCGTCGCGCAGCGCCATCAGCTTCGTCTCGTCCGCGATCACGGCTCGACGCGCGCGCAGCACGCGCGCCGTTTGCGCGAGCTTGGCGCTGTTGGAGCCCGATGCGACGGCATGCACCTCAAACGCGCCCGGGGCCGCACCTATGACATCGACGGCACTGGTTCCGATCGAGCCGGTGGCGCCCAGAAGCGTGATGCGACGGCTCACGGAAGAGCCCCCGCGGCAGCATTTGGCAAGGTGAGGATCTCGCCGCCAAGGCCGGCCAGCGCCACAAGCCACGCCAGCGCGGCTGCCCCGAAGAGCCCGTCGACCCGGTCGAGTACACCGCCGTGGCCCGGGATGATGTGGCCGGAATCCTTCACGTCGAAATGCCGTTTCACCGCCGATTCAAGCAGGTCGCCCGCCTGCGCCGCAATCGACAAGGGCACGGCGAGCGCAAGGCCCGCCCGCATGTTGCCGCTGATCGCCAGCCCGGCTGTCGCACCTCCGGCCACCACGGCTGCCGCGAGGCCGGTAAGTGCCCCTGACCAGGTCTTCTTGGGCGAGACGCGTGGCCAGAGCTTCGGCCCGCCGATCGCGCGGCCGCCGAAATAGGCAGCAATGTCGGTCGCCCAGACGACGAGCAGAATGTAGAGGATCGCCGCCCAGCCGTGCGGCGCGGCCTGCCGCAGAACGATGAAGCCGGCACACGGCACGCCGACATAAACAAGCGCCAGCCCGATCCACCGGAGCGAACGCTCCCCTATGCCGGCGGCGAGCGCCAGCGCGGCGGGGATCAGAATGAGGGCCCCAGCCCAGTAGCCGCTGCCGCCCTCAAGCAAAATCAGGCCGGCGACCAGGCACACGAGCGACCCCACCCGCGGCCAAGACCTGGCCTCGGCCATTCCGGTCATCTCCCAGAACGCGATAGCGGCAACGACAGCAACGAGCAGCGCAAAGAGGAACCCGCCGAGCAGCACCGCCGCAAGCGCAACGGGCGCGAGAATCGCGCCTGAAACGACGCGCCTGCGGAGCTCGCTCCCACCAGTCGTGGCGCTCGTCTCAAGCGCCAATGATCGCTCCGTAGCGGCGGTCGCGCGCTGCGAATTGAGTAAGCGCCTGCTCGAAATGCTCCTCGTCGAAGTCCGGCCAGAGGACCGGCAGGAATACGAACTCCGCATAGGAGGCCTGCCAGAGCAGGAAGTTGCTGATGCGCTGCTCGCCGGATGTTCGAATGATTAGGTCGGGATCGGGAGTGCCGAACGTATCGAGCGCCGTCTCGAACGCCGCCTGGTCGATGGCCTCCGGATCGAGGTCGCCGCCGGCGACGCGACGCGCCAGACGACGCGCGGCGCGCGCGATCTCATCGCGCGAGCCGTAGTTGAAAGCAATGATGAGCCGCAAGCCATGATTGGCGACCGTCAGCGCTTCCGCTTCGTCGACGAGCGCATGGATGTCGCCCGGCAACCCGGCCCGATCGCCGATGATGGAGACGCGCACGCCATTGCTGTTCAGCTCCGCGAGATCGTGGCGGATAAAGAGGCGGAGCAAGTTGAAGAGCCCCTCGACCTCCGCGTCCGGGCGCGCCCAGTTCTCCGAGGAGAAGCCAAAAAGCGTAAGAAAGCCGATGTCGCGGGGCATTGCGAAGCGCACGGCCCGCCGGAGCGCCTCTACGCCGCGGCGGTGACCTTCGCTGCGCGGCAGGCCGTGCGCCAGCGCCCAGCGCCCGTTGCCGTCCATGATGATGCCGACGTGACGCGGCACGAGACCGCGCGATCCATGGCCCGGCCGCTCCGCTTCGAGCTCCGGCGCGGCGGCTTCAGCGAGCAAAGAAGAGCGGTTAGGCAGCCCCATTCAGACCTGCGTGATCTCGTGTTCCTTGTGGGCCAGCATATCGTCGATCTCCTTGACGGTGTCGTCGGTCAGCTTTTGCAGCTTCTCCGATTCCGTGTGGGTATCGTCCTTGCTGTGGTGCCCGTCCTTCTCCAGCCTCTTCAAGGTGTCCATGCCGTCTTTGCGGACATGCCGCACCGCAATGCGCGCCTGCTCGGCATATTTGTGGGCGACCTTGACCATTTCCTGACGGCGCTCGGCATTCAGCTCCGGAATGGGGATGCGCAGCAGCTGTCCTTCGGCGATCGGATTCAGCCCGAGATTGGCGTCGCGGATGGCGCGGTCGACGGCGCCGGACAGCGCCGCGTCCCAGACCTGCACGGAGAGCATGCGGGCCTCCGGCACGCTGACAGTCGCCAACTGGCTGATGGGCATTTGCGTGCCATAGGCCTCGACCGTGACCGGATCGAGGAGATTGGCCGAGGCACGCCCGGTCCTCAGCCCCGAAAGCTCGGTCTTGAGCACGGAAACTGCGCCTTGCATGCGTCGCGTCAGGTCGTTGAAGTCAAGGCCATCTTCCATGGCGTTTTTGTCCTTTTTCTGCCCGTTTCCGGCCCTGCGCTCAGCCCGCGGAAACAAGAGTCCCGACGGCCTCCCCCGCGACGATCCGCGCAAGGGCTCCCGGCTCATGCACGTTGAAGACGATTATCGGGAGTCCGTTGTCGCGGGCAAGGGCAAAGGCGGCGGTATCCATGACCGCCAGGCCCTTCGAGATCGCCTCCTGGAAGGTCACATGGTCGTAGCGGACGGCCGCCGGATCCTTGTGGGGATCGGCCGAATAGACGCCGTCGACCTGCGTGCCCTTCAAGAGCGCATCGCACTCCAGCTCAAGGGCGCGCAGCGCCGCCCCGCTATCCGTGGTGAAGAACGGGTTTCCGGTGCCGCCGGCGAGCACGACGATGACCTGCCGGCTCATATGCCAGGAGGCGCGTCGGTGGACATAGGTCTCGCAGATGGACGGCATCTCGATCGCCGAAAGCGCGCGTGCCTCCAGGCCCTCACGCGCCAGTGCCGCCTCGAGCGCCAGCGCATTCATCACGGTCGCCAGCATGCCCATATGGTCGCCGGTGACCCGATCGCCGCCCTTGGCGGAGATGGCGACCCCGCGGAAGAGGTTTCCGCCGCCGATCACCAGCGCGATCTCGGTTCCGGCCCGGGCAACGGCGGCGATCTCCGCGGCGTAACGCGCCAGCACGGTATCGTCGATGCCGAAGGCCAGGTCTCCCAACAAGGCCTCGCCGGACAGCTTGAGCAGGATCCTCTTCGGCTTCGGCCTGGGGGGCATCATCGACCTCGCTGCGGCGGAAGGCACCGCGCCGTCCGCATAAAACAAGGGCGCCGATAAGTCACGTCGGCGCCCTTTTCGATCCCGGACAGGCCCGGCTGCGGCTCAGTCGTCAGAGCCTGCTTCGATACCTTCGCCAAGCCGGAAGGCGACGAATCCGGTGACGTTTACCGGCGCGCCGACATCCTTCTCCGCGGCCTTCAGGAAGGCTTCCACCGTCTTCTCGGTGTCCATGATGAAGGCCTGCTTCAACAGCACCAATTCCTCGTAGAATTTGCGCATGCGGCCATCCACCATCTTCTCGATGATGTTCTCCGGCTTGCCGGATTCGCGTGCCTGCTCGGCGAAGATGGCACGCTCGCGCTTCACCGTCTCCGCATCGATGCCGTCGGCGTCGACCGCGAGCGGATTGGCGGCGGCGATATGCATGGCAATCTGCCGGCCGAGCGCCGCGAGCTTCGCCTCGTCGCCCGCCGACTTCAGCCCGACGATGACGCCGATCTTGCCGAGCCCGGGAGAGACGGCGGCGTGCACGTAGCTCGCCACCACGCCCTCGTCGACGGCAAGCATGGCCGTGCGCCGCAGCGTCATGTTCTCGCCGATCGTGGCAATCGCGTCGGTAATGGCGGCTTCCACGTTGGCATGGCTCGACACCGGCTGCGCCAGCACGGCCTGAAGCCCGCCGTCGGTCTTCAGAGCGGCGTGGGCAACCAGCTTGACGAGGCCCTGGAACTGGTCGTTGCGCGAGACGAAATCGGTCTCCGAGTTAAGCTCCACCATGGCGGCGCGGCTACCCTCGTCGGCAATGCCGATCAGGCCCTCGGCCGCGACGCGGCCGGCCTTCTTGGCCGCCTTGGCGAAACCCTTGGTCCGCAGCCAGTCGACTGCAGCTTCCATGTCGCCGTTCGTCTCGTTCAGCGCGGCCTTGCAATCCATCATGCCGACGCCGGTTTTCTCACGCAGGTCCTTCACCATCTGCGCTGTGATGGCCATCAGGCTCTTCCTTTCAGCTCAAAATACTTCGTGTTGGCGACGGCGCTGCGTTCCTCACGCAGCTCCGCCTATGCAGCGGGCGCGGTCTGCTCGGCCGCCTCTCCGGCGGGCGCTGCCGCGGCCTCGGCGTCCCCGGAGCCCTCGCCTTCATCGAGTGCGGGCTCCACTGTGACATCCTCGGCCGCGCCGATATCGACGCCGCGGTCGCTCTGACCGCGCGAGATGCCGTCGATCGCCGCTCGGGCGACGAGGTCGCAGTAGAGCGCCACCGCCCTTCCCGCGTCGTCGTTGCCGGGGATGGGGAAGGCGATGTCCTTCGGGTCGCAGTTCGTATCCAGCACCGCGACGACCGGGATGTTCAGCCGGCGGGCCTCGGCGATCGCGATCGATTCCTTGTTGGTGTCGATCACGAAGAGCAGATCGGGCACGCCGCCCATGTCGCGGATGCCGCCCAGCGCGCGCTGCAGCTTCTCGCGCTCGCGGGTGAGCGAGAGGAGCTCCTTCTTGGTCAGGCCCTGCACGCCCTCGTCGAGCATCTCGTCGAGCTTCCTGAGCCGGTCGATCGAATGCGAGATCGTCTTCCAGTTGGTCAGCGTCCCGCCGAGCCAGCGGGAGTTGACGTAGTACTGGGCGCAGCGCTTCGCCGCATCGGCGATCGCGTCGGAAGCCTGCCGCTTGGTGCCGACGAACAGCACCCGGCCGCCGCCGGCGACGGTGTCGCTCACCTGCTTCAGCGCGCGGAAGAGCAGCGGCACGGTCTGTGCCAGGTCGATGATATGGATGTTGTTGCGGGCGCCGTAGATGTACGGGCCCATCTTCGGATTCCAGCGGTGTGTCTGGTGACCGAAATGCACGCCAGCCTCAAGCAGCTGGCGCATCGAAAAATCGGGAAGCGCCATCAAATTCTCCGGTTCGTCCTCGGCGGGCGCTGGGCTGAATGCCACCGGAAAGCCGGAAATCGGCTCTATGCCCGCCTGTGAGATGGCGCGGATATAGGGAAGGGACAGCGATTTTGCAACCGCGAAGCCCTTCCGGGGAGGCCGGCGCCGCGGATCAAGGTGAAGAGGACGGCCAACCGCAGAGGCCGGAGGCCTCCGCGAGGGAGCGTAGGGCGTCGCCGGAAGCCTGGGCCGGGCTTGCCATCTCCCTGACGCTCCACGCCGTTCTCCTGACGGCGCTCGTGCTGTTTGTCTCCCCGCCGAGCATTCGCCAGCCGCCGCAGGTCCAGGCGGTGTCCGTCGAGGTGCTCTCTCCGGAGCAGTTCGCCGTGCTCACGGCTCCCGATGCGGAAATCCTCGCGGCCCCGCCGGAGCAGCCGACGCCGGAGAAGCAACCGCCCGAGCCACAGCCGCCGCCACCGCCCGCGCTCAGCCATGCCAAGACAATCCTCTCCGACAAGGCGGGCGCCTATGTCCGCCGCAGCCTGGCGACCCTCGCCCTCGACACGCGCTTCGAGCAGATCTGCGGCGTCGAGGCGATGGAGCAGATCGCCAGGAGCCGGAAGACGTTCCACCCGGAACGGGCCGTCGCCTACGCCACCGCCGACGTGAAGGTGGTCGGCAACATCATGGTCGCCGACGGCGCCGCCTTCCTGAGCGGGGGGACATGGTACGGCCTCCGCTTCCGCTGCGAGACCAGCCCCGATCACCTCAAGGTGATGTCGTTCGACTTCGCCACCGGCGACCCGCTGGTCGGCGACCATGGTCTTGGGACGGGCGGTGAGGACTGAGCACCGCCTCGGACCCGACGCCGATTCCCGTCTCAGGCCGCTTCTTTCGAGAAGGCCGCCGTCAGACGGGCCCGACCCGTGACTCGATCGACGGCATGTCCTGGCCGTAGATCGCCGACTCGAAGCTGCGCAGGCGCTTGTAGATCGACAGGAGGTCGATGATCGTATCCCACGAATTGACCAGGTATTGAAACGACGAGCTGACCTGCGCGAAGGCGTTCTGTATCTGCTGGAACGTCCCGAGCGTGATCGCACCGGCAGCGAGCGTTGGAATGAGGATGAAGACGGTGAAGACGTTGTCGAGCTGGATGTAGAGATACTGCGCGACGTTGAAGTACATGTAGTTGACATAGAGCCTGAAGTAATTTCGGCGAACATCGCTGAAGAGCTCCATGAGCCTTGGCGGCTGGGCTCGATGCTCGTGGTCTTCGCCGTAGACCAGCTCCTTACGATAGGCCGCTTCGACCCGCTGATTCAGGAAGAACAGGCCCGGCAGCCTGATGCCCGCGAGAGCCAGAAGGCCGGAGCCGAAGGCCGACCATACGATCGCCGCGACGACGAGGGCATGGGGCACGGGCCCAATGAAGGGCAGCTCGTGCACAGTGTCGGAAAACCTGAAGAGGACGGGCAGAAAGGCGATCAGCGTCATCACGGAACCGATCAGCGACACCGCGAGCCCCTCCGTCGTCCGGGAGAACTGCATCGTGTCTTCCTGCACGCGCTGCGATGCGCCTTCGACGGTTCGCAGGATCGGCCAGTGCGCGATGTAATAGTCGTTCATCGCCGTCCGCCACCGGAAGATATAGTGGCGCACGAAAAACCGGGTGATCACGTAGATGAAGACCGCCACCATCGCGATCTCGAGGAAGACGATGAGCTGGGAGTAGAACTCCCACTCCGTTACGGGTCGCGATTTCGACACCGCTGCCTGGACGAGATCGAAGAACGGCCCGTACCAGTTGTTGATCGCGACGCCGACCTGCACCTGGTAGTAGGTCGTGAAGATGATGAGAGCACTGCCGAGGATAGACCAGACCGCCCACGGATGCGGCGAGAACCAGAACCAGAAGCCCGCGAAGATGCCGGTGACCAGCGCGTAATAGATGTAGAACCAGAGGAAGGGCGGTGACCAGAAGATGCGGAGGCCGATGATTGGGTCGCCTTCGGCCGGAGGCAGCCCGAAATAGGCGCCAAGCCCCTCCCCGCCGAGATACCAGCCCGCGATGGATATGGCGATCCAAGCCAGGGCGGACCAGAAGAACAACCGAGGACGGGGAAAGAAGGAGACGAACACGGCAAAGTCCTCCAGCCGCAGGCAATACGCCCGGCTCAGGTGGGTGTGCTCACGCAGAAACGCGGAACGGACGCAATGCTTCTAACCGGCGGTCAGCCGCCTCACCAATTAAACTCTTGTAGGGCAAACGCTTAGCCTTCCAAGCGAATCGTGCCGCCGCGCGGGCACGAGCGTCGACGCGCTCCGTGCCGGCCCGTCCTGCGCGCTATTGCATCTCAACGTGCACGATGCCCGGGATGGCCTTGATGGCGCCGCCGACCTCCGGCGTGATGCGGTAGCGGGCCGGCAGCTTGATCTCGACCTCACGCCCGCTCTCCTCCAGCCCCAGGATGAAAAAGACCTGTCCATCGCCGCCCTGGAGCCGCTTGGTGAGGCGCTCGATCAGCTGCGGCTCCTTGAAATGTACGCGGAGCGCCGTGAGCTTCTTCTCCGCCAGCGCCTCCAGCGCTTCGACGTTCTGGATGCGCACGCGCAGGTCCTCGGTATCCGGATCGAACTCGCCCGAGAGCACGACAATGACCGAGCGGCCGGGCTCCAGCAGCTCGCGCCATTCGGCAAGCCTTTCCTGGTAGGCGGTCGCCTCGAACTGCCCGGTCGGATCGGAGAAGGTCAGGATGCCGAGGCGGCCGCCGGTGCGGGTGCGCCGCTCCTGCCGCTGCACCACCGTCGCCGCCACCTGCGCGGTGAACTGGCGGCTGCCGCGCAACAGCTCGAAGAACGCCTTCCAGGTCAGCCCGCCGCGCGAGGCGACCAGTTCCGCGTAATCGTCGATCGGATGCGCGCTGACATACATGCCGATCGCGGCGAACTCGCGCTGCAGCATCTCCGATTGCGGCCACGGGTCGGCGTCGGCGAGGAAGATCGGAGTGGGCGCGCCGGCATCGCCGAAGAGATCGGTGATGCCGCTCGCCGTCCGCTGCGCCCGCTCCTGCGCGGCGGAAAGCACGCGGCCGACATTCTCGAAGACGCGGGCGCGGTTGGGATCGATGCCGTCGAAGGCGCCGGCCTGCGCCAGGCATTCCAGCGGCTTGCGCCCGAGGATCTGCGGATCGATGCGCGAGGCGAAGTCGGCGAGGTCGGCGAAGGGCTTCTTGCCGCGCACCGCGACTAGGTGCTCCACCGCATGCGCGCCGATCGCCCTTCAGCGCGGCGAGCGCGTAGACGATCCTGCCGTCCTCCACGTCGAAATGGACGCCGGAGCGGTTCACGTCGGGCGGCACCACCTCGATGCCCAGCCGCTCGGCCTCGAGGCGGAATTCGTTGAGCTTGTCGGTGTTGCTCATGTCGAGCGTCATCGACGCGGCGAGGAACTCCACCGGGTAGTTCGCCTTCATGTAGGCGGTCTGGTAGGTGATCAGCGCGTAGGGCGCGGAGTGCGACTTGTTGAAGCCGTAGTCCGCGAACTTGGCGCAGGCGTCGAAGATCGCCACCGCGTCGGCGTGCTGGATGCCGCGCTCGGTGGCGCCCGACATGAAGCGCTCGCGCTGCTTCTCCATCTCGGAGCGTATCTTCTTGCCCATGGCGCGGCGCAGCAGGTCGGCCTCGCCGAGGCTGTAGCCGGCAAGGTCGCGCGCGATCTGCATCACCTGCTCCTGGTAGGTGATGACGCCGTAGGTCGCCTCCAGGATCGGCTCCAGGCGCGGGTGGATGTAGTCCGGCTCCTCGCGACCGAGCTTGCGCGCGCAATAGACCGGGATGTTGGCCATCGGGCCCGGGCGGTAGAGGGCGACGAGCGCGATCAGGTCCTCGAAGCGGTCGGGCTGCATGCCGACCAGCGCCCGGCGCATGCCCTGACCTTCCACCTGGAACACGCCGACCGTCTCGCCGCGTGCCAGCATGGCGAAGGTCTTCTCGTCCTCGAGCGGGATGGCGCCGATGTCGATCTCCACGCCGCGCGCCGCCTTCACGAGCTTCACCGCGTGCTCGAGCACCGTCAGCGTCTTCAGGCCGAGGAAGTCGAACTTCACCAGCCCCGCCTGCTCCACCCATTTCATGTTGAACTGGGTGACCGGGAGCGCGGAGCGCGGATCGCGGTAGAGCGGCACCAGCTCGTGCAGCGGGCGGTTGCCGATGACGATGCCGGCGGCGTGGGTCGAGGCGTGGCGGTAGAGCCCCTCCAGCTTCATGGCGATGGTGAGGAGGTGCTCGACCACCGGCTCCTGCTTGCGCGCCTCCTCGAAACGCGGCTCGTCCGCCACCGCCTTCTCGAGCGACACCGGGTTGGCGGGGTCGGCAGGCACCAGCTTGCACAGTCGGTCGACCTGCCCGTAGGGCATCTCCAGCACCCGCCCCACGTCGCGCAGCGCCGCGCGCGCCTGCAGCGTCCCGAAGGTGATGATCTGCGCCACGCGGTCCCTGCCGTAGCGCTCCTGCACGTAGGCGATGACCTCGTCGCGCCGCTCCTGGCAGAAATCGACGTCGAAGTCCGGCATCGACACGCGTTCCGGATTGAGGAAGCGCTCGAAGAGCAGGCCGAAGCGCAGCGGATCGAGGTCGGTGATGGTGAGCGCCCAGGCGACCACCGAGCCGGCGCCCGACCCGCGGCCCGGCCCGACCGGGATGCTGTGCGCCTTGGCCCATTTGATGAAGTCGGCGACGATGAGGAAGTAGCCCGGATACTTCATGCGGGTAATGACGCCGAGCTCATGCTCGAGCCGCTCGCGGTAGTCGTTCTCCTCGAAGCCGGGCGCCAGGCCGAGCGTCGCCAGGCGGTGCGCCAGGCCTTCCTCCGCCTGGTGGCGAAGCTCCAGCGCCTCGGCCTCCTCAGCGGACGCGTCGTCGGCATCGGTCTTCACAAAGCGCGGCAGGATCGGATCCATCACGTGCGGACGCGTGCGGCAGCGCAGCGCGATTTCCACCGTGTTCTCCAGCGCTTCGGGGAGGTCGCTGAAACGCCGCATCATCTCTGCGCGGCTGGCGAAATGGTGCTCCGGCGTCAGCCGACGACGGTCGTCGCTGGAGAGGAGCCTCCCCTCGGCGATGGCCAGCAGCGCGTCGTGCGCCTCATAATCATCCGCCGCCGGGAAGAACGGCTCGTTGGTGGCGACGAGCGGCACGTCGAGACGGTAGGCGAGCCCGACCACGCCCGCCTCGGCCCGGCGCTCGATCTCCATGCCGTGGCGCTCGACCGCGATGTAGAGCCGGTCGCCGAAGGCCTGCTTCAGCGCCGTCACCCGCGCCTCCGCCAGCGCTTCCTCCCCCTCGGCGATCAGCGGATAGAGCGCGCCGTCGTGCCCCCCCGTGAGCGCGATCAACCCGTCGGCACGCGCAGCAAGCGTCTCCAGCAAGATCGGCTCGGCGCGCCCAGCCTCGCCGAGGTAGAATTCCGTCACCAGCTCGATCAGCGCGTGATAGCCCGCCTCGTTCGCCGCCAGCAGGAAAAGGTGTGCGACGTGGCGGGAGGGGCGGTGGCCAGGTCGGCGCGCCTCGAAGTCCTGCTCCGGCTCGAAGCGGATGGGCAGCTTGCAGCCGACGATCGGCTGCAAGCCCTTGCCCGCCGCCTTCTCGGAGAACTCCAGCGCGCCGAAGAGGTTTGCCGTATCGGTCACGCCGACAGCCGGCATGCCGTCCTTCACCGCCTCGTCCACCAGGGTGGCGAGCGGCAGCGCACCTTCCAGCAGAGAATAGGCCGAATGGCAGTTCAGGTGGATGAAGCCGGGTCCGTCGGTCAAAACGCCTGCCCTTTGGCTCCAGGGTTTAGTCCGAGCGGTGGGCAGATAACAGAGACATCACAACCTATCCCCGCTTCTCTTGCCAGCTGAGCCTTAAGACCGCCGCTTCTTGCCTGCAACGACGGCCTCATAGGCCGCCTGAAGCCTCGCCCGCACCGAGGGCGCGCGGCGCGGCGCGGGGGCGCCCTCGGCCGACGGCAGATGCTCCTCGCGCAACTCAGTCATGAAGGCGCTCCACAGCTTCGGCCCCCCCTCCTCCAGCAGCTTTGCGCGAATCGAAAGCTCCTCCGAGGCGGGCAGGTATTTGCCGCCCCACACCCCCATCCGCACCAGGATCGGCAGAAGCTCGATGCCCTTTTCCGTCAGGCTGTAGACGGATTTCTGCTTGTGGCTCGGGTCGTCCGCCTTGGAGACGATCCCCTCGTCCAGCAGTCGCTTCAGCCGGTCGGCGAGGATGTTGGAGGCGATGCCCTCCTCCGATTTCGTAAGCAGCTCGCGAAAGTGCCGCCGCCCGCCGAAGATGATGTCGCGGATCACCAGCAGGCTCCATTTATCACCCACGACTTCCAGCGTGAGATTGATCGGGCACCCCGACCGATGCGTTTCGCTCATGCCCCAGCCCGTATCACAGCCAATCAGCGATCACCGAAAATCTGCTTGCAATATCGTATCGATGGCTCTAAACCACAACTGGTTGCAGTTTGCAATCACTATGGAGAACGCCGTGCTGAAGACCTACCAGGGCAGCTGTCATTGCAAAGCCGTGACCTTCGAGGCGGACATCAACCTCGCCGCGGGGACGAGCAAGTGCAATTGCTCCATCTGCAAGAAGCACAGGTTCTGGAAGGCCATCGTGAAGGCCGACTCGTTCCGCCTGCTTCAGGGCGAGGAAATCTTGACGGACTACCAGTTCGCGGGAGAGACCGGCGCCGGCATCCATCACCTGTTCTGCGGACGGTGTGGCGTAAAGCCCTTCGGTCGCGGCCACATGCCCGGCTTCGGCGACTTCGTCGCCGTCAACGTCGCCTGTCTCGATAATGCGACTGACGAGGAACTTGCCGCCGCTCCCGTCGACTTTCAGGATGGGCGCCACAACGACTGGTCCTCGCCGCCTACCGAGACGCGATACCTTTGAGGAGAAACTCCCATGACCGGGGAGGACAGAGCCGACATCGTCCGTCGTATCTTTGCTGCCTACAACGCGAGGGAGCGGGAGGTCGTCGAAAGCATTCTGACCGACGATTTCACCTTCACCAGCCCTTACGACGACGAGATTGAAAGGGCGGCCTACTTCGAACGGTGCTGGCCGAACAGCCGGTTGATCCGAGAGCACGTCATCGAGCGAATCTTCGTGCAAGGAGACGAGGCCTTCGTCACTTACAAAGCCGTCACGCACGACGGCCGCGCGTTCCGCAACACGGAGTTCTTCACCCTCGATGGCGACCGGATCGGCAGTGTCAACGTTTATTTCGGAGCCTCCTACAAAGACGGCGCATTCGTCCCGCAAGCGTGAGCAGACTTCATCGAGAGCCGCCGGAGGCCAAATGTCCCTGACCCTCTACTACCATCCGCTCGCCTCGTTCTGCTGGAAGGCGCTGATTGCGCTCTACGAGAACGACACGCCGTTCGAGCCTGTCGTCGTCGATCTCGGCGACGCGACGTCACGCGCTGATTTCGCGCGCGTCTGGCCGCTGGCGAAGTTCCCGGTGCTTCGCGACGAGGCACGTGGCCAGACCATCGCCGAGGCGACGGTCGTGATCGAGTACCTCGATGCCCTGTATCCCGGGCAGCACGCGCTTCCTGCCGCCTGACCCCGACACGGCCTGGAAGGCGCGGATGTGGGACCGCGTTTTCGACGACTATATCCATGAGCAGATGCAGAGGATCGTCGGCGACCGCCTGCGCGCCGGAGGACAAACGCGACCCCCTCGGCGTCGAGCAGGCCAAGCAGCAGATCCGCGCCGCCTATGCGCTCCTCGACGATGAGATCGGGACGCGCCGCTGGGCCATGGGCGGCGACTTCTCGCTGGTCGACTGCGCGGCCGCTCCAGCGCTCTTCTATGCCAATATCGTCGCCCCCTTCGATGAAACGCTGAAGGCCTTGCCCGCCTATCTCGACCGCCTCGCAGGGCGCCCCTCCTTCGCCCGGGTCCTCAGGGAGGCAGAGCCCTACTTCCCGATGTTCCCGATGGAGAGCAAGCCGAAGCTCCCCGCGGCCAGCATCGCGAGCTGAAAAAGAAGCCGCGGGCCAAGCGCCTCCCGCCGCCGTTCTGAGAGTGGGCGGCCGGAAGCTCGTGTCGCTCTTCCGGCTTATTCTGACGGCCGGGCCGTGTTCTGTTGACGGCACCCGATATTCGCTTCAATCGGAAGCGGGCATTTCCTTCGGCCGGACTCGGCTTGACCCCACTCTCCCCCAATCTCCGGGGCGCTTTGCTGCTGACCCTGGGCATGGCGACGGCCACCGTCAGCGACGCGACGGTCAAATACGTGTCGACGCATATGGCGACCGGCGAGGTGATCCTGCTCAGGGGCGTCGTCGCTTCGCTCGCCATCTTTCTGTTGGCGCGGCACCGCGGCGCGCTGGGACGTCCACGCGACGCGCTTCATCCGATGGTCATCCTGCGTGTCATCGGCGAGGCCGGAGCCGCCGCGCTTTACCTGCTGGCGCTGACGCGCCTTCCGCTCGCCGACGTCTCCGCCATATTCCAGGTGCTGCCGCTCGGCGTCACGTTCGGCGCGGCCCTGTTCCTGGCGGAGCCGGTCGGATGGCGGCGCTGGCTCGCCACCGGATTCGGCTTCGCCGGCGTCATGATCATCGTCCGGCCGGGCTTTTCCGGCTTCAGCCCGGACGCCTTGCTGGTCATCGGCGCCGTCGTCTTCGCGGCCACGCGCGATCTGGCGACGCGGCGCGTTCCCTCCGGGATCTCGTCGCTGTTCATATCGATGCTGACGGCGCCCGGCGTTGCCATCACCGGCGCAGCGATGGCAATCGCCTCCGGCGGATGGCAGCCGGTTTCGCTCTTCGACGGCGCCCTCGTCGCGTTGGCCGGGGTCCTGAGCATCGCGACCTACCAGTTCCTCGCCATGTCGATGCGGGAGGGCGACCTCTCCTTCGTCGCCCCGTTCCGCTACACGCGATTGCTGTGGTCCATCATCGTCGGCCTGCTTTTCTTCGCGGAATTTCCCGATGCGCCGACCTTCGTAGGCGCGGCGCTCGTCATCGTCAGCGGGCTCTACACGCTTCAGCGCGAGCGAAAGCGCGCGCGCATCGTACAGGCGCCACCGTCCGCGACCGAGTAGGCCGCGGCGGCTGCAAGGCTTGCGTCGGCTCTACGTGCGGCGGTCGGGCCGCCCTGGCCCGGCTAGGCAGCCGGCTCGGCGTCGCCGGCCTTGAACGGAATCACGACGCCCGTCTGCTGCGGCTCGTGCGGGGCCAGGCTGCTGCGGTTCTCGTCGGTCCAGGCGGCGAGCTTGATCACCGTGCCGGCTTCCGGCTGGACGGCCGTCGGCTCGACCGGCTCCACCACATGCAGTCCGCTGCCGTTGAGGAAGAAGGTGTGCTCGCCGAACACCTCGTTCAGCTGCGGGACCACCGGGTGATTGTCCGGAATGGCCTGCGCGTCGAACTGAGTCAGCGTCTGCTCTACGAGGGGGGTGCTGAGTTTCATCGCACGCTCCTTGGCTCGGGTCTCGGGGCTTCAATGCCCACGCACTCCCTGGCCGCATCTCTCCCAAAGGAGCTGGCCCTGTCCGTCGTCGGTGCATGAGTCGGTCTCGAAAGCCGGTTGCCCGCTTTCGAAGTCATGCCCGGGAGCGCGTCGCGGGGCCTCCCACCTTCGAGGTGGTGCAATCGACGGCCGATCCGGCCATCCCGCTCCGGCCAAGCTAAGGACTATGACCCGAACATCAACCCCGGGAGGGGAAAGTGCCTAAAACTTCTCCACCCAGGGGCGGAGCTCGACCTCCGAGGTCCAGGCGCTGCGCGGCTGCTTGAGCACGGCGAGATAGGTGGCGGCGATGGCGTCGGGGTCGAGCATGGAATCGGGCCTGTCGGGCGGCTCGGTGCGGCCCGGATTGCGAATCGCCCCGTCGATGACGAAATGCGCCACATGGATGCCCTGCGGCTGCAGCTCGCGCGCCATCGACTGCGCCAGGCCGCGCAGCGCGAACTTGCCCATCGCAAAGGGCGCCGACTGCGCATAGCCCTTCACGCTCGCCGAGGCGCCGGTGAAGAGCACCGCGCCCGAGCCCCGCGGCAGCATGCGCTTCACGGCCTGCTGCGCCACCAGGAAGCCGCCGAAGGCGCTGGCGATGAGCGCACGCTGGACCTCCGCCGGGTCGAGCTCGAGTAGAGGCCCGCGCACGCGACCGCTGGCGTTGTAGACGACCACGTCGGGTGCGCCGGTGGTGCGCTCCAAGTCCGCAAAAAGACGCTCGACCTGGGCGGGATCGGTGGCGTCGCAGGAGAAGGCGCTGGCTGCGGTCTCGCTCATCAGCGCCGCGAGCTTGTCGGTGCGGCGCGCCGCGAGCGCCACCTTCATGCCCTCGCGTGCGAAGAGTCGGGCGAGCGAGGCGCTCAGCCCCGCCCCTGCCCCGACGATGAGCGCGGTCTCAAAGCGTGGCGTATCCATCGGTCACTCCATCTTCGCCGGAACGATGGCGCCGTCGACGATGGTGACGGTGCGGTCCATCTCCGCGGCGAGCGCGTAATTGTGCGTGGCGATCAGCGCCGCCAGGCCCGAACTCGCGCACCAGCGTCCTCAGCGCCGAAAAGACATGGCCGGCGGTGGTCGGGATCGAGATTGCCGGTCGGCTCGTCGGCGAGGAGCAGGCGCGGGGCGTTGGCGACGGCGCGGGCGATGGCCACGCGCTGTTGCTCGCCGCCGGAAAGCTCCGCCGGCCGGTGCCCGGCGCGCTGCTCGATGCGGAGATAGCTGAGCAGCTCGTGCCCGCGCCGCTCCGCCTCCTTGCGTTCAAGGCCGGCGATCAGCTGCGGCAGCACGATGTTCTCCAGAGCCGAGAACTCCGGCAGGAGATGATGGAACTGGTAGACGAAGCCGATGTGGCTGCGGCGCAGCGCGGTGCGTGCCTCGTCGCCGAGCTTCGAAGCAGTCCGCCCGTCGATCAGCACCTCGCCAGAATCGGGCTGCTCCAACAGCCCGGCGATGTGGAGAAGCGTCGACTTTCCCGCACCCGACGGCGCCACCAGCGCCACCATCTCGCCCTCCGCCACGGAAAGATTGGCGTGCATCAGCACCGGCAGCGGCCCCGAGCCGGTCTTGTAGGAGCGGCACACGTCCTCCAGGCCGAGCGCGGACTTCCGCGCCTCCGCCTTCAGCGCGCCGGGGGCGGCCGGGCTTTCGGGCGCGAGGTCGGCGGGCGGCTCGTCGCTCATTCGTATCGCAGCGCCTCGACCGGATCGAGCCGCGCCGCCCGCCACGCCGGGTAGATCGTGGCGAGGAACGACAGGACCAGCGCCATCAGGGCAATCGGCGATGGTCTCGTTCGCATCCATCTCGGCGGGCAGCGTGGAAAGGAAATAGAGCTCGGAGGGGAAGATGTCGGTGCGCGTGATCCAGGACGTGAACTCGCGCAGCGATTCGATGTTGAGGGCAGACGACCGTGCCGAGGAGGAGCCCGGCCAGCGTCCCGATGACACCGATCGAGGCGCCGGTGATGAAGAAGACCCGCAGGATCGTCCCCTTGGTGGCGCCCATGGTGCGCAGGATGGCGATGTCGCGGCCCTTGTCCTTCACCAGCATGATGAGGCCGGAGATGATGTTGAGCGCGGCCACCAGCACGATCATCAAGAGGATCGTGAACATGACGTTCCGCTCCACCTCCAGCGCGGTGAAGAAGGTGACGTTGCGCGTGCGCCAGTCGGTGGAGAAGACGGGCCGGCCGGCGGCCTTCTCGACCGCGTCGCGCATGGCATCCACGTTGTCGGGATTGTCCAGATAGACCTCGATCGCCTGTGCCTTGTCGGGACTGTTGAAATAAAGCTGCGCTTCGGAGAGCGGCATGAAGACATAGGTGGAATCGTATTCCGCCATGCCGATCTCGAAGATGGCGACCACCGGGTAGGATTTGACGCGCGGCGAGGTGCCAAGCGGGGTGATGGTGCCGCGCGGGCTGATGAGCGTGATCTTGTCGCCGACGAGCAGGCCGAGCGATTCCGCCAGCCGCGCGCCGATCGCCACGCCGCCGGAATTGTCGAAGTCGATGAGCCCGCCGCCGTCCTCCACGGAGCCGGCCACCTTGTCCATGCTGAGCAGGTCCGGCCCGCGAACGCCGCGCACCAGCACGCCCGAGCTGGCGCGGCTCGGTCCCGAGGCGAGCGCCTGACCCTCGATGATCGGCATCGCCGCCTTGACGCCCGGCACGGCGGAAATGCGCTCCGCGACCTCGGCGTAGTCGGTGAGGTCGCTGTCGATCGGCTGCACGATCAGATGGCCGTTGATGCCGAGAATCTTGTCGAGGAGCTCGGCGCGGAAGCCGTTCATGACGGCCATCACCACCACCAGCGTCGCCACCCCCAGCATGATGCCGAGGAAGGAGAACACGGCGATGACGGAGATGAAGGCCTCCTTGCGCCGCGGGCGGAGATAGCGCAGCGCCAGCATCCACTCGAACCGCGCAAAGGGCAGCGTGCCTTTCGTGCTTTCGCCGGCCGCCGCGGGCATCTAGCCGGCTCCCTTCGCAGCCACGAGGCGATTGACCGCCGCATCGAAGGAGAGCGTCTCGCGCTCGCCGGTGACGCGCCGCTTGATCTCCACCTCGCCCGATGGCGGCGCCGCGCGGCCCCACGATGAGCTGCCAGGGGAGCCCGATCAGGTCCATGGAGGCGAACTTCGCCCCCGCCCGCGCATCCAAATCGTCGTAAAGCACCGAGACTCCGGCATTCTCCAGCCTCACATCGAGTCGCCTCGGCCACCTCGTCAGTCTTCTCATCGCCTGGCTTGAGGTTGATCAGCCCGACGTCGAACGGCGCCACGCTGTCGGGCCAGATGATACCTGCCTCGTCGTGGCTCGCCTCGATGATGGCCGCCACGAGGCGCGAAACCCCGACGCCGTAGGAGCCCATGTGGACCGGCTTCTCCACTCCGTCCGGGCCAGCAACGACGGCCCGCATCGGCTCTGAATACTTGGTGCCGAAGTAGAAAATATGGCCGACCTCGATGCCGCGCGCCGAGAGACGTCGCGCCTCGGGCAGCGCCGCGAAGGCCGCCTCGTCATGCATGTCGTCGGTGGCGGCATAGGAGGCGGTCCAGGCATCGACGATCGGCGAAAGGTCGGAGCGGAAATCCGTATCCTCGCGGTGGCACTGGAAGCTCCAGCAGCGCGCTATCGCAATAGACGGCGCTCTCGCCGGTGTCGGCGAGGATGACGAACTCGTGGCTGAGATCGCCGCCGATCGGCCCGGATTCCGCCCGCATGGGGATCGCCTGCAGGCCCAGCCGGGAGAAGGTGCGCAGGTAGGCGACGAACATGCGGTTGTAGGCTGCCCGCGCGCCCTCGAAGTCCAGGTCGAAGGAATAGGCGTCCTTCATCAGGAACTCGCGCCCGCGCATGACGCCGAAGCGCGGGCGGATCTCGTCGCGGAACTTCCACTGGATGTGGTAAAGGTTGAGCGGCAACTCACGGTAGCTGCGGACATAGGTGCGGAAGATGTCGGTAATCATCTCCTCGTTGGTGGGGCCGTAAAGCATGTCGCGCTCGTGACGGTCCTTGATGCGCAGCATTTCCGGGCCGTAGGCGCCGTAGCGGTCTGATTCCAGCCAGAGATCGGCCGACTGGATGGTCGGCATGAGCACTTCGGTGGCGCCGGCGCGGTTCTGCTCCTCGCGCACGATCTGCTCGATCCGCTTCAGAACGCGGAATCCCAACGGCAGCCAGGAGTAGATGCCGGCTGCCTGCTGCCTGAGCATGCCTGCCCTGAGCATCAGCCGGTGGGAGACGATCTCCGCCTCCTTCGGGGTTTCCTTCAGGATCGGCAGGAAATAGCGGGAGAGCAGCATCGCGGGTGAATCATCCGGGGGTTTGCGGGACATGACCGTATCGAACCGGCATTGGCAAGGCCGGACCCCGCGCCGGTCGGTGCGGCAACTCGACGGTTGCGCCAAATTCGGGCATGACGCCAAATTTTTCGGCAGCGGTCGGCAAGAGGTAGTGACACGCCACTTTCGATCCGCTATGGTGACGCAATCAAGAAGGTGCCTTGGCGCCGAATACTCGCGGTCCAAGTCTTGGGAGGACTTCGTCAGGCAGCGCGACCAAGCGTTGGATGATGATCGGCTAATCGCGAAGTTCTTGAGCAAGGCTATTGCCTTGCTCTTTTTCTTTTCAGCCCCCCTCCCCTCGCGATTACTTCAGATCAGCAGGTCCTCCAAGGTCTTCTGATACACCCCAAAGTAGAGATAGACGCCCGCGAAGATAATCGCCGACAGAATCGTCGTGGCGATCACCTTCCTCAGAAGCAGCGTGCGCGTGGGCGCGCTGGGGTCCGTGCCCAGGCGCATGGCGTCGGTTTCGTGCTGGCTCTTCACGCCGAAAGGCAGCACGAGGAACAGACACAGCCACCACAGCACGAAGTAGATGGCAACCGCAGCGAAGGGGCTCATCGCGGAGCCTCCTCCAGCTCGATCAGCGTGCCGCAGAAATCCTTCGGATCGAGAAACACGACCGGCAGGCCGTGTGCGCCGATCCTCGGCTTGCCGTCGCCGAGAATCCGGGCGCCGTTCTTCACCAGCCGCTCGCAGGCAGCGGCGATGTCGTCCACCTCGTAGCAAAGATGGTGAATGCCTCCAGCCGGACGGCGCTCCAGAAAAGCGGCGATGGGAGATGCCTCGCCGAGCGGCTCCAGAAGCTCGATCTTGGTATTGGGAAGCTCCACGAAAACGACGGTAACGCCGTGCTCCGGCAGCGCCTGCGGCTCGGAAACGCGCGCGCCGAGCGTCTCGCCGTAAAGCTTCACCGCAGCATCGAGGTCCGCGACGGCGATCGCGACGTGGTTGAGGCGGCCGAGCATGCCACGACCACTATCGCCCCAGGCCTGCAAGGCCAAGGGGATCGTACTGCGCGAAGTGGCGCAGCGTTGCGTCGCCTGGTGCGGCTGGTCAACCCACAGCCGCGGAGATACATCGAGAAGGATTCGTGCCGTAAAGTGACTCGGCATGGCTGTGTTCAGCACGCTTTTCAATATGACCAACAGCTTCCAGGTCGTCTTTGTCTCCAACACAGCCTTGGCGTTGGCCGTCCTGGTGATCGCATGGCTGACGATCGAATGAGCCGTCGCGCGGACTCCCGAGCCGCGGAGGCAGTCGGCCTAATCGCTCACATGCGTGACGTGGACGATGATCTGCGCTTTCTTGCCCCAGGCGACGTCGACGGCGCCGCGCACCGCGCGCCGGACAGCCTCGCGCACTGCGCTGGCATCGCGCCGCTTCGGCTTGGCCAGTGAATCGAGCGCGTCGTCGACCGCATCCTCGGCGATCGCAGCGAGCTTCTCGCCTTCGGCGTCGGCATCCGGCACCCCGAGCAGAGCAACCGTCGGGTCCTCCAGCACCTCGCCGCTGTCGGCGAGCACGATGGCCACGCTCACCACGCCGGCGAAGCCGAGCCGCCGGCGCTCGGCGACACCGCTTGCCTCGTGCGTCACAAGAAGCCGGCCGTCACGATAGAGCCGGCCATGCGCAACGCTTTGGAGCGCCTCTGCCGGCCCAGGCGCGAGCCGCAGCATGCGGCCGTTGCGTGCCTCTATGACCTGCCCGATCCCGCAGGCGCGGGCGAGCTTTGCCTGCTCGTGCAGATGCAGCGCCTCGCCGTGCACCGGGACGACGATCTCCGGCTTGATCCAGTCGTAGAGCTGGCGCAGTTCGTCGCGGCGCGGGTGGCCCGACGTGTGCACCAGGCCGTCGCGGTCGGTGATGACCTCGGTGCCGAGATCGACGAGCGCGTTGATGATGGTGTTCACCGCCCGCTCGTTGCCCGGGATAGTGCGGGAGGAGAAGATCACGCGGTCGCCGCGGGCAAGCTGCACGGCGCGGTGATCGCCCGAGGCGATGCGCGAGAGCGCCGCGCGCGGCTCGCCCTGGCTGCCGGTCATCAGCGCCACCACCTTTTTTCGCGGCAGGTGCTGGAAGGCGTCCTGGTCGAGGAATTCCGGCAGGCCTTCGAGGTAGCCAAGCTCGCGCGCCACGTCGAGCGAGCGATGCAGCGCGCGGCCGATCACCACGACTTCGCGCCCGGCGCGGTGTGCGGCGGCGGCAACCGCCTTCAGCCGCGCTACGTTAGAGGCGAAGGTGGTGACCGCCACACGTTGCGGCGCCTCCGCGATCAGCCGCTCCAGCACCACCGCCACTTCGCCTTCGCTGGGACTGACGCCGTCACGCACGGCGTTGGTGGAATCGGAGACCAGCGCCAGCACGCCCTCCTCCCCCAAGGCGGCCAGGCGGTCGTCGTCCGTCGCAAGGCCGACGCCGGGGGCCGGATCGCGCTTCCAGTCGCCGGTGTGAAGCACCGTGCCGAGCGGCGTGCGAATGGCGAGCATGTTCGGCTCGGGAATGGAATGCGAGACCGGTATGTACTCCACCTCGAACGGGCCGGCTTTGATCGTGCTTCGCTGCTGCACGACGCGGACCGGAATCTTCGGCGCGTTTGGCTCGCCGGCGCGCTTCGCCTCCAGAAGCGCCGCCGCGAACGGCGTCATGAAAACAGGCACTTCCAGCTTCGGCCAGAAGTCGAAGAGTGCGCCGAAATGGTCTTCGTGCGCGTGGGTGATCACGATCCCCGCCAGCCGGTCCTTGCGCTCCAGCAGGAACTGGATGTCGGGGAGGATCGCGTCGACGCCCGGCAAAAACTCCTCGTGGCCGAAGGCGACGCCCATGTCGACGGCGAGCCAGGCGCGGCTCTTGCCGCGGCCGAAGCCGTAGAGCGCGAGGTTCATGCCGATCTCGCCGACGCCGCCGAGCGGCACGAAAACCAGCTCTTCGGGCGCCGCCATCAGAGCCTCGCGCCCGCGGCGGTGCCGAAATAGACCTCGCCGGCGCTGATCGGCCGCGCCGCGCCATCGCTGGCGCGGACCACCAGCCGTCCGGTCTCGTCGATGGTCTCGAACGTGCCGCGCACCACCTCAGCCCCGAGCCGGACGGCGATGGGCGCTCCGAGACCGGCCGCATGCGCGAGCCAGCGGTCCCGGATGGCCGGGAAGCCGTGGCCGGAATTCCACAGCGCCTCCTGCTCCACCCAGGCATCGGCCAAGGCGGTGAACAGCGCTTCGGCGCTCACGTCGGCTCCGTTGTCGGCGAGCGAGGTCGCCGCATAGGGAAGGTCGACCGGCGCCTGGCGCATATTCACGCCGATGCCGACCACCACGCCGCTCGCCCCGTCCGGCAGGCTCACTGACTCAAGCAGGATGCCGGCGACCTTGGCCGCGTCGATCATCACGTCGTTCGGCCATTTGAGGTGCACCGTTCCCGCAAGCGCCGGCGCCACCGCTCGGATGGCGCCCCCCAGCGCCAGGCCGGCGGCGAAGCCGAGCGTCGGCACACGTGAACCGTCGCCCGCGACCCTGGTGAACAGGCTCGCGGAAAGATTGCCGCTCGGCGTCTGCCAGGCGCGCCCGCGGCGGCCGTGACCGTTGGTCTGTTCGCCGGCGACGACCCACAGGCGGCCCGGATCGCCGTCGAGCGCCAGCCGGATCGCCTCGCTGCTGGTCGAGTCGATGGTGTCAAGCGCGATGAGGCGGTAGCCCGAGGCGCGCGCCACGGGGCCGAGTGTGAAGGACATTGAGCTAAAAGAGGCTCGCCGCCGCCGCGCCGGCGGCGTTTACCAGTGGTGCGGCGATGACCACGAAACCGATCACAAGCACGCCGGATATCCCAAGCACGGTCTGCAACTCCACCGGAACCGGCTCGAAAGCTTCCGCCGGCTCGTCAAAATACATGATCTTGACGATGCGCAGATAATAATAAGCGCCGACTACGCTGGTGACGACCCCGATCACGGCGAGCGCATAAAGCCCCGACTGAACGGCGGCCAGAAAGACGTAATATTTCGCGAAGAAGCCGCCGAGCGGGGGAATGCCGGCCAGCGAGAAGAGGATGGCGCCGAACAGGAAGGCCGTCGCCGGCTTGGTGCGCGCCAGCCCGGCGAGCGAATCGATCTCCTCCACCATCTCACCGTCGCGCCGCATGGCGAGGATGCAGGCGAAAGCGCCGAGCGTCATCGCCATGTAGATGACGATGTAGACGATGACGCCCTGCACGCCCTGCTCCGACCCCGCGGCCAGGCCGACCAGGGCAAAGCCCATGTGGCCGATGGAGGAGTAGGCCATCAGCCGCTTGATGTTCGACTGCCCGATGGCGGCGAAGGAGCCGAGCGCCATGGAGGCGATGGCGATGAAGGTGACTATCTGCTGCCAGTCTGCGGTGATGGGCGCGAACGCGTCGATGACGACGCGGATGATGAGGGCCATCGCCGCGAGCTTCGGCGCGGAGGCGAAGAACGCCGTCACCGGCGTCGGTGCGCCCTCGTAGACGTCGGGCGTCCACATGTGGAACGGCACGGCGGATATCTTGAAGGCAAGCCCCGCGAGCACGAAGACGAGCCCGACCACGAGCCCCAGCGAGCGCCCGTCGGCGAGCGCCTCGGCGATCGGGCCGAAGGTCGTGTGGCCGGTGAAGCCGTAGACCAGCGAGGCGCCGTAGAGAAGCATGCCCGAGGAGAGCGCGCCGAGCACGAAATATTTGAGCCCCGCCTCGCTGGAGCGCGCGTTGTCGCGGTGGATGGCGGCAACGACGTAGAGCGCCAGCGACTGCAGCTCCAGGCCGAGATAGAGCGTGATGAGGTCGT
Source organism: uncultured Alphaproteobacteria bacterium (assembly GCA_963801225.1). GTDB lineage: Bacteria > Pseudomonadota > Alphaproteobacteria > Rhizobiales > Afifellaceae > DASWJZ01. Next base: position 128,730 of record CAWDED010000012.1, read on the forward strand.
TGGCCGAGATCATCACCATCATGCCGAGCGTGGCGAGCAGCATCAGGATGGGGAGTTCGAAGCGCTGGAAACCCTCACGGCGCGTGTAGCGCTGCGTCAGCACGATCGGCGAATGCCGAGCCGATCAGCACCGCCGTCTTCATGAAGCGGCCGAAGGTGTCGACGACGAACACGCCGTTGAAGAAGATGCCGTCATGGCCGCCGAAGAGCACCGGCACCGCGGCTGCGACGAGGACGAGCACCGCGAGGGAGCCGACGAGGCCGGCGGCGCGCTCTCCGGCAAAGGCGCCGACCATCAGGAGCAGCGATCGCGCCGATCGCAAGCACCAGCTCCGGAACGACGGCTGCGAGATCGGTGAGCTCAAACGGCGTCATCGCGCTCTCTTCCTCACTGACCCAGAAGCGCGGTTTCACGCGCGCTGATCGCGTACGATTGCCGCCTGGTAGCTGTTGACGAGCTGGTCCACGGAAGCCGTCGTCACGTCCATGATCGGCGCGGGATAGATGCCGAAGAAGATGGTGAGTGCGATCAAGCGGCACGAGGAGCACCTTTTCGCGCAGGCTGAGATCGAGGATGCCGGCAAGGCTCGACTTCTCCAGCACGCCGAAAATCACGCGACGATAGAGCCACAGCGCATAACAGGCAGAGAGGATGACGCCGGTCGTCGCCAGCACTGCTACCCAGGTATTTGCCTGGAAGGCGCCGACCAGCGACAGGAACTCGCCCACGAAGCCGGAGGTGCCCGGCAGCCCGACATTCGCCATGGTGAAGACCATGAAGGCGAAGGCATACCACGGCATGCGGTTCACCAGCCCGCCATAGGCGGCGATCTCGCGCGTGTGCATGCGGTCGTAGACGACGCCGACGCACAGGAACAGCGCACCCGAGACGATGCCGTGCGACAGCATCTGGAAGATGCCGCCCTGCACGCCCTGCGCGGTCATGGTGAAGATGCCCATCGTGACGAAGCCCATATGGGCGACGGACGAATAGGCGATGAGCTTCTTCATGTCCTCCTGCATCAGCGCCACCAGCGAGGTGTAGATGATGGCGACGATGGAAAGCGCGTAGATCAGCGGCGCGAGATCGGCGCTCGCCAGCGGGAACATCGGCAGCGAGAAGCGCAGGAAGCCATAGCCGCCCATCTTCAGGAGGATAGCGGCCAGCACCACGGAGCCGGCGGTCGGCGCCTCGACATGCGCATCCGGCAGCCAGGTGTGGACCGGCCACATCGGCATCTTCACCGCGAAGGAGGCGAGGAATGCCAGCCAAAGCCAGGTCTGCATCGAGGCCGGGAACTGGTGATGCAGGAGTTCCGGGATCGATGTCGTGCCGGCATCCCAGTACATCGCCATCATGGCGAGCAGCATCAGCACCGAGCCGAGCAGCGTGTAGAGGAAGAACTTGAAGGCTGCGTAGACGCGCCGCGGCCCGCCCCATACGCCGATGATGAGGAACATCGGGATGAGGCCGCCCTCGAAGAAGACGTAGAAGAGGATGAGGTCGAGCGCCGTGAAGACGCCGATCATCAGCGTCTCCAGCACCAGGAACGCGACGATGTAGTCCTTCAGCCGGCACCTGCACCACGCGCCAGCTGGCCAAGATGCAGAACGGCATGAGGAAGGTGGTCAGGATGACGAACAGCATGGAGATGCCGTCGACACCCATGCGGTAGGTCATGAAGCCGGCGGTCCACGGCATCTCCTCGACGAACTGGAAGCCGGGGTTCTGAGGATCGAAGTTCCACCAGATGAGCAGCGAGACCAGGAACGTCAGCACCGTCACGCCAAGCGAGACGTTGAGGATGTTGCGGCGGCTCGCTTCGCTCGTCGCCGTGGATGAAGAACAAGATGATCGCCGCCCCCACGAGCGGCAGGATAGGTGACGGCGGAGAGGATGGGCCAGTTCATCTCATCACCCCGCGAACATCATCCAGGTGACGATGAGCGCGACGCCGAGCAGCATCGCGAAGGCGTAGTGGTAGAGATAGCCGGTCTGCAGGCGCACGATGCTGCGCGTCACGTCGATGACGCGGGCGGAAACGCCGTCGGGCCCGAACCCGTCGATCAGCCAACCGTCGCCGCGCTTCCACAGGAAGCGGCCGAGGCCCATGGCCGGCCGCACCAGCAACGCGTCGTAGATCTCGTCGAAATACCACTTGTTGAGCAGGAAGCGGTAGAGCACGCGGTGCTCTTCGGCGAGCCGCACCGGCGCCTGCGGGCGCCGGATGTAGAACTGGTAGGCGACGAGAAAGCCGAGAATCATGGCGATCGGTCGGCAGGATGGCGATCCAGAAGCGGGTGTGGTGCATCTCTTCCAGAAGATGCTCCTCAAGCACCACGGCGCCCTTCCAGAACTCCCCCGCGCCCTCGCCGATGAAGACGCCGGAGAACACCAGGCCGGCCAGGAGCGCCCCGGCGGCGAGCACATAGAGCGGAATCGAGCATCACGTTGGGGCTCTCGTGCACGTGGTGCAGTGTCTCTTCGGAAGCCCGCGACGTGCCGTGGAAGGTCATGAAGACCAGCCGCCAGGAATAGAACGAGGTGAAGGCGGCGGCGATTACCAGCATCATCCAGGCGAACAGCCCGACCGAGGCGGTGGACGCGTGCGTCGCCTCGATGATGGCGTCCTTCGAATAGTAGCCGGCGGTGAGCGGAAAGCCGGTGAGCGCCAGCGTGCCGACCAGCATCATGGCATAGGTGACCGGGATCAGCTTGTAGAGCCCACCCATTTTGCGCATGTCCTGCTCGTCGGACATGGCGTGGATGACCGAACCGGAGCCGAGAAAGAGCAGCGCCTTGAAGAAGGCGTGCGTGAAGAGGTGGAAGATCGCCACCGGATAGGCGCCGACGCCGAGCGCGGCGAACATGTAGCCGAGCTGCGAGCAGGTCGAATAGGCGATGACGCGCTTGATGTCGTTCTGCACCAGGCCGACGGTCGCAGCGAAGAAAGCGGTGAAGGCGCCGACCACGGTGACCACGGCCAGCGCCGTGGTGGACAGCTCGAAGAGCGGCGAGAGCCGCGCCACCATGAACACGCCGGCCGTCACCATGGTGGCGGCGTGGATCAGCGCGGAGACCGGGGTCGGGCCTTCCATGGCGTCGGGCAGCCAGGTGTGGAGCGGCACCTGCGCGGACTTGCCCATCGCCCCCATGAAGAGCAGCAGGCAGATGACGGTGATCGCGCCGTGGCCGTCGTAGGAGTGGCCGAAGATGTTGAGCGCGATCTCCTTGCCCTCGGAGACGGCTTCGGCATTGGCGAAGATCGTGCCGAGATTGATGGAGGAGAACAGCCAGAAGACGCCGAAGATGCCGAGCGCGAAGCCGAAATCGCCGACGCGATTGACGACGAACGCCTTGATGGCGGCGGCGTTGGCGGACGGCCGGTGATACCAGAACCCGATCAGCAGATAGGAGGCGAGGCCGACACCCTCCCAACCGAAGAACATCTGCACCAGGTTGTCGGCCGTCACCAGCATCAGCATGGCGAAGGTGAAGAACGACAGGTAGGCGAAGAAGCGCGGCCGGTGCGGATCGTGCGACATGTAGCCGATCGAATAGACGTGCACGACCGCCGACACGGTGTTGACCACGACCAGCATCACCGCCGTCAGCGTGTCGATGCGGAAGGCCCAGTCGGCCTCCAGCGCGCCGGAGTGAATCCAGGTGAGCACCGGCACGGTGAAGGCTTCGCCATCGCCGAGCGCCATCGTGAAGAACGAGACCCACGAGAGGACGGCCGCGATCACCAGCAGCGAACAGGTCACGATCTCCGCGGCGAACGAGCCTTGCGCGGCGGGAGGATGGTCATGCCCGCCGTGGCCGTCATGCGCGTCGGCATGCGTATGGGAATGCGCGGCCCCGCCATGGTCGCCATGCCCGTCGTGGCCGCCGACATGGCCGACCGGAGCCTCGCCTCCCGGATGGCGTGCGCCGGCGCCGAAGAGCGCGATCACGCCCGCGATGATCGCGCCGAGCAGCGGAAGAAAGACGATGGCCGAATACACGCGCGCTCAGCCTTTCATCATGTTGATGTCCTCAACCGCGATGGTGCCGCGGTTGCGGTAGAAGGTGACGAGGATGGCAAGCCCGATGGCCGCTTCCGCCGCGGCGACCGTCAGCACCAGGAGGGCGAAGATCTGACCGGTGAGGTCGCCGAGGAACGAGGAGAAGGCGACGAGATTGATGTTCACCGCAAGCAGGATCAGCTCCACCGACATCAGGATGATGATGACGTTCTTGCGGTTGAGGAAGATGCCGAAGACCCCGAGCGTAAAGAGGATGGCGGCGACGATCAGATAGTGACCGAGCCCGATGGTCATGACGAAAGCCCCCTCCCCGTCTCCACGTCCACGATCGTGACCGCGGTGGCCGGGTTGCGCGCCACCTGGGCCGGCGATGTTCTGGCGCCTGGCGCCCTCCTTGTGGCGCAGCGTCAGCACGATCGCGCCGATCATGGCGACCAGAAGCACCATGCCCGCCATCTCGAAGAAGAAGGCGTAGCGCGTGTAGAGCAGCGCACCGAGCGCGGCGACGTTGGAGACCTGATCGAGCGGCGGGGTCGGCGCGGCGGTGGATGCGACGGTTTCTGCCGAGATCAGCGAGCCGCCGAGCACCAGGATCAGCTCCACGAGAAGGATCAGCCCAACCAGCGCGCCGATCGGCAGATATTGCAGCGTGCCCTGCTTCAGCTCGGCGAAGTCCACGTCGAGCATCATCACCACGAAGAGGAAGAGCACCGCGACGGCGCCGACATAGACGACGACCAAGATCATCGCCAGGAACTCCGCGCCGAGCAGGATGAAGAGGCCCGGCGGCGTTGATGAAGGCGAGGATGAGAAACAGCACCGAGTGAACGGGATTCTTCGCCGCGATCACCATGAAGCCGGAGGCGACCACGACGGCGGAGAACAGATAGAAGAAGAGCGGCTGCAGAATCATCTGGCGTCCCGGATCGGCCCCCCGCGGTCCCGGGCCGCGGCCCTCTTAGCGAAGCACATCGCCTGCGTCCACATCACCGGTAGGGCGCGTCGAGCGCGATGTTGCGGGCAAGTTCGCGCTCCCAGCGATCGCCGTTGGCCAGCAGCTTGTCCTTGTCGTAGTAGAGCTCCTCGCGCGTCTCGGTGGCGAACTCGAAATTCGGCCCCTCCACGATGGCGTCGACCGGGCAAGCCTCCTGGCAGAAGCCGCAATAGATGCATTTCACCATGTCGATGTCGTAGCGCACCGTGCGGCGGGTGCCGTCGTTGCGGCGCGGGCCGGCCTCGATGGTGATCGCCTGCGCCGGGCAGATGGCCTCGCAGAGCTTGCAGGCGATGCAGCGCTCCTCGCCGTTCGGGTAGCGGCGCAGCGCATGCTCGCCGCGGAAGCGGGGGCTGACCGCCCCCTTCTCGAAGGGATAGTTGAGCGTCGCCTTGGGCCTGAAGAAATATTTCATGGAGAGCCATGTCGCGCCGAAAAACTCCCGCAGGAGCAGCGCATTGACGCCCTGTGCGATGGTGCTCATGCCAATGCCTCTTTGTGCGCGGCCTCGACGAGGCGCGTCCGCGCCGAGCTTTCGAACCGTTCGATGTCGTCGTCGATATGCAACCAGGGTAGCCGCTGCAATTCGTAGCTATGGACCTGTGGCGCAAGCTCGCCCGCCTGGTCGAGCAGGCCCAGGGGCACGTAGATCTGGTCGGGGACGTAATCGCCACGGAAGGACAGCGGCGAGCCGCATTCGCCGCAAAAATTCCGCACAGCGCCGGGTGTGAGGGACACGGAGCGGCCATCGTCCGGCTCGAAGATCACGGCGCTTGCCTCGAACGCGGCAACCGCGACCATCGGCGCGCCGGTCACGCGCCGGCAGTCGACGCAATGGCAGAGGCAGACGATCTGCGGCGCCTCAGTCGCGCGCACGCTGATCGCCCCGCAATAGCAACGTCCAGTGATCGGCAGGACCGCCATCCTCAAACTCCGTCTTCCGCCAGAATCGACCCGAAGACGAGGCCGATCAGCGGGAACAGGATCAAGTTGCGCCTTGCGCGCGAGGTCGAGCAGGCGCGGGCCCTGTCCTTTTTCTCCCCGGCGCTGAGCGCGCTCGATCAGCGCGCCGAAGAGCAAGTACTCCACCACCCCGAAGGCGAGCCCCACCAGTCCTCCGATCAGCGCCAGCGACATCGGCGCCTCAGCTCGCCATGGGGGCGGGAACGCCGCCCCAGCCCGTGAGCTGCAGCACCAGCGCCACGACTACGATCGCGACGAGCGAAATCGGCAGGAACACCTTCCAGCCGAGCCGCATCAGCTGGTCGTAGCGGTAGCGCGGCACGAACGCCTTCACCAGCGCGAACATGAAGAAGACGAAGCAGAGCTTCAGCACGAACCAGATCACGCCGGGAATCCAGGTGAACGGCGCGAAATCGAAGGGCGGCAGCCAGCCCCCGAGGAAGAGGATCGTGGTCAGCGCGCAGATGAGCGTGATGGCGACATACTCGCCGAGCATGAACATCATGTAGGGGGTCGAGCCGTATTCGACCATGAAGCCGGCGACCAGCTCCAATTCCGCTTCCGGCAGGTCGAAGGGCGGCCGGTTGGTCTCCGCCAGGCCGGAAACGAAGAAGATGATGAGGAGCGGGAAGAGCGGCAGCCAGTGCCAGTCGAGGAAGGTGTTGGGCAGGCCCAGCATCGTGCCGAGCCCGTCGGTCTGCGCCAGCACGATGTCGGAGAGGTTGAGCGAGCCGACGCACAGGAGCACGGAGATGATGACGAAGCCGATGGAGACCTCGTAGGAGACCATCTGCGCGGCGGAGCGCAGCGCGCCGAGGAAGGCGTATTTGGAGTTCGACGCCCAGCCGCCCATGATGACGCCGTAGACCTCCAGCGAGGCGATGGCGAAGACGTAGAGGATGCCGACATTGATGTTGGCGATCACCCAGCCGGCACTGACCGGAATGACCGCCCAGGCGGAGAGCGTCAGGAGCACGCTGACGAGCGGCGCCAGCAGGAAGATCGCCTTGTTGGCCGGCGCCGGGATGACCGGCTCCTTCAGCACGAACTTCAGAAGGTCGGCGAAGGATTGCAGCAGGCCCCACGGCCCGACGACGTTCGGCCCGCGCCGCATCTGCACCGCCGCCCAGATCTTGCGGTCGGCGTAGAGCAGGTAGGCGACGCCGATGAGCAGCACCACCATCAGCACGACGCTCTCGACGGCGATGATGGCGCCGGGCACGACGTAGTCGGTGAGAAAGACGTGCATGGACCTGGCGCCGCCTTCCTATTCTGCCGCTTCCGATACCGGGCCGAGATGCATGGCGGAGCATTCGGCGAGCGTCGCGGAGGCGCGGGCGATCGGGTTGGTGAGGTAGAAGTCCCTGATCGGGCTGACGAAGGCCGGCCCGGCGACGGAGCCGCCCAGCGCAGCGACGCGTGCCGAAATCGGCGCGCTCCGCCGGCTTGATCGCGTCGATCTCGGCAAGATGCGGATAGCGCCTCGCAGAGCTTCGCGCGCAGCTCGGACAGGCTGTCGAAAGGCAGCGTCTTGCCGAGCACGGCAGAGAGCGCCCGCAGGATCGACCAGTCCTCGCGCGCGTCGCCCGGCGGGAAGGCGGCGCGGTTGCCGAGCTGCACGCGGCCCTCGGTGTTGACGTAGGTGCCGGACTTCTCCGTGTAGGCGGCGCCGGGAAGGATGACGTCGGCGCGGTGCGCGCCGGCATCGCCATGCGTGCCGACATAGACGACGAAGGGCCCGGACCTGCCGGCGGCATGGCGATCTCGTCGGCGCCGAGCAGGAAAAGCACGTCGAGCTTGCCGTCCGCCGCCATGTCGCGCGCGCCGAGACCGCCCTCGCCCGGCACGAAGCCGATGTCGAGGCCGCCGACCCGCGCGGCCGCGGTGTGCAGGATGGAGAGGCCCAGTCCAGCCGTCGCTCGATCGCGCCGACATCGGCGGCAAGCCGCGCCGCGGCGGAGAGCACGGCGGCGCCGTTCTCGCCCGTCAGCGCGCCCTGCCCCACGATGATGAGCGGCCGCTCGGCGCCTTCAGCGCCTCGATAGAAATCGCCCTCGCCGCCGATGAGGCGCGAGAGCGAATCCGGCCCCGCGCCGAGATGCTCGTAGGCGTAGGTGAGGTCCGCCTCCTCGCCGATCACGCCGATCGGCAGGTTGCCCAGCGCGCCAGCGCTTGCGGATGCGGGCGTTCAGGACCGGCGCTTCGCGGCGCGGATTGGAGCCGACGATCAGCACCGCGTCGGCAGATTCGATGCCGGCGACGGTGGTGTTGAAGATGTAGCTGCCGCGCCCGAGCGCCGGGTCGAGCGCCGCGCCGTCCTGCCGGCAGTCGATGTTCTTCGAGCCGAGGCTCTCCATCAGGAGCTTCAGCGCGAACATCTCCTCCACGCTCGCGAGATCACCGGCGATGGCGCCGATCTTCTCGCCGGACGTGGCGGCGACGCGTTCGGCGATGGCCGCGAAGGCCTCCTGCCAGGTCGCCGGCTGCAGCCTTGCCGTCGACGCGGACATAGGGCCGGTCGAGGCGCTGCACGCCGAGCCCGTCGACGCAGTGGCGCGTCTTGTCGGAGATCCACTCCTCGTTCACCGCCTCGTTCATGCGCGGCAGGATGCGCATCACCGCCTTGCCGCGCGCATCGACGCGGATGTTGGAGCCGAGCGCGTCCATCACGTCGATCGATTCCGTCTTGGATCAGCTCCCACGGCCGCGCCTTGAACGCATAGGGCTTCGAGGTCAGCGCGCCGACCGGGCAGAGGTCGACGACGTTCGACTGGAGCTCCGACGTCATCGCGCGCTCCAGATAGGTCGTGATCTCCATGTCCTCGCCGCGCCCGGTGGCGCCGAGCTCCGACACGCCGGCGACCTCGGTGGAGAAGCGGATGCAGCGCGTGCAGTGGATGCAGCGCGTCATGATCGTCTTCACCAGCGGGCCGATATACTTGTCCTCCACCGCCCGCTTGTTCTCGTGGAAGCGCGAGGAATCCACGCCATAGGCCATGGCCTGGTCCTGCAGGTCGCATTCGCCGCCCTGGTCGCAGATCGGGCAGTCGAGCGGGTGGTTGATGAGCAGGAACTCCATCACCCCTTCGCGCGCCTTCTTGGTCAGCTCGGAGCGCGTCAGCACCTCCGGCGGCTCGCCGTTCGGGCCGGGGCGGCAGTCGCGCACGCCCCAGGCGCAGGACGCGACCGGCTTCGGCGCGCCCTTCAGCTCCACCAGGCACATGCGGCAATTGCCGGCGATCGACAGCCGCTCATGGAAGCAGAAACGCGGGATCTCCGCGCCCGCCTCCTCGCAGGCCTGGAGCAGCGTGTAGTGGGCCGGAACCTCGACCTCCCGCCCGTCGACGATGATCTTGCGCAGGTCGCTCATGCGCCTCCGTTCCGTGCGCTCTTGCGTTTGCTCGGCCCGGTCAGGCAAAGATCACCTGTCCGGGCGCGCTGCGGGCGATCGCGGCAAGCTCATCCGCCGTGAACGTCCCGCTGTTGTTGATCTTCAGATGCGCGTCGTCCTTCACGTTCTTGGCGAGCGACACCAGGTCTTCCGCGTCGTGCTTCGCGCCGTCGAGCTCAAGGCTCGCGCCGTGGCGGGCGATCTTGGCGAGCGCGCGCGTGGCAAAATCGTCGATCGAGAATCTCGCAGCGTCTCCGCATCAGGCCGCCACCACGACGGGCGGCGCTCCGGCAATTGCAGGTCCTGCGTATTCGTCGGCTCGGCCGCCACCTCCGTCACCATGGCGGACAGGATCGAGCGTGCGCGCGTCTCCAGGAACGGCGCGCTCGGGCGAATTTTCTTGGCCTTCTGCGTGCGCTCCAGCGGGCGCCGCGTCCCTCCGGTCTTGGGCATGTCTCTTCCCTTCGCTCTTTTTCTTTCAGTCTGGCTTGCTTGTTGTGCGCGCGCGGACATCGCCGTCACTCCGCCGCGTCTTTGGCGTTGGCTTTGTAGGCCGCCAGCAGCTCCGTGACCTCGATCCCCTCGATCGTCATGCCCTCCAGGCGGCAATTGCTGATCGAAGCGCCGGCCAGATTGGCATTCGTCAGCTTCAGCCCGGCGAAGTTCACCTTGTCGACGCGCCAGCCCGACATGTTGATGTCATGCGAGCGACGCCCCCGACAGGTTGACGTTCTCGAACGACGCGCCCGGAGAGGTTCACGTCGTCGAACACGGAGCCGGACAGATCCGACGCCGTCACCTCCAGCCGCTCTTTCGTCTTGTGCAGCTTCATCGCCGTCACTCCGCCGCCTGCATGATCGGCTCGGCCGACCCGGCCCTGGCGGTGTACTGGTCGATCCGCTCCTCGATCTCGTGGCGGAAATGGCGGATGAGGCCCTGCACCGGCCACACCGCGCCGTCGGCGAAGGCGCAGATCGTGTGGCCCTCGATCTGCTTGGTGACCTCCAGCAGCATGTCGATCTCGCGCTTCTCCGCCTCGCCGCGGCACATGCGCGTGAGCACGCGCCACATCCAGCCCATGCCCTCGCGGCAGGGCGTGCACTGGCCGCAGCTCTCGTGCTTGTAGAAGTAGGAGATGCGGGTGATGGCCCGGACCACGTCGGTCGACTTGTCCATGACGATGACGGCGGCCGTGCCGAAGCTCGACTTCAGGTCGCGCATGCCGTCGAAATCCATGATCGCCTCGTCGCACTGAGTGCGCCGGGATGATCGGGCAGGACGAGCCGCCCGGGATCATGGCCTTGAGATTGTCCCAGCCGCCGCGCACGCCGCCGGCATGCTTCTCGATCAGCTCGCGGAAGGGAATCGACATCGATTCCTCCACCGTGCAGGGCGTGTTCACGTGGCCGGAGATGTTGAAGAGCTTGGTGCCGGTGTTGTTGGGCCGGCCGAAGCTTGAAAACCAGGCCGCGCCGCGCCGCATGATGGTCGGGGCGACGGCGATGGACTCCACGTTGTTGACCGTGGACGGGCAGCCGTAGAGGCCCATGTTCGCCGGGAACGGCGGCTTCAGCCGCGGCTGGCCCTTCTTGCCCTCCAGGCTCTCCAGGAGCGCCGTCTCCTCGCCGCAGATATAGGCGCCGGCGCCGTGCGTGATGATGATGTCGAAGTCCCAGCCGTGGACGTTGTCCTTGCCGATGAGCTTCGCCTCGTAGGCCTCGTCGACGGCGCGCTGCAGCGCCTCGCGCTCGCGGATATATTCGCCGCGGATGTAGATGAAGGCGGCATGCGCGCCCATGGCGAAGGAGGCGACCAGGCAGCCTTCGACCAGCGTATGCGGGTCGTGCCGCATGATGTCCCGGTCCTTGCAGGTGCCGGGCTCCGATTCGTCGGCATTGACGACAAGGTAGTGCGGCCGGTCGCCGATCTCCTTGGGCATGAACGACCATTTGAGGCCGGTCGGGAAAGCCGGCGCCGCCCCTGCCCCTCAGGCCCGACGCCTTGATCTCGTCGACGATCGCCTCGCGGCCCTTCTCCAGGATCGCCTTGGTGCCGTCCCAATGGCCGCGCGAGCGCGCGCCCTTCAGGCCCGGGATCGTGCAGGCCGTAGATGTTGGTGAAGATGCGGTCCTTGTCGGCGAGCATGCTCAGCTGTCCTTGCCGCTCGGTGCTTTTTCCGAAGCGCCCGACCCAAGAACGCCGGACGTGCGGCACATCGGTGGCCGCGTATTCGATCTCGGTGAGCGAGGTCAGCCCGTTGATCGGCATGGAGTTGTGGCGGCCGTTCTGCGGCCCGGGCGTCGGCGTCTCGCCGCGCTCGAACGCGTCGAGCAGCGCCTCGAAGCTCTCCGGCGTCAGGTCCTCGTAGGTGTCGGGGACGATCTGCACCATCGGCGCGTTCACGCAGGCGCCGAGGCACTCGACCTCCTCCCAGGAGAACGCGCCGTCGGCGGAGACGTGGTGCGGCTCGGGGTGGATGCGCCTGCGGCAGACGTCGAAGATCGCGTCGGACCCGGCCAGCATGCACGGCGTGGTGCCGCAGACCTGCACATGCGCCTTGGTCCCGACCGGCTCCAGATGGAACATCGTGTAGAAGGTCGCGACCTCCAGCACGCGAATCACCGGCATGCCGAGCATCTCGGCGACGCATTCGATCGCCGGCTTGGTGACCCAGCCCTCCTGCTCCTGCGCCCGCCACAGCAGCGGGATCACGGCGGACGCCTGGCGGCCCTCCGGGAATTTGGCGATCTGGCCCTCCGCCCACGCACGGTTGTCCGGGGTGAACGCGAAGCTTTCAGGTTGCGTTTCCGCGAGGCGACGGACGGCCATGAACCTCGTAATCCAGTCGACTGTCTTGGGACTGAGGCGGTTCTAGCAAATGCGTCGACAAAAGGCCAGTGCTGCACCGCGGCAAATCCGCCGAAGTCCGGGATTTGTGACGAATTCGACGCAACCGGAAGGGATTCGGTCCCGCCGCTAGCGGTCCACCTCGCCGAACACGATGTCGATGGAGCCGAGGATGGCCGAAACATCGGCCAGCATGTGGCCGCGGCAGAGGAAATCCATCGCCTGCAGGTGGGCGAAGCCGGGCGCGCGGATCTTGCAGCGATACGGCTTGTTGGTGCCGTCGGACGACGAGATAGACGCCGAACTCGCCCTTCGGCGCCTCCACCGCGGCGTAGACCTCGCCCTCCGGCACGTGGAAGCCTTCGGTGTAGAGCTTGAAGTGATGGATGAGCGCTTCCATGGAGCGCTTCATCTCAGGGCGCTTGGGCGGCACGATCTTGTTGTCGACGACGGAGACCGGGCCGGCACCCTCCGCCGAAGCAAGCTTCTCCACGCACTGCTTCATGATGCGCGTCGCTTCGCGCATCTCGATCATGCGGATGAGATAGCGGTCGTAGCAGTCGCCGTTCTTGCCGACCGGGATGTCGAACTCCATCTCGTCGTAGCACTCGTAGGGCTGCGCCTTGCGCAAGTCCCAGGCGGCGCCGGAGCCGCGCACCATCACGCCGGAAAAGCCCCACTTCCACGCATCCTCCAGGCTGACCACGCCGATATCGACGTTGCGCTGCTTGAAGATGCGGTTGCCGGTCAGAAGCTCCTCGAGGTCGTCGACACACCTTGAGGAACGGGATCGCAGAATGCGCCGATATCGTCGACCAGCTTGGGCGGCAGGTCCTGGTGCACCCCGCCCGGGCGGAAATAGGCCGCATGCATGCGGCTGCCGGAGGCGCGCTCGTAGAAGACCATGAGCTTCTCGCGCTCCTCGAAGCCCCAGAGCGGCGGCGTGAGCGCGCCGACGTCCATCGCCTGCGTGGTGACGTTGAGGAGATGCGAAAGGAGCCGGCCGATCTCCGAATAGAGCACGCGGATCAGCTGTCCGCGCTTCGGCACCTCGAGCCCCAAGAGCCGCTCCACCGCCAGGCAGAAGGCGTGCTCCTGGTTCATCGGCGCGACGTAGTCGAGCCGGTCGAAATACGGCATCGCCTGGAGATAGGTCTTGGTCTCCAGCAGCTTCTCGGTGCCGCGGTGCAGCAGCCCGATATGCGGATCGACGCGCTCGACGACCTCGCCGTCCAATTCCAGCACAAGCCGCAGCACGCCATGCGCGGCCGGATGCTGCGGCCCGAAGTTGATGTTGAAGTTGCGGACGTCGGCCTCTGCCATCAGTGGTCCGCCTTCTCGTCGCCCGGCAGGACATAATCCGTCCCCTCCCAGGGCGAGAGGAAATCGAAGTTGCGGAACTCCTGCGGCAGCTTGACCGGCTCGTAGACGACGCGGCGCTCAGCTCGTTGGAGTAGCGCAGCTCCACGAAGCCGGTGGTCGGAAAGTCCTTCCGGAGCGGATGGCCGCGGAAGCCGTAGTCGGTGAGGATGCGGCGGAAATCCGGATTGCCGGAGAACAGGATGCCGTAGAAGTCGTAGGCCTCGCGCTCGAACCAGGTGGCGGCCGGAAAGACGTCGCTGAGCGACGGCACGGCCGTCTCCGCGTCGGTCATCACTTTGATGCGGATGCGGTGGTTCGTGTAGGGGCTGAGGAAGTGGTAGACGACGTCGAAGCGCTTCTCGCGCTCCGGCCAGTCGACGCCGCAAATGTCGATGAACGAGACGAAGCGCAGCTCCGGGTCGTCGCGAAGCATGGTGACGACCTCGACGATCGCCTCCGGCGCGACGGTGATCGTCAGCTCCTCGTAGGCGTCTTCTGCGCCTCGATGCGCGGCGCCGAGCACCTCGGTCACACGGGCGGCGATGTCCGCAAGGCCGCGCTTTTCGGGAGAGAATGCGTTCATTGCTCAGCGCTCGATCGTGCCGGTGCGGCGGATCTTCTTCTGCAGAAGCAGCACGCCGTAGAGCAGCGCCTCCGCCGTCGGCGGGCAGCCGGGCACGTAGATGTCGACCGGCACGATGCGGTCGCAGCCGCGCACCACCGAATAGGAATAATGGTAGTAGCCGCCGCCATTGGCGCAGGAGCCCATGGAGATGACGTAGCGCGGCTCCGGCATCTGGTCGTAGACCTTGCGCAGCGCCGGCGCCATCTTGTTGCACAGCGTGCCGGCGACGATCATCACGTCGGACTGGCGCGGGCTGGCGCGCGGCGCGAAGCCGAAGCGCTCCACGTCGTAGCGCGGCATCGACACCTGCATCATCTCCACCGCGCAGCAGGCGAGCCCGAAGGTCATCCACATCAGCGAGCCGGTGCGCGCCCAGGTGATGAGCTCGTCGGTGGAGGTGACGAGCCAGCCCTTGTCGGCGAGCTCGTTGTTCACCTCGGTGAAGAACGGGTCATCCCGCGCGCGAGCGGCTGCTGCGGCTCGCGCGCGATCGGCGCGGCGGGGCCGGTCAATCCCATTCCAGCGCGCCTTTCTTCCATTCGTAGATGAAGCCGATGGTCAGCACGCCGAGGAAGACCATCACCGACCAGAAGCCGAACCAGCCCACACTCTTGAAGGCGACCGCCCAGGGGAACAGGAACGCCACCTCCAGATCGAAGATGATGAACAGGATGGCGACCAGATAGAAGCGCACGTCGAACTTCATGCGCGCATCGTCAAAGGCGGCGAAGCCGCATTCATAGGCGGAGAGCTTCTCCGAATCGGGCTGCTTGTAGGCGACGATGAACGGCGCCACGAGCAGCGCCAGCCCGATGACGAGCGCCACGCCGATGAAGATGACGATGGGCAGATAGCTCTGGAGAAGGGCTTCCATGAGCGCTCCTGCTGCGGTGCAACAACGCCGGCCAATCTAGCCACCGCGCGCGTCCGGTCAACGCCGTTCATCGCGGCGCCGGGACGCGGCGCGGAGACCTGCGGCCAACTCCGCCTCCACATATCGCCTTCGGAGTGGCGATCAAGCCCGCTTCTGCACGATTCGCGCGGCCGGCGGGGTCAGTCGAAGACGTCGTCCTCCCAGAACGGAGGGCCGAGCCGGCAAGCATAGCCAAGCGCGCAGCGCGCACTGTCGCGGGTCGGGGCCGTAGCCGGCTCAGCATATTCACCCAGTCCGCAATATCGCGAGGACGCGACGAACCGGTCGAAGGTGTTGGGGCCGGTACTCAGCACCACGGCCCCGCGCGAGGCCACCAGGCTCTGGGCTTGGACACAGCTCATGCCGAGCGTGTCGGGCCGCTGCGCCACGGCAGCGTCGGCGAAAAGCAGGAGAAGGACGGCGAGCGCGAAACGCATGGTTCTGAACGGGGGGATTGGGCAGGCCCAAATCCACCGCTCCGGTCACGACAAGGTGGGTGTTATTTGGGGGGAATGAGTATCCGCTTCAACTCTGCCATGGCCCGGAGCGAGCCAGAGGAGCGCGTTCGATCATGGACAGGAAATGGCGGGAGTGACGGGGCTCGAACCCGCGACCTCCGGCGTGACAGGCCGGCACTCTAACCAACTGAGCTACACCCCCGCGGGCCGCTGCGAGATAGGGGCTTGGACAGGGCAAGTCAAGCGAAGCCGCGGGGCTGCGGGCGGAGCGCGCGCGGCGTGCCTATGGCAGGATCGCGCTTTGAGCCGCTGCCAGATCGGCACCTATGAAATAGGGCCAGACGATGAGCGCCAAGGCTCCCTTCCAGAACGAGAGCTTGAGATATCCGATGGTGAACAGCCAGCCGGCGAGCCACAGAAGCCCGATCCCGCCGTGCTGCTCAACGCGAATGCGTTGCTTTTCCATATCACAGTCCCAAAGGTTCGCCTTCGTCCTGCGGACCACGGCGCGGCAACCCGCTTCGCGGCGGAGGCTGGTGGGCGGTGAGAGGTTCGAACTCCCGACCCCCTGGGTGTAAACCAGGTGCTCTGACCAGCTGAGCTAACCGCCCGCGGCGGAGACTATTCAATGCCGAACGGTGCACCGAAAGTCATGCCGCCTGAAGGGACGGCGCCGCAAGCGCAGCGGCGCTGCCGCCAAAAACCTGAAAGCCCCGCAACGGGCGGGGCTTTCTACAATCAGAAGATGGTACCGCGAGCCTTAGGGGTTCAGCGTGTCCTTCAGCCCCTTGCCCGGCTTGAACTTCGCCTGGTTCGACGCCTTGATCTGCATCGGCTCGCCGGTCTGCGGGTTGCGGCCGGTGCTGGCAGCGCGCCTGGTGACCGTGAAGTTGCCGAAGCCGAGGACGCGCACCTCCTCGCCATTCTTCAAGGAACTCGTGATGCAGTCGAAAACCGCCTCAACGGCTTGGGTCGCCGATGATTTTGACATTCCGGTCTTGTCCGCCACTGCCGCCGCGAGGTCGCCCTTGTTCATCCTCAATTCTCCTCTCATTGAGACTGTCAGAAAATTCGTGCCGCGCCCTGCACGCATCGATTCGATCAGGTGCGCTTGCCTCTCTCAGGGACTGCAAAGCCCGGAATCGCTGGATTTGCAACAAAAAAAGGCCGCCCGCGAAGGGGCGACCTTGCTTTTTCCACGATGGCGCTCAGTGCGCAACCATGCCGCTTCCGGCCTCGTCCTCACCGACGGAGGCCTGGGCGGCTTCCTGCTCCGGCTCAGTCCATTCCAGTCGGCTCCGGCTCCCTCGCCAGCGCGTGGGTCAGCACCTCGCCCATGCGGCCGACCGGGATAATATCAAGCCCGCTCTTCACGTTGTCCGGTATCTCCGCCAAATCCTTGGCGTTTTCCTCCGGAATGAGCACCGTCTTGATACCACCTCTGAGTGCGGCCAGCAGCTTCTCCTTCAGGCCGCCGATCGGCAGCACGCGGCCGCGCAGCGTGATCTCGCCGGTCATGGCGACGTCCTTGCGGGCCGGGATGCCGGTCATCACGGAGACGATCGCCGTCACCATGGCGATGCCGGCGGAGGGCCCGTCCTTCGGCGTCGCCCCCTCCGGCACGTGCACGTGGATGTCGCTGCTTGTCGAAGAGCGGCGGCTTGATTCCGAAGTCGATCGCCCGCGAGCGCACATAGGATGCCGCCGCGGAGATCGACTCCTTCATCACGTCGCGCAGGTTGCCGGTGACGGTCATCTTGCCCTTGCCGGGCATCATGACGCCTTCCACCGTCAACAGCTCGCCGCCGAACTCCGTCCACGCAAGCCCGGTCACAACGCCGACCTGGTCCTCGCGCTCGATCTCGCCGTAGCGATAGCGCGGCACGCCGAGATAGTTCTCCAGGTTCTCCGCCGTCGATCTGCACCGTCTTGGCGTCGGAGGTGAGAAGCTCCTTCACGACCTTGCGCGACAGGGTCGCCAGCTCGCGCTCCAGATTGCGCACGCCCGCCTCCCGCGTGTAGCGGCGGATGATGGTGCGGAGCGCGCCGTCGTCGATCTCGAACTCCTTCTTGCGCAGCCCGTGATCGCGCTCCAGCTTCGGCAGCAGGTGCCGCCGCGCGATCTCGACCTTCTCATCCTCGGTGTAGCCGGCGATGCGGATGATCTCCATCCGGTCCATCAGCGGCGGCGGGATGTTGAGCGTGTTCGCCGTGGTCACGAACATCACGTCCGAGAGGTCGTATTCGACCTCCAGATAGTGGTCCATGAACGTCGAGTTCTGCTCCGGGTCGAGCACCTCAAGCAGCGCCGAAGACGGATCGCCGCGGAAGTCCATGCCCATCTTGTCGATCTCGTCGAGCAGGAAGAGCGGGTTGGACTTCTTGGCCTTGCGCATCGACTGGACGACCTTGCCGGGCATGGAGCCGATATAGGTGCGCCGGTGGCCGCGGATCTCCGCCTCGTCGCGCACGCCGCCGAGCGACATGCGCACGAACTCGCGGCCCGTCGCCTTGGCGATCGACTTGCCGAGCGAGGTCTTGCCGACGCCGGGAGGGCCGACGAGGCACAGGATCGGCCCCTTCAGCTTGTTGGCGCGGCTCTGCACGGCGAGATACTCGACGATGCGCTCCTTGACCTTCTCCAGGCCGTAATGGTCGGCGTTCAGCACCTCCTCGGCGAAGGCCAGGTCGTTCCTGACGCGCGAGCGCTTCTTCCAGGGGATGCCGAGCAGCCAGTCGAGATAGTTCCGCACGACGGTCGCCTCGGCCGACATCGGGCTCATCTGGCGCAGCTTCTTCAGCTCCAGCTCGGCCTTCTCGCGCGCCTCCTTGGAGAGCTTCGTCTTGCCGATGCGCTCTTCCAGCTCGCGCAGCTCGTCGCGGCCGTCCTCGCCGTCGCCGAGCTCCTTCTGGATCGCCTTCATCTGCTCGTTGAGATAGTACTCGCGCTGCGTCTTCTCCATCTGGCGCTTGACGCGCGAGCGGATGCGCCGCTCCACCTGCAGGACGGAGATCTCGCTCTCCATCATGCCGAGCACCTTCTCCAGCCGCTCGGCGACGGAGGTGAGCGCAAGGATCTCCTGCTTCTCCGGAATGCGCACGGCCAGATGGTGCGCGACCGTATCGGCGAGCTTGGAATAGTCCTCGATGTTGGAGACCGCCGAGATGACCTCGGGGCTCACCTTCTTGTTGAGCTTCACGTAGTTCTCGAACTCGGACACCACGGAGCGCGAGAGCGCTTCCACCTCGACCTCCTCGCCGACCGTCTCGGTCAGGATGCGGGCTTCCGCCTCGAAGAAATTGTCGCGCTCGGTGTAGCGGAGAATCTGCGCGCGGTCGCGCCCCTCCACCAGCACCTTCACGGTGCCGTCGGGCAGCTTCAGCAGCTGCAGCACGGTGGCCAGCGTGCCGACCTCGAAGATGGCCTCCGGCGAAGGATCGTCGTCGCCGGCGTCCTTCTGGGTCGCGAGCAGAATCTGCTTGTCGGCCCGCATCACCTCTTCGAGCGCATTGATCGATTTCTCGCGGCCGACGAAAAGCGGCACGATCATATGCGGAAAGACCACGATGTCCCGGAGCGGCAAAACCGGAAAGGTGCTCTCTCCGGAGGGGACGCCGATAAGACGCGGGTTTTCGGTCATCGTTTTTCCTTCGAACTTCGCCCACCTCGCCAAAGGCCGAGGCGAGCGAATCTCAGTTTAGATGAAGGCGCGCCACCGTCAAAACCGCTCCCAGAAGCTGTAGGCGGCGGCTGGGAGCCGCCAGAAGCGCGCCGGTGTTGCCGGGTTAGGTGGAAACGCGAACGCTCAGCTTCAAGGCCGCCGGCGGCGTATTCCGTCGGCGGGATCCGCAGGGGTTCCAGCGCTCATGCGGAACGCCCGGCATTGTGGTGTTCTTCGACCGCCCGCTCGCCGTAAATATACAGCGGACGTGAATTGCCGTTCACCACATCGCCGGAAATGACCACCTCCTCGACGCCGTCGAGGCCGGGCAGATCGAACATCGTCTCCAGCAGGATCGCTTCCATGATGGAGCGCAGCCCGCGCGCGCCGGTCTTGCGCTCGATGGCGCTGCTTGGCGATGGCGTTCAGCGCA
Organism: uncultured Alphaproteobacteria bacterium; assembly: GCA_963801225.1. Classification (GTDB taxonomy): domain Bacteria; phylum Pseudomonadota; class Alphaproteobacteria; order Rhizobiales; family Afifellaceae; genus DASWJZ01. The sequence continues at coordinate 148,407 of CAWDED010000012.1, forward strand.
TCGGCGTGGAAGTTCAGCTCCACGTTCTCCATCTCGAACAGCCGCTGGTACTGCTTCACCAGCGCGTTCTTCGGCTCCGTCAGGATCTGCACGAGCGCCGGCTCGTCGAGATCCTCAAGCGTCGCCACGACCGGCAGGCGGCCGACGAACTCCGGGATCAGGCCGAACTTCAGCAGATCCTCCGGCTCGACCTGACGGAACAGCTCGCCGGTCTTGCGGTCCTCGGGAGACTCCACCGTCGCGCCGAATCCGATCGACGTCTTGCGGCCGCGGTCGGAGATGATCTTGTCGAGGCCCGGCGAAGGCGCCGCCGCAGATGAACAGGATGTTGGTCGTGTCGACCTGCAGGAACTCCTGCTGCGGATGCTTGCGGCCGCCCTGCGGAGGCACGCTGGCGACCGTGCCTTCCATGATCTTCAGCAGCGCCTGCTGCACGCCCTCGCCCGACACGTCGCGGGTGATGGAGGGGTTGTCGGACTTGCGCGAGATCTTGTCGACCTCGTCGATATAGACGATGCCGCGCTGCGCGCGCTCGACATTGTAGTCGGCCGATTGCAGCAGCTTCAGAATGATGTTCTCGACATCCTCACCGACATAGCCGGCTTCCGTCAGCGTGGTGGCGTCGGCCATGGTGAAGGGGACATCGAGGATGCGCGCCAGCGTCTGCGCCAGCAGCGTCTTGCCGCAGCCGGTCGGGCCGATCAGCAGGATGTTCGACTTCGCCAGCTCCACGTCGTTGTTGCGGGCGGCGTGGTTGAGGCGCTTGTAGTGATTGTGCACCGCGACCGAGAGGACCTTCTTGGCGTGGTCCTGGCCGATCACGTAGTCGTTGAGCACCTCGAAGATTTCCAGCGGCGTGGGGACGCCGTCGCCGGATTTCACCAGCGAGGATTTGTTCTCCTCGCGGATGATATCCATGCACAGCTCGACGCATTCATCGCAGATGAAGACCGTCGGCCCCGCAATGAGCTTGCGAACTTCGTGCTGGCTCTTGCCGCAGAACGAGCAATAGAGCGTGTTCTTGCCTTCGCCACCGCCCCCGGAACCGCTGATCTTGCTCATGTTCTCAACCCTCGCTCAGCACGCGCCGTGCACATTATATGCCATTCCGCGACCTTGGCTCTTTTTAGCTCGCATATCGAAGCTCGCATATCGAACCATCCTTGCGCGGAACTTTTCAAGATTAACTTAATGGTCGGATCGGGATTGTGGAATTCCGATCACGCCTCCTCCCCGCCCGCCTTCTCCAGCGCGGCGCGGGTCGTGATGACCTCGTCAACCAGGCCGAAATCGCGGGCCTGCTCGGCGCTCATGAAATAGTCACGATCCAGGGTCGTTTCGATCGATTCGTAGGTCTGGCCGGTATGTTTCACGTATATCTCATTGAGCCGACGCTTCATTTTGATGATGTCCTCGGCGTGCCGCTCGATGTCGGAGGCCTGGCCCTGGAACCCGCCGGAGGGCTGATGCACCATGATCCGGGCATTCGGGGTCGCAAAACGCATGCCTTTTTCCCCGGCGCAAAGGAGCATCGAGCCCATCGAGGCCGCCTGACCGATGCACAGCGTAGAAACAGCCGGCTTAACGAACTGTATCGTATCGTAAATCGCCATTCCGGACGTCACCACCCCGCCCGGGGAGTTGATGTACATGGCGATTTCCTTCTTGGGGTTCTCCGCCTCAAGAAACAGCAGCTGGGCGCAGACCAGCGCCGCCATGTGGTCCTCGATCGGCCCGGTGATGAAGATGATCCGCTCCTTCAGGAGGCGGGAATAGATGTCGTAGGCACGCTCGCCGCGATTGGTCTGCTCCACGACCATCGGGACAAGCACCTGCATATATGTGTCGAGCGGGTCTCTCATGTCGGTCAGCTACCTGAGGAAAGAGGAGGGAATCACAAACGGCCGGCGAATCCTTTGTCAGATATGTGCCTTATAGCCTGCCCCCAAGCCCCGACAAATCCTCGCGGGCGCGGCCATCGCGCGCAAGGTGAAACTGAGGGCCCCCGCCGGAGGGCTCCCGCTATCCCCCGGCGCGGTCGCAAGCGGCGCAAAATCCCGCGCGGCTAGTGATCGTGATCGTCGTGATCGTGATCGTGGTGGTGGTGCCCCTCGTCTTCTTCCTCCCCGAGCGCCTCAAGCTCCTCCTTGGTGACCGTCTTGTCGGTCACGTCGGCGAACTCCAGCACGTAATCCACCACTTTCTCCTCGAAGATCGGGGCGCGTAGCGCCTGCAGCGCGTCCGGGTTCTTGCGGTAATATTCGAAGACCTCCCGCTCCTGGCCACGGAACTGCCTGGCCTGATTGTAGAGCGCGCCCTGCAACTCCTCGTCGGTCACGTTGACCTCGGCGGTCTCGCCGATCTTGGCGAGCACCAGGCCGAGGCGCACCCGCCGCTCGGCGATGCGGCGGTAGTCGTTGCGCGCCGCCTCCTCGGTCGTGCCCTCCGATTCGAACGATTTTCCGTGATGCTCCACGTCGTGCATCACCTGCCGCCAGATGTTCTCGAACTCCTGCTCGACGAGCTTTTCCGGCAGCGGGAAGGTGTGCATCTCGTCGAGCTGATCGAGCATCTGCCGCTTGACCTGCTGGCGGGTGGCCTGCCCGTATTCGCTTTCCGTCTGCTGGCGGATCGTCTCGCGCAGCTTGTCGATCGACTCCAGCCCGAGCCGCTTGGCGAACTCGTCGTCGAGCACCAGCTCGCCCGGCTGCGGCCACCTCGTTGACGGTGATGTCGAACGTCGCCGCCTTGCCGGCCAGCTCCGTCGCCTGGTACTCGTCCGGGAACGTCACCTCGACGATCTTCTTGTCGCCGGCCTTCACGCCGACGAGCTGCTCCTCGAAGCCGGGGATGAACTGGCCGGAACCGAGCACGATCGAGGTGGTGCTGGTCTCGAACTCCTCGCCGTCGGTCTTGCCGACATAGTCGAAAGTCACCTTGTCGCCGTTCTCGGCGGCGCGCTCCACCGGGTCATACGAGCGGGCGCTTTCGGCGATCTGCTTCAGCCGCTCCTCGACTTCCTCGTCGGAGACGTCGACGACGGGGCGCTCGATCTTCAGCCCCTTGAAGTCGCCGAGCTCGTAATCCGGCAGCACCTCGTATTCGAGCGTGAAGATAAGGTCGGCACGGCCTTCCAGGACCTCGATGGCCTCCTTCTCGTCCTCCGTCATCTCGACCTTCGGCTGCGTCGCCGCGCGCTCGCCGCGATCGGAGAGCGCCTGCTGCATGCTCTCGCCGACCATCTTCTCGACGATCTCGGCCATGGCCGACTTGCCGTAGACGCGGCGCAGGTGGTTGACGGGAACCTTGCCGGGCCGGAAGCCCTTGATCTGAACGCGTGTCTTCAGCTCGGCGAGCCGGTCGCTCAGGCGCGCGTCCAGCTCCGTCGCCGGGATGGTCACAGTCAAACCGCGCTTCAGCCCCTCAGAGAGGGTTTCGTTCACTTGCATACCAATCGTCCTGAACAGCTCGTGTTTCGCGCCCCGTCGTCCGGTATCCCCGCCCGCCGTCGCTCCTGCGGAGCTTTGCGCGCGGCGGCCTTCTTCCTGTCGGCTTCCCTTGGCCCCCCAAGCCGAAGCACGAAGTGCGAAGGCTGGTGCGGGCGGAGGGACTTGAACCCCCACGGGCTAAGCCCACAGGAACCTAAATCCTGCGTGTCTACCAATTCCACCACGCCCGCACGGAGCCGCGTGGAATGGGCGCCCGTGTCGAGACCGCGCTCCTAAAGCAACCCGCGGGGACGGGCAAGGGTTGTCGGCCCCGGCAAAGCCGGCATTTCAGCGCTCCTGCGGCGGCGCTCAACCGATGTCGAGGTCGAGCTGCCTCAGGACCGCCGGGATGGCCGGCGGCAGGTCCTCCGCGATGAGCCCACGGCCCACGGCGTCGCCCGCCGCGCCGTGCATCCAAACGCCCGGCGGCCGCCGCCTCGAAGCCGGGCAGCCCCTGCGCCAGGAGGCCGGCGATGATGCCGGAGAGCACGTCGCCGCTTCCCGCGGTGGCGAGATCCGCCGGCGCGTTGGAGTTGATGGCGGCGCGGCCATCCGGCGCCGCGATCACCGTGTCGTAGCCCTTCAGCACCACCACCGCGCCGCTCTGCTCCGCCGCAGCGCGGGCGCGGTCGAGACGCGGGCCCTCAATCGAGAAGAGGCGGCCGAACTCGCCTTCATGCGGTGTCATGCACGACAGGCCGCAAGCGTATTCTTGATGCTGGCGAAGAGCTTCTCCGGGCTGTCGCGTCCAGCTGGTCAGCGCATCGGCATCGAGGACCACGGCCGCCGTCGCTTGCCAGCGCGGCCTCCACATTGGCGCGGGTCTCGGCGCCGACGCCGTTGCCGGGGCCGACCAGCACCGACTTCGGGCGCGGGATCGGCGAGGAGTTCGGCGAGTCGCCGACGGACCGTCGCATTCGCGCACCATGACGGCGGTGAGCTGGCCAGCGTTGACCAGCACCGCATCCGGCGGCGAGGCCACCGTGACGGCACCGGCGCCGGCGCGCAGCGCCGCGGCGGCCGCAAGCCGCGCCGCGCCGGTGGCGCTCGCCGGCCCCGAGACCACGAAGGCATGGCCGCGGGCAGTATTTGTGGTCGTCCTGGCCGCAGGCGGCCGCATGTGGCTGCGCCAGAGCGCCGGCAGATTTTGAAACGTCGAAGGCCCGATCTCGCCAAGCACGCTGTCGGGAATGCCGATGTCGGCGACTTCCGTCCTGCCGCACAGAAGCCGGCCCGGCAGCAGCAGGTGTCCGGGCTTGAGGCGGAAGAAGGTCACGGTCCGCGCGGCCTGCACGGCGGTGCCCTTCGCCGCCCCGGTGCGGCCATCGACCCCGCTCGGCAGATCGACGGCGAGGACCGGCGCGCCGGAGGCGTTCAGCGCGCTCCACAAGACCGGCGACACCGCCCTGCGAGCGGCCGCGCCAGCCCTGCGCCGAAAAGCGCATCGATCAGCAAGGCTGCGGCGAGATCCGTCGTGTCGTCGAGTGGCTCCAGCGGGCCGTCATAGGCGGCCGCAGCGAGCGCTGCGTCGCCGCTTCAGGCTCTCGCGCGCCCCCAGCAACGCGACCCGCACCGGCCGGCCGAGCCGCCGCAGGCCCGTGGCTGCTACGAAGCCGTCGCCGCCATTGTTGCCGGGCCCGGCCAGGACCAGAATGTCGCCTGTCGGGGCCATGTCGCGGGCAGCTTCCGCCACGGCGGCGCCGGCCTTGCGCATCAGATCGAAGCCGGCCACGCCTCCGGCGATGGTCAGCCGATCGGCCGTTGCCATCTCCTCCGGTGTGAGCAGCTCGATCCGGCTCATTTCTGACTATCTTTTAGGCAAATGATGCATGTGTGTGCAAATGCCGTGCTCACCGGCCTTGTGATTGAGGCCAGGGTTGCCGCATTTCTGCGCAAGGCGGGCGCTCGAAACTCGTCTTTTCAGGCTCGAATCGCTTGGCATGCTTCATGCTTCGCATCGGGAGGCCACGACCTTGCGCTGGAGTACGGCGAGAATGAAGAAAATCGAAGCGATCATCAAACCCTTCAAGCTGGACGAAGTGAAAGAAGCGCTGCAGGAAGTCGGACTGCAGGGCATCACCGTCACCGAGGCCAAGGGTTTCGGCCGTCAGAAGGGCCACACCGAGCTCTATCGCGGCGCCGAATATGTCGTCGACTTCCTGCCCAAGGTAAAGGTCGAAGTGGTGCTCGCCGACGAGCTCGTCGAGCGCGCTGTGGAAGCGATCCGCAACGCCGCACAGACCGGGCGCATCGGCGACGGCAAGATCTTCATCTCCCCGGTGGAGGAAGCCATCCGCATCCGCACCGGCGAGAGCGGCCTCGACGCCATCTGATCCGGTCCGAAACCGACCCGCCGTTCCGGCACAGCCACCTTTTCCTCCTGCTAGAGACGATCGATCAACGAAGAGGCAAACATGAGCACTGCTTCCGAGGTATTGAAGACCATCAAGGACAATGACGTGAAATACGTCGACCTGCGCTTCACCGACCCGCGCGGGAAGATGCAGCACGTCACCATGGACGCGAGCGCCATCGACGAGGACGCTTTCGCCGACGGCATCATGTTCGACGGCTCGTCGATCGCCGGCTGGAAGGCGATCAACGAATCCGACATGACGCTGATGATGGACCCGGAAGTCCTGTGCGATCGATCCATTCTTCGCGCAGACGACGCTGGCGATCTTCTGCGACATTCTCGAGCCCTCGACCGGCGAGCCCTACAATCGCGATCCGCGCACCACGGCCAAGAAGGCGCTCGCCTATCTGCAGTCGATGGGTATCGGCGACACGGCCTATTTCGGCCCGGAAGCGGAGTTCTTCCTGTTCGACGACGTGCGCTTCTCCGTCGAGCCCTACTCCACGGGCTTCGAGGTGGATTCGTCCGAGCTGCCGACCAATTGCGGCACCGCCTACGAGAGCGGCAACCTCGGCCACCGGCCGCGCACCAAGGGCGGCTACTTCCCCGTGCCGCCGGTCGATTCCGCGCAGGACATCCGCTCCGACATGCTGATGTACATGGCGCAGATGGGCGTCGCGGTGGAAAAGCACCACCACGAGGTCGGCGCCGCGCAGCACGAGCTCGGCATCAAGTTCACCACGCTCATCAAGGCCGCCGACGCTCTGCAGATCTACAAGTACTGCATCCACCAGACCGCCCAGGCCTACGGCAAGACGGCGACCTTCATGCCGAAGCCGGTCTTCGGCGACAACGGCTCGGGCATGCACGTGCACCAGTCGATCTGGAAGGACGGCAAGCCCGTCTTCGCCGGCAACAAGTACGCCGACCTGTCGGACGAATGCCTGTACTACATCGGCGGCATCCTGAAGCACGCCAAGGCGATCAACGCCTTCACCAACCCGACGACCAACTCCTACAAGCGGCTGGTCCCGGGCTACGAAGCGCCGGTGCTGCTCGCCTATTCGGCGCGCAACCGCTCCGCCTCCTGCCGCATCCCGGTGTCCAGCTCGCCGAAGGGCAAGCGCGTCGAGGTGCGCTTCCCCGATCCGGGCGCCAACCCCTATCTCGGCTTCACGGCCATGCTGATGGCCGGGCTCGACGGCATCAAGAACAAGCTCCATCCGGGCGATCCGATGGACAAGGATCTCTACGACCTGCCGCCGGACGAGCTGAAGGACATCCCGACGGTCTCCGGCTCGCTGCGCGAGGCGCTCTCCGAGCTCGACGCCGACCGCGACTTCCTGAAGGCCGGCGGCGTCTTCGACGACGACCAGATCGACGCCTATATCGAGCTGAAGATGGAAGAGAACATGCGCTACGAGATGACGCCGCATCCCATCGAGTTCGACATGTACTACTCCGTGTAGGCTTCGGGGGCTTTCGGCCCCCTGCACCTCGCAGGACTTTCTGGCGGTCCGGAAGCGTCGCGCTTCCGGGCCGCTTTCGTGTATGCAGCTCCCGACAAAGCGCCGAAGGCAAAGCGAGACGCATATGGGATGCAGAGGAGTCGCCGCTGCAAGAGCGCCGCGAGCGGCGAGCGGACGCTCCGGGGCCAGGTGGCAGCCATGATGCGGGCGATCGTCAATGCCGACGATTTCGGCCTTTCGCCAGGCATCAACCGCGGCATTGTTCGCGCGTTTCGCGACGGCGTGCTGAGCTCCACGACGATGATGGCGAACATGCCGGCGTTCGAGGACGCCGTGGCCCTTGCCAAGGCGCATCCGGGCCTTGGCGTCGGCGTGCATCTCACGCTGGTGTGGGGCGCGCCGGTGGCTGGGGCAGAGCGCGTCCCGAGCCTCGTCGATCGCAACGGGCGTTTCCCTGCGGGGCTTGGAGGACTGCTCTACGCTTCCGGCGCATGAGCGACGCGGACCTCAGGACCGAGATCCGGGCACAGGTCACGCGGCTCCTGGACGCGGGGCTCGTCCCCACCCATCTCGACACGCACAAGCATGTCCACTGCCTGCCGCGGATTCTGGACGCGATGCTCGCGGTCGCGGCGGAATTGGGCATCGGCAAGGTCAGGCTTCCGGTTGAGCGACCCGGCGCGGGCGCGGCGTCGGCGGGCTCCCTCGCCTCGCGCGCCAAGGTCGCCGTTCTCAGGACGCTGCTGCGCAATGCGCGCCCGAAGCTCGCCGCGGCGGGCATTCGCACGACCGATCACTTCGCCGGGCTCGGCTGCATGGACCGGCTGGATGCGGAGGCGCTCGAGGGCATCCTGGCCGGCCTGCGGCCCGGCGTGACGGAGATCATGTGCCACCCCGGCGAGGCGGAGGATTCGGCGAGCCCCTATGGCGGCAATGCCCTCAACCGTGCGAGAGAGCTTGCGGCGCTGACCGACCCGCGGGTCAGAAAGCGCCTTGCCGCATCGGGCATCGAACTCGTACATTTTGGTCAGATCTGAGGTCTTCGAACATTATGGTTGCAATCGCGCAGGTGGATCTCGCCCCAAAGCGCATGGTCTCCCTTGTGCTTCCCGTCTTCGATGAGAAGGGCAATCTCCGCGAGCTGCATACGCGGCTCGGCGAGGTCATGCGCGGGCTGTCGGTGGATTACGAGCTGCTCTTCGTCGATGACGGCAGCACGGACGGCTCGATCGACGTGCTGGAAGAGCTGCAGGAGGAAGACCCGCATGTCCGGGTCATCCAGTTCCGGCGCAATTTCGGCAAGGCCGCGGCATACAGCGCCGGCTTCGACAATGCGCGCGGCGCGTTCGTCATCACCATGGACACCGACCTGCAGGACGATCCGCGCGACATACCCCTCTTCCTCGAAGAGCTGGGCAAGGGCGTGGACATGGTCTGCGGCTGGAAGTTCGAGGGCAAGGGCGACCTGGAGAAGTCCCTCCCCTCGCGCTTCTTCAACTGGGTCGTGCGCAATGTCACCGGCATCGGGCTGCACGACTTCAACTGCCCGTTCAAAGCCTACCGCGCCGAGGTGCTCGGCGAGATCCGCATCTATGGCGAGCTGCACCGCTACATCCCGGTGCTCGCCCGGGCGAAGGGCTTTACGCTCACCGAGGTGAAGGTGCGCAACCACCCGCGCGGCTACGGACAGTCGAAATACGGCTGGCGGCGCTATTTGAGGGGCCTGCTCGATCTCTTCACCGTGGTCTTCATCACGCGGTTCGCGCGGCGGCCGATGCATCTGCTCGGGCTGGGCGGCATCATTTCCTGTGCGGTCGGCGTGGCCGTGCTCGGCTTCTTCGTCCTCGCGCATTTTCTCTATCTCGCCGGCCTGCTGTCGGACCCGAGCTGGGACATTCACGACCGGCCGGCGATCAGCCTGGGTGTCCTGCTGATCGTAGTCGGCGTGCAGTTCTTCACCCTCGGGCTGCTCGGAGAGCTCCTCGTCGCGCGGATCGGGGCGGACCGCTCCGAGCGCGGCTATTCGGTCAAGCGGATCCTGGAGAGCGATCGCTAGCGGCCTGCGGCTCTCGCTCGGTAAGAGGCCCCTGCGACCGCCATGCAGAGCGGCCTGCCTCCGGCGGCCGCAGCAGCCAGCCGAAGGCGCCGGCGGCGAGCACGCTTCCGATCAGCTCGGCGACGACGAAGGCCGGCAGATCGGCCGGCCTGATGCCGGAGAACGTGTCGGTCAGGGCGCGGGCGATGGCGACGGCGGGATTGGCGAAGGACGTCGACGCGGTGAACCAGTAGGCGGCGCTGATGTAGAGCCCGACCAGCCAGGGGATCGCCTCGGCGCGGAAGCGCAGGCCGCCGAGGATGACGCCGACCAGGCCGAAGGTCGCGACGACTTCCGCCCGCCATTGCCCCGGCCCGGTGCGCATGACCGTGCCGAGCTGCAGCACCGGCAGCGCGAACATGAGATGCGCCGCCCAGGCCCCGGCGATACCGCCGACGATCTGCGCCAGGACATAGCGCGCGGCGTCGGCATTGGAGATGTCGCGCCGCAGCCGCATGGCAAACGTCACCGCCGGATTGAAATGCGCACCCGAGATCGGCCCGAAGATGGTGATGATGACGACGAGGATGGCGCCGGTCGGGATGGTGTTGCAGAGGAGCGCCAGCGCCCGGTCGCCGGTCAGCGCGTCGGCCATGATGCCGGAGCCGACCACGGCGCCGACCAGGAAGGCCGTGCCGAGCGCCTCGGCCGCCAGCCGGCGCGGCAGGTCGTAGGGCGGCATGGCGGCGCCCGTCAGACCCGCTCCGCGGCGGCAAGCTCGCGGCGCTGGCCGATCTCCTCCAGCCGCTTCTGCAGCGACATCCGGTCGAGGCCGGCGATCGGCAGGCTGGTGAAGATGGAGATGCGGTTGGTCAGCATGCGCAAGGCGTCGACGAAGGCGGCGCGCTTCACCGCCTCGCTGCCCTCTACCGCGGCCGGGTCCGGCACGCCCCAATGCGCGCTCATCGGCTGGCCCGGCCAGATCGGGCAGACTTCGGCGGCCGCGTCGTCGCAGACGGTGAAGACGAAATCCATGACCGGCGCGCCGGGCTCGGCGAACTCGTCCCAGCTCTTCGAGCGCATGCCGTCCACCGGGTAGTTGAGGCTGCGCAGGAGATCGATCGCATAGGGATGCACCTGGCCCTTCGGGTGCGAGCCGGCCGAGAAGGCCCGGAAGCGGCCGGCGCCGTAGCGGCCCATGATGGCCTCGGCCATGATGGAGCGCGCCGAGTTGCCGGTGCACAGGAACAGCACGTTGTAGACCTTGTCGCTCATCTCTTTCTCCCGCGCGGCATCGACGGAGAGCCCGATGCCCGCCACACAGCTCCGGCCGCCCGTCGCAGCAATCCTCCGAGAGGAAGGTGAGCAGCCGGCGCATCGCCTCGTATTGAACGGCGTAGAAGATGCGGCGGCCGTCGCGCCGCGCCGCCACCAGCCCGGAGCGCTCCAGCGCCGCCAGATGGAAGGACATGCCGGTCGGCGCCACGCCGAGCGCGCCGGCGATATCGCCCGACGGCAGGCCGGACGGCCCGGCCTTCACCAGCAGGCGGAAGGCCCTGAGGCGGACGTCGTGCGCAAGCGCGCCAAGCGCGGCGATGGCAGACGGCTTCATCCATGATCCAACACTACAAGCATGTTTGCAGTATTGGATCAAGCCAGGCATCGCGGGGTCAAAGAGGCAAGCGCCCACGCGTCCCGCGGCTTGTGCAGCCCGAGGTTATCAAAGAGCTGTCACCTCCTCTTTGCGAGGAGGGAGCGGGGCGCCTGAAGAGTGCCTCGCAATAGGTAATGGTGGCGCCCCTCAGGCGCCCCGCACGGCGATTTGTGATCTCCGATTTCCACTCTCCGGCATGGGGCCGCCTCGTGCCGGCCGAAGCCAGCGGACTGCACCCCACCCTTAAGGCCGTCTCGACTAGCGGCGGACCGGTCGTCCCGGTCGGGCGGACGTATCGGGACCCCCGAGGCTCGGCCGGCCGGAACCGACCGAATCTCACCGCGGGCGCCGCCCGCCCTTCCCACATGGTTCCGGTGGCCACACGGTCCCTCCGGCGAAGAGCGGTGCAGGGATGATAAGCGGGTTTTGAAGGGCGGGGATAACTTCGACCGCGCACAGGCTCTCATTGTCATCCCGGCCGAGCGCAGCGAGAGCAACGGGACCCATGAACACCGGGTCCTTCCGCTTCCTGTCGGCAGGACGGCGTCATCGGCCCAGATCTAGCCTGTTCTTTTTCATGAGTCCCGGATAATGTCGCCCTTCGGGCGTCGCTTCCGGGATGACAACCGAGTACCGGGTGCGTCGGCGAGCTTGACGCTTCGCGGGCGCGGCGTCATATCCGCGCCATCCGCGAAGGACCGACCTACTCCATGAGCTGACGACACACCTCCCCCCGACCGTGGCCCCTGAAACCACGGGAAAGGTGTGTCTATGACAATGGAGACGATCAGACTGCGCCGTGCGGCGCTCGGTTGCGTGCTGGACGCGTGGCCGAAATGGAAGAAGAGCGGCATCCGGATAGCCAACCATCCGCTGAAAGTGAACGGCGAGCACCGCGAGTGGCTCACCGTGTTCCGCAAGGACGGCTCGCTGCTTCTGTGGGAGCATTTTCCCGACTCGAGGCTGCTCGGCCGCATCGCGGCGAGCGACGTCGGGCGCGGCGAGACGGTGAGCCCGCGGCTGGTGCGGAAGCTGAACGCGCTTTTCGGATGACCGCAAACATGCGGGGAGCGGGGTAACCGCTCCTCGCTGACCTGGGATACTCGCCTGGATGTGGCGAATGGGAGCCACAATCCTCTCCCCATGCTTCGAGGCTCGCTTCGCTCGCGCCTCAGGATGAGGGCCCCATTCTTTTGCGCGGGAGTGCTGAGGGCCGAGACCGCTACTGCGCCACGGCCTGCGGCCGCCTCGCCGTAAGTGTGCCGGCGAACGCCGCCGCCATCAGGGCCTGCGTGTAGGGGTCCTTCGGGTCGGCGAAGACGGCCTCGGTCGTGCCGCGCTCCACCACCTTGCCCTCCTTCATGACGATCACCTCGTCGGCCATGGCGCGCACCACGGCGAGGTCGTGGCTGATGAAGAGGTAGGAGAGCCCGTTGGCCTCCTGCAGGCGGCGCAGCAGCTCCACGATCTCCTTCTGCACCGAGCGGTCGAGCGCCGAGGTCGGCTCGTCGAGCACCACCACCTTGGGCTTGAGGATCATGGTGCGGGCAATGGCGATGCGCTGGCGCTGGCCGCCGGAGAACTCGTGCGGGTAGCGGTTGCGCATGGCCGGGTCGAGCTGCACCTCCTCCAGCGCCTGCGACGGCGCGGCGGTCGCGCTCCGCCCGCGACAGCGACGGCTCGTGCACCAGCAGGCCCTCGGTGACGATCTGCCCGACGGTGAGGCGCGGCGACAGCGAGCCGTAGGGGTCCTGGAACACGATCTGCAGCTCGCGCCGCAGCCAGCGGTCCTTCTTCAGGTCGAGCGCCGTGAGGTCGCGCCCCTCGAAGCGGATGGCGCCCTCGCACGGCAGGAGCCGCAAGCAGCGCGCGACCGAGCGTCGACTTGCCGGAGCCGGATTCGCCGACGATGCCGATGGTCTGCCCCTTGTGCAGCGACAGTGACACGCCGTCGACGGCGCGCAGCTCGAAGCCCTCGCCGCCGAGCCAGCCGCCGCCGAGATGGAACGACGACGCTGACGTTGCCGGCCTCGAGCAGCGGCGGGCGCATCGTCGGGCACCGGCGGCTTGTGGCCCGTCCGGCTCGGCGGCGAGCAGCATCTTGGTGTAGGCGTGCTCCGGATGCGAGAAGATGCGCGCCACCGGCCCCTCCTCCACCACCTCGCCGGCGCGCATGACATAGACGCGGTCGGCGAAGCGCCGCACGATGCCGAGATCGTGGGTGATGAACATCACCGCCATGCCGAGGCGGCGCTGCAGGTCCTTGAGGAGCTCCAGGATCTGCGCCTGGATGGTCACGTCGAGCGCGGTGGTCGGCTCGTCGGCGATGAGGATGTCGGGGTCGTTGGCGAGCGCCATGGCGATCATCACGCGCTGGCGCTGGCCGCCGGAGAGCTCGTGCGGATAGGAATCGACGCGGCTCTCCGGTTGCGGGATCTGCACCAGACGCAGAAGCTCGACCGCCCGCGCGCGCCGCCTGGCGGCGGTCGAGCCCGCCATGCTGGATGAGCGGCTCGGCGATCTGATCGCCGACGCGGTAGAGCGGGTCGAGCGAGGTCATCGGCTCCTGGAAGATCATGGTGATCTTGGCGCCGCGGATGCGGTTCAGCCGCCGCGGCGGCAGGCCGATCAGCTCCTGTGCCGCGATAGCGCACCGAGCCGCGTCGCCCGGCCGTTGGAGGCGAGAGGCCCATGGCGGCCATCACCGCCTGGCTCTTGCCGGAGCCGGATTCGCCGACGATCGCCACCGTCTCGCGCGGCATCACGTCCATGTCGATGCCCTTCACCGCATGCACCTCGCCGTCGGCGAGACGGAAGCGGACATCGAGGCCGCGCATGGTGAGGATGGGCTCGGTCATGACCTAGCGCGCGCATTTGACGCGCCAACCGTCGTTTGTCATCCCGGAAAGCGCGGGACGCGCTTGTCCGGGACCCATAAACACCGGGGTCGAGAGCAAGCCGACGCGCCGCAAAGCGATCCGTCAAATCGGTGTTCATGGGTCCCGGCTCTCGCTGCGCTCGGCCGGGATGACAGACGACAGGTTGGTGGGGAGGTGGCGGCGCACTCCCAAATGCGATTGCCCCGCCCTCGTCCTTCGAGGCTCGCTTCCGCCTTCGCCCTACGGGCTTCGGCGGACAAGCCGCTCGCAGCCTCAGGATGAGGGCTTCCAAATATGGCAGCGAGCACGTCTGGCATCAGCGGTCCTTCGGGTCGAGCGCGTCGCGCAGGCCGTCGCCCAGGAAATTCAGCGCGAAGAGCGTGGTGACCAGGAACGCCGAGGGGAAGAACAGCATCCACGGCGTGCCTTCGATGTTGCGCGCGCCCTTCGGCGATGAGCACGCCCCAGCTGGTCATCGGCTCCTGCACGCCGAGCCCGAGGAAGGAGAGGAAGCTCTCCAGCAGGATCACGCGCGGCACCATCAGCGTCATGTAGACGATCGACCGGGCCGGCGAGGTTGGGCACGATGTGGCGGCGCAGGATGCCGCCGGAGCCGACGCCCATCGCCTCGGCCGCCTGCACGATATTCCTGCCGCTTCAGCGAGATCGCCTGGCCGCGCACGATGCGCGCCATGTCGAGCCATTCCACCGCGCCGACGGCGATGAACATCAGCACGAAGTTCCGCCCGAAGAAGACCACGAGCAGGATGACGAAGAAGATGAAGGGCAGCGAATAGAGGACGTCGACGATGCGCATCATCAGCGAGGTCGGTGCGCCCGCCGGCATAGCCGGAGGCGGCGCCCCAGGTGACGCCGATGACGAGCGCCACGAAGGTGGCGAGCAGCCCGATGGCGAGCGAGATGCGCCCGGCGAAGAGCGTGCGGGTGAGGAGGTCGCGGCCCACCACGTCGGTGCCGAAGAGGAAGCGGACGCGATGCACGTCGGCGGTCAGCGTCAGCTCGCGGCCGTCGTCGGCGCTTCCCGCCACCTCGGCGTTGGTGAAGAGGTCGCTGCGGTCGAGATAGCGCACGACGCGCTCGTCGACCGGCTTCACGTCGGTGACCACGACGGTGACCCGGTTGCCGGACAGCTCGACGGACTGCACCGTCGACGCGGGCGCGCTTCAGCGCGTCCTCCGCCGCCGGCACGATCTCCTCCTCGCGCGGATAGGCCTCGAGGCTCGCCGGCTCGCTCGTATAGGCCTGATAGATCTGGTCGTAGCGGTGGCCGGTCAGCTCCGGGCCCGACGATGCAGGCGATCGCCATCAGCACCAGGTAGACGGCGCTCGCCATCGCCGCCTTGTTGGCGATGAGGCGCGCCAGCGCATCCTGCCAGAGCGAGCGGCCGACGATTGCGGCGCTTCGCCGGCTTGCCATCGATCGAGGAAAGACTCTCGCGCACGACCATCGGCGGCTCACTCGTAGCGCACGCGCGGGTCGATCACCGCGTAGAGCAGGTCGACCACGAGGTTGAAGACGATGATGAAGATGGCGATGACGATCACCGTCCCCATCACCAGCGTGTAGTCGCGGTTGAGCGCCGCCTGCACGAAATAGCGGCCGATGCCGGGGATGCCGAAGATCGTCTCCACCACCACCGAGCCGGTGAGCAGCGCCGCCGCGGCCGGGCCGGCATAGGAGACGACCGGCAGGATGGCGGAGCGCAGCGCGTGGCGGACCACCACGCTCATCACCGAGAGCCCGTAGGCGCGGGCGGTGCGCACGTGGTTGGAGCGCAGCGCCTCGATCATGGAGCCGCGCGTCAGCCGCGTGACGATGGCGATCTGCGGCAAGGCGAGCGTGACGATCGGCAGGATCTTGTTGGCGATGGCGCCGCTCCCCCAGCCGCCGGCCGGCAGCCAGCCGAGCCAGACGCCGAAGACCAGCGACAAGAGCGGCGCGACCACGAAGGTCGGGAATGGTGATGCCGAGCGTCGCCAGCCCGACGACGCCGTAATCGCGCGGCGCTGTTCTGGCGGATCGCGGCGACCGAGCCGAGCAGCGTGCCGAGGCGAGCGCCAGGATGAGCGCGCTGGCGCCGAGCTGGATGGAGACCGGCAGCCCGTTATTGAACAGCTCCGCGACGGAGAAATCGCGATAGACGAAGCTCGGCCCGAAATCGCCGTGAAGCAGATTGCCGAGATAGTAGAGGTACTGTTTCCAGAGCGGCTCGTTGAGGTGATAGATGCGGTTGAGGTTCTCCATCACCTTCGCTTCCAGCGGCCGCTCCAGGTTGAACGGCCCGCCGGGCGCCACGCGGATCAGGAAGAAGGCCAGCGTGACGATGACGAAGAGAGTCGGGTACGGCGACGGCGAGCCGCCGTACCACGTAGCGAAGCATCGACTCACGCGCCCCCGCGTGAGACTTATTCCTCGATGGACATGAAGCGCGTCGGGTGCACGTCCTCGATATTGTCCTCCCAGCCCTCCAGCTTGGGCGACACGAGCGCGTGCGAGGAATAGTAGAGCAGCGCGGCATAGGGCTCGTCGCGCATGAAGATCGCCTCGGCCTGCTTGCAGGATGCCGGCGCGCTTCACCAGGTCGGTTTCCGCCGCGGCCTGGTCCATGCAGGGCGTCATATTCGGGATTGGTGTAGTTGGCGTAGTTGAACCCCGGATTGTCGCTCTGCACCAGGAACAGGAAGTTCTGCGGGTCGGAATAGTCGCCGATCCAGCCGGCGCGGGCCACGTCGAAATCGCCCTTGTCGCGCAGATAGGCGTAGTGGGTGGCGCCGTCGCGGTTGATCATCGTCGTCTCCACGCCGATGTTCTTCCACATGTCGGCGATGGCGACGGCGGTGTTCTTGTGGTTCTCCGAGGTGTTGTAGGAGATCTCCACATGCAGCGGGTTGCTCGCGTCGAAGCCCGCCTCCGCCAGGAGCTCCTTCGCCTTGTCCTCGCGGTCGAGCATCGACATGTCCTTGTAGTCGGCATAGGCCGGGCCGCCCTCGTAATTGTTGATGCTGGGCGGCACGAAGGAATAGGCCGGCAGCATGGTGCCGCCCCAGATCTCGTCGGCCAGATATTCGCGGTCGATCGCCATGGACAGCGCGTGGCGCACGCGCGCATCGCTGAACGGCGCCTTGTCGGCGCGGAAGGCGTAATAGTAGGTGCCGAGATAAGGCGGCGTGTGCACCTGGTCGCCGAACTTGGCGCGCAGCTCCTTCATCTGCTCGGTGGGCAGATCGGAGCAGGAGAGGATCTCGCCGGCTTCGAAGCGGCGCACGCAGGCGGCGCGGTCTTCCATCGGATAGTAGACGACCTTGTCGATCTTGACGTTGTCGGCGTCGTGGAACTCGGGTTCTTCACCAGCACGACCTTGTCGCCGGGCGTGAACTCCTGAAGCGTGTAGGCGCCGTTGGTGACGATGTTCTCCGGCTTGACGAAGTCGGTGCCGTATTCCTCGACCGCGCCCGGATTGCACCGGCAGCCCGGTCTGGTGCGTCAGGAGCTCGAGGAAGTAGGGCGTCGGGTTCTCAAGCGTGATCTCCAGCGTGTGGTCGTCGACCGCCTTGACGCCGAGCTCGTCGGGCTGCATCTCGCCCTTGTTGATCGCCTCGGCGTTTTTGATCGGATAGAGGATGTTGGCGTATTTGGCGCCGGTCTCCGGGGTCATGATGCGCTGCAGCGAGAAGACGAAATCACCGGCGGTCACCGGATCGCCGTTCGACCATTTGGCGTCGTCGCGCAGATTGAAGGTGTAGACCAGTGCCGTCGTCGGAGACCGTCCAGTCGTGGCCACGCCGGGGATGACCTTGGCCTCGGGGTCGTAGATGACCAGCCCCTCGTACATGTCGCGCAGGATATGGGCCTCGGAAACGGTCGACGTCTTGTGCTGGTCGAGCGTTTCGGGATCGGCATCGTTGCCGCGGTTGTAGACCACTTCGGCGATCGCGGAGCCCGCAAGCAGCGCGGCGGCAAAGACGGCCGTAGCCGTCAGCCTTCAGGACGGATTTCAGCATTGACGAACCTCCTCATCGCCCGGGACGACGTCCCTCGGGCGATTGCGGGTGAGCCTAGCCCTGCCCAAAGCGGGCGGACAATCGGTCAGCGTCACAGAACCGTCAGAGAATTGCGTGGGCGGTCACGCGAATTCCGCTTGAAGGCCGGCGCACAAAGCGTCAGATAGGCGCTCGCCGATGGTCGTGCGGCAGGGGCTGCACCGGCGCCTGGCCGCTTGTGCCGAGAAAATGCCCAGAGAAGGCCGACTTCCTTCCGCCACCCCCCTTCACCTCAAGTTCCGCAGAGCGCGTCCGTCCGACGCCACGCGGCTGGCTGAGATGGAAGAGGCCATCTTTCCCTCCGACCGGATGAGCCGGCGGCGCTTCGCGGCGCTGGCCACAGCGGCCTTCCGCCCGCATCCTGCTGGCCTGCCGCGGCCGCGACATCCTCGGATACGCGATCCTCCTCACCCGGCGCGGCATCCGCACGGCGCGGCTCTACTCGCTGGCGGTTGCGCCGGAAGCGGCCGGCCAGGGGATCGGCCGCCGCCTGCTGGCGGAGGTGGAGGCGGCGGCGCGGCGGCGGCGGCGCGCTTCGGCTGCAGCTGGAGGTGCGGGCCGACAATCGTCAGCGCCATCCGCCTCTACAAAGGGGCCGGCTACGGGTTGATCGGCCGCCGCCCGGACTATTACAGCGACGGGATGGATGCGCTGCTTTATGCACGTGAGCTGCCGCCGCGCCGTGCGGCCGCGGCCGAAGCGGCTGCGCCGCATAGCGTGAGCGAGAGGGATCGCCATGGATAACTGGGTCCTCGTCGCCGACCAGCCCCGCGACCTCGACGCGCGCGACCTGCCGCACATCATCGTCTCGTCGGACGATTACGTGACGCGTCCCTACATGCTGGGCGGCGCACGGCAGAAGCTCATCATCCTCGCCCGCTCCTACAACTACCAGACCGCCGGCTATTATTGCGCGCTGCTGGCGGAAGCGCGCGGCCACCGCGTCATGCCGAACGTCGAGACGATGCTCGACCTCAGGAGCCGCGCGCACTACGAGCACGCGCTTCCGGAGCTGGAGGAGGCGCTGAACCGCGACCTCAAGAACTTCGCCGGCGAAGCTGCCCGATTCGCCTGTTCGTCGCCTTCGGCCGTCCCGAAATCGCCGGCTTCGAGCACTTCGCGCAGGTCGCTGTTCGAGTGGTTCCGCGCGCCGACGCTGACGGTCACGCTGAAGGGCGAGAGCTGGCACTCGATCCGCAAGATCGAGCTGACCTCGCTGTTCCGCTGCACGCCGGAGCGGAAGAAATTCTTCGCCGCGGCGCTGAAGGCCTACACGGTCCGCAAATGGCGGGCGCAGAAGCCGCGCTCCGTGCCGCGCTATTCCATCGCCGTGCTCTACGACCCGAAGGAGGCGCTGCCGCCGAGCGACCTCAACACGCTGAAGCACTGGTCGAAGCTCGCCGCGCCGCTCGGCGTCGAGGTGGAGCCGATCATGCGCAAGGATCTCGGGCGGCTGGGCGGAGTTCGACGCGCTTGTTCATCCGCGAGACGACCTCCATCCGCAATCACACCTACTATTTCGCCCGCCGCGCCACGATGGAAGGCATGCCGGTCATCGACGACCCCATCTCGATGATCCGCTGCACCAACAAGGTCTATCTGTGGGAGCGCCTCACGCATGCCGGCCTGCCGGTGCCGGACACCATCCTCATCCAGGACCCTGCCGACGTGGAGCGGGCGGCCGATACGCTGGGCTTTCCGGTGGTGGTGAAGATTCCCGACGGCTCGTTCAGCCGCGGCGTGCGCAAGGCCGACACGATGGAGGCGCTGAAGGCGACGGTGGCGGAGTTCTTCAAGGAGACGGACATCCTGCTGGCGCAGCGCTTCGTCCCCACCAAGTTCGACTGGCGGGTGGGCGTGCTTGCCGGGCAGCCGCTGTTCGTCTGCCAGTACAAGATGGCCAAGCGCCACTGGCAGATCGTCCACCATCACGCCGACGGGACGGCCGACGAGGGCAACTTCACCACGCTGCCGCTCGACCAGGTGCCGCCGGAGGTGCTCGACGCCGGCGTCAGGGCGGCGAGCGCTGATCGGCGACGGGCTCTACGGCGTCGACCTGAAGGAGACGTCCGGCGGCGTCGTGGTCATCGAGATCAACGACAACCCCAACCTCTGGCACGGCGTGGAGGACAGCTGTCGGCAAGGCCGACATCTGGAACCGCCTGACGCGCTGGTTCACCACCCGCGTCAGCCGTTAGCCCGGTCTTAGCGGAAGAGCTCGCGCTTGCGGAATTTTTGGCGGCCCGCAGTGAAGTGATCCCTCTGCCAGCTGTCGTCCGGAGCGAGCGTCGCCGCCTTTTTCGGATCGGCTCCACCGGCACCCGCGAGCTTGAGGGCGGTCTGTACGGAAATACAGATGGCGGTGCAGCCGCATGAACTCGTTGACGAAGATCGGCGCGACTTCGGCCGCCCACTCGCCTGACAGCAGCACCATGTTCTCATCGTTGTTCTCCACCGAGTTGGCGGAGAAATTGGCCGATCCCGAGAAGATGCGCGGCGCCGGTCCCAGCGGGTCGATCATCATCAGCTTGGTGTGGATGTAGAAGATGTTCCCTTGCTTGCGGTGGCGCTCCTCCTGCAGGAACCAGCGATCGAGCGTCTCGCCCGGCAGCCCGGCCTTGATGCTCTTCTCGGCCAGGAATGCGCCCATGGCGACGATGTTGTCCGGGTCATCCTCGATCGCCTT
This sequence comes from uncultured Alphaproteobacteria bacterium, assembly GCA_963801225.1. Classification (GTDB taxonomy): domain Bacteria; phylum Pseudomonadota; class Alphaproteobacteria; order Rhizobiales; family Afifellaceae; genus DASWJZ01. The sequence goes on from CAWDED010000012.1 coordinate 169,036, forward strand.
CATCACCGCCTTGGCCTTGGCCGAGCGCCCGGCATTTTCGGCCAGAACGAAACGCAGCACGTTGCTGGCGCCGGTGAAAGCCGCGCCGATCTCTTCGGAGATGCCGAAGGCGGCGGTGAGAAACCCGCCCCGCTCGGCCCCGGCCATTTGCGCGGCATACCAGGCCAGCATGCCGGGTGCGCGTGGCGAGAAGACCGGGCGGACGATCTCCGCCTCCAAAGGCGCCGGATCGGGGAATCCGGCGTTGTTGAAGGCCCGGAAATCACCCGGCGCCGGGTCCTTGGCCAACTCCTCCCAGTAGTGCGCGTAAGACTGCGCCAGCGCTTCGTCCTCGACGACATGGGCAAGATTGGCCTGGCCGAGAAAGCCTGAGGGGGAGAAGTTGGTCGACCCGGTCCAGACGGCAACGGGATGGCCGTTTTCCTCCAACACGATGAACTTGTTGTGCGGAATGCCCGCCCACCATGTGCGCGGATGCAGGGTCAGCCCTTTTCGCGACATCGAGGGCAGCTTCAGGTCCTGGTCGAGCATTGCTTCCCAGTTCGAAAGACTGGTCTCGTCCTGATAGATGTCGCCATTGGCGCGACGGTCGCCGGTCTTGACGCTGATCCTCACCCGCGCGCCACGCAGTGCCGCGTCGCGCAGGGCGGCGAGGATCGGGAAATAGGAGAACTCGTAGGCCGCCACCTTCAGCTCGAACCCCGGGCCTGTGGCGCGGCCGATGAATTCGAGCGCCGCTTCCAGGAGCCCGCGTGAGAGCCATTTGACCTTGGCGTTGTCGGGATCGCGCTGCTCCTCGTCGGTCGGATAGGTATTGCCGAACTGCCGCGCGAACGCCTGTCCGGGCACGGTGCCGCGGTTGAAAAACACCTGCTGGCGTGCGCCGGGGGCGTTGAGCGTTGCCACCTGCATCTCGATATCCGTGCCTGGCTGCAGGTTGGTCGGCGTGCCGTATATCGGCCGGATCACATAGTCGGCGGCCGCGCCGCCGGGCTCGGCATTGTAGTCCGACCATTGGAAGTCCTGGATCGGATGTTCGTTGGTGGGCTTCGAGGTGCCGGGCTTCGGGTCGGGCAGCACCTCGCGGAAGACCTTGAAGCCGTTCATCCAGCGGATGTTCCCGCCGGGCTGGCGCTTGCCGAGCGCAAAACCCAGCAAGCCGGCCCGCGCGGCATCGGTGGCGTCCATCCCGAAGAGCACCGTGTGCGTGCCGGGAATCGCGTGAACAGTGATGCCGTCCTTTGTTACGCGCATCGCCAGCACCTCAGCTTAGCAACCGTACGGGTGTATTTGCGCTCTGTATTATACTACCGCAAATACAGCATGATTGTATTGATCCGATTACAGAGGGATCGCGAGTCAATCGGCCTCCCTCTTCCCGCCCGGCGCGGGCCCATCTGCCGCCTGTCAAAAAACTGAAAAGGAACGGTGCCATCGTGGCCGCGACGGGCAGACCTGCCCGTGTCCCCGCGTCCAAGTTTCCCGCATTTTCCAAATATCAGCTGGAGGCCATGATGAAGCCGATCAAACTGTCGCTGCTGGCGACGACTGCCCTGTGCGCGCTCGCCGCGTCCGCTTCGGCGGGCGAGATGAAGTTCTCCCCGGTTCCCTTCCCCGCCACCGATGCGCAGAAGCGCGCCGTGATCGCTTCCGACAGCGTCACCGTCAACGGCCACAGCTTCCCCATCAGCTTCAACCTTTTGGCGCGCAGCGGCGACAAGATCGGCGACGGCACGTTCGCCCTGCTGGTCGACGAGAACGGTCAGCCCGGTGAAGAACGCCGACGGCTCCACGCACATCTCGGTCGACGCCGACTTCACCTCGCTGCTGCCGGTCGGCAACAAGCTCTTCAGCGATCACGCATTTCGAATCGCGGCCGGGCGCCATGTACCTGTCGGAGCTGAGCCAGGCGGACGACGGCACGCTGACGCCGATCTCCACCAAGCCGATCGACTTTTCGGCCTTCGGCGGCCTGTGGGTTCCCTGCGCCGGCTCGGTGACGCCGTGGGGCACGCATCTGGGCTCGGAGGAGTATCCGCCCGACGCGCGCGGCGTCGAGGAGGCGACGTCGATGGACGACATCGACGACTACTCCAAGCCGATGATCCGCTATGTCGGCCTCGACCCGGACAAGGCGTCGATCGACGAGTTCAAGGCCGGCTTCAAGCCCTACAAATACGGCTATCCGACCGAGATCACGGTGAAGGAGGACGGCACGGCGACCGTCGCCAAGCACTACGCCATGGGCCGCGTCGCGGTCGAGCTCGCCAAGGTGATGCCGGACGAGAAGACCGTCTACATCTCCGACGACGGCACCAATGTCGGCTTCTTCATGTTCGTCGCCGACGAGGCGGGCAAGCTCGACGCCGGCACGCTCTACGCCGCGAAGTGGAACCAGACCTCGGGCGACGGCGCCGGCACCGCCGATCTGCACCTGGGTCGAATCTCGGCCATGCCGACAGCGCGACGGTCGCCAAGGCGCTCAAGGACGGCGTGGGCTTCTCCGACCTGTTCGAGACGGCCGACATCGCCGACGACGGCACATGCCCCGGCGGCTTCCTCTCCGTCCAACGCCGAAGGGCCGCTCCGAGTGCCTCAAGGTGAAGCCGGGCATGGAGACGCTCGCCTCGCGCCTCGAGACCCGGCGCTACGCCTCGATGATGGGCGCCACCACCGAGTTCCGCAAGGAAGAGGGCATCGCCCTCGACCCGGCGTCGAAGACGCTCTTCGTCGCCATGTCGGAGGTCGAGCGCGGCATGGAAGACAATGCCAAGGGCGGCAAGCCGACCAACAAGTACGAGCTGGGCGGCAGCAACGATATCAGGGTCAAGGCCGACAGCTGCGGCGCAGTCTATCAGCTGCCGCTCGAGACCGATGCGGATATCGGCTCCGACTATGTGGCGAAGTCGGCGACCGGCCTCGTCGCCGGCTCGCCCTCCAACTATGCCGAGGGCAGCGAGTATGCCGGCAACAGCTGCGATGTCGACGGCATCGCCAATCCCGACAACATCACCTTCATGGAAGGCTACAACACGCTGATCATCGGCGAGGACACCGGCTCGGGCCACCAGAACGATGCGATCTGGGCCTACAATCTCGGCGACAAGAGCCTGACCCGCATCTTCTCCACCCCTACGGCTCGGAGACGACCTCCGTCTACTCCTACGGCAATGTCGGCGGGCACGGCTACCTGATGGCGGTGGTGCAGCATCCCTACGGCGAGTCGGACGAGGACAAGCTCGCCGACCCGGCCGATGCGCGCGCCTATGTCGGCTATGTCGGCCCCTTCCCGGCGCTGACCAACTGACGCTTCATGACGTGCGGCCGGCGAGCGCTCCTCGCCGGCCGCTTCTTGTTCGGGGTTATCGCCCCGCCCCTGCTTTCAACGGTCGTGGAACGAGAGTCATGCGCCGCGCCGCCTTCATCGCTTTCCTCAGTGTCGGGGCGCTCGCCTCCGGCGGGCTTGCCGCGCAGCGCCTCGGCGCGCCGCTCACCAATCCGACCGCCTTCATTCCCCCGCAGTGCTACACCCAGACGCGCGACGCCTCCGGCGGCGTGCACAATCCCTGCTTCACCTGCCACGTGCGCGGGCGCCGGCCGAACGCCATCAACGACCAGGACCTGCAGCTCTCCTACGCCTTCCCCGGCCCGGCGCTGGAGAATCGCTGGACCAACCTGTTCGAGGACCGCACGGCGCGCGTGAACGCGATCAGCGACGCGGACATCCTCGCCTATGTGCGCAGCAGCAACTACCTGGAGCCGGACGGCTCGCTCCGCCTCGCCAACCGTCTGGCCCATCCCCCGGCCGGCTGGGACGTGAACGGCAACGGCACCTGGGACGGCTACCGGCCCGACGCCTATTTCCGCTTCGACGCGGAGGGCTACGATCTTGCCCCCGACGGCACGCGCACCGGCTGGCGCGCCTTTGCCTACACGCCGCTGCCCGGCAGCTTCTCGCCGGCCAGCGGCTCGACCGACGACGTGCTGATCCGCCTGCCCGAGGCCTATCGGCAGGACGCGGACGGCAACGCCGACTGGACCGCCTACCGCGATCAACCTCGCCATCGTCGAAGCCCTGATCACACGCGCCGACGTCGCCATCGATCCGGTCGACGAAGCACGCTACGGCGTCGACCTCGACAAGGACGGCACGCTCGGGCGCGCCGACCACGTGGCTTTCGACTGGGCGCCGCTCGAAGGCCGCGACATGTCCTATGTCGGCGCGGCGAAGGCGCTGCAGGAGGCCGGCGAGGCGCCGCTTGCCGCCGGGCTCTATCCGCTCGGCACCGAGTTCGTTCACACCGTGCGCTACGTCGACGTCGACGACGCGACGGGCGACGCGCTGCTCGCGCGCGCGGCTGAAGGAGCTGCGCTACATGAAGAAGACGGTGTGGCAGACCTATGCCGACCTGGAGGACGCCGCGCTGGAGGAGGTCAAGGAGGACCACGATTTCCCCGACCGCATCCCGATCTTCGACGGCGATGCGGAGACCGGCATTGCCAACGGCGCCGGCTGGCGGCTGCAGGCCTTCATCGAGGACCGCGACGGCGAGCTGCGGCCGCAGAGCTTCGAGGAGACCGTGTTCTGCGTCGGCTGCCACGGCGGCATCGGCGCGACCGACGATTCGACCTTCGCCTTTCCGCGCAAGCTTGCAGCGGCGAGCGCACCGGCGCGCGGCTGGTTCCACTGGTCGCAGCGACCGCTTGCGCGGCATGCCCGATCCGCTCCGCGCCGACGGCACGCACGAATACGCGCACTATCTCGCCGAGAACGGCGCCGGCGACGAGTTCCGCGCCAACCGCGACATTGTCGACGCCTTCTTCGATGGCGACGGAAAGCTCGACGCAGAGGCGCTGGCGCGGCTGAAGGACGATGTCGCCGCCCTGCTCTATCCGACGCGTCAGCGGGCGCTCGAGCTCGACAAGGCCTATCGCACCATCGTGCTCGACCAGGATTTCATCCATGGGCGCGACGCGCAGCCAACGCCTGTGGAAACGGTGGAGCGCGTGGTCGAGCAGGACCGGCCGACCGGAATCGAGACGCCTGCTGCGCCGCGCTGGCGCTAGAGCCGTTGATCGCGATTCCGTGCTCTCCGGCCGCCAAAGCGCGCGTCAAATCGTCCTAAGTCGATCGCATTCGGCAGACCTTCGCATGAGGTTCGAAACCCTGCTTGAGGAATTCATCCACTGCGTCGCAAAACGTGACTTGACCCTCACAGGGCGGACTAGATTCCAGGATGAACAGCAGACGAGGAGGTCTAGGAAAATGAAGCCTCCGAAGCAGCGACAGCCGATCTCGTAAGGCTCGCGCGCACCTCGCGGGATCGGCCGCTTCCCAGCGATAATTGAATCCAAACAGATGCGCAGTCTTTGACTGTGGTCGTTTTTGGTGTCCTGCGCCAACCGATGCGATCTCGCGCACGGAGACTTGAGACGGCTCATCGTCAACTGCGGAAACCGAAGTGAAGCAAGGGTTCATCCGGGCTCTTTGATGGGGCCAAAAGCCACCGGCCTCCGTAGCAATGGTGGGAGCCAACAGCACGAACCCGACCCCATGGGCGGCCTGCAAGGCGCGACGCGCTCCGCGACGGCAGGCCGCCTTTTCTCATGTCCGGGCCGGGCAGGCGACCTTCACCCTCCGACTCACGCTCGCCAATGCCCGATCTTTCGACCCAGCTAATGTCCCGGTCTTTCGACCCGGCCAGATCCACGGCGTGAGATACGCCTGTTCGCCAGCCAATATGGGCCGCAGCTTTTCCCGGCTTCCACGGCTTTGTGCGGCGAATAACCGATGGTGCGGCGGCCGCGGTACCGATTGCCAGTGAATTGGTCGGACTTTGCATGCCCGCGCGCGTGCATTGGGTTAACACTTCCCCGTCAATTAAATTTGGAAACAAAGGCGTCGGCTCTATCTAACTAATCCACGTGGTTCATAGGTTTGATTGATGTCGAAGCTCCCATTGTCCAGCTTATACAAGCTGTTTCGTGATCATCAATCCGGTGCGATCATCGTTCAGTTTGCAATCTGGTCTATTCCGCTCCTCCTGATCATGGGCGGCGCGATCGATTTCTCGCGCCACGGTCGCTACAAGGCGGCGCTCTCCAACCGGGTCGACGCGGCCGGCCTGGCTCTCGGCCGCCAGGACAGGACGATCAGCCGGGAGGATGCGGAAACCTATGTGAGGGGCCGCCTGCAGGCGTTCGGCTCGGCCGAAAGCGGGTTCTCGCTCGACAGCGTGAGCGTCGAATTGCAGGACGCAAGCTATCTCATCACCGCCGCGGGGACGATGAAGACGATGTTCCTTCCCGCCGATTTCATGACGATAAATGTGGTCTCGAGGGTCGTTCGCGCATCGAACCGGCTCGAGTTGGCGCTCGTTCTCGACAATACCGGCTCGATGAATTGCGGCACGACGGTCTCCGGCTCGTGCACCGGCAACTGGAGCAACCCGGGCTCAGCAAGTCGCATCGCCGCCCTGAAGAGCGCCGCGCATGGGCTGGTCGAAACGCTCATGGCCGACACGAGCGTTCCCGGCCGCATCAAGATCGGCATCGTTCCCTTTGAAGGTACCGTGAATATCGGCGCCGCCTACGCTGCCAATCCCCCCGCCTGGGTCGACTGGAGCGACCAGGCGGTGGCGAAGTTCACCGGTCGCGACGTCGACGATCACGATTTTGGCAGCGGCACGCCGCAGCGTGTCGGCTACAAATGGCTGTTCGACGATCTCACCGCCAGCAATGCGAACGTAAAGTGGGAAGGCTGCGTGGAGATGCGCGCCGCGCCGTACGACCTGCTCGACACGGCACCGACGGGCGGCGATACGCTCTTCGTGCCATTCTTCTGGGGCGACGAGCCGGACGACGAAAACGACAGCGGCAGCCACTATCAGAACGACTATCTGGCCGACGACACGACATCGAACGGCGCCGCGGCGCAGTCGAATGTCACCAAATACCTCCCGGCCATCTGGCACGCCGCGGCGGACACGAGCTTCCCGTTCACCAGCGGTCCGAACTACGGCTGCCCACGGCCGATCCTGCCGCTTACCACCGACAAGGGGGAAGTGGACGCGGCTCTCGACGCCATGGTCGCCTATCCGGCCATGGGCACGTTCATCCCCGCGGGCTTGGTCTGGGGATGGCGCATACTTTCACCGGGATCGCCCTTCACCGAGGGGGTCGCGCCCGACAACGAGCATTTCAGCGACACGGTCAAGGCGATCGTGCTCCTGACCGACGGCCAGAACTCGGTCACCGCCTCCGGCAATCCCAACAAGTCGATCTATAACGGCTACAACTACGCCGGCCTGCAGGTGGACGGCGCCTACCGGCTGGGCTCCTCCAACACCAGCATCGCGACGGCGAACCTGAACGCCAAAACGGCGGAGCTCTGCACCAACGTGAAGAGTGACGGCATCCGCCTCTACACCATCACCTTCGGCGCCATTCCGGCGGCGGCGGAGGATCTGATGCGAGCTTGCGCCTCGGTTCGGCTGGGCTCCCCCCTCTACTACCACGCCCCCACCAGCGCCGACCTCGACGATGTGTTCGCCGAGATCGGCGACGCGTTGAACGAGCTGCATCTGGCGGACTAAGTGGGCGACAGACGGTGCGAGCTGCGCGCCGATCGGCCGCAGCTCATTGCCGTGAGCTTTTCCGACACATCCAAAAGACGTGATGCGGCTCCCGCATCCTCTCCCTGGGACGGAAATCTTGTCGCCGTTCGCGGACTTTCTTGCTCCGCAGCCTCCGCACGGCGTCCGGCGGGGTCGCGGCGGAGAGAGCCGCACAACGCGCCTTGAGCAGCGGGCCGGAAAGCGATAGGCCCGGATCGGCGCCCGCCGAGCTTAAGAAAGTTTCAAGCATAGCGGTCCCCAGAGTGGACCCACGCCGCCGAGCCGGGTCGCCCCATCGAACGAAGCTGGAACATTCCCGGAGACCAATGCAGCGTGGCAAGATCGCAGAGTGATTCGAAAGCAAGAAGGACGAGCATGGATCGGGCCGAAGACCTGTTCTCCGACACGCGCGAAAACGGAACCGCTTCCGCGCGCGGCGCCAAACGCGCGCGGAAGAGTTCCGGAGCCGGCGAAAGAGGCTACACCGCGCGCGACATCGAGGTGCTGGAAGGGCTGGAGCCCGTGCGCCGCCGCCCGGGCATGTATATCGGCGGCACCGACGAGAAGGCGCTGCACCACCTGTTCTCCGAGGTGATCGACAATTGCATGGACGAGGCGGTCGCCGGCCACGCCGACTGGATCGAGGTCGAGCTCGACAAGGACGGCTTCCTCACCGTCACCGACAACGGCCGCGGCATCCCCATCGATCCGCACCCGAAGTTCAAGGACAAGTCGGCGCTCGAGGTCATCATGACCACGCTGCATGCCGGCGGGAAGTTCGATTCCAAGGTCTACGAGACGTCCGGCGGCCTGCACGGCGTCGGCGTGTCGGTGGTCAACGCCCTCTCCGACGAGCTGGAGGTCGAAGTGGCGCGCGACCGCAAGCTCTATCGGCAGACCTTTTCGCGCGGCAAGCCGACCTCGAAGCTGAAGCAGGCCGGCACCGCCCACAATCGCCGCGGCACGCGCATCCGCTTCCACCCCGACCCGAAGATTTTTGGCGACAAGGCGGCGTTCGATCCCGACCGGCTGTTCCGCATGGCGCGCTCCAAGGCGTATCTGTTCGGCGGCGTGGAGATCCGCTGGTCATGCGCCAAGAGCCTCATCCCCGCGAAGAGCGAGACGCCGGAGAAGGCGAGCTTCCACTTCCCCGGCGGGCTGAAGGACTATCTCGCCGAGCTGCTCGCCGGCGAGAACCTGGTGGGCGGCGAGATCTTTGCCGGCAAGACCGAGAAGCAGGGCGGGCACGGCTCGGCGGAATGGGCGATCGCCTGGTTCGCCGGCGACGGTTTTTGCCGCTCCTATTGCAACACCATCCCGACCGCCGAGGGCGGCACGCACGAATCCGGTCTGCGCACGGTGCTGCTGCGCGGCTTCAAGGCCTATGCCGAGCTCTCCGGCAACGCCAAGCGTGCCGCGATCATCACGTCGGACGACATCATGACCTCGTGCGGGGCGATGCTCTCCGTCTTCCTGCGCGAGCCGGAATTCGTCGGCCAGACCAAGGACCGGCTGGCAAGCACGGAGGCGATCCGCGTGGTGGAGAACGCCGTGCGCGATTCCTTCGACCACTGGCTCGCGGCTTCGCCCAACCAGGCGAACCAGCTGCTGGAATGGACGATCGAGCGCGCCGAGGAGCGGCTGCGCCGGCGGCGCGAGAAAGAGATCGCGCGCAAGACCGCGACGCGCAAGCTGCGCCTTCCCGGCAAGCTCGCCGATTGCTCGTCGGCCTCGCGCGAGGACACGGAGCTCTTCATCGTGGAGGGCGACTCCGCCGGCGGCTCCGCCAAGCAGGCGCGCGACCGCAGGACGCAAGCCATCCTGCCGCTGCGCGGAAAAATCCTCAACGTGGCGAGTGCCGGGCGCGACAAGCTCGACTCCAACCAGCAGCTCTCCGACCTTTTACAGGCGCTCGGCGTCGGCACCGGAGCGCGCTACCGCGCGGAGGACCTGCGCTACGGCCGCGTCATCATCATGACCGACGCCGACGTCGACGGCGCGCACATCGCCTCGCTCCTCATCACCTTCTTCTATCGCGAGCTGCCGGAGCTCATCAAAGGCGGGCACCTCTATCTCGCGGTCCCTCCCCTCTTCCGCATCGCGCAGGGTCCAAAGGTCATGTACGCGCGCGACGACAAGCATCGCGACGAGCTGATGAAGACGGAGTTTTCCGGCCGCGGCAAGGTGGAGATCAGCCGCTTCAAGGGGCTCGGCGAGATGCCGATGCAGCAGCTGCGCGACACCACCATGAACCCGGCGAAGCGCGTGCTGCTTCAGGTCGGCATCGTCGAGGACGAGGTGGTGATCACCAAGACGATGGTTCAGCGGCTGATGGGCAACAAGCCGGAGGAGCGCTTCGCCTTCATCCAGGAGCACGCGGAATTCGCGGGCGAAGAGCTGATCGACGTTTGAGAGTGCCTACGCTTTTTGGCGACGCCGTACTTATCGATGGTCGTCATGCCCGGGCTTGACCAAGCTTGACCCGGGCATCCACTCCGGAACCGTTCCACTTGCGCCGACGGTAGCGGAATGGATTGCCGGTCATCAAGTCCGGCAATGACGACAGGCGGAAAGCCCTCAAGCAAAAAAAGCCCGGCGCGAGGCCGGGCTTCTTTCGTGGAACCGGGAGCGCGAAGATCAGAGGCCGGCGAGGCCGCTGAAGAGATAGTTCACGCGTCCGCGGATCACGTTGGACGTGCCGTTGTTGAGATCGTAGTGGAGGTACTCCACGCCGAACGTGAAGTTGTTGGCCATGGCATATTCCAGGCCACCGCCGACGACCCACCCGACATCGTTGAAGTCTTCCAGCGCGCCGCCGCCCGTCACGTAGGCGAGGAAGCGGTCGAAGGCCACGCCGCCGCGCAGACGGAACGTGCCCACCGCGTTGGTCGGGCCCCAGTCGACATAGCTGCCGTCACCCTCGGCGCCGAGGACGAAGTTGTTGAACTGCCAGTTCACGCCGACCTGGCCACCGATGACGAAGCCGTCGCTGAGGGCGCCGCTGCTGAAGCCCCAGCCGCCGTGGCCGCCGAGATAAAAGCCGCTCCAGTTGAAAGCGATCGGCGTCGGCGACATCATCGGAGGCGGCGCCATGGTCACCGGCGGCGGAAGATCGGCCGCAGCCGCAACGCCTGCGAGCAGGGCCAGCGCGGACACGGAAGAAGCAATGCGTAACATGGAGGTGGCTCCCCTCTGAGGTTCGACGCTCTCTGTAACGCGAAGGCCGCGGCTTTGGCTGTGCCATTTCCGCAACGCCGGCCCTTGAAGTGACTTGCGTAACTCTTTGCTACGAAAGCATTTCTTGCCGCATTTCAGGCTATGCTACGGCCGTATCGTGGCGCCAATGCGGCAGGAAGGACCTTACGTCAGCGGAAGGAGAGAATCCAGACGCTGAACGCAGCTCGGGGACAGATGTAAACAGCCGGGGTCAACAACGCCCCGTCGCCGACCGCGAAGCGCGACCCATGGCGCCGCTTCAACTCGCCGGCCGCTTCGCCCTCTCGCGCCTTGGCGGAGGGACCTACGGTGTTCCGCCGCCCAGCCTGACACTGGCATGGGCGCGGACCAGGAAGCCCGCATGGTCGATGTTGGCGGAGACAGCGTCGGCGGCCAAGGGATTTCCTGCCACCGGATCCAACGTCAGATTCTTGTCGCCAAGATCGAAGTAAAGGCCTTCAGCGCCAACGACAAAGTTCGGAGTCACCCCCCAATCCACGCCGCCGCCGGCGGTCCACCCGAACCACACGTCGCTCTGGCTGCCAGACCAAACCTCGGCGAGCGATGGGTAGCCCCAGTCTACCGAGTCGTTGATTTTCGCGAATGCGGCGCCGCCCGTCGCGTACCGGCAGGACATGGCCGAGCGCCACGCCAACCCTGCCGCGGGCCGTCCCAAACCAGTCGTAGTCCGATTGCGACGTTGAGGCGAATGGCACGACGCCGATGACCCCACTGTTGGAGAGGTCCCCATTCCCGCCCCCGTTCATAGCACTGAAGTCCAGATCGCCAGCCACGCCAAGCACGAAATGACCCATCTGCAAATCGGCGCCGACCTGCCCGCCCACGACGAGCCCGTCGACATCGTAGCTGAGCCCAGTTGTGCACGTACCCGAGGCGATGCACCCCGGTACCGGGTCAAAACCGAAATCGACGTTGGTGCTGTTCGATCCCCAGCCGAGGTTGCCTCCGACATAAAGCCCGGTCCAATTGTAGGCGGCGGAAGGAGCCGGCTCGACCATCATCGGAGCTTCGGCCGGCATCGGAGCTTCGGCCGGCATGGGAAGATCGGTGGCAAGTGCCGCGGCGGAAAGAAGACCTGCGGCACCGGCGACAGCGAGCGCTTTCAGCATGGTAGCCTCCTGATCCCTTAGTCAGCCAACGGTACCTGATTCGTTACAACCACCAGTGATCGAATTCCCCGCTTTACACAGGAAAACCGCCTCCTCAGATCGATGACAACCGAGCTGTTTTGCCGATTTGCAGGAAAGGTGCAGCCGAGGCCGGCGGCGCCGGCCGACCCTGAACCGGAATCGATCGGTGCGGCGTCACAAGGCTAGAATTCGCGCCGACACAGGCAGCGCACGTCTCCTCGGTCGCCGCGGAAGGCCTGTATCGGTGCTTCTGCCTCTTGATGAGGCCCGCCAGCGCCAAGATGTCACTTCCATGAACCAAATCTGCTGATTTTCTCGTGCCTTAAGGCCTCCGCGCCTTGACTCCGGGGCGCACCTCCCCATATTGCACTGCAAACAGGACCGCCCGCGCGATGATTCTGTTCCGCGCCGGGCCAAAAAGAGTTTCATGAGCTTCGACACACTTGGACTGAGCGACAAAGTCGTTTCGGCCGTAAAGGCCACAGGCTACACCACCCCCACCCCCATCCAGGCGCAGGCCATCCCGCATGTGCTGGAGCGCAAGGACGTGCTCGGACTGGCGCAGACCGGCACCGGTAAGACGGCGTCGTTCGTGCTGCCGATGCTGACCATGCTGGAGCATGGTCGCGCCCGCGCCCGCATGCCGCGCACGCTGATCCTGGAGCCGACGCGCGAGCTTGCCAGCCAGGTTCAGGACAGCTTCGGGCGCTACGGCGTGAACCACAAGCTGAACCTGGCGCTTCTGATCGGCGGCGTCTCGTTCGACGAGCAGGACAAGATCATCACGCGCGGCGCCGACGTGCTGATCGCCACGCCCGGCCGGCTGCTCGACCATTTCGAGCGCGGGCGGCTGCTGCTCACCGGCGTGGAGATCCTCGTCATCGACGAGGCCGACCGCATGCTCGACATGGGCTTCATCCCCGACATCGAGCGCATCGTGAAGCTCTTGCCCTTCACGCGGCAGACGCTCTTCTTCTCCGCCACCATGCCGCCGGAGATCAGCCGGCTGGCCGACCGCTTCCTGCACAACCCGGTCAGGGTCGAGGTCTCCAAGCCCGCCTCCGTCGTCGACACGATCACGCAGAAGGCGGTGCCCTCCGGCGCCAAGCCGCACGAGAAGCGCGCCACGCTGCGCGCGCTCATCGACGGTGCCGTGGATCTCACCAACGCCATCATCTTCTGCAACCGCAAGCGCGACGTGGCGACGCTGCACCGCTCGCTGGAGCGCCACGGCTACTCGGCCGGCGCGCTGCACGGCGACATGGACCAGTATGCGCGGCTCAGAACGCTCGACTCGTTCCGCGACAACAAGATCAAGCTGCTCGTCGCCAGCGACGTGGCGGCACGCGGCCTCGACATTCCGGCCGTCAGCCACATCTTCAACTTCGACGTTCCCACCCACTCGGAGGACTATGTCCACCGCATCGGGCGGACCGGACGCGCCGGACGCGCCGGCGCTGCGTTCACCATCGTCACCAAGCCGGAGTCGAAATACATCCAGTCGATCGAAAAGCTCATCGGCACGACGATCGAGTGGACCGCCCAGCCGGAGGTGGTCGAGAGCGCGCTGGATGATGGCGGCGATGCCGAACAGGCGCGCCCGCGCCGCTCGCGTCGCGGCGAAGGCCGCGAGCGTGAGGGTCGCGAAGGCCGCGGAGGCCGCTCGCGCAGCCGCGGCAATCGCAGAGACGCCTCCAAGGACGAGAACCGCGGCGACGCCGCCAAGGACGAGCGCCGCAGCGACGCCCGCGCCGATGGTCGCGAGACGCAGCAGGCCGAGGCGAGATCGGCAAAGCCCGAGCGCAAGCCGCAGGCCGAGCGCAAGCCGCAGGCCGAGCCGAAATCGGCAAAGCCCGAGCGCAAGCCGCAGCAGGCGCGGAAATCCGAGCCGGCGGACGATGCCTCCAAGGCGGTCGGCTTCAAGGATCACGTGCCGGCCTTCCTGCTCCGCCCCACGCGCCTGCCGCGCGACGTGGGGGCGCTGGAAGAGGCGTAAGCCTCCTGCGTCCGGACCAAGCGGAAACCCCACGTAGCCTCAAAACAACTGAGTCTGAGACCGCACTCGCCGGCAACACCGTCGGCGTTTGGCGCGTTGTCACCGGCCTCTCCGCCACCACCTCTCAAATTCGTTTGTGGCCACGGCCAAAAACGACGACTAGGTTGTGGCTGCTACCGCCGGATGTGCCGGCGACTGTTATCCAAGGGGGAAGGCTATCATGAAGAAGCTCAAGTCTTGTCTGCTCGCGGCTGGCGTCGCCGGCGCAATGACGATCGGAGCGCAGTCAGCGCATGCCCAGTTTGAGCCGTTTATGGGACAGGTTTCCTTGTTGCCATATTCGTTCTGCCCGCGGGGATGGGCCGACGCCGACGGACGACTTATGGCGATCTCGCAATTTTCGGCTCTGTTCTCGCTTATCGGCACGACGTTCGGCGGTGACGGCCGAACGACCTTCGCACTTCCGGATTTGAGGGGACGTTCGCCGATCGGTATTGGACAGGGGGGTGGGCTCCCAAACTACACGCAAGGCCAAAAAGGCGGCACGACGAGTTTCAGCATCACCATCGCCAACATGCCGCCGCATAGTCACGACGTTAACGTCGTCGACGGCCAAGAAGCCAAGCTGCAATCCTGGCCCAGCGGACCGATTTTCTCGCGAGAAATGAGACGACCAACGTGGATAGGTACAACCATGGCACCTGCCGACAAGACCATGGATTCGGGCATGATCGGCTCCACCGGCGGTGGCCAGGCGATCGGCAAGGTAAGCCCGTTCCTGGCGATGCGGTGGTGCGTTGCGCTCCAGGGCATTTTTCCTTCAAGAAACTAAGGATCCACTCACAGCGGAGCGTGGTTCGCCGCGTCGAAAGCGCGTGACAGCGAGGGAACCGATGCGACAGCCTGTCGCTTGCCGCCTGGGTTCGCAGCTGACCGCTTCTCAGGCCATCGGTGTCCCTCGCTTCGCCCCCTCCGCCGCGGGGTGCAAGGCTTGACCCCTCCCCGGCCCTTACCTACTAGGGGCGCGTGTCTCGGGCGCTTAGCTCAGCGGTAGAGCAACTGACTTTTAATCAGTAGGTCGTGGGTTCGATCCCCACAGCGCTCACCAAGATTTCCTTCAAAATCCGGCCTATTCCTCGAAGCGACCCGTGGGGTCGCGATCGCGGTCGTAGCGTCTCTTGAGCGGGAACGGCGGCAACCAGGATTCGCGACGGACGATCCAGCTTTCGTAGGTCGGCATCAGCTGGTCGGGGGCATCCAGGGTGCCCAGGTTCACTTCGATCTCGTCTGCGCTGCGGCCAAAGACGGACGAGCCGCAGCGCGGACAGAAGAACCGCCCGGCATAGTCGCGCGTCTCGCCCTCGATCGTCACCGCATCCTGCGGGAACACCGCGGAAGCGTGGAAGAGGGCTCCATGATGCTTGCGGCAGTCGAGACAGTGACAAAGGCCGACCCGGTATGGGGAGCCCGACGCCACGATCCGGACGTTGCCGCATAGGCAGCCGCCGGTGAATTGGCCCATGTCCGCGTCTCCTCTGAAAGCACGGTCGGGATGCTTACAACGAACGGCACCGCCATTGCCATTGCCCGCTGCGGCCGGCCCGCTGCCCTTGCTCGGTGGCAGGAGCGGCGGCCGGCCTCCCTGCCCTGCTATCCGGCGCGGGCGAACCGTTCGAAGCGGAAGGGCGTGGGGTCGACGATCGGGCTGTCGCCCGCGACGAGATCGGCCGTCAGCCGCCCCGCCCCCGGTCCGATACCGAAGCCATGCCCGGAATAGCCCGATGAGAGGAAAAGGCCCGGGACGGAGGCGATCGGCCCGATGACCGGGACGGCATCGGGCGTGGCGTCGATCAGGCCGGCCCATTGATGCGTCACGCGCGCGTTGGAGAGCGCCGGGAAGGCGCGGACCGTGTTGGTCAGCCCCGCCTGGTTCAATCGCTCGTCCGGCTCGGGGTCGAGGCAGCGGAAGCGCTCGAACGGGGTGGTGGCGTCGGCCGCCCAGCGGCGCGGCATGGCAAGCTCGGTGACGAACTGGCGGCCGATCCTCAGTCGCAGCTCACGCCAGCTTGTCCTCAGGCTCGGGAGGAACTCGAAGAAGAACCGGAAGCTGTCGGGCACGATCAGCGCCGTGGCGGCGTTTCGCCGCGAGACGGTATAGCCGCCGTCCTCGCGCCTGCGGAAGGCGAAGTCGCTGCCGCCGACCGGCATCTCCGGAACGTTCCCCGAGGCCTCCACCCGCATCGTCGTTCCGAGCAGCTTCAGCTGCGGGAAAGTGACGCCGAGATTGCCGAGGAAGAGACGCGACCAGACGCCACCGGCGACCACCGCGGCGGAGCAGCGGATCGTCCCCTTCTCCGTGATCACGCCGGAGAGCCGGCCGGCTTCGGTCTCAATGGCGCGCACCGCGCAGTTCTCGAGCAGCACGGCGCCGCGTTGGCGCGCCGCCTCGGCCAGGGCCGGCGCCGCCATCGAAGGCTCGGCGCGTCCATCGTTGGCGGTGTGGAAGCCGGTATCGAAGCCCGGAGCGATGCCCGGCAGCAGCTCCGCGATCTCGTCGCGGCTCAGGCTGCGTATGGGGAGCTGGTGGTCCTGCGCGGACTCCGCCCAGCCCGACAGGCCTTCACTGCTCTCCCCCGGCCGGAAGGCATAGACGATGCCGGTCTGGCGGAAGCCGGTGCGGATGCCCCAGCGCGGCTCGAGCTCGCGCCACAGTCTCAGGCTTTCGATAGCGAGCGGAAGCTCGGCCTTGTCGCGGCCCATCTGGCGCACCCAGCCCCAGTTGCGCGAGGACTGCTCGCCGCCGAAGCGCCCCTTCTCGCACACGACGACGCGCAGGCCCTTCTCGGCGAGGAAGAAGGCGGCGGCGGCGCCGGCAATGCCGCCGCCGATGACGACCACGTCGGCCGATGCCGGAAGGGCGGTGGCGGCTTCGACGCTATCGAGAGAGGGAATCGGGAATCGCGACACCTCACAGCGTGTCTTCGAGGCGGCAGTTGACCAGCACCTCTGCCATTGCGGCGTTGTTGGGAAGCTCGATCGTGTTGCGGACGATTCCCGCCAGGGTCTCCGGCTGGATCATCTCCTCCGGCGTGACCTTGGTCGTGTCGGCGGTCATGTCGGTGCGTACGAAGCTGGGGCAGATGACGGTGGCGCGCACGCCCTTCTCCCATGTGACGTGGCGCGTCGTGTGGGTGAGGCCCATCATCGCGAACTTGGTCATGTTGTAGCCGACGAAGGCGTTGCGGACGCGCTTGCCCGACAGCGAGGCGATGTTGACGATGCGGCCGCGTCCGGTCTTTTCCAGGTAAGGCAGGCAGAGCCGCGTCAGGCGGAGCGGCGCCTTCACGTTCACCGCCCACAGCCGGTCGAGCGCCGCGTCGTTGTCGTCCGTGAGGGTGACCCGCTCGTTGGAGCCGGCATTGTTGACCAGCGCGTCGATGCGGCCGAGCCGCTCCGCCGTGGCCGCGACCCAGGCCTCGGCGCTCGCCGGATCGAAAGCGTCGAAATGCGCGTAGAGCCTGTCTTCGGTCTCGGGGCCGAAGGCGGCGGCGAGCACGGAGGGGTCGCGTGCTCCAAGGCTCAGGCGATAGCCGTGTGCCTGGAGCTCGCGGGCGATCGCGGCGCCGATGCCGCGGCTCGCTCCGGAAATCATGACGACAGGAGAGTCGGCGGGCATTCGGTTCGGCCTCGATGATATCGCAGGGTCCGCGGTCGCGGGACGGCGGACCGGACGGTGCGTCCGGCAAGTCATAAACGGCTGAGGGAGGCGGCGGCCAGAGCGGCCGCCGCCACGTTCATGCGCTACTCGGTGAAGTGGGTCTTCTCCGTCAGCAACGGACCCAGCGACATGGAGCCCTTCAGGTCGTAGCCCCAGTCCAGCGTGTCCTTGCGCACCCAGACCAGCCGGGTCTCGACCAGCGGGATGGAGCAGACGTTCTCCATGATCATCTTCTGCGCCTCCTGCCACATGGCGATCTGCTTGTCGGGATCGGGCTCGGTCTTGGCCGCCTCGATCTCCTTGTCGGCGACGTTGCAGTGGCTGAAGTTGGTCACCGCCGTCGGCTCGCCGATGGAGGAAGGACCGTAGAAGAACTGCGTGAGGTAGACGTCCGCCACCGGAAAGCGCGCCGCGCTGTAGATCACCATGGGGCTCGCATCCTTGCGGATGAGCTGGTGATAGGTGGCGTGCTCGACCGGCTGAATCTCAACCTTCACGCCGACCTCGGCGAGCTGCGCCTGGACCAGCTGGCCGAGATTGGCAAGCTGCGTCACCTGGCTGTTGATCATCGGAATGGTGAAGCCGTCCGGAAAGCCCGCATCCGCGAGCAGCTTCTTGGCCTTTTCCGGATCGTAGCCGAGCATGCCGTTGTCGGCGGTAAAGCCCAGATTGTTGGACGGCACCGCGGACTGACCCGCCTGGGTGAAGCCATCGCCCTGGAACTGCACCATCTGGTCCTGGTCGATCGCATAGGACAGCGCCTGGCGGACTTCCAGCTTATCGAGCGGCGGCTTCGTGGTGTTGAGGTGCAGCTGCGCCTCCTCGGCCGGAGCGAACACGTCGATCACGACGTGCGGCTCGCCCTTCATCCGCTCGAGCCAGTTCTTGTTCTGCTCTCCCACCGCGGCGTCGACCTCGCCGGCCTTGAAGGCCAGGTCGCGCGAGGCCGTCTCGGGCAGAAAGCGCATGGTCACCGTCTTGATCTCAGGCGCGCCGCGGAAATAGTCCTCGTTGGCCTTGAAGGTGATCGCCTGGCCCGAGGTGATCTCGTCGACCTGGAACGGACCGGAGCCCACCGGGTCGCGGGTCCAGTTCTCGCCCTTCTCCTCCACGGCCTTCTTCGGAACGATGAAGCCGCCCGAATAGTTCGCCACCAGGCCCAGCAAGCTCGGCACCTGGTGCGCCAGCGTGATCTTCACCGTGTAAGGATCGACGGCCTCGACCGACTGGAAGGACGCGTAGTCCGGAGCGTAGGCCGAGGTGTCCTTGTTCGACGCCTTGTTGAACGAGAAGACAACGTCGTCGGCCGTCAACTCGCCATAGCCCTTCTGCCATTTGACGCCGTGGCGAAGGTGGAATGTCCAGACCAGCTTGTCGTCGGAGGATTCCCAGCTCTCGGCGAGGTCGGGCTCGATCGACGCGGGGTCGGTCGATCCCGGCTTGAAGCGCACCAGGCCGTTGAAGATCCAGGCCACGACCATGCGGTCGGTCGTGCTGGCGGCATAGTCCGGATCGAGCTGTCCGACATCGGCGCCGAAGCTGCCGAGATTGAGATGCGTCGACGGCTCGGCCAGGGCCTGCCCCGCCGGCAGCGCTGCCGCCGATAGCGCCAGCAAGCCGCAGAATGTGGCTACCTTGAACATCATGCTTGAGCTCCCTTTCTTGCTTTCCCTAACGCGTCACCAGTGCCACCGGGGCAGTCGCCCGGCGGCCGGCCAGCGCCGCGAACAGCGGCTCCGGCCCATCCCCCTCAAGCCCGTCCACGGCGGCGATCACGGCCGCCACGGTCCTCTCGGGCAGGGTTCCTTCCGCGAGGACGCGGAATTTTTCTTCGATCTCGGCGCGCGGCATCGGGTTCGCCACGTCGCCGCGCGGGAATTCCACCACGCACGTCTCGGGGCCCGCGCCCTGGTCGAGCGTCACCCGCGCCGGCGTCCGGGCGGGAAAGGCATTTGCGAAATCCTCCGCCACGCGCAGCTCGACCCGCGACGCGAGCGCCAGCACCTCGGGGTCGAAGAGCATCTCCGGCCGCATCGGGCGGAAGGCGTCGGGCCCGTGCAAAGCCGCGAGCGCGCAGCAGAAGGGATAAGAGTACTGCGCGGCTTCCATGCTGTGCGGCGCAGGCGAATTCTGCAGATTGAGACCGGCCGGGAAGATCTCGACCGTCAGCGCAAGAACCGGCGCGCCGGTCCGGCGCATGGCCGCGATCGCGTCGATGGCCGAATGGATGTAGCGGCAGCAGGCATAGGGCTTGAGGTAGGTCTGCATGACCTCCCACCTCTGCCCGAGCTCGCCGGCCATCACCTGGAAGTCATAGATGTCCGCGCGGTCCAGCAGGTCGTCGGGCCCGGTGCCGCCGGCCCGCGCGCGCTCCGCGGCGGCAAGCCCGGTGACGGCCGCCCAGGGCAGGCCCTCCTTGACCATGCTCCCCATGCGCTTCGACACGCCGCTCGGCAGACTGACCGGCGCCTCCGCGCCGGCAATCGCGAGCGCCTGCGTCATCCGGTCGGCGTTCAGGCCCATGAGCCGTCCGGCCACCGCGGCCGCGCCGTAGGTCGCCCAGGTGCCGCTGTTGTAGTGCTCGATCCGCTCCACCCTGCGGCTGGCACCGATGCGCAGCGCGATGTCGTAGCCGAGCGCGATGGCATCGAGCAGCTCCGCGCCGCTCACGTCGCGCCCGTCGGCCACGGCCAGCGCCACCGGCACGACGGCCCCGCCGGCATGGCCGGCCGCGCCGCGGTGCCCGTCGTCGATGTCGAGCGCCGTGACCGCGGCGCTGTTGGCAAAGGCCGCGCCCGGCCGGGAAAGCCAATTCTCCGTGAACCAGAGCCCGGCGGCATCGCCGGGGAACATCGCCATGGCGGCATCGCGGGCCGCCTTGGCGAGCGACGTGGAAAATCCGCCCGCCGCCGAGGCCAGCGCGTCGATCAGCATGATGGCTGCCCGCGCCCGCACTTCGGAGGGTATCGCATGCGAGGGCACGCCGGCGACGAACCGGCCCAGCGTCTCGGTCATGAACGCCGCTTCATGCCGCTCGCTCACGCCTCGACCTCCCGCACCATGTGCCCCTCTCCCACCGTCCGCCAGCGCGCCTCCGGCGGCTCGAAGCCGGGCGGCCGCATGGGGGAGAACTGCGCGCCCTCCGCCGGAATCCGACGCCGCAGGCCGCGCTGCGAGGGATGCGCCACAGGCACCGCGGAGAGCAGCCGCTGCGTATAGCCGTGGCACGGGGCGCCGATCACCGCCTCGCGCGGACCAAGCTCGACGATCTCGCCGAAATGCATCACCGCGACGCGGTGGCAGGTGCGCTCGATCACCGCGATGTCGTGACTGATGAAGAGGTACGAGAGGCCGAGCTCCTCCTGCAGGCCGATCATCAGCTCGATGATCTGTGCCTTGACCGTGACGTCGAGCGCCGAGACGGCCTCGTCGGCGATGATGACCCGCGGCTCCATGGCCAGGGCGCGGGCGATGCAGATGCGCTGCCGCTGGCCGCCGGAAAACTCGTGCGGGAGCCGCCCGGCGTGCTGCGGGCTGAGCCCGACGCGCTCCAGCAGCGCCTGCATCCGCTCCTCCGCCTCGGCCGGCCCGGCAAGGCGGTGAAACAGCATCGGCTCCTTGATGGCGTCGCCCACCGTCTGCCGGCCGTCGAGCGAGCCGTAAGGGTCCTGGAAGATCATCTGCACGCTGCGCCGCAGCGCCAGAAGCCCGGAGACCGACGCGTAGTCGACCCGCTTGCCGGCCAGCAGAACCTCGCCGGAAGCGATCGTCTCCAGATTGATGATCGCCCGTCCGATGGTCGACTTGCCGGAGCCGGATTCGCCCACGAGCCCCAGCGTCTCCCCGGCATTGATGGACAGCGAGACATCCTCGACCGCGTGCACGACGCCGAGCGTGCGTGCCAGCAGCCCGCCGCGGATCACGAAGCGCACCGTCAGCCCGCGCGCCGCCAGCACCTCGTCGTCCTTGGGCTCCGGCAGCGGGCGCAGCTTGACGCTTCCGCCGGAGGCCAGCTGCGGCACGGCCGCGATCAGGGTGCGGGTATAGTCCGCCTGCGACCGGTCGAAGATGTCGAGAACCGCCCCCTGCTCCACCAGGCTGCCGTCGCGCATCACCAGGACCTCGTCGGCCAGCTCGGCGACGACGCCCATGTCATGCGTGATGAACAGGATCGCCACGCCGGTGTCGCGCTGGATCTCCTGCATCAGCTCGAGGATCTGGGCCTGGATGGTCACGTCCAGCGCCGTCGTCGGCTCGTCGGCGATGAGCATCGCCGGATTGGAGGCCAGCGCCATGGCGATCATCACACGCTGGCGCATGCCGCCGGAGAAGGTGTGCGGATAGGCCCGCACGCGCCGCGCCGCATCGGGAATGCCGACCCGGTCCATCAGCCGCAGCACCTCCTGCTGCGCGGCGGAGCCTTTCAGCCCGCGGTGATAATGCACCGCCTCGGCGATCTGGTCGCCGACCCGCTGCACCGGGTTCAGGCTGGTCATCGGCTCCTGGAAGATCATCGATATGCGGCCGCCGCGGACCCGCCGCATCGTGCGCTCGGAAGCGCGCAGCAGGTCCTGGCCCTCGAAGAGAATCCGTCCCTTCGCCTCGGCCGTGCCGGGCAGAAGCCGCATCATGGCGAGCGCGGTGACGCTCTTGCCCGAGCCGGATTCGCCGACGACGGCCAGCGTCCGGCCCGCCTGGACGGTGAACGACATCGGCCTGACGGCCGGCGTGCCGCCGAAGGAGACCGACAGGTCCTCGACCGTCATCACCGGCTCGGCGGCCGGCGCGGCGGCCGGCTCCAGCGAAGGCGGCGCCGGCGGCGGCTCGGCCACGATCTCGGCGGCGGTCATTCCGCCCCTCCGTCGACGACGACACGCAGCCGCGGGTCGACCGCATCGCGCAGGCCGTCGCCGATCAGGTTGAACGCCAGCACCAGGATCAGGATGGCGACCGAGGGCCACAGCGCCAGATGGAACGAATTGAGGATGTTGTCGAAGCCCTCGCGCACCATCCCGCCCCAGGTCGGCGCCGGCGGCGCAATGCCGAGGCCGATGAAGGCAAGCGAGGCCTCGGTGCGCACGGCGGTCGCCATCCACAGCGAGGCCATCACCAGAATTTCCGGCAGGATGTTCGGCAGGATATGGCGGAAGAGTATCCAGCGGCTCGACAGGCCGAGCGCCCGGCCGGCCTGCACGAACTCGCGGTCGCGCTGGGCGATGACCCCGGCGCGGGCGATGCGGGCGAAGGCGGGGATGGCGGTGAAGGCGATGGCGATGATGATGTTGGTCATCGTCGCGCCCAGCATGGCGACGAGCGCCAGCCCGAGGATCAGCGACGGGAAGGCGAGCACCACGTCCATCAGCTGCATCAGCACGATGTCCGTCTTGCCGCCCATATTGCCGGCGGCCATGCCGATCAGGCTGCCGATGATCACCGCCAGCACGATCGACAGGATGCCGATCGTCAGCGAATAGCGCGCGCCGAAGAGCAGGCGGGAGAGGACGTCGCGGCCGAAATAATCGGCGCCGAGAAGGTGCTGCGGAGCTCGGCGGCGCGAGCTGCGCGAAGATGTCCTGCTTCACCGGGTCGTAGGGCGCCAACAGCGGCGCGGCGATCGCCGCCACGACCAGCGCCAGCACGATCAGCCCGCCGAGCACGACGGGTATGTTCATCCAGCGCGGAAGGCGCAGGGCGCGGCGCTCGGGGGTGGCGGCGGAGACGCTCATTTGTACTGCACCCGCGGATCGAGGAAGCCGTAGGTCAGGTCGGTGATGAGGTTCACCAGCACCACCAGCAGCGTGTAGACGACGATCAGCCCCTGCAGCAGCGTGTAGTCGCGCTGCGTCAGCGCATTGAGGATCAGCTTGCCGAGGCCGGGGCGGTTGAAGACGATCTCCGTCAGCACCGAGTTGCCGATCAGGATGCCCAGATAGAGGCCCACCACCGTGGTGATCGGGATCAGGCAGTTGCCCAGCGCATGGCGCCAGATCACCACCCGCCCCGGCGCGCCCTTGGCGCGGGCGGTGCGCACGAAATCCTGGTTCAGCACCTCCAGCATCGCCGAGCGCGTGACGCGCGTGATGTAGGCCATCATGATGAGGCCCAGCGACAGCGTGGGAAGCGCCATGTTGCGCATGTGATCGAGCAGGTCCGCGCCGCCGCCGGCGCTGATCACCGGGAACCATCGCAGGCGGATGGCGAAGACGATCATCAGCACGATGGCGGTGACGAAGGCGGGAGCCGACAGGCCGAGCAGCGACAGGAAGCGCATCACATAGTCCGGGATGTGATTGCGCCGGACGGCCGCCAGCACGCCGGCCGGCACGCCGAGGAGCAGCCCGAGCGCCAGCGAGGCCACCGTCAGCTCCGCCGTATAGGGGAGGACGCTGGCGATCTCGTCCATCACCGGGCGATGGGTGATCATCGAGCTGCCGAGGTCACCGTGCAGCACCTCGCCCAGGAACGCAGCGTACTGCACGGGGATCGGCCTATCGAGGCCGAGCCGCTCCCGCACCGCCTCGATCGCGGTCTGGCTGGCATGCTCGCCGACAATCACCTGCGCGGGATCGCCGGGGATCACCCGCACCAGGATGAACACGCAGGTCAGAACCAGGAACAGCGTAACGACCGCGAAGCCAAGGCGCTTCAGTGCATAGGCGATCATTGCACGCGCTCCCCTCTATCCGTCGCGGTCAGCCATGCAGCGTCATCCGCGCTTCGGGCTGGCGGGCATGATCGGCGAAGCGGTCGGCGCTGAAGGGGGTGAGGTCGAAGCCCGTCTCCTCGTCCAGCGCCAGGGCCGCCAGGATACGACCGGTGATCGGGCCGAGGCAGAAGCCGTGACCGGAAAAGCCCATGCCGATCACCAGCCCCTCGACGTCCGGCGCGCGGTCGAGCACCGGCAGCGCGTCGGGCGTCATGTCGATCAGCCCGGCCCAGATTTCCTCCACGGGATGCGCGGTCGTTCCGGGCAGAAGACGCTCCATCTCCCGCACCACCTGCGCCAGCGTCGACATCGGCGGATGCACGGCGGGCCGGAAGCCTTCCGCGCCGTCGCGGACGTCCATCGCTCCGTGCCACGGCTGACCGCCGCTGGTGACGCGGAAGCGGCCGCTGACCTCCTGCCGCCCGGCCCAGTCGCCGCTCGCCACGCCGATCACCTGGTCGAGGACCGGCGCCACGGGAGCCGAGCGGATCACCGTGACCATGCGGATGGCGACCGGCACATCGATGCCGAGCGGCGCGAGCAGCTCGCCGCCGAAGCAGCCGGCGGCCAGGATGACGCGCGGCGCGGAATAGCTGTCCCGGTCGGTCTTCACCCCCGTGACCCGGCCGCCCGCGACCACAAGCTCCGTGACGTTTTCGCCGCTGCGGAACAAGGCCCCGGCCCGCTCGGCGGCGCGAACGAAGGCCGCCACGGTGGCGTGGGAATCGGCATGCCCGTCCGTGGGACAGAACGAGGCGCCGGGCATGTCCGGCGAGATCGCCGGCGCGACCTCGCGCAAGGCGGCGTTGTCGGGCAGAAACGTCAGGTCCAGGCCTTGCCCGCTCTGCTCCCCGACCATCCTCAGGATCTGGGCGTATTCCGTCTCGTTCGCGCGCCAGCCTGACATTGCCCTTCCGCACGTAATGGGTCGGCGCACCGAGATCCTCGTCGAGCGTCGCCCAGAGCGCGACCGCCGCCTTGGCCAGCGGCAGCTCGGCCGGATGCCGGCCCGACTGGCGCACGCCCGCCAGCGTCCAGCCGGAGGCCATCGCCGCCGGGCCGAAGCGGTCGATCACGAGAACCTCATGCCCGGCCCGCGCCAGCCGGCATGCGGTCGCCGCGCCGCTGATGCCGGCGCCGATCACGATGAAATCGCAGGTCTCGGCCATGTCCCGCCCGCCGTCAGCCGTGCAGGGTCAACGGCGCCGTCTCCGCGCCGGACCACGAGTTGAAGCGCGACAGCCGGAACGGCGCAAGGTCGTAGCCCGGCGCCTCGCCGGTCGCCAACGCGCCGAGAATCCGGCCGGTCACCGGTCCGAGGCAGAAGCCGTGGCCGGAGAAGCCGAAGGCGATCACCAGTCCGGGCACCGCTTCCGGCGTGTCGAGCACCGGCAGCGCATCGGGCGTCTGGTCGATGAGGCCGGCCCAGAACCGCTCGACCC
Organism: uncultured Alphaproteobacteria bacterium; assembly: GCA_963801225.1. Lineage (GTDB taxonomy): Bacteria > Pseudomonadota > Alphaproteobacteria > Rhizobiales > Afifellaceae > DASWJZ01. Next base: position 194,881 of record CAWDED010000012.1, read on the forward strand.
GCGCCTGGCGGAAGGCGGGGACAAGGTCGGAGAAGTTCTCCATCGCCCACAGCAGGTTCTTCACCGACGGGCGGACGCGCGGCATGCCGTCCTCGATCACCGTGTCGCCGTTCCAGGTCTCGTGGCCGCCGCCGCAGCGGAACTTGCCGTCGCGTCTCCTGCCGTCCGCTGCCGCTGGCATTGGCGGTGCCGATGACCGGCTCGATGATGCGCTCCATCGGGGTGGAGTTCATCATCGTCACCATCTGCACTTCCATCGGCACGTTGAGGCCGAGGGGGTTGATGAGGTCGTTGCCGTAGACGCCGGCGCAAAGCACCACCTTGCCTGCCCCGAGGCTGCGGCGATCGGTGGTGATGCCGACGACACGGCCGGAGGCGTCGCGGTCGATGCCGACCACCTTCTCGCCGAAGGCCGTCCTGGCCCCTGCCCTTTCGGCCGCCGCGACGATGGCCCTGGTCGTCGCCACCGGATCGGCCTGGCCGTCGCTCGGACAGTAGGAGGCGACGATCACCTTCTCGCTCACCGCCGGCGCCACCGCCTGCACGTCGCGGCCGCGCAGCAGCGAGAGGTCGAGGCCCGCCGCCTGCTGCTCGTCAACCAGCTCCAGGATGGTCGCCACCTCCGGCTCGCTGCGGGCGCAGCGCATGTTGCCGGTGCGGCGATAGAAGGTCTCCGCCTCCAGATCCTCGTCGAGCGTGCTCCAGATATCCACCGCGCTTCGCGCCAGCGGCAGCTCGGCCGGGTGCCGGCCCGACTGGCGCACACCGGCGAGAGTCCATCCCGAGGCCATGGCCGCCGGCGCAAAACGATCGACGAGCAGCACGTCGATCCCCCGCCGCGCCAGGTCCAGCGCCGTCGAAGCGCCACTGATCCCCGCGCCGATGACGATCACGTCATGGCTTTGCATCGCCGGATCCCGCTCCCCTCTTCCCTGAGACGCAGGGTGGACAAAAATTCGGGTTCTTGGCAAATGCTTTCCGATAATCGTCGAGCTTTATGCAATTCGGTTCCGATAATTGAAAAATACAGCGACCCTCATGCCTCAGATTTCAGCAAACGCCGCCCGCGCAGCCGATGTCCTGCTGACGCTGGGCGAGGCCGGGACGGCGGGCATGAGCCTGAAAGCGATGAGCGAGCAGATGGGCGAAAGCCGCTCGTCGCTGCACCGGACGCTGGCGGCGCTTTCGGCGCGCGGCTTCGTGGAGCGCGGCGAGCGCCGCGGCAGCTACCGGCTGGGGCCGGCGATCGGCGGGCTGGCGCAGCGGCGCAGCACCGTCGACGAGAAACTGGAGCAGGTGCGGCCGGCGCTCTACGCCATCGTCGCGGAGACAGGCTACTCCACCTTCCTGATGGCCGAGGCGGGCCTCGACGCGCTGTGCCTCGAGATGGTGGCGAATATGCCGATCCGCTCGCTGACCGGCGGAACCGGCGGCCGGGTGCCGCTCGGCATTGCCGCGGGCAGCCTGGCGATCCTCGCAAGCCTGCCGGGCGAGAGCCGCAGCGCGGTTATCAGTGCGAACGCTGGCCGCTACGCCGCCTATCCGGCGCTGCGGCGCATGTCGGCGGACGTCGTCAGCAACCTGGTCGAGGAGACGCAGGTCAACGGCTTTTCGTGCGACTTCGGCTTCTTCTTCCCCAGCGAAGGCGGAATCGGCGTGTCGGTGCCTGCGGCCGGGCGCGGCCGATCGGGTCTTTCCGTCGCCGTGACGGTGCACGGGGAGATCTCCGCACCCGACATGCTGGCGCGTCTGGCCCGACAGGTCTCGGCCATCTTCGGCGACCTCGGAATCCGCGCCTGACACTTCAGGCTTCGAGAAGAAGGAGGAGGCTGCATCGCGCGCCACGGGCGCGAGGCCGTCAGGCCGGGACGGACACGAGCGCGTCGTAGGCGGAGGAAAGCCGGCGCTCTTCGGAAGGCTCCGTCTTCATCAGCGGCGGCAGCACGGCGGCAATCGCCGGGTCGGCATGGATGTGCGCAAGCAGCGCCTTCACTGCCGGAACAAGGGCCATGCCATCGAACAGCTTGCGCACGGAGACCGCCAGCGCCAGGGCTGCGTCGTCGTGTTGATGCAGGGCGCGGGCGCAAAGCGCCGCGTTCACGTTGACGGTGGCCGAGATGCATCCGGCGAAGCCGCCCTGCCTCGCCTCGCCGAGCGCCGCCTCGCTGGAGGGAAAGACGTCGATGCCCGGCGCGACTTCGGCCACGGCGCGCGCATAGGCGAGGTCGCCGGAGGAATCCTTCAGGCCGGCGATCCGCTCGCCGAACGCGGCCACCAGCTTGGCGACCAGTTCCACGTCGTAGGCGACACCGGAGAGCGCCGGAAAATTGTAGAGGTAGATGGGAATCTCGCTGCCCGCCCGCTCAACGATGCGGGAAAAGTGCGCGACGATGCCGTCGTGGGTGACGCCCTTGTAGTAGAACGGCGGCAGCACCAGCGCGCCGGCGAAGCCGAGGCTGCCGGCGATACGGGTGAGCTCCGCCGCGTCTTCGACCGCCGCAGCGCCCGTGCCGACCATCATACGCTCGAGCGGTAGCCCCGAGGCGGCGACCGCCTGCATCAGCCCAGTGCGCTGGCGGAGGCTGAACGACGTCGCCTCGCCGGTGGTGCCGAGCACGTTCAGCCCGTCGCAGCCATGCGCGAGGAGATGTCGCGCCAGCCGCGTGAACCGCCCCGCGTCGGGCTCTCCATCGGCGTCGATGGGTGTGGCGATGGCGGCGATCACTCCGCGCAGGCGCTTGGACGGCATCACGGTGTCCTGTCGGCTCGTTTCGGAACGCGCCGGCGGAGGCGACTGCACGTCCCCGCGCCGGCGACGACGCCTTATCCGACATTGCGAGGCCGTGGAGAAGCCCAGCGGGCGGTTCGCGCCCCCAAAGCGCTATTCAAGCGCTATTGAAGCGGCACGACGAGCTTCAGCTTGCCGCCGTAGGACTCGAACTGCTTGTCGCCGATTCCGTCATAGAAGCCCGAGGCCTTGAAGCCGAGGCCAGCGCCGCTGCGGAAGGTGAGGCCGCCCGTCACCCGCGCGCGCAGCTCCTCCGGGCCGCTGACGATTCCCGCCAGGCCCTTTGCGTCCTCGTCGAAATCCCAAATGCCGGACATGCCGACCGACGGCTCGATATAGCCGCCGTCCGACAGCGCCATCTGATAGCCGATCTCCGGACCGAAGGTGGCGCGGCCGAGCGAGATCGTCTGGCTCGGTATGGTGAGCCCGTTGGTGTCCACGTAGGACTGCTGGTTCTCTTCGAAATAGATGATCCCGGCCTTCGGGCTGAACCGCCAGTTGCCGGCATAGAAGCGGCCTTCGACCTTGCCGCTGGCCAGCCAGCGGGTGGTCTGGAAATCGTCGGTATAGGTGCCGAAGGGAGTGACGTCGTTGTCCGACATGCCCCAGGCGCCGCGCGCCTGCCAATAGAGATGCTGGCCGAAGCGGCCGATCACATAGGGTCCCGCCAGCCATCCCGTGCCGTCGGCGCCGATGCCGGTATTGTCGTCCTTCTCCTTGGTCCAGTCGAACTGGCCGAGCACGCCGAGCGCCAGGTTCGGGCGCAGCCGGTAGTGCGCGCCGAGATAGAGCAGCCCGAATGTGCCTTCGTTGCTCTGTCCGGCCGAGCTGTCGTTGTAGCGGCTGAAGGTGCCCTGCGCCCAGATGTCGAAGCGCGGGGGCGCCGGCTCCATGCCTGCCGCGTCGAGATAGCCGAGCGCGGAGAGCGTCTGCCGCTGCTCCTGCCGCTGCGCCGCCGTGGCCGCATAGGCCAGACGCGACAGGCTGGTGGAGAAGTTGAGGTCGGCTCCGTCCGGGTCGAAGAAAGCGTTGGCGTCGACCGGCGGGCCGCCCCCCGGACCGTCGAGGAAGGACGTCAGGTCCGGATCCTCGGCGGTGATGAGATCGGCGCGCCGGTTCATGAAGTTGCGGATCACCTCCATCGTCTGCTCGACGATCATGTTCGGATCCTGGTTGACGACGAGCGTCGCCGAGGCCGTGCCGGAATTGCCGAACGAGGAGGTCAGGTCGCCGCTGGTGTTGGTGAAGCTGCCGACCGTCGCGCCGGTGACGTCGGCCTGCACCGTGCACGTGGCGCTCGCCGCGACGGAGCCGCCCGAATAGCTGATGGAACTTCCGCCGTCCGCCGCCGTCAGCGTGCCGCCGCCGCAGGTGGTGGAGGCATTGGCCGGCGCCGCCAGCGCCAGATCGGCCGGCAGGTTGTCGGTGAAGTCGAGAAGGCTCGCCGGCGAGGCGTTGGCCGTGTTGTCGATGGTGAAGGTGAGCGTGGTGACGCCGCCGACGATGATGGTATCGGGCGTGAACGCCTTGGAGAAGCCGAGCGGTGCGCCGCCCACGTTCAGCGTCGCGCTGGCCGTGCCGGAATTGCCGAGCGACGAGGTGAGGTCGCCGCTCGTGTTGGCGAAGCTGCCCGTCGTGGTGTTGGCGATGTCGACCTTCACCGTGCAGGACGCGCCCGCCCCCACCGAGCCCCCGCCGTTGTAGCTGATGGAGCTTCCGCCGGAGGTCGCGTTCACCGTGCCGCCGGTGCAGGTGGTGGAAGCGTTGGTGGGCGTCGCCACCAGCAGCCCGCCGGGCAGCGTATCGGAAAAGTTGAGGGACGTTGCCGCGACGGCGTTGCCGGAATTGTCGATGGTGAAGGTCAGCGTGGAGACGACGCCGAGCCCGACCGCGCTTGGGGCGAATGCCTTGGAGAAGCCGACCGCCGTCGCCCCGACATTCAACGTGTCCGTGGCGGTGCCGGAATTGCCGAGCGACGACGTCAGGTCACCGGTCGTGTTGGCGAAGGAGCCGGGCGTGGCGGCCGTCACGTCGACCGTCACCGTGCACGAGGCGCCGCCGGCGACCGATCCGCCCGACAGGCTGACGGACCCCGCGCCCGACGAGGGCGAGAACGTGCCGCCGCAGGTGGTCGAGGCGCTGGCGGGTGTCGCCACCACGACCCCGGCGGGGAAGTTGTCGGTAAACGCCAGGGCCGTCGCCGCAACGGCCGCAGCGGAATTGTCGATCGTGAACGTCACCGTTGACGTCTGGCCGACCGAGATCGAGTCCGGGGCAAACACCTTGGCGAAGGTGGGCGGCGGAACGATGACGAGGGAGTCCGTGGCAGGCGAAGCAATCGACAGGCCCGACTCGAACAGGTCGCTGGTGGTGTTCGGGTAGCTGCCGGCCGCGGCGCCCGAGGGCACCTGCAGTGTGACATCGATGGTGCACGACGTGCCGGCCGCGAGCTCGCCATTGGTGAATGCCAGACTCGACGTACCGGATATCTGAGAGCCGGTGCCGCAAACATTCGATGCCGGAAGGCCGGTGGCGACCAGACCCGACAGCGCCGCGTCGAGGTCGTCGGTGAAGGCAAGACCGGAGATCGTCGAAGCGCCCGGATTGCTGATGGTGAAGCGCAGATTGACGGTGCCCCCCGCGGCGACCGGATCGTTGGTGAAGGATTTCAGGAAGGTCACCGCCGTGGCGCTGGTGACGACGAGGTCGTCGCTCGCTGGCGGGCCGGTCACGGTGCCGCCGCCGGTCGCGGTGCCGGTGGGCACGCTGGTCGTGTTGGGATAGGTGCCCGGCGTCGCTGCGTTCGGCACCTGGAGGGTGACACTGAAGTTGCACGAGGTGCTGGCCGCAAGCGTGCCGTTGGCCAGGGTCAGCGAGCTTGTGCCGGAGAGCGTTCCGCCGCAGGCGGCAGCCGGCAGGCCGGTCGCGACGAGTCCGCTCAGGGTGGCATCGAGGTCGTCGGTGAAGGCGATATTCGTGACATCCGAGGTGCTCGTGTTCTCGATGGTGAACGCCAGCGTCACCGTGTCGCCGTCCTCGACCGGGTCGTCGGTGAATTCCTTGGTGAACGTCAGCACGGCGTCATCGACCGTCAGCGAATCCCGTGCCGTGTTCCCCACCACTGTGTTGCCGTTGACATCGGCGGTGATGGCAGAGGTCACGTTGTTGTAGGTGTTCGAAGCGGCTGCCGGGGGGACGGTCAGCGTGACGCTGAACGTGCAGCTCCCCCCTGCGGACACGCTGCCACCGCTGAAGGTCAGGTTGGTCGTGCCGCTGATCTGAGAGCCTGCTCCGCAGATATTCGAGGCGGGCAGCCCGCTCGCCGCCAAGCCGGAAAGGGCGGCGTTCAGATTGTCAGTGAAAGCGATGTTCGTCGCGGCGTCGCTAGCGTTGGGATTGGTGATGGTGAATTCCAAGTTCACCGTGCCGCCCGGGATCGCCGGATCGTCGGTGAATTCCTTGGTCAGCGCCACCGGCAGGACCGTATCGACCTGCAGCGTGTCGGAAGCGGCGCTGAAGGGAACAATCTCCGGAGAGCCCCCCGTGGCGCCCTGCAGATTGCTGGTCGTGTTCAGGTAATCGCCCTCGGCGCCTGCCGGCACCTGGACGCTGATGGAGAACGTGCAGCTCTCGCCCGGGCCAAGCTCGCCACCGTCGAGCGACAGGACGGTGGTGCCGCTCAACGTCGAGCTCGCGCCGCATGGGGCGCTGGGCAGCCCGCCCGCGACCGAGCCGCCCAACGGGTCGACACCGGAGCCGGTCGTGCGGCTCATGGCGGAAAGATCGTCGGTGAACGAGATGTCGGTGACGCTGTCGGCGTCGCTGATGTTGATGATGGTGAATTGCAGTGTCGCCGTGCTGCCTGGCAGGACCGGGTCATCGGTGAACGATTTCGACATGGACAGCCGCGGGCCCGCATCGACGGTCAGCGTATCCGTCGCGGTCCCGCCGGTCACGGCGTTGCCGCCAACCGAAGCCGTGATTTCGCTCGTGGTATTCGTGTAGTCGCCGGAAGGCGTGTCCGGCAGCGTGAAATTCGCGGTGACGGTGCAGGAATCACCGGCGTTCGTCAGACTCCCACCACTGAGGAAGATCGTCTGTGTCGTGCCCCCGGCAAAGAAGGCAGATCCGCCGCATGTGGAGGAGATGGACCCTGGGGGTATTGAGAGCGTTGGAAATGGTGGCGACAGCACGTCCGAGAAGGCGATGTTGGTCGTGTTGTCGGCCTGCGCGGTGATGGTGAACTCGACCGACACAGTATCGCCGGGAGTCGGCCGTACCGGGAATGAAGGTCTTGCTGATCAGCGGCGCCAGCGCGTTGATCACCAGATTGTCAGACGCCTGATTGCCGGTGACGGGATTGCCGTCGATCGTTGCTTCGATGGCGGTCGTCGTGTTGAGGTGCGGCCCATTGCCCGCGCCGGTCGGCACATCCAGGGTTACGCTGAAGTTGCAGGAGGCTCCCGCCGCCAAACTGCCGCCGCTCAAGCGTGAGCAAGGTATCGCCGGCGGAGCCTGAAAGCGTTCCTCCGCAGGCGGCCGCAGGCAGTCCGGTCGCCGCAAGGCCCGTCACGGTGGCGTTCAGATCGTCGGTGAACGTGATGCCGGTCGCCGGAAAGTTTCGGTCCGGGTTCAGGATGGTGAATTGCAGCGTCACCTGGCCCCCAGGGACGACCGGATCGTCGGTGAACGACTTCGTCAGGTTCGGGGCGGTGGTCGAGTTGGTCACGTCCAACGCCGCAGTCGCCTTGCCAGAGTTGTTAGTGCCGAAGCCAGGGCTGGAGGTCAGGTCACTCGTGACATTTACCTGCGTGCCTACGGCGACGGTCGTGACCTGCATGCTTATCGTGCAGGACGCGTTCGGCAGGATGAAGCCCGATATGAGGGAGATGGTCGACCCGCCCGCCGGAGCGGAGAGCGTGCCGCTGCAGGTATTCGTCAGGCCGTTCGGGGTGGCGATCTCAAGCCCCGAGGGGAGATTGTCGGTGAAGGCGAGCGAAGAAGCGATGCTTCCGTTTGCGCCGTTGTCGATGGTGAAGGTCAGCGTCGTCGGAGAGCCCAGCGGTACCGAGGTATCGGAGAACACCTTGGCGAAGGTCGGCCGGTCGGCGCCGGAGACCGTCAGTCCGACCGCCAACGAGCTGGCCGTTCCGACTGAAGAAGAGAGCGTAACGGCGGGGTTGGTGTGCGTGCCGGTCGTGCTCGACGTGACGTTGACATGCACCGTGCACGACGTGCCGGCGCCGACGCTGCCGCCCGAGAAGGTGATCGTCCCGCCGCTGGCGGGCGCCGAGAGTGTCGCCGACGTACAGGTCGTGGACGCGCTGGCCGGGTCGGCGATCGTGACGTCTGTGGGCAGTGTATCCGTGAAGGCGAGGCCGGTGACCGGGAACCCGTTGGTGTTGCTTATGGTGAAGACCGCCGTCGATACGCCGCCGGAAGCGATCGTGTCGGGCGAGAAGACCTTGGTGAGCTCAAGGCCGTTTTGGGCAAGCGCAGGCGCGGCACCCAAAAACGAGAGCACGACGAGCGAAGCGAATAGGGCGCCGAGCCGCGCGCGCCAAAGCGGTCGCAACGTCGCAGTCGATCGTGTCCGGGCGGCGTCCGTCACGCGTCGCATCCGCTCCCAAACAACAAAGTGTGGCGGTTGCCCCCGCAGACACAACATGCGCGATCAGCCCCCGCGGACTCGCTATACGGTTGAACGATCACATGGCCGGCACAGTTCAGGAATGGCGAAAACACCGTCTACGCCAAGTTGCACCCTGCTGTGGCGGAATCAACACATCAGGGTTCGCCGGAAAAAGGCACCGAAAGTCGCCCAAAACGCCGGAAATCCGCCGAGCTTGCATTTGGCCGACGGCCGCAAGGGAGATTGCCTGCATGACCGGCGCCGGCGGGCCGCAACGCCCCCTGCGCGGCTTGGGACATGCCGCCGGCTCTTCCCTGCGTGCATTCTCGGCTACCTGGCGGAAAGCCGGGAAGGCATAAGCTGCAGTGCTTCACCGCCCGGTGGACTTGCGCGCCTGTTTCGGCTTAGCCATCTCGTGCTTGCCCCTTCAACCAGCGGCGATCCGGCGGCATGTCGAACGTGGATGAAAGCCTTTCCAGCAAGTACCTGACGGCCAAGCAGGCTGCGGAGCTTCTCCACGTCAAGGAACGGAAGATCTATGAGCTCGCCGCCGCCGGCGAGATTCCGGGAACGCGGCCGCTGGGCAAATGGCTCTTCGAGCGCACCGCCATCTATGCCTGGCTGCAGGAACACGGGCCCGACCGGGCGGGCGGCGGCCGCATCGAGCCGCCCAACGTCTTCCTCGGCAGCCACGAGCCGCTGCTCGAATGGTCGCTGCGCGAATCCATGTCCGGGCTCGCCACCTTCCTCGACGGCAGCCTCGACGGGCTGGAGCGTTTCGCGCGCGGCGAAGGGGTCGCCGCCGGCCTGCACCTCTACGATTCGGAGACGGAGACGTGGAACGTGCCCTTCGTGCGCCGTGCGATCGGGGCAAAGCCGGTGGTGCTCGTCGAATGGGCGTGGCGGCAGCGCGGACTGATCGTGGAGCGGGACAACCCCAAGAAGATCGACGGGATCGCGGCGCTCGCGGGCAAGCGCGTCATCCCGCGGCAGGATTCCGCCGGCAGCCAGCTCCTCTTGAAGCACTTCCTCGACAAGGACCTGCCGGAGGGGGCGAAGGTCGATTTCCGCAAGCCGGCCCGCACGGAGAATGACGGCGCGCTCGCCGTGTTGGAGGGAGAGGCCGACGCGGCCTTCGGCCTGCAAAGCGTGGCGCGGCAGTTCCGCCTCGACTTCGTCCCGGTCGTGCGCGAGCGCTTCGACATCCTCGTGTGGCGGCGCGAATGGTTCGAGGGGCCGATGCAGCGGCTGGTGCGATTCCTCGGCTCGGCCGACCTCAAGGCAAAAGCCGAGACGATGACCGGATACGACCTCTCCGGCGCCGGCACCGTGCACTATAACGGCGACTGAGCCCGCACGCCTTTTTGCGAGATTTCAGCGATTTTTGCCGCGCCCCGGCACACTTTGCGCTAGAATGCCGCCAAAGTGGGAGGAAGGTGCCTTGTCGGTTGCGGCGGCTCAGCAGGTCGAGACGCGCGTCTGGAAGGATGGCGCGCGGCCGGCCGGCCTGCGCGCGGTTCCCGAGGAGACGGCCGTCGCCCTCACCTACAACGGTACGACGCATGCGGTGATGATGGCCACGCCGCTCGACCTTGAGGACTATGCCGTCGGCTTCAGCCTGACGGAGGGGCAGGTGGAGCGGCCGGAGCAGATCGAATCCATCGAGATCCTCGAATTCGACGAGGGGATCGAGATCCGCCTCTGGCTCGACGCGGAGCAGACGGACCGCTTTCGCAATCGCCGCCGGCGCATCGCCGGGCCCGACCGGCTGCGGGCTTTGCGGCATCGAGAGCCTGGCCGAGGCGGTGATGCCGGCGAGGCCGGTGAACGGCAGCGACCGCTACGATCCCACGACGATCCTCGCCGCGCAGGCGAGCGCCTTCGCCGCACAGAAGCTGCACGCGGAGACCGCCGCCGTGCACGGCGCCGCCTATTGGAACGCGGCGGAAGGGCTGGTGGCGATCCGCGAGGATGTCGGCCGGCACAATGCGCTCGACAAGCTGGTCGGCGCTATGGCGCGCGCCGGCCGCCGCATCGAGGGCGGCATGCTGCTCCTGACCAGCCGCGTCTCGGTGGAGATGGTGCAGAAGGCGGCAGTGCTGGGCGTGCCGTTGCTCGTCGCCGTCTCCGCTCCGACGGCGCTTGCGGTCAGGACCGCCGAGAAGGCCGGGATCACCATCGTCGCGATCGCACGCGACGCGGGCTTCGAGGTATTCACCCATCCCGAGCGCGTGGTGCTTTAGCCGCTCACGCCGGCCCTAATCGTTTGCGAGAGGCGGACCCCCGTCACTTATGTGTTATCGCCCCGCCCGGCGCCGCGCTTCGTGCCGGCCGCGGACGGTTGTCCGGGCAAAACCGTGCGCGCTATGGTGATGCCCGATGGAAAACGGCGAAAATCGGATGCGCATTCTGGTCACCGGCGGAGCGGGATTCATCGGCAGCGCGGTTATCCGCCGCCTGATCGCCGCGACCCCGCACGAGGTCTTCAACGTCGACAAGCTCACCTATGCCGCATCGCCGGAGGCGCTGGCGGAGGTGGAGAGCGATCCGCGCTACCGTTTCGGCCGCTACGACATCTGCGACGAAGCGGCCCTGCGGCGGGTCTTCCGCGACTTCCGGCCGGACGCCGTCATGCATCTTGCCGCCGAGAGCCATGTCGACCGCTCGATCGACGGGCCGAAGGCTTTCCTGCAGACCAACACGGTCGGCACGCTCTCAATGCTGGAGACGACGAAGGAATATTGGAGCGCGCTCGACGACACCGAGCGCGAGCGCTTCCGGTTCCATCATATCTCCACCGACGAGGTGTTCGGCGCGCTGATGCCCGGCGATCCGCCCTTCTGTGACACGACGCCCTACGATCCGCGCTCTCCCTATTCCGCCAGCAAGGCGGCGGCCGACCACCTGGTGCGCGCCTGGGGGCACACCTACGGCCTGCCGGTGCTGGTCACCAACTGCACCAACAATTACGGGCCGTATCATTTTCCCGAGAAGCTCATCCCGCTGATGATCATCAAGGCGCTCGCCGGCGAGACGCTGCCGGTCTACGGGCGCGGCGAGAACGTGCGCGACTGGCTCTATGTCGACGACCACGCCGAGGCGCTGATCAAGGTGGTGGAGCGCGGGCGGCTCGGCGAGACCTATTTCATCGGCGGGCGCGCCGAGCGGACCAACCTCGACGTGGTCACGCAGATCGCCGACCTGGTGGACGAGCTGGCGGGGCCCCTCCCCTCCGGCCGGCCGCGGCGCGCGCTCATCGCCTTCGTGGAGGACCGGCCCGGCCACGACTTCCGCTACGCCATGGACATCTCCAAGATCGAGCGCGAGCTCGGCTGGCAGCCGACGCGCAGCCTCGAAGACGGTCTGCGCGAGACGGTCGCCTGGTTCCTCGCCAACCGCGCGTGGTGGGAGCCGATCCGGAGGCGCTATTCCGGCGAGCGGCTCGGCATGGTGAGGACGCCCGCCGTGGCGGGCGCCTGAGGGCATGGCGCATCCGGTGCTGGTGTTCGGCGCGACCGGCCAGCTCGGACGCGAGCTGGCGCGGGCAAAATGGCCGGGCGATGTCACGCCGGCCTTCCTCGACCGGAGCGCGGCCGACTTCACGCGGCCCCAGACGCTGGAGAAGATCGTCCGCGACCACGCGCCCGACGCTGTGATCGTCGCTGCCGCCTATACGAACGTCGACGGCGCGGAGAGCGACGAGGTGACGGCGATGACGGTCAACGCCGTCGCGCCGGCCAAGGTCGCCAATGCCGCCTCGGCGCTCGGCATTCCGGTGGTCGCCATCTCCACCGACTACGTCTTCGACGGCGACAAGACCGGTCCCTACGTCGAGACCGACGCGGTCGGCCCCATCAACGCCTATGGCCGCACCAAGCTGGCCGGCGAGATCGCCGTGCGCGCCGCCAATCCGCGCCATCTCATCCTGCGCACGTCGTGGGTCTATTCCGCGCATGGGACGAATTTCCTGAAGAGCATGCTGCGCCTCGCGGCGGAGGAGGAAGCGGTGACGATCGTCGCCGACCAGCACGGCTGTCCGACCGCCGCACATGACCTTGCCGCGGCTCTCACGCGAATCGCGCCGCGGCTGATCGCGGGCGACGTGCCCTGGGGCACCTATCATCTCGCCGGCGGCACGGAGACGACGTGGCACGGCTTCGCCGAAATGATCTTTGCGGAGCTGGAGAGGCGCGGGCTGACGCGGCCGGCGAATCAGGCCATCACCACCGCGGAGTTCCCCCGCCCAGCGCGACGGCCGATGAACAGCCGGCTGTCGAGCGCGGCGTTCGAGCGGGCTTTCGGCTTCGGATTGCCGGGCTTTGAGACGGCCATGCCGCTCGTGCTCGACGAGGCACTGTCCGCGACCGCAGAAGGCCGTGCCGAGCACTCGTGAGCGCGAAATACGACACCATCGGAAGCAACTACGCGGAGCTTCGCAAGCCGGACCAGCGGATAGCTCGGACCATCGAGAGCGCGCTCGGGCCGGCGCAAACTGTCTTGAATGTCGGCGCGGGTACCGGGTCCTACGAGCCGACCGATCGATCCGTGACCGCTGTCGAGCCTTCGCGCGAGATGATCCGAAAGCGCAGCCCCGCGGCGGCCGAGGCGATTGAGGCGAGCGCCGACGAGTTGCCGTTCGATGACAAGAGCTTCGACGCCTCCATGGCGATCCTGACCATTCATCATTGGCCCGACAAAGAGGCCGGCTTGCGCGAGATGCGCCGCGTGACACGCGGTCGGATCGTCCTCCTCACGTTCGATCCGGCGCACCGGCCGTGGCTGACGGACTATGTCCCTGAACTGGCGGCGCTGGACGAGGCGCAGATGCCAAGGATGTCCGACTACGAACGATGGCTGGGCTCCGTGCAGGTGACACCGGTTCCGGTGCCGCACGATTGCAGCGATGGATTCCTCTATGCCTATTGGCGCCGGCCCGCGGCCTATCTTGACCCGTACATCCGATCCGGCAGCTCGTCGTTCTGGGCCATCGGCAACGCCGAAACGGGCTTGGAGAATTTGAGGCGGGACCTCGAAACCGGCGCGTGGGAGCGCCGCCACGCCGAATTGCTCACCCTCGATGAATATGACGCAGGATACCGGCTCGTCGTAGCCGACTGATCCGCGAACGACCGCCTTGCCCCAGAGCCGCGGCGTCAGATCGTCTGGTTATAGGCCCCCACGTCCGGATTGCGGCGGAGCACCCGGTCGACGTCGTGGAACATCGCGCGCATGCGCGCCTCCGACACCGGGCTCTCGACCACGACGACAAGCTCCGGCTTGTTCGACGAGGCGCGCACCAGCGCCCAGGTGCCGTCCTCGGTAACGACGCGCACGCCGTTCACCGTGACAAGATCGGTGATCGCTTGGCCGCCCACCTTGCCGCCGTCGGCACGCAGCGCCTCGAAATCCTTCAGCACGGCGGCGACCACGTCGTATTTCCGCTCGTCGGCGCAATGCGGCGACATGGTCGGCGTGCCCCAGGTCTTGGGCAAGGCACGGCGGAGGTCGGCCATGCTCTTTCCGGGATTGCGGTCGAGCATGTCGAGGATCGCCAGTGCCGAGACGAGCCCGTCGTCATAGCCGCGGCCGATCGGCGCGTTGAAGAAGTAGTGGCCGGACTTCTCGAAGCCGGCGATGGCGCCGAGCGCGTTGACGCGGCGCTTGATGTAGGAGTGTCCGGTCTTCCAGTAGTCGGTCGTGGCGCCGTTTGCCGCCAGCATCGGATCGGTCTGGAAGAGGCCGGTCGACTTCACGTCGACCACGAAAATGGCGCCGGGATTGAGCGCGGAGATGTCGCGCGCCAGCATCACGCCGACCTTGTCGGCAAAGATCTCCTCGCCCTCATTGTCGACCACGCCGCAGCGGTCGCCGTCGCCGTCGAAGCCGAGCCCGACCGCCGCGCCGCTCTCCAGCACCGCGTCGCGGATGGCGTGCAGCATCTTCAGGTCTTCGGGGTTGGGATTGTAGCGCGGGAAGGAATGATCGAGCTCGCAGTCGAGCGGCACCACCTCGGCGCCGACCGCCTCCAGCACGCGCGGCGCGAAGGCGCCCGCCGTGCCGTTGCCGCAGGCGGCGACCACCTTGATCGGATGCTTCAGCTTGGGGCGGTCGGTCAGGTCGGCGATGTAGCGCTCGGCAAAGCCCTGGACGAAGCGGTAGGAGCCGCCGCCCGGCGCGTCGTAGCGACCGGAGAGCACGATGTCGCTGAGCCGCCCCATCTCGTCGGGGCCGAAGGTGAGCGGCGCCTCGGCGCCCATCTTCACGCCGGTCCAGCCGTTCTCGTTGTGCGAGGCGGTGACCATGGCGACGGCGGGCACGCCGAGGTCGAACTGCGCGAAATAGGCCATGGGCGTGACCGCCAGCCCGATGTCGTGGACCTTCACGCCGGCGGCCATCAGCCCGGTGGTCAGCGCCAGCTTGATCGAGGCGGAATAGGAGCGGTAGTCGTGGCCGGTCACGATCTCCGGCGCCACGCCCATCTCGTGCAGCAGCGTGCCGAGGCCGAGGCCGAGCGCCTGCACGCCCATGAGGTTGATCTCGGTGCCGAAGAGCCAGCGCGCGTCGTATTCGCGAAAGCCGCTCGGCGCCACCATCGGCTCGCACTCATATGCGTAGGTGTTCGGCTTCAGCGACGGCACCGGCCGCGGGAACACCGGTCTGCCCTCCCCCGGCACGGCCTACGCCACGCCCCGGAGCGCGCCGGCGCCGCCCACCTGCTCGAGATACCAGCGGTAGGTGCCGGCGATCCCGTCGCGCAGAGCGATCTTCGGTTGCCAGCCGAGCGCCTTCAGCTTCGCGTTGCTCATCAGCTTGCGCGGCGTGCCGTCGGGCTTGCGCGGTGTCCTTCACGATGCGGCCCTTGAAGCCGACCACGTCTGCGACGATCTCGCGCCAGCTCCAGGATGGTCAGGTCTTCGCCCGAGCCGACATTCATGTGGCCGGCGGCGGAATAGTTCTGCATCAGGAAGACAAGCGCATCGGCGCAGTCGTCGACATGCAGGAACTCGCGCCGCACCGTGCCCGAGCCCCAGATCACAAAGTGGTCGTCGCCGCGCTGCTTTCGCCTCGTGCGCCTTGCGGATGAGCGCCGGGAAGGACGTGGCTGTTCTCCAGATCGAAATTGTCGCCCGGGCCGTAGAGGTTGGTGGGCATGGCGGAGATGAAGTCGGCGCCGTGCTGCCGGCGATAGGCATCGGCAAGCTTGATGCCGGCGATCTTGGCGATCGCGTAGGCCTCGTTGGTCGGCTCCAGCGGTCCGGTGAGAAGCGAATCCTCCTCGATCGGCTGCGGCGCGTGCTTCGGGTAGATGCAGCTTGAGCCGAGCGCCAGCACCTTGGCGACGCCGAGGCGATGCGCCGCCTCCAGCACGTTCGCCTGGACCATGAGATTGTCGTAGAGGAAATCGGCCGGATAGGTGTCGTTGGCGAGGATGCCGCCCACCTTGGCGGCGGCGAGGAAAATCGCGTCGGGGCGCGCCTCCTTCGATCCACGCCTCGGTCTCCGCCTGGCGCGTGAGGTCGACCGTTGTCGCGGCCGGCGGTGAGGATCTCGCACTTCTCGCCGGCGAGCCGCCGCACCAGCGCCGAGCCGACCATGCCGCGATGGCCGGCGACCCAGACCCGCTTTCCGGCGAGCGGGAAATGCGCGCTATTCGCCATTGACGCGCCTGTCCTCCGCCACGGAGCGCAAATCTTCGCGCACCATCTCTTCGCAGAGCGCGTCGAGGCCGGTCTCGTGCGTCCAGCCGAGCTTCGTCTGCGCCTTCGACGGATCGCCGACCAGCGCGTCGACCTCGGTGGGGCGGAAATAGCGCGGATCGATCTCCACCAGCACGCGCCCGCTCTCGGCGTCCACGCCGTTCTCGCCGACGCCCTCGCCCTTCCAGGCGATGCGCATCCCCGTCACCGCGAACGCCTTCTCCACGAAGGCGCGCACGCTATGCGCCTCGCCGGTGGCAAGGACGTAGTCGTCGGGCTCGTCCTGCTGCAGCATCATCCACATGCCCTGCACGTATTCGCGGGCATGGCCCCAGTCGCGCCTGGCGTCGAGATTGCCGAGATAGAGCCGGTCCTGGAAGCCGAGCTTGATGGCGGCCACGCCGCGCGTGATCTTGCGCGTCACGAAGGTCTCGCCTCTCAGCGGGCTCTCGTGGTTGAACAGAATGCCGTTCGAGGCGTGCATGCCGTAGGCCTCGCGGTAGTTCACCGTGATCCAGTAGGCGTAGAGCTTGGCGGCGGCGTAGGGGCTGCGCGGCTGAAACGGGGTCGTCTCGCTCTGCGGCGGCGGGCTCTTGCCGTAGAGCTCGGAGGTGGAGGCCTGGTAGAAGCGCGTCTTGCCGGTCAGGCCCAGGAGGCGGATCGCCTCCAGCAGCCGCAGCGTGCCGAGCGCATCGGCGTTCGCCGTGTATTCGGCCGTCTCGAAGCTCACCTGAACGTGCGACTGTGCCGCGAGATTGTAGATCTCGTCGGGCTGCGTCTCCTGCACGATGCGGATGAGGTTGGTGGCGTCCGTCATGTCGCCGTAATGCAGGATGAACTGCTGGTTCGGCTCGTGCGGATCCTGATAGAGGTGCTCGACGCGGCCGGTGTTGAACGAGGAGGAGCGCCGCTTGACGCCGTGCACCGTGTAGCCCTTCTCCAGCAGCAGCTCGGCGAGATAGGCACCGTCCTGCCCGGTTGCGCCCGTGATGAGGGCGACCTTGCCAACCCCGCTGCGATCCATCACACCTCTCTTTACGCTCGGCTCCAAGCGGCCCGCCAGCGCGTCCGCAAGGGGCCACTCCCTGCCGGTTTTCAGCCATTGCTGCAAGTCCTGGGCTATATGATGGCCGCCTCTGTGGCGGTTCCCGGCAATCGCTGCGAAAATGCCTTATGAGGACGGGGGCTTAAGGGATGGCGTGGTGACGGGCGGCCAACCAATGATCTTTCCCGTTCTTCTGTCCGGAGGAGGTGGGGCACGGCTGTGGCCCTTGTCGCGCAATGCCGCGCCCAAGCAGCTGGTGCGGCTCGTCGGCGATAAGACGCTGCTTCAGCAGACGGCGCTGCGTGCCCTCGACCCGGCGCTGTTCGCGCCGCTGACCGTGATCGCGGGCGAGGCGCATCGCTTCCTCGTGGCGGAGCAGCTGCGCGAGGCCGGCATCACCGACGCGACCATCGTTCTCGAGCCGGTGCCCCGCAACACGGCGGCCGCTGCGGCGATCGCCGCCCTGCTCGTCGCGCGATCGGCGCCCGACGGGCTCGTGCTCCTCATGCCCGCCGATCACCTCATCACCGACGCGGACGCTTTCCGATGCACCGTCGGGCAGGCGGCCGAGACGGCGCGACGCGGCCACCTGACGCTGTTCGGGATCGAGCCCGACGCGCCCGCCACCGGCTACGGCTATATCCGCGCCGATGCGCCGCTGGCGCCCGGCGAAACGGCCCGTGGCGTCGCGGCCTTCGTGGAGAAGCCCGACAAGGAAACGGCGCAGGCTTATCTCGAAAGCGGCGACTACCTGTGGAACAGCGGCATCTTCCTGATGCCGGCCGCGCTTCTTCTCGCGGAGATGCGGCGCTACGAGCCCGACCTGCTTGAGGCGGCAGAGGAGGCGCTGGAGCGGGCAACCCGCGACACGGATTTCCTGCGGCTCGAGCCGGAGGCGTTCGCGCGTTGCCGCTCCGTCTCCATCGACTACGCCATCATGGAACGGACGGATAAAGCCGCGGTGATTCCGGCACACTTCGCCTGGACCGATATCGGATGCTGGTCGGCGCTCTGGGAGATCGCCGAGCGCGACGAGGCCATGACCGCCGCCGTCGGCGAGGTGCTCACCTGGTCGACGCGCGGCTCCTATGTGCGCAGCGAAGGACCGCTTGTCGCCACGCTCGGCGTAGAGGATCTGGTCGTGGTTGCCACCCACGACGCGGTGCTTGTCGCCCACAAGGACCACGATCAGGATATCCGCAAGATCGTCGAGCATCTCAGCCGCGGCGACGATCCCAAGCGGATATGAGCGAACCGCGCCGCAATCGGCTGCGAGCGCAGAAGAGCACGGGGGAACGGAATGAAGGGCATCGTATTGGCTGGGGGCGCCGGCACGCGGCTCCATCCGATCACGCGGGCGGTGAACAAGCAGCTCCTGCCGATCTACGACAAGCCGATGGTCTATTATCCGATCTCGGTGCTCATGCTGGGCGGCATCCGCGACATCCTGCTCATCACCACGCCGCGCGACGAAATCCTCTATCGCGAGCTGTTCGGCGACGGCTCCTCGCTCGGCATGCGCTTCGACTATGCGGTGCAGCCCTCCCCCGGCGGCCTGGCCCAGGCCTTCCTCATCGGCCGCGATTTCATCGGTGACGGCCCGGTCACGCTGGTGCTCGGCGACAACATCTTCTTCGGCCACACGCTTCCTGAGCTGCTGCGCAAGGCCACGGCGCGCACCAGCGGCGCGACGGTCTTCGCCTACGAGGTGAGCGACCCGGAGCGCTACGGCGTGGTCTCGTTCGATGCGTCGGGTCGCGCCCGCAGCCTGGAGGAGAAACCGGCCAGGCCGAAAAGCGCCTGGGCGGTGACCGGCCTCTACGTCTACGACAACCGCGTCATCGACATCGCCCAGTCTCTGAAGCCCTCGGCGCGCGGCGAGCTCGAGATCACCGACGTGAACAAAGCCTATCTCAAGCAGGGCGAGCTTGCCGTGGAGCGGCTCGGACGCGGCTTCGCCTGGCTCGATACCGGCACCTGCGACAGTCTCCTGGAGGCGGCGGAGTTCGTGCGCACCATCCAGCACCGGCAGGCGCTTCCCATCGCCTGCCTGGAGGAGATCGCCTTCCGCCAGGGCTGGATCGGCGCGGACGAGCTTGCCCGGGTTGCCGACGAGCTCGGCAAGACCAGCTACGGCGTGCACCTGAAGGCGCTGCTTTCCTCCCGGTAGCCCGGCACCGACGGGAACCGCGTCGTGCCGGGCGCGTCTCCCTGTCGCTTGGATTCGTCCGACCCCGGCGCTAGGTTGGCCCAGGCTGAGGAGGCATTATTGCAGCGCAAGGCTATCCTGGTGCTCGGCATGCACCGGAGCGGCACGTCCGCTCTGGCGGGGATGCTGACCAAGATCGGCGTCGCCGGCCCCAGCCGCCCGATGGCGGCGAACGAATACAACGCCAAGGGATATTTCGAATCGTTCGTCGTCTGCGAAACGATGGACCGGCTGCTCGCCCTGGCCGGCTCCGCTTGGGACGACTGGCGCCCGCTCGACCTGCAGGCCATTCCGACTGACAAGCTTGCCGCTGCCAAGGCGGAGCTGGCGGCGGTGGCGCGCGACGAGTTCGGCGCGGCGCCCTGCTTCGTCCTGAAGGACCCGCGCAACGCGCGCGCCGTGCCGCTGTGGCTCGACATCCTTCGCGACATGCAGGTGGAGCCCTATGCGATCATCTCGGTCAGGAGCCCGCAGGCGGTCGCCCTGTCGCTGGCCCGGCGCGACCGCATGCCGGGCGACAAGGCGGCGCTTCTGTGGATTCGGCACGTGCTTGACGCCGAGCGCTTCACGCGCGGCATGCCGCGCGCCTTCGTGGCGTTCGACGAGCTGGTCGGCACGCCCGTAGCGGCGCTCGACCGCCTGGCGCGGATTGTGGGCCTTGAGTGGCCGGTGCCGCCGCGCGACGCGGCCGATGCGCTGCGGAGCTTCGTCGAGAAGCGCCTCGTGCACCACGCGCCGGAGGAAGCGGCCCCGGCCGGGGCGGCAGCCTCCGCCCGGTGGTACGAGCCCCTGACGACGCTTCTCGCCCCTTCGATCCTGCCGGAGCCGCAAGCGCTCGACACCGCCGCGCTCGATGCGCTCGCGGAGCGCTTCGCCGACGAGACGGCGCCGTTCGCGCATTATTTCGGCGCGGCCGAGTCCGCCCTGCGCGGCAAGGACGGAACCATCGGCCAGCTTCAGCAGCAACTGCACCGGTCGCAATGGGCGCTTGGCGCCATCGCGGCCTCCGAGGCGCGGCCGGGCGGACCGTCGCTCGGCGATATCGTGGACGAGGCCATGCGCAGCCAGGGCCAGAGGCTCGACAGCCTCGAGCGTCAGGGCAAGGCGCTGGAGGACCGCCTGGAGGCGCTCGAGGAGCGCGATGCGGCCGACGACCTTCCCGAGCCGAAGCGGCAGGCCTCTTGAGCGCTTATTGAGCCGCGGCGGCGACGGGCAGACGGTGCGGAATGCCGTTGCGGGCGAAAAACTCGCCGTAGCGCGCGCGAATGGTGGGTAACCGCCGCTGAAACGGCCCCATGTCGATGCGCTCGGCGAGCGCGGTGAGCCTGGTGTCGTCGATTTCGTGCAGGGAAAGGTGTGGAAGCCGCGCGAACTGGCACATCTCCAACGTACGCGCATCGTGGCAGATGAACATCGCCGGGGTTCCGCCGCTGATGGCAGCGACGTTGCCATGGAAGCGCGTTCCGATGGAGATGGCCTTGCCGCCGGCATAGGCGATCCATTCCTCCGTGTCGAAAAACACCCGGCAGTGCGCGCGCACGAACGCCAGAAGCCGGGCGTCGTCCATGTCGGCGATACCGGGCAGCGCGCGCTTGATCGCCGCTATGCGCGGCTTTTCGGCCGCGCCGTCCAACAGTGCGATCTCCACCTCGTTCTGCGCCACATAGTCGGCTCCAACGGTGATGGCCTGGCGATACAGCGCGCCTTCGAGCGCCTGCATCTTGCCCGCAGAGGGACTGATTTCCAGCGGTGTGCGCGTTCCGTTGATGCAGAAGCGGCCAGGGTCACCCACATCCACCGCCTTGTAGGTGTCACGCGGCACTGCGGCCAGCGAGGGGCAGCCAAGTACCTCGACGTTGCGAATCCCCAGATCGTCCAGGATTTGAGCAGTGTTCGGGCCCCGGACAGCGATGGAAACTGACCGCGACGCGACAGCATGAACAAACCTCGTGGTGCCCTCCGTCAAGGTGACTTCCGCGCCGGCGCGCGGCGCCTGCGCGCCCAGACCGGCCACGACGCAAGGCAGATCGATGGCTTCAACCAGATCGGCCAGCCTTCCGAGATCGGACCTCGGGTTGATAAAGTTTGACGCCGCGATGACGGCGAAGTCGCAACGCTCCCGAATGGCGGCGGCATTGTCGACCATCGCGCCCCTCTCGATGTCGACCTCGAGCAGGCTCACGAGCGCCGCGCCGATGAGGAGATTTCCGGTGTTCATTCCTGTGGCTTTGAGGCGTTCGCTTGGCGCAAGCGAATCGGAAATCCGGTTTGTCGCGCCCAAGAGAATCGCGCGCTTGCGACGAGGGTTATGTGGCATAGGTTGATCTTCTAGACGCCCCAATGCACTGCGTCCATCACGGTCGGCATTGTGCTCGAGCGTTTCAGAGGCGAGCCCCTCGGACATGACTCGATTGTCGGCACGAACTCAGCGACGACCCGGCGCCTTGGCGAACGGTAAGGCCGCTGCTAACGTCCTAATATCGTCCGCCTGCATTCCCGATAAGTGCTTGGCTTCCCTAGATGAACTATATAATTGTGATTACGGCGCGCTCAGGGAGCACCTTTCTTTCCCACGAGTTGAGGCGCTACCAGCTCTTCGGCCGCCCGGACGAGTATTTCAACCCTCACCTGATCCCGGTTATCGAACGAAACCACAGTGTTTCCAGGAGAGACACATCGGCCTTTATGGCCTGCCTGAGGCGCAAATATTCGTCTGCGAACGGTGTGTTTGGCATGAAGGCGGCTCCGGAGCATATCACCGCTCTCAACGACGCATATTCATACATTCCAGACCCTCGCTGGTTCCTTCTACGCAGGCGCAACTTGATCGCCCAAGCCATCTCTCTTGACGTCGCTGTCCAGCGCGGGGCTTTCCACAGCTTCCAAGCTGCGAAACAGGATGCAATCTACAATTCTGACCGTATCGAAAAACAGGCGCGCGCGCTCGTTGCCCAGGAAATTCGCGCTGAAAAGCTCCTCTTGAACCTCTCGGTAGCCGCCACAAGACTCTTCTATGAGGACATTGCCGATGACATACATGCCGCTGTGGAGCTATTTGCACGCTGTTTGCAAATTCAGCTTCCCGCCTCTCCCCCGAACACACCAAACGACGTGAAGCCCGTCCGCTTGCCAAGCGCCAGTGAGTGGGAATCGCGATTTCGCCGAGAGCGCCACCATGTTGTGGAAGAGCTTGAGCATATTCGGCCGCAGACGGTATTTGAGGTCGGGCGCGAATAGAGCTGCACACGGCCACGCGCCTGATGCTTCAATCTCGCAAGGTCGAAGCACGTCCCACCCCGGCTCGGGAGAAGAAACATTGTCGACATTTCCTGGACCCGCGGGAACTAAGGAATGGCTCACGCGCTATTCCCAAAGCTATGCAACGCTTACCTGCGGCGATTGGACATACGGAAAGCCGACGATCCATCTCCAGCCCGATGACCTGCCTCGAAGGCTCACAATCGGGCGATATTGCAGCATCGCCGATGGCGTCAGCATCTTTCTTGGTCGCCATGGACGACACGTGCTGGACCATCTCACCACCTATCCACTCCAGATGGCCGTGAGCAAAAGCCTTGTAAACTCCGAGGCGAGCAAGCGCCCGCAGAAGAAGTCCTTGTACCTGCAGTCGATCGAACGCAATCTCGACGTGGAGATCGGACACGACGTCTGGATAGGCACCAGAGCGATCATCATGGCTGGGGTCACGATCGGCACCGGCGCCGTGATCGGTGCCGGTGCCGTGGTGACGAAGGATGTTCCGCCCTACGGCATCGCCGTCGGTGTGCCCGCTACGACGGATCGGTTCCGACACGAAGAAAAGACCATCGAGCGCATCCTCGACAGCAAATGGTGGGAGCTCGAGCCGGATCAGATTTGGGAGGCCGTCGGCAACATCTTTGACTATGAAGATGTCCAGACAGTCCTGGATTCCCTGGACAGGCTGAGGGAACGGGGGGACACCCCGGCGGCAGCCACCATCAGTGCCGAACCTTCAAGCTTTTCTCACCTCGCTGCCCTCTCCGACGCCGAGCTTGCCGCGCGCTTTGAGCGTGGCGACAACTCTCTGCCCCAGTGGCCTTCCGAGGAGGAGCAACTGAGATATACCGGCGGCAAAGGGGCTTCGCTGGTCAAGCGCGCGCGAGATTTTGTTTCCGTAATGGAGTCCGATGGTGCCCTCAGAGAAGACTGGAAGGGCTTGGACTATGGCTGCGGATGGGGACGCATTGCAGCATTTCTCCTGACCAAGGGAACGCCGGATCAGCTCGACCTCTGCGACGCCTGGCCGGATTCAACAGAGCACATTGAGCGCGGCAGGTTCCGAAATCATTTTTGGCAAGTCGGAGAGGTGCTCGCGCAATCTGACATTCCGCCGGCGCGCTACGATTTCATCTACGCGTTCTCAGTGTTTACGCACCTGAACAAGGAAACGTTCGAAAACAACATCGTTGCCCTCCTGCGTGGCCTGAAGCCAGATGGCACCTTGTACTTCACCGTCAGGCACGAGGATTTCGTTCCGGTATTGGAGAAGCGCAAGCTCAGTATCGAATTTGACCCGTCGGGATTCTGGAACACCGTCTACGACGGTCAGAAATTCTACGGCGAAACCGTGGTCACCAAAGGCTTTATGGAATCGACCATTGGCCGGCGCGGAACGCTACGCTATCTCGGCACCTCCGAGGCTCACCAACACATTTATGCGTTAAATCCACGGATGGGATAGGCGTGCATCGCTTCCGCGCACGCTACTGTCGTGCGGCCGCCGCATGGCTTGGGCGGCCGTGCCCTTCCGCCAGCCCGAACTGCTCGGCGATCTCTTCCTCATAGTCCTGCATCGCCCGCTCCGTCGCGCCGTTCAGCCCCAGGCGCTTGCGGATGAGCCGATGCATCTCGGCGATCTCGCCCAGGTGCCGCTCTTTGTCCAGCTGGTGGGTCACGCTTGCTTCGTGCCGACGGTGGCCGTTCAGCGGCTCGCTCACATACGCGACAGGCTCGTCGCGGAAGGCCGCCTCGGCATAAAGCCGCCAGTCGCCGGCGACGCCGAGGCGGCCGATCGCCTCCCCCACATCCGCAAGCGCCCGCAGAAGCGCCTCGCGACGCCATACGACGGAGCTGGCGTTGAGGACCGTGTTCTTCACGGAGAGGCATTCCGTCGCGAACGCGCGGCCGGGCAGCACGAAGTCGGCGTGGAAACGGCCCCCGGGGCCGCCGCAATAATCCGCGTAGCTTTCGCCCAGCCGCTTTCCGGCGGCGTCGATCTGCCAGGAATCGGTGAAGCCGAAGGCGGCGCCGGATTCGATCAGCACCGGCATGAGCTTCGAGAGAAAGGACGGCGCAGAGACATCGTCGGCCTCGGCGATCCAGACGTAGTCTCCCCGCGCCCGCTCGGCGCCGGCCCGCCATTGGCGGAACGGAGAGCCGGAATTCGCCGCGTTGACCACCAGCTCGATATCGCGCCCGGCCGCCTCGCTCGTCGCCTTGATCACCGAGACGCTGTCGTCGGTGGAGGCATCCTCCAGAACGATCACCTCGAACAGCGGATAGTCCTGCCCGAAGATGGAGCTGAGGCGCGCTTCGAGATGCTCCGCGCAATTGTAGCTCGGCACTATGACGGACACGCGGCGATGACCGGGGTCGAGGATGCGCAGGAGATCGGCGCAGTAACGGTCGTGGCTGAGCTCATCCGCCACGACTTCGCGGCGCGCCTCTCGCGCCTTTGCGATGCGCGCGGGCGACGCCTCGGCCAGCATCGCCGGCACGGCGGCGGCGGCCGCTTCCGCATCGCCGTGCGGGACCGTCTTGCCGTGTGTCGAAACGAACTCCGTGAACCCTCCGGCATCCTCGAACGCCAGCAGGCCGAGGCCGGCGGAGAACGCCTCGAACAGCACCGTGGGAAACGGGTCCTCGCGCGACGACAGGAAGAAGAGATCGGAGCCGCCGATCACATCCATGACCTCGGCCGGATCGGACAGGAACGGATGATGATGGAAGCGTCCGCCGAGCGCCGGGTCGGCCAGCGCGGCGTTCACCGCCTCCTCCCCTTCAGGCGCCAGCTTGCCAAGCCAGACGAAATGGACGTCGTCCGCTCCCTTGGCCACCCGCCGTGCCACATCGACAAATATGTCGATGCCCTTGCGGCGATCGGCGTAGCCGACATTGAGCACGATGCGCGCCTCGCCGGCGATGCCCAGCCGCTCGCGCAGCCGCTTGCGCGCCTGCGGCGACGGCTTCCGGGTGTTGTAGGAGCCCTGCGGCCGCAACACGAGCTCCGCTTCCCCCGCCCCGCCCGCCGACGACACGAAGCCGTCGCGCACCAGCGCGCCGGGAAACGCCGCGACGTCCGCGCTCGCCAGGATGCGCTGCGCATCGCGCTCAAGTCCGCGCTCGGCGATGAAGGCCGGCATCTCGTGGACCAGCGATACAAAATGAATATCGAGCTTTTTGAGCAGCGGCGCCACCGCGCCTGAGACCGTCGTGTTGGCGATGGCGATGTCGAAGCCGGCGGCCCGTTGCTGGCGCAGCACCTTTTCGCGCTCGGCCTCCGATTGCGGAAGCAGCAGCGTCTCACAGACCGCCTCGTAGTCCTTGCGCATCGGCCCGTCGCCGAGCAGCAGCACTTTCGGCGTCATGCCGAACTGCCGCTTGAGCGTCTTGGCGATGGAGAGAAGCAGCATCTGCGCGCCGTGCGGATGCGCGTCGTGACCGATCAGCAGGATCGGCTTTTGCACAGCCTCGCCCGCGTCGCGCTCGGCGTGGCTTTCGGATGCGATATAGGTGCGGGCAACATCGGCCGTGGCTTGAAGATAGGCGTAGCCGTACCGCCGGTCCGGCTCGAGATGAGCGCCCTCCGCCCATTCATTCCAGGCGTTGATGAACACAAAAGGCGGCTGCGAGGAATCAGCCTCCGCCTTCCGCACGGTCGATCGCATAGACATTGTGCAGCCATCGCCCATAGGCCGCCGGAGACGAGCCGTGGAAAACGTGGCCGGCGCCCGGCTTGCGCGGCTCGTTATCCCAACTGGGCATCACGGCTTTGATCAGCGGATAGCCGGACGCTCGCTGCTCGGAAAAAGTCTGCGCGACGTTCGCGTAGTCGAAGATGGCGCCTCCATAGTCGGGATTGACCACCGTCAGCTTGTCGTTGATCCGCGGGCCGGGCCTTTGAAGCGGGGGAAACTCCACCGCGGCGTCGAACCCGTAGGGACGCGGATCGGTCACTTCGAAAGACCGCGCGGCGACAAGATAGAGGTCGCCCACGCCCGCCTCCATGCAGCGCTTGCGCCAGCGAGCCGCCGTTGCCGCAGCGTCGGGCAGCAGCGACACCCGGTAGACGACAAGGACCGGCTTGCCGTTGAAGCGTATGTAGCGCTCGTCCCTGAGCGCCGGCAGAACGTCTTCGATGAAGGCCAGATCGTCTTCCGGCGAATGGCGCTGCGCTACCAGGATGTCGTCATCCTGCCCGTCCCAGCGGCGCGTCCAGTTCTCATTCGCCCAGCAGAGGCAGAAGGGGAAATCGATGTCTTTCGCTTCCAGGAGCTGGTTCACCGGCCGCTCGAGCAGGCGCTTCCCGGCAAACCAGTAGTGATGGAAGCAGAACCCGCCGATACCGTAGTGCCGCGCCAGATCCACCTGCTGCCGCATGACGTCCACGAGTCGCAGGTCGTAGAACCCCAGCTCGCCCGGCAGATGCGGCTGATAGTGGCCGAGATATTGCGGCACGGCCTTCGAGACGTTGGTCCACTCGGTGAAGCCGGAGCCCCACCACGCGTCGTTCTCGGGGATGGGGTGAAACTGGGGAAGGTAGAAAGCCACCAGCTGAAGCGGCGCATGCGCCGCTTCGAGCGCCTCCTCGCTCTTGGGCACGTATTCCGAGCCCGTCTCGACAAGCGGCCGCGACGCGCCGAACAGCTGCCTTGCGTAAGCCTCGAAGACGGAGGCGCTGCTTGAGGCGCCCGTGTCCCGCGCGAAGCCGGCATGCCGCAGCGGCGCGTTCCGGCCGCCCGCCTCACCCGGCCGCGGCTCCAGGATCGTTGCGCGATAGCGACCCTCCCGGCGCCCGTGCAGGACGTAGTGCGCGAACCCGCTGGAGAGCTTGCCGGCCTCGACCCTTTGCCTGACGTCGGCATAGCGATCGAGATAGGCCTCGTCGTCGAAATCGGGCGGCACGCGGATCGGGATGTTGGCGCTCAGCGAGCTGTGCAGAATGGCCCGGCCGAACCAGCCGAGCTCGCCTTCGACGGCGCTGCGGCAACGCCGGCGCCGCGTCTTGGCGGCATCCACGAGAAGCTTGAGCAGCAGGCCAAGGCGCGATGCCCTGCGAGCCGACCGGGCGACCTCGCGGACGTACCAGAGCACGTCCGAGCCTTCGTCGGGGTCCGACAGCGGCACCGGCCGGGTCAAGCTCTGCCGCCTCTCGACATTCACGATGCCGGCCCCTCTCTGAGAATCAGCGCCGCCTCCCGGGCGAGAATCGCTTCACAAATAAGCTCACACACACCTGGGCATCGCAACCCTAGGATTCAATCTCAGCGGGAGAAAGACGTCGCATCTTGGGCCACAATGCAGACAGGCCGCGAAGCCGGTTTTCTCCACAACCCAAAGAAGGCCCTGATGGCACCGAACAAGCTCTCCATCCGCTTAGTGGAGCGTCATCCCTTTATGAAATCAACAAGATTCCGAGGTGCTGAGCTCGGTGGAGATCGTCGCCGGAATGGTCGGGAACGTGATCCGCTCCAACAGGCGGCCTTGCATCGGCATGCGCATCGCCGGCTCTCGTCCAGTCCGCCATTATCCCTCTATAGTTGTAGTTCTCGTGTATACAACCTAAGAGGAAATTCGTGCCGATGTGCGCCGGCCGGTGCGGCTCTTACCGCGCCTGCCTCGCTTTCGCCGCTTCCTCGAACGCCGGTCCGAATTGCCTTGCTCAGGCGCGCTCGCGAATTTCGCAAAGTTCCGCATAGAGCGCGCGATAGCGCTCAAGCATCCGCGCCATCGAGAAGCGGCTGTCGTATTGCCGCCGGGCGACCAGGCTTGCCGCCTCCCATGTCTGCGGGACCATGAGCTGGCGGATCGCCGCCGCGATGGCGTCGCTCAGCGCTTCGCCGCCGGCCGCCGGCAGGATGACCCCGGCGCTCCCCTCCCCGGCCTCCAGCATGCCGCGGATTTCGCCGACGTCGGTGGCGATCACGGGCCTGCCCTGCGCCATGCACTCGATGAGGACGAGCGGCATGGACTCGCCGGAGAAGGTGCTTGGCAGCAACCCGGCATCGGCGACGGCGATGTAATCTTCGAGATTGGCCACCTGCCCGCAGAGATGAATGAAGGGCGGCGGGCTCGCCTGCGCGATCTTGTTGGCGGCCGGCCCTTCTCCGCAAAGCAGAAGCTCGACATTGCGGCCCTCGGCGTTCAGCCGCGTCACCGCCTCCACCGCCTCGTGCCAGCCTTTCTGCGCAATGGCGCGGCTTGCCAGGCAGACCACGAAGCTGTCGGGCCGCAGCCCCAGCGCCGCCCGGTCGAGTCCCGACAGCGGCTCCGGCTCGTAGCCGCTCTCCAGCTTGATGAGCCGCCCAGGACGGCCGAGCTTCTCGAACACGCGGCAGTTCTTGTCGGCGACATGGACCCATTGGTCGACCCGCTGGAGCATCTGCCGGAAGCGCGGCTCGAACTCACGATCCGTCTGCGGCTCGCCGAGGAGGGTTTCGTGGCAGCCGTGCATGGTGACCACCCAGGGCACGCGGGCGGGGATCTGCCGGGCGTTCGACTGCACCAGCCGGTCGGCCCACCAGACCGACGAGTGGATGATGTCGACGTCGAGGTCGGCGAGCAGGCGCGCGAAGGAGAAGTGCGGGTCGTCCGCATGGAAAAGCGCCACGCGCGGATCGAGCTTGGCCAGCATCGTCTCGTGGTCGGGGAAATGCCGCGCGTTGAGGAGGAAGGCGCGGGCGCCGGAACGCATCCAGGCATTGGCGAGCCGGATGGAGAACATCTGCCCGCCGCCCGGCGAAAGGTCGGACGCCACCACCAGCAGGCTCGGCCGGTCTTTCCTCACGGCCCGGGAGCGGCGGACCGACTGGCGGATGGCCTCCATCCGCTGCGGGTCGGTCACCTTGAAGCGGCTGATATCCTCCTCCAGGAAAAGCTCCGCTTTCGCCTCCGCCACCTCCGACAGCCGGTAGCTTCGGTGCACGGCGGCGCGCACCTCCGCCAGCTCGCTGAAATATTGTTCGCTCCCCTCCACGCCGTGCGTCACGGTGCTGTCGTGCCGGCGATGGAAATTGAGCGGCTCGCTGAGGTAGGCGATAGAGCCGCCGCGCACGATGCGCAGGTAGGAATACCAGTCGCCGCAGAGCCTGAGGCCCGACACGCCCGCAACGAAATCCGGCTCCGGCTCGAAGCGGCGGAAGATGACGGCGCTGGCATTGGGGATGCTGTTGGCGACGCCGAGCGCCGCGTCGACCTCGCGATGGTCGGACGCGACGTAGGAGGAAGACCAGCGGCGCGGCGCGATCCGGTCGAGATATTGCTTCGCGTAGTCGCCCATGGCGCGGCCGTCATCGGCGATCGGCACCGACTTCGCGTAGGCGAGAAACACGTTGCGATCGTCGAGCCTGGGGAGCAGCCGCTCCACGAAGCGCCGATCGGAGGTGTCGTCGGCCTCGGCGATCCAGATCAGCCCGCCGCTGGTCAGCGACATGCCCTTCAGCCATTGGCGGAAGGGCGACCCGGAGTTCGCGTCGTTGACGACGAGGCGCGTTCCCGCCCGTTGCCCGGCGAAGCGCCGCAGCGTCTCGACCGATCCGTCGCTGGAGGCGTCGTCGAGCAGCAGCAGCTCGTAGTCCTGGAACGTCTGGTCGAGGATCGACTGCATCCGCTCTTCCAGGAAGCGGTCGTAATTGTAGCTCGGCACGACGATGCTGAGCTGCGGCGCGAGACCGAACCGTTGCCGCATGTGGTGGAGAAGAAGCGGCCCGGCGCTGCGCAGGGTGTGATGTGCCATGACCGCCTGCTGCGCGCTCGCGCCGTGGCGCTCGCGAAGCGCCGGATCGGCGGCGTAGCGCAGCACTGCTTCCGTCATCGCGGCAACATCCTGGAACGGCACCGCCGTCCCGCGCCCCTGGCGGACGAAATCCGGCATTCCGCCGGCCTCCTCGAAGCAGACGATCGGCGTCCGGGCGGCGGCCGCTTCGAGCGCCGTCAGCGGAAACGGATCCTCCTCGGAGGGGAGCAGAAAGACGTCCGCCGCCTTCAGGTCGGCATAGACGTCGCGGCGATGACCGAGGAATTTCACCGTCTTCCGCAGCCCGCGCGCCGCGGCCAGCCGACGGCAGGCGGCCTCGTCCGGTCCCGATCCGAGCCAGACGAAACGGCAGGCGCCGCCGAGCGCGGCCGAGACCCTCGCCGCCACCTCGATGAAGGTCTCCGGAGACTTGCGCCAGTGCAGGACGCCGCAGCCCATGACGACGAGATGCTCCGGCGCAACGCCGAGCCGGCGCTTGGCGTTCGCCTTATCGTGCGGCTCAGCGAGCGCCGCCGGCGCGATGTCCTCGATGAAGCCCTCGACGACATCGCAGCGCTCGGCCGGCACGCCGTAGGTGGAGACGAGCATGTCGCGCACCGGCGCACTGGCGGCGAGGAAGGCGCCGGCACGCGCCACGACCTTCTCCATGCGGTCGCGGAAATCCACCAGCACCTTCGGCAGTTCATGGATATAGGCGATGACGGGAATGCCGGCCTCGTCCCAATAGTCGAAGAACCCGCCGCTTGCGCCGGAGTTCACCAGCACCCCTTTCACGTCGGGGCCGGCGAACGCCTTCAGCTTCTGCTTGATCGTGGCACGGTCGTAGCGGCGCTCCAGCGCCAGCACGTCGAAGACCGGCGCGATGCGCCAGAAGGCCTCGCGCCCGCCGCGCTCGCCCATGACGACGAAGCGCACCGAGTATTTGGTCGAGGCGATCAGCCACCCGGCCAAGAGCAACAGCAGCTTCTGCGCGCCGCCGACCCTGGTGTCGTGCGTCACCAGGAGGATGGTGCCGCGGTCCCGCCTGCCGAAGCGCTTGTCCGCGACGCCCGGAGCGCGCGAGCGCGTGAGGTCTGCGATGCGGTTTCGAACGACCGCCCATCCCCGCCCATAGAGGCGCTTCGCGCGCCTCTTGAGGAGGCCGACGGCCCTCTCGGCGGGGGAGAGATCGACGGAAGCCGCCCGGCCGGCGGAGGCCGAGCCGAGCCCCCCGGCCGGTTGGTCGCGATCAGTCACGAAATCCGCTCAAACCCGATCCGGCCCGTCCGACGGGCCGTCCCCCGCGCATCTCCGCACAGGCTAAGCGCGGAGCGGCCGGTGGGCCAGCCCCGTCAGGGCATGTGTTCGCGGACCGTCAGGTAGCCCAGGGCGCCGACCGCCCAAAGGACCGAGGTGAAGATCAGCACCACCAGGATGTTCATCCAGCGGTGCGGAAACTCCGCCTCCTGGGCCAGGCCGGGTGTTCCGAAGATGGCCAGGTAGGACTGGGTCCGATCGGCCTGGGCCCTCGCCCTCTCCAGCCCCTCCATGGCGGCAAGGTAGGCCTTCTCGGCGAATTCCTGGTTGATCGTCAGCTCCTGGTACTGGTCGATCGAGCTCGCCATGGCATCCGACGACCGGGCATCGATGGCGCTCAAATCCGCGTTACCGGACGCATCGAGCTCATCGGAGGAAATGCCCTGCGAAATCTGCCCCTGGATTCGGTCGACCTCGCCCTTGAGCGCGGCGATGCGCGACTTCAGCATCTGAACCGTGGGAGCGTCGTCGGCCAGATAGCCCGACACGGAGGCGAGCTGCGAGGCAAGCTTCGACCGCTCGCCCTCCAGCTCGGCGGCAATGCCGAGCGTCGCTTCCGCGGATTTGGCGGGGTCCAGGTCCTTATGGGCGACACGGAACTGGAGCATCTCCCGCCGCGCGTTGCGCAAGCGAAGCTCCATGCGGGCCACCTCGGTGGAGGCGAATCTCACCGCGTCCTGCCGCGCGCGGTACGACAGGTCGTTGACGAGGTCGCGAACGATATCGAGGGTTTCGTCGGTGATCTTCTTGGCATCCTCGGGCGAGAAGGCCTGAATCTGCAGCGCGATCGTGTTCTTGGCAGCGTCATAGTAGACGTTGACGCGGCTTTGCCAGTAGCGGACCAGCTCCTCGAGCGGAACGTGAGGGTCGAGCGCGGCGAGAAAGTCGGCCTTGTCGCTGGAATAGATTTCCCTCAGCGGCACCCGCCGCTCCAGCTCCTGGATCATGTCGCGGCCGGTCAGGTAGTCGGTCACGATATACGAATCCGACACGTTCTGAGAGCTCGGCATGCCGGAGACGATGCCCAGCATGTCCAAGGCCTGGCGCTCGGTATTGCGAATGGCGAAATGCGCCTCGGCGACGTAGCGGTCGGAGGCGATCAGCAGATAATAGGCGCCGGCGATGAGCGTCGGCAGGCCGACGCAGACGAGAAGCGACAGGATGATGAGCCGGCCGTTGCCCTTTTTCGCGCTCTGCCCCGCCACATCGTCGTGAAGCTGCCGAACGAGATGAACGATCTTGTTCTTCTCGACATCGAGCGCGGGATTGGCCTTGGCCTCCACGGCATCCGGCTTGGCTGCAACCAGCTTGGGCTTAGGCTCGACGGAGGCATCCGGCTTGGCTGCGACAAGCTTGGGCTTTGCCGGGGCAGCAGCCGCCACTGCGGCGGAAGCCGCAACAGGCCCAGCGCGAACTGGCGCGCGCCGCGCCTCCGCTGGCGCCTTGGCGTTCGTCGGCGCGCCATCCACCTTGTCGTCACCCGCCATTCAGCCCACCCGCAACCCGCAGCGGCGCACACGATGATCTACCCCATCGCTTAGCGTATGGTAAAGGCGCCGATTCCGGCAGCCCTGTGGCCATTCTACGCAAGGTCATTCATTCTACTACCGAGTGTTGCATAACCGCTACACAACCTCTCGCGGCAGAATTTCTATTCCGATGCAACGCCTGCCTGTCCGCCGGATTCCCGGTTCAGGCCCCGGCCAACAGATCGCTTGCCGCGATTCCGCGCGGCTGCGATATAGAGACGGCGCGACAGGAATGGCGTGCAGCTTACCGCGAGGGTGCCGTGCGGCCACAGGCTTCGACCGTTTCGCTGGACTTCGTAGAAGCCCTGCGCGTCCAAGGTCGCGTCATTCTGGCCCTGATACTCCGCGAAGCCCGCACCCGCTATGGGCGCCAGAAGCTCGGCTATGTGTGGGCCCTGGCCGAGCCGATGATGCACATTTCTATGTTTTTCCTGGTTTTTTCCTTCATGCTCCGCGTCGTTCCGCTCGGGCACAGCCTGCTCATCTTTCTGGTGACGGGACTGGGCACGTATCTGGGGTTCATGAGGGTATTGGACCGGACCATGAGCGCCTACGCCTCCAACGAGGCGCTGCTGTCCTTTCCGGTCGTGAAGATCTTCGACGTGTTTCTCGGTCGCGCCCTGCTGGAGTTCGCCACCTGGATCGTGGTGACCCTGATCCTGATCGGCACGCTGGTGCTGATCGGACAGGCGCCGTTTCCGCGCAGCATATTGATGATGCTGGCGTCGATGTGCCTGCTCTTCGGGCTTGCGCTCGGTGTCGGCATCGCCTTGGGAATCCTCACGGAGTTCTTGCCCTCGGTCGGCAGCCTGATGCGCATTCCGTTCCGCCTGCTCTATTTTGGCTCCGGCAGCTTCTTTCTGCCGGAAGTGGTGCCCCCGGCGATGCGCAACGTCGTGGTCTGGAACCCCATCCTGCACGGCGTCACGCTTTTCCGCGAAGGCTATTATCCGCGCTACGACAGCTTCACGCTCGACGTGCCCTACCTCCTGAGCTGGTCGGTGGGCTCCATCCTGATGGCTTTCGTGATCGTGCGGCTGACCGCCAAGCCGCTCCGGTCGCGCACCTGATGCGCGACGCGGGAGCGACACCCCCTCCGCGCAGCACCTGAGCCGCGAGCCGCTGCGGAACGCCCCATCGCGCGACAATGCTCTTTCCAACATCCCGCCAGCGGCCCGCCCTCGCAATCGTCACCTGCATCAAGAACGAAGGCGAAGACCTGGTCGAATGGCTGTGCTTCCATCGGCGGATCGGCGTCTCCCGCTTCATCGTCTATGACAACCTCTCCACCGATGCGACGAGCCGGATTCTCGCATCGGTCCCGTTCGCCGACGAGATCGAGGTTCGCCGCATCGCCAAGCCGTCGCCGCAGAAGGCGGCCTTCGCCGATGCGCTGAGGCGATACCGGCGGACTCTCGACTGGGTGGCGTTCCTCGATGGCGACGAGCTCATCGTGCCCCAGGGGGACATCTCGATCCTGGACCGGCTTGCCGAGCTGGAGGCCGCGGGCGTCGACGGCATCGGCATCCACTGGCGCATCTTCGGCTCCAGCGGGTTGAAGGAGCGCCCGCCCGGGCTGCTGACCGAGAGCTTCACCCGGCGGGCGGACGACAGCTTCGACGCCCACAAGCACGTCAAATCGATCGTACGCCTCCGCAAGGCGGAGGCCATGGTCACCCAGCACTACTTCCGCATGTCCGGTGCCTACCGGCTGGACGACGGCCGCGAGCCGGGCCGCGACTTCATCGGCATTGCCGAGCGCCCCTCCTACGACCGCGGCTTCGCTATTCACCACTACATCACCAAGTCGCACGCGCAGTGCCTGGCGAAGATTGCCCGCGGGCGCCCGCGGCCCGACCAGGCGAAGGACAAGTACCGCCCCGCCGGCTACTGGCACCTCTACAACCGCAACGACGTGAGCGACGACCGCGCCGCGCAGGTGATCGCGCCGATCCGCGAGGAGGTGCTGAAGCTGCGCGACGCGATCGGCCGGGATTGAGCCTGCCCCGCAGGGGTGTGTTAACCTTTCGTTGATTCACAGGGCCGAATGCAGACCACAAGTAACGAAGTCGGAGCAAAGAGCCGTCAGCCTGACGCAAGGTCGCTCGGCAAAGTCGCAAGCGGCGGCACTTGACCGCCCTTGGGTAAAGTCGGAACGGATGAATGAGCTGAAGAAGACCGCCGCGATGATCGTCACATCGGTCGGAATCATGGCCGGCAACGCCCAGGCGGCGACGCCGCACCCGCTCACCGTGGGATTGCGCACGGTGGAGCTGTCTTGCGCGGCCGAAGGCGGCGACGACCCGGCGCTGACGCAGAGCTTCGAAGACGCCTATTGCGCCGAGATGGCAAGCCGCCTCGGCGAGAGGCTCGGCGTTGCGGTGGAGAGCGTGCGCGACGCCGGGCCGGCCGCGCCGGGGGCGCTGCCGAGAGCGGGCGTCATCTGGGTCCGCTCGCTGGCGCGGCTGACGGCGGAGGCCGCCATCGCCAGCTCCGAGTGGGGCTCCTACATGCTGCAGCGTGGCGTTCCCGCAAGCGAGGAAGGGCGCCCGGTGACGCAGCCCCTGCAGGGCATGAGCATGGAAGCGGCCGGCCGCGCCCTCGCCGGCGCAGTGGTCGGCCAGATGCCTTTCGTCGCGAACGGATAGGCGGAGGCGCGTCGGCACATGGCAAAGCCCGTCTATACGGACCAGCAGATCGCCGACCAGCTGACCCGCGACGGGTTCCACTGGAACGACACCACGATCACCTACGCGTTCCCGACCACGGGCGGCCAGTCGGGGTCTTACGGCGTAGATGCCACGCAGCAGGCGTGGATCAGGGAAGCCATCGCGCTGGTCGGCGACGTGGTCGATCTCTCCTTCGTGGAAGTCAGCTCCGGCACCAGCGCCGATATTGAGTTCCGCAACGCCGTCGGCGGCGGAACCTATACGTCCTGGAGCTATAACTACTTCACGCGGGAATTTGGGGCCGCGGACGTCTACCTGGACCAGACGTGGTCGTCCAATCAACCCGCCAATCTCAGCTATGGCTCATATGGCTTCACGACCATCCTGCATGAGTTCCTGCACGGCATGGGGCTGGCGCATCCGGGAGACTACGACGCAGGCTCCGGCGGGACGATCACCTATGCGGGGAACGCCGAGTTCGAGCAGGACACGCACCGCTACTCGGTGATGTCGTATTTCAACGCCTATGAAGACGGCAGCGGCACCTCCCACTACTTCTGGGACGGCTCCACCTGGCAGTGGTACTACCCGCAGTCGCCGATGGTCTATGACATCCTGGCCCTGCAGGAGGGATCGTTCGGCGGCTATTTCGGCGGAAATGCGGCCAACACCAGCACGCGCACCGGCGACACGACCTACGGCTACAACGCCACCGCCGACCGCGACATCTTCGATTTCACCATCAACGCCGCGCCGGTGCTCACCATCTACGACGCCGGCGGCACCGA
The DNA here is from genome assembly GCA_963801225.1 of uncultured Alphaproteobacteria bacterium. Lineage (GTDB taxonomy): Bacteria > Pseudomonadota > Alphaproteobacteria > Rhizobiales > Afifellaceae > DASWJZ01. Next base: position 231,551 of record CAWDED010000012.1, read on the forward strand.
CACGCTCGACCTCTCCGGCGACAATGCTTCGCGCGCCGTGCAGCCGATCTACGACGCGAGCGGCCAGCTCACCGGCTGGCAGGAGGTTTCCTCAACCTATGTCCGTGCCATCGACTTGCATGAGGGCGCCTACTCTTCGACCCACGGGCTGACGAACAATATCGGCATCGCCTTCGGCACGGTCATCGAAAATGCCGTGGGCACGAATTATCGGGACATCATAACCGGCAACGATGTCGCCAACCGGCTCGAAGGCCTGGCCGGCGACGACACGCTCTACGGCAAAGGCGGCAATGACACTGCGGTCTATTCGGGGAACCTAGCCGATTACACGATTACCGACCTGGGTGGCGGCACATACACGATCTCCGACAATCGCCCGGGCGCGCCGGACGGAATTGACACGCTGATCGGCATTGAGACCCTGGTCTTTGCGGACAACCCAGGCGGTGTTTCGCTTACTGCCGTGCCCTCGAATGCGATTCGCCTTGAGGCGGAGGACTTCGACAACCTCGGCTCATTCTTTGTCAACAACTCCGGCAACGCTTCCGGTAGCGAGCTGATCCGCCTTGTCGGCTCTACAAGCGGAATTGCGACGACCGATCTCGCAGCAGCGGGGGTAGCAGCCGGCACCTACGACGTCACGGTTGCCTATTTCGACGAGAGCGACGGCGTCAGTGACGCCTCGCTGTGGCTTGATGGCGTGCAGATCGGTACATGGCGCTTCGACGATCCGAGCGGCCAAGACGCTGCACAGGCTTCGAATCTGCGAACCTTCACGGTTGCGGGTGTGCCGGTGGCAAGTGACTCGGTACTTGAGCTGCACGCCGCCGCGCATGGCGGCGAGCTCGCCCGCATCGACTTTGTCGAACTGACCGAGAGCACGGCGCAGCCGGCCGCTCCTCTGACGGTGCGTCTTGAGGCGGAGGACTTCGACAACCTCGGCTCATTCTTTGTCAACAACTCCGGCAACGCTTCCGGTAGCGAGCTGATCCGCCTCGTCGGCGGTACCAGCGGGGTTGCCACGACCGATCTCGCGACGGCGGGGTTAGCGGCCGGCACCTACGACGTCACGGTTGCCTATTTCGACGAGAGTGACGGCATCAGCAACGCATCGCTGTGGCTTGATGGCGTGCAGGTCGGAACATGGAACTTCGACGACCCGAGCGGACAAGACGCTGCGCAGGCATCGAACCTGCGGACCTTCACGGTTGCGGGCGTGTCTGTTGCGAGCGAACTCGGTACTTGAGCTGCACGCCACCGCGCATGACGGCGAGCTTGCCCGCTTCGACTATGTCGAGCTCACCGAGAGCACGGCGCAGCCTGCGCCTCTTCCAACCGTGCGTCTCGAGGCGGAGAGCTTTGACGACCTCGGGTCATTTTTCGTCAACAACTCCGGCAACGCTTCCGATAGCGAGCTGATTCGGCTCGTCGGCTCTACAAGCGGCGTTGCCACGACCGACCTCGGAACGGCGGGGGTGGCGGCCGGCACATACGACGTCACGGTTGCCTATTTCGACGAGAACGACGGCGTCAGCACCGCCTCGCTATGGCTTGACGGCGTGCAGATCGGGGCGTGGGCCTTCGACGATCCGAGCGGCCAGGACGCTGCGCAGGCCACGAACCTCCGGACGTTCACTGTAGCCGGCGTGTCGGTGGCGAGTAACTCTGTGCTCGAGCTGCGTGCCACCGCCCATGACGGGGAACTCGCCCGCATCGATTATGTCGAGCTGGCGCCAAGCCAGACGTCGTCTGCGACCGGCGACCCTGCGCCGGCTGAACTGACGCTGGCCGATGTCTTGCCGTCTACCGACGGCACCGCCGAGCTCAGCGGCGACTGGATTTTCGACCACGAGACCGGCCCTGCCGGTTCTGATCATGTTTCTGATATGAGCGCCGTCCATGATTTCGGGATGGATCCGGGGCTATCTGAGCTTCAGTCCCTCCTCGGCGTGGATTGGAACACCGGGGACGGGCTGCTGCTGGTGTGAGCCACTCCGCTTCGGCGAAGTCGACGCTTTCCGCTGTGCAGTGCTTCTGGTATTTCTGTCGGGTCGGGTATCGACGGAACAGGTCAATTCGCGGCCGCTCTGATCCTCAAGTGAAAGCTATTCCCGGGTGATCGAATTCCACGGCGTCTCGAAGGCCTATCGAACCGCCAAGTCGAAGAAGGTCATCCTCGACAACTTCACCGGCGTGTTCCCGAGCGGCCGCAATGTTGGCCTGCTGGGTGTGAACGGCGCGGGGAAGTCGACGGTGCTCAGGCTGATCTCGGGAACCGAGCTGCCCAATTCCGGCCGCATCCGGCGGCGGGCGATAGTGTCCTTCCCCGTCAACTTCGCGGCCTTCAAGGGTAACCTGTCGGGGCGCGAGAACTGCCGCTTCGCGGCGCGCATCTACGGGGTCGACGTGCGCAGCGTCGAGCGCTTCGTGGAGGAGTTCGCGGAGATCGGACGCTATTTCGACATGCCCATCGCCACCTACTCGTCCGGCATGCGCTCGCGCATCTCCTTCGGGCTCTCGATGGCGATCAACTTCGACTACTACCTGGTCGACGAAGCGCTTTCCGTCGGTGACGGAGTCTTCAAGGCGCGCGCCGACGCGCTGTTCGAGGCCAAGGCCAAGCAGGCCAATTTGATCGTCGTGTCGCACAGCGTGGCCACCGTGAGCCGCTACTGCGACATGGGCGCGGTTCTCTCGAACGGCGAGCTGCTGCTCTTCGACAAGCTCGAAGACGCGATCGCCCATTATCAGGCGATCACCAACATGCTGGGCACCTTCGAATAGCCGCGAGCCGACTGCGGCTATCCTCGTCCCCTGCGAGCGCAATCGAGCGCCTTGCCGCGCCCGAGCCGCCACAGCTGATCGGCCTGCCGCCGCTCGCCGCGTGCCCGCGCGGCAAGCGACAGGGCCAGCCCCGCATAGCGAGACGTGCCGCAGTCGAAGAGCATCTTGACGGGCCCGGCGGAGAGCCTTTCACGCGCGCCCGGCCGATCGCCGAAGCCGCGCTCAAGCTCAAGCAGCGCGCGCCGGCGCCAGGAATATTGCCGATAGCATTTCCTGAGATAGGCGGCGTCGGCCAAGAGCCGGGTGCCGCCCAGGCTTCCCGCCCATGCGCGCGCCCCGAGCACGCTCTCGCCATGCTGCACGTAGTCGACCAGCGGCTCCTCGATCAGCGCAATCCTGCCCATCAGCGCCGCCACCAGCGCCGTCCAATGGTCATGCAGAAGATAGCGGCAGCGGGCGAGCGGAAACGGGCTGGCCGCCAGCGCCACGTCGCGCCGGAACATCGCCGTCATGCCGGTGACGGAGTTCATTACGAGCAGGTCGAAGAGGGACGCGCGGCGCAGGCGCGATTCGTAGTCGAAGAGCGAGGGCGCCAGCACCTTGCCGTCGCGCGAGACGATGCGGGCGTCGCTGTGGCAGAGGCTGACCCCGCCGTCGGCGAGACAGGCGACCTGCCGCTGCAGCTTGTCGGCGCGCCAGACGTCGTCCTGGTCGCAGAAGGCGAAGAGGTCGCTGTCGTCGTCGCTCAGCGACAGCGCCTCGCGCAGTCCGCGCGCGAAATTCGCGTGGACGCCGACGCGCGGCTCGCAGCGCTTCAGCACGATCCGCGGATCGCCGGGCTTGGAGATGATTGCCGCGGCATCGTCGGCGAGCGGCCCGTCGGACGAGACGAGCACGACGATGTTGGAATGAGTCTGGGCGAGCAGCGACCCGATCTGCCGCGAGAGCAGCGCAAGGTCCGGCCGAAACACGCCGAGGACGACAAAGACACGGCGATTCCGGTCGGCGGTCATTCTCCTGCCCGTCCGCGTTGCGCGACGCACGGCCCCCAAGGCCGGCAATGCTTAGAATACGGGCTCTATCTCCCGCAGGCGAGGCAGTCTCCGGTCCTTGTCGGAGAGCACCGGAGAAAGGTCGGCGAGCGGCCAGTCGATCGCCAGCGCCGGATCGTCCCACAGAATGCCGGAATCGTGCTCGGGCGAGAAGAACTCGGAGGCCTTGTAGGAGACCTCGGTGTCGGGCTCGAGCGTGCAGAAGCCGTGAGCGAAGCCGATCGGAATGAAGAGCTGCGTCCCCTCCTCGGCCGTGAGCACGGCCGAGACGTGGCGCCCGAAGGTCGGCGAGGATCGCCTCAGATCCACGGCCACGTCGAACACCGAGCCGCGCACGGCGCGGATGAGCTTCGCCTGCGCCCGCGGCGGCGTCTGGAAATGCAGCCCGCGAATCGTTCCGATCGGGCGGGAGAAGGAACAATTGTCCTGCACGAAATCGAGGTCGATCCCGGCATCGGCGAAGGCCCGCCGGTTCCAGGTCTCGACGAAATAGCCGCGCGGATCGGAATGCCTCTTCGGCCGGACGAGCTTGACCGCTTCGATCTCCAGGCTGGTGATGTCCATCTTGAACGCGCTCCCCTTCCGCGTCTTCTAGGTGCCGCATTCCGCCGGAGCAACCGGCGGCACGCCGTCACTCGGCCGGGCGGCGATGGCCGCTCACCTCCGCCCCGGCGTCGGAGGGGATCAACAGGAAGCGCAGGATGGAGACAGCGGCGATCGCGGCCATGGTGAGGATGGCGATGCGGAAGTCTACCGCTGTCAGGTTCTCCGGGTCGGCGCCGCGCGCCACGGCACTGAATCGGAGTATGAGGGCAGCGACTGCAATCCCGATACTCGTGGAGAGCTGGAAGGCCATGGACGAAAGCGTGGCCGCGGAGCTCTTCAGCCGGTCCGGCACGTCGGCGAACATCAGTGTGCTCACGCAGGTCAGCTGCATGGATCGGAAACAGCCGGCCGCGAAGAGCACGGCGATGGCGACGCTCTGCGGTGTGCTCGCCGTCAGCAATGCACACGCCACGATGGCCGAAGCGGCAAGCACGCCATTGACGGTGAGGACGCGGCGGAAGCCGAACCGCCGCAAGATCCAGGTGGTCAGTACCTTCATGCCAAGATTTCCGGCGGCATAGGCGAGCACGAGCAAGCCGGCCGAGGCGGCGCTCAATCCGAAGCCGAGCTGAAAGAAGAGGGGCAGAAGGTAGGGCATCGCCCCGCTGGTGAGACGGAACAAGCCTCCCCCGAAAAGCGCAGTCGCCGCGAAGGTTGGGACGCGGAAGGTGGACAGGTCGATCAGCGGGTGGGACTGGCGGAAAAAATGCCGGACGGCGAAAATCCCCGCCGCCACCCCGACCAGAAAAACCGATGCCGTGATCGCCCAGTTCTCCGCGCCATGCGCCGCCGATTCCAGGGCGTACATCATGACGGCAAGCGCAAACGACATGGCGATGAAACCGACCAGATCGAACGGTCGCGGCTTTTCGTCCCGCAGGGCTGGGACATACCGCGCGACCAGCAGCATGCCGATCAGCCCGATCGGGACGTTGATGAAGAATATCCAGCGCCACGAGCCATAGCTTGCGATGAAGCCGCCCAGCGGCGGGCCGATGACGGGCGCGACCAGCCCCGGCCAAACCATGAAGGCGGTGGCGTGGACGAGTTGGGTCTTCGAGGCTGTGCGCAGCACCGCCAGGCGTCCGACCGGTGACATCAGCGCCGCGCTGGCGCCCTGCAGGATGCGCGCCCCGGTGAATTCCCACAGGCCGTTGCTCAGCCCGCAAAGAACCGAAGCGAAGACAAAGCCACCGATCGCAAAGCAGAACACGTTGCGCACGCCGAGCCGGTCGGCGATCCAGCCGCTTGCGGGAATAATTGCCGCAAGGGTGAACAGGTAGCTGGTGATGCCGACAGTCAGGGAAACCGTGTCGGTTCCGAGAGAGCGAGCGATCGTGGGCAGGGCGATGGCGATCACCGTACCGTCGAGCTGCTCCATGAAGAACGCACACGCCACGATAAGCGCCACGAAGCGCCAGCCGATCTGCCGCTCCATCAGGCGTCGGCTCCGGCCTTCCGGCATACAGGACAAGCGCGGGATGCCCCCCGCCGCGACAAAGTCATGGTTCCCACTGTCGAAACATCACAAGCCCGCGCCTGCTTGCACCATCGGCCGCCCTTCGGGCAATGGTGAACCCGCCGCGAGACGAGAGAGCGGCGCTTCTCCGCCGGCGGAGGAGACACGAAGGCCGTGCAGGGGCGCAGCGCAGGGGCGGGAATGGACGACGCGGACGTCCTCATCATCGGCGGCGGCACCGCGGGCTGCGTGCTGGCAAGCCGGCTCAGCGAAAATCCGGCGCTGCGGGTTCGCCTGGTCGAGGCGGGACGCGACACGCCGCCCGGCGCGCTTCCCGCCGACGTGGAGGACCTCTTTCCGCGCGCCTACGCCAATCCCGCCTATTTCTGGCCGGGGCTGAAGGCGGCGGCGCGCGCCGGCTCGTCTCCCCGGCCCTACACGCAGGCGCGCGTCCTGGGCGGCGGCTCGACCGTGATGGGGCTGTGGGCGCTGCGCGGCCTGCCGGCCGACTATGACGGCTGGGCGGCGGCCGGCGCCAGCGGCTGGTCGTTCGAGGACGTGCTCCCCTATTTCGTGAAGCTGGAGCGCGACTGGAACATCCGCTCGCCCGAGCACGGGGCGGACGGCCCGGTCTCCATCCGGCGCATCCCCTATGACGGCTGGCCGGTCTTCGACCAGGCGCTGGCGGCCGCCGCCAAGAACCACGGCCTGGAGCTCCGGCTCGACCTCAACGCCCGCGACGTGGACGGCATCTTCTCCATCCCCACCGCCACCGACGGTGCGCACCGCGTGTCGGCGCCGAGCGCCTACCTGACGCCGGAGGTGCGGCGGCGCGACAATCTCCACATCGTGACGGAAGCCTTCGTGCAGACGCTCCTCTTCGAGGGGCGCAAGGCCATCGGCGCGCTGGTCGCGCGGCCGGACGGCAGCACCGCGACGCTGAAGGCGCGCCAGGTGATCGTCTCCGCCGGCGGCGATCCACTCCCCTCACCTCCTCATGCGATCCGGCATCGGCCCGGCGGATCACCTGACCGAGCGCGGCGTGGACATCGTCGCCGATGCGCCGCATGTCGGCAGCAACCTGCAGAACCACCTCTTCACGCATCTCGGCGCGGTGGTCCGCAAGGAGGCGCGGCAATCGCCGCGGCTCAGGAACTACGCCATCGCCGGTGCGCGGCTCTCCTCGGGCATGGAGGGCGCGCCGCCGGGCGACCTCTTCGTGAGCTTCATCGCGCGCACCAGCGGCTACGCCACCGGCAACCGCCTCGGCATGGTCGGGCCGTCGCTCTACGCGCCCTTCTCGCGCGGCAGCGTCAGGCTCGACCGCGACGATCCGGGCGGCCCGCCGGCGGTCGACTTCAACATGCTCTCCGACCGGCGCGACGCGGAGCGGCTCCTCCACGCCGCGCGCTTCGCCCGCGCGCTGCTTCGCGATCCCGACGTGGCAAACGTCACGCACGAGGCCTTCGTGCTGCCGCCCAACCCGCCGATCCGCCTTCTCAACAGCCCGGGCCTCGCCTCCGGCCTGCTCAACCTGGGGATCGCCGGATTGGTCGGCCTCGGCCGCTGGCCGCGCAAGGCGGCGCTCCGCGCCATGCTGAAGCCCGGCAAGCTTCTCGCCGACATACGCGACGATGAGGAATTCGCCGAGCTGGCGCTCGCCGGCGCCTCGCCGATGTTCCACCCCGCCGGCACCTGCGCCATGGGGCGCGTCGTGGACCATGAGGCGCGCGTCATCGGCGTGGAGAGCCTCCGCGTGGTCGACGCGTCGATCATGCCGGTCATCCCACGCGGCAATACCAACATCCCCACCATCATGCTGGCGGAGAAATGCGCGGACGCGATTGGGGCAAAGGCTCGGACATAAGTCGAGCCGTCCTCTCGCCTTCAGATAAAGACGTCACCGTGAAGGTGTGACGTCCGCGGCGGTGTCAGCAGCCATCGCTCCGCTCCACAGCGGCACCGCTGCGAGGATGCCGGCGACCACCGCTATCGCCAGCGCAACGGCGCAGGTTTCGGCGGAAGGCCTGTCGGTCATGATGAACATGGCGGCAACGAGCAAAGTGAGGGTCATCAATTTGGCGCTCCAGGCGAGCGGGTCGCGGAGCAGATGCCGTGCCCGGCGCGACCAGCCGGAGGTCTGCAACTCGCGCTTCAGCGCGCGACCGCGGCTGCCTTCAACGCCGGCTCCAAGCGCGGTGATGGCTGCGAGAGCGATCAAGGAAGCGATGACCCACGGCTCCGACCAGGCGGACATGCTTCGCGCCATGTAACCTCCCGAAGCGAGCAACCCGACGGTGGCGATCGGAAATACGCGAACGACCTTCCCATTCAACGCCATCCATTGCCGCGCTTCCTCGGCATTGGTGGCGGCGCGCAAGCGCAAGGCGGCATGGGTGGCGAGCGAGGCGCCGACGATGGCCAGCGAAAGCGACAGCAGATGCACAAACAAGGCGATCGGATATCCGGGCATAACGTTTCCTCGACGGGATTGAGACCACATTTGGCTTGAGTAAGCCATATTCATTAGTGCATACTCTATTGAAATGAAGGCCGTCAAGCGACGCCCATACCGGTCACCGCGCAGGCGCGGGCAGGCCGAAGAGACCCGCCAGCGCATGCTGGCGGCCGCCCGCCGCCTTTTCGTCGAACGCGGCTACGGCGCGACGACCATCGAGGCGATCGCCGAGAGCGCCGGCGTCGCCTCCCAGACCGTATACGCGGGCTTCACCTCGAAGCGCGGCCTGTTGATGGCGCTGCTCGACCAGATGGCGACCGACGCCGACCTGCCAGGGCTGAACGAAGCACTCGCCGCCGCGGCCGGCGACCCGCGCCGGCAGCTGCGTGCGCGGATCGCCTTCACGACCCGCTTCTTTGCCAGTGGCATCGAGCTCATTGAGATCGCCCGGACGGTCTCGGGCGTCGAGCCTGATCTCGCGGAAATGTGGGCAGAGGGCGAAGGGCGCCGGCATAAGGCATTTTCGTCGATGATCGCGGCGTGGCGCCGCACCGGCGTGCTTCTGCCTGGCCTTACGGCGCGAGAGGCAACAGACCTGCTCTGGGCGCTCAGCGGCCCGGATGTCTTCCGTCTACTGGTCGTGGAGAGGCGCTGGAGCCGTCAGCGCTTCGAGGATTGGCTCTTCGCCATGCTCGAGCGGGCGCTGCTTGGCGCGCCGGAGTAGCGCCCTCACATCGAGTTGTCAGAGGCCGTGGCCCTGCGACACCCACAGCCACCCGAGCACGACCACCACGACGGCCGCGACGGCGATTACGTCCCACCACGGACGCACGCTGCCGCGTCCGCCGATCGAGGCCCGGCGGTCGAGCCTGCGGGTGACCGCGCGGAAGCGCTCGCGGAGGCGCGCCGTTTCCTTCTCCGGGTCGCGGTCGGGCCGCTCGCGCCAGTTTTGCGGCTTTCGCATGAGGGTTTTTCAGCAGCGAAAGCCTAAGCCGCCGTTAAGGCGGGGACACAGGGCGGATCGCGATCACCGCCGACTTTCGGCCGACCTTTTCACCCGCGCCATCCGCTTCTTCGACGCCGCCAGATACTCCGCCCACGGCTCGTCGAGCCGCTCCGATTCCTCCTTCAGAATATCGAGAAACGCGTGCGCCGCCGCCGACATCGGACGGCGCGAGGGCTCGATCAGCACCAGGTCGAGCAGGAACACCGGCTCGACGATCGGGTTGATGGTCACCGTGCGCTGCTTGATGTCCGACGCCATCATGATGCCGGGCAGGATGGTGAGCCAGTCGGAGCGCGCCACGAAGTCGAGCGTGCCGAGCATGGCGTCGAGCTCCAGGAGCCGGTCGTAGCGCACGCCGTTGGCGGAGAGGTAGATCTCGATCGTGCCGCGCCGCGTGTTCTGCTGCCCCGGCACCACGAAGCTGCGCGGGCCGAGGTCCCTCAGCCGCACCGGCTCAAGGTGCTTCAGCTTCGAGGCGCGGCGCGACACGAGCACCTCGATGGTGCGCAGGAAATGCCGGCTGGCGAGGCCGGGCGTGCCCGCAAGCGCCGGCACGATGGCGAAATCCAGCTCGCCGGAGCGCACCTGGCTGGTCAGCACGGCGGAATACGCCTCCACGATGCGCACCGCCACGTTGGGGTGCTCCTCGATGAAGCGCGACAGCGTCGGCGCCAGCGCCGAGCGCGTCATGGTGGGCATCAGGCCGATAAAAATCTCGCCGGTCAGCCCGGTGCCGAAGCGGCCGACCGCCGTCTCCGCCGCGCGCGCCAGGCGCAGCATCTCCACGCAGCGCCCGTAATAGGCGTCGCCCGCCGGCGTCGGCACCACGCGCCCGCGGTCGCGCGAGAAGAGGCTCGCGCCCAGCCGCTCCTCCAGCTTGCGGATGTGCTGCGACACGCCGGACTGCGTGGCGTTCTCGCGCTTCGCCGCGGCGGTGAAGGAGCGCTCCTCGTAGGTCGCGACGAAGACGCGGATGTTTTTCAGGCTGTCGGCCATGGGCATTAGAAAAAATGATCGATGCGAGTAGCTCTTATTATTTCAGCGCGCGGATGCGAAGCCCTATCGTCGCCGTCCCGAACACAATTTGCAGCAACGGCGAGAGACAGCGCATGCAGCTCGGCTTCTTCGTGATGCCCATCCACCCCGTGGGGCGCCCGCTCCACGAGACGCTGAAGGAAGACCGCGAGCTGACGCTGCTTGCCGAAAAGCTCGGCTTCGTGGAGGGCTTCGTCGGCGAGCACGTCACCGACGCGGCGGAGACCATCACCTCCTCGCTCATCTTCATCGCCTGGCTGCTCGGCGAGACCAAGACCATCCGCCTCGGCTCCGGCACCATCAACCTGCCGAACCACCATCCGGTGCGCGTGGCGGCGGAGGTCGCCATGATCGACCACATGGCCGAGGGCCGCTTCATGATGGGCATCAGCCCCGGCGGGCTCCTCTCCGACGCGGAGGTGTTCGGCAATCTCGACCGCGATCGCACCGAGATGTTCGTCGAGGCGATCGACCACGTGCTCGCCATCTGGGCCGGCGAGCCGCCCTACAAGCGCGAGGGCAAATACTGGTCGTTCTCCATCGAGAAGACGCTCGTCCCCGATCTCGGCCAGGGCTTCATCTCCAAGCCCTATCAGAGGCCGCATCCGCCGATCGTGGTGACCGCCGTGGCGCCCTTCTCCAAGGGCGTGACGGAGGCGGCGGCGCGCGGCTGGGAGCCGATCTCCGCCAACTTCCTGCTGCCGCAATGGGTGAAGTCGCACTGGCCGAAATACGTGGAAGGCTGCGAGCGCGCCGGCCGGCCGGCGAAGCGCGAGAACTGGCGCGTCGCGAAGAGCATCTTCGTCGCCGACGATCTCGACACGGCGAAGCGCTACGCCAGCGAAGCCGGCGGCCCCTATCACCAGTACTACAATTCCATCGCCACCAAGCTCATCCGCGGCGGCCGCTCGAACCTCTTCAAGTCCGACCAGAACGCGCCGGACTCCTCGGTCACGGTGGAAACCGTGGTGGACGACCTGGTGGTCTGGGGCACGCCGGAGAAGGTGACGGAGGAGCTTCTCGCCTTCCGCGAGCGGTCGGCGATTTCGGCACGCTGCTCTATGCAGCGCATGACTGGAAGGACAAGACGCTCGCCCGGCGCTCCATGGAGCTGATGGCGGAGAAGGTGATGCCCGCCGTCAACCGCCACGCCTCTTCCTCCAGCCAGGCCGCATGAGGACGTAATGACGGAAGAGCATTTCATCGCGGTCGGCGGCAACACGCTGCACGGAATCGTCGAGGGCGAGGCGGGCAAGCCGTGGCTCACCTGCCTGCACACGCTGGCGAGCAATCTGACGCTGTGGGACGACCAGGCCCCGGCGCTCGCCAAGGACTTTCGCGTGCTGCGGCTCGACGCGCGCGGGCATGGGCAGTCCACGGCGGCGACGAAGGCCTCCTCCATCTCCGAGCTTGCCGCCGACGTCGTCGGCGTGTGGGACGCGCTTAAGATCGAGCGCTCGGCCGTCCTCGGCATCTCGATGGGCGGCATGACGGGCGTCGGGCTGGCGCTGGAGCATGGCGACCGGGTGGAGAAGCTGGTGGCGGCCGACTGCCGGCTCGATTCGCCGCAATTCTTCATCGACATGTGGTCGGAGCGGCAGCGGCAATGGCGCGAGATCGGGCCCGGTGCGGTCGCCGACGCGACGCTCCCCATCTGGTTCTCCAAGAAGACCTACGCGGAGCGGCCCGACATCGTCGCGCGCGGCCGCGCCATGATCACCGGCACCTCGGAGCCCGGCTATTTCGGTGCAAGCACGGCGCTGCAGCGCATGGACATGAAGGCGAAGCTCGGCGCCATCCGCTGCCCGACGCTTTACGTCGTGCGGCGAGCTCGACGGCCCGCATCCCAAGGAGATGCAGGAATTCGCCCGGCTGACGCCGAACGGCCGATATGCCGAGATCGCCGGCGCCTCGCACGCCTCCAATCTCGAGGCGCCGGAAGAATTCGCGCGGATCGCGCTCGATTTCCTCAAAGACCAGTAGCGCGGGACGGTGGCGCAATCTGACCCTCCCGGTCCCGGATTTCGCTTTCGCTCCATCCGGGCTACGAGGCTCGTTGCCATGACCGACCAATTCACGCCCCTCCGCCGCGAGACACCTCGACCCGCGCCAAGGCGAGATCTTCGACGCGATCCAATCCGGGCCGCGCGGCAGCGTGCCGTGGATCTTCCATCTCTGGCTGGAGAGCCCGGAGCTTTGCGCGCGCGTGCAGGAGCTCGGCGCCTTCTGCCGCTACGGCACCGGCCTGCCGCCGCGCCTCTCAGAGCTCACCATCCTCATCGTCGCCAAACATTGGGGCGCCGACTACGAATGGAGCGTGCACGAAGGCGAGGCGCGCAAGGCGGGCGTTCCCGATCCTGTGATCGCGGCGATCGCGGCCGGCGAGACGCCTCCCTTCGAGGACGAAGACGCCGCGCTGCTCTACGAGCTTTGCACCATTTATCTCAGCACCAACGACGTGCCCGACGCCCTCTTCACCCGCGCCAGCGAACATTTCGGCCGCCGCAGCGCTCATCGAGATCACCGGCATCCTCGGCTACTACTCGATGCTCGCCATGGCGATCCGCATCTTCCGCCTGCCGCCGGAGCGCTGAACGCGAAACTGCATCTGCCCATTGCGAGCGGCACGGGTTCCTCCCTCGCCTGCGCGGGCGGGCTATCGCATTTGGCTATCCTCACCCTCATGGTGAGGCGCTCGCGCCGAAGGCGCGAGCCTCGAACCACCATCGACGATGCACGGCCTTGCCGCCTCAAAACAATTGCAGTGCCTCCGCCCTCGTCCTTCGAGGCTCGCTGCGCTCGCGCCTCAGGATGAGGGCTTCCTCCAATGCGATAGCCCTTGCGTTTGCAAAGGAGGAACCGGTGCACCGCCGCTTGTCGAAAGAGGCGCTATCCCTCCGCCCCGGTCTCCGCGACCAGGCCCGCCGCCTCGATGCCGGCGATGGCGGCTTTCTCGTCATTGTCGGAGTGTCGCCGGAAATGCCGACGGCGCCGGCCACTGTCTTGTCGGAGGTCATCATCAGCACGCCGCCGGCGACCGGCACCATGTTCACGCCGGTGAGCTGGCCGACGGCACTCACGAAGTGCGGCGCCTTCTTGCCGACGGCGCGGGCGCCGAGGCCGAAGGCGAGGCAGGCGAACGCCTTGCCGCGTGCAATGTCGAAGCGGCTGAGGCTCGACCCGTCCTCCGAGGCGACGGCCTTCACCGTTCCCCGGTCGTCGAGCACCACCACGGTCAGCGGCTCGAAATCGTGCTTGCGGGAATAGCTCAGCGCCTCGGCAACGATGGTCTGCGCCGCCTTCAGCGTCAGCTCACGCACTCGCCCCCTCCCTGATTCCCTCTTCGGCGGTCGACAATAGCGCCTGCTGCCCGGCTGTGAAGCGGCGGGGGCGATGACCCGGCTCAGGCGCCGCGGCTCAGCACGTGCGAGATGACCTCGGCCGTGTGCTGGAGGGCCTCCTTGTGCTTCATGAGCTGGTCCAGCGCGCGGCCGGACAATCCGATCGCCGCGACTGGCCCTGCCGTCGACGAGAATGGGCGCCGCGAGGCAGCAGACGCCGACCGCGTGCTCCTGGTCGGTCGACCGCGAACCGGTTCTGGCGCGACATTCGCCAGCTCGTCCCGCAGCGCCGCCTCGTCGGTGATGGTGGCGTCGGTCCGCTTGCTCAGCGTCTCACGCTTCAGATAGTCCTGCAGCTCGCGTTCGGGGAGATGGGCGAGCATGGCCTTGCCGAGCGCGGAGCAATGGGCCGGAACGGTCTTGCCGAAGCGGCTGTAGATCGTGGGAAGCGAGGGCTTCTCCACGCCCGCGAGGTAGAGCGTCTGGTCGCGATGCAGAATGCCGAGATTGGCCCGCTCGCCGCAGGCGCGCGCCAGACTGTCAAGGTGCGGCAGGGCCTCCAGCCGGATGCGGTTGGTGTCGAGCAGGCTGCCGGCGAGCTTCAGCACCGAATAGCCCGGAGAGACGCGGCCGTCGCGCGGGTCCTGCGTGGAGATAGCCCTCCCCCACCAGCGTCTGCACCAGCCGGTGCGCGGTCGGGCGGGTCACGCCGGCCCGAACCGCTACCTCCGCGACCGAAAGCGGCCGCTCGGCAAAGGCAAAGGCATCCAGTATGCCAAGCGCCTTCCGCAGCGTTTTGACTGCGGAAAGGCTTGAGTCGTCCGGCCGTTTGCCATCACGCCGAGCTTCGGCAACTGACGCCATTATTGCGGTCACCCTGTCCGTCACTTGGACGGTAGGTGCCCGATCACAAGGGCGTCAAGCCTCGCCCTGAAACCACTGGCAGCTGCGCACAAGAAATACTCCGTTCGGTTGCAGGCGCGGGATAGGAATTTTTTGCCGCAAGAGTAGCTGGAGTGCGGCGAAATTTCTTTGTCTTCACGTTCGAAAATTGGCGCTCTTGTCCGAACACATCCGTGTGAACTGGCAATCCGGCCAGAACCTGCCTGCGACCGGAATCCGCCGACGCCGCTTGCTTTGCAGCCGCGACTTGCCCGAAAAGCCAATGCGCCAGGGAGGGAGGCACCGATGCTGCGTATCTGGGGACGGTCGAATTCCATCAACGTCCAGAAAGTCCTGTGGTGTTGCGACGAGCTCGGCCTCCAGTACGAGCGGGTCGACGCGGGGGCCAAGTTCGGGGTCGTCGACACGCCGGAATACCGCGCCATGAACCCCAATTCGCTCGTCCCCACCATCGACGACGACGGCTTCGTCCTGTGGGAATCGAACGTCATCGTCCGTTATCTCGCCAAGCGGCACGCCGACGGCACGCTCTGCCCCAGCGACATCCGCGAGCGCTTCATCGCCGAGCAATGGATGGACTGGCAGGCGACGACGCTGTGGCCGGGCTTCCGCGACGCCTTCTGGGGCCTGGTGCGCACGCCGGCCGAAGAGCGCGACGAGGCGGCCATCGCCAAATCGCAGCAAGCGACGGCGAGGCGCTTCGAAGGCCTCGATGCGCAGCTCGGCAAGACCCGCTTCGTCGCCGGCGACAGCTTCACCATGGGCGACATCCCGGTCGGCATCTCGGTCTACCGCTGCCTGAAGCTCGGCATCGACCGCGACGACTTCCCCAACATCGCCCGCTGGTACGACGGCCTCACGCATCGCCCGCCATACCGCGAGCACGTCATGGTGCCGCTGAGCTGAAGCCGTGGCGCGGGCGACCGCCATCTGTCCCCATCGTCGCAGGCCGGTCGACGGAAACCGTTCAGGAGAAATCGGCGACCGGCCTCGTATGCGGTAGCGCCGGATTGCTGCGGATGAAATGCGGACCGAGGTCGGCGAGCGAGACGCAGCCGATCTGTCCGAGCACGCGGTCGATCTCGGTCTTGAAGATGTCGATGGCGTGCCTGACGCCCGCCTCGCCGCCGACGGTCAGCCCGTAGAGCGTGGCGCGGCCGAGCATCACCGCGTCGGCGCCGAGTGCAATTGCCTTCACCACGTCGCTGCCGCGCCGAAAGCCGCTGTCGACGATGATGGTCAGCCGGTCGCCCAGCTCGGCGGCGACCTCCGGCAGGATCTCCATCGGCGACAGGCACGAATCGAGATGCCGGCCGCCGTGGTTGGAGAGCACGATGCCGTCGCAGCCCGCCTCCGCGGCGCGCCGTGCGTCCTCCAGGCTGAGGACGCCTTTCACGAGCAGCTTGCGCGGCCAGCGCTGCCTGAGCTCCGCCAGCGTGTCCCAGGTGATGTCGGGCTGAAAGATTTTTCGCACATGCGCGAACGCGGCGCTGGAGGTGCGTGCGTCCGGCGGAAAGTGATGGGTCACGTTCACCAGCTGCGGCATGCCGTTCGGCACCACCACGTCGAGGAGCCAGCGCGGATGCATGGCCGTGTCGACCAGGCCGCGCCAGGTCAGCTGGCCCGGCGCACGGAACTGCCGGCGGTCCCATTCGCGCAGGCCGTAGACGTTGGCGTCGGTGGTGAAGACGAGCGCCTCGTAGCCGCTATCCTCGGCGCGCTTGATCAGGTCTTCCCTGATCGCCGGCTCGCCCAGCACGTAAAGCTGCATCCACAGCCGCCCGCCCGCCTCGGCGATCTTCTCGATGCGCGTGTTGGACATGGTGCTGAGCGTGAAGGGAATGCCTTCGGCCGCCGCGGCGCGCGCCAGGGCCATGTCGCCGTCGCGGCGGAAGAGGTTGGCGTGCCCGGTCGGCGCGATGACGAGCGGCGCGGCAACCTCCTCGCCGAAGAGCTTGGTGCGGACGTGCCGCGCCGCGCGTGTCGACCAGCATGCGCGGCTCGAAGCGCAGCGCCTTGAAGGCGTCGCGGTTCCAGCCGAGCGTCAGCTCGTCCTCGCCGCCGCCCTCCACGAACTCGCGCAGCGAACGTCGGCAGGCGCTTCAGCGCCATCTGCCGCAGCTCTTCGATGGTGATGGCGCGGCTGAGGTCCGAGCCGCGATAGTAGCGGCGCTTCATGGATGCGGCCTTGCCGGAAGCACGGCGCACCCCCTCTCCCCTTGCGGGAGAGGGTGGCCTTCGGCGTCAGCCGAAGGTCGGGAGAGGGGATAACAGGAAGCAAACACATACGCAGCGTTTGTCATCCCGGATGGCGCATGTGCGCCAGTCCGGGACCCATATCCACCGAACTTCGCGGTTGTTGCCCTCAGCGCCCGATACTTTGTGCCGTCGGTGGTGGGCATGGGTCCCGGTCTTGCCGCTTCGCGGCAAACCGGGATGACAAAAGCAAAGGTGACGCGTCGGTCGCTCACTTGATCGCCTGGTTGATCGGGCTTCCCGTGCCGCCGGTGATGATGAGCGGCGGGCCGCGGAAGAAGGACGCGCGGATGCCGTCCTCGGCGCAGTCCTGCGCCAGCTTCTTCAGAAAGAGCATCTCGCCCACGCCCACTTTTCCGGATCATGCTCTAGAAATCCACCCGGTCGCCGCCCTTGAGCGACAGCATCTCGCGCGCCTCGTCGGGGGCGGCCACCTCAAGTCCCATGCCCTCGATGATCTGCCTGACCTTGGTGACCTGCTGGGCGTTCGACTCCGCCAGCTGGCCGGGGCCGATCCACAGCGAATCCTCCATGCCGACGCGCACGTTGCCGCCATTGGCAAGCGCGAGCGCCGCAATCCGCATCTGCGCGGCGCCGGCGCCGAGCACCGACCATTCGTAGGTCTCGCGGCCGAGCAGCCGGTCGGCCGTGCGCCGCATGTGCATCACGTCCTCCGGATGCGTGCCGATGCCGCCCAGGATGCCGAACACCGACTGCACGAAGACCGGCGGCTTGATCAGCCCACGATCGAGGAAATGCGCCAGCGTGTAGAGATGGCCGATGTCGTAGCACTCGATCTCGAAGCGCGTATTGTTCTCCGCGCAGGTCGTCAGGATGTATTCGATGTCGGCCAGCGTGTTCTTGAAGAAGCCCTGGCGCGTCGCTTCCAGATAGGGCTTCTCCCAGTCGTGCTTGAAATCCTTGTAGCGGGCGAGCATCGGGTAGAGGCCGAAATTCATCGTGCCCATGTTGAGCGAGGCGACCTCCGGCTTGAAGGTCGCCGCCGGCTTCACCCGCTCCTCCACCGTCATGGTCGGCGCGCCGCCGGTGGTGATGTTCACCACGCAGGCGCTGCGCTGCTTGATGACCTTGAGGAACGGCTCGAAGGCCTCCGGCGTCTGGTCCGGCCGGCCGTCCTTCGGGTTGCGCGCATGCAGGTGCACGATTGCCGCGCCCGCTTCCGCCGCGCCGATCGCCGCGTCGGCGATCTGCTGCGCCGTGATCGGCAGGTGCGGAGACATGGACGGCGTGTGGATCGATCCGGTCACCGCGCACGTGATGATGACCTTCCTGCCCTTGGCCATGCCCCCTCCCCGACGTTTTTGGTTGGCTTGATTGAGAAGCGAATGTTCAATAGCACCAGAAGCCTGTCAACGTCCCCGCAAGAGACGCTGAGAAGTCCGGGGTTCAGGCGACATGGAGGAAAGCCGATGAGCGAAGCTGCTGCGATCCGACCTGCGGCCGAGGAGCCGCGCCGGCGGCCGAGCGCCCCGTTCGACACCAAGCGGCTCGACGCGCTGCTCGACGCGGCGGGCATCGACGTGCTGATCGCCTCCTCCAAGCACAATCTTCAATACCTGATCGGCGGCTATCGCTTCTTCTTCTTCGAGCACAACGACGCGGTGGCGATGAGCCGCTATCTGCCGCTGCTCCTCTATTTCAAGGGCAGGCCGGAGAGCGCCGCCTATGTCGGCTGCCCCATGGAGGCATGGGAGGAGGAGCACGGCCGCTTCTGGATGCCCGACATCGAGCCGAAAGCCTGGGGAACGCAGGACGCGATGGGCGAAGCTCTGCGCCACCTCAAAGGGCGCGGCAGGCTCACCATCGGCGTGGAGCGCTCGTTCCTCCCCGCCGACGCGGAGGAGGCACTACGCACCGCGCTGCCCGACGCCACCATCGTCGACGCGCATGTGCCGCTGGAGCGGCTGCGCGCCGTCAAGACGCCGACCGAGCTGGAATACGTGCGCCAGGCCTCCACCCGCGTGGTGGAATCGCAGCTTGCGGTGTTCGCCTCGCACGGGGCGGGCGCCACCAAGAACGAGCTGGTCGAGGCGCTGCGCCAGGAGGAGGTGAAGCGCGGCCTCGCCTTCGAATATTGCCTCATCACCACCGGCTCCAGCCACAACCGCGCGCCCTCCGACCAGGTGTGGGGCAAGGGCGAGCCGCTGTCGCTCGATTCCGGCGGCACCTATCGCGGCTATATCGGCGACCTCTGCCGCATGGCCGTCGCCGGCGAGCCGGACGCGGAGCTGGTCGATCTCCTGGCCGAGGTCGACGCCATCCAGCAGGCGACGCGCAAGCCCATCCGCGCCGGAATCATGGGCGCCGAGGTGCCGGCCGCCGCGCAGGCGGTGATCGAAAAAAGCCCCAACCGCGCCCACGTGGACTTCGCCGCGCACGGCGTCGGCATGATCCTGCACGAGGCGCCGCGCCTCGTCACCAACGCGCCGTTCCCCTACCCCGCCGCCGACGCCGCGCGGCCGCTGGAGGCCGGCATGGTCATCTCCATCGAGACCGCCATCAAGCACCCGCGCCGCGGCTTCATCAAGCTGGAGGACACCATCGCGGTGACCGAGGACGGCTACGAGGCGTTCGGCGATTTCGGCGCGGGTGGAACCGGCGGGGAATAAGCTCGCAATAGAAGCCCTCTCCCCTTGCGGGAGAGGGTGGCCCTCGCCGTGAGGCGAGGGTCGGGAGAGGGGAAGCCCGCTCCACACTTCGGCCTCCCCCTCTCCCGCCCCTTTCGCAAGCGAAAGGGCACCCTCCCCCGCAACGCCAAGGCAATCGCATTTGCTTATCCCCACCCTCATGGTGAGGTGCTCGCGCCGAAGGCGCGAGCCTCGAACCACCATCGACAACGCGCGGCTCCGCCACACGCAGCCTAAAACAAGCGTCGTGCCATCGCCCTCGTCCTTCGAGGCTCGCTCCGCTCGCGCCTCAGGATGAGGGCTTCCTCTTATGCGATAGCACTGCCCTTGCGGAGAGGGCTGGCGCAATTCGCTGGCGCCGAGCGAATCCTCAGCTCCCGTCCCGCGGCTCCACCTTCACCGCGTCCACCACCTGGTCGCTCGGGTGAAGCACCACCACGTCGCCCGCCTCCAGCCCCTCGGTGACCTCCGCGTGCGTGGTGTTGCGATGGTCGATCGTCACCGGCGTCAGCACCGCCCTGCCGTCGACCACCTTGAACACCGACCATTGCGTTCCGCTGCGGAACAGCGCCGCCAGCGGCACGCGCACCACGTCGTCGCCGCGCCAGATGCGGATGCGCACGAAGACGCGATAATCGTGGCCGAGCGCTTCCCAGGCCGCGCGCGGATCGAGCAGGTCGAGCATCACGTTGACCCGCTGCTCCTCGATCCCCAGCGCCGACACCTTGGTGAAGGCGGACGGCTCCACGCGGCGCACGCGCGCCATCAGCGTCTTGCCGCCGCCCCAGTCCTCCACGTAGGCCACGGCGCCCGGATGCACCTTCACCGCGTCGGTCGACAGGAGATCGACCACCACCTCCATGTCGCTCGGATCGCCGATCTCGGCGATGGCTGCCCCGGCCTGCACCACCTGCGCGCTCTCCACGTCGACCTTCAGCACCACGCCGTCGACCGGCGCCAGCACCTGCACGCAGCAGGTCGTGTTGGATTCGGACGCTTCGCTGCCTGGCTGGATCAGCCGCGCTCGGGCGCTCTCAAGCTCGCTGCGGCGAAGCTCCAGATTGGCCTCCGACTGGTTCACCTGGGCGCGCGCCGCCTCGGCGTTGCTGTCCGCCTCGTCCATGGCGCGCTGCGAGATGGTGCCCGACTGAGACAGGCGCTCGGCGCGCTCCAGGTCGGATTCCGCCAGCGACAGCTGCGCCTGCGAGTGGCGCAGCTCCGCCTCCGCCAGCTTCACGGCGGCCGACGCCGCGTCGACCGCCGCCTCCATCTCGCGGCGTGAGCGCACGTCGAGGAAGGCCGGCGCGCTGGGGCGGATGTCGGCGACCACCGTCACGTTGCGCTTGACCGAATCGCCCACTTCGAGCGGGAAGCGGTCGAGCTGCCCGCCGACCGGCGCGGAGACCCGGTAGACGTCGCGAATCTGCGCCACGCCCTCCTCGTCCACCGTCACCTCGATCACGCCACGGTCTATCTTGCCGAGATCGACCGCCACCGGCTTGGGCAGCAGCGCGTAGACGACGCCGGCCACGATGGCGGCGGCGACGAGCAGAATATAGACGATGCGTCTTGCCCAGAGCCATGCAGCCCTACTCCCGCGTCTTCAGCACTTCTACAAGATCGAAACGGTCGATGCGCCGCCTGACGACCAGCGCCGACACGAAGGCGGCCGCCACCACCACCAGGCTCGCAATCACGAAGGTCTGCGAGGAGATCACGAAAGGGATCCTGAACAGGTCGCTGGCGAAACCCAGGATGACGGCATAGGCGAAGCCGTAGCCGATCACCCAGCCGAGCGGCTGCGCCACGGCGACCGCCAGCCCCAAGCTCGGTCAGGAGCACCTGCGAGACCTCGGCGCGCGTGAACCCGAGCACGCGCAGCGTCGCAAGCTCGCGCGCCCGCTCCGAGAGCTGGATGCGGGCGGAATTGTAGACGACGCCGAAAGCGATGATGACGGAGAGCGTCACGTAGACGACGGTACCGATCATGATGTTCTGCTCGATCGTCTCCTGAAAATTCTGCCGCGCCACCGTCTGCAGCGCCACGCCGCTCAGGACCGGCGTCTCCTTGACGCTCTTGTAGAGGTCGTCGGTCTCCGCCTTGTCGATGGCGAGATTGACGCCGGAGATGCGCGGCCCGATGCCGGCGAGCCGGTCGAGCGCGTCGATGTCCATGTAGACCGCCAGGCCGATATAGCTCTGGATCATCTCGGTCACGGGAACCTCCACCGTGCGCCGGCTGCCCTCCAGAAACGCCACCTCCACCAGGTCGCCGCGCTTGACGTGCAGGATGTTGGCGACGCGCTCGCTGATGCGCCAGCCCCGTCTCCGGCAGGCTCACCGGCTGCAGGTCGACGTCGAGCACGCGGCTGAGGTCCGGCGTTCGGCGGCTTGCCGGTGATCGACAGCCGGCGCTCGTATTGGCCGTGGCGGATCTTCACCCGCACGTAGCGGAACGGCTCGGCCTTCAGCACGCCCGGCAGATTGGAGACGGCCGGCATGACGGAGGGCGGGCGCTCGGAGGCGAAGGTCAGCGTCGCGTCCTGCCGGTCGGTCTGGTAGTAGATCACGTCGATCATGAAATCGATGGAGTCGATGCTGAACAGCGCCACGATCGAGAAGCGCGACGGAAAGCGACGTGCCGAAGCGCGCCCATGGCGGCGCGCATCGGCCAGCGGAGGATATGGCGCAGCGCCATGACGGTGAGCTGCGAGAAGATGCCGAGGCGCGCGATCAGCCCGCCGAGGAACTGATGGAAGACCGGCGGCGCCGGCGGCCGCATGGCGACGGCCGGCGTCAGCGCCAGCACCGAATTGACCGCCCGCGCCGCGCCGGCGACCGCCGCGACAAGCGAGACGCCGCGCGGCGATGGCGTAGATGTCGAGGCTGCGGCGGAAGATCAGGAAGGGGAAGGTGTAGAACTCCGAATACAGTCGCCGTCATGCCGCGGCCGAGCCACGTGCCCGCCACGAAGCCGATGACGATCCCCACCGCGGCAATCAGCATGACGAGCTTCAGATAGTGCGCAGGCGATTGCGGCCGGGCGGTAGCCGAGCGCCTTCAGGAGGCCGATCTGCTCGCGCTCCAGCGCGATCAGGCGCGACAGGATCATGTTGATCAGGAACGCCGAGACGAACAGGAAGATCGGCGGGATGACGCGCGCCATGGCGGCGAGCTGCGTCAGCTCCGAGTCGAGGAAGGCGTCGGAGATCTGGTCCTTGCGTCCATAGGCGCCGGTGCCGCCATAGGGCGCCAGGATGCGGTCGAGCCGGTCGATCACCTCCGCCTCGTTGGCGCCGCGCATCAGCCGCAGGCTGACGCGAGTTGAACGCGCCGTCGAGATCGAAGCGCCCCGCCAGCGCATCCTCGCTCATCCACAGCACGCCGAAGCGCTTGTTGTCCGGCACCATGTCGCCGGGCCCGAGCGCGTAGACATATTCCGGCGAGAGCGCGATGCCGACGACGTGGAGCGTCGGTCTTCACGCCGTCGAGGATCGCCTCGAATTCCGAGCCGAGCTCGAAATCGTGCGCCATCGGCGAAGTTCTCGTTGACGACGACCTCGACCGCCCTCCCCTCCTGCGGCAGCCGGCCCTCGCCGCAGGAAGAGCGCGTTCACCGCCGGCTCGCCATGGTCGGGCAACGAGATCGCCATGCCGGTCGCCGGCTCCGCCATGTCGGCGATGTCGAGAAGCACCGGCTCGACGATGCGCAGCTCGGCGGCGGCGACGTCGGGGATGGCGCGGATGCGGTCGCCGAGCGCCATCGGCGCGCGCGTGGCGGAGGCGAAGACGTCGCCGAAGCGATAGCGCTCGTAATAGGCGCGCCGCGTCTCCTCCAGCGAGCGGTAGGCGCCGATCGCCAGGATCAGCGTCGCCACGCCGCAGGCGAGCACCAGCGCCACGGCGAGCGCCTGCGCCCACATGCGCCGCAGGTCGCGCACGAGCTTGATGTCGAGCGCCCGCATCGCCTCACCACTCGACTTCGGACGGCTTGACGCGCGTCGGCGTTCTCCACCGACTCCGCGATGCGGCCGTCGGAGAAGAACAGCACGCGATGCGCGATCTTCTGGATCGCGGCATTGTGCGTGATGATCGCCGTCGATGTGCCGAGCTCCGTCGTTGACCCGGGTCAGCGCCTCCAGCACCAGCACGCCGGTCTTGGAGTTCGAGCGCGCCGGTCGGCTCGTCGCAGAGCAGGATCTCCGGCCGCTTGGCGATGGCCCGCGCGATCGCCACGCGCTGCTGCTCGCCGCCGGAAAGCTGCGCGGGGAAATGATCGACGCGCTTCTTGAGCCCGACGATCCCCAGGGCCTCTTCCGGCGCCATCGGGTGCCTGGCGATCTCCGTCACCAGCGCCACGTTCTCCTTCGCCGTCAGGCTCGGCACGAGATTGTAGAACTGGAACACAAAGCCGACATGGTCGCGCCGGTAGAGCGTCAGCTCGCGGTCGGAGAAGCGCGTCAGCTCCTCGTCGCGGAAGCGCACCGAGCCCGACGAGGCGGAATCGAGCCCGCCCAGGATGTTGAGCAGCGTCGACTTGCCGCTGCCCGACGGTCCCAGCATCACCGCCAGCTCGCTCTCGTAGAGCACCGCGTCCACCCCGCGCAGCGCGTGCACGGTCACGTCGCCGGTCTGGTAGACCTTGGTGAGGCCGCTGACGGTGAAGAGGGGCTCGTGCATCAAGATTCCGCGAGGCTCGTATCCCGGGCCGCTACGCAAGACGCCCGCGGCGCGGCGCTGATGCAAATCAAGCCCGCCGGTTCTACACTCCGCCCTTGCCACATGCCGCCTGGAGCGGCATGTCCATGCTAGCGGCATACCGCATTCCCCCACGATTTCTCCCACGGACGGGCCATGATCGATCTCTACACCTGGACGACGCCGAACGGACGCAAGGTCTCCATCCTCCTGGAAGAGCTTGGAATCCCTTACGAAACACACGCCATCGATATCGGCAAGGACGACCAGTTCTCGCCGGAATTTCCTGAAGATATCGCCCAACAACAAGATCCCGGCGATCGTCGACCGCGACAACGGCCTGGCGCTGATGGAATCCGGCGCGATCCTCATCTACCTCGCCGACAAGACCGGCAAGTTCCTGCCCAAGGAGGGCGAGCCGCGCTACCGCGTGCTCGAATGGCTGATGTGGCAGATGGGCGGCGCCGGCCCCATGCTCGGCCAGGCGCACCACTTCCTGCATTTCAACAAGGGCAAGGCGCCCTACGCGGAAGAGCGCTACGCCAAGGAGGCGCGCCGCCTCTACGGCGTGCTCGACAAGCGCCTCGAGGGCCGCAAGTTCATCGCCGACGACTATTCGATCGCCGACATGGCGACCTGGCCGTGGACCTCGCGCTTCGAATGGCAGGGGATCGACTTTGACGACTTCCCCAACGTGAAGCGCTGGTACGTCGATATCGCCAACCGCCCCGCCGTGCGGAAGGGCTATGACGTGCCGAAATTCACCTCCGACATTCCCATGCCGTGAGCCTGCGCTCGCGGCTGGCGGCGTCGCGCCGAGGCTGGACAATGCCGCAAACCGCGCCGAGCCTGCCCGACGGCCTGCGCATCTACGCCATCGGCGACGTGCACGGACGCTTCGACCTGCTCGAAGCGATGGTGGAGAAGATCGAGGGAGACCTGCGCGCCTCGCCGCCGGGACAGGCGATCGAGATCTTTCTCGGCGACTACATCGACCGCGGGCCGCAATCGTGTGAGGTCGTCGAATGGCTGATCGATGCGCCGCCGCTCGGCGACAGGCGCATCTGCCTTCTCGGCAACCATGAGGCGATGCTGTTGGAGGCGCTCGCCGATCCGGCCAGGCTGCCGCAATGGCTGATGAACGGCGGCGAAGCGACGCTCGCCTCCTACGGCTTGCCCACTCTCCCCCCCGCGCCTGCCGCAAAGCACGCGGCCATGCTGGAGGCGATCCCACCACGTCATCGCGCGTTCCTCGCCGGGCTGCCGCGCTCGTTTGAGCTCGGCACTTATCTCTTCGTGCATGCCGGAATCGATCCGCGCCGGCCGCTCGCGGATCAGGACCCGGAGGCGCTCGTCTGGATCCGGCGGCCGTTCCTCCGCTCCACCATCGATTTCGGCCGCATCGTGGTGCACGGCCATACCCCGGTGGAGGAGCCGGACGTCCGGGAGAACCGAATCAATATCGACACGGGCGCGGTGTTCAGCGGACATCTGACCTGTCTCGTGCTGGAGGGCGCCGGGCGGCGCTTCCTGCGGACGCCGCCCGAGTAGCGGCAGTTCCGCCTGCTGAAATGCCGCCCATCCGGCGGCTTGAGAGTCGCAGCGCTTTTATATACATAGCGGTCACCAGGCCGGGCCCCTCTGGCAGCGTTCGATCCGCTGTGATGTCGGACTGGACACGTTGCTGTGGCCCAGCCGTTTTCTCCACTCCGATCCCGAAGAAAACGCAGGCGGCGGCAGCCACGTTCACCCTCGTGCACGGGTTCCGCATGAACGAGCTGCTTTCGGGCGATGCGCTCTCCGCCTTCTTCCAGGTGATCCTGATCGACCTGGTGCTGGCCGGAGACAATGCCATCGTCATCGGGCTGGCCGCCGCCGGCCTGCCGCGCGAGCAGCGCGCCAAGGCCATCATGGTCGGCATCGCCGCCGCGACGGTGCTGCGGATTTTCTTCGCCAGCATAACGGCTTGGCTGCTCGCCTTCGTCGGGCTTGCTGTTCGCCGGCGGCATCCTGCTCCTGTGGGTCTGCTGGAAGATGTGGCGCGAGCTGCGCACGACCGCGGCCGAAAACAAGGCCGCGCGGGACGCGCTCTCCGGCGCCGGCCTCAACGGCAACGGAGCCGGCGCGGAGGGCGCGGCCCGCAAGACCTTCGTGCAGGCCGCGCTCCAGATCGTCATCGCCGACGTGTCGATGTCGCTCGACAACGTGCTCGCCGTCGCCGGCGCGGCGCGCGAGCATCCGGTGGTGCTGATCTTCGGCCTCGGGCTCTCCATCGCGCTGATGGGGATCGCAGCCTCCTTCATCGCCCGCCTGCTCCACCGCTATCGCTGGATCGCCTATGTCGGCCTCGCCATCATCTTCTACGTGGCGCTTCGCATGATCTGGGACGGCGCCTTCGAGATCCAGGAGGCGGTGGCGCTCAGCCAGCTGTCTCCGGCGCCGTGGTGGCTGCTCCCCCGCATCGAGCTGCTGAGCGAATTGTGGAGCGGCGTCCCCTGGGGCTCGGAGCTTGCCGATCTGCGTGAGACGCACTCGCCGCGCGCGGCGACGCCTCCCGCTTCACCGCTTCTTGCGACCGCTTGAGGAGAACTTTGGTCGATGGATGTGACCGGTCAGCTTTCGGCCATTCTGCAGGTGGTCTTCGTCAATGTCGTCCTCTCGGGCGACAATGCCATCGTGGTCGGCATGGCGGCGGCCGGTGCGCCGGCGGCGATCCGCTCCAAGGTGATCTTCTACGGCATCGCGGGCGCCGTGGTGCTGCGCGTCGTCATGGCGCTGCTTGCCGTCGAGCTCCTGCAGATCGTCGGCCTGCTGTTCGCCGGCGGCGTGCTGCTCCTGTGGGTGTGCTGGAAGCTCTACCGCGAGATCCGCGAGGGCGCCGAGGAACACGCCGGAACCGACGCGCTGTCCGAGACGCCCGATGGCGAGGTGGTGGCGGAGGGCGGCAAGACCCTCAGCGAAGCCATCTGGCAGATCGTGCTTGCCGACGTGTCGATGTCGCTCGACAACGTGCTCGCCGTGGCCGGCGCCGCGCGCGACCACCCCTACATCATGGCCGCCGGCCTCGTCCTCTCCGTCGCCCTGATGGGCCTCGCCGCCACGATCATCGCACGACTGCTCGACCGCAACCGCTGGCTCGCCTGGGTCGGGCTTCTGGTCATCGCCTATGTCGCGGTCCGCATGATCTGGGAGGGCGGCTGGGAGATCGAGGCGGCCGTCTTGGCGCTCAACACGGTCATCCCGGGCGCATCGCCGGGCTGAGCCGGCGCTCGCCCAGGCAGAGATAGAGGCGCACGGCGCAAGAAACGGGTGGCCGCCTGGAGGCTCAGGCGACACAACAGCCAAGCCTGTCCGAGCAACCGAAACGCCATGCCGAGCCAAAGCCGCGCCAAGCCGGTGCAGCCTCAATCCACCATCAGCCTGTCCATGGGCGTGGCCGAATGGACGATGCTGCTGACGCTTTCGCTGCTTTGGGGCGGCTCGTTCTTCTTCGTGGGCGTTGCCGTCACTGCGCTTCCCACCCTCACCATCGTGACCCTCCGCGTCGGCCTGGCGGCACTGACGCTGTGGGCCGCGATCGCGCTCATGGGTCGCCCCGTCCCCAAGACCGGCGCGGTGTGGGCCGCCTTCTTCGGCATGGGGCTCCTCAACAATGTCGTGCCGTTCGGCCTCATCGTCTGGGGCCAGCACACCATTGCCTCGGGCCTCGCCTCCATCCTCAACGCCACGACCCCGCTGTTCGGCGTGGTGGTGGCCGGGCTGCTGCTGCCCGACGAGCGCATGAGCGCGCTCAAGCTGACCGGTGTCGTGATCGGCTTCGTCGGCGTGGTCGTCATGATCGGGGTCGATGCCCTCTCCGGCCTGGCGACCGGGATATGGGCCGAGATCGCCATTCTCGGGGCGGCGCTTTCCTACGCCTTCGCCGGCGTCTTCGGCCGGCGCTTCAAGCGTCTCGGCGTCGATCCGATCGTGACGGCCGCCGGCCAGGTGACGGCCTCGACCATCGTGCTCATCCCGGCTGTCATCCTCGTCGATCGTCCATGGACCCTGGCCATGCCCTCGGGCACGACCTGGGCCGCCATCGCGGCTCTGGCGGTGCTGTCCACCGCGCTCGCCTACATTCTCTACTTCCAGATCCTCCAGCGCGCCGGCGCCACCAACCTGCTCCTCGTCACCTTCCTGATCCCCGTCTCGGCGATCCTGCTCGGGTCGCTGGTGCTCGGAGAGCGCCTGGCATGGCCGCACGCGCTGGGCATGGCGCTGATCGGATTGGGCCTCGCCGCAATCGACGGACGCCTCTTCAGGCGGCGCGCCGTTCGCTAGGCCGCCTTGTCCGGCCGGCTCTTTTCGCTGGAGCGCTCCGCCCCATCGGCGTCGCGCGCCAGCGGCGGCGCCTCGTCGTCGGAGCGATCGGCCGAGCCGGGCTGCTTCTGCCGCTGCACCAGGACGAGGAGAAAGCCGGCCGTGAAGCTTTGCACGCCGAGCGCCATCAGCAGCGTCGCCACCGCCGCAAGCCGCACGTTGAGGCTGGCGTCGAGGTCGCCGAAACCGGCCCACAGCCAGCGAAACGCCGCGACGAGAGCGACGAGCAAGCCGGCCATGAAGAGCCCGCCGCCCACGAGACAGAACCGGTCGACGCTGAGCATCGGGCGCATCTCATCGAAGCGCTCGCTCGCCGGCAGCATGCCCGTCGCTACGGCCTGGCATTTGGCCAGCACATAGAAAAGCACGAGCTGCGAGCCGACCAGGACGGCGGCGACGGCAAAGAGCAGCGTCGCCGTGTCGAGCGTCACCGCGCCGAGCGTCAGCGGGCCGGGAATGAGCGCCGCCGACGATCAGCGCGCCCATGCAGGCGAGCGCCCCGCCGGGATAGAGGAACAGCCAGTGCGGCGCGAACTCCAGAAGCAGCTTCAGATGCCGCCAGCCGTCGCGCCAGCTCCTGAGATGCGGCGGGCGCGAGCGCCCGTCCTGCGACAGGGTGGTCGGAACCTCCGTGATGCGATAGCGCGCGAGCGTCGCCTTCACCACCATCTCGGAGGCGAACTCCATGCCGGGCGAATCGAGGTTGAGCTTCAGCATCGCATCGCGCGAGAAGCCGCGCAGCCCGCAATGGAAGTCGCCGATGGGGCTGCGGAAGAACAGCCGGCCGATGAAGGAGAGCACCGGGTTGCCGAGATAGCGGTGCAGCGGCGGCATGGCCGATTCGGCGATGCCGCCGCGGAAGCGGTTGCCCATGACCACGTCGTAGCCGTCGCGCAGCTTCTCCACGAAGGCGTCGAGATTGGCGAAGTCGTAGGAATCGTCGGCGTCGCCCATGATGACGTAGCGGCCGCGCGCCGCGCGGATGCCGGCGATCAGCGCCGCGCCGTATCCGCGCTCCTCCACCGCCACGACGCGCGCGCCGTGGCTCGCTGGCGATCTCCTGGCTGCCGTCGGTGGAGCCGTTGTCGGCGATCAGCACCTCGCCCTTCACGCCGGAGCGCTGAAGGAAGGCGCTCGCCTTGTCGATGCACATGCCGATCGTCTCCGCCTCGTCGAGGCAGGGCATGAGGATCGTCAGCTCCAGCGGCTCGGCCGACGCGAAGCTCTCCTCCACGTCGCGCCACGCGGCGCGCACCGGATTTGTTTCTGGCGGCAATTCGCTCATGCATGGCTCCCGAGAAGGAGCCCGTTATTGGCGATCGACAATTGAGAAGCGGTAAATCGGAAGCAAATGCCCGCCGCGGGCGACGAAAAGGCATCCGCATTAAGAGGTCCTTAAGCTGAATTCACAAAAATTGTCCGAAAATACGCAACCCTTAACGAAGGTGTGCAACTGAATGCGGCATTGCCGAGCACAGCCGTCGCCAGCGCATGGCTTGATCGGGGTATCGCATGACCGAACAGATGAGAGAGTCAGTGAGCAGACACCTTCGCACCCATCGGTTGACACAGCCGCTCGCCTTTGGCGCGATCCTTTTCGTCGCGTCTTCGGCCGCCCCTGCCTACGCCTATCTCGATCCCGGCACGGGCAGCATGATGCTGCAGCTCGTGATCGGCGGGGTCGCCGGCGCGATCGTTGTCGGCAAGCTTTACATGCAACGCGTGACCGAGTTCTTCCGCAGCTTCGGTCGCCGCAACCGCGCCGGATGACGGCCGCGGCCGCCCAAGCCGATCCCGGGCTCCTACCGCGATCCCGCCGGCGGCGTCCATCGGCTGGGCGACCGCATCCTTCGCACCGTCGCCGCCTGAGCACGAAGCGGATTTCACCGCCGCACTCAGGACCGGCCTTCTCGACCGCTTCGCGGACGAAGGCCGCATCGTCGCCTTCGAGCCGCTTGACCTGCCGCCGGAGGCGCTCGGCCTCGCCGGCGCGGCGAAGCGTGATCGAGCATCCGCGGCTCCCGTTCATCTCGCATCCCTACGAATGGTCGTTCGAGGCGCTGCGCGCGGCGGCGCTGCATCACCTCGACGTCCACCTGGAAGCGATGGAAGGCGGTCTCACGCTGAGCGACGCCTCCGCCTACAACGTGCAATTCGTCGGCACGCGATCCGATCTTCATCGATCTCCTTTCCTTCCGCCCGTATCGCGAGGGCGAGATCTGGGTCGGCTACCGGCAGTTCTGCGAGCAGTTCCTGAATCCGCTCCTCCTTTGCGCGACCACGGGCGTCATGCCGAACGCCTGGTATCGCGGCGCGCTGGAGGGAATACGGACCGCCGACCTCCGCCGCCTGCATCCCTTGGCGCGCCAAGCTCTCGCGCCGCGTCCTCCTGCACGTCGTCGCCCACGCGGCGCTGGAGAAGGCCCGGCCGTCCTCCGACGACGCCGGCAGGATCGCAAAGAGCGCCGCGCTGCCGCGCGCGAGCGTTCCTCAACAAGCTCCGCGACCTGCGCGCCTGGCTCTCGAAACTGGCCCCGAAGCGCGGCAACAGCCTTTGGTCCGACTACGCACAAACGTGCAGCTACAGCGACGAAGAGCACGCCGCCAAGCGTCGCGAGATTGCCGCGTTCGCAGCGGCAGTGCAGCCAAAGATGCTCTGGGACATGGGCTGCAACACAGGCGAGTACGCGCTCCTGGCACTTAAATCGGGGGCCGAGCGCGCTATCGGCTGGGATGGCGACGCTACTGCCATCGACACCGCGTTCCTGGCGGCGCGCGCTCAAAATGCCAACCTGACCGCGTTGGTAAGCGATCTCTCCAATCCAAGTCCCAGTCAGGGCTGGGATCAGGCCGAGCGCGCCGGGCTGCAGCAGCGCTCCGGCGCCGATGCCGTTATGGCGCTGGCGCTGATCCACCATCTGCTGTTCGGGGCCAACGTGCCACTCCGGCGCGCGCTCGCCTGGATCGTCGGGCTGGCGCCGCACGGCCTCGATGGAATTCGTGCCGCCCGACGATGTGCAGGTCCGTCCCATGCGCGCCAGACGCAACGACATTCATCATCCCTACGACCGGGAGCATTTCGTCGAAGCGCTGCAGGCAGTGGCGCGGATCGAGCGCTCCACGGTCATCGGGCCTTCCGGACGGGAGCTGTTCTGGTATGACCGAAACGCCTGAGACACCGGCCGCGCGCCCTTCCATCTGGGCGATCCTCGCGGCCTATTTCGCTCCCGCCCTCGTTCTCCTTGCGATCGTTGTTCCGTTCCTCCGGTTCCACCAATACAGCCTGCTCCTCCCGGAGAGCCTCATCCTGGTGGGCGGCGCTGCGATCATCGGTCTCGGCTTAGGAGCGTTGGGCCGCCTTCGCCCGCAATCGCTGCCGCCACTGCTGATCGCGCTGACGCTCTGCGTCTATCTGTTCTTCCGCCACGAAGTGTCGAGCGCCTTTCTCAAAGCGGCGGTGTGGATCTCCGATATCGTCGGCTATCCGAGCATCGTGCTTGCGCTGATGGGCGTGACGGTTTTCTTGGTGATCGTTCCGTTCTGCGTGCTGACGCGGCGGCACCTGGAGACGATCGTCGCAGCCATCTTCGGCACGATCGTCGTGACGACGATCGTGCTGCCGGTCGAGACGGGCGGCGCGCCGGTTGAGGTTGGCGAGCTGCCGAAACAGCTCAAGGATCTGCCGCCCGTCGTGCACATCATCCTCGACGAGCATATCTCGCCGTCCGGGCTCCCTTCCGATTTCGCGGAAAGCCCAACGGCGCGCCAGGCGATCGATGCAACCTTCCGGGATTTCAAGCTCTACACACACGTCTTCAGCCGCTTCGCGGAGACGAAGTACTCCCTCACCTCGATGATGAACGGCGATCGCGGCGCCGATATCGGCGAAATTCTGAAGGGCGAGGGATCGGTCTTCACTCCGACGGAAAATGCCTGGATCGATCGCCTCAAGAGCGAAGGCTACGCGGTCAAGGTTTATCAGAGCACCTGGTTCGACATATGCGGCAGCACAGCCTCCGTCGATGCCTGCTACACCTATTCCTTTTTCTCTCCGAACGCGATTCAGCGCAGCTCGCTTTCCACCGAGCAGCGCCTGCGCGCGCTCCTCGAAAACCTCATCTTCGGCGCGGAATCGCTTGAGCTCGGGCCGCTGGTTAGTACCCGAGACGCTGGCGCGTTTCCGCAGCGACATCGCTAAGGCGCCGCGTGGCGTAGCCTACATCGTGCACCTGATCCTGCCGCATTATGGCTATCTATTGCGCGCCGATTGCAAGCTACGCGACCCATCGCAATGGCATCGGCTAGGCTACGGCGACGACCTGGTCTACTCTGTTGACGAGCGCGACGAACTCTACAGCCTCTATCTCGACCAGCTCGTCTGCGCCGAGCACCTGATGCAGGCGCTCTTTGATGACTTGAAGGGGCTCGGCGTCTACGACGACGCGACCATTATCGTGCACGGCGACCACGGCTCCCGCTTGGCGCAGCGCCCTTACATCACCGCCAGGCCCGACGAGCTGACCGAGCAGGACATGATCGATCATTATGCGACGTTGCTGGCGATCAAGGAGCCAGGCCTCGCACCGGGGGCAGACGACACGCCCCAGGCCCTGCAGCATGTCTTCGCGGAGACGTTCCTGGGTGGCGCGCTCCCCTCCAGTCCCGAATCCAACCTCGCCTTCATGCGGGTTGGCGAAGGCGACGAGTTCGGAGCGCTCCACTTTGTATGGCCCGACGCGCCGGTGCCGCTGGCATCGCGCTCGGCGCAAGACGCCCAGTCGAGCGTGATCGGCGAGTTGCGCCGCTAGCGGCGTCTTGGTCACCTTTCGCAACAGGCGTATGTTCATGACCGCTCATTAACGGGGCGGCGGACGATGGCGACTTTTCCGGGATTTCCGAAAGGTACCGCGACGTTTCTGCGCGGACTCGCCAGGAACAACGACAAGGCCTGGTTCGACACGCATCGCGCCGACTACGAAAGCTGCTATGTCGAGCCGGCCAAGACCTTCGTCGCCGCCATCGGCCCGCGCCTTCAGAAGCTGTCGCCGAGCGTGGCGTTCGAGCCGAAGATCAACGGCTCGCTCTTCCGCATCAACCGCGACATCCGCTTCTCCAAGGACAAGCGGCCCTACAAGAACCATATCGATCTCTGGTTCTGGCACGGCGACCGCCGCGGCTGGGGCACGCCCGGCTTCTTCTTCCGTATGTACGCCGACAGCCTCATCCTCGGGGCCGGCATGCACCGGTTCGAGAAGCCGCAGCTCGAAACCTTCCGCCAGGCCGTCGTCGACGATCGTGCCGGAAAGGCCTTGGCGAAGACGGCGGACAAGGTGCGCGCCGCCGGCTACGCAATCGGCGGCGCGACGCGCAAGACGGTGCCACGCGGCTTCGACGCCGATCATCCGCGCGCGGCGTTTCTCCTCCACGACGGCCTCTTCGCCAGCCTCGAGAGCAAGCCCGGGCAGCTCACGGAAACGCCGGAGTTTCTCGACTATTGCATCGGCCACTTCAAGGCGATGGCGCCCATCGCGAAATGGCTGCTCGAGGAGGTGACGGGAAAGCTCCGATCGCCTTGACTCGCTCAAGCGGCGGGCGACCGCCCCGCGAGACGGCTGACGCCCCGCCAAAACCGCCGCTTCCCCGTTGTGTCTTGCGCCGTCTTCGCCTACATCCCGCGCAACCTCCCTGAAGACTTCGCGAGAAAGGCAAGGCCGCGACCATGGCGCGCCAGTTCATCTATCACATGCAGGGCCTCACCAAGGCCTATTCCGGCGGCAAGAAGGTGCTGGAGAACATCAACCTCTCCTTCTACCCCGACGCCAAGATCGGCGTGCTCGGGCCGAACGGCTCGGGCAAGTCGACGCTGCTGAAGATCATGGCCGGCATCGAGCGGGAGTTCACCGGCGAGGCCTGGGCGGCGGAAGGCGCGCGCGTCGGCTACCTGCCGCAGGAGCCGGAGCTCGACACCTCCAAGGACGTGCGCGGCAATATCATGCAGGGCGTCGCCGCCAAGCAGGCGGTCCTCGACCGCTACAACGAGCTGATGATGAACTACTCCGACGAGACGGCGGAGGAAGCCTCGAAGCTGCAGGACGAGATCGACGCCAAGAATTTGTGGGACCTCGAATTCCAAGGTGGAGATGTCGATGGAGGCGCTCGGCTGCCCGCCCGGCGACGCCGACGTCTCGACGCTGTCGGGCGGCGAGAAGCGCCGCGTGGCGCTCTGCAAGCTGCTGCTGGAGGAGCCGGAGCTGCTGCTCCTCGACGAGCCCACCAACCATCTCGACGCGGAGACCGTCGCGTGGCTGGAAAAGCACCTGGAGCTTTACCCCGGCTCCGTCCTCATCGTCACGCACGACCGCTACTTCCTCGACAACGTCACCGGCTGGATCCTGGAGCTCGACCGCGGCCGCGGCATCCCCTACGAGGGCAACTACACCGCCTATCTGGAGAAGAAGGCGAAGCGCATGCGGCAGGAGAAGAGCGAGGACGCGGCGCGGCAGAAAGTCCTGGAACGCGAGCGCGAATGGATGGGCCGCAGCCCCGAGGCGCGCCGCGCCAAATCGAAGGCCCGCATCAAGGCCTATGACGAGCTCTTGAAGGCCAACGAGGAGCGCCTCCAGTCGCGCGACGCGCAGATCGTCATCCCGCCCGGCCCGCGCCTCGGCGACCTGGTGATCGAGGCGGATCATCTGTCGAAGGGCTACGGCGACACGCTCCTCATCGACGACCTCTCCTTCAAGCTGCCGCCCGGCGGCATCGTCGGCGTCATCGGCCCGAACGGCGCCGGCAAGACCACGCTCTTCCGCATGCTGACCGGCGACGAGAAGCCCGACGCCGGCGACGTCCGCCTCGGCGACACCGCCGTGCTCGGCTATGTCGACCAGAACCGCACGCTCGACGGCGACAAGAACGTCTGGCAGGAGATCTCCGACGGGCAGGACATCATCCAGCTGGGCAAGCGCGAGGTGAACTCCCGCGCCTATGTCGGCGCCTTCAACTTCAAGGGCGGCGACCAGCAGAAGCCCGTCTCGAAGCTCTCGGGCGGCGAGCGCAACCGCGTGCACCTCGCCAAGATGCTGAAGTCCGGCGCCAACGTCATCCTGCTCGACGAGCCCACCAACGACCTCGACACGGAGACGCTCGCCGCACTGGAAGAGGCGCTGGAGGATTTCGCCGGCTGCGCCGTGGTCATCAGCCACGACCGCATGTTTCTGGACCGCCTCGCCACCCACATCCTGGCGTTCGAAGGCGACAGCCACGTGGAATGGTTCGAGGGGAACTTCGAGGAATACGAGGAGGACAAGAAGCGGCGGCTGGGCGCGGACGCGGTGGAGAACCCGCGGCGCATCAAATACAAGGCGTTTACGCGGTAGGGTCCGCGCCGGGCATCCGGCCTCTCCCGCCTGCGTCTCTCATGCCGTTCGCCAAGTTCTCAGGTGGAGCACTGGGACCGTGAAGGCCATTGTGATCCACGAGACGGGCGACCCGTCCGTCCTGCAATACGAAGAGGTCGCGACGCCGGCTCCGCGCAAAGGCGAAGTCCTGGTGCAGGCGGCGGCGATCGGCGTCAATCGTCCCGAGATCCAGGTGCGCAAGGGCATCTATCCCTGGATGCCTCCCCTGCCCGTCATCCCCGGCATCGAGATGGCCGGGCGCGTGGTCGAAATTGGCGAAGGCGTCGAGGCGTCGCGGCTCGGCGAGGCCGTGCTGGTCAGCGCCAGGGACTTGCCGGAGCGCGCCGGGTGCTATGCCGAATTCATCGCCGTTCCGTCCGACGCGGCGCACAGGCTCCCGGCCGGATGCGACCTGGAAGCCGCCGCCTGCCTGTCGAACTACCAGGTCGCGCACCTCATGCTGTCGCACGCCGTCGACCAGGCGCGCACGCGCTCGGTCTTCTTCAGCGCCGCCGGCAGCGGAGTGGGAACCGCGGCCATCGAGCTTGCGAAGCTTCGCGGATGGACGGTCGTCGCCGGCGTGAGCTCCGCGGCGAAGGCGGACCTGATCGCCCCGCTCGCTCCCGACCACGTCGTGCTGATGTCCGGCGACGACTGGCGCGCCAAGGTCAAGGCGCTCACCGGCGGCGTCGATGCCGTCTTCGACCCCATCGGCGGCGACGTTCTCGCGCAGTCCTTCGAGATGCTGGCGCCGTTCGGGACGGTCGTGTCCTACGGAAGGCTGGCGGGCCGCAAGCAGCGCGACATCTACGAGGCGATGTTCGCCAATCAGGAGACGAGCCCGTCCTTCCGGCTCTTCACCATGCACGCCTTCGACCACCGCCCCGAAGACAGGCGCGCAGCCTTCCAGCACCTCTTCGCGCTCCTCGCCGCGGGCAAGATAAACCCCCTCATCTTCGCCCGCTTCCCGCTCTCACAGGCCGCTGCGGCGCACGAGATGATGGAATCGCGGGCCAATGTCGGAAAGATCATCCTCAAGCCGGAATAGCGTCGGGCGAAGTGTGCCCTGCACCTGCCTTGATGGAACGCGTCAATCAGCCTCCTAGGGCGACGGCCGTGTGGCATGGTTGGAAGGATTTCGAGGCCGGTGCGGACGCGGTGGTGAAACCGGGGAATACTAAGTAGAAAGCGTTTGCGCAGCAGACTGTTGCGACGGCGGGAGGCGCAATGTTTGAGAAACTCCGAGCCAAAGGCTTCTCGGTCGAATTTCATTCCCACGCTGAAGCGATCCTTAGCGTCGACTTTCCGTCCGCCGTGGGAGAACTTGAGGCCGCGCTGGACGCGGCATCAATACCAATAGAGGAGATCATTGCGGGCGGTGGCGGGGAAACCAAGAACACGCAGCGCCTCCGCCGCTCTCTCGCGGCCACCGGCTGGAAAACGCAGACGTTCACGGTCGAGAAGGTCATCAACGGGGTTCGTCGAGAAGCAATCTCGCACAAGATGGACCATGTGCGAGTGGTCACCTCGCTTCAGGGCGTGGAGAGCACACTCGCTCTTGAGATTGAGTGGAATAACAAAGATCCATTCTATGATAGAGATCTTGAGAACTTTAAGAGGCTCCACGCCGAGGGAGCGATTTCCGTTGGCATCATCGTAACGCGCGATCGCTCGCTCCATGACAACATGAAACAAATGGTATTCGTTTCTATGATGAGAGGCAGATGCAGACCTTCGAAGATTTGCTGCAATGGGGATATGACCCGACAGCAAAGCAACGCGCGGCGATACTGCGACGCGTCAACCGCAAGAAAAATCCTCTGACGTTTCGAGAAGCCTTCGCCGACAAGTTCGTAGGCGACAAGTTCGGTGAGGCTACGACCCACTGGCGAAAACTGGAGGACCGTGTTCACAGAGGGGTGGGCAATCCCTGCCCGTTGCTACTTATCGGCCTGCCCAATTCAATCGTGACATTTGGAGAAGAGGTATCTGGCCTGGAGGAAATCATTCGCGCCGTCAGCAACGACGACAACGAATGATCAAGCAGGAACAGACCGGCTGTTGTAGCTATAAGTCTTCCAAGTAGGCTCGTAATCTTCGTCTGCTTGACGCCCCCAATACGTCCATCCCGGCCGCGTACCTCGCGCAAAGAGCTCCAGGTAGGGCTCGCTCGAGCAGCTTTCGATGATCTCGTCCTGCTCATCCGGCTTGCGCGAATGCTCCCGCTTCCGACTGGACATATAGTTCACTTGGCTCCGGCCCGGAGCCAGTGTCCGCGCATTCTTCCCCCGCACACCGAACAGAAGCAGCTCGGTGACGTTGCGGAAATAGAAGCCGACGCCGCGGCCGTCGGAGCCGCCGTCTTTCCGCACTTTGTGCCACACGATGTTGGATTTGTACTCGAAGCCCCATTCCTGCATCACGCGGATGCCGTCGGGCAGAAGCGCATTCGGCACCCATAGATAAAGATGCGCCGGATCGACCATCAGGTCTGCGACGGGAAGCGAGCAGAATCTCGTCCGTGGTCATCGTCTCGTAGCGCGAAAGCCGCCGGTGCTCCGGCGCAACCTTCCCCGTCCGGTTCGTGAACCGCCACGGCGGATCGGCCAGCACCGTATGGAATCGCTTACCGCCGGTCAGGCGCGCCAAATCAACGATCGTATCGACGGGATGAACGTTCATTTGGCTCCTCGGCCTGATGACTTGAGCATGAGAACATAAAAGGAACAAGCGTGCAAGATGCACCTTGCCTAATTCGACTGTAAATCACATGTCGCAGGAGGACTTGTCCCCGCTGTGCAACTCAGATCGGAACGGAGCGCCGCCTACGCCGTCCCTCCGTCCTGATCGCTTTCGTCGGTCAAATCCTCGTCGCGTCAATCATAGCCCGCCACCTTCTCCTTTTGTCATCCCGGTTTGGCCGAAGGCCAAGGCCGGGACCCATGAACACGGAGCGCGAGGGACGGGCCCGAGCGCTGATACAAAAAGCGCGGAACCTGTGTTCATGGGTCCCGGCTCTCGCTGCGCTCGGCCGGGATGACAAACCGAGAGGGTGGTGCCGGTCGCAAAGTTATCCCCGCCCTTCAAACCCCCCTTACAATCCCCTCACCGCTCTTCGCCGGAGGGACCGTGTGGCCACCGGAACCATGTGGGAAGGGCGGGCGGCGCCCGTGGTGAGATTCGGTCGGTTCCGGCCGGCCGAGCCTCGGGGGTCCCGATACGTCCGCCCGACCGGGACGACCGGTCTGCCGCTAGTCGAGACGGCCTTAAGGGTGGGGTGCAGTCCGCTGGCTTCGGCCGGCACGAGGCGGCCCCATGCCGGAGAGTGGAAATCGGAGATCATAAATCGCCGTGCGGGGCGCCTGAGGGGCGCCACTAATTTAACTTTGCGAGGCACTCTTCAGGCGCCCCGCTCCCTCTTCATGCGTGAGGAGGTGACGAACGAAACAAGCCTCGGGCCTGAGCGGGCCGCGGGATGGATGATTCGCGTACCGAG
This sequence comes from uncultured Alphaproteobacteria bacterium, assembly GCA_963801225.1. Classification (GTDB taxonomy): domain Bacteria; phylum Pseudomonadota; class Alphaproteobacteria; order Rhizobiales; family Afifellaceae; genus DASWJZ01. The sequence goes on from CAWDED010000012.1 coordinate 271,055, forward strand.
GCGAAGGGGCACCCTCTCCCACCCGAAGTCGGGTGTTCCCGACTTCGGCACATGGAAGGGGCAATCCGGAAGCATCCGCATTGCGGGGAGAGCCGCAGCCGCTGCGGAATGGACGCCGGCGATTTCCGCGCGTCTTCAGCAATCGGGAAGATTAACTGACTAAGCGACCTCCACGGCGCCACATTGCGCTGTTATGCAGAGGAGCGCCGCGCGCCGCGAGGCCAGCGGCGAACACGAGGAGGATAGAAGCGATGCAACTGCCAAGCCGAATTTCGCTGCCAGCCGGCGCGCTGCTGCTGGCGCTGACGCCCGGCATTGCCGCCGCGCAATCGCCCGAAGCGGTCAACATCGAGCCGGCACCCGGCTTCGACTACATCCAGCAGGCCGCGTCGATGGCCTTCGACGGCCAGACCATGACGCTGTCGGGACTGGCGCCGTCGACCATCTACTTCTCCGACCGCCCCTATCGCGAGACCGGGCAGGTCGACACCGCCGACTTCATCGCGCTGTGGGCCGACGGCGGCACCTTCGCCGGCGATCCGCCCAACGCAGCCGTCACGGTGCTCAGCGCCGCAGACGATCAGCCGGCCGTGGTGGAGCTGACTTCGCCGCAGATCGACGGCGACAGCCTCAAATACAGCGTCACGGTGATCTCCGGCACGCTCGCCGACAGCGCCAAGGACGTCGCGATCTTCGTCGACCACGGCGACCGGCCGCGCACCACCTCGCACGCCGGCAGCGTCAAGGGCACCTACTATCCCGTGCACCCGCTGCCCGGCCCCTATTGCTACCACGACCCGCAATCGCCCGAGTGCCACTACCACCCGTATCACCCGTATCCGCCCAACCGTCCCTACTACCCGGGTGCCTATGCGGCGGGTGTCGTGACGGGCGCGGCCATCGCCAGCGCCAGCCAGCCGCAGCCGGTCTACTACGTCTATCCCATCCCGCCCGGCACGCTGCCGCCCAACTGCTACATCAACAGCACGCACACGGAGATGATCTGCACGGTGCCGCTGAAGCAATAACGCAGCACGGATCGGGCCGGCGCGCGCCGGCCCGGCCAAACGCCGCCTGCGACATCGATCCTAGCGGCGGCGAGGTCGCGCAGCGCCTGACTTCAATCGGCTGCTCGCGGCCCTTCACCTTGATCGCTTCGGCCGGGCCGAAGCGATCGGCGCTGTCGGTGCGCGCCACCGTCTCCGCATCGGCCACGATCTCGCCCTGCGCGGCGGCGGTGCAGAGGCGCGCGGCGATGTTCACCGCATCGCCCACCACCGTATAGTCGCGCCGCGCCTCCGGCCCGATCGGCCCGGAGATCGCCTGTCCGGTGTAGACCCCGACGCCGACGCCGCGCGGCAGCTCGGTGGCCTCGACAATCGCCTGGATATCCAGCGCCGCAGCGACGGCGCGCTTCTCCTTGCCGGGTCCCTCGAAGCGCGCCAGCACCGCATCGCCGATCAGCTTGTCGACGTCGCCGCCGTGACGCGCCACGCATTCGATCTGCAGCGTCATCACGCTGTCGAGGAAGGCCGCCACCTCCTCCGGCGTCCGCGTCTCGGAAAAATCGGTAAAGCGCCGCACGTCGGAATAAAGCAGCGACAGCTCGATCCGCTTCAGCGGCACGTGGCCGCCATGCGGCGTCGCCCGCACCGCGCCGATGGCGCTGGAGGAGACGAAGCTCTCCAGCCGCGCCGTCAGCTCGCGCACCAAGGCGGCACGCAGATTGATGCCCGCCTGGGCGCGGCGGATGAGAAAGCTCAGCATGACGAGAAGGCCGGCCAGCAGCAGCCCGGAAACCACGGTCGGCAGCACGAGCGCCTGGCTCATGATCTCGCGCAGATGGCCGGCCGGCTCGTAGAGCTCCATGACCAGGCCGACCTTTCCGTCCCGTCGCTTCACCGGAATGTAGAACTCGTTGTAGCGCGTGCCGTCCGCTTCCTCGTGCGGTACCAGCACATGCTCCCCCTCGCGGATCGCCCCGCTCAGCGCTTCGTTGTCCTCGAATTTGCCGAGATCGGCCACGTCGGTGCTGAAGATCGCCTTTCCGCTGCTGTCGTAGATCTTGAGCTGCGGGAGGCCCCGCTCCTCCACGGCTTCGTGAACCGTCGACGAAAGCCTCGCCAGCGTGTCGGCATCGGCGGTCCCGTCGAGGAGCGCGCCCCATTCGCCCTGCCTCTTGTAGCTCACCTCATCGGCGATCTCGTCAACGCGCCGAGCCGCGAAGTCCAGGTATATGTCGCGCACCGCGTGCCGCATGGACAGCGCCGTCATTATCACCAGCGAGACAATGAACAGCGCAATCAGCGGCAGCACACGGCGCCGGTAGCTCTGCGCCAGCGGAAAGGGCCGCTCCGCATCGCGTGCTTCCGGGGATGTTTCAGGCGTGGCGGAGACGGTCATGCACGGCCCGGGAATCAAGACGGGCCGATCGTAGCCGGCTGAGGGCCGTCCATCCACCGGGTGAGGGATCAGGCTTTCCGGCGGCTTACCGCGCTAACGCGCTCTTACCGGCAGTACCATTCCTTGGTGCCGGCCTTGCGGTCTTTGAAATGCCAATAAGCATGAAGCTTGCCGCAGTTCGGCGGCGGCTGGTCCGGCCAGCTTGTGCTGCGGTTGCTCACGCGGCGAACGGGCGGCGGGTCGGGTCGCGCCTCCGGGACCCTGGCAATGAAGCCGACCAGCTTGAGGGCCTGCGTCGCCAGCGCCAATTCCAGCTCTACGTCGGTACCAGGCGCTGCCTCCGAGGCCGCGTCGGGCGTTCCGGTCGGCAGCTCGCCGGCCGCGGGGCCATCGGGTGCGGCAACGAGCGCTACATCCGCGCCGCAGTCGGCCGCGCCTTCGGCCATGGAGGCATCCGCCGTGTCGATCCAGTCACGCGGGCATTCAACCGCTTCCGTCGCCCAAAGGTCGTCGGCGTCTCCCTGCGCTTCGTCGTGGGGCGCGGCCGCCTGCGGGGGCTCCGCGTCGGCCTGCACTGCAGGATCGGGCATGGACGCGGCGGCCGCCGCCTCCTCACCGCTGGCCGGCGAGGCGGCCGCCGTCTGGAACTGCGCGGCATCGGAGGGCGAATAGAGCGACGGCGAGGAGAGCGAAAAGCCCGTCGCGACGGCGTCAGGTCGCGCCGCGGGAGACTCCGCCCGCTCGCCTTTCTTCTCCTTGATATGCGCGTCGTAGAAGGCGAGCGCATCCTCCGCATCGGAGCTGGCCGGGGCCGATTCCTCAGCCTCGATCGCGGCGGGGGCCTGACTCTTTCGGTTGATCGTGCGGTGTGGCGGCGTCACATCCGCCGACACCGATGCCGCAACGATCACGCCACTCGGCTCAGCCTCTTGCGCGATGTCCGATTGGGCGGAAGCCGTGCGGGGCGGCTCGGCGAAAAACACCTTGCCGGCGGCGATCGCCATGATGACCCCCGCAAGGCCGGCAATACCCGCGCTGCGCAGCAGCATCGGGCCAAACTCTCCCCACCCCGGCCAGCCCCGACTTGGGCTGCCGAATGAGGATACGCTTTTGAAAGCGTACGCGCCTTGACGCCGCCTGATGCTTAACACACGAACCTCGGTACACAGGTTCCGACTTATGCCTAACGAAATGTAAACGTCTGAACAAGGCGATCTTTAGGCAGAAATCCAAGCCCCGGCGGGACTTGCGGGCGCTCAGTGCGCTTCCGCCTTCGTCCGTGTGGAGGCAATGGCGTCGAGGGCCATCTCGGAGAGCCGCTCCCATTCCTTCGAGGCAAAGTCATGCAGGGCGGACTTGTCGCGGCCGGCCTGCAGGCTGTCCTTCAGCAGGTCGAGCTCCGTCAGGAACAGCTCGACGTTGAACGCGGGCACGTCGGTGGCAAGTCGCCGCAACAAGACACGCAGAAACTGCCGCTGCATCGTGCCCTGAATGAGCATGATCTCGCCGAGAGCATCGATATCCGTGGCCTCGCTCGTCTGGGGCATTCATTGTCCTCTCACATATTCGAACAGCGGCAAACTCGCAGAATTGGACGCTGCGGTCCATGCAGCCCTTTCCGGGCCTTCCGCGGGAACCTGCGGTGTGGCGGCGCGCCCTCAGCGTGGCTTCTCGCATTTCGTGCGATCTGATGCCTTCATCTTTAGCGATCGTCCGATTGGTGAGCCCGCTTCGCACTTAGGGCGGGCCCTGGCGCCTGGCCAAGCCCCAGGTGCCATGCGTCTGTTGCGCCGGCGCTCTTGTCGACGCCCGGTGCGACACGCGAGAGTGTTCGCATCGTCGTTCAGGAAAGGCAGATGAGGATGCTGCGCATCTTTCTCGCTTCGCTCGCCATGGCGACCGCGCTCGCCATGGCTTCTCTGGGATACGCCGAGGACGGCGACGTCGCGGGCTCGCGCGATTATCCCGGCATCGGCCGCTTCGCCGGCAGCGTCATCACCGGGTATGACGCAAAGGATTTCGATGCGACGCGGTTGCAGACCGCGCCCTTCAAGGATGGCCAGCCAACCGGCGAGTTGAAGCCGGAGGGCAAAGTCACCCGCATCGCCTACCGCACCGGCGCCGGCCCTTCGATCCTGGAAGTATCGCGCAACTTCGAGACGCAGCTTCAAAGCGCGGGCTTCGAAACGCTGCTCGCCTGCAACGTCGACGATTGCGGCGGCATCCCCTTCAGCGAGGCGCTCGACATCCTGCCGATCCCGCAGATGTGGGTCGACGGCTTCAACTACCGCTACTATGCCGGGCAAGAAGAGCGGTGAGAACGGCGCGGAGACCTACGCCAGCCTCATCGTCAGCCAGAACAACGACGCAGATCACCGCCGAGCTGGTCGTCACCGAGGTCGGCGCGATCGAGAACAAGATGGTCGACGCCGCGGCGATGGCGAAGGGCCTCGGCGAGGCAGGCCACATCGCGCTCTACGGCATCTACTTCGACACCGAACAAAGCCGACATCAAGCCGGAGAGCCGCCCGACGCTCGACGAGATCGCCAAGCTTCTACAGGGCCAGCCTGACCTCAAGGTGATCATTGTCGGCCACACCGACAGCCAGGGTGGCTTCGACTACAACATGGACCTGTCGAAGCGCCGCGCCGCGGCCGTCGCGGCCGATCTCGCCAAGACCTACCAGATCCCATCAGCGCGCCTGCAGACGGCCGGCGTGGGCTATCTCGCCCCGGTCGGCTCGAACGCCACGGAGGATGGCCGCGCGAAGAACCGGCGGGTGGAGTTGGTGGAGCCGTAACCCCAAAACGAAGACGGCCGCCCAATGGGCGGCCGCATCGTGCTTCTGAGCTTCGGCTCTAGCTATCCAAAAAGCTCCTGAGCTTCCTGCTGACCGGCTCGGGTGCTTCAGCTTCCTGAGCGCCTTCGCCTCGATCTGGCGGATGCGCTCGCGGGTCACCGAGAACTGCTGGCCGACCTCTTCCAGCGTGTGGTCGGTGTTCATGCCGATGCCGAAGCGCATGCGCAGCACGCGTTCCTCGCGCGGGGTCAGCGAGGCGAGCACCCGCGTCGTCGTCTCGCGCAGGTTCGACTGGATCGCCGCGTCGATCGGCAGGATGGCGTTCTTGTCCTCGATGAAGTCGCCGAGATGCGAATCCTCCTCGTCGCCGATCGGCGTCTCGAGGCTGATCGGCTCCTTGGCGATCTTCAGCACCTTGCGCACCTTCTCAAGCGGCATCTGCAGCTTTTCGGCCAGCTCCTCCGGGGTCGGCTCGCGGCCGATCTCGTGCAGCATCTGGCGCGAGCGTGCGCACGATCTTGTTGATCGTCTCGATCATGTGGACCGGGATGCGGATGGTGCGCGCCTGGTCGGCGATCGAGCGGGTGATCGCCTGGCGGATCCACCACGTCGCGTAGGTGGAGAACTTGTAGCCGCGGCGGTACTCGAACTTGTCGACCGCCTTCATCAGGCCGATGTTGCCTTCCTGGATCAGGTCGAGGAACTGCAGGCCGCGGTTGGTGTATTTCTTGGCGATGGAGATGACGAGCCGGAGGTTCGCCTCCACCATCTCCTTCTTCGCCTGCCGCGCCTCGCGCTCGCCCTTCTGCACCTTGTGGACGATGGTGCGGAACTCCTCGATCTGCAGGCCGGTCTCCGCGGCAAGGTTGCGGATCTCGCTGCGGATGGCGGCGATGTTGTCCTTCTCCTTGTGGCAGAAGTCCTTCCAGCCCTTGGCGGTCAGGCGGGCGACGCGGCGCGTCCAGTGCGGGTCGAGCTCGTAGCCGCGGTAGCGCTCCAGGAAGTCCATGCGGGGGACGCCGTGGCTTTCGGCCAGCCGCATCAGCTTGCCGTCGAAGGAGATGAGCCGCTTGTTGATGTCGTAGAGCTGCTCGACCAGCGAATCGATGCGCGCCTGGTTGAGCGACAGCGACTTCACGTCGGTGACGATCTCGTCGGTGAGCTTCTTGTAGCGGCGCTCCTGCGGCGGGGTCAGCGCGCGCGCCTTGGCGCTCGCCGCCGACCAGCGCGTCCTGCAGCTGCCTGCAGCTTCTTGTAGTTGGAGGCGATGCGGTCGAAGGTCTCCAGCACGCCCGGCTTGATCTCCGCCTCCATCGCGGCGAGCGACAGGTTGTTCTCGTAATCGTCGTCTTCGTCGGCGTCCGGGATCTGGCTGGCTCGTCCTCGCCCTCCTCGCCGTCGGGCGCGGCCTGCGGCTTCTCCGGCTTGGCGTGGCCGTTCTCCACGGGCGGGCGCCGCGCCGTTCGCGTTCGGCCCGACGGCCGGCTGCGCCGGCTGAGCGGCTGCTGCTCCGGCGCCTTGGCGTCCGGCCCGGCATAGGTCGCCTCAAGGTCGATGATGTCGCGCAGGAGCACGCCGCCGGCGTTCAGCTCGTCGCGCCAGATGATGATGGCCTGGAAGGTCAGCGGGTTCTCGCAAAGCCCGGCGATCATCGCCTCGCGGCCGGCCTCGATGCGCTTGGCGATGGCGATCTCGCCCTCGCGCGAGAGCAGCTCCACCGAGCCCATCTCGCGCAGGTACATGCGCACCGGATCGTCGGTGCGGTCGGAAGGCTCGCGGCCCTTCGCCTTCTTGGCGACGCGCCGTGCTGCCCGCCTGCGACCAGCTCGCGGCCGTCGGCTTCCTCGTCGCTGTCGTCGTCGGAGCTCTCCGGCTCGTTCTCCTCCTGCTCGTCGGATTCCACCACGTTGATGCCCATGTCGGAGAGCATCGACATCGTGTCTTCGATCTGCTCGGAGGTGACCTCTTCGGAGGGAAGCACGGAATTGAGCTCGTCGACCGTGACGAAGCCGCGCTTCTTGGCCTCCTTGATCATCCGCTTGACGGCGGCATCGGAGAGATCGAGCAGCGGCCCGTCGTGGGACTGGGCTTCCGCTGCCTCGTCTTTCTTTTCGGTCGCGGTCTGAGTGGTGGTCGCCATCGCCTCTTGTCTCGATCGGGCCCGCGCGTGCGGGGCCGCCTGTTCGAAAGGGAGCCGGTCCTTTAGGCGTCGTCCCGTAAAGGTCGCCTTAACCACGCCCTTTGCGCCTCGCCTGACGCAGCGCCGAGTGCCGGCTCAATTCCCCCTGACCGGGCTCAACGCCGCTTGAACGGGTGCACGATCACCGTCTCCGTCTCCTCAAGCCGATCGGGACGAAGTCTGCGTTGATCCTGCTCCTGAATATCTCTCAGGCGGCTCAAGAATATTTCGCTTGCCTCTTGGCCAAGCGCAGCAGCTGCCGCCTGCCGTTCGATAGATAACGTTCCCGTGCGCAGACGCAAGTGGGCAGCGTCATCCCACACCGCCTCGGCATGCTCGGGGGCCGCAACGGCAAGCGCGCCGAGGCCGGATTGGCGGAGCTTCTCGAGGACCGTGTCGAGCGCTTCACCGTGCCCGTCTCGCTCCAGCCCGGCGCGGAGGTCGCCTGCCGAAATCCCTGGCGATTTCGGCCAGTCTTGCCGCCAGCGCGGCGGCGAGCTCCGCCAGCCCTTTTCCGGAAAACGATGCTTCTGCAAGCATTTCAAGCCGTTCCGCGGCGATCTGCGGGTGCAGGATGAGGATGCCGAGGAGTGTTGCGTCGCTGATGTTCGGGCCGGGGCCGTGGGTGCCGCGGTTCTGCCGCACCAGCCGGTGCGCCAACAGGCTGGCGGAGGGACCGGTCGGCTGCGGGGGCGGGAAGCGGCGGCTCCCCTGGGCAAAGCGGCGGTCCGGTGCCTGCCGTCCGCCGCCGGAGCGCCGCCGCGCCCCGCCGAAATGCTGCTCCAGCCGCTCCCGCACCGCCATCTCGTAGTGGCGGCGCACGTCGGCATGGCCGATCGCCGCCGCGGCCTGCCGCAGCGACTGCTCGAAGGCGGCGCGGCGCTCCGGCGTGGTCGAGGTCGAGGCCGTAGGAGGCGCTCAGCCACAGCATGTCGATGAGCGGCTTGGCGGCGTCCAGAATGCGCGCGGAACGGCTCCGGCCCCTCGCGGCGGATCAGGTCGTCCGGGTCCTGCCCGCCCGGCAGCAGGGCGAAACGGATGCTCTTGCCCGGCTGGAGACCGGGGAGCGCCAGGTCGACGGCGCGGAACGCGGCCTTCAGCCCCGCCTCGTCGCCGTCGAAGCAGAGGATCGGCTCGTCGGCCATCTGCCACAGGAGCCGCAGCTGATCCTCCGTCAGCGCCGTTCCGAGCGGCGCCACCGTCGCCTCGAAGCCGGCGGTGACGCAGGCGATGACGTCGGTATAGCCCTCCACCGCCACGATAGGGCCGCCGCGGCGAGAGGCGGCGCGGGCGTCCTGGCCGTTGAAGAGCACGTAGCTCTTGTGGAAGAGCGGCGTCTCCGGCGAGTTCAGGTATTTCGCCTGCGCGTCGGGCGACAGCGCCCGGCCGCCAAAGGCGATGATGTGTCCGCGGAAATCGCGCGATCGGGAACATCACCCGGTCGCGGAAGCGGTCGAACGAGACGGCGATGTCGTCGCCGGCGATGAGGAGCCCCGCCTCGATCATCTGCTCCTGCGTGATGCCGGCATTCGGCGAGATGCTCCTTCAGCGCATTGCTTGCTGGCCGACGCGTAGCCGATGCGGAAGCGCTTCTGCGTCTCAGGCGAGATGCCGCGCTCGCGAAGATAGGCGCGCGCCTTGCCGCCCTCCGGACCCTGCAGCTCCGCCTCGAAGAAGCGCGCCGCCTTCTCCATCACGTCGTGCAGGCTGGCACGCTCCGCCTCGCGCTGCTCCGCCTGCGCATCGCGCTCCGGCAGCGGCAGCCCGGCCTCTTCTGCAAGCTGCGCCACCGCCTCGGGGAAGCTCAGCCCCTCCTGCTCGACCAGGAAGGTGAAATGGTCGCCCGAGGCGCCGCAGCCGAAGCAGTGGTAGCGGCCCTTGCGGTTGTCGGCATGGAAGGACGGCGTCTTCTCGCCGTGGAAGGGGCAGCAGGCCCAGTAGTCGCCGCGCCCGGGATTGGATTTCCGCTTGTCCCACGTGACCTTGCGGCCGACCACGTCGGTGATCGGCACGCGGGCGCGGATATCGTCGAGGAAGGCGGGCGGGAAGCGCATGTTAGCGATTCGTTTACCAAGTGATTCGGGCGGAAGTAGCGTCGCACGCCTCCGATGCCCGCTAATCACAGATCGGGAACCCGGAAAACCGACCGGTCGGTCGGGAGCGACCCGCATGTTAACGGAAAAATAACAGACCGGTCGGTATGATCCCCCGCATGGCTGCGAAAGGCGAGCGCACACGCGAAAAGCTCCTGGCGACAGCGGAATCGCTGGTGCTGGAGCGTGGCTTCGCGGCCACCTCGCTCGACGACATCCTCGCCGCCACGGGACTGACCAAGGGCGCCTTCTTCCATCATTTCAAAGGGAAGACCGACCTCGCTGAAGCATTGGCCGAGCGCTACAGCAGGAACCACGCGCGGCTCTTCGACTTCCTGGTGGCGGAGGCGGACGCCCGGCATGAGGACCCCCTTGACGCCACCATCCACCTCCTCACCCGCTTCGAGGCCTTCATCGACGCGCAGTCGAAGCCCCTGCCCGGCTGCGTCTACGCCGCCTACACGTACGAAAGCGGGCAATTCGATGCCTCGCTGCGCGACGCCATCGCCGACGGCCTGCGGCGCTGGGCGGCGATCTACGAGGCGAAATTCGTCACCGTGCTGGCCTGCTACGAGCCGAAAATTCCCATCACCGCCAAGGAGCTGGCTGAGATGATCGTGGCCGTCATCGAAGGCGGGCTAATCCTTTCGCGCAGCTATGGCGACGCGCATCTCGTGGCGCGCCAGTCGCGGCAGTTCCGCAACTATCTCGGCCTGCTCTTCGCCGATCGCGATCCACAGGCGGCCGCGTAGCCCCGGCCCGCCGTCAGCCGCTCTTCGCGCCACCTGCCTCGACAAGCTCCGCCATCGCCAGGCTTTCCGCATCGCCTGCCGCGCGCAGGCCGGCAGCGACGCCGGCGCGATCGGCTCCGGGCCGGTTCTGGCTCACTTTCCACTTGCCCTCGATGCGCGTGATCGGGATTTCGATCCCGACGATCCCCTTCAGCTGCGACGCGATGAACGCCTGCGGCGCGTCGCTTACGGCCCATGGCTCGGCGCGGTCGCTCTCCTGTTGACGGGTGAGCGACGCGATCTGCGCGGCGAGCAAATCGCGGTCTTCGATGGCGCGCATCGGTCCCCAGGCATGCACCATGACGTAGTTCCACGTGGGCACCACCTTCCCGGTCTCGCGCTTCGTCTCGTACCAAGACGGCGTGATATAGCCCTCCACGCCCTGGAACACGACCAGCGCCTCGACTGCCGGATCGAAGTCACGCCACTGCCTGTTGGCACGCGCGACGTGTCCCTTGAGGAGGCCGTAAGGCCGGGCCGGCTCCAGGATGAAGGGAATCGCGTTGGCGCGGATACCTTCGCTGCTCAGCGTGATCAGCATGCCGAACGGATGCGCGCGAATGAGCGCGTGCTGGACGTCCAGACGGTCTTCGCGGTGATGCGGCGGCTGATACATCGCTTCCTCGCGTCACGGCCCGGCGGCCCCTGCCAGGGGCGACGGCAGACGCCCCCGGCGTATCGGCGCCGGGTCTGCGGTTCCTTATCCAAGCGCCGATCGGCCGGCAAGCAGGCCTGCCCGCAGGCGTATGCTTCGCCGCTGACTATTCCGCCGCGACCATCGGATCTTCGGCCTCTTTCCCCCGCAGGTGGATATGCGCGCGCTGCAGCTTGTTCGCCGAGGCGGCATGCACGTGGATCATCTCAAGCTCGTCAAAAGCCTCGCGGTCGTCGACGACGGGCGCCAGCGCCGCGTCCATGTATTCACGCTTCGCCGGATCCGCCTCGATCTTGCGGGCGATGTTCCTCACCGTCCACAGGAGCCAGGCCCAGCGGGCGCTCTTCCAGAGGAAGTCCGCGGCGCGCTTCGGATAGAAGACAAGCGGGCTCTCGATCTTCATGCCCGGCCGCCGCTCGGTGCGTACCTTGCGCCGAATGTAGCCGCCCTCGACCGGATGGATGCCTTCGACCTCGTGGCAGGCCCAGAACCACAGAACCGGCCACATCACCTTGTTGAGCGGCTTCCCCATCGCCGCGGCGCGGCGCATGACGCGCTCGATATGCTCGCGGTTGTAATAGCTCTTCCACGCCAGGTGATAGGCACGCTCCCATTCCGCATCGCTCATCTTGGCGTGGTGGGTGACGCGCTCGCTCAGCGAATATTTGTTCATGTCGGGGTCCATCCAGACGCCGGTGGCGGTGAACCGCTGATGATCCTCGGAGCCCGGGAGCGGCGTCAGGTAGAAGAACTCGACGACCTCGATGGCGAGCTCCTTCTTGAGTATCTCGACGTCGCGAAGGATCGCCTCGGGCGTATCGAACGGGAAGCCGGTGATGTAGCCCGCGTAGACCATCACGCCATGCTTCTTCCAGATCTGGAGCATCTTGCGATACTCCCAGATCTTGTTCTGGCGCTTCTTGGCGGCGATCAGGTTCTCGGGGTTGATGTTCTCCAGCCCGATATACACCCAGTGACATCCGGCGCGTGTGGCCTTTTCGATGAAGCCTTCATTGCGATGCGCGAGCGCGTCCGCCTGAATGACGAACTTGAAATTCAGACGGTCTTCTTCGCGCAGCTTGATCAGCCGGTCGAGGACGTGCTCCCAGTCCTTGTTGCGGGCGAAATTGTCGTCGGTGAAGAAGAAGCGCCGCACGCCCCGCGCATAGTTCTCGCGGATGGCTGCCTCAACGTCGTCGGGCGTGCGCCAGCGCGAGATGCGGCCCTGCACGTTGATGATGGAGCAGAACGAGCACTGATAGGGGCAGCCGCGGCCTGAATCGATGGTGGCGTAGGTGCCGGCAATCCGGTCGATCACGTAGTCAGGCAGAAACGGGACCGGCTCTCCGGCGAGGTTCGGCAGGTCCTTCATATAATTGTAGATGGGCTTCGCCGTTCCCGCCCGAACCTCTTTCAGCAGAGCCTCATAACGGCCGCTCTCCGCTTCGCCGGCGAAGATGATGCAGCCGATGTCGATCGCTTCCTGGATATCGGCCGGGATCTCTTTCAGCATGGACAGGCAGCCGGAGACATGGAAGCCGCCGATGGCGACCGGGATGCCGGCGGCCCGGAAGCGCCGGGCGATGTGCATGGCGCGGGGGAACTGGTTGGACTGTACACCGACCAGGCAAAGAAGCGCGCCGTCGGCCGTTCGCATCTCGCGGATCAGCTTCTCGACCGGCACCAGCATGTTCGGTTCATCGAAGGCCTGGTATTCGATCTCGACGTCTTCTCCGAGCACCTTGCGCTCCGCGCAGTCGCGGGTCAGCGAATAAAGGCAGCCGAGCGAATTCGAAGGAACGCACGACGTCTTCCACTGGATGACATAGCCGTCGTTGTCGTATCGCGACGGCTTGATGAGTGTTACCGCGAACCGCTTCATACCGGAGCTCATGTTCCCCCCCTGTGCCCGCGTCGAAGGCACTCCGTGACTGCTATTCAGCCGCCACCATCAACTCCTCGACCTCTTGCCCCTGCACATGGATGTGCGCGCGCTGCAGCTTGTTGGCGGCTGCGCCATGCGTGCGGATCATCTCCAACTCGCCCATCGCCTCGCGATCGTCGACCACCGGCGTCAGCGCAGCGTCCGTATAGCTCCGCTTCGCCGGGTCGCGGCCGATCCGCCAGGCAAGGAAGGCCAGCGTGCCGAAGAGCCAGAACGTTTTCGCCTGCCTCACCGCAGTGCGTGTCCAGTGCTTCGGATAGAACACCAGCGCATGCTCGATCGGCATGCCCGGCCGGCGCTCGGTGCGCACGCGGCGCCTCAGATATCCCGCCTCGACCGGATGCACCTTCTCGATCTGGTGCGTCGACCAGAACCACAGGAGCGGCCAGATCGTCTTGAAGAGGCTGATCCGCTGGGCGGCGAGCCTGCGCATGATGCGCTCGATGTGATCGCGGTTGTAATAGGCCGACCACGCCGCTTCGAAGGCGTGCTCCCACTCCGCGTCGGACATCTTCCCATGATGGGTCACGCGATGGGAGAGCGCGTATTTGTTCATGTCGGGGTCCATCCAGGTCCCGGACTCGTGCAGGCGCTTGTGGTCTTCGGAGCCCGGCAGCGGCGTCAGATAGAAAAACTCCACTAGCTCGACGGGAAGCTCGTTCTTGATGATCTCGACGTCGCGGGCGATCAACTCCGGCGTGTCGTACGGGAAGCCGGTGATGTAGCCGATATAGATGCGGACCCGGCGCTTTTTCCATTCCTGGAGCATCTTGCGATACTCCCAGATCTTGTTCTGCCGCTTCTTGGCGGCCATCAGGTTCTCGGGGTTGATGCTCTCCAGCCCGACATAGACCCAGTTGCAGCCGGCGCGCGCCGCCTTCTCGATGAAGCCCTCGGTCTTGTGGCAGAGCGCATCCGCCTGGATGAAGAACTTGAACTTGATGCCCTCCTCCTCGCGCATCTTGATCATGCGATCGAGGATGAGCTCCCAGTCCTTGTTGCGGGCAAAGTTGTCGTCGGTGATGAGCAGACGCCGGACGCCGCGATTCCAGTTCTCGCGCAGCAGCGCCTCCACGTCGTCGGGCGAGCGCCAGCGCGACTTGCGGCCCTGCACGTTGATGATGGAGCAGAAGGAGCACTGATACGGACAGCCGCGGCCGGAATCGAATGGCGCGTAGCGCGCCGCCACGCGATCGAGCACGTTGTCGGGCAGGATCGGCGTCGGCGCGCCCGCCAGATCGGGCAGCGCGTTCATGTAATTGTAGATCGGCTTCGCCGTGCCGGCCCAAACGTCCTGCAAGAGGCCGGCGAGCCGCCCCTCCTCCGCCTCGCCGGCGAAGACGATGCAGCCGATGTCGATCGCTTCCTGGATGTCGGCGGGAATCTCCTTGAGCATCGCCAGGCAGCCGGAGACATGGAAGCCGCCGATCGCGACCGGGATGCCGGCTTCGCGGAACCGGCGGGCGATGTGCATCGTGCGCGGGAACTGGTTCGACTGGACGCCGACCATCAGGAGCAGCGAGCCGTCGGCGGCCTTCATCTCCCGGATCATCTTCTTGATCGGGACGATGTTGCTCGGCTCGTCGTAGCCTTCGTAATTGATATCGACGTCCGGCCCGAGAACCGGCGCTCGGCGCAGTCGCGGGCCAGCCCGTAGAGGCATCCGAGCGAGTTGGACGGAACGCAGTTTTTCCACCACTGGATGACGTAGCCGTCCTGGTCGTAGCGGGCAGGCTTGATCATCCGCATGGCAAAGGTCTTGGATCGAGTGCCCATGGATCCCCTCTTCAGCGACCCGCACTATGCGCCATCTTGACGGGTGAGGAAAACCCCCGGCGCTGAGGGACGCGAATCACGGAAAAGGGGCCCCTTGAAGCCGCTCGCCCGGCCGGCCGCCTCGCACCGCCGTGAACTGGCGCGAGCCGTGCGTCGCTCCCTCTTGAGGCATCGTGAGTTGAAGCCGGCCCCCGGTGCGGCGCGATAGTCGGGGCCTCGACACCTTTCCTAGGGAGCTTCCTCAATGACGATCGTTCGCACCGCAGCCGCCGCCTTGATCGCTGCGCCACTCGGCCTCGGCACCGCCTTCGCGCAGGACATGATGCACGGAGACGCGATGGGCGGAGACATGATGGGCCACGACATGCACGTGACCTGCTCGGTCGCGGATATGGGCGCAATGGGCATGACGCTCACGTTCCATAATATGAGCGGCAGCGAGATTCCCGCCGGCACGATGGGCCACTGGATGATCCGGGGCGTGGCCCAGGGGGATGTGAATTTCAGGGACGCGGTGGCGCCGAACGGCATGAAAGAGCAGATGTATCATTCCGATACGATGATGCACGGCTCGGCCAATTCGCCCTGCACGGTCGAATTGATGTAGCAGCCTCTTCCGCGCCGGGCGTTTCCGCCGCCCGGCCGGAGATCAGCCCGGAGCTTTTGCCCCGCCTGCGGCCACCAGCTCGGCCATCGCGAGGCTGTCGGCGTCGCCTTCGGCGCTGAGGCCGGCGATGACACCCCGGCGGTCGGCCTCCGGTCGGTTCTGGCTGACCTTCCACTTGCCCTCGATGCGCGCGATGGGGATCTCGATGCCGACGATCCCCTTGAGCTGTGCCTCGATGAAGGGGGCCGGCGCATCGCTGACGGCCCAAGGCTCCGCCCGCCTCTCCTCCTGCTGACGCGTCAGCGCCGCGATCTGCGCGGCAAGCCAGTCGCGATCCTCGATGGCCCGCATCGGCCCCCAGGCGTGCACCATCTGGTAGTTCCAGGTCGGCACCACCTTCCCGGTCTCGCGCTTCGTCTCGGTACCAGGAGGGCGTGATGTAGGTCTCCACGCCCTGGAACACGACCAGAGCCTCGACAGCCGGGTCGAAATCCCGCCATTGCGTGTTGGCGCGTGCCACGTGCCCCTTGAGGAGGCCGTAGGGGGCCGCCGGCTCCAGGATGAAGGGGATGGAATTCGCCACGAGCCCGGCTTCGCCCAGGGTGATCAGCGTGCCGAACGGGTGCGCGCGGATAAGCGCGTGCTGCACCTCAAGGCGGTCTTCGCGATGATGCGGGGGCTGGTACATGGGCGCTCTCCTGGCGGCGCTGCCTTTGCGGGCCGGCGCATGCATTGACCGGAGGCGCCGCGGCGCTTACGTGACCCGCGGCGCCAGAAACACGCCGAGTCCCGATCCGTTACCGAAGCGCCGACCGGCCTGCAAGCCGGCGGATGATCCGCGAGACCGCCATGACCACACCCGACTGGAGCGAACCGAAGGCCACCGCCCTCCTCGTCCTCGCCGACGGCACGGTCGTGGAAGGCACGGGGATCGGCGCGACCGGCAAGGCGGCAGGCGAAGTCTGCTTCAACACCGCCATGACCGGCTACCAGGAGATCCTCACCGACCCCTCCTATGCCGGGCAGATCGTCACCTTCACCTTCCCCCATATCGGCAATGTCGGCGCCAACGAGGAGGACATGGAGACGGTGAATGCGGCGGCGAGCTCCGGCGTCGCGCGGCTGCGTGCTTCGCACCGACATCACCGATCCCGCCAACTGGCGCGCCACGCGCGGCTTCGATCAGTGGCTGACGGCGCGCGGCATCGCCGGCATCACCGGCGTCGACACGCGCGCGCTGACCGCCCGCATCCGCGAGAGCGGCATGCCGAACGGCATCGTCGCGCACGATCCCGCCGGCTGCGTTCGACGTCGAGGCGCTGAAGGCGGAGGCCGCCGCGCTTCACTCCATGGCGGGGCTCGACCTGGTGCCGCTGGTCACCACCGGCCAGTCCTTCGCCTGGGACGAGACGAGCTGGCGGCCGGGCGCGGCTACGGCCACCCGAGCGGCGAGCCGCCGTTCCACGTCGTCGCCATCGACTACGGCATCAAGCGCAACATCCTGCGGCTGCTGGCCGACCAGGGCTGCGCGCGTGACGGTGCTGCCGGCCACCGCCACGGCGGAGGACGTGCTGTCGAAGCAACCCGACGGCGTGTTCCTGTCGAACGGCCCCGGCGACCCGGCGGCAACCGGCGAATATGCCGTCCCGACCATCAAGGCGATCGTGGAATCGGGCGTGCCGACCTTCGGCATCTGCCTCGGCCACCAGATGCTCGGCCTGGCGCTGGGCGGGACGACCGCGAAGATGCGCCAGGGCCATCACGGCGCCAACCATCCGGTGAAGGACTACACGACCGGCAAGGTGGAGATCGTCTCGATGAACCACGGCTTCGCGCTCGACCGCGACAGCCTGCCGAGCAACGTGGAGGAGACGCACGTCTCGCTCTTCGACGGATCGAACTGCGGCATCCGCATGACCGACAGGCCGGTCTTCTCGGTGCAGTACCACCCCGAAGCCTCGCCCGGCCCGCAGGACAGCCACTATCTGTTCGAGCGCTTCGTCGGCCTCATCCGCGAGAAGAAGGGCGTGGCCGCAGTCGCGAAGCGGTGACCGCCGGCACATTTTCCCGAGCGACTGACCAAGCCCCCTCCCCGCCGGGCGGCAGGTGCCGGAACTCCTTACTCCTCCACCCGAGCCGCCGGCCGGTCGCCTCCGCGCGACAGCTCCTCGTGCCAGTTGCCCTCTTCGTCCTCGTACTGGATCGCGCGCGTCTCGCCGGGAACGTGCTGCTCGGCCGCGGCCCTGTGCGCCGCCTTGACCGCGGCTTCCCGCGTCGGGAAAGGCTCCGAGAAGACATCGCCGAGCTTGTAGGCCCAGCCGCCGTCGTGCTCGACGATCCTGTAGGTCACGTCCACCATCGCCGCGCTCCTTTCGCGTGTGCCCATTGACGGGTGCCGTCCCCACGGTTCCAGCTGGGCCGCGCCCATCCTAAGGCCGACAGGACAATGTCGTCGACCGGTCTGGTCCAGGTCAACGCCGCTTTGGCGCCGCTTCAATCCGCTCGATGATTCGCGCCAGGTCGTGCGAGCGGATCTGGTCGAGCTTCTCGTGCAGCGCCGCGATCTCGATCTCGGCCTTGAGGTTCACCTCGTAATCGTGCGCCGCCGCCAGCCGGTCCTTATCGGCCTGGCGGTTCTGCGACATCATGATGACCGGAGCCTGGATGGCCGCGAGCATCGAAAGCATCAGGTTGAGGAAGATGAAGGGATAGGGATCGAAAGTGACGTAGCCAGCGAGGATCGCCGTGTTGAGGAGCACCCAAGCTCCGATGAAGGTGCCGAAGCCGATGATGAAGCTCCAGGAGCCGCCGACTGCCGCCACACGATCCGCCAGGCGCTCCCCGAAGGTGAGCTGCTGGTCGAACTCCTTGTTGACGTTGTGCGAGATGGCCAGCCGCTTCGCCATCCGCTCCAAAACCTTGCGCTCCCGCGACGGCACGTCGCCGACGCCCATGTCGAGCAGGCGCTGCGCCAGCAGCTTTATTGCATCATCCTGATGTGTCGCATCGTCCCGATCGTTCATCACGAGCTACCCCCTCATCTAGATATCCGCGGAAAACGTATCACAGCTGCTTATTTCCCCACCGTTAAGGCCCTGCTGGAACCAGTGCACCCGCTGCTCCGACGAGCCGTGGGTAAAGCTGTCCGGCACGACATAGCCCTGCGAGCGTCGTTGCAGCGTATCGTCACCGACGGCGGCAGCTGCGGTCATGGCCTCCTCCACGTCACCGGCCTCCAACAGCCCGCGCCTTTGCGTGTGATACGCCCACACGCCTGCAAGGCAGTCCGCCTGCAGCTCGGTCTTCACCGACAGGGCGTTCGCTTCGGTTTCGCTGAGCTGCTGCTGCCGCGCGTGGACCTTCGGCAGGACGCCGAGCACGTTCTGGACATGGTGGCCGACCTCGTGCGCCAGCACGTAGGCCTGTGCGAAATCGCCCGGCGCGCCGAAGCGCCGCCTGAGCTCGTCGTAGAAGCCGAGGTCGATATAGACGTTCTGATCGGCGGGACAGTAGAACGGACCCGTCGCGGCGCTGGCTTTGCCGCAAGCCGGAGCTGACGGAGCCGGTGAACAGCGTCAGTGTCGGCTCCGGGTAATCCTCGCCGGAGGCCTGGAAGATCGCCGACCAGGTGTCTTCCGTGTCCGCCAGCACGGTGGCGACGAAGGCGCGCATCTCGTCGTTGCCCGCCGAGCCGCCGCTCGTCTGCTGCGATTGGTAGGTGCTTTCGCCCGACAGAATCTCCGCCGGGTTGATGCCGAGGAAATAGCCGACCGCCAGCACGACGATAATGGCACCGATCCCGCCGCCCAGCCCGCCGCCGCGCCGGCCGCGCGGAAAACCGCCGCCCAGTCCGCCGCCGAAACCGCCACGTCCCAGCCCGCCGCGCCCAAATCCCCCGCCGGTGGAGCGGATATCCCTGATGTTGGTGCTTTGCCGCCGACCCCGCCATTTCATGGAAGCCTCCTTTCAGCCGCCAGGCCCCGGCCTGAAAAAATGGAGCTTCCGGCAAAATCTGGTGGCAGCATAACGCGCAAAGCCGCAAAGGGCGGCAATTCGTCAGCGTCTCGCTCTCGCCGTCACCGCAATGTCGCATTGCCGTGGCACCTCCTCCGGCGGAGGACCGGCGATGGACTCAGACGAGTTCAAGTCCTGGCGCAAGGCGCTCGGCCTGAAGCAAAAAGAGGCCGCGGAGAAGCTCGGCCTGAAAAAACGCATGATCCAGTATTACGAGACCGGCCGCCGCGGCTCGAAAAAGGTAGTGATTCCCAAAACAGTCGAGCTGGCCTGCTACGCGCTTTCGGTGGGTGTGGAGGCGTTCGACGGAACCGCGCCGGCGCAGGGAGAAATCCTCCCCAGTCCAGGTCCGGCGGACACGCCGAGTGACAAGAAGGCGCGGCTCAGCCAGGCAGCGGCCTGAGGCGCGGATTTCACGCCCTTTGCCCGGGAGCGCCCGGATTTGCATGCCGTTCGGCCGAGCCGAGCCTCCTCCTTTCCCCCTCCGGCCAATTCCCCTATAAGGCCGCCCTGACCTGACCCTGTCGAAAGGATTCGCGCCCCGGGCGGAGCCGCCGCACCGGGGCTTCGCGCGCGCCCGAGATGCCCAAACGCACCGACATCGACGCCATCCTCATCATCGGCGCGGGGCCCATCGTCATCGGGCAGGCCTGCGAGTTCGACTATTCCGGCACCCAGGCCGTGAAGGCGCTGAAGGCCGAGGGCTACCGGATCGTCCTGGTCAACTCCAACCCGGCCACGATCATGACCGACCCGGAGCTGGCCGACGCCACCTATATCGAGCCGATCACGCCGGAGATCGTCGCCAAGATCATCGAGAAGGAGCGCGCCGAGCGGCCCGACGACAAGCTGGCGCTGCTGCCGACCATGGGCGGCCAGACGGCGCTCAACACCGCGCTGTCGCTGCGTCGCATGGGGGTGCTGGAGAAGTTCGGCGTGGAGATGATCGGCGCCACCGCCGACGCCATCGACAAGGCGGAGGACCGCGAGCTCTTCCGCGAGGCCATGCAGCAGATCGGCCTCGCCACGCCCAAGGCCGCCTTCGTCAACACCTCGGAGCTGAAGAAGCGCTTCCGCGACGAGCACGCGGCCGGACTCGCCGAAGTCGAGCGCAAGACTCCCGAGGGGCCGGAGCGGCGCAAGGCGCTCGCCGCCTTCGAGGCGGAATGGAACGCCGGAGAGCGGCTGCGGCGCGACGAGCACCGGCTGACCGCGCAGCTGCAGGCGCTGCAGGCCATCAAGGAGACGGGGCTGCCGGCGATCATCCGCCCCTCCTTCACGCTCGCCGGCACCGGCGGCGGCATCGCCTACACGCTCGACGAGTTGAACGACCTGGTGCTCGGCGGCCTCGACGCCTCGCCCACCAACGAGGTGCTGATCGAGGAATCGGTGCTCGGCTGGAAGGAGTTCGAGATGGAGGTCGTCCGCGACAAGGACGACAACTGCATCATCGTCTGCTCCATCGAGAACGTCGACCCGATGGGCGTGCATACCGGCGATTCCATCACCGTCGCGCCGGCGCTGACGCTGACCGACAAGGAATACCAGCTGATGCGCGACGCCTCGATCGCGGTGCTGCGGGAGATCGGGGTGGAGACCGGCGGCTCCAACGTGCAGTTCGCCATCAATCCGGACGACGGCCGGATGGTCGTCATCGAGATGAACCCGCGCGTCTCGCGCTCCTCGGCGCTCGCCTCCAAGGCGACGGGCTTTCCGATCGCCAAGGTCGCGGCGAGGCTCGCCGTCGGCTACACGCTCGACGAGCTGGAGAACGACATCACGCATGGCGCCATGCCGGCGGCGTTCGAGCCGACCATCGACTACGTCGTCACCAAGATCCCGCGCTTCGCCTTCGAGAAATTCCCGAGCGCCGACCCGGTGCTCACCACCTCGATGAAGTCGGTGGGCGAGGTGATGGCCATCGGCCGCACCTTCGCGGAATCGCTGCAGAAGGCGCTGCGCGGCCTGGAGACGGGGCTGACCGGCCTCGACGAGATCGAGATCACCGGCCTCGGCGTCGGCGACGACAAGAACGCCGTCACCGCGGCGCTCGCCGTCCCCCGCCCCGACCGGCTGCTCAAGATCGGCGAGGCGCTGCGGCGCGGCTTCGGCGTCGAGCTGGTGCACGAAGCCTCGCCATATCGACCCGTGGTTCCTGCGCGAGATCCAGCGCATCGTGGATTGGGAAGCGCGGGTGCGCGAGCACGGCCTGCCCGAGAGCCCCAAGCTCATGCGGCAGCTGAAGGCGCTCGGCTTCTCCGACGCCCGGCTCGGCGCGCTCTCCGGCAAGGACGAAGCCGAGGTGCGCGCGCATCGCCAGCGGCTCGGCGTCATGCCCGTCTTCAAGCGCGTCGATACCTGCGCCGCCGAGTTCGCGGCGCCGACCGCCTACATGTACTCGACCTACGAGACGCCGTTCGGCGGGGCCGTGGAGGACGAGGCGCAGCCGTCCGACCGCAGGAAGGTCATGATCCTCGGCGGCGGGCCGAACCGCATCGGCCAGGGCATCGAGTTCGACTATTGCTGCTGCCACGCCGCCTTCGCGCTCGACGAGGCGGGCATCGAGTCGATCATGGTCAACTGCAATCCGGAGACCGTCTCGACCGACTACGACACCTCCGACCGCCTCTATTTCGAGCCGCTGACGGCGGAGGACGTCCTGGAGATCGTGCGGGTGGAGCAGTCGCGCGGCGAGCTGCTCGGGGTCATCGTGCAATTCGGCGGGCAGACGCCGCTCGGCCTGGCGCGCGCGCTGCAGGAGGCGAACGTGCCGATCCTCGGCACCTCGCCCGACATGATCGATCTCGCGGAGGACCGCGACCGCTTCCAGAAGCTCCTCAACAAGCTCAAACTGAAGCAGCCGAAGAACGGCATCGCCTATTCGGTCGAGCAGGCGCGGCTCGTCTCATCCGACCTCGGGTTCCCGCTCGTGGTGCGGCCCTCATACGTGCTGGGCGGCCGCGCCATGCAGGTGATCCGCAGCGAGGATGCGCTCAGCGACTATCTGCTCGGAACGCTGCCGGGGCTGGTGCCGCACGACGTGAAGGCGCGCTATCCCAACGACAAGACGGGGCAGATCAACACGGTCATCGGCCGCAACCCGCTGCTCTTCGACCGCTATCTCTCCGATGCGATCGAGGTCGACGTCGACGCGCTCGCCGACGGCGAGGACGTGTTCGTCTGCGGCGTGATGGAGCACATCGAGGAGGCCGGCATCCATTCCGGCGATTCGGCCTGCTCGCTGCCGCCGCATTCGCTCTCGCCCGAGACCATCGCCGAGATCGAGCGGCAGACGGTGGAGCTCGCCAGGGCGCTCCATGTCGGCGGATTGATGAACGTGCAATACGCCGTCAAGAACGGCGACATCTATGTGCTGGAGGTGAACCCGCGCGCCTCGCGCACGGTCCCCTTCGTCGCCAAGTCGATCGGCACGCCGGTCGCCAAGATCGCCGCCAAGATCATGGCCGGCGCCCGGCTGGAGGAGTTCCACCTTGCCCGCGCGCGCCTCAACCACATCTGCGTCAAGGAAGCGGTCTTCCCCTTCGCCCGCTTCCCCAACGTCGACACCATGCTCGGCCCGGAGATGAAGTCGACCGGCGAGGTGATGGGGATCGACGCCGCCTTCCCGCTCGCCTTCGCCAAGAGTCAGATCGCCGCAGGCTCCCACCTGCCGACCGGCGGCACGCTCTTCGTCTCCGTGCGCGACGCCGACAAGGAGCGCGTGGTGGAGACTGTGCGCCGGCTTGCGGAAATCGGCTTCCGGGTCATTGCAACCGCCGGGACGCAGCGGTTTCTGGCGGCGCGCGGCATTGCCTGCGAGAAGATCAACAAGGTGCTTGAAGGCCGGCCGCATATCGTGGATGCTATCAGGAACGGCGAGGTTCAGCTGGTGATCAACACCACTGAGGGGGCCCAAGCCCTGGCCGATAGCCGTTCGCTCAGGCGCGAAGCGCTTCTGCACAAGGTTCCGTATTTTACGACCTTGGCAGGCGCGAGTGCGGCAGCACTCGGTATCGAGGCGCTGCTGGGCGGCCAGCTTGAAGTCCGGCCGCTGCAATCCTACTTCACAGCCGCCTGAGGAAAGAGGAATTGTAGGGTATTTCGCCGGCGAAACGGCGGGATGCCCTTGTTTTATGTTGCCTCGGCAGGGTTCGAGGCATGGAGGATGGGATGGAAAAGGTGCCGATGACCGAGAGCGGGTATCATGCGCTTGAGGCCGAGCTGAAGCGCCTCACGTCGGAAGAGCGCCCGCGCATCATTCAGGCGATCTCCGACGCGCGCTCGCATGGCGATCTCTCGGAGAACGCCGAGTATCATGCCGCCAAGGAACAGCAGAGCCTGAACGAGGGCCGTATCGCGGAGCTGGAGGACAAGATCTCCCGCGCGGAGGTGATCGACGTCTCCAAGCTCTCCGGCAACACCGTGAAGTTCGGCGCCACCGTCACGCTGGTCGACGAGGACACCGAGCAGAAGAAGGTCTACCGCATCGTCGGCGACATGGAAGCCGACGTGAAGGAGGGCCGCATCTCCATCTCCTCGCCCATCGCCCGCGCGCTCATCGGCAAGGCCAAGGGCGATTCCGTCGAGGTCACCGCGCCGGGCGGCGCCCGCAGCTACGAGATCCTCAAGATCGCCTACCGGGGATAGCTCTCCGCCACGGGGCGAGACTCGGCGGCCGTGTCGCGGCAGGCCAAGGCGAAAAGCGCGATCATGACGATGAGCCCGAGCGGCAGGTGCAGGACGAGCGCCACCGGGCGGGCGAAGAGCGGCGCCGCCCATGCGACGGCCAGCAGCGCTTTCTCGTAGGGGCGAAAGCCCTCCTCCAGCCCGCGCGCGACCAGGAACGCGATCGCCGGTGCCATGAGCAGCATGTCGTAGTCGAGAACGTAGGGCGTGACGAGGAGCGCGCCCACAGCGACCGCCGCCTTTGCCGAGCGGCCGCCGCCCTTCATCCATTGGCGCACGAGCAGAACGAGCACGGCGGCCGACAGGACGCCCTGCGCCGCATAGGCCGAGCCGATCGAGCCGCCGGCGCCACGCACCGCTGAGAACAGGCTCTGGATCTTGTACCAGCCGGTTGCGCCCTGCTCCAGCACCAGGGTCCGGGTAACCTCGCTGCTCGCCAGAAAGGCGCGCCACGGCTCGATCCCGAAGGCGGCAACGCTGAGGACGCCGAGCGCCACGACGGCGACCGAAGCGCCGAGGAACGGCTTCCACTGCCGCGCGGCGATCAGCACGAAGGGCAGGACCAGACCGAAATGCGGCTTGTAGCAAAGGCAACCGAGAAGGATTCCGGCAAGCCAGGGGCGCCGCTCCAGCAGCGCCAGCCCAAGCGCCAGCAGTGCGGTCGTGAGGAAAGCATTCTGCCCATGCCCGACGGTGACGAACACGGCCGGAAAGGCGGCGGCGGCCAGCAGCGCCAGCCGGCGTGGCAGGATCACCCAGACCGCGAAGAGATAGAACGCGAGCCCGGCGGCGAGCCACAGGATGAGGGCCGGCACGTAGGGCAGGGCCGCGAACGGCGCGGCGACCAGCAGGAAGATCGGCGGATAGTGCCAGCCGTAGACGTTCTCCGTCTGCCCGGTGACCGTCTCCTCCTTCTCGATTAGGGTCGGCAGATCGTAGATCGCGGCCGGACGGCCCTCCAGGGCAAGACGGCCGGCGGCATAAGGATCGGCGAAGTCCGTCCCGATCGGCCGGCCCAGCGCGTCGACGAGCCCGTTGCCGCTCAACCACAGCAACACCGTCGCCAGGCCGAAGAGAACAAGAAAGAGAATCGAATAACCGCGCACGCGTTCCGCATCGATCCAGTTCGCCTGGCGCAAAGATGCGGAAATGTCGGCCAAGCGAAGCATGGCCACGAAGATCGCGGCGGCGCGCTAAGACGAGGTTAAGGGTTATTCTGCGACCGGCCGCCAATCGATGGGCACGTGCCCCGGCTGGCCCGCCACCCGCGCGATCCACGCGGAGACGCCCGGGAAGGCAGAAAGATCGTAGCCGCCCTCCTCCGCCACATGCGTGTAGGCGTAGAGCGCCATGTCGGCGACGGAATAGCCCTGGCCGGCGAGCCAGTCCGCCTTCGACAGACGCAGCTCCATGATGGCGAGCGCGCGGTTGCCGGCTTCGAGCAGCTCCGCGAGCCGCTCCGGCGTCCTCAAATGCGCCCGCTCCGGCGCCGTCAGGATCGAGCGCCTGACGGCGATCGACGGCTCATGCACGTACTGCTCGAAGAACAGCCATTCGTACGCCTTGGCGCGGTCGAACGCATCGGGCGGCAGATAGGGCGTGCCCTCGGCGAGATGCAGCAGGATGGCGTTCGAACTCGGCGAGCCGCCGTCCGTCCTCGAGTTCCAGCAGCGGCACCTTGCCGATCGGGTTCTTCTCCAGAAACGGCGCCTGCCGCGTCGAGCCGTCATAGGTGTTGACCTCGACGATGCGGAAGGGGATGCCGAGCAGCGCCATGATGAGGCGCGGCTTGTAGGCGTTCCCGGACCCCTGCTGCGAATAAAGCGTCAGCATCAATCGACCAGTTTCTCCGCTTCGCGGCGCATGGCGACGGCCTGGCTCGTCTCGTCGAGCGCCACGTCGCTCATGCGCACGATCTCGCCGGCCGCGACGTTGCGGGTCAATCGAATATCCTTGGCGAGTCCGATCGGCAGCGCTGATCGATCGAGGCTCGTGCGCGCCGGCATGAGCTTGCCCCACACCGAATAGCCGCCCTCCCCGTCGAGCATGCCGCCGGCCTGCAGGTCGCCCTTGGCGACCGCCACCGCATCGCCGCGGAAAGCGTCGGGCGCGCCGGTTGGCTCGCCGCGCAGCACCGCCGAATAGACCGAGATGCCGAGCTCCATGCCGATCAGGTGGTAGGGGCGGTACATGCCGGCGAAGCGGCCGCTGCGGTCGGTCTTCAGACCGTATTGGCGGAAGCACGCGGCGGCGTAGTCGTTCGGCGCTTCGAGCACGACGTAGACGCCCCAGCGCAGGTCGCGCTCCACCTCGCTGCCGTCGCGGTGGAGCGACGAGACGACCTCCACGACGCCCGCCCCTCCGGCGCGCCGGGCCCGAGGACTCTCGGCAAGCTCGTCGGCGCCGCAGGGCGGGAAATGCCAGCCCGTTCTCCGGCACGTCGAGCCCGCAGGCATTGGCGACCGCCGCCATCTCGATCGCGGATTTCGTGCCGTCGACGAAGGAGTTGAACATCTGGCTGTTCATGCCGGCGGCGCGCGCCTCCTCGGCGTCAGCCCGAAATAGGGCCAGACCGTATCTGGCGTGGAGGCGTGGTATTCCGGCAGGTATTTGGTGCCCTTGCCGGCCGCCGCCGACGCGGAAGCCGCTGGCGCGCGCCCAGTCGACCTGCTCGGCGATCAGCGCCGGCTGGTCGCCATAGGCGAGCGAGTAGACGACGCCGGCGCGGCGGGCCCGTGCGGCAAGCGCCGGCCCGGCCAGCACGTCGGCCTCGACATTGACCATGACGATGATGCTTGCCGGCGTCGATCGCCTTCAGCGCATGGGCGATGCCGGCGACCGGATCGCCGGTCGCCTCGACCACGACCGAAACGTCCGCGCCCCGACCGCCTCGTCGACGTCGGCGGTGAGCGAGGTTGCGGCGATGCGCTCCGCGTCCCATCCGAGCGCCGGCAAGCCGGTCGCCGACCCGGTCCGGGTCGAGATCGGCGATGGCGCGGACCTCAAGCCCCGGCATCGTCGGCACCTGCGCCAGGAACATGGAGCCGAATTTTCCCGCGCCGATCAGCGCCACGCCGATCGGGCCTTCCGTCTCGGCGCGCTTCGAGCGCCAGCATGTGAAGGTTCATCGCCGCCGCCTTTTTTGCCGCCCGGCGGGGCTTTCCGCACTTGCGAATGCGGCGGTCCGGCAATAGGGTCCGCCGCCGTTTCCCTCTAGCCGAAAGCCTTCCGGAGCCTCCCATGAGCTTCCTTGCCGAGAGCCTGTCGCGGGTCAAGCCGTCCGCCACTATCGCCGTCACCCAGAAGGCGCGCGACCTGAAAGAGGCCGGCCGCGACGTGATCGGGCTCGGCGCCGGCGAGCCGGACTTCGATACGCCCGACAACATCAAGGAAGCGGCGATCGACGCGATCCGCCGCGGCGAGACGAAATATCCGCCGGTGGCCGGCATCGCGCCGCTGAAGAAGGCGGTGGCGGAGAAGTTCAAGCGCGAGAACGAGCTCGACTATCGCCCCGACGCAGGTGATCGTCGGCACCGGCGGCAAGCAGATCCTCTACAACGCCTTCGTCGCCACGCTGAACCCGGGCGACGAGGTGCTGATCCCGGCGCCCTACTGGGTGAGCTATCCGGAGATGGTGCTGATCAACGGCGGCGAGCCGCGCTTCGTCGAATGCCCGATCGAGACCGGCTTCAAGCTGACACCGGAGGCGCTCGACGCGGCGATCACGCCGAAGGACCAAGTGGCTCATCTTCAACGCTCCGTCGAACCCTTCCGGCGCGGCCTATTCGGCCGAGGAGCTGAAGGCGCTGGCCGACGTGCTCCTGAAGCATCCGCAGGTGTGGATCCTGACGGACGACATGTACGAGCACCTGCTCTACACCGACGAGCCCTTCGCCACGATGGCCAGGTGGAGCCCGCCCTCTACGACCGGACGCTGACCATGAACGGCGTGTCGAAAGCCTATGCCATGACCGGCTGGCGCATCGGCTACGCCGCCGGGCCCGACGCGCTCATCAAGGCGATGACGATGATCCAGAGCCAGCAGACGTCCGGCGCCTGCACGATCGCGCAATGGGCGGCGGTGGAGGCGCTGAACGGCCCGCAGGACTTCATTCCCGAAGCGCCGCAAGGTCTTCCAGGAGCGGCGCGACCTCGTGGTGTCGATGCTGAACCAGGCGACCGGCATCAAATGCCCCTCGCCGGAGGGCGCGTTCTACGTCTATCCGTCCTGCGCCGGCACGATGGGAAAGCGAACGCCGTCCGGCAAGGTGATCGAGACGGACGAGGATTTCGTCAGCGAGCTGCTGGAGGCGGAAGGCGTCGCGGTCGTGCACGGCTCGGCCTTCGGGCTCGGCCCGAACTTCCGCATTTCCTACGCCACCTCGACGGAGCTTCTGCAGGAGGCATGCGCGCGCATTCAGCGCTTCTGCAACAATCTCAGCTGACGGGAACCGGGCCAGGGCTCCCCACGTTGGTTTCCGCTCATGTTTGGAGGGAGACCAATGACGATCCCCAAGTGGCCGGAAGGCAATTCGGCAAACCGCCGGATCGACCGTCCGCAGGACGCAAAAATGCACCGCGGCAGCGCGGACTCCACGGCCTCGACGCGGCTTGCCGTGGCCAAGCCGCTGTTCGGCGGCGAGCTATCCGGACACAAGCCCGGTCGGCAAGACAGCGAGACGGGAGGGGCCTTGAAGCGCGCCGCGGAGAACGAGCGCCGCAGCTGACTCTCGTCCGCATCAAAACAAAACGGCGGGGCCGCGGCCCCGCCGTTTGTTTTCGATTCCCTCTCGCCGCTATTCTTCGACGATCTGCAGGTTCACCGCCTGCGGTCCGCGACCGCGCCGGTCATCCTCCGTCTCGAAGGACAGCTTCGTGCCTTCCGGGATTTGCGTCAGCCCGGAGCGCTCGATCGCCGAGATGTGGACGAACACGTCCTTGCCGCCCGACTCCGGCGTGATGAAGCCGAAGCCGCGATCGTTGTTGAAGAATTTCAGCGTGCCGTTCTGGCGTGGGCCGCGCTCGCGCGGCTCGCGGTCCTGGTAGCCACCGCCAGCGCCGCCGCCGCGGCCACCGCCGCCGCCGCCGCGGAATCCGCCGCCGCCGGCACCGCCGCCAAATCCGCCCTCGCGGTCGCCGCGATATCCGCCACCACCGCCGCCGCCGCGATAGCCGCCGCCTCCACCGCCGCCGCGGTAGCCACCGCCACCGCCGCCGCCACCACCACGGTAGCCGCCACCGCCGCCACCCTCGCGGTCGCCACGATAGCCGCCGCCTCCGCCGCCGCGATCGCCGTAGCTGCCGCGGTCACCATAGCCACCGCCGCCACCGAAGCCGCCGCGGTCCGGAGGCGGTGGCGGTGGCGCGCTGCCGAAATCGTCGCCGCTACCAAATTCCCGCTGCCCGCCACGCTTCGGCCCGCGATCGCGATCACGGCCGCGACGATCATCAATGTCGTCGTCGTCGTCGTGGTTACCGTTATCGCTCATCGGAAAGGTCCTCTCGAAGAATCAGCAGAGTCGGGGTTTTGACCGGGAGCCATCCTCAGAAGGAGGAGGCATCAACCGGCACAGGCAAGCGTGCGGTCTTCGGAGAGGAGTCATTCATATCGGACTAGAGAAAAGCGCAAATAATTCCAGGCCCATCCACCTCGCCGGCTTCCGCAAACGAAGCCGTCGCCGCGTAGCTTATGCACAAGCCCGCCCTATCGGCAAGCGCGAATCACTGCCGACAGGCCGGGCTTTGTGCGGTGACGTTTTGTAAGCTAGCTCTTGGAGAGCACGGTAAGGCGCACGTTGGCAATGCCTTTTTCGAGGAATCCGAGGGCTGACGCTGCGGCCTTGGTGAGGTCGATAATGCGGCCGGCAACGTAGGGGCCGCGATCGTTGATGCGAACCACAACCGAGCGCCCGTTCTTGAGGTTTTCGACTTTCACCTTGGTTCCGAACGGCAGCGAGGGATGCGCGGCCGTCAGAGCATTGGGATTGCACCGCTCTCCCGATGCGGTCTTTGAGGTAAGTGAATACCAGGAAGCGCGACCTGTCTGGGCAATAGCTTCGATATTCATCGTAGTGATTGAAACAGCGACAATCGTCGCGACGACGCCAAGCCTTATCGGCAAATTCATTACCACCCTTCTCCGTGACTTCTTGATGCGGAGGCGGAGAAGCGGGCGAAAAAAGGCAGGATTTGGCCAGTATCGCGATCAATTCCGGCAGAGATGCAACCATTTTTGACAAAAATTTAGCAAAACATTTCTTCGGACTAATTAAGACATCATCTTTCTAACCCTGCGTGTGAGAAAGTAACACTCGCAGAATCTCAATATTTTATGGTTAAAAATTTGTTATGCCGCAGCGCAGCGCTGCTGCTGTTCTTCGCCTCACAGCCCGGAAGAGAGGCAACAACAAGGCCGGCGCGTTGCGCCAGCCTTGTTTCTGCGCGGATTCGAACCGTCTCGACGCTATTGGCAGAAATGATACTGCCCGTCGAAGCCGTAGAAATAGCCTGTGTTCGGATTGAACGACACGTAGCGCTCACCGCAATACTCATACCAGGCGTGCGTCCACGGGGCCGGGCGCTGATAGTAGACGACCGGAGGCGGCGGAGGCGGAGGCGGCGCCACGTATACGGGCGCCGGCTGATAGTAGTAGTAGCGCGGCTGCGTGATCGCGCTGCCGATCAGTGCGCCCGCCGCAAAACCGAAAATGGTGGCAGCGGCCGCCGCACCGGCGTTGTTGTTATTGTGGTGGTGGTGGTAGCGGCCGCCGGCCTGCGCCGTCGAAGCGAAGGTGGCGGCGCCCATCGTGAGCGCCATCGCAGCCGCGACTGGCTTCAAGAAACGCATTGTGGTGTCTCCCGTCCTGGCGCCGTTTGGAGGCGCATCAGCACCTCGGGCGTCATGCGGCAGATATTGCTTCCGCGTGGCTGAACGCCGCCTGAACGGCACGGGTTCCCGGTTTTCGTATGGTAAAGACCAGGGCAACGCCGCCCACCGAGGGAGAGGTGCGGAGGCCGGCGGCCTCAAGCAAAGCCGAGCACCAGGCGCCGATCAAAAACAACGCCTCCACAGAGAGATAGCCCCCGCTATCAATGCGGAGGTGAAACGTCGCTAGTTGCACATGTGCCGGTAGCCGTCATATCCGAGATAGGTGCCGGAGCGGGCGTCGAAGCTGCCGTACTTCTGGCCGCAATAGGCATACCATTCCGGTGTCCACGGCTCGGGCGCGTAGTAGACGGGAGCCGGCTGGTAAACGACCACCGGCGGAGGCGGAGGAGGCGGCGCGACGTAGACCGTGCCGGGGTAGTAGCGCGGCGGCGGGGCCGGACGGGCCGTCGCGCTGCCGAAGATCGTGCCGAAGGCGAAGCCGACGGCCCCGCCGACAAGCGCGTCGCCGGCATCGGCATGAGCAGTAGGCGCGGAGAGAGAGAAGGAAGAGATGGCCAAAGCCACGGCCGCCAGCGAGCTCGTGATACGCATGACACTTTTCCGAGGCGCCGCAGGGCCCGGCGCAGGCAATTGGCGCACTTCGCGCCTTACAGCCCGGATTCATCCCATCTTAAGTTAAACAGCCCCTTAACGGCCTAACCGGCAAGGCTCTTCCATGCGAGCTCCAGCGCCAGCGCCGCCAGCAAAGCCAGCACGAAACGGTCGAAAGTCGCCTGGCTGGCGCGGCCGGCGAGCCAGTTGCCGATCGGCATCGTCACGAAGGCCGGGATGATGGCGACCAGGCTTTCCAGAGCGATCTGCCAAGTCATGACGCCGGCGACCATCAGCGCCGGGAACTGCACGCAGGTATAGAGCAGGAACGTCGCGGAGACCGCGAAGACGTGGGCTGCACGCCCCAGCCGCATGGCGTGGATGAAGGTGACGCTGACCGGCGAGCCGATGCCCGTGGCGCCCTGCAGCGTCCCCGCGCCGAAGCCGAAAACGGGCGCCAGCCGTTTGCCCCAGCGCCGCGGCACCACGAAATTCGGATTGCCGAGCCTGAGCGCGATGTAGACGAACACAAGCAGCGAAAGCGTCAGCGACAACGCCCGCTCCGGCACGCTGACGATAAGCCAGGTCCCGACCACGACGCCGCCGACCCCGCCGAGCAACATCGCCGGCAGAAAATATCCCTCCCACATGGCAGCGCGAAAGCGCCAGACCTGCCAGACATTGGTGACGACCACCGGCAGGCAGATGAGAGCGACGGCGTGCTGAATCCCCAGGAAGGCCGTCAAAATCGGCAGCGCGACCAGCGGCAGGCCCATGCCCGTCGCACCCTTGATCAATCCGCCGGCGCCAAGCGCCAGCGCCATCACCAGGAGGCTTTCAAATGACACGGATCGGCTCGGTCATCCGCGTCGGATCGCGCCCATCCTGAGCCTCAGCGCCGCCGGCACGCCATACTCGCGCAGCACCGCCTCGGTGTTCCTGAGGCCGCACACCTCCCGCTGCACCACGAAGTGCCAGAGCGCGTCGGCGGCCTCGTCGAAGAGGCGCTGCCGCCGCTGCTCCGAAACGCTGCCGCCCGCCGCTGCGTCTTCCTCGCCCGCCCGCCAGGCGGCGAGGGCCGTCTCGAAGGCTTTGGTGAGCCGCCCCAGCGTCGCGGCCTTCTCCTCGAGAATCTCGGCGTCGAGCGTGTTGACGATGGGCTGCGCGCGCATGGCGGACCGCTGCGCCAGGATCTGCGGAGGCTTCAGGCTCATGCCGCTTCAATGCCGCGCCGGGCGCGGCGGCGCAAGAACCGGAGCCGCGGCCGTCCACTCCGTCCGAGAGACGGTGAGGCGGATCAGCTACCGGCGTTGCCGATCGCGTCGCCGATATCGGCCGCCTTATCGAGCGAGGTTGACGCCGAGCGTGGCAAGAACGCCGACGATCGCAATCGCGATCATCGATGCGACGAGGGCGTATTCGATAGCAGCGGCGCCGGCCTCGTCGGCGGCGCAGCGATGGACAAGATGCAACATGGCAGCCTCCCAGCCCCGGCGTGCCGCGCCCCGGGTGCCTGCAGCTGGCCTCCTCGGCTGGCATTGTCGGCGAGACTGTTGCGGAAGACGACGGAAACCCTTCGTTTACCTTACCTCGCAAACCGTCATGTTCCAGTTTCCTCTTTCTTTGCAGAGCGTTAGCGCCACACGCCGACTCTCGAAGGCCCGCGCGACGCAACAAAACGCCTCTGCGGCGAAACGCGATTGGCTGCATGGCGCAACACGCCGGAAACGCGCCCTGCGCATAGTGGCGATGGGTAACGGGACGCCGACAGGCAATGCCCCCCCGCCACGGACGTCCTCCTACCCACCTCCCGTCCGCATGAGGGCCGGCCATTGCGCCGGCCCTCCCCTTTTTCGGGCCAGGCCTTTGCGACGCGAAACCTTTTCGGCTGGCCGGCGCAACACGCCCGAAACGCGCCCTGCGCATAGTGGCGATGGGTAACGGGACGCCGACAGGCACTGCCCCCCGCCACAGAGGTCCTCTTACCCACCTCCCGTCCGCATGAGGGCCGGCCATTGCGCCGGCCCTCCCCTTTTTCGGGCCAGGCCTTTGCGACGCGAAACCTTTTCGGCTGACCGGCGCAACACGCCCGAAACGCGCCCTGCGCATAGTGGCGATGGGTAACGGGACGCCGACAGGCACTGCCCCCCGCCACAGGCGTCCTCCTACCCACCTCCCGTCCGCATGAGGGCCGGCCATTGCGCCGGCCCTCCCCTTTTCGGCTAGCCCCGTCGCTCGCGTGGCCGTCCGTTCCGTGCGGCTCATGTTGGCGATCCGTGTTTTCCGCCGCCATGAGCATCGCTATAAGAGCGTATGACGAGAATACGGGAGGAACACGATGGCCGTGCATTTTCACGAAAGCGAAGTCGAAGCCGAGCCGCTTGACGCGGGCCTGACGCGCCAGCGCCTCATCACGCCGGAGCGCGTGCCCGGCACGCGGGTGCTGCTCGACCGCATCACGATCGCGCCCGGCGCGGCGCTCGATCTTGAGATCGCGAGCGGACAGCCTCGCCTGGTTCCAGCTCGTCGGCGGGCGAAGCGCGGCTGACCGGCGACGGTGCCGACGAGGCGGTGGCGGAGCAGCACGTCACCTTCCTGCCGCCCGGCTTCCGCGGCAGGCTGGAATCGTCGAAGGGCGCACGCTGTCGTCCTCGCCGAGGTGCCGGACGCGCCAGGCCTCGATCCCGATCTGGCGACGAGCCCAACCAAGCTCAGGGTGGTCGACTGGCACCGCGAGCCGGTGCTTGCGTCCGAGCACGACGCGCGAAGCCGCATCTATCTCGCCACGCCGAAGCTTTTCGGCACGCACGCCATCAAGGGCGAGATGATCATCTATCCGCCGAAGACCGCCGGTGCGAACCATCACCATGTCGGCGCCGACCATTTCATGGTGTTCCTGAAGGGCAGCGGCACCGCCTATGCCGACGACGAGCCCATCCGCGTGCGCGAAGGCGACGTGGTCTACTATCCCGACCTGGAGCGCCATTGGCTGCAGGCCGATGCCGACGGCGAGATGGTGTTCGTGGAGTTCTTCGTGCCCGGCGATTTCGAGACCGTATGGGTGGAGGCGGCAATGGCCTGCACCTGGAATCCGACGGGCCGCGATATCGGCGGCGGCGTGCCGGTGCGCGAGATCGCCCGCCACGGCGGCAGCAATCCGGGCGTGGAGGTTTAAGGAGCCCCCTTCGCGAAGCCTTGTCGAAGCTCCCTCTCAAACTCGCGTTTGTCATCCCGGTTCGGCCGCAAGGCCGAGGCCGGGACCTATGAACACCCACGTCTAAGAGAGCGCGACGGATTATCCATGGCCCCGAGGTCATGGGTCCCGGATGGCGCTTCGCGCCTCCGGGATGACAAACGATGGGAGCCGAGAGAAACCCTCAACCGCGCAGCTACACTTCAGCCGCGCGATCAGCGCCTGCGGCTGCGGCGGGGTTTTTCACCTTGGCGCTGGCGATGAAGAAGAGATAGACGGGCCGCGCGTTGCTTTCCTTCTTCTTTCCGCGCTTCTCCTCAACGCGCGGCAGGTCCGCCGGAACCCGCCCTTCGCCCAGACACGCGCGCGCTCCGCCCATTCGTCGAGCGCCACGTCGGGATAGCCGATGGGCTCCTCCTCGCTGGAGCGCATCAGCCGCGCATAGGCGAAGTCGGCCGTGTCGTCGGCGATCGCCGGATAGTCGTCGGACTCGGCGTAGACGATCGCGACGTTGTGCTTCCGCGCCAGGTCGACGAAGCGCGGCGTCGCGGAAGCTTGCATGCCGCACCTCGATGGCGTGGCGGAGCGGCAGCCCGTCCTCCTCCTTCGGCAGCATCGCCAGGAAGGCGCCGATATCCTCCGCGTCGA
Source organism: uncultured Alphaproteobacteria bacterium (assembly GCA_963801225.1). Taxonomy (GTDB): domain Bacteria; phylum Pseudomonadota; class Alphaproteobacteria; order Rhizobiales; family Afifellaceae; genus DASWJZ01. Next base: position 306,326 of record CAWDED010000012.1, read on the forward strand.
ATTTCTTGAACGGCGCCAGCTGCCACAGGATCGGCCCGAGCTTGTCCCGAGCTCCGTGAGGCCGGTGCCGAGGAACCATTCCAGCGTCTCGCCCGCCTCCGCCAGCTTCTTCTTGTTGACCACGGCGCGGTGGCCCTTCACCGCGAAGACGAAATTTTCCGGCGTCTCGTCGCGCCACTTGGCGAAGCTCTTCGGCCCCTGGGCGCGATAGAACGTGCCGTTGATCTCGATCGCCGTCAGATGCTCGCCGGCATATTCCAGCTCGCGCGCCTTCGGCAGGTCCGGCGGATAGAACACGCCGCGCCATGGCTCGAAGGTCCAGCCGCCCACGCCGACGTAAATATTCGAGGCGCTTTGCCCCTCCCCTTTCCGCTTCGCCGCCATGCTCGAAATCCCGGTCCCTATCGTTCGGCGCGAGGATGCATCTTTTGGCAATCGCGGTCGAGGGAGCGGCGGCAGGATCGTTTCACCCTGAGTTCGATCGGCCCTTAGGATCGCCGGGCGAATGCTCTATGTGAAGGCGAGCGAGAACAACAACGCGAAGCCTATGACCGGGCAGAGTCCTGAAGCTGAGCCGCATTTCTTCATGTGCCGCCGCAAGTCCGCGCGTCTGGCCGGCATCGTCCACGACATGTGCGGCTATCGCGAATTGGCGCCGGGCGCCTTTCGCCAGACCAGGGCGGCGTCCCTGATGGTGCCGCTGGTCATCAGCTTCGGCGCGCCGTTCGAGATCGCGCTCGGACGGGCGCCCGGAGTGGACGACCGCATCCTGAGCTTTCTTGCAGGGCTCTACGCCGGCCCGGTGCACATCCATTCCTTCGGCGCCGCCAGTTGCCTGCAGATCAACTTCACGCCGCTCGGGGCGTTTCGCTGCTTCGGGCTGCCCATGCACGAAATTGCCGACTGCATGGTGCGGATCGACGATCTGCCGAGGCCTGATCCTCGCAGACCTTGCCGCACGGCTGGTCGATGCGCCTGACTGGGAGACGCGCTTTGATCTCGCCGAGGCTTTCGTCATGCAGCGGCTCGGCTCAGGGAAGCCGCCCTCGGGCGCTGTGCGCTGGGCCTATGGGCATATCCTCGCCGCGGGCGGTCAGGCACGGTGGACAGACCTCGCGGGAACGCTCGAGTGGAGCCGCAAGCATCTCGCGGAGCGATTCCGCGCCGAGGTCGGGCTGACGCCGAAGGCCGTCGCCCGTATTGTCCGCTTCAACCGCGCCCAGACGCCTGGGACTTTGGCCGAGCACGAGGAGCCGGCGGACTGGGCCGGTATCGCAGCGGCTTGCGGCTATGCCGACCAAGCGCACATGGTGCGCGAATTCCGGGAGTTTGCGGGGGCAACACCAGGCGGCGGCGGCGCGTGAGCGGGTAACATTTCTTCAAGACCGGCCCCGCCGGCCTGCGAGAACGTCGCAATCATCGCAAGCCTGAAGGAGACCGGCCATGCCGTCCGCCAACGAACCTCCTCGTATCTATCCGACCTTCCGCTATCGCGACGCCGTCGGGATGATCGACTGGCTCATGGAAGCTTTCGGCTTCGCACTGCACGCCAGACACATGAACGGGAAGAGGTGGTGCACGCGAGCTCGCTTTCGGATCGTCGATGATCATGCTCGGTAGTGAAAGCCTGATACGTTCGGAAAACTGGTCGGGAGGGTCGCCAAGCCGGCGGCGGGAAGGCCACTTACGTCGCGGTGGATGATGCCGATGCGCTCTACGCCCGCGCGACGGCGGCGGGCGCCGAGATAGAGGAGGAGCTCACCGATCGCGACTACGGCAGCCGCGAGTTCATCTGCCGCGACCCGGAAGGCAATCTCTGGTGCTTCGGGACCTACTGGCCGAGGGCAGACGAGCCCGCCCAATAAGATGCGGAGGCGAGCGTCGCCTCCGCACTTGCCGTTGCTTGTTGCTGAATGTATCGACGTTCTTAGCGGCGGGTCTGATCGCCCTGGCCGGGGCGCGGATTGCCGGGCTGCTCTTTCTGGCCGCCGTGACCCTTCTGGCCGCTCTGATCCTTCTGACCTCCCTGGCCGGGCTGCGCCTGACGGACATGGCGGTCTTTTTCGTTCCGAACGTCTTGCATTGTTCTACTCCTCGCAGCTTAGCGCTGCGCAAGAAAACGCCGGATGATTATTTCCGTTGCGGGCAGCTCAACGAATTAATGTTGCCTAGGAAAGAAATTAAGAACGCGCAGAAAGCCAAACTCTATTGTGTCTTTTCTTTGTCACTTAATGTTTTCGTTACGAGAATAGCCGCCTCAGCTAAGCGTCATGATTATCGGCGCTTTCGCCGACCGCCGGCGGGGCCGCCGAGCGGCTTCTCGGTGCGCCCCACCGTCATCTCGTCCAGCGTGTTCTTGCGCACGCGCGAGCCTTTCGGTGCGCCCGGCCTGCCGCCGCCTGCAAAGCGCGCCGGCCCTGCCCTCCACCTCGCTCTGCCGCGCCAGCGGGTCGTCGGCGATGGCGAGCTCCGTCTCGCGCAGCCGCTTGATCTCGTCGCGCAGGCGCGCCGCCTCCTCGAACTCCAGGTCGCCGGCCGCCTCCAGCATGCGCTTCTGCAGCGCCTCCAGATGCGCCTCGAAATTGTGGCCGATGCCGGCGCCCTCCTCCGCCAGCCCCGTGTCGACGCGCACGTGGTCGCGCTCGTAGACGCTGTCGAGAATGTCGTGGATGGAGCGCTTGATGCTCTCCGGCGTGATGTTGTTGGCGACGTTGTATTCGACCTGCTTCTCGCGCCGGCGCTCGGTCTCCGCCATCGCCCGCTCCATCGAGCCGGTGATGCGGTCGGCGTAGAGGATCACCTTGCCGTCGACGTTGCGCGCGGCGCGGCCGATGGTCTGGATGAGCGACGTCTCGGAGCGCAGAAAGCCCTCCTTGTCGGCGTCGAGGATGGCGACCAGCGCGCATTCGGGAATGTCGAGGCCCTCGCGCAGCAGGTTGATGCCGACCAGCACGTCGAAGGCGCCGAGCCTGAGGTCGCGGATGATCTCGATCCGCTCCAGCGTCTCCACGTCGGAATGCATGTAGCGCACGCGCACGCCGTGCTCGTGCAGATATTCGGTCAGGTCCTCCGCCATGCGCTTGGTGAGCGTGGTGACCAGCGAGCGGTAGCCCTTCGCCGCCACCTCGCGCACCTCGCCCAGCAGGTCGTCCACCTGGCTGCGCGCCGGGCGCACCTCCACCGGCGGGTCGATCAGCCCGGTCGGGCGGATCACCTGCTCGGCGAAGACGCCGCCGGTCTGGTTCAGCTCCCAGCCGCCCGGCGTCGCCGAGACGCAGACCGTCTGCGGCCGCATCAGGTCCCATTCCTCGAAGCGCAGCGGCCGGTTGTCCATGCAGGACGGCAGGCGGAAGCCGTATTCGGCCAGCGTCGCCTTGCGGCGGAAGTCGCCGCGATACATGCCGCCGATCTGCGGGATCGTGACGTGGCTCTCGTCGACGAAGACCAGCGCGTTGTCGGGCAGGTACTCGAACAGCGTCGGCGGCGGCTCGCCCGGCTTGCGGCCGGTCAGGTAGCGCGAATAGTTCTCGATGCCGGCGCAGGCGCCGGTCGCCTCGATCATCTCCAGGTCGAACTGCGTGCGCTGCGCCAGCCGCTGCGCCTCGAGCAGCCGCCCGGCCTTGTCGAGCTCCTCCAGCCGCCATTTCAGCTCCTCGCGGATGCCCTTGATCGCCTGCTGCAGCGTCGGCTTCGGCGTGACGTAGTGCGAGTTGGCGTAGACCTTCACGCTCTTCAGGTCGCCGGTCTTCTGGCCGGTGAGCGGATCGAACTCCTGGATCGAATTCGATCTCGTCGCCGAAGAAGGAGACGCGCCAGGCGCGGTCCTCCAAGTGCGCGGGGAACAGCTCCAGCGTGTCGCCCTTCAGGCGAAAGCTGCCGCGCACGAAGTTCAGGTCGGTGCGCTTGTATTGCAGCGCCACCAGGTCGGCGACCACCTGCCGCAGGTCGATGGCAAGCCCGACTTCCAGCCCGAAGGTCATCGCCGTGTAGGTCTCCACCGAGCCGATACCGTAAATGCAGGAGACGGACGCAACGATGATCACGTCGTCGCGTTCGAGCAGCGCCCGCGTCGCCGAATGGCGCATGCGGTCGATCTGCTCGTTGATGGAGGATTCCTTCTCGATAAAGGTGTCGGTGCGCGGGACGTAGGCCTCGGGCTGGTAATAGTCGTAGTAGGAGACGAAATACTCGACCGCGTTCTCGGGGAAGAAGCTCTTGAACTCGCCGTAGAGCTGCGCGGCGAGCGTCTTGTTCGGCGCCAGGATGAGCGCCGGGCGCTGCGTCGCCTCGATGACCTTCGCCATCGTGAAGGTCTTGCCGGAGCCGGTGACGCCGAGCAGCACCTGCGTCTGCTCGCCCGCCTCGCTGATGCCCTTCACCAGCTCTTCGATCGCCGTCGGCTGGTCGCCCTTCGGCTCGTATTCGGAGACGACCTCGAGCGCGACCCCGCCTTCGCTCTTCTCCGGCCGCGGCGGGCGATGCGGCACCCAGGTCTTGTCCTGGAACTCCGGCCGGCCCTCCTCGATGAGCCGCGAGAGGGCCTCGACCGTCGCCGTCACCGCGCCCTGCGGCAGCGCGCCCGCCTCCTCCAGCGTCACGTCGAGGCCGGCAACCGGCATCAGCCCGGCGCCGGCGCGCTCCTTGGCGGTGGCGCGGCCGCCCATCGAGGTGCCGCGCGCGGTTTTCAGCGGCTTGCCGTCGTCGTCCGGCTCGAGCCGTATGGAGCGGTCCGAAAGGGTCGGGTCACCGCGCCCCTTCACCCGGCGCTTGGGCTTCTCCTGCTTCGGCGCGCTCTCGTCCGCATCGCGCACGATCTCGTCCGCCCAGGACGAGATCGGCCCGGAAAGCTCCTTGCCCGCCGGCACGCCCTCAAGCTTCGCCTGCGGCGCCTCGCCGAATCCGGATGTCTTGCGCGGTGGCATGTCGCGAATATGGGGGATCGCGCCGCGATTGGCGAGGCCGCCGGCTTCATCGCTGCGCGACCTCCTGACACGCTATGTCAGGAGCGGCGGAATCCCCCGTATCCGGGACCGGAGAGCGCGACGGTCCGCCTTCGAGCTAGCTCTTCGGCTGCTCCACGCAGTCGGCGAAGGTCGGCTTGTCCGGGTCGCCTTCGGTGGCGAAGGCGGTGTTGCCCTTGCTCCAGAAGACGAAGGATTCGTCCGCATTGGCGTAGCGGATGCCGGAGCCGGACATGGTTTGCGGCAGCGTCATCGTGCGTCCGTCGCTCAGAGCCAGCTCGACCTTGTCGGAGTAGTAGGTCGCCTCGATGGTCTTGTCGTCGGCACAGGCATATTTGACCGTGCTGACCGGCTCATCGGCCATGGCGGCCGGCGGCAGGAAGACCACGGCCAGCGTCACGAAACCCGTCGCTGCGAGCACGCGGGTGAGGCTCCCAGTCCGGGCGCAAATCGGTTCAGCCTGCATCGTCTTCTCCCACATTGCCGCCCCCGGCCGGCGAAACACCACTATTATCGCTGCCAAGTATGATCTTGTTGTGCCGGCGCTTTCAATCCAACGCTGCCACCAATTTCTCCGGGCGGCTGCCGCGACGGTGTGGTGGGGACGCGGCTTGCAGAAATCGCGCCACCCTCTCGTTGAAGCGTGCCGGGTCTTCGTAGAACAGAAAATGGTTGCCGCCCTCATCAGCGGGAACGATGTCCAGCTCGGCACCCGGAATCGCACCGGCAATCCAGCGCTGACATTTCGCCGGGTGGATGCTCCCCGCGCCGCCAAACACCAGGGTAGGATGGCGTATCCGCTCGATGACGCCGAGCCAGTCCTGGATCACGTTGTCGGCAAGAAGCTCCGCGGCGTGCTTTCGCGGGAACTTCAGATTCTCCGCTTGCGACGTGCAGAAGCTCGGCCTCACTGATCGCAGCGGTGAACATCGGACGCAGGATCTCGGCGACCATTTCCGGCCGATCCGATTCGCGCACCTTGGCCACGAAGCCGGTGAGCGCATCGAGGGACGGGATGATGGCGCCCGCCTCCTCGCGCTCGCCCTCCGACCAGTCCGGCCGCGCCAGGAGCGCGCGCGGCTCGTCGACGAACACGAGGCGGCGCGGTGGACGTTCCGCGCCGAACAACGACAGATACGACCAGGTCACAGCGACGCCCATCGAGTGGGCAAGGATGTCGGGCTCGGAGAGCTGCAGCGTATCGATCAGCTCGAAGAGGTCCTTCGCCAGCCGCTGGACGCGATAGCCGTGGTCGGGCTTGTCCGATTCTCCGTGGCCGCGATGGTCGAGCGCGATCACCCGCGCCATCCGGCAGAGATCGTCGAACTGACGCTCGTACATCGCCGCCGTTTGCGACCAGCCGGGCAACATCAGCAGCGGGTGCCCCTGTCCGCCTTCCAGGTAGCTCAGCCTCACGCCGTCGCTGGTGCGAATGGATTTCCTCTGCATCGCTCCCTCTCCACAGCTTGGCGAGGCAGGGCCTTGCCGCAAGCGGAAGCTGCAATAACGATCTTAAGAAATTGAGTCGCATAAGAGCCGCAAACACCCGGTGGGCCGCTCGAGGGAACGACATGATCATCGATGGCGTGATGCTTCTGTGGTTCGGGCTGACGGCGCTCTCGGTCGCCTTCGTGGCGATCGACATCAGGACGACACCCGAGAGCCCGGTGATGAAATGGGGCTTCGTGCTGTTGACGCTCTATTCCGGCCCGTTCGGCGCTTTCCTCTACGTGCTTGGCTGCCGCGAGCCGCTGCCCGGCCTGCACGAGCAATATGTCGCCGCGCGCTGGCGGCAGGTGCTCGGCTCGACCATGCACTGCGTGGCCGGAGACGGCGTCGGCATCCTCGCCGGCGCGGTGATCGGCGCGCTGATCGCGCTGCCGCAAGCTGGCCGATCTGGCGCTCGAATACGCGCTCGGCTTCGGCTTCGGCTGGACCATCTTCCAGGCGCTGTTCATGCGCTCCATGGCGGGCGGCTCCTATTCCCGCTCGCTCCGCTCGACCTTCATGTCTGAGCTCCTGTCGATGAACTGCCTGATGGGCGGCATGATCGTGGTCTCCACCCTCGCCTGGAAGAGCGCGCCGGAAGCCCACGAGCCGACACAGCCGCTCTTCTGGTTCCGCATGTCGGTCGCGCTGATGGTCGGCTTCGCCGTCGCCTATCCGATGAACTGGTGGCTGGTCGCCAACCACTTGAAGCACGGCATGATGACCGTGCGGCGCAACGGCTCAGCAAAGATGGACATGGGTGCGATGGACATGGGTCAGGCGGCCGCGGGGAGCGGCATGGCGATGGGCGGCATGGCGCATGACCACAAGACGGCTTCGCAGCACGCGCTTCACCCGCCGCTCGCAGTCATGACAGCGCTGTCCTTTCTGGTGCTTGCGGCGGGGCTGGGCATCGCCTGGGTTTTCGGCGGCCTGTCGGGCGGCGGGTAGACCCTGCCACGCATGACGATCGGCCCTTTTTGCCCAAGAATCCGCTCAACCCAACGTGTACGACAATTCACGCCAGAGTGACGCCATCGCCGCCAATCCGCCTTATCATGGCGGGAGAAGCGGACCTTACGCTTCGACGAAACCGAGAGATGGAAGAGGTGCAGCAATGAGAGCCACGTTCGCGTTTGCCGCGATCCTGTCCGGCGCCCTGCTTTCCGCCCCGGCGCTCGCCGCCGGCGGGGGCGGAGGCGGCTCCGATACGCCGACCTGCCCGGCGGGGAAAACCTACAGCAAGCAGAAGCAGATGTGCGTCGACTCGCAGTCGAGCATTCTGGACGACCAGGATCTGACCAACTACGCCTATGCGCTGGCGCACGAGGGGCGCTACCAGGAGGCGCTCGATACGCTCGATCGCCTGCAGGACCCGAATACCGCGGTGGCGCTCAATTATCGCGGCTACGCCACCCGCAAGCTCGGCCGTGTCGAGGAAGGCATCGGCTATTACCTGCAATCGGTGGCGCTCGACCCCGAATACACGCTGGTCCGTGAATATCTGGGCGAAGCCTACGTGATCGAGGGCAGGCTCGACCTCGCCAAGGGTCAGCTCGCCGAGATCGAGAAGCGCTGCGGCACGACCTGCGAGCCATACGGCGACCTCGCCGAAGCAATCGCCGACGCCGGCGCCTGACCGAACGCCGAAAGCGAGACGTTCGCGAATTTAAGCCGGATGGCGCTGTCGCCATCCGGCTTTTTCTTTTTCGGAGTGCCGGAAAAGAAAATGCCGGACCCGAGGGGGAGGGTCCGGCACTTAGGGGAAAGGCAGCCAGAAACGCGGCGCCTTTCAGGGATCGACCGTTGCCCGGTTCGTGCCTGACGGGGAGGAGTCGTCGACGGCGCCGGACAGCGGCTCGCTCTAAATAGGCCGCCCCCTGCGCCCCCGCATCCACCGGTTCTGCATGCCTGCTATGCATCTGCTGCCCAACCAGGCAGACGCCCGAGAGCGGATTGCCTCCAGCGCGCCAAACGCTCACGTAATGTGCGCCGGTATGCGCCTTCCGCGGCCGCCGCCGGTGTGGGATAGGGTGCAGCGATCTGACAGCGTGACGGCTGTCTCCAAGCGGGCCCGAGCCTTCTTCATGCGTGACCGATGAGTTCCAACGACGTCTGCTGGGCCCTCACCCCCGGCGAGGCCGGCATGCGCAGCCAGGCTCTGGGCTTGGCGGAGGCCGTCGGCCTCCCCGTCGAGGAGAAGCACATCACGCTGCGGCGGCCGTGGCGCTGGCTTCCCGGCGGGCTTTTGCCGGTTCCGCTCGCGGCGCTGCGCCGGGACAGCCATCCGCTGCGGCCCCCGTGGCCCAGCCTCGTGGTGGCTTGCGGGCGCCAGTCGATCGGCCCGGCGCTCACCGTCAAGCGCCTCTCCGGCGGCCGCACGCTGGCGGTGTACGTGCAGAACCCCGAGATGGCGCGTGCCGCCTTCGACCTCGTCGCCGCCATGCCGCACGACGAGGTGCGCGGCGACAACGTCGTGACGGTTCGCACGGCGCTCCACCCCATCACGCAGGCGCGGCTTGCGGCGGCGCGCGACGCGGGCTGGCCGACCGTCAAGCCCGACGACACGCCAGTGCTCGGCGTGCTCATCGGTGGCGACAATGCGAGCTACCGGCTGACGCCCGCGGTGGCGGAAAAGCTTGTGCGCGTCCTGCGGAACGCCCGCGCAAGGCACGGGCTACGCGCGGTGGTCACCCCGTCGCGGCGCACCGGCCAGTCCATCAAGGACATACTGGCCGAGGGCGTGAGGCAGGACTCGCTCGGCGCGATGTGGAACGGCCAGGGATCGAACCCCTATGTCGGCATCCTGGCCCTGGCCGAGCGGCTGATCGTCACGAGCGAATCGATCTCGATGATCTCCGAGGCGCTGGCGACCGGCCGGCCGGTACACGTGCTGCCGCTGGAAGGCTTTGGCCGGCGGCATGACCGCTTCCTGCGAGAAGTCGTCGAGGGCGGCCTCGTCTCCCTGATCGAAGGCGACGATCTCGACTGGAGCTTCGCCGGGCAGCCGCCCATCGACGCCACCGCCGAGCCGGCGGCCCGCATCAGGGCGATGCTGGAAGCAAAGGCGTCGCCCTGAAGCTTTCGGGAGGCGGCTCGGCCTAAGGGTGAACCGGCGCCTCGGGGAAGGCGAGCTGCTCGCGCGCGCGCCATTCCGGCGTCACGTAGTTGACGATGATGGAGCGGCGCACGCCCTCGATCGGGCGGCGCTCGAAGCCGTGCCAGGTGTTGGTCGCGGGCACGAAGATCATCGCCGAGTTGGGCTCGAACGACGAGCGTCCGGCATGCGTGTTCTCGTCGGCATAGATGTCGGTGCCGAGATCGGAATGGCTCGGATCGTCGGACATGTAGATGAGCATGGTGAACATCTTCACGCCGATATCGGTGTGGGGCTTCAGCCAGAAGCCGTCGGTATCCTGCGCGTACTCGATGCGCACGAACGTGTCGTCGAGATTGGCTCCGAAGACGTCCGCCAGGAGCGTCACGATCTCCGGGTCCTGAAACGCCTCCGCCGCTGCCCGGACCTTCTCGAACTTCTCCAGATTGCCGCCCGAGAAATACACTCGGTCGGAGTTGTGCGCCTCGCGCGTTCCCGATACGTCGCCGATCTCCATGACCGGGAACGGCATCGCCTTCAGCTCCTCGTAAACCTCGGCGGGAAACACGCCCTTCAAGTGCCAGTGCCTGTAGGGCGATTCGAAGGAGTCGGCCGAACGCACCGATTGCTTCAGACTCTCCTTGACCTGTTCCGTCAGACCACTCATCGCTTTTCCTGACTGCCGCGCGCGGCACGCTGATCTGAAAAATTCGCCTAAAATCCCCAGCGACCCGCCGATTTAGAAGGATCGCCGCATGATGTCCAGGGAGGCGGCCCGGGGGCTCCGGCGGACCATTCTTGAAGCCCGCCCCGGCATCCATTATCTCAGCGGACTGCGCGGGCCGCGCACCTGGGGCAGCTCCTGAAAGCTCGGATGGACCATGGGTTATCTCGACATCGCCGCGTTTCGCGCCACACCGCTCAAGACCGATCCCTACAACTATCTGGTCGTGCCGGATTTCGTGCGCGCGGAGCATTTCCCTGAAGTGCTCGCCGATTATCCCGAAGTGCCCGGTCCGGGCTCCCATCCTCTCACCGAGGTGGAAGTCGGGGGACACTTCAAGGCCATGCTCGACGAGATGAACGGATCGGAGTTCCGCCACGCGGTGGAGGAGAAGTTCGGCCTGGACCTTTTGTCACGCCCGACCATGTTCACGGTGCGCGGCGAGTGCCGTGCGACCGACGGCAAGATCCACACCGATTCCGCCACGAAGCTCATCACCGTGCTCCTCTACATGAACGAGAAGTGGGACAAGGACGGCGGGCGCCTGCGCATCCTGCGCAGCGGCAACGATCTCAGCGACTACGTCGAGGAGGTCCCTCCGCATGGCGGCACGCTCCTCATCTTCCGCCGCTCGACGAATTCCTGGCACGGGCACGAGCCGTTCGACGGCTTGCGCCGCGCCATCCAGATGAACTGGGTGACCGACAAGTCGGTGGTAGCGCGCGAGCAGGGCCGGCACCGCATCTCTTCGACCATCAAGAAGCTGAACCCCTTCCGCAAGGCGAGCTGAGCATGATCCCGAAAAGCGGAGACCGGCTTTCGGACAAGCTCATGCTCCAACAAGGAGCTGGGGCCGCCATTTCGATGCTATCGGAATGGGCACGGCTCTAGGCCGACACCGATGGCACGACATCACGCGCGAGTCCTCATCCTCGGCTCCGGCCCGGCCGGCTACACCGCCGCGATCTACACCGCCCGCGCCATGCAGCAGCCGGTGCTGATTGCCGGCCTCCAGCCCGGCGGGCAGATGACGACCACTACCGAGGTGGAGAACTATCCGGGCTTCGCCGACGTGATCCAGGGCCCCTGGCTGATGGAGCAGATGCGGCTGCAGGCGGAGCATGTCGGCACCCGCTTCGTCTCCGACACGGTAGTCGAGGCCGACGTGCTGCAGCGTCCCTTCCGGCTGAAGCTCGACGGCGGCGACGAATGGACATGCGACGCGCTGATCGTGGCGACCGGCGCCCAGGCGCGCTGGCTGGGCCTCCCCTCGGAGGAGCGCTTCAAGGGCTTCGGCGTCTCCGCCTGCGCCACCTGCGACGGCTTCTTCTTCAAGGGCAAGCACGTGCTCGTGGTCGGCGGCGGCAACACGGCGGTCGAGGAGGCTCTCTATCTCTCGCACCTCGCCGCGAAGGTGACGGTCGTGCACCGGCGCGACGCCTTCCGCGCCGAACGCATCCTGCAGGAGCGGCTGCTGGCCAGCGAAAACGTCGAAGTCGTGTGGGACTCCGTGCTCGACGAGGTTCTCGGCGAGGGCGGCTTTCCCCCGCATGTCACCGGAGCGCGGCTGCGCAACGTGAAAACCGATGAAAAAACCGACGTTTCCGTTGACGGCATATTCATTGCTATAGGTCATGAGCCGGCATCCGAGCTGTTCAAAGGGCAGCTCGACATGAAGCCGAACGGCTACCTGCTGACGGCGCCCGATTCGACGGCGACCAACGTTTCGGGTGTGTTTGCCGCCGGCGACGTGACCGATGACGTGTTCCGCCAGGCGGTGACTGCGGCGGGACTGGGCTGCATGGCGGCGCTGGAAGCCGAGAAGTACCTGTCCGGAGTGGCGTTGACGCACGAAGCCGAAGCTGCGGAGTAAGACGCTTGAACTACCAGGATCCGGGACCTCCGGTCCAAAAGGGCCAGATGGATTGGGACAAGCTGCGCATCTTCCATGCCGCGGCGCAGGAGGGCTCGTTCACGCGCGCCGGCGAGGTGCTCAACATGAGCCAGTCGGCGATCAGCCGGCAGGTGAGCGCGCTGGAGGCCGAGCTGGGAACCCCCCTCTTCCACCGGCATGCGCGCGGCCTCATCCTCACCGAGGAAGGCGAGCTTCTGATGCGCGCGGCCCGCGAGATCGTGCTGAAGCTGGAGAACGTGCGCGCGCAGCTGGCCGACTCGCGCGGCCAGCCGACCGGCACGCTGCGCGTCTCCACCACCTTCGGCCTCGGCTCGGCCTGGCTGACCTCACGGCTCGCCGAGTTCTTCGACCTGCATCCCGGCATCAACCTGGAGCTGATCCTCGACGACGACGAGCTCGACGTCGCCATGCGGCAGGCGGACGTGGCGATCCGGCTGCGCCAGCCGACGCAGCCCGATTTGGTGCGGCGCAAGCTCTTCCAGCTGCATTTCCACGTCTACGCCTCGCCGCGCTACCTGAAGCGCTTCGGCGAGCCGCACACGACCGACGACCTCGACAACCACCGCATCGTCGTCTTCGGCGAGAACGCGCCGTCCTATTTGAAGGAGATGAACTGGCTGTGCATTGCCGGACGCGAGCCCGGCAATCCGCGCCTGCCGGCGCTCTCCGTCAACAACGTCGTGGCCATCCGCACGGCGGTGGAGAAGGGCATCGGCCTCGCCATGCTGCCCGACTACCTGATCAGCGGCGAAACGGAGCTGGTGACGGTGCTGCAGGGCTACGAGGTGCCGAGCTTCGACGTCTTCTTCGTCTATCCTGAGGAGCTGCGCGATTCCGCGCGCGTCACGGTTTTCCGCGACTTCCTCGTCGCCAATGCGCGGCGGTGGCACTATTGAGCCCAGGGGGGAGTAAGGGAGTAGGCAATCGTTGCCGCCCACCTACGCTTCACTGCCCTATTGCCTACTGCCCCATTGCCCAGCCCCACGTGGTGGACACTTGCCAAAAACATAAGTATCTGCTTATATATTGAACATGATTGAGAAAGAGGTCTTTCGTGCCCTGGCCGATCCGACACGGCGGGCGGTGTTTGAGCGCCTTGTCGGGCATGAGATGAGCGTTTCGGAGCTGAAGGCCGGCTTTCCGGTCTCGCAGCCGGCCATATCCCAGCACCTGGCGGCTTTGCGGAAGGCGGGGCTCGTCCACGAGCGCCGCGAGGGGCGGCATGCCTATTATCGCGGCGATCCGCGTGGGCTGACGCCGCTGGTCGACTGGGTCGATCGCTACCGCACGTTCTGGCCGCAGCGGATCGAGAAGCTGAAGGATGTCCTCAAGGGAATGGACCCATGACGCACGACAACAAACGCGATGACGAGGCGCGGTCGATCACCGTTGAGTGCGATCTGGACGCGCCCCCGGAGAAAGTGTGGCGAGCGCTGACAGAGCCGGAGCTGCTGTCCGCCTGGCTGGAGCCGAACGCGACGCGCGCAGATGACGACGGCCGTCTTGCGATCGAGGACCGACGACAGCACGGTCGAGATTGCAGTGCTAAGTGAGGAGCCCCCTCGCCTGCTCCGCTATCGGTGGCGGAGCCTGGAGCGCGGGGAACGAGGCCGAACATCGCCGCATCGAAAGTGTGGTGACGTTCGATCTCACCGAGAACGGCGCCGGCGGCACCCGTTTGCGCATCGTGCACGACGGCTTCCGCGAAATCAGCATCGCCCCCACCTCTCGGCAGACATTCGCAAGGCGATCCCGTCTCGATGTCCGGGCCGGCACTCGGCCGAATAGACGCCGCCGCGAGACGACGATGCGGCTGGCCGCCTGACCTGTGAGGCGCATACCATGAGCAGTCCGATGAACTTCGTGCCGATGGTCGTGGAGCAGTCGAACCGCGGCGAGCGGGCCTACGACATCTTCTCGCGCCTTTTGAAGGAACGGATCATCTTCGTGAACGGGCCGGTCGAGGACAACATGTCGGCGCTCGTCTGCGCGCAGCTCCTCTTCCTGGAGGCTGAAAGCCCGAAGAAGGAGATCGCCATGTACATCAACTCGCCCGGCGGCTCCGTCACCGCCGGGCTGGCGATCTACGACACGATGCAGTTCGTCCAGGCGCCCGTCTCCACTTTGTGCATGGGGTTTGCCGCCTCCATGGGCTCGCTTCTGCTCATGGCAGGTGCTGAGGGACAGCGCGGCGCCCTCCCAAACGCCCGCATCGTCGTGCATCAGCCCTCGGGCGGCTATCAGGGACAGGCCTCCGACTTCGCCCGCCACGCAGAGGACATCGTCAGGACCAAGCAACGCATCCAGGAGCTTTACGTAAAGCATTGCGGCCGCACCTACGAGGAGGTCGAGCGCACCCTCGATCGCGATCATTTCATGACCGCCGAGGAGGCGAAGACATGGGGCCTCGTCGACCGCATCTGCGAGAGCAGAGAGGCAATAGGTCAATAGGGCAGTGGAGCACTGCCCTGCTGCCCTTCCCTGATCTTCATGCCGCCTTGGCGCTCGCCTGCGCCAGCACATCGTCCGCCAGCCTGCCCGTCACCTCGGCCATTGAGTCGAACTCCGCCGTGAAGGTGCCGACGCCGGCGGTGGCCGAGCGCAGCTCGATGATGAGGTCGGCGATCTCCGCCTCCGGGATCAGCGCCTCCACCACGTCCCAGCCGCTCCAGCCCGGCCGCGCGTCGTAGCCCATGAGCTGGCCGCGGCGGCCCGACACGATGGCGTTCACCCGCGCCGTGGCGTCGTTGGGGACGGCGATCTTCACTCTGAGGATCGGCTCCAGGAGCACCGGCTTCGCGTCCGGCAGCGCCTCGCGCATCCCCAGAATGCCGGCCATCTTGAAGGCCTGATCGGAGGAATCGACGGCGTGATAGGAGCCGTCGGTCAGCGTCACCGAGATGTCGACCACCGGGAAGCCACCGAGCGGCCCGTTGATCAGCGCTTCCCGCACGCCCGTCTCGACGGCGGGGATGTAGTTCTTCGGAACCACGCCGCCGGTGATGGTGTCGGAGAACTGGAAGCCTGTGCTGCGCGCCAGCGGCTTTACCTCCAGCACCACGTCGCCGAACTGGCCGTGGCCGCCGCTCTGCTTCTTGTGGCGCCCGCGCTTCGTGACGGAGACCTTGATCGTCTCGCGATAGGGGACGAGCGCCCGCCGCGTCTCCAGCTTCAGCCCGAAACGGCTGGTCAGCCGCTCGACGGCCACGCGCAGATGCATCTCGCCCTGGCCGCCCAGCACCATCTCGCCGGTATCCTGCCGATGCTCGACGGTCAGCGAGGGGTCCTCCTCCACCATGCGCGTCAGCGCCGAGGAGAGCTTCACTTCGTCCTTGCGCTCCGTCGGCGTGACGACCTGACGCAGCACCGGCTGCGGCGGCGGCGGCACGGCGATCTGCGTCACCTCGACGCCCTTGGCGCCCAGCGTGTCGCCGGTCTCGGCCGCGTCGAGCTTGCCGAGCCCGACGGTCTCGCCGACGGTCGCCGCGCCGCGCTTGGTCGATTTCTGTCCGAGCAGGCTGTAGATGCCCGACACCTTGCGCCACCTCGCCGCGCGGCACCGAGAGCTCCATGCCGTCCTCGACCTTGCCGCCGAGCACGCGCGACCAGCGACAGCTTGCCGGCATGGCTGGTGTGGATGGTCTTCATCACCTGCAGAACGGTCTTGTCCGCTCGTCGATGCCGAGCCGCGCGCGCGTGTCCTCCACGTTGGGCGCTTCGTGGCGCAGCGCCTTCAGGAGCCGCAGGATGCCGTTGCCGTTGAGCGCCGAGCCGATCAGCACCGGCACGATCTGCCCGGCGCGCAGCTCCGCCGCCAGATCGGCGAAAATCTTGTCGCGCGGCGGCTGGATGTCCTCCAGCAGCTGCTCCATCAGCGCGTCGTCGTGATCGGCGAGCCGCTCCAGCATGGAGAAGCGCGCCTCGTCGCGGCGCGCCGGTCTCGCCCGGCTCGATCGCGATCACCTCGCTCTCGGCGTGCTCGCGGTAGACGAAGCCGCGATCGAGCGCGAGGTCGATGAAGCCGACGGCGATCTCGTCCTTCCAGATCGGGAATCTGCCGCAGCACCAGCGGCGTCGCGGAGGCGGGCTGCAGCATGGCGAGCGCGTCGCGCACGCCCATCGGCGGCCTTGTCGATCTTGTTGAGGAACAGGAAGCGGGGAATGCCGCGCTCTTCGAGGTGACGGAGCACCACCTGCAGGGCGGCGATCTTCTTCTCGTCGGGCTCGGCGACGACGATCGCCGCATCGATCCCGGCGACCAGCGGCTCGCTCTCGTAGTCGAACTCCACCGAGCCGGGGCAATCGAGGAACGTATAGGTGTCGTCCATGAACGTGGTCTCGGCGACGTTGAGCTCCACGCTCATGGAGTGGGCGCGCGCCTCCGGCGAGGAATCGCCGACCGCCGTGCCGCCCGTCACGCTGCCCGGCTTGTCGATCGCGCCGGTGCGCGCCAGAATCGCCTCAAGCAGGCTTGTCTTGCCGCTGGCGAACGGGCCCACGATCGCAATGCATCGGGGGCCCGTTTTGCGTCCATTGTCGCTCATGCTTCCTCCCTGCCCTTCAGTCGGGGTCTTGAGGAGGCCCCGATCTCGGCCCGACGGGAGCAGAACGCTGTTTCACGCCTTCCCGCCCCGGCTGAAAATCTGGCCTCGCCGGGGAAGGTCCGCCACGAACGTCGCCCCGCTTTCGGAGCCGCAGGACATGATCGTCTCAGGCGCGGAAAGGTTTGGCAAGAGGCCGGAAGCCGGGCCATTCGCGGCTTTTTCGGCAAGGCTATTGATGCCGACCGGCGCGAATCGTATAGCGTAGGGCGATGCGGACCCTTCAATCACTTGCCGTCCTTGCCGCTCTCGCCGCTCCTGCTTTGGCGGGGGGAGCCGCCCAGGCGGCCGATCCCTACGTGGTCGGCGCCCCCGCCCTCCAGATCGACACGCAGTGCAGCAATGCGGGCGTCCTACGCGGCATCAAAAGCCGCTTTGCCTACGCCGAGCGGCGCACCTGGCGGCTCGGTTACGTGATGGACCGGCTGGAGAACCCGCGCCCCAGCGGCCATCCCTACGCGGAGCCCGGCCTCATCAAGCGCGACTATTGCGAGGCCGAGGCGGTGATGACCAACGGCGACATCCGCATGGTCTACTACGCGATCGAGCATGGCGTCGGGCTTCGCCGGCATCGGCCGCTACGTCGATTTCTGCGTGCTCGGACTCGACCCCTGGCATGTGCACGACGGCTCGTGCCGGACCGTGCGCTGAGCCGAAGCCGCGCAGCCCGCCCGCGAAACGCATCAGGACCGAGCGAATGTGGACGCTAAAGTCGGCAGCTGCATCGCCCTTCGTCCGCAAGGCGAAGATCGGCGCGGCGGTCTGCGGCTTTGCCGACCGCGTCACGGCTGAGAAGACGGACACCAACGATGCCAGCGAATTCGCTTCGCAGCCAGAACCCCCTCGGCAAGATTCCGACGCTGATCCTGGAGGACGGCACGGCGCTTTACAATTCGCGCGTCATCCTGGAGTTCTTCGATGCCGAGGCCGGCGGCAACGTGATCATCCCTGCCGGTGGCCCGCAAAGGATTGCGGCGCTGCGCCTGCAGGCGCTCGCCGACGGCCTCATGGATGCCGCAGTCCTGCAGATTTACGAGGGGCGCTACCGCGATCCCGAGATGCACAGCAAACGCTGGCTGGAGATGCAAAGCGGCAAGGTCGAGCGCACGCTCGCCAGCCTCGAGGCCTCACCGCCGGCGCTGACCGATCCGCCGCACGTCGGCCTGATCACGCTTGCCTGCGCGCTTGGCTACCTCGATTTCCGCTTCAACGGCGCCTGGCGTGCCGGCCATCCGCGCCTCGTCGCTTGGCTCGACGAGTTCGCTGCGAAGGTGCCGAGCTTCGCGGAGACTGCACCCTCGTAGGCCGGATGGAGCGGCGGAGCCGCCGTAATCCGGGATGTGGTGCATGTTGCGACGCTGCACCCGCATTACGCTCAGCTCCATGCGGGCTACGACAGCCACGCAGGCTCCGACACGAAAAGGGCCCAGGCGATTGCCCGGGCCCCGCACTCAATCTCAGATGGCCGGCGTCAGAACTTGTAGCCGATGCCGCCGCGGATCGTCTGGTCGGTGAAGTCGCTGCTGGTTGGAACACCGCCGGGCGTAAAAGTCGTCGCTGCCGTAATCGGTGTAGCGGTACTCGATGCGGGCCGTCAGGTTGTCCGTGAGCATGCCCTCGACGCCGGCGCCCGCGGTCCAGCCCCACAGCACGTCGTCGTCGCTGCCGCCGGCATTGCTGAGCTGAAGATCGGTGACCGCCGCGCCGCCGGTGCCGTAGACCAGGAAGCGGTCGAGCGCGATGCCGGCGCGGGCGCGCATGCGAGCCGTTCAGCCCCTGCTCCACCGAAAGGCCGCCGGACGAGCCGTCACGGAACGGGTAGAGGATGTCGCCTTCCGCGCCGACGACGAAATTGCCCCATTGATAGTTGGCGCCGGCATAGCCGCCGATATCGAAGCCGTTCGCGTTGACATCGCCGACGGTGTTGGTGTCGGCCGTGCCCCAGCCGTAGCCGCCGAGCACACCGAGATAGAAGCCGGTCCAGTTGTTGGACGGCGCCGCCTGTGTATATTGCGGCGTGGGAAGCGGGTCGACCTCGCCAAGGTCGGCGGCGAAGCGCCGGGGCGGCAAACAGCCCGGCTGACAGAGTTCCGAGGAGGACACTGGCACGCATACAAAAAACTCCTGATTGGCCTCTCGATCACGCTGCGGGAACGCGGGCGCGGGTCACTGGTTCCATTGCCCACGAGATTGGTTGCGCAGTTTGGTGCCGGCAAGCCCGAAACGTGAAAAAACAAGGGAATTTCGGTGGTTAACGGCCCGCATTGCGGCCACAATGCTTAATGTCGCGCTCGGCGCCCGGCGAGCCGGGCGCGCCCTTGGCCCGGCCTGTCGCAGTCCCTAATCTTACCCGGCGGAATGATTCATGCCCGAGACAAGTGACACTCCCCGGCACGCTCTGGTGACCGGCGCCGGCAAACGGGTCGGCGCCGCGATCGTGCGCGCCTTGGCGGAGGCCGGCTGGGCCGTGACGATCCACTACAGGAGCAGCTCCGAGGAGGCGGAGGCGCTTGCCCGCTCCATCCGCGAAAACGGAGGCATCGCCCGCACCTATCGAGCGGACCTCACCGATCCGGAAGCCGGCGCGACGATGATCCGGACCATCGACGCGGAGGGCCCTCCCCTCGCCCTCCTCGTCAACAGCGCCGCGATCTTCGAATACGATGACGTCGAGACGATCACCGCGGACAGCCTCGCGCGGCACTTCCAGGTCAACGCGACCGCACCCATGTTGCTGGCGCAGGCCTTCGGAGCCGCGAAACGGCAAGCCGGGCAGACCGGCGTCGTCGTCAACGTGCTCGACAACAAGGTCTTTGCGCCGAACGCCGACTACTTTTCCTACTCGGTGGCAAAGTTCGCGCTTGCCGGAGCCACCAAAATGCTCGCCATGTCGCTAGCGCCTTCGGTGCGAGTCTGCGGCGTGGCGCCGGCCGTGCTATTGGTCAGCGGCGAGCAGTCGCAAGCGAACTACGAGCGCACCCGCGTCATCAATCCAGCCGGCCGGCCCGTGAAACTCGAGGACGTGTGCCGCACGGTCCTCTTCCTCGCCGAGACGGAGTCCGTCAACGGAGAGATCATAAGAGTCGATGGCGGACAGGCGCTGCTCAACCTGCCGCGCGACGTGGCTTTCCTCGACGAGGACATCATTCAGGGATTTCAATGGGACAGATCGTAACCCACTTCTTCCGGAACTATTCGGTGCAGGCGCGCATCGGCGTTCACGAACACGAAAAGCTCGCACCGCAGCGCGTCCTGATGGATATCGACTACGATTACCTGCGGCCGGAGGGACCGGACGACAAGATCTCCTCGGTCCTCGACTACGACAGCGTGCGCGAAGAGATTGAACGGATCGTGCAGAGCCGGCATTTCAATCTGCAGGAAACGCTCTGCGACCTGATCATGGCGAGCCTCATGGCCCGCCCGGAGGTGGTCCGCGCCCGGGTCTCCACGCGCAAGCCCGACATCTACCCCGATGTCGAGGCCGTCGGGATCATCATCGAGGAGAAGAAGAGCTGAGCTTCGGCGAGACGCGATGAAGAACGTACGCAGCAGCGTGCTGACCGCGATCCCCGCGGAACCGGAAGCGGAGCGGAAGACAACGGCCGCCTCCGACATGCCGGCGCTGGCGGAGGACATCGCGCCGGATGCACCGGCCGCGCTCGACATCGCCTGGGAGGCGACCGGTGGCCGCCGCCGGCGGAGCGGACGTGATCTCCGCCGCGGTGAAGAACCTGCCCAACGCGCCCGGCGTCTATCGCATGATCGACAAGAACGGCGACGTTCTCTACGTCGGCAAGGCGCGCAGCCTGAAGAAGCGCGTCGTCAGCTACACGCGCCCTGCCGGGCAAGCCATGCGTACCGCCCGCATGATCCGCGCCACCGCGTCGATGGATTTCGTGCGCACGCGAACGGAGACGGAAGCGCTGCTGCTTGAGGCGAACCTCATCAAGCGGCTCCGGCCGCGCTTCAACGTGCTTCTCCGGGACGACAAGTCGTTTCCCTACATCCTGATCGCCGAAGATCACGACGCGCCGGCCATCATGAAGCACCGCGGCGCCAGGCGGCGGAAGGGCACCTATTTCGGGCCGTTCGCTTCCGCCGGCGCGGTGGGGCGCACGGTCAACGCGCTGCAGAAGGCGTTCCTCATCCGCACCTGCTCCGACTCCGTCTATTCGAGCCGCACGCGGCCCTGCCTGCTCTACCAGATCAAGCGCTGCTCGGCGCCCTGCACGGGCGAAATCTCGCTCGACAATTATCACCGCCTCGTCGAAGAGGCGGAGGCCTTCCTCTCCGGCTCCAGCCGGCAGGTGAAAGCCGATCTCGCGACGGCGATGGAGGAAGCCTCCGGAGACGCTCGATTTCGAGCGCGCCGCGCTCTACCGCGACCGGCTCGCCGCGCTCTCGCACATCCAGGCCCACCAGGGCATCAATCCGCACAGCGTCGAGGAGGCCGACGTCTTCGCCGTCCACCAGGACGGCGGACTGACGTCGATCCAGGTCTTCTTCTTCCGCACCGGCCAGAACTGGGGCAACCGCGCCTACTTCCCGCGCGCCGACAAGAGCTTCGACGCGGCGAGCGTGCTGGAGGCGTTCCTGGCGCAATTCTACGACGACAAGCCGGTGCCGAAGCTGATCCTCGTCTCCACCGACTTTCCCGAGCGCGAGCTCCTCACCGTGGCGCTTTGCGAGCGCGCCGGCCACCGCGTGGAGATCGCCGTGCCGCAGCGCGGCGAGAAGCGCGAGCTGGTGGAGCACGCGCTCACCAACGCGCGCGAGGCGCTGGCGCGCAAGCTGGCGGACACGGCGAGCCAGACGCGGCTGCTCGCCGGGCTTGCGGAAACCTTCGGGCTCTCGGAGCCGCCGCGCCGCATCGAGGTCTACGACAACAGCCACGTCATGGGCACGAACGCCGTCGGCGCCATGATCGTCGCCGGGCCGGACGGCTTTACCAAGAACCAGTACCGCAAGTTCAACATCCGCTCCGACGACATCGCCCCCGGCGACGATTACGGCATGATGCGCGAGGTCATGCGCCGCCGCTTCGCCCGGCTCCTGAAGGAGGCCGGCCCCCGCCCCGAGCCCTCGACCGACACCGGCGAGGCGTCAGGCCCCTGGCCGGATATCGTCTTCGTCGACGGCGGCAAGGGCCAGCTCGCCGCCACGACCGGCGTGCTTCAGGAGCTCGGCATCGATGGCCTGCCGGTCGTCTCCGTCGCCAAGGGCCGCGACCGCGAGGCCGGGCGCGAGACCTTCTTCATGCCCGGGCGCGAGCCGCTCATGCTGCCGCATCGCGATCCGGTGCTCTATTTCGTGCAGCGGCTGCGCGACGAGGCGCATCGCTTCGCCATCGGCTCGCACCGCGCGCGGCGCGCGAAGGAGATGCACGCCAATCCGCTCGACGAAATCGAAGGCGTCGGGCCGGCGCGGAAGCGCGCGTTGTTGCGCCATTTCGGCACCGCCAAGGCGGTCAGCCGCGCGGGTATCGAGGACCTCGTGGAGGTGGAGGGCATCTCGGAGGCCCTGGCGGAGGCGATCTACGACCATTTCCACGAAAAGGCGGTCTAGAGCGCGGATTTCCTGCTGTTTCGGTCGTGCTTTCGTCTTAAACGACAACCTATTTGCTTTAGCAGACCAGCCCAATTGACGGCTTTGCCGCGGAACTTCCAAGGTAGGGACATGACTGTCCAAGCTGAACAGCCGGCGCAGCGCGGCGGGTGGAACTCGGCGCTCTCAATCTGCCGAACGTTCTGACCTACGGGCGCATCGCGGCCGCGCCGCTGGTCGGGGCGACCTACTACATCCCCGGCAACTGGGGGCCGTGGATCGCCTTCACGATCTTCGTGGTGGCGAGCATCACCGACTATTTCGACGGATATCTCGCCCGCGCCTGGCACCAGCAATCCGTGCTCGGGCGCATGCTCGACCCGATCGCCGACAAGCTGCTCGTCTCCGTCTCCATCCTGGTGCTCGGCGTCGACGGCATGTTCGACGGGACGACGTTCTGGGCGGCGGTGATCATCCTCATGCGCGAGATCTTCGTCTCCGGCCTGCGCGAGTTCCTGGCCGAGCTGCGCGTCAGCGTGCCGGTGACACGGCTCGCCAAATGGAAGACCACGATGCAGCTCATCGCGGTGGCGGCGCTCCTCATCGCCCCTGCCCTGCAGGGCGCCCGCCAGGGCATCATCGTCAATCTGGGGCTGACCTTCTTCTGGGCGACCGCTATCGTGACCCTCTACACCGGCTTCGACTACTTCATGGCCGGCCTGAAGCACATCGTGAGGGACACGAGATGAAGGTCCGCTACT
>CAWDED010000013.1:0-14182 GCA_963801225.1 uncultured Alphaproteobacteria bacterium
GAGGCAGTCGGCAATGCGCTGATCTGCAATGCGCGCATCTTCACGAGTTCGACAGAAGGGTCGGGACCTATTAATTGGATTTCCAATGCATCGCTAGGTTCACCCAATACACGACTTACACTGAAATGGAGATTGTAAATCGATTGGCGTCTACGTTGATGGTGTTGTTAGGAGAGCTCCTTCTATGACGACCCCAGCGTTCACGTATTTCCACAGCGCGACAAGCAGTTTGCGCGCGAGGGCAATGATCGCCGTCTCTGTACCGGCCACTATTTTGAGTGATTCGCGCCCTGAACCAATGACTAAGCGCGGAGTTCGATTGATGGCGACCCAGAGCCACGAACCTGGACAATGTAGACCGGAGCCTGGGGTTGCCGGACTTCCAGACGCCCTGCTCGCAATTGATATGCCCACTTTGCCAAGGCGTTGGCACTAAACCGGCGTAGGCTGCAACCTGTCGCCGATTGTCAAACTTGCGCGATAATCCCTCAGACCAAAGGACGGCGGCAAATTCCGGACCGATGCCCTTGAGGTTAAGCAGCAGTGCCGGTGTTGGTACATCTGCCGCGGCGAGCATAACATCGCGCGCCCTCTCAACATCCTTGATCTGTTCGAGCAGCAATTCGATGCGATCGAGTTCGCGGCTGATCTGCGCCTTGAACGCTGGCGGCAATGGCCGTCCATCACCGGTGACAAGCGCGTCGAGGCATTTGCGTCGATCGCCCTTCAGCGGTTCATACCCGGATACACCTTGGCTGAACAGCAGGCCCTTCACCCTGTTGACGTGCCTGATACGCTCGTTTGTCAGCGCCTTTCGCTCGCGCACCAAACGGCGACGGTCCTCCTCCTCCGGCGTTGGGACACGCAACATGGCACAAACGCGCGGTTCGCCGCGGTAGTAAGCCAGCAAAGCCCGAACCAGTGCCTCGCCATCGATCCTGTCGGTCTTTGCCCGGCGGCGGCGGCGTGAGGTGGCAATGGATGCTGGGTCGACGACGTAACTCTCGACGCCTTCGCGTTCGAGGAACTCGATGAATCCAGAATCCGTCCAGACCAGCCTCTTGAACGGATATGATCCGAAAGCTCTGCCCCGTCCGCACTTCCGTCCTTCGTTGCAACTGCGCGAAGTGATCGAGCAGGCCTGTAATGTCGCCGCCCGGCACGATGTGCCTCGACATTCTCTCGCCACCGCCTGGCGAAAGCGAGGTTACGAGCCATTTTGAACGAGACAGTTCTAACGAGACGAATATTGCGGCAAGATCGACGCGGATAGCGGCCGGGGCTTTGGTGCTGTTGGCTTGCATTCTGACCTCCAGGTGATGTTTGGCAACTTCACTCTGGCAGAGTGCTGGTCGCCTTCCATCCCCATAGGATCTTCACGTAACCGGACTGACAGCTTTCAATAAACCGGGCGCACGTTCTGCCGGCCGGTTCCGGCCTGAAGTAGATTCTTCTAATTGGCAACACTCCGACCATGAAGACTTCCGGACTGCTCGTTGAGAGCAGCACCAAATTAGTTCGGAGGCTATTGCCTGACTAAATCATCTTATTTGGAGAGGAACCGCGGTTGAGGGAGCCACTGTCGGAGAGGGTTATTCCTCTAAACACCGAGCGATACGTCGCTGGCGTCGTGCCCATTCGCCGCTTGAACGTGCGAATGAATGACGGCTCGGACGCGTAGCCAATCAAATACGTGATGGAAGAAATGGACTGCTCCGTTTCACGAAGAAGGACGCCGGCCCGGTGCATCCGCCACTGAGTTAGGTAGTCAAGGGGGGTCGACCCGACCCTGGTTTTAAAGGCCGCTGCGAAAGAAGATCGCGACATGCCGCACATCCTAGCCAGCGCATCCACGGTCCAACGGCGACCGAGCTCGTCATGCATTGCTCGCAACCCGGTCCCAATCTTGTGGTCGAACAGTGCCCCGAGCCAGCCTGAATGCTTTGAATTGGCGGCGTGAAAACGGAGCGTTTGCACCAGGACGATATCCACAAGTCGGCTGACGACAAGCTCGGTGCCAAGGCTCGGGTTGTCGGTTTCGATACGGAGCAACTCAAGGAGCGCCGGCAACACCTTTACCCTGTCGGTATCCAGTCGGCACACAAGGTGGCTCGGGAGAATGTCAAGCAGCGGTTTCCCGCTCGCGGGCTCAAGGCGGAACCAGCCAGCGACTATTGAAGCGCGTGAACCGGTGCCACCCAGCTTGACGCTCTCTCCTATATGGTCGCGAACAGTTTCTTTGCATGACAGGAGTGGCGAAGCTTTGTCGTCTTGCAGGCGGAAGCCCGCACCGTGCGGCACGACAAAGCAGTCCCCCACATGTAGTCGAACCGTTTCCCCACCTCCGATGGTGAACAGACACTCGCCTGCGACAACCAACCCGAAGCGGGCCGTTTCACCGGCGGCAAATTCAACACCCCAAGGCGCTCCGACGTCGAGCCGAGCATAAAGGGCACGTTCGACGCGTGTGGTGGCAAGCAGATCGGTAATCGGATCCATAGGCGAGCTCTTTTGGACGAACAGATTGAAATCCTGGACTATTAGGCATCGAATGTCCAGATTGCTGCGGGTAGAACGGGCCGTTGACCACAAATTGAGGGCACAAATGCGCAGTTACCGTTACACGAATTTTGCCACTGTCGACGGAATTGAATGCCGCGCCGACCAAATACCCCGATGCGGCCCGAACGAAGTGCTCGTTCGCGTCCGCGCTGTATCGCTAAACTATCGCGACAAGATGATCCTGAACGGCAATTACCCGGTGCCTGCAAAGCTTGGCACCATCCCGGTTTCGGACGGAGCCGGTGACGTGGTTGCCGTTGGCCCGGGTGTCGGCCGCTTCGTGGTTGGCGACCGTGTGAGCAGCATCTACTTCATGCGCTGGATGGGCGGGCGGCTGACACCCGAAATCGCCGGTCACCAGTTTGGCGCGAGTTACGACGGTTGGCTTGCGACATACCGCGCGGTGCATGAGGATTCTCTTATCAGGATCGCCGATCACCTGTCGTTCGAGGAAGCGGCCTGCTATCCTTGCGCTGGTGTAACAGCCTGGTCTGCGGTGTTCGCTGGTCGCCGCATCCTGCCTGGAGAAGACCTTCTGGTGGTTGGTGGCGGCAGTGTGGCACTTTTCGCAATTCAATTCGCACGGCTTGCCGGTGCCAGGGTCATTGCGGTGACGTCAGTTCCCGAAAAAGATCCATTGATGAGGGAGCATGGTGCCGACGATGTTGTCGTTGCCGAACGCGGCGAAGATTGGAGCGCCCGGGTTCGAACTTTGACCGGGGGGCGTGGTGTTGACCACGTGGTCGAAACAGTCGGACCACCGACTTTGTCCCGTTCGGTGCTCTCCTGTGGCGCCGGTGCCGAAATCGCACTTTGTGGCGTCTTTCCGGCGCAAGATATGACGTTCGACCCCGCTATATTCTCAGGCAGGCTCCTGTCCATGCGTCGACTTGCCGTAGGCAGCCGGGAAGCAACTGAAGAGATGATGCTTGCCGTGGCGCATCATCGGAGTCACCCGCACATCGAGAGAGTTTTTGGGTTCGACGAGGCGGGGTCCGCTTACAGCGAGCTTTTGAATGGAAACCGGTTCGGCAAGCTTGTCATCGCCGGTGACGCATCTAGTCAATAAAGGTTCTAATAATGAATGAGACATTCACGAATATCGCGCAGCGCTATGTGGCGCTCTGGAACGAAGACGACGACGAAGCGCGTCGGGCAGGCATCGAAGGCCTGTTTGCGCCCGAAGCGGTTCATTACACCCCCACGTTGGTAGCGAGCAGCTATGACGAACTTGAAGTTAGGATTGCCACGGCCTTCACCAATTGGGTCGCAGAGGCAGGATACCGGTTTGATCTCGTCGGGACGCCGCTGGGTCATCACGAAGGCGTGCTGCTCCGGTGGCAAATGACGAAGGTGAAAGACGGCGATCCACTTTCAATTGGAACCGATTTTCTTCAGCTGAACGGCGACGGGATGATTGAGCGAGATTACCAGTTCATACTGTAGGCGAAGGGCTGTCGCTGCTGGCAAGTATTTTTTGAATGCACGTGGCTAACGATTGGCGGGCTTTCGCAGGCACTGCGCCGAACGACCGCTTTGGGACCTCCAGCTAGAACGATGGTGCAACGCATGATCCGACATGGTGCGCGAAATTTTCTTGTCGGGTGAACTCCGCCGAGGCGATCACGCAGTGACTGCGTTGCCCGCGGCATTGAGGACTATGCCGACTACCCATGGGGTAGGACTCGACGCGAACTAGTTCACGATGGTGACGCGGGACACGGTGTCCCCGGCATGCCGTTACTCGATCTGACGGATCGCCTAGTGCATCCGGAGAAATGATGGCATCAACGGATCGACTCATTGTCAAACGCATCCTGCTTTGCGCCAATCTTCCCCAGAATCCTGATCAGTTCGTCCAGATCGCTCTTCGCTAGAACGACGAGTTCTGCCGGCGGGCGATAGTACTCCTCCATCAGGTCCTTCCTGGTCGTCGCCCCTATCGATGTCAGCCGTACCAGTTTCTTTCGCCGATCCTCCAGTGACGGTACACGTTCGACCAGCCCCGCACGTTCGAGGCGGTCGACCAGCCATGTCGCGGTCGAAGGATCGCATCCCCATTCGCCTGCGAGCATTCCGATCGGCTGGTCGTTCCCTTCTTCCAAGGTGAAAAGTGCGCGTGAATCGTTGGGTGTCAGGCCCCGTTTCTCGAGGCTCTCCAGTCGCTGCGGTGAAGACTGCATCAGAAAATCGAACATGAGGCGCCAGGCTTCTGCGGCACGTTTTTCAGAGGGCATACGTCGCGTCTCGCTCTTCGTCAGAGGTCGTCTGCAGGTTCTTCAGCCATAATTTCGCCGCATCAAATAGTTTTGTCAATCAAATATCTTGATTACTCAAATGAACTGCCTACTTTTAGCGACAGCCGAGAAGAGGAGACCGTCATGGATGCGTACTTGCTGATCGCAACCCTTACATTGCACGTCCTCGCCGGTGTGTTTTGGGCGGGATCGACCTCCGCAATGGCCAATCTCGCGAGCATGGATGCCGCCCGGCTGTTTCCGTTCCAGATGGGATCAGCGGCCTTGACAGTGCTGACGGGGCTTGCGCTCTGGTGGTTCCAACTCGGCACGAGTTTCGACACCCACGAACAGATACTCGCGGTCGGGCTTGTGGCCGCCCTCATCGCGGCGGCCGCACAGATCGCGCTGGTTGGCCGCGCCCGTTCCGGCTTGGCCGCGAGCGCGCCCGCAGACGACCCGGCAACCAATACGAACATGACCCAAGGCAACCGCGTCGCCGCCGGTCTGCTCATGATCACCGTGGCGTCGATGGTGATCGCACGTTTTTTCTGACGCGTTCTTTGCGCGCCGCAACCGAATGGAGAGAAGTATGGATACGAGGATTCCGGTTTTGATCGTTGGTGGCGGCTTGAACGGCCTGACGGCCGCCTGTCTGCTTACACATCACGGTGTCAGTTGCGTTCTTGTCGAACGTCACACGAGCACGTCGATCCAGTACAAGTTTGCCGGCATCTCGCCGCGCAGCATGGAAATCTTCCGCAGCCTTGGACTTGAGGACGAGATCCGCGCCAACCGCACGGGCGATCAGCAGGGCGGAGAGATTGCGCGCGGCAAGAATCTTGCCGATCCCGATCTTCAATGGAGTGGGGCCGCATGGCCGGACGCCAGCCCCGTCAGCCCGACCCAACCGGCCACCTGCGATCAGCACATCCTCGAACCGATACTGAGACGCAAGGCGGAGCAATCGGGCGCCGACATTCGTTTCGGCACGGAGTGTCTTGCAATCGAAGAGGACGCGCAGGAGGTGCGCGCGCACGTCCGCAACATCGAGACGGGCGAAGAGGACACGATTTGCGCTGACTATTTCATCGCCGCTGATGGCGCCAACGGACGCTCGCGCGACATGCTCGGCATTGGCCGTAGTGGTGCTGGCGTGCTGCAGAACTGGATGAACATCATCTTCGAGACGGATATGCCGCCCACCATTGACGGCAGGCGCTTCACCTCGTGCTTCGTGATGGACATCAATGCGGCACTCGTTCCCCGCGACGACGGACGCTGGCTGCTGTCGCTACAGTATCTGCCCGAAAAAGGAGAACGGCCGGAGGATTTTGACGCCGCGCGCTGCCGCGATCTGGTGGTTCGCGCGGCCGGGCGTTCCGACATCGCGGCCGAACTTGTCGATGCGCGCCCCTGGGAGGTTGCCGCATATGTCGCCGACAGGTTCAGCAAAGGCCGCTCGTTCCTTGTCGGCGATGCGGCGCATCTGATGCCGCCACCGGGAGCATTCGGCGGCAATTCCGGCATACATGACGCGCACAACCTGGCCTGGAAGCTCGCCATGGTCATTCGGCGGGAAGGCTTCGCCATCACTTCTGGAGACCTATGATGCGGAACGTCGACCGGTGATCGAGGCAACGGTCGCGCAGGCGCTTGCCCGCCTTCAGCAATGGTTTGACGATCCCGCCAAACGGCTGCCGCCACCCGTGGAGATCGTCGATGACTACGATGTGGTCTTCGGGCAGCGCTACGACCGCGGCGCGGTCCTGCCCGAGGGGCCGGTGCCGAAGATGCCGCCTTTCGAACCCTTCGAGACCCTATCCGGCAAGCCAGGCACGCGCGCGCCGCATCTGAAGCTCCGGCACGACGGACAGGAGATCTCAACGCTCGATCTGTTCGGCGGCGGTTTCGTGCTGCTGGCCGGTCCGCAAGGCGACGCCTGGTGCGGGGCCACGGCAGATGCCGACCTGGACCTCACCTGCTACCGAATGGGTCGGGACCTGACCGACATCGAAGGGAAATGGACCGAGAGATACGGCGTCAGAGATACCGGGGCGGTTCTCGTCAGACCGGACGGTTTCGTCGCCTGGCGCACCGAGGGCGCTGGCGAGACAGCCGAGGTTGCGTTGGCAGACGCTTGGACGCGCGTCCTGACCGGCGCAGGGCTTCAAGGGTCCTGATGCCGCCATGGCACGATCGGCGAAACGCACAATCACCGTTGCCGCACTGCTCCTGGTGGTGCTCGCGGCCTCGCTGGATCAGATGATCGTCGCCACGGCGCTGCCGCGGATCACTCATGATCTCGGCGGTTCGGCCATGCTGCCATGGGTCGTGACGGCGTACCTTCTGACGGCGACTGTCGCTGCGCCCGTCTATGGCAAGCTCGGCGATCTCATGGGACGCAAGCGCATCCTGCTGACAGCCCTCGCACTCTTCATCGCCGGTTCGGCGCTTTGCGGCGCCAGCATTTCGATCCGGTCGCTGGTCGCGTTTCGCGCACTTCAGGGCCTTGGCGGCGGCGGCCTGATCGTGGTCTCGCTTGCCATGGCGGGCGATATCGCCGTGATGCGCGACCGCGCAAGGATCCTGGGCTTGTTCGGCGGAGCAGCGGCGGTTTCGACCGTCGCCGGACCGTTTTTCGGCGGGGTGATCACCGAGTTTCTGTCATGGCGCTGGATCTTTTATGTCAGCGTCCCAATCGACGCCCTTGCTGCAGCCGCCATCGCCTGGTCAATTCCGGGAACGTACACCAAACGACCGTGGCGTATCGACTATGCGGGTGGCCTGTCGCTTTCTGCCAGCCTCGGCGCGTTCATACTTGCTTCGCTTGCCGGGCGCGACTTCCCCGGTCTCCGATCGCCGGTCCTGCTCCTCGGTCTCAGCGTCGCGGCGGCGATAGCGTTTTTCCTGGTCGAAATGCGCGTACCCGAACCGATCGTGCCCCTACATCTCTTCCGAAACAGGGCCTATGCTGCGGCAATTGGCGTGAGTTTCCTTGCAGGCATCCCGATCTTCGCCGCGATGACCTTTGCGCCGGTCTACTGGCAGTCCGTCCAGGGGCTCGATCCCGCCCGAGCCGGACTTGCGGTCCTGCCGCTCGTCGGCGGCATGCTGGCGGCGTCGATTGCAAGCGGTCAGCTTTCCGCACATATCAATCGTTACCGGGTGTTCCCGATAACCGGCTCCGGCCTGGCCCTGGTCGGCATGCTCATGCTGCGCGGAGCCGGTCTCGGCACGCCGGCGATATATGTCGCATACGCACTGGCCATCCTCGGCACCGGGCTCGGCATGACTGTACAAATCCTTGTCCTGCTCGGACAGGGAGCCGCCGGGCAGCGCGATCTGGGTGCGGCGACGGCCAGCGTGACCATGTTCAGGGCGATCGGCGGTTTGGTCGGACTGATGCTGCTGGGTCACATCTACGCATCGGCTCTGTCCGTGAGCGGTCCTGCCGACGCGGTCGAAAGCGTGTTTGCGATCGCTGCCGTGGCTGTTCTTGCGCAATCGATGGCTGCCTGGACATTGGTCGACCCTCCCGACACCGCCCGTGAAAACCCGAGACGAAAGGAGAACGCCAAGGCTTGACCTCGATCGGTACTTCAACCGCATCGGCTAGGCCTTCCCCTGCTTGAGATGCTCCGCCTTGTTGAACTCGCCCGCGGGCCCGAGAAAGTGGCGCAGGCCCTTGGAACTGCGCAACGTTGGATCGCCCATCGTGCCCCACGTTGCGCCGCCACAGTCGTCTCGATGTAGTGGGTGATAAAGGTAACCACAACGTGATCGAACAGGCCCGACAGATCCTGGTCCTCCAAGAGTAATAGTGTTTTGCGGTCTGGTGCTCGCTATCGATCTTACCCTGGCTCCGTGGATGGACGGGTACGGCACGTGGGTGGCCCATTTTCTTTCCCGCGGAGTTGGGTGACGAGGTCGCCGGACTTGTAGGACGTTCCATAGAACATCGGAAAGCCGTTTCGAATCCCCGCCGCGACTGCGCAAATTAATGCGCCGCGAGAATTTGCGCCTCCATGTCACATCTGGGCAGTGCGATCTCGTCTTGTCATTGGAACCACACAAATCGACACAGAAAGGATCTTCCATGACAGCCCGTATCAAGACGTCTGGCGAAGATTTGACCCTCATCCAGCCCCTTATCGACTACGCCACGACGGTAGCCGGCATGGGGCTGGAAAAGAGCCCCGTAAATCTCGTGGAGATCCGCGCCTCGCAGATCAACGGCTGTGCCGTCTGCCTGCATATGCACATCGAGGATGCACTCAAGTCGGGTGAGAAGGCGAACCGGCTAAGCATGCTGGCCGCCTGGCGCGAATCCTCGCTCTTCAGCCAGCGCGAGCGGGCGGCTCTCGCATGGACGGAAGCTCTGACCCGCCTAGCCGAAACGCGTGCGCCCGATGAGGACTACGATGCTATTGCCGCTCAGTTCGGCGAGGAAGAACAGGTCATGCTGACCCTCCTGATCGGGGCCATCAACAGCTTCAACAAGCTTAATATGGGCTTCCGCATGCCTGCCACGCGGGTGGGCGAGCGGAAAGCCGCGTAACCGGGGCGGCAACCAAAGCGAGACCTCAACGGTGTGCGATCCCCTGGGGCATCGCCTTCGGAAATTCGCCTACCGCATGCTCGGCTCGGTCTCCGATGTGGAGGACATAGTGCGGGAGGCCGTTCGTCCCTGCCATCGCACCGATCGCGCGGCCGTGCGCCTGTCGGAGGCTCGTCTGCGAGGCGTTGCTCGATGGCCTCAGCGCCCACCGGCGGAACGTCGGCATGCATCCATGCATGACCCCACCGCGCGAGCGGATCAATCCAATGCTCGGGACGAGCAAAGCGAATAAAGGTACAATCTCATGCCTCACAGCGAAGTTCTCACGTCAATTGGTATCGAAAAGCCGATCTTCCAGGCACCAATCGGTTCGGTTGCCTCGCCCGCATTAGCGGCGGCAGTGTCCGAAGCCGGCGGGGTCGGGCATCTGGCATGCACTTGGCGCAGCCCCGAGCAACTGCGTGAGCTATTCGGCGCGACGCGAAGACTAACGCAACGGCCATTCGGCGCGAACTTCGTGCTGGATTTTGCGATTGACAATCAACTTGCGGTCGCGCTCGACCAAGGGGTTCCGGTCATCTCGTTCTTCTGGGGTGATGGCGGGCGCCACCTGAAGCGCGTCAAAGAGGCAGGCGCAGTGGCGATTCAGGTCGTCGGTTCGATCGGAGAAGCGATGCGGGCCGCCGATACCGGCTTCGACCTGATTGTCGCTCAGGGCCGCGAAGCCGGCGGTCATGTCCGCGGCGATCTTGGCACGATGGCGCTGATCCCACAGGTGGTTGACGCGGTGTCGCCGCTGCCAGTTCTTGCGGCTGGCGGTATCGCCGACCGTCGCGGGGTTGCAGCGGCGCTGGCGCTCGGCGCGCTTGGTGTCTGGGTCGGCACGCGGTTCCTCGCCAGCAGTGAGGCCGACATCCATCCGTGTTACCAGGGCCGGGTTCTGACTGCCGGCGCCGATGATACCCTCCATTCGGATATTTTCGACCTTGGCTGGTCCGACGCGCAGCATCGGACATTGAGGAACGCCACCACCAAGCTTTGGGAAGAAGCAGGCTCTCCCCCCGCCGGCCGCCGGCCGAAAGAGGGGGAGCCGGTCGGGGCGCGGCCGGACGGATCGTCAATTCCGCGGTACCACTTCGGCTCGCCGACGCGAAAGGTGACGGGGAACATCGACGCCATGGCGCTTTATGCGGGCGCAGCAGTGGGGCTGGTTCACACTTGCCTGCCGGCGGCGGAGATCGTCCGCGAGCTTGGGCACGGCCTCGGTTAGAGGCGCCTGCGAAAAACTCGCCGAAAAAGTCCGTGCAGAGCCTTGCAGACCGATCGATCGGTCCGTATGTAAGTCAAACCGGATGCGCATTCAGTTGGAAGGAGCGCAATACCCATGGTGCGATCAAGCAAGAGACAGGCAATTCTCGAAGCCGCGGTGACCGTGCTCAAAGAACGCGGCCTTGAGGGGTTCTCGGCATCACGGCTTGCCGAGGCGGCCGGGGTCGGCAAGGCGACGCTCTTCCATCACTTTGCAACCCTCGACGATGTGGTGTTTGAGGCCTTCGATCAGTTCTCACGCGGCATGGACCTGATTGCACCGCCCGCGGACCTGTCGTTCAGCGACTGGCTGCATGGCATCGGCACCGCTTCCTTCGGGCTCGAGGAGGCCGGTCGCGACCTTGCCCGTGTCTATTTCGTCTTCATCGCACGCGCGCTCTTCGACGAGAAGCTGCGCGAGCGGGTGCTTGGCACGGTCGAGGCGGCCAACGACGCCTTTTGCCGGATCGTCGCCGACCTTTATCCGGGCCCCATCGACCAGGACCGGGCGCGTGCCCTGGGAAGTCTGATCTTCGTAACCGCCGATGGCATGGCGATGCATCTTCAGGCTTTCCCCGAACGACGCGCCGACATTCAGCGCGCATGGGATCTCTTCGTCTCGCGGATCGATCCCGCAGCCAACGACAAGGAGTGAGCAGATGAAAGCAATCATCGCCGGTGCCGGCATTGCCGGCCTCGCCGCCGCCTACGAACTTGGGCGCAAGGGATGGTACGTCACCGTGCTGGAACGGGCCGAGGCCCTGCGCGACGGCGGTTACATGATCGACTTCTTCGGTCCCGGCTACGACGCGGCCGAGGAAAACGGCCTTCTGGGCAAACTCGCGCAGCACGCACACGACATCGGAGGCGTGGAACTGATCAACGGAGACGGCAGCCACCAAGCATATATGTCCTATGCGGCGTTTCGTGCATCGCTCGGCGGCAGGCTGTTCTCGTTGATGCGGGGCGACATCGAGCACGAACTGTTCGAAGCCTTGCCGGGGAATGTCGAGGTCCGGTTCGGCAGCGAAATCACTGAAGTCCATGACGCAAAGACAGGGGTCGAGATTGCGCTCGACAGCGGCGAGCGACTGGACGCCGATATCCTCGTCGGCGCAGACGGACTGCATTCCGGAATCAGGAGGCAACTGTTCGTCAAGGAGGCAGAAGCCGTCAAGTTCCTGGGATATCACACCGCCGCCTATATCTTCCGGTCAGAGGCGGTGGCCAAGGCCGCAGAGGACAAGTTCGTCATGCTGTCGCTGTCTGGCAGGCAGGCCGGCTTCTATCGAATGCAGGACGATCAAGTCGCGGTCTATTTCATCTGGCAGGACCCTCGGCCCGAGCGCGCTCCCGACGCCCGAGAGGCCATCGCAATGCATTTCGGCGATCTGGACTGGCTGATCCCCGAAATCATTGCCGCCGCTCCGGACGGAGCCGAGATATACTACGACGTCGTTGCCCAGACGAAGATCGCGAAGTGGCACGGGCACCGCGTGGTCCTCGTCGGCGACGCGGCCTATGCGGTGTCGCTTCTGGCCGGTCAGGGGGCCTCGCTGGCCATCGGCGGCGCCCATGTCCTTGCCCGCATGCTGTCCGACCACGACGATATCGAGGCGGCCCTGGCTGCATTCGAGAACGTGGTTCGGCCCGAAGCCGAAAAGAAGCAGGCCGCGGGTCGCCGCACTGCCGAATGGATCGTGCCGAGCTCTCGGTTCCGGGTCTGGCTGCGCGCCACGGTCTTCAACCTGTCATCGCTTCCCATCGTCACGCGGCTCATCGGTAGCCTGGTCGCGACGAGCCCGAAGGGCGTCTTCGCCGGCGGCGGGACCAAGCGCCTGCGCCCGTAGGCCGGCCAAACGCCACAAACGAACCTGAGCCAAAGCAGGGCCTGCCCCATGGCCGGGCAGGATCGTTGCCGCGCCACGATGAACAGCATCGCAACCGGGCCGCTTGCGTCCCGTATCCAGAAGGAGTGTCCCAATGTCCAATCCCGTCCTGATTGTCGGCGCCGGCCCGACCGGTCTGATGGCCGCCTACGAGCTGGCCCGCCTGGGCATCGCCGTCCGCCTGGTCGAAAAGGCCGCCCGGCCCGCCACGACCTCGCGCGCCATCGGCGTCCAGGCGAGAACCCTGGAGCTCCTTCATCAGCGCGGCCTGGCCGAGCCGCTGATCGCCCGTGGCCTGCCCACCTGCTACGGCAATTTCTATGGCGAGGGCAAACCGCTGTTCCGGCTCGACTTTGCCCATGTCCAAAGTCGCTTTCCCTTCATCCTTTTCGTGACCGAAGTCGAAACCGAAACGCTGCTGCGCGATGCCCTTGCCAGCCACGGCGTCGCCGTCGAATGGGGCACCGAGATGATCGCCTTTGGTCAAGGGGAACGGATCGGCGCCGATGAGCCGCCCACCGCGGTGCTGCGCCGCGCCGACGGTGGGCTGGAAGAGCTCCGTCCCTCCTGGATCATCTCTGCTGAGGGCGCGCACAGCCTGGTGCGGCGCACGCTGGACTTGCCGTTCGAGGGCAAGCCGGTCGGCAAGCAATTCGCCCTCGGCGATATGCAGGTCGACGGCGGGCTGGAACCTGGAGAGCTCTATATCTTCTCCTCGAACGACGGCTTTCTCGGAATGTTTCCCCTCGGCAGCGGCCGGTTCCGGCTGATCGCCTCCGACTTGCCGCGCGACGGGGCGGCGCCGAGCCTGGCGGGACTGCAGGAGGTGTTCGATCGCCGCGCGCATCTGCCGGGACGGCTCGGCGAGCTGGTCTGGAGCTCGTGGTTCCGGATCAACTCCCGCATGGTCTCGCGGCTACGCGTCGGGCGATTGCTGCTCGGCGGCGATTCCGCGCACATCCACTCGCCCGCCGGGGCACAGGGGATGAACACCGGCCTGCAGGACATGATCAACCTCGGCTGGAAGCTTGCCCGGGTGATGCGCGGCGAGGCGCCGGAAAGCCTCGTCGACAGCTACGAGGCCGAGCGCCTGCCGGTGATCCGCGACGTGCTGTTCGGCACTGAGAAGCTGACCGACGGCATGGCCTCGACCAACCCGGTGCGGCGCGGGCTGATCGACCACGTCAGCCCCTGGCTCGGTGCGCGCGAGATCGTGCAGGAGCGTGCGACGGCCCGGATGAGCCAGGTGGCCATTGCCTATCGCGAAAGCCCGCTGAATGCGCGCGGCGGCGCCCACGCGGCCCTGCACGCGGGCGACCGGCTGCCCGATGTCGAGCTGCAACGGGCCGGCGCGGATGGCTGGAGCCTCGCCAGAAGCCAGGACGTTCTGGACCCCTCCGATTTCACCGTTCTGTCGGTATCGGAAGCTGGCGAGACGGTCCCGGAACCGCCCTTCGGAAAGCCCGTCGCCATCCGGCCCGCACCAACGCGCGAGGGTGATTTCCGCCATGTGTTCGGCGCATCGCCGCTGGTCGTATTGGTGCGTCCCGATGGCTATGTCGCGCTGAGTTGTCCGGCTGGGGACGCGCCCCAACTCCTCGGTGCCTATGCCGAGGCACATCTGG